>JAEWLS010000016.1 GCA_023457435.1 Pseudomonadota bacterium
GTGTAAAGCTTGAAGTGGTGGATCAGCGCTTCCATCGAGCGCTTCATCTCACCGCGCTTGGGCGGAACCATCTTGCCGTCGAGCGAGGAGACCGGGCCGCCGCCATCGGGGGCCAGCAGCTTGTCGCAGCACTGCTTCATGATGCGGACCGACTGGCGCATCTCTTCCATGCGGATGCAGTAGCGGTCATAGCAGTCGCCGTTCTTGCCGACGGGGATGTCGAATTCCATCTCCTCGTAGCACTCGTAGGGCTGCGACTTGCGCAAATCCCAGGGAGCGCCGGAGCCGCGCACCATCACGCCCGAGAAGCCCCACTTCCAGCAGGTCTCGAGGTCGACGACGCCGATGTCGACGTTGCGCTGCTTGAAGATGCGGTTGTCGGTCAGCAGCCCCTCAAGGTCGTCGCAGACCTGCAGGAACGGGTCGCACCACTCGGCGATGTCATGGATCAGCGAGGACGGCAGGTCCCGCTGCACGCCGCCGGGCCTGAAATAGGCCGCGTGCATGCGCGAGCCGGACGCGCGCTCGTAGAACACCATCAGCTTCTCGCGTTCCTCGAACCCCCACAGCGGCGGGGTGAGCGCGCCGACGTCCATCGCCTGCGTGGTGACGTTGAGCAGGTGCGACAGGATGCGGCTGATCTCGGAGTAGAGCACCCGGATGAGCTGCCCGCGGCGCGGCACCGTCACGCCCATCAGCTTCTCGACGGCGAGCGAGTAGGCGTGCTCCTGGTTCATCGGCGCGACATAGTCGAGCCGGTCGAAATAGGGCAGCGCCTGCAGGTAGGTTTTGTACTCGATCAGCTTCTCGGTGCCGCGGTGGAGTAGCCCGATATGCGGATCGACCCGCTCGACGATCTCGCCGTCGAGCTCGAGCACCAGTCGCAGCACGCCGTGCGCGGCCGGATGCTGCGGACCGAAGTTGATCGAGAAATTGCGGATGTTGTGCTCGGTCATGCGACGCTCGCTCAGCCGGTCTTCGCCTTCTCGTCACCCGGCAGCACGTAGTCCGTGCCTTCCCAGGGCGAGAGGAAGTCGAAGTTCCGGAATTCCTGGTTGAGCCTGACCGGCTCGTAGACCACCCGCTTCTGCTCGTCGTCGTAGCGGACCTCGACGAACCCGCTCAGCGGGAAATCCTTGCGCAGCGGGAACCCCTCGAAGCCGTAATCGGTAAGGATGCGCCGCAGGTCGGGATGGCCCGTGAAGATGATGCCGTAGAAATCGTAGGCCTCGCGCTCGAACCAATTCGCGGCCGGGAAGACCTCGATAACCGACGGCACGGGCGTGGTCTCGTCGGTCCGCACCTTCACCCGCACGCGCCGGTTATGGCGAGGCGAGAGCAGGTGATAGACCACATCGAAGCGCTGCTCGCGCCCGGGATAGTCGGCCCCGCACAGGTCGACGAAGTTGACGAACCGGAAGCGGGGATCGTCGCGCAGGACCGTCAGCACCTGCACGATGTCGGCCGCCGGGGCCGTGAGCGTCAATTCGTCCAGCGCGACGGTCGCAGTCAGACCCTGCCCCGGAAGGGCGGCCCTGATCTCCTCACCCAATGCAACGAGCGCTTCGCTCACGGCTTACCTCTCGATCGTGCCGGTGCGGCGGATCTTCTTCTGCAGCAGCAGAACGCCGTACAGCAAAGCTTCAGCGGTCGGCGGGCAGCCGGGAACGTAGATGTCGATCGGGACGATCCGGTCGCAGCCGCGCACGACGCTGTAGCTGTAGTGGTAGTAGCCGCCGCCATTGGCGCAGGAGCCCATGGAGATGACGTAGCGCGGCTCCGGCATCTGGTCGTAGACCTTGCGCAGCGCCGGAGCCATCTTGTTCGTCAGCGTCCCGGCGACGATCATCACGTCCGACTGGCGCGGGCTGGCGCGCGGCGCGAAGCCGAAGCGCTCGACATCGTAGCGCGGCATCGACATCTGCATCATCTCGACCGCGCAGCAGGCGAGCCCGAAGGTCATCCACATCAGCGAGCCGGTGCGGGCCCAGTTGATGAGGTCGTCGGTGGCGGTGACGAGGAAGCCCCTGTCGGCAAGCTCGCTGTTGATCTCGGTGAAGAACGGATCCGTGGCGCCCACCGGCCTCCCATCCGGGCCGAGCAGCCCCCGGGGAGCCGGGGCGACGAGCGGATCGCCGCGATCGATCGCTGTCATGGCCATGCGAGCAACGTCCTGTACAATCTTTGAAATTCGACCCTGAGATAGGTGTTCGCGGCCCCTTTAGAAAGAGCCTTCAATCCCACTCCAGAGCGCCTTTCCGCCACTCGTAGACGAAGCCGACGGTGAGGACGCCCAGGAACACCATCATCGACCAGAACCCGTACCAGCCCAGCTCGCCAAAGGCGACGGCCCAGGGGAAGAGGAAGGCCACTTCGAGATCGAAGATGATGAACAGGATGGCCACGAGATAGAACCGCACGTCGAACTTCATGCGCGCGTCGTCGAAGGCGTTGAAGCCGCACTCGTAGGCGGACAGCTTCTCGGGATCGGGATCGGAATAGGCGACCGCGAACGGGGCGATCAGCAGGGCCAGCCCGATGATCCCGGCGACGCCCATGAAGATGGCCAGCGGCAGGTAGTCGGCGAGAAGCGACGGGACCTGGAGAGACTGCATGCGAACCCCGCAATCGGCGCGGGGCCGCGACGGCGCCACGCTTAGGGGGTGGCCTTAGACCCCTGCTTGGAATGATGCAAGACTTGGCGGGGTCGCAGCGGCCGGCGTCGCGGCGATCACGAATGTCGCCGATTCTCGCCGCGGACCCGCCGGATGAGGTAGCCTGAACGGACCGGCGGCCGTGCCCGCAGGCCCTGAGTCGAGACGAGGTCCCCCGTGCCCCGAACGCAGATCCGAATCGCCCTAGCGCTGGCC
>JAEWLS010000017.1 GCA_023457435.1 Pseudomonadota bacterium
AACCAGGTGTGCACCGGCCACATCGGCATCTTGACCGCAAAGCTCGCGAGGAAGGCGAGGAACAGCCACGTCTGCGCCTGCACCGGGAAATCGTACTGCATCAGCGTCGGGATGTCGGTGGTGCCCGCCTCACGGATCATCCACAGCATCGCGACCAGCATCACTACCGAACCGAGCAGGGTGTAGAGGAAGAACTTGTAGCTGGCGTAGATGCGGTCCGCCCCGCCCCAGATGCCGATGATCAGATACATCGGGATGAGGCCGGCTTCGAAGAAGATGTAGAACAGCAGCAGATCCTGCGCGGCGAACACGCCGATCATCAGCAGTTCCATGAACAGGAACGCGGCCATGTACTCGCCGACGCGCTTCTCGATGCTCTCCCAGCTCGCAAGGATGCAGATCGGCATCAGGAAGACGCTGAGCACGATCAGCAGCAGCGCGATCCCGTCGATGCCAAGCGCATACTGAAAGCCCGCAAACAGCGGGGCGCGCTCCGTGAACTGCCACTGCGCGCCGCCGATGTCGTAATTCGCCCACAGCACGATGCCGAGCGCGAGGTCGATCAGCGTGGCGACGAGCGCGACCATGCGCGCGGCCTTGGCCTCGAGGAAGAAGCAGGCCAGCCCGCCGACCAGCGGCACCAGCAGCATCAGCGAAAGAATGGGCACGCCCCCCATCAGAACAGCACCCAGGTAATCGCGCCGACGACGCCGACCAGCATCCACAGCGCGTAAGTGGTGAGATAGCCCGACTGCACGCGGGTGTTGCCCACGCTGCCCAGCGCGACGACCCGCGCGGCGCCGTTGGGCCCGAAGCGGTCGATGATGCCCTGGTCGCCGACCTTCCAGAACTTGCGGCCGAGCCAGAACGCCGGCCGCACGAACAGGAAGTGATAGAGCTCGTCGAAATACCACTTGTTGAACAGGAACGAATAGACCGGGCCGAGCTGCTTGGCCGCGCGTGCGGGCATGCCCGTATCGCGAATGTAGCCGAGCCAGGCGATCCCGAACCCGATCAGCATCACCACGGTCGCGGTGAGCTTCACCCACAGCGGCACCGCGTGCATCGCGTGCATCAGGTTCTCGTTGAAGAAGATCGCGCCCTTCCAGAACCCTTCCGAGTTCAGGAACTGCGGATTGAATACATAGCCCGCGAACACCGCGCCGAGGCTCAGCACGCCGAGCGGGATCAGCATCGTCAGCGGGCTCTCATGCGGGTGATAGCCGGCGGTGCCGTCGCCGTGGTCGGCGGCGGGAACGTGGTGGGCAACGTCATGGCCGGCGTCTTCCTCGTCCGGGTGGTCGTGGTGATCACCGTGCACCGCGTGCTGGATGTGCTCGCTCTGAGCCCAGCGCGGCTTGCCGAAGAAGGTCAGGAAGATGAGCCGCCAACTATAGAAGCTCGTCAGCAGCGCGGCGAACGCGCCGAGCCAGAAGGCGAAGTGCGAAATCTCGGTCCCGCGCGCCCACGACACTTCGAGGATCGCGTCCTTCGAGTGATAGCCTGCGAACCCGCCGATCTCGTAGATCCCGACGCCGGTGATCGCGAGCGTGCCCGCCATCATCGCCCAGAAGGTCAGCGGGATGCTCTTACGCAGGCCACCATAGTACCGCATGTCCTGCTCGTGGTGCATCGCGTGGATCACGCTGCCCGCGCCGAGGAACAGCAGCGCCTTGAAGAAGGCGTGCGTGAACAGGTGGAACATCGCCGCGTTGTACGCGCCGACTCCCGCGGCGAAGAACATGTAGCCCAGCTGCGAGCAGGTCGAATAGGCGATCACCCGCTTGATGTCCCACTGGGTGGTGCCGACCGTCGCCGCGAACAGGCAGGTCGCCGCGCCGATGAAAGTCACGAACATCAGCGCGATGGGCGCAGCTTCGAACATCGGCGACAGGCGGCAGACCATGAACACGCCCGCGGTCACCATCGTCGCGGCGTGGATCAGCGCCGAGACCGGGGTCGGGCCCTCCATCGCGTCCGGCAACCAGGTGTGCAGGCCAAGCTGCGCCGACTTGCCCGTCGCACCGATGAACAGGAGGATGCAGAGCACGTCCATCGTATCGACGCGGTGGCCGAGGAAGCCGATCGTGCTCCCCGCCATGCCCGGCGCGGCGGCGAGGATCTCGGGGATCGAGACGGTGCCGAACACCAGGTAGGTTCCGAAGATGCCGAGCATGAAGCCCAGGTCGCCCACGCGGTTGACCACGAAGGCCTTGATCGCCGCGGCGTTGGCGCTCGGCTTCCTAAACCAGAACCCGATCAGGAGGTAGCTCGCGAGGCCAACCCCTTCCCAGCCGAAGAACATCTGGACGAGGTTGTCCGCCGTCACCAGCATCAGCATCGCGAAGGTGAACAAGCTGAGATAGGCGAAGAACCGCGGCTGATCCGGGTCCTCGTCCATGTAGCCCCAGCTGTAGAGGTGCACGAGCGCGGAGACGGTGGTGATCACCACCAGCATCACGGCGGTCAGTGTGTCGACCCGCAGCGCCCAGTCGAAGCTCAGCGTGCCCGACTGCACCCACTGCAGCACCGGCACGACAGTCGGCGTGTAGCTTTCGCCCAAGAACCCGAGGAAGATCGGCCAGCTCAGCGCGCACGACAGGAACAGCGCGCCGGTGGTGATCGATTTCACCACGGTGTTGCCGAGCGCCTTGTTTCCCAGCCCGCCGATGATGGCGGCGGCCAGCGGCGCGAAGACGATGATGAGGATCGGGTGCAAGGGTGCTTATCCCTTCAGCCGGTCGACGCTGTCGACCGCGATGGTGCCGCGGCCGCGGAAGTAGATGACGAGGATGGCAAGCCCGATCGCCGCTTCGCCCGCCGCGACGGTCAGCACGAACATCGCGAAGATCTGTCCGGTCAGATCGTGCAGGAAGCTGCTGAATGCAACCAGGTTGATGTTCACCGCCAGCAGGATCAGCTCGATCGCCATCAGGATGACGATCACGTTCTTCCGGTTGAGGAAGATGCCGAGCACGCCGAGCACGAACAACACGGTGCCGACGACGATGTAGTGCTCGAGGCCGATCATGCGCTCCGACCTCCAAGATCGTCATGCTGAACTTGTTTCAGCATCCATTTTTCCTCCCGCACTGTCCGGTCGGTGATGCACGATGGACCCTGAAACGAGTTCAGGGTGACGAGTTTGACGGGACAGAGGTCGCGAATCACAGCTGCACCCCCTGCCCAACCTCGGGCCGCACGTTGACGGTCGCGTCCTGCGGCCGACGGCGGTTCTGCTTGCTGATACTCTGCGGGCGCGTGTCCTTGCGCTCGCGGTGCGTGAGCACGATCGCGCCGACCATCGCCACCAGCAGGATGATGCCGGCGCTTTCGAACAGGAACAGGTACTTGCCGTAGAGCACCTGTCCGATCGCCGCGATGTTGCTCGCCGCCATCGGTGCCGCTTCGGTGGCTCCTGACGGCGCGAGATCGATCGAGCCCGCGCGCCAGGCGCCGATGCCGAACACCAGCTCCGCCAGCAGCACCAGCGCGATCAGCAACCCGAGCGGGAAGTTGCGCACGAAGCCTGCGCGCAGTTCGGCGAAGTCGATATTCAGCATCATCACGACGAACAGGAACAGCACCGCGACCGCACCGACGTAGACAATCACCAGCAGCATGGCGATGAACTCGGCGCCCGCGAGCACCATCAGACCGGCCGCGTTGAAGAACGCCATGATAAGCCACAGCACCGAATGCACCGGGTTGCGCGACATGATCACCAGCACCGCCGAAAGGATCGCGAGCGTGGCTAACAGGTAGAAGGCGAGGACTTGGATCATCGTTGCGCGCGGCCCCTAACGGTAGGGCGCATCGGCTTCAAGGTTCGCGGCCAGCGCCCGCTCCCACTTGTCCCCGTTGGCCAGCAGTTTAGCCTTGTCGTAGAGCAGCTCCTCGCGCGTTTCGGTCGCGTATTCGAAGT
>JAEWLS010000018.1 GCA_023457435.1 Pseudomonadota bacterium
GCTGGGGGGGGCGTGGGCCGGCCCGGCCGCTTGCATCTTGTCTGGCCGGGGCCTATCTCACGGGCTTCGGCGACACATGCCAGGGCCGCGCACGGCCGCCGCGCATGACGAAGCGGAGAATCCCCCATGGCATCGGCTGCTGAACAACTTGCCTCGAACCTGAATTTCGCGGCCTTCGCCAAGGCCGAGGACCTGAAAAAGCGCATCTGGTTCACGCTGGGAGCGCTGCTGGTCTACCGCCTCGGCACCTATATCCCGATGCCCGGCATCAACCCCGATGCCTTCGCACAGGCCTTCCAGTCGCAGGCTGGCGGCGTGCTCGGCATGTTCAACATGTTTGCCGGCGGCGCAGTCGAGCGCATGGCGATCTTCGCGCTCGGCATCATGCCCTATATTTCCGCGTCGATTATCATGCAGCTGATGACGTCGGTCGTGCCGACGCTCGAGGCGCTGAAGAAGGAAGGCGAGCAGGGCCGCAAGATCATCAATCAGTACACGCGCTACGGCACCGTGCTGCTGGCGATCGTCCAGGCGTACGGCATTTCCGTCGGCCTCGAGAGCGGAACCGATATCGTCAGCGATCCCGGCATCTTCTTCCGCATCTCGGCAGTCATCACGCTGGTCGGCGGCACTATGTTCCTGATGTGGCTCGGCGAACAGATCACCGCGCGTGGCATCGGCAACGGAATTTCGCTCATCATCTTCGCCGGCATCGTTGCGGGGCTGCCTTCCGCGATTTCGGGCACCCTCGAACTCGGCCGCACCGGCGCACTCTCGACCGGCCTGATCCTGGCGATCATTGTCCTCGCGGTCGTCGTCATCGCTGTGATCGTATTCTTCGAGCGCGCTCAGCGGCGCCTGCTGATCCAGTATCCGAAGCGCCAGGTCGGCAACCGGATGTTCCAGGGCGATACCTCGCACCTGCCGCTGAAGCTCAATACCGCCGGCGTCATTCCGCCGATCTTCGCGTCGTCGCTGCTGCTTCTGCCTGCAACGGTGGCTGGTTTCTCGGATACGACGACGATGCCGGCCTGGGCATCGACCATCCTCGCGGCGCTTGGACACGGTCAGCCGATCTACATGTTCCTGTACGCGGCCATGATCGTGTTCTTCTGCTTCTTTTACACAGCGATTGTGTTCAATCCCAAGGACACCGCCGACCAGCTCAAGAAACATTCCGGCTTCATCCCGGGCTATCGTCCGGGCGAGCGTACCGCGGAGTACATCGACTATGTGCTGACCCGGATCACGTTGATCGGCGCCATATACCTGCTCGTCGTCTGCTTGATCCCGGAGTTCCTCATTTCGGCAACGGGCGTTCCGTTCTATCTCGGCGGCACCTCGCTACTGATCGTGGTCAGTGTGACGCTCGATACCGTGGCGCAAATCCAGGGGCATCTGATCGCACATCAATACGAAGGTCTGATCAAGCGGTCGAAGCTGCGCGGAGGGAAGAGGGGCAAATGAGGCTGATACTGCTTGGACCCCCGGGGGCGGGGAAAGGGACGCAGGCACAGCGACTGGTTGAGGAACACGGCATCCCGCAACTGTCGACTGGCGACATGTTGCGCGCTGCCGTCAAGGCCGGCACGGACGTCGGCAAGCGCGCCAAGGCGGTTATGGACGCTGGCGAACTTGTCTCCGATGCGATTGTGAATGCCATCGTCGCCGAGCGTATCGCCGAGCCGGACTGCGCCAAAGGCTTTATCCTGGATGGATATCCGCGGACGCTGGCACAGGCCGACGAGCTTGAGAAGTTGCTCGATCAGGCCGGAAAGCCGCTCGACGTGGTCATCGAACTTGTCGTCGACGACAAGGCCCTGGTGGGACGCATCATGAAGCGTGCCGAGGATATGAAGGCAGCCGGACAGCCGGTCCGCAAGGACGACAACCCGGAGGTCTTCGACGAGCGCCTACGCGAGTACTACAAGAAGACGGCGCCACTGATCGGCTACTACCACGCCAAGGGTCTTCTCGCCGGGGTCGACGGCATGGCGCCGATCGAC
Source organism: Pseudomonadota bacterium (assembly GCA_023457435.1). Lineage (GTDB taxonomy): Bacteria > Pseudomonadota > Alphaproteobacteria > Rhizobiales > Rhizobiaceae > RCIO01. Next base: position 2,007 of record JAEWLS010000018.1, read on the forward strand.
GCGGTGACCGGGGCTATCGGCGCTGTACTGCAGGACAAGGCCTGACGACGAAAGTCCTCGACGAGTTGACACGGCCGCTGTTTCGGACTATGGCGGCCCGTCTTTCCGTCATTGGTGACTCGGATGCCCCGTTCGGGGCGGCCCTGATGCTTTGACGACAGAACCTCGCAAGGGCCGGCCTCCACCGGACGCGGGACAATCAAGAACCGCCGGCGTGACCGGCCGAAATGGAGACTAAGATGGCCCGTATCGCCGGTGTCAACATCCCGACCAACAAGCGCGTGATCATTGCGCTGCAGTACATCCACGGCATCGGGGCGAAGTTTGCGTCCGAGATCGTCGAGAAGGTGGGCATCCCGGCCGATCGCCGCGTTCACCAGTTGACCGATGCCGAGGTCCTGCAGATCCGCGAGACCATCGATCGTGACTACCAGGTCGAAGGCGACCTCCGTCGCGAAGTGTCGATGAACATCAAGCGCCTCATGGACCTCGGTTCGTATCGCGGCCTGCGTCATCGCCGCTCGCTGCCGGTACGCGGTCAGCGTACGCACACCAACGCCCGCACCCGCAAGGGACCGGCGAAGGCGATCGCCGGCAAGAAGAAGTAATGAGGCAGCCGGCAATCGGCAGTGGGCAGTCGGTCTTTCCGATTGCCGATTGCCGACTGCTACTGCCTTGGTTTAGCCGCTGGAGCTACGGCGGCGTCTGAGATCAAGGAAAAGCACATATGGCCAAGGAAGCCGCACGCGTTCGCCGTCGTGAGCGAAAGAACATTTCGACCGGCGTCGCGCACGTCAATTCGACGTTCAACAACACGATGATCACCATCACCGACGCTCAGGGCAACGCGATTGCCTGGTCGTCAGCCGGTGCTCAGGGGTTCAAGGGTTCGCGCAAGTCGACGCCGTTCGCTGCGCAGATGGCTGCCGAGGATTGCGCCAAGAAGGCGCAGGAACACGGCATGCGCACCCTCGAGGTAGAGGTCAACGGTCCCGGTTCGGGCCGCGAGTCGGCGCTCCGCGCTCTCCAGGCCGCGGGCTTCACGATCACATCGATCCGCGACGTGACGCCGATTCCGCACAATGGCTGCCGTCCGCGCAAGAAGCGCCGCGTCTGATATCTCTCAACTGCCGCGCGAACCTGGCACGAGGCTGGGTTCCTACACGGTTTTCCGCGACGTCCGGTACGATTGGATAGTGCCGGGCAAGGGAAGGTGAAAACATGATCCAGAAAAACTGGCAGGAACTGATCAAGCCGAACAAGATCGAGTTCTCGTCCAAGAAGAAAACGCTGACGACTCTCGTCGCCGAGCCGCTAGAACGCGGCTTCGGTCTAACCATCGGCAACGCGCTCCGTCGCGTGCTCCTGTCGTCGCTGCGCGGCGCAGCGGTGACGGCTGTCCAGATCGACGGTGTGCTGCACGAGTTCTCGTCGATCGGCGGCGTTCGCGAGGACGTGACCGACATTGTTCTGAACATCAAGGAAATCGCCATCAAGATGGAAGGCGACGGTCCGAAGCGCATGGTTGTGCGCAAGTCGGGGCCGGGCGCGGTCACTGCCGGTGACATCCAGACCGTTGGCGATGTCGAGATCCTGAACCCCGACCATGTGATCTGCACGCTCGACGAGGGCGCGGAGATCCGCATGGAGTTCACGGTCAATACCGGCAAGGGCTATGTGCCGGCTGACCGCAATCGCGCCGAGGACGCGCCGATCGGGCTGATCCCGGTCGACAGCCTGTACTCGCCGGTCAAGAAGGTCTCGTACAAGGTCGAGAACACCCGCGAGGGCCAGGTTCTCGACTATGACAAGCTGACGATGACCATCGAGACCGACGGTTCGATTTCCGGCGAGGACGCCGTGGCTTTCGCCGCGCGCATCCTGCAGGACCAGCTGTCGCTGTTCGTCAACTTCGAGGAGCCGCAGAAGGCGCAGCCGGAAGAGGCTGTCACCGAGCTGGCGTTCAATCCAGCGCTTCTCAAGAAGGTGGACGAGCTCGAACTGTCTGTCCGTTCGGCGAACTGCCTGAAGAACGACAACATCGTCTACATCGGCGATCTCATCCAGAAGACCGAGGCGGAGATGCTGCGCACCCCGAATTTCGGCCGCAAGTCGCTGAACGAGATCAAGGAAGTCCTGGCTTCGATGGGTCTGCATCTAGGCATGGAAGTGCCGGACTGGCCGCCGGAGAACATCGAAGACCTCGCCAAGCGCTACGAAGACCAGTACTAGGCGGCAGTCGTGAGTGGGCAATCGGCAGCGGGCCGATTGCCGACTGCCGACTGCCAGATCGCGAATATGGGCGCTGTTGCCCAGGAACGTTGAAGGAGGGCGCCATGCGCCACGGAAAATCGGGACGCCGCCTCGGCCGCACCGTCAGCCACCGCAAGGCGCTGTTCACCAACATGGCCGCCTCGCTCATCGAGCACGAGCAGATCGTCACGACTCTGCCGAAGGCCAAGGAGCTTCGTCCGATCGTGGAAAAGCTCGTGACGCTCGGCAAGCGCGGCGACCTTCACGCGCGTCGCCAGGTCGCGTCGCAGATACAGTCGGACACCGCCACCAGGCGCCTGTTCGAGACAATTGCTCCGCGCTACGCGTCGCGCAACGGCGGCTACCTTCGCATCATGAAGGCCGGTTTCCGCCATGGTGACAATGCCGCGATGGCGGTCATCGAGTTCGTGGAGCGCGACACATCGGCCAAGGGCGCCGCCGACCGTGCCCGCCTCGAGGCCGAGGGCGGTGCGGAAAACGAAGCCGCATAATTCCCTGGCTTCATAGCTACTGAGACAGAAGGGCCGCGAGGCCCTTTTTCTTTGAGCTGAGGTTGCTCTTTGCAACGCGCGCCGTGCGCCATTCATTTTGCGCATTCGCGTGAAACATGGCACGGACAGCCGATGAGGATTCCGATGCTTCGCACCCTTGTTTCCAGCGCGCTCGCAGTGGCTCTCCTGTGCGTGACCCCATCCTTCTCCAGCGCCGAGGACGCGCAGGCCAAGGATCTGGGCGACGTGGTGACCGACCTCCTGCGTGGCGGGCTCGGTGAGCCCACGCTCAAGCGCGTCCCATTCGGCCGCGAGGAAATGCAGCTGTCCTTCGCGCCGCTGGTCAAGAATGTCGGGCCGGCGGTCGTCAACGTCTATGCGACGCAGGAGACCCGCTCGCCGTTCGCCGGCGATCCATTCTTCGAGCGCTTCTTCGGCCAGCGCTTCGGCAGCGGCCAACCGGCCTCGTCCTTGGGCTCCGGCGTGCTGGTCGACGCCTCCGGTCTGGTCGTCACGAACTTTCACGTGATCCGCGATGCCGATGTCGTCAAGGTCGCGCTGTCGGACGGGCGCGAGTTTACGAGCAAGGTGCTTCTCAAGGATGAGCAGCTCGATCTCGCGGTCCTGAAGATCGACGGCGGCGAGCCGTTCCCGATAGTTCCGATCGGCGATTCCGATGCGCTTGAGGTCGGCGACCTGGTGCTGGCCATCGGCAATCCCTTCGGCGTGGGCCAGACGACAACCAGCGGAATCGTCTCGGCGCTGGCGCGCAGTCACCTTGGTATCTCGGACTTCGGCTTCTTCATCCAGACTGACGCTGCGATCAATCCGGGCAATTCCGGCGGCGCGCTGATCAACATGTCGGGCGACGTCGTGGGCATCAACACCGCGATCTTCAGCCAGTCCGGCGGCTCAATCGGCATCGGTTTTGCTATTCCGTCGAACATGGTGCGCGCATTCGTGGACGCGGCGCGCAATGGTTCAGAGTTCTTCGAGCGCCCCTATGTCGGGGCCACGTTCGATCCGGTTACGGCGCAAATCGCTGAAGCTCTGGGGATGGACCGCCCGACTGGCGCTCTCGTGTCGGCGGTGGAGCCGGACGGCCCTGCCGCGAAGGCGGGCATCAAGCCGGGCGATGTCCTGCTGGCCATGAACGGCGGTGCGATCCAGCACCCCGATGCGCTCGGCTACAGACTGGCGACGGCGACGCTCGGGACGACGGCCCATCTTATGCTGCTGCGTCAGGGGCAAGAGGTCGTTGTCGATGTCGAGTTGGAGCGTGCGCCGGCGGGCACTCAGGACCGTGCGGTAGCGATCGGCGGGCGCAGCCCATTCGCCGGAGCGAAGATCAGCGAGATCTCTCCGCGGCTTGCCCAGCGGTTGCGGATCGCCTCGAATTCCAAGGGCGTGGCCATCGTCGATGTCGATCGCAACTCGCCCGCCGGCGGGTTCGGTTTCCTGCCGGGCGACATCGTGCGCGAAGTCAATGGCACGACGATCCAGACGCCTGCCGAGCTCGCGGAAGTCGCGGGCGAGGATACGCGCTGGTGGCGGTTCACCATCGAGCGCCAGGGCCAGACGATCCGCCAGATGCTGCGGTATTGACCAGAGGTCATGGCTGACCTCTTCTCCGAGCCGGACCAGGCTCGCACCACAAGGGAGCGAGAGACTGCTCGGCCGCTGGCGGACAGGTTGCGCCCGACGACGCTCGCCGAGGTTGTCGGCCAGGAACATCTGACCGGACCCGATGGCGCGCTGACGCGCATGATCGCGTCGGGCTCGTTGGGTTCAATGATTTTCTGGGGTCCGCCCGGCACCGGCAAGACGACGGTAGCGCGTTTGCTCGCGGGCGAAACCGGGCTGGCATTCGAGCAGATTTCGGCGATCTTTTCCGGCGTTGCTGATCTGAAGAAGGTCTTCGAGGCGGCACGTCTGCGCCGAACGCAAGGGCGTCAGACCCTGCTGTTCGTTGACGAAATCCACCGCTTCAACCGTGCTCAGCAGGATTCCTTCCTACCGGTCATGGAGGACGGGACCGTGATTCTCGTTGGCGCGACGACGGAGAATCCGTCGTTCGAGCTGAATGCCGCGCTGCTCTCGCGTGCACGTGTCCTCACCTTCCGATCGCTGGAGCCAGCCAGCCTCTCCGCACTCCTCGAGCGCGCTGAACATCGCGAAGGGAGGAAGCTGCCGCTCGACGCCGAAGCTCGTGAAGTGCTCGTCCGAATGGCGGACGGGGACGGCCGCGCCGCGTTGACGCTGTCGGAGGAAGCCTGGCGCGCCGCACGGCCGGGCGAGATGCTCGACGCAGCAGGACTTCAGCGCATTCTTCAACGTCGCGCCCCGATCTACGACAAAGGGCAGGACGGGCACTACAATCTGATATCGGCGCTGCACAAGGCTGTTCGCGGTTCCGACCCGGATGCCGCACTCTACTATCTCGCGCGAATGTTCGATGCCGGCGAGGACCCTCTCTATCTCGGACGACGGCTTGTTCGCATGGCGGTCGAGGACATCGGCCTGGCCGATCCGCAGGCGCTTGTCGTCGCGAATGCGGCGAAGGATGCGTACGACTATCTTGGCTCTCCGGAAGGTGAACTCGCCTTCGCACAGGCCTGCGTCTATCTCGCGACCGCCCCGAAATCGAATGCGCTCTACGTCGCCTTTAAGGAAGCGATGGCCGCGGCAAAAGAGAACGGTTCGTTGCTGCCGCCGAAGCATATTCTCAACGCGCCGACAAAACTGATGAAGTCCGAGGGCTACGGCTCAGGGTATCAGTACGATCACGATTTGCCGGACGCGTTTTCCGGGCAGGATTATTTTCCGGAATCGATGGGCAGGCGAACGTTCTACGAGCCTGTCGATCGTGGATTCGAACGCGATATCCGCAAACGCCTCGAGTGGTGGAACAGGCTGCGGCGCGAGAGGCAGAGCGGCTGATGCTGCATCTCCTGCTCGTCGCGTTGGGGGGTGCCATCGGCTCCGCGCTTCGTCATCTCGTGAATCTCGCCGCGCTACGCATCGCTGGCCTGACATTTCCGTGGGGCACCATTGCGGTGAACGTAGTCGGCTCCTTTGTCATGGGCCTCATGGTCGAGGTCATCGCACGGCGCTTCGGCGCCTCGGGCGAGCTGCGCCTGTTTGCGACGACAGGCGTTCTCGGCGGCTTCACGACGTTCTCAGCCTTTTCGTTCGATGCTTTGGTGCTGTGGGAGCGCGGCGCGGCGATTCACGCCGCTGCCTACGTCGTGTCTTCAGTGGCGATATCACTTGCCGCGCTCTTCGCCGGATTGTGGCTCGCGCGCCAGATCGGCTGATGCTATCCCGCCCGTTTGAACGGTTGAGACGATGGCAGGCGTAGAACAGATCACGGTCGGGACGGATGAGTCGGGCATGCGTCTCGACCGCTGGTTCAAGCTGCACTATCCCGGGCTTGGCTTCGGCCACTTGCAGAAGCTGCTACGCTCCGGCCAAGTCCGGGTCGACGGCGGCCGCGCCAAGGCTGACACGCGCGTCGAGCCCGGTCAGATCGTACGTATCCCGCCGCTCGACATCGACCGCAAGGACGGTCCGCTGACTGCCCGCACGATGCGGGACCAGACGGACGCGGACCTTCTCAGCAAGATGGTCTTGTACGAGGACGACAAGGTCTTCGTATTCAACAAGCCCTCGGCGCTCGCGGTCCAGGGGGGCTCGGGCGTTAACCGCAGCGTCGATTCGATGCTTGAGGCTTGGCGAAACAAGAAGGGCGAAAAGCCTCGGCTGGTGCACCGGCTCGATCGCGACACGTCGGGCGTACTCGTCGTTGCGCGCACGCGCCTGGCCGCGATGAAGCTCGCCGAGGCGTTCCGCGAGCGCGAAACCAAGAAGACCTACTGGGCGCTGGTCAAAGGCGTCCCGAAGAAGCGCGAGGACAAGATCTCGACGTGGCTGATCAAGGAGCAGACGCCCGACGGCGATCGTATGCGTGTCGCCAGGCATGGCGAGAAGGGTGCCGACCACGCAGTTTCCTATTACCGCATCGTCGAGCAGGCGGGACAAGCACTGTCTTGGCTGGAGATGGAACCATATACCGGGCGAACTCACCAGTTGCGGGTCCACGCCGCCCATATGGAGTGCCCGATCATCGGCGACCCGAAATACTTCGAAGCCGATCATAACTGGGACTTCCCCGGCGGGATGCAGAAGCGCCTGCATCTTCATGCAAGGCGCATCATCATCCCGCATCCGAGCGGCGGGAAAATCGATGTGACTGCGCCTATGCCGCCTCACATGGTGCAGAGCTGGAACCTCCTCGGATTCGACGAGAATTCGGCGGGAGATGCCGAGTGAGCAGCCGGCCTGTCGACCGGCAGCCGGGCATCGATGGCGCAGCAGCCGCAACTATGGTGCTCCTGACGCTTTCATGGGGCCTCAACGGTGTGCTCGTGAAGCTGTCGGCCGTCGGCTTCAACCCGGTGCTGGGCACCACAGGACGCTCGGCTCTTGCGGCGCTCGCCGTCTACATCTGGTGCCGCGTTCGCAATGTGAGACTGTTCGAGACGGATGGAACGCTCGTTCCAGGCCTTGTGGCGGGCGCGCTCTTTGCGCTGGAGTTCGTACTCATCTTCTTTGCCTACGAATACACGACTGTCGCACGCGGGACGCTCATCATGAACACCATGCCGTTCATGGTGCTGGTCGCCGGGCACTTCCTGCTCGGCGAACGGATGGACCTGGGCAAGGTTGTCGGGCTTGCTGTTGCCTTCTGCGGTTTGATCCTGGTCTTCTCGGACAGATTGAGTTTGCCATCGCGGGAAGCCCTGTTCGGCGACCTCCTGATGCTGTGCGCGGCGGCGATCTGGGCGGCTACAACCATAGTGGTGAAAGGATCCGCCCTGACGCGGGTGAGTGCCGAAAAGACGCTGCTCTACCAGCTCGCCGTCTCGGCCATACTACCATTGCCGCTTCTGCCACTCGGCGGGCCGCTGCTGCGCGAAGTCACGCCGCTCGCGGTTGGGTCGTTCCTGGCGCAGGCGTTCTATATCGTCGCGTTCACATACATGCTCTGGTTCTGGCTCATGCGCCGCTACCCGGCATCCGGGCTGTCGAGCTTCACCTTCCTTAGCCCGGTTTTCGGCGTGCTCGGCGGCGCACTTCTCCTCGGAGAGCCGCTTTCGTGGCCCATCTTCGCCGCTCTGGCCCTCATCGCCATCGGGCTCTATGTGGTGAACCGCCCGCGGCGTGCGTCGCCGCCTGCCTGAAAGACCATCGATGCGCGATATCTTGAACGATCTCGAAGCAGGCAAGCGCGACCCGATGAAGCTTGCGCAAGCGCCGATGCGACAGCCGCTCCCCAAGCGTTTCTACAAAGCCGCCGAGCACGTTCCGGTCGAGAACTGCTGGGAGGTGCGCCTCGACGGCAAGGCCGCGAAGACGCCCGGACGCGCGCCACTGCGTCTGCCGACCGAACGCGCGGCGCATCTGGTTGCAGCGGAGTTCGCGGCCCAGGGCGAACATCTCGACCCTGCGCAGATGCCGATCACGCGGTTCGCCAACACAGTGATCGACGGTGTCGCGACGGATCCGCAGGTCGTCCTCGAGGATGTGCTGCGCTACGCGTCTTCCGACCTGGTTTGCTACCGAGCCGACTCGCCCGAAGGCCTCGTGCAGAGACAGTCGGAGATTTGGGACCCGGTGCTCGACTGGATACGCAGCGAGACCGGCGCGCGCTTCTTCCTCGCCGAGGGGGTCATGCATGTCGAGCAGCCGAAGGAAGCAATCGCGCTGATCGGCGCATATCTTGGCCGCCGAGCCGAACCGTTCCGCCTGGCGGCAATTCATGTGATGACCACACTCATGGGGTCGGCGTTGCTAGCGCTGATGGTCGAGGGCCGCGCGCTCTCCGCCTCCGAGGCGTGGGCGGCGGCGCATATCGACGAGGACTGGAATATCTCGCAGTGGGGCGAGGACGCCGAAGCGGCCGCCCGCCGCGCCTACCGCTGGCGCGACATGCAGGCGGCAGCGACGCTGCTGGATGCAATCGAGAGCTAGGGTCTGAGCGCTCGCTTGTCCCAGCCGGTGAACTTTGTGACCAGCCAGTGCATCAGCGCCCGCGGCAGAAGGCGAACCGCGGCCATGGGCCAAGCCAGACGGCGGGGGAAGGCGATCTCGAAGCCCCCGCGCCGAAGGCCGTCGACAATACGCTGTGCGGCCTTCTCCACCGGCATCAGGCCCGGCATGGCAAAGTCATTCTTATCCGTCAGGGGCGTCTCGACGAAGCCGGGATTGATCACCTGGATGCGGATATTCATCTTGTCCAGATCGAATTTCAGCGACTGAGCCATGCTGTTCAGTGCCGCCTTCGTCGCTCCATAGGCTGCCGCACCGGGAAGCCCGAAATACGAGGTGAGCGAGCCGACCACCGCGATCTGGCCACGGCCGTGCGCCTTCAATGCAGCGACCGCCGGTACCAGGGCGTTGACGGTGCCTTTCAGGTTGACGTCGATCGTCTTGTCGAAATTCTTGACGTCGAGCCGCTCACCGCGCGACGGCGCATAAGTCCCCGCATTCAATACAACGAGGGCCAGCGGGCCGACTTCGCGTTCGATGCGCTCGACGGTCTCCGCACACGCGGCGGTGTCCGTGACGTCGCACGGGAAGGCGAAGATCTTGCCACCCGCGGACGCCGCGAGCTTTTCCAACTCGTCGACGCTTCGGGCGCTTGCAGCGACGGTGTAACCGTATCGGGCTAGTGCCAGGGCAAGCTCGCGGCCAATTCCGCTGCTTGCACCTGTTACCCAGGCAACGCCGTCGTCAGGCGAGGCGCGATAGAAAGGCATTCAGAAGCCCAGAATGTCGGACAGACGCTGGCCAATCGGGCCGTTGAAGCGCAACGGCGCGTCGGTCACCGCAAAGCTGATGCACGGACGATCCTTCTCGGCGATCGGCCGGTGATTGATCGACTGGTCGGCGATGGCGATGTCGCCCGGTCCGTACAGACCGCTGACGTCGCGAAATGCCCCATCCACGACCAGCGTCAGTTCGGAGCCGTCATGCGTATGGTGCGGAATCTTACGGCCCGGACGGATCCAGAAGAGGCTGACATGGCAGCCGTCGACCTCGCCCATCTCGAACTCTCTAAAGCCCGGCATTTTCGTCCGCCACGGGACCCGATCCGCGTCGAAGCCGAGAAAGTCGCGCAGTGCATGGGGAAAGAGACCGGCAGTCGTGGGGCGCTTGGCAGCCACAGGCGCCTTGCTCGTAAATATCGCCTCGAGATTGGTGCGGCTGGACGCTAAGGCAGCAGGCGCTTCCTCTTCGAGCGCAACGCCCGCCAGCGACTCCAGTCCCGCCACAAGCATCCGATTGTCTGGCTTCATCTCAAGATGCGCCTCGACCAGCACGCGCGCAGGTTCAGGCAGTGCCCCCGCCACATACCGGGACAGCAAGGTGTCGATGGTCTCGAAGTTCTCGGTTGTCATAGTCTGTCGTTGAAACCCATGGTCGTGCGATGCGCTTTACGTCCCATCTGCGCCGACGGATCACCGGCAGCCTTAATGCAGCGGAATAGCGATCTAGTGAGCCGGCGCTGCATAGCAAAACGCAGCTTGAAAGGCTCGGCAAGCGTTTCTAGTTTCGCGGCGCTAACTGGAAAAAACAATGTACCCTTCAGTTCTCGGCGCCATCGGCGGAACGCCCCTCATCCGCCTGCGCAAGGCGTCGGAGGTCACCGGCTGCGACATCCTGGGCAAAGCCGAGTTTCTCAACCCCGGGCAATCGGTCAAGGATAGGGCCGGGCTTTTCATCATCCGCGACGCCGAGAAGAAGGGCCTGCTGAGACCTGGCGGCGTTATTGTGGAAGGCACAGCCGGTAACACCGGCATCGGGCTTACGGTCGTAGCGCGCGCGCTTGGCTACCGTACAGTCATTGTGATTCCCGACACCCAAAGCCAGGAAAAGAAGGATGCGCTGCGGCTGCTCGGCGCCGAACTGATCGAAGTGCCGGCGGTGCCTTACAAGAACCCCAACAACTACGTGAAGGTATCGGGGCGCCTTGCCGAGCAATTGGCGAAGACCGAGCCGAATGGCGCGATCTGGGCGAACCAATTCGACAACGTCGCCAACCGCGACGGCCATATCGAAACGACCGCTGAAGAAATCTGGACCGAGACCGGCGGCAAGGTGGACGGCTTTACCTGCGCCGTCGGCACGGGAGGAACGCTCGCGGGCATCGCTGCCGGGCTGAGATCCCATGACTCGGCTGTGAAAATCGCGCTTGCCGACCCGATGGGTGCGGCTTTGCACAGCTTCTATACGGAAGGCGTGCTCAAATCCGAGGGCAGTTCCATTACCGAGGGCATCGGCCAAGGGCGCATCACCGCCAACCTCGAAGGGTTCGAGCCGGACTTCTCCTACCAGATTCACGACGAGGAAGCGCTGCCCATCGTCTTCGACCTTGTAACGGAGGAGGGGCTGTGCCTCGGCGGATCGAGCGGCATCAACATCGCCGGAGCCATCCGGCTCGCGCGCGAGCTCGGCCCGGGGCACCGGATCGTCACGGTGCTGTGCGACTACGGCACGCGGTATCAGTCCAAGCTCTTCAACCCAGAGTTCCTACGTAGCAAAGGCCTGCCGACGCCGCCCTGGCTCGAGCGGCAGTCGCCAATCGACGTTCCTTTCGAAACAGTCTGAGCGGAGACCTGCATGAGCGACAAGAGCCGTTTCGTCGTAACCGCCGACTGGCTGCAGGAGCGGCTCGGAAGGCCGGGTCTGAAGATCGTCGACGGCGCGTGGTATCTGCCGGCCCAAGGCCGAAATGCGCGAGAGGAGTACGATGCCGGGCATATTCCCGGCGCGTTGTTCTTCGACCAGGATGTCGCAGTCGATCCAAACGCAGAGCTGCCGCATACTCTTCCGCAGCCGGCGGACTTTGCGCGCTATGCCGGTTCGATGGGGGTTTCGGAGGGAGACACCATCGTCGTCCATGACGGACCCGGCTTCTTTTCAGCGCCGCGGGTATGGTGGCTCTTCCGCGTGATGGGCGCGCGCGAGGTTTACCTGCTCGAGGGCGGGCTCGACGGATGGAAACGTGATGGGCGACCGCTGACTTCGGACGTCACCAAGATTGCGCCGTGCGTCTTCAATGTCGCCTTCGACGAAAACCGCGTCGCCAGCCTCGACGACATGCGCGGCATCGTCGCCGACCGCTCGATGCAGGTCGCCGACGCTCGGCCCGCCGGCCGCTTCGCCGGCGTCGACGCCGAGCCGCGCCCGGGCGTGCGAGGCGGGCATATGCCAGGCGCACGCAACGTGCCCGCAACCGCATTGTCAAAGGATGGGAAGCTTCTGCCGCTCAACGAGCTGCGCAATACGCTGAAGGATGCAGGAGTGGATCTCGACAAACCAGTCGTGACCTCGTGTGGCTCCGGCGTCACCGCCGCCGTCATCACCCTGGCGCTCGAGTCGCTCGGGCACACAAACAATAAGCTGTACGACGGCTCCTGGACGGAGTGGGGGAGCCGCAGGGATACGCCCGTCGACACCGGCCCGGCTGACAAGATCGGCTGATGGGAGGGACGCTGACGACGCGGGTGACGCATCTGGAGATGCACACGCCGCCGGCTCAGCGCGTCCATCCTCCCCTCGGCTTCAAGCTGGCACTCATGCGCGCAGAGGCGATTCCGGTGCACTTCTATCGCTATCTTTACGAGCAGATAGGGCGCGCGCATCACTGGCAGCTTCGCAGGACGATGAACGACGCCGAGTTGGAGGCGACTCTTCACGCCGCGACGACGCATGTCGAAGTGCTCTATTGCGATGGCGCTCCGGCTGGCTTCTTCGAACTCGACCTGGCTGCGATGCCGGAAACGGCCGAAATCAAGTACTTCGGCATCGTGCCGTCCTTCCAGGGCAGGGGGCTGTCACGCTTCCTGCTGTCTGCGGCCGTATTTCAGGCCTGGAGCGCCAGGCCCGGGGCCGTAACCATCGAGACCAACACGCTCGACAGTCCGCGCGCGCTGCAGCTCTATCAGAAGATCGGCTTCGCGCCGACCGCCTGGTGGGAGGAGACGATCGAAGCCTGGGATTGAGGAACGCTACTCCGCCGCCTCGCGCTTCCGCCCGGGCCGGCGCTCCAGCAAGTCGCGCAGGAACTGGCCGGTGTAGCTGCGCTTCGTCGCCACGATATCTTCGGGTGTGCCGGACGCGACGAGCTCGCCGCCGCCGTCGCCGCCTTCCGGCCCCAGGTCCAAGACCCAATCCGCCGTCTTGATGACTTCGAGATTGTGCTCGATGACGACGACCGTATTGCCCTGGTCGACGAGTTCCTGCAGCAGTTCCAAAAGCTTGGCAACGTCGTGGAAGTGCAGGCCCGTGGTCGGCTCGTCGAGAATGTAGAGCGTCTTGCCCGTCGCCTTGCGCGACAGTTCCTTGGCGAGCTTGATGCGCTGCGCTTCGCCGCCCGACAACGTATTCGCCTGCTGACCTACCTTGATATAGCCGAGGCCGACCTTGTGAAGCGTCTCCAGCTTGTCGCGAACGCCGGGGACTGCGGCGAAGAATTCGACACCTTCCTCAACCGTCATGTCGAGCACGTCGGCAATGGACTTGCCCTTGAAGGTCACGTCGAGCGTTTCGCGGTTATAACGTTTGCCGTGACAGACGTCGCAGGTGACATAGACGTCGGGCAGAAAGTGCATCTCGATCTTGATGACGCCGTCGCCCTGGCACGCCTCGCAGCGTCCGCCCTTCACGTTGAACGAGAAGCGTCCGGGCTGATAGCCGCGCGCCTTCGCCTCGGGAAGGCCTGCGAACCAGTCGCGGATGGGCGTGAAGGCGCCGGTGTACGTGGCAGGGTTCGAGCGCGGCGTGCGGCCGATGGGGCTCTGGTCGATGTCGATGACCTTGTCGAGAAACTCGAGACCCTCGATGCGGTCGTGTTCGGCCGGATGCTCGCGTGAACCCATGATACGTCGTGACGCGGCCTTGAAGAGAGTCTCGATCAGGAACGTCGACTTGCCGCCGCCGGACACGCCGGTAACCGCGGTGAAAGTGCCGAGCGGGATTTCCGCGGTGACGTTCTTGAGGTTGTTGCCACGCGCGCCCACGACCTTGATACGACGGTTTTTCTTCACCGGCCGTCGCTCGGCCGGGACCTCGATGCCCATCGCGCCCGACAGATACTGTCCGGTCAAGGAGTTGGGGTTCGCCATGACCTCCTGCGGCGTTCCCTGCGCGACGATCCGGCCGCCATGAACGCCGGCGGCTGGGCCGATGTCGACCACGTAATCCGCCGTCAGCACCGCGTCCTCGTCGTGCTCGACGACGATCACGGTGTTGCCGATGTCGCGGAGGTGCTTCAGCGTGTCGAGCAGGCGCGCATTGTCGCGCTGGTGCAGGCCGATCGACGGTTCGTCGAGCACGTAGAGGACGCCGGTGAGACCCGAGCCGATCTGGGACGCCAGCCTGATGCGCTGGCTCTCGCCGCCCGACAAGGTGCCCGAGCTGCGGGACATGGTCAGATAGTCCAGACCAACGTCGTTGAGGAACCGCAGCCGCTCGCGGATCTCCTTGAGAATGCGTGCGGCGATCTGGTTCTGCTGCTCGGTAAGCTTGGCAGGAAGCTCGTTGAACCAGCGGTCCGCGTTGCGGATCGACATCTGCGTCGTCTCGCCGACGTGCAGGCCGGCGACCTTCACGGCGAGCGCCTCCGGCTTGAGCCGATAGCCGTGGCAGGCCGGGCAGGGCGTCGCCGACATGAAGCGCTCGATCTCCTCGCGCATCCAGGCCGATTCGGTCTCCTTCCACCGACGCTCGAGGTTGGTGATCACGCCCTCGAAGGTCTTGGTGGTCTTGTAGGAACGGAGACCGTCGTCATAAGTGAACTCGACCTTGCGCTCGCCGGTGCCGCGCAGGATCGCCGTCTTCGCCTCGTCTTTCAGGTCGCTCCATTTGTCGGTCATCTTGAAGCCGTAGACCTTGCCCAGGGCTTCCAGGGTCTGGCTGTAATATGGCGAGCTCGACTTCGCCCAGGGCGCTATCGCACCGCTCTTGAGCGTTACGTTGTCTTCCGGGACGATCAGGTTCTCGTCGATAGCCTGCTGGCTGCCCAAGCCGTCGCAGGTCGGGCAGGCTCCGAACGGGTTATTGAAAGAGAACAGGCGCGGCTCGATCTCGGGTATGGTGAAGCCCGAGACCGGGCAGGCGAACTTTTCCGAGAACAGGATACGTTCGTGCGTCTCGTTCGCCGATTTGTTCACCGCGTCTTCACCGGTCTGACTTGCGTCGAGCGGCTTGTCGGCAAGCTCTGCAACGGCGATGCCGTCGGCCAGTTTCAGCGCGGTCTCGATTGAATCGGCGAGACGGCTACCGAGATCCGGACGAACCACGACGCGGTCGACCACGACGTCGATGTCATGCTTGTACTTCTTGTCCAGCGCCGGCGCGTCGGCGATCTCGTAGAAGGTGCCGTCGATCTTGACGCGCTGAAAGCCCTTCTTCTGCAGTTCGGCGAGCTCCTTCTTGTATTCGCCCTTGCGGCCGCGAACGATCGGCGCAAGCAGAAACAGGCGCGTGCCTTCGGGCAGCGCCAATACGCGGTCGACCATCTGGCTGACCGTCTGGCTCTCGATCGGCAGCCCCGTCGCGGGCGAATAGGGAATGCCGACACGCGCGAAAAGCAGGCGAAGGTAATCGTAGATCTCGGTGACCGTGCCGACCGTCGAGCGCGGATTGCGGCTGGTTGTCTTCTGCTCGATCGAGATCGCAGGCGAAAGCCCGTCGATCTGGTCGACGTCAGGCTTCTGCATCATCTCGAGGAACTGGCGCGCGTAGGCCGAGAGGCTCTCGACGTAGCGGCGCTGGCCCTCGGCGTAGATCGTATCGAACGCCAGCGACGACTTGCCGGAGCCCGACAGGCCCGTCATCACGATCAACCGGTCGCGCGGCAGGTCGAGATCGATGTTCTTCAAATTGTGTTCGCGCGCGCCGCGAATGGAAATGAATTTGTGGTCCGCCATGACCGAAATTGCCGCCTTTGGAGAATGTGCCGCTCCGCAAGCGACGCC
Organism: Pseudomonadota bacterium; assembly: GCA_023457435.1. GTDB lineage: Bacteria > Pseudomonadota > Alphaproteobacteria > Rhizobiales > Rhizobiaceae > RCIO01. Next base: position 17,818 of record JAEWLS010000018.1, read on the forward strand.
AGCCGGAATGTAGGTACTTTCGACGGCCGGTCGAGGGCAGGACGTGGTTTGCGGAGGTGGAAACTTGTCACGCTTTTCGCAGGTGCGGGCAAGCCTGGCATCGGAAGCCATCGCCACTTGCTGACAACATGTTGTCAGGAGCGCACGCGAAAGCACACCAATCACGTTTTGCGAAGCGGCGCGGTTTAGGGTTGACGTGTCGACCGAGGCGGGCGCAGACTTCCGGTCGATCCAGCGTCGAGCGCGTCTCCGCAAGGTCGGACGCCGCGCTCCCCGCCGCCGATAGGCAGGCTGCGAGACGCCGCAGCCAGGCAGGTCAGCTCCGCCGGATCGTAACCCAGATGGCAACGACGAGGGAGAGGCGCATGACTCCACCGGACAGTCCCATCAGGCTCCGCCGTCGAGCGGAGCCGCGGTCGGCCTAGGCGCCGCCTGAAGGCCGGCAAACCCGGACGACCGTTAGCACCCAAATCGCAGAGACCTCAGTCGGATCGTCGGCCAAGCCGCGAAGCATCCGAGACAGAGCCGGCGTAAATCGCGCGGCGTAGGGTACAGAACCCAAACATCTCGGCCCCGTTCTCCAATCAGGAGGCGGGGCTTTTTCGTGCCCCAAAGAGACCTGGAGAGGCCACTCATGCTTGCTTCAACCGATATTTTCGAGCCATCATCCGCAAGTCTCGGAGGATGACTATGCGGAAGTTTTCTCCATTTCTTGCCGCTGCGGCAATCGCAGCGCTGATGTCGACGACGTCGGTCGCACAGCAGCAAACGCCGTCGGCACGCAAGCTCCGCACGCAAGCCTCGCCGCCGCCTAGCGCGCCATCGCCTCCAAGCGCTGCTGCACCTGCGCAAGCTTCAGACATGATCGACGCCACCGATCCGGACAAGCTCGCGGCGATCTTGAAGGGCTTTGGCATCGCGCGCGTGGAGACCAGTTCGTCCACAGGAAATCCCAAAATCAGTGCCCGCGCCGACGGCAAGGAGTTCCAGCTCTACTTTTATGGCTGCACCGACAACGCCAACTGTCGCAGCGTTCAGTTCTGGGCATATTGGGACAAGGACGTCGCGCTCGACGCCTTGAATGCGTGGAACAAGGACACCCGCTACGGCAAGGTCTACCTCGACGAGGACAAGGATGTGATCCTCGAGTACGATGTCAATATGGTTTCAGGTGTCTCGGACCGTACTTTCGAAGACAGCGCAGAGGTCTGGACGGAGCTTCTGTCGAGCGTGGAGAAGAAGCTGATTAATCCCTAACACGCGGTTTGAGTTGACCGCGCATACGAGAACATATAGTGAACATACTTGTTCACAGCCGGCGTGCAGCCGACATTTGCCGCGGCCAGCGGCGTGGTGTACTCGCTGGAACACGATTTCGGACAAGCGCGGAGACGGACATGGCGGGTAGCGTGAACAAGGTTATCCTGGTGGGAAACCTGGGTGCAGATCCTGAGATCAGGCGGCTCAATTCCGGCGAGCCGGTCGTCAACCTGCGCATCGCGACGTCGGAGAGCTGGCGCGACAAAAATTCGGGCGAGCGCCGCGAAAAGACCGAGTGGCATCAGGTCGTCATTTTCAACGACAACCTTGCCAAGGTCGCCGAGCAGTACCTTAAGAAGGGCATGAAGGTTTACATCGAAGGTCAGCTTCAGACTCGCAAATGGGAGAAGGACGGCGTCGAGCGGTACACCACCGAAATCGTGCTTCAGAAGTTCCGTGGCGAGTTGCAGATGCTGGATTCTCGCGGGCAGGGTGGCGACAGCGGCGAGATCGGATACGACCGTGGCGGCAGCAGCTATGGCGGCCGGTCTCAAGGCGGCGGCCGCGGCGGCGACTTCGGACATTCCGGCCCGGCGGAAGAACGCGGCGGGCGGGGTTCGTTCGCCAAGGACCTCGACGACGACATTCCCTTCTAGGCGCGGCCCGCTGAGATGTGCGATCGCTGCGGACTGCCGGCATCCGGATCGCACGCGATCACCCTGTCGGAACGGCCCGCCCACCGGCTTGTGGGATCGTACTGGGAAGGTTCGCACGACGAGGTGCGGGCGGGAGCCCTGAAAGTGCTTCTTGCGCGCGCAAAGACGTTGTCGGAACGCACCGCTGGAATATGGCGAAGTCCGCTGGTCGTGCTCACGTGGAACGTGCGCGCGTGCAGCGTGCGCTATTTCGTCGGCATTGCGGCCGATGTCGGTGAACTCGATTCTACGGGTTTCGACACCATCGAACTTCCCGAAATGAATTTTGTCTCCTCCTGGCATGGGCCGGACGATGGTGGTGTGGTCGAGCACTATCTCCACATGATCGAATGGATCGAAGGGCAGGGCCTTGTCCGCGACACCGGACAGTTTGCCCAGCGCGAGGAGTACCCGAACGACCTCGATCTCGATCGCGCGCCGACTTTGCGGCTGCTGCTTCCAGTCAGCGGTGTGGCTGCAGCAGGCGGCTTCGTCGCGGCGTAATCACCGTGCCATCACAGGGCAATTAAGGCTTTCACTCCGTCCGCGAAGAACTGGACGGCGAGCGCCGCGAGGATGACGCCGAGAAGGCGTGTCAGGATCGAGCGCCCGGTCTCCCCCAACAGCCCGTCGATACGCTCCGAAAGGACGAAGACCAGCCAGGTTATGACCAGGCAGACGAAGATGATGGCCAGCAGCATTGCCTTGTTCTGCCAGCCTGGATAGCCGCCGGAAATCAGCACGGAGGCGGAGATGGCGCCCGGTCCTGCAATCAGCGGGATGGCGAGGGGAAAGGCGGCGATGTTGTGGATCATGTCGCGCGTCACCGCCCGCTCGGCGCTCTTCTCGTGTCGCTGGTGGCGGCGCTCGAAGATCATGTCAAAGGCGATCACGAAGAGCAGGATGCCGCCGGCGACGCGGAACGCTGGCAGGGTGATGCCAAAGACGTTGAGGATCGCCGCGCCGGCAAGCGCAAACAGAGCCAGGACCGAGAAGCCGATGATGCTGGCGCGGACCGCCACCTGACCCCGCTCCGACCGGTTCATGCCGGACGTCAGGGCGAGGAATAGTGGCCCGAGCGCCAGCGGATCGATCGTTACAAGCAGTGTGACAAAAGCGTTGAAGCTCGTCTCGAAGCTCGGCACCGGACCCCTCCTGCCAGCAGATCGACCGGAGCCTAGTCGAGTTTCGGCTACGGCAAAACGGTGGCTGCAAGCCGCGTTTGCGCGAGTCTGGAAGCGTCTGCTGTGGACAGTCAAGCAGCGGCTCGGACCGCTCCGAGCAACGCATTGAAATTCAAAGGAGTTTCAGCATCCGTCTTGGCATCGCTGTGAGGCCGCCGAATTGGTTATCGGCGCGGGCTTCCTATATAAGAAAACAGAAGAATTCCGATTCCCAACAGCATCGTGACCAATCTTGACTGACCAGACAAAGCCAGGCGGAGCCGGGCCGGACGACATCGAGCCGATCTCCATCGTCGAGGAGATGCAGCGCAGCTACCTCGATTACGCCATGAGCGTGATTGTGAGCCGCGCGCTTCCCGACGTCCGCGACGGTCTGAAGCCGGTGCACCGGCGCATCCTCTATGCCAGCCACGAAAGCGGCTACCACTGGAACCGCAAGTACGTGAAGTCGGCCCGCCCGGTGGCCGACGTGATGGGTAAGTATCACCCGCACGGAGATGCATCGATCTACGACGCGCTGGTCCGCATGGCGCAGGACTGGTCGCTGCGCGTGCTGCTCATCGATGGGCAAGGCAATTTCGGCTCGGTGGACGGCGATCCGCCGGCGGCCATGCGTTACACCGAATCGCGGCTAACCAAGGTCGCGCATGAATTGCTCGAGGACATCGACAAGGAAACCGTCGACTTCCAGGAGACGTACGACGGCTCCGGCTCTGAGCCGAAGGTGCTGCCCGCGCGTTTCCCCAATCTGCTGGTCAACGGCTCGGGCGGAATCGCGGTCGGCATGGCCACCAACATCCCGCCGCACAATCTCGGAGAGGTGATCGACGGCTGCATCGCGCTGATCGATAATCCCGCGATCGAACTTCCCGAATTGATGGACATCATTCCGGGACCGGATTTCCCGACCGGCGGCATCATCCTCGGGCGCACGGGGATCTACTCCGCCTACTCGACCGGCCGCGGTTCGATCCAGATGCGCGGCAAAGTGCACGTCGAGCCAATCCGCGGCGAACGCGAGGCCATCATCGTCACTGAGGTTCCCTATCAGGTGAACAAGGCGACGATGCAGGAGAAAATGGCCGAGCTCGTCAAGGACAAGCGCATCGAGGGCATTTCCGACATCCGCGACGAAAGCGACAGGCAGGGCTATCGTGTCGTCATCGAGCTGAAGAAGGATGCCAATGCGGACGTCATCCTGAACCAGCTCTATCGCTTTTCGCCGCTGCAGACCTCTTTCGGCGCCAACGTGGTCGCCCTCAACGGCGGCAAGCCAGAAGTCATGACGCTGCTCGACATGCTGCGGGCGTTCGTGTCCTTCCGCGAAGAGGTGATCGGGCGGCGCACCAAGTATCTGCTGCGCAAGGCGCGCGAACGGGCTCACGTGCTGGTGGGCCTGGCGATCGCCGTCGCCAACATCGATGAGGTCATCCGCACGATCCGCCAGGCGCCGGATCCTGCGGCGGCGCGCGAGCAGCTGATGACCCGTCGCTGGCCGGCCAAGGACGTCGAGTCGCTCATCCTTCTGATCGACGATCCGCGCCACCGCATCAACGATGACGGCACCTACAACCTCTCCGACGAGCAGGCGCGCGCCATCCTGGAGCTGCGCCTCCAGCGCCTGACGGCTCTCGGCCGCGACGAAATTGCCGACGAGCTGAACAAGATCGGCACCGAGATCACCGACTTCCTCGATATCCTCGGTTCGCGCGCGCGCATACAGCAGATCGTCAAGGACGAACTCGCCGCGGTTCGCGACGAGTTCGCCACGCCCCGTCGCACGGAGATCGTCGACGGCGGCGCCGACATGGAAGACGAGGACCTTATCCAGCGCGAGGATATGGTCGTCACCGTGACGCACGAGGGCTACATCAAGCGCGTCCCGCTGTCGCTATACCGCGCTCAGGCTCGCGGCGGTAAGGGCAAGTCCGGCATGGCGACGAAGGATGAGGACTTCGTCACCCGCCTGTTCGTCGCCAGCACGCATACGCCGATCCTGTTCTTCTCGTCGCGCGGCATCGTCTACAAGGAGAAAGTCTGGCGCCTGCCCATTGGGACGCCGCAAGCGCGTGGAAAGTTTCTGCGCAACATGCTGCCGCTGGAGGAAGGCGAGCGCATCACAACGATCATGCCGCTGCCTGAAGACGAAGCTACCTGGGCGGACCTGGACGTCATGTTCGCGACGACCCGGGGCACGGTTCGGCGCAACAAACTGAGCGACTTCGCCGACGTGAAGCGGAACGGCAAGATCGCGATGAAGTTCGATGAGGACGGTGACGAGATCCTGGGCGTCGCAACCTGCAACGAGTTCGACGACGTGCTCCTGACCGCAAGCTCGGGCCAGTGCATCCGCTTCCCGGTTACCGATGTTCGCGTGTTCGCCGGCCGTTCGTCGCTCGGTGTGCGCGGCATAGCGCTCAGCGGCGGCGACAAGGTGATATCGATGGCAATTCTTGCGCATGTCGACGCGGATCCGGCCGAACGAGCCGCCTATCTCAAGCAAGCGGTACTCGAGCGGAAAGCACTGTCAGACGATGAGTCGGAAGACGTCACGCTGGTGGGCGAGGAGGTCGCGGAAGACGCCGAACTGTCTCCGGATCGATATGAAGAGCTCAAGGCGCGCGAGCAGTTCGTGCTGACGGTCAGCGAGTATGGCTACGGCAAGCGGGCATCGTCATACGATTTCCGGCTTACCGGCCGCGGTGGCAAGGGAATCAGGGCTACCGACGTTTCGAAGAGGGACGAGATCGGTGCGCTCGTTGCCGCTTTTCCCGTCGAGAACGAAGACCAGATCATGCTCGTCTCGGATGGCGGTCAACTGATTCGTGTGCCTGTCACGGGCATCCGTATCGCCAGCCGCGCTACCAAGGGCGTAACGATCTTCAAGACCGCAGAGGGCGAGAAGGTGGTCTCCGTCGAACGGATCACGGAGCCGAAAGAAGAGACCGAGCCAGCGCGAGACGGCGACCAGTAACGCGAAGCGAAAAAGAAAAAGCGGCACCGGCTGGAGGGCCCGGTGCCGCTGATTGTCCGGGCGTCAGGGACGCCGCCCGGTAATGAAACTCAACGATACATGTACGGATTGCGGCTGCGTTCGCGCACCCGAGCCTTGGCGCGGCCTGCTTCCTGGTGAAGGCTGAAGGCCGTTGCGATGAGCATGGCCAGCGTCATTGCGGCGGCGAGCATGTAGATCATCATGGCGGTGGTCTCCTTGCCGGTCAGTAACGATCATCTGCGAATTTGGTTTCACTGTGATCGCGCGGTCACCATTGCGTGTTTCAACTTGAACCCGCGCTGATACGCGCGTTCATTGGCCGTTCACGCCGCCGCGGGCCGATTGCCATGGGTGGCGGTCGCCGCTAGAACGCCGCGCATGACGCACCGCACTGCCTTCTACGCAGGCTCATTCGACCCGCCGACTAACGGTCACCTCGACGTGCTCAAGGCATCGTTGGCGGTCGCCGACACGATCTACGTTGGTATTGGAAAGCAGGCGTCGAAGACGCCACTGTTTTCCTTCGAGGAACGCCAGGAGCTGATCGAGAAGACATTTCGCGAAGAGCTAGGCGCTGACGCGTCACGACTGAAGGTCGTGGCCTTCGAGGGTCTACTGATCGACGCGGCGCGGAAATTCGAGGCATCGCTGCTCATTCGAGGCCTGCGTGACGGCACCGATCTGGACTACGAAATGCAGATGGCCGGCATGAACGAGACGATGGCGCCGGAGCTGCAAACCGTCTTTCTGCCCGCGAGCCCGTCGGTGCGTACGATTACCGCCACACTCGTGCGCCAGATCGCCTCAATGGGCGGTGATATCGCCCCATTCGTTCCGTCGGCGGTCGTCGGGCCGCTCAAGGCGAAGTTCAAATCCTGATCCACATCAAGGAGCATACCATGCAGCTTTCCAGGCGCGCTCTGCCGTTCGTTCTCGCCGCGGGCGTCGCCGCACTGGCCGTGCCGGCGCTCGCCGCTGAGCCGGAAAATACGATGGTCATCACGCTGAAGGACGGCGACGTCACGGTCGTCCTGCGGCCGGACCTCGCGCCGAAGCATGTGGCCCAGATCAAGGCGCTGGTGCGCGAGAAGGCCTACGACAATGTCGCCTTCCACCGCGTCATACCGGGCTTCATGGCCCAGACCGGCGACGTCCAGTACGGTAACATGGAGAAGGACTTCCAGCCCGACATGGCCGGCATGGGCGGCTCCAGCAAGCCGGACCTTCCGGCCGAATTCTCGAGCGAGAGTTTCGTTCGCGGAACGGTCGGCATGGCGCGTTCTCAGGATCCGAACTCGGCGAACTCCCAGTTCTTCATCATGTTCGCGCCGGCCTCGCACCTCGACGGCAGCTACACGGTCGTCGGAAAGGTCGAGAAGGGCATGGACCTGGTCGACAGGATCAAGAAGGGCTCTGCCGCCAACAACGGCTCGGTTTCCCAGCCGGACCGCATCATCCGCGCGCGCATCGCGGCCGACAACTAACAACACAAGAAAGGACGGGCCGATGGCCGAGATCAAGGATAAGGAAAACGCGCTGGTCCTGGAGACCACCAAGGGCAAGGTGGTCATTGAAATGTTCCCGGAGCTGGCGCCCGGCCATGTCGCGCGCATCAAGGAACTGGCGCGCGAGGGCGCCTACGACGGCGTCGTCTTCCACCGCGTCATCGAAGGCTTCATGGCCCAGACCGGCGACGTGAAGTTCGGAAACTCGACGAAGCCGGGCTTCGCTCCGGCTCGCGCGGGCATGGGCGGCTCCGAAAAGCCGGACCTGAAGGCCGAATTCTCCAACATGAACCACGGTCGGGGCACCTGCTCGATGGCGCGCGCGCAGAACCCGAATTCGGCGAACTCGCAGTTCTTCATCTGCTTCGACGATGCAAGCTTTCTGAACCGTCAGTACACGGTCTGGGGTCAGGTCATCGAGGGCATGGACAATGTCGACAAGATCAAGCGCGGCGAGCCGGTGCAGGATCCCGACAAGATCGTGTCGATGAAAGTGGCCGCCGACATTCCGGCTTGATCAATCCGGCGAAACCGGCCGGAAACAGACAGGATCGCCCCCGCAATCGTCCCGATGCCTGCGCAGCTCAAACAGCCGCGCAGGCATTTCCTTTGGGGGACATTGGATCATGAAGACTATCCATCGCGCGGCATTCGCCACGCTTCTCGCGGCGTCGGCGCTCGGCGCGAGCCCTGCCTATGCAACCGGCGACATCTATTGTGAGGGCGACGGCGCATCGGTTGACATGCTTGTCGGGCGCCTTCAGGTGATCAGCATCCTGCGCACGGTCGTCACGGTGGGCGAGGAAGTCTGGTCGTCCGATCAATCCTACGCCCCGGGCACGCCGATAAGGGTCGGACAGGCCTTCGAGGACGACCGCTTCATGGCCGTCGACTTCATGGACGACAATCTGGAGCAGATCATCGGACGCCTGCGGGTGGTCAATCTGGCCGATCATTCTGCCGGTGTCTTCGCGATGGAAGGGAAAGGGTCCTGGATCATGGACTGCTCGTTGCGCGGGTAGTCGCGGCGCGGCGATTGGCCCCGTGGACATTTCGCTCGCCGGAGCACAGAACAGACATCTGTCCGCCTTTGTCGTTTACTGAGACCGACCACCAGGCGGACTGCGTCGTTGACTTGTGACGAATGGCGCGCGGTCGGTTGCTGCCCCCGAGCCGGAATGAAGGTAGACCTCTTCGACTTCGCCCTTCCCGACGATCGCATTGCGCTGCGGCCTGCTTCGCCGCGCGATGCGGCGCGGCTTCTGGTGGTGCGTCCGGGCAAACCGCTTTCGGATCGCTCGGTCCGGGAGTTGCCTGACCTGCTCCAGCCGGGCGATGCATTGGTCTTCAACGATACCAAGGTGATACCGGCTCGGCTCGAGGGCCGCCGCACTCGCGGCGACACGATTGCCCGTGTCGAGGCGCTTCTCCACATGCGTGTCAGCGCCTCGGAATGGCTCGCGTTCCTTCGCCCGGCCAAGCGCGTCGAAGCCGGCGAGCGCATCCGCTTCGGCCACGACGGCGAAGTCTGCATGCTCGGTACGCTCGACGCCACGGTGTCCGAAAAGCGTGAGGCGGGCGAGGTGCTGCTCGCATTCGACCTTTCCGGTCCGGCCCTCGACGAGGCTATCCATGCCGCCGGGCACATACCGCTGCCGCCCTACATTGCCGGCAAGCGCCCTGAGGATGAGCGGGACCGCGTCGACTACCAGACAGTATATGCCCGCGAGGAGGGTGCCGTTGCCGCACCGACGGCAGGACTGCACTTCACACCGGAATTGCTGGCCCGTTGCGACGCCCATGGGATCGAGCGCCATTTCGTGACGCTCCACGTCGGTGCGGGTACCTTTCTCCCGGTAAAGGCGGACGACACCGCCGACCATCGAATGCATTCCGAAAGCGGGCACGTTTCGGCCGAGACTGCAACGGCGCTCAATGCCGTGCGAGCACGGGGAGGGCGCGTTGTCGCGGTCGGCACGACCTCCCTGCGTCTGCTCGAAAGCGCTGCCGCCGCCGACGGCTCCCTGGCCGAATGGTCAGGCTCCACCGATATCTTCATCACCCCAGGCTACCGGTTTCGCGCCGTAGATGCCCTGATGACGAACTTCCATCTGCCGCGATCGACGCTGTTCATGCTGGTATCGGCATTCAGCGGCCTCGAAACGATGCGTGCCGCCTATGCCCACGCCATCGCCAGTGGGTATCGCTTCTATTCGTACGGCGATTCCAGCCTTCTCTTCCCGGAACATGCGCATTGAACCAGAACTTCTCATTTCGCGTGACCGCCACCGATGGCCAAGCGCGCCGAGGGGAGGTTTCGATGCCGCGCGGCGTCGTGCGCACGCCCGCCTTCATGCCTGTCGGGACGGTAGCAACGGTCAAGGCGATGTATCTCGACCAGGTGCGCGACGCCGGCTCCGATATCATCCTCGGCAATACCTATCATCTGATGCTGCGCCCCGGGGCGGAGCGTGTCGCGAGGCTCGGGGGCCTGCACGAATTCGCACGCTGGCCGTGGCCGATCCTGACCGACAGCGGCGGTTTCCAGGTCATGTCGCTGTCGCAACTACGCAAGATCGACGAGCAGAAGGTCACCTTCAAGAGCCACCTCGACGGCGCGATCCATGAGATGAGCCCGGAACGGTCGATCGAGATCCAGGGCCTGCTCGACAGCGACATCCAGATGCAGCTCGACGAGTGTGTGGCGCTGCCAGCGACGCCGGCCGAGATCGAGAAGGCGATGGAACTGTCTCTTCGCTGGGCCGATCGCTGCAGGATCGCTTTCGGCGATCAGCCCGGCAAAGCCATGTTCGGCATCGTGCAAGGCGGCGACAGCCCCGCCATGCGTGAGCGCTCCGCGACGGCCCTCGCGGGAATGAACCTGAAAGGTTACGCCGTTGGCGGCCTAGCCGTCGGCGAACCGCAGGCGGTGATGCTGGACATGCTCGACGCAACGTGCCCGATCCTGCCGGCCCACAAGCCTCGTTACCTGATGGGTGTTGGCACGCCGGACGACATACTGAAGTCGGTTGCACGCGGTATCGACATGTTCGATTGCGTTATGCCGACGCGCTCGGGGCGCCATGGTCTCGCATTCACGCGGCGAGGGCGCGTCAACCTGCGCAACGCTCGCCATGCAGACGACCCGCGTCCTTTGGACGAAGAAAGCGACTGCCCGGCCGCGCGCGACTATTCACGCGCGTACCTGCACCACCTGATCAAGTCAGGCGAGGCGCTCGGCGCCATGCTGCTCTCCTGGAACAACATCGCCTATTATCAACGCCTGATGGCCGATATCCGGACTTCGATCGAGGCAGGACGCTTCGGCGAACGAGCCGCCGAAATCAGCGAGGCCTGGGCGCGGGGGGATATTCCGCCGCGTTGAAGAAAATTCGCCGGCGGGCAAAACCGCAGAACGCCGGACACGTATCTCCTAGACGAAACACCGCGGAGATCGTCGTGAGATACGCCCAAGCCTACGGAATAGCGCTTGTCCTGTTCCTGATCCTCGATGCCGTCTGGCTCGGGCTCATCGCGCGCAGCTTCTACACTTCGAGGATGGGGGAGCTGATGGCCGATTCCCAGCGCTGGGGCGTCGCAGCGGCGTTCTACGCGCTTTACGTTGTCGGCCTGGTGTACTTCGCCATCAGTGCCGGGCTTGCGCAGGGAAGCTGGCAGACGGCCGCTGCGAACGGTGCCTTGCTCGGGTTCTTCACCTACATGACCTACAACGCGACAGCGCTTTCCGTCATTCGCGGCTTCGATTCGACGCTCGCAATGGTCGACACCCTGTGGGGAACGGTTCTCGGTGCGCTGGTGTCCAGCCTGACCGTGGCCGTTCTTCAGTGGTTTGGCAAAAGCTGATCTCAGGCGCCGAGCGCGTTGGTGCCGCGGAGGCTCACGCCAGTGATACGGAAGGTGCCATCCGGCTGGAGCTCTAAAGTGTAGATCGCTTCATAGTCCTTCCCGTCCGGTCCGACGAGCAGCAGCTGCTGAACGATCGAGCCGGCCAAAACTTCCTTGGTCTTGCCGAACGCGTAGTTTCGCGGCTTCCAGACGGGCTGATACCCGTTCTGCACCATGCCCATGAAGCGCTCGACATCCGGGAAGATGCGCTGGATGTTCGGCGCTGCGTAAGAGTAGGCGGCGGCGTTGTCGCCGGCCGCGAATGCGCGCAACTGCGCTTCGATAGACGATTGCGCCGCCTTGACCTCGGCTTCCCCCGCGAAGGCGGGACTCGACGACAACGCCATTGCGACGATGGCAGGCAGCAGTCTCGGCACAGCAAGTCTCCGTTCCTGGACATCATGCCCGGCGGGGGTATCCGGCGACGGACTCAAAGTAACATACGCAACAGACATGGTCGCGGTTTCATGCGAATGACGCAGGCTCAACTTCGAGGCACGCTTTGCCCAACCTCGCTGCAGGGAGCCTCCAGGTGCACGCATAGCACGCAGTTGTCGACGCCGCTGGCGGCGGTGGCGCGTAAATGGGTGAAGGCACTTGCTTTTCCGGTGCCGCTTTCGTTGAAATGCGCTGCGAGGGGAGCGTGCTTTGGTAGCGTTCGATGAGATGCGTCCGGCAGAGGCCGGCCTAAGACGACCATACGAAGCATATAACGAGTGGTTCAGCGCGCAGGACCCGGCGCGACTGACCGAGAAGATGCACGACGCCGAGCGCGTGTTTCGCAAGACCGGCATCACGTTCGCGGTCTACGGCGAGGCCGAGTCCGCAGAGCGGCTGATCCCCTTCGACATCGTTCCGCGGATCATCTCGGGGCCCGAGTGGCGCAAGCTGACCCAGGGCATCGAGCAACGCGTTCGCGCGCTGAACGCGTTCCTTGACGACATCTACCATCGGCAGGAGATCCTGCGCGCCGGCAGGATCCCGAAGCGGCTGATCGCCGAAAATGAGGCATTCACGCCTGAGATGATCGGCCTGCGCCCGCCCGGCGGCGTGTACACGCACATCATCGGCGTCGACATCGTGCGCACCAGCGAGAACGAATTCTTCGTCCTCGAGGACAATGCCCGCACGCCGTCCGGCGTCTCGTACATGCTGGAGAACCGCGAGACGATGATGCAGCTCTTCCCCGAGCTGTTCCGTCAAGTGAAGGTGCTGCCGGTCGAGAATTATCCGTCGCTGCTGCGCCAGTCGCTTTCCGCGGTGAAACCGGCGAACCTCCTGGGCAATCCGACGATCGCCGTGCTGACGCCAGGCCTCTACAACTCAGCCTACTTCGAGCACGCCTTCCTTGCCGACCAGATGGGCGTCGAGCTGGTCGAGGGGCAGGATCTGCGGGTCGTCGACGGGCACGTCGCAATGCGCACCACCGAGGGCTACAAGCAGATCGACGTGCTCTACCGCAGGGTCGACGACGCCTACCTCGACCCGATGACGTTCCGGCCGGATTCCACGCTCGGCGTGCCCGGCATCATGGACGTCTACCGCGCCGGCAACATCACGATCGCCAACGCGCCGGGCACAGGCATCGCCGACGACAAGGCCATCTACTCGTACATGCCGGAAATCGTCGAGTTCTATACCGGCCGCAAGGCTATCCTGCCGAACGTTCCGACATGGCGCTGCGCCGAGGCGGACAGCCTGAAATACGTACTGGAGCACCTTTCCGAACTGGTCGTGAAGGAGGTTCACGGCTCGGGCGGATACGGCATGCTCGTCGGACCTACCGCGAGCAAGAAGGACATCGAGACGTTCCGCAAGAAGCTCGAGGCACGCCCGGCGAACTACATCGCGCAGCCGACGCTGGCGCTCTCGACCTGTCCGATCCTGACCGAGAAGGGCCTGGCGCCGCGCCACGTCGACCTGCGCCCCTACGTTCTCGTTTCTGACCGCGTGCAGATCGTTCCGGGCGGCCTCACCAGGGTTGCGCTGAAGGAAGGCTCGCTGGTGGTGAACTCGTCCCAGGGCGGCGGCACGAAAGATACGTGGGTGCTGGATGACTGAGGGGCAGTCGCCAAGCGGCAGTCGGCAGTCGGACGCGGTCGCCTCATTAGGGACGATCAAGTCATACCGCGACCTCCGCGTTTGGAAGCTCGCGATCGAGCTTGCCGTCAACTGCTATTCGGCGACAAAGATGTTTCCAGCAACCGAGATTTACGGAGTGACTTCACAGCTTCGGAGGGCGGCAAGCTCTGTCGCGGCGAACATCGCGGAGGGGTACGGACGCGATCACAAAGGCTCTTATGTACATTTCCTGCGGATTGCGCAGGGGTCTTTGAAGGAGGTCGAGACCCACGTGATAATTTCGGCGCGGGTAGGCTACCTCGCACCGGAAACGGAAGCGATGATCCTCGAAAGCGCAGAAGGAGTCGGCAAAATGCTCCGTTCGCTTATTCGCACTTTGGAGAAGTCAACTTGATGCCGGGGCGCAACTGCCGATTGCCGACTGCCAACTGGCGTATCAGCGGCGGAGCCGCATAATGCTGCTCGGTCGGACGGCCAACGGCCTCTACTGGATGAACCGCTATATCGAGCGCGTCGAGAACATGGCGCGCCTGGTCGATGCCGGGCTGCGGCTCGCGCTGACGCGGACGGCTACCTCCGGCGACGAATGGTCTTCCGTGCTGGCCAGTGCCGGCGCGCAGTGGGCCTTTACCGACAGCGGCCGCGAACTCACCGCCGCGAACGTCTTCGACTTCCTGTTGCGCGACACCAACAACTCGTCGAGCGTGCTGGCGTCCATCGAGATCGCCCGGTCGAACGCCCGGATGGTGCGAACGGCGCTGACGCGCGAGACATGGGAGAGCATCAACGAGGCGTGGATGGCGCTTCGGCGGATGCTCGCCAACCCCATCGACGAGCGCGACCTGCCGAACGTACTCGACGCGATCAAGCGCGAGACGGCGCTGATACGCGGCGCGTTCCACGGTACGATGCTGCGCAACGAGATCTTCGATTTTTCGCGGATCGGCACCTTCGTCGAGCGCGCGGACAATACCGCACGTATCCTCGACGTGAAATATTACGTGTTGCTGCCCTCGGTGTCCTGGGTCGGCTCGTCTCTCGACAATTACCAGTGGGAATCGATCCTGCGTTCGGTATCGGCGCACCGAGCCTACCGCTGGGTCTATGACGCGGAATACCGGCCGACCAACATCGCCGACTTCCTGATCCTCAACCGCCGCATGCCGCGGTCGCTGGCTTTCTGCTACGAAAACATCTTCAAGAGCCTGAACTACCTGGCCGACATCTACGGCGCGCGGCACCCGTGCCACGACACGGTCGCGCAGGCCATGCAGCGCCTGAGGACGAGCACGATCAAGGATGTGTTCGAGTCCGGGCTGCACGAGTTCCTGACCGACTTCATCAGCGACAACAACCGGCTCGGCGACGAAGTCGCCACGAGCTACCGTTTCTACTGAGAGGCGAATCCGATGCGGCTGAAGATCACTCACCGCACGGAGTACTCCTACGAGCAGCCTGTCGCGTACGCTCTGCAGCGGCTCAGACTCGTTCCGAAGAGTAGCGCGACCCAGAAGGTCACAACGTGGAGCCTCGCGATCGAAGGTGCGCGCGAAGAGCTTCGCTACGCCGACCAATACGACAACGAGACCCGGCTGGTGAGTGTCAGCGGCGAGCCCCGGACCATCGCGGTCACCGCGACCGGGGAGGTCGAGACCTTCGACAAGGCGGGGGTGCTCGGCCCCCATCGCGGCTTCGCCCCGCTTTGGCTCTTCCAGCCGCCAACAGATCTCACCCAACCGGGCAAGAAACTTCAGGCGCTGGCGCGCGAGGTGCCCGAAGGCGCGCAGATCGAGCGCCTCCATGCGCTGATGAAGATCGTGCACGACCGTATCGCGTGGGAGCCGGGCAGCACCAGCATCGCGACCACCGCCGAAGAGGCGCTGTCGCAGTCGACCGGGGTGTGCCAGGACCATACTCATGTCTTCATCGCCGCGGCGCGTCTCCTCGGCATGCCCGCACGCTACGCCAGCGGCTACCTGCTGATGGACGACAAGACCGAGCAGGTGGCTAGCCACGCATGGGCAGAGGCGCATGTGGACGGGCTTGGCTGGGTTGGCTTCGACGCCGCCAACGACATGTGCCCCGACGAGAAGTACGTTCGCGTGGCATGCGGCCGCGACTATCGCGAAGCTGCACCAGTGTCGGGAATCATATTGGGCAGGGCCAACGAACGCCTTGCGGTCGCGATCACGGTCGAGCAGTAATCGACCGTCTTTTCAGCCGGTTCGATTCACATGACTTATTGCGTCGGTCTCCGCCTCAATCGTGGGCTCGTGTTCATGTCCGACACGCGCACCAACGCCGGCATGGATTCGATCTCGATCTTCCGCAAGATGTATGTCTGGGAGGAGCCGGGCGAGCGCGTCATCGTGCTGCTCGCGGCAGGGAATCTCGCGACCACCCAGGCCGTCGTTTCGCTGCTCGACGAGCGCACCAAGGCGCCCGCCGACCGCTCGCCATCCATCCTGCAGACCCCATCGATGTTCCAGACGGCGAGGCTTGTTGGTGACACGGTGAAGGAAGTCATCGCCAAATCCTCGAGCGACGGGCAGAACGCCGACTCGTTTCGCGCATCGTTCGTGCTCGGCGGCCAGATCAAGGGCACGGAGCCGCGCATTTTCATGGTCTATCCGGAGGGCAATTTCATCGAGGCCACGGAAGACACGCCGTTCTTTCAGATCGGCGAGACGAAGTACGGAAAACCCATCCTGGTGCGCGCATACGAGCCGACAATGAGCTTCGAGGAAACCGCAAAGCTTCTGATGGTGTCTTTCGACTCGACTCTGAAGTCGAACTTGTCGGTCGGGCTGCCCCTCGATTTCCTGTATTACGAGCGAGACACCTTCACCGTGACCCATCGCTCGCGGATCACGCATGACAATCCGTACTACAGGCAGGTGTCGGACGGCTGGTCGCTTGCGCTGCGCTCTGCGTTCAAGAGCCTGCCGGACTTCCAGGCGTAACAAAAAGGCCCGCTACTAGCGGGCCTTTTCTCTGCTGTATCTTGTCGATCAGCTGTACGGCGACACGCACTGACGACGCGGGCCGGAGTTCGGCTGATAAGTGTTGTCCGACGCGCGATAGGATTTCCAGCGGTCATAGCACCACTCGACGTGCGCCGAACCAGCTCGAACGCGCGGGGCGTAGCGCGGTGCATCGGCGGTTGCGCCGCCGACAATTGCGCCCAGCGCGAAAGCAGCCGCCGGGAACCACCAGCCATCGCGATACACATAGCCGGGCCGGCGTTCAGCATAGCCGCGATAACCGTTGTAGTATGCGGAACGGGCCTGGCGTCGCGCCTCGCGACGCATCTGGCGTGCTTCCCAGTCGCTGTAACGGTAGTCGCGATCGTAGGTCGGGCCGGTGCCGAACTGGATCGAGAACCCGCCGTTCTGGGCAACCGCGGGAGCGGAGGCGACGGCGAGCGGGGCGGCCAGTGCCACGGCGCACAATGAAATCAAGGTCTTCTTCATGACAAGCTCCTCGGGTGTTGTCCCTTGTGACCTCACAAACGCCGATCAGTCTCTTCTGTTCCGCCGTCTCAAATCACAGTTGACCCGAAGCGACCGCCTCCCTATGGTCCGCGCCACTTTCCGGGTAGCTGCCCTACGCGCCGGATGTGGGCCGGTAGCTCAGCGGTAGAGCACGTGACTTTTAATCATGTGGTCGAGGGTTCGATTCCCTCCCGGCTCACCACTCAGTCGGCGCTGCCGCGAAATCCGCCTATATTGAGCTCCGGTGCCTTGTCCGGGTTTCTCCCCTGGTCGTCGTTGAACCTATCGTTCATCTCTTCATTGGCGCGCTGAGTGTCGTCGTTCTTGCGCTTAGAAACTTCGACCTCTTTGCGTTTTTCGTCAGACATCGTTGGCTCCCATGTTTGCATTCGGTCAACGCGCGACAGAGTGTTGCGTCGCAACAAGCATTCGTGTTTGGCAAAGCGACGGGGCGGTCGCTATAGCCGCGACCAAGGTGAATGAATGGCGCTGGACGTGGGATATCTGAGTGCGGTCGGGGCAGGGGCGATCTCCTTCCTGTCGCCCTGCGTGCTGCCACTGGTGCCGCCCTACCTTTGCTACATGGCCGGCGTGTCGGTGGACGAGTTTCGCGGCAACGGACCGACAGACGCCAGGCCCGCCAGCCGCGCTGCGCTGTTCTACGCGTCGGCCGCCTTCGTACTCGGCTTCAGCACTGTCTTCGTGGCTTTGGGCGCCGGAGCGTCGACGATCGGCAGCTTCCTGCGGGCGTGGCAGCAGGAACTGGCGATCGTGGCGGGCTTGGTCATCATCGTCATGGGCCTCAATTTCCTCGGCATACTTCGCATCCCGCTGCTGTCGCGCGAGGCGCGTTTTCAGGCGCAGGGCCAGCCGGCCAACGGGGCCGCTGCCTACGTCATGGGCCTTGCGTTTGCGTTCGGGTGGACACCATGTATCGGCCCCGTTCTCGGCCCGATCCTGACGCTGGCCGGCGGGCGCGACACGGTAGGCGAGGGCGCGGCGCTGCTTGCCGCCTATTCTCTCGGTCTCGGCATACCGTTCCTTGTTGCAGCGCTGTTTTCCGGCGCCTTTATGCGTTTCCTGGCGCGCTTCCGCGTCCATCTTGGCCGCGTCGAGAAGGTGATGGGTGGCCTGCTGGTCGTGGCCGGCGTTCTCTTCCTGACCGGCGGCATGCAAAGCGCCGGATACTGGCTTCTCGAAACCTTTCCTGGTCTTGGATCGCTGGGCTGATCGCGCGATGGAGCGCGGCGCCGCAGGGTGCTAGAAGGCGCCGACTCTCAACTGTCGTGGGATTGATATGACCGGAAGATCCTGCCTGTGCGTGGTACTCGCCGCGGGCGAAGGCACGCGCATGAAGAGCCAGCTTCCCAAGGTGATGCACCCGATCGCCGGTCTGCCGATGGTGGCACATGTCGCGGCAGCCGCGCGGGGGGCTGGCGCAGACATCGCGCTGGTTGCCGGCAACGGGGCCGATGCGGTGCGCGATGCCGTGGCGGTGATTGCGCCGATGGTTGAAATGTATGTCCAGACCGAGCGTCTCGGCACTGCGCATGCGGTCATGTCGGCGCGCGAAGCGATCCGGCGCGGTTACGACGATCTGCTTGTCGCGTTTGGAGATGCGCCGCTCATCCGCCGCGAAACGTTGATGCAAGCGCGCGAGTGGCTTGCTGCCGGCTACGACATCGTCGTGTTCGGCTTCCGCACTGCAAAGCCGACGGGCTATGGCCGCCTGATCGAGCGCAACGGCCGTCTCGTGGCAATCCGAGAGGAGCGTGACTGCTCGGATGAAGAACGCCTGATAAGCTTCTGTAATGGCGGTCTTATGGCGATTACAGGCCGGCACGCGATGCGGCTGATCGAGTCGGTCGGCAACGACAATTCAAAGGGCGAGTACTACCTCACCGACATCGTCGAAATCGGGAACGACGCCGGCCTACGGGTTGGCGCGGTCGAGGTCGATTCCGACGACGTGCTCGGCGTCAACAACCGCGCCGAACTGGCCGAAGCCGAGCAGATCTGGCAACGCCGGAAACGCCGCGACGTCATGCTTTCCGGCGTAACGATGATCGACCCGTCGACCGTATATTTTTCGCACGACACAACGATCGGCGCTGACACAGTCATCGAGCCAGACGTCTGGTTCGGACCGGGGGTAACGGTTGGCAGCGGCGTCGCCGTACACGCCTTTTCGCATCTCGAAGGCGCCATCGTCGGTGACCAGGTATCCGTCGGCCCGTTCGCGCGGCTGCGGCCTGGCACCCGCCTCGGCGACAAGTCGAAGGTCGGCAATTTCTGCGAGGTCAAGCAGGCAGAAGTCGGGCGGGGCGCGAAGGTGAATCACCTGAGCTACATCGGCGACGCCGTGATCGGCGCCAATGCCAACATCGGCGCCGGCACCATTACCTGCAACTACGACGGCTACTCAAAGCATCTGACCGAGATCGGTACGGGCGCCTTCATCGGCTCGAACTCGGCGCTTGTCGCACCGGTCAAGATCGGCGACGGCGCCTACGTCGCGTCCGGAAGCGTCGTCACGGATGCTGTTCCTGCCGACGCCGTTGCCTTCGGGCGCGCGCGCCAGGTCAACAAGGACGGTTTGGCAACCGTGCTGCGCGAACGGCTGCTGGCCGCGAAGAAGGCTCGGTAACCGTACTTTCAATGGTTTGTGGGAAGCTCGCGCGACTGAGCTTAGTGTTCGGCGGCGTCAGGCCGAAATCTATTGTGTCCTTCCGCGGAACCGCCGCAATTCATACATAGCGGGCGGTGAAGCGCGGGGCAGAGGGCGGTTCAAACATGTGCGGCATCGTTGGAATGGTCGGCAACACGTCGGTCGCGCCCCTTATCGTGGACGCTCTGAAGCGGCTTGAATATCGCGGATACGACTCCGCGGGTGTCGCGACCATCGAGCACGGCCAGCTGGCGCGGCGTCGCGCCGAGGGCAAGCTCATCAACCTCGAGAAGCGCCTCGGAGCCGAGCCACTCGGCGGGACGATCGGCATCGGACACACCCGCTGGGCAACCCACGGCGTGCCCAACGAGATCAACGCGCATCCGCATTTCTCGAAGGATGTAGCGATTGTCCACAACGGCATCATCGAAAACTTCGCCGACCTGCGCGCCGAGCTGCAGAACGACGGGTACGAGTTCCTGTCCCAGACCGACACCGAGGTGGTGGCGCATCTGATTGCGCGCGAGCTCATGAAGGGACTGCCGCCCGTCGAGGCGGCGCATGCCGCGCTGCGCCGGCTCGAAGGCGCATTTGCGCTTGCGATCATGTTCCGCGGCGACGAAGACCTGCTGGTCGGGGCGCGCAACGGACCTCCGCTCGCCGTAGGCCACGGCAAGGGCGAAATGTTTCTCGGGTCCGATGCGATCGCGCTCGCGCCGTTCACGGACGCGATCACCTATCTCGAGGATGGCGACTGGTGCGTCGTTCGCCGCAAGGACGTTCGCATATTCGACATGAATGGACGCCCGGTCGACCGCGTGATGCAGCGCTCGATAGGCACGTCGTACATGGTCGACAAGGGCAACCACCGGCATTTCATGGAGAAGGAAATCCATGAGCAGCCGGAGGTCGTGTCCCACACGCTGGCGAACTACCTCGACTTCACGACCGGCCTGCCGAAGGCCTTCGACATGCCGTTCGATTTCGGCCAGCTCGACCGGCTGACCATCTCGGCCTGCGGCACGGCGTACCTTTCGGGGCTGGTGTCGAAATACTGGTTCGAGCGCTACGCTCGCCTTCCGGTCGACATCGATATCGCCTCGGAGTTCCGCTATCGCGAAATGCCGATCGGCCGGTCCAGTGCGGCGCTGTTCGTGTCGCAGTCAGGCGAGACGGCGGACACTCTCGCGTCGCTGCGCTACTGCAAGGGCGAGGGCGTGCCGATCGCCTCCATCGTCAACGTACGCGGCTCGACCATCGCGCGCGAGTCCGACGGCGTCTTCCCGACGCTAGCCGGCCCCGAGATCGGCGTCGCTTCGACAAAAGCCTTCACCTGCCAACTGTCGGTGCTGGCGGCGCTGGTGGTGCGCGCCGCCCACGACCGTGGTCTGGTGAACGACAAGGGCGCGGCGAAGATGATCCGCGAATTGTCCGAAGCGCCGCGGTTCCTTTCGATGGCACTCAAGCTCGACGACCAGATTCAGAAGGTGGCGCGCGAACTGGCGAAGGTCCGCCACGTTCTCTACCTTGGCCGCGACGCGAGCTTCCCGCTGGCGCTCGAAGGCGCGCTCAAGCTCAAGGAAATCAGCTACATCCACGCCGAAGGCTACGCCGCGGGCGAATTGAAGCACGGGCCGATCGCGCTGATCGACGAGACGATGCCGGTGATCGTTATCGCCCCGCACGACCGCATCTTCGACAAGACCGTTTCGAACATGCAGGAGGTCGCGGCGCGCGGCGGGCGCATCATCCTCATCACCGACCGCAAGGGCGCGGAGAGGGCGACGGTGAGCACGGTCGACACCATCGTCTTGCCGGACGTGCCGGAGTTCATCGCGCCGCTGGTCTACGCGCTGCCGGTGCAATTGCTTGCCTACCACACGGCCGTGTTCATGGGCACGGACGTCGACCAGCCGAGAAACCTCGCCAAGTCGGTGACCGTCGAGTAGCAGGCGGTCGCAAATTCGTTTGTCCCGGCGCGCCGGCGCTGCTCTAATCGCTGCGTACAGACCGCCGGGACCGTATGGCCGACCCCATCCAGACACAGCGAACGAGCGGCTTCACCCGGCTCAGGAACTATTTCCTGACCGGCGTCATCGTGGTCGCTCCGGTTGCCATAACGGCATATCTTTCCTGGACGGTGATCGCCTGGGTCGACTCGTGGGTGAAGCCCTACATACCCGAGCGCTACAACCCGGATCATTACCTACCCTTCGCAGTTCCAGGATTCGGCGTGCTCGTGGCGCTCCTCCTGATCACGCTGATCGGTTTCGTCACCACCAACTTCGTCGGGCGCGCGGTTCTCGGCTTCGGAGAGCGGATGCTTTCGCGCATGCCGCTGGTGCGCAACGTCTACAGCGCGCTGAAGCAGATCTTCGAGACCGTGCTCGCCAACCGGAACGACCTGTTCAAGCAGGTCGCGCTATTCGAGTATCCGCGGAAAGGGGCGTGGTCGATCGTCTTCATCGCCAAGCAGCAGGAGACGGAGATCAACCACGCGCTGTCCGGACGCCATAGCCGCACCATCGCCGTGTTCCGTCCCATCACACCCAACGTGACGACGGGCTACCTTATCTACGCCGACGAAAGCGACGTCATCCCCATAGAGATGAGCGTCGAGGACGCTGCCAAGCTCCTGATTTCGGCGGGATTGGTCGCGCCGGACGTGCAGGCGAAGCTCAACGAGATGGCCGAGGCCGCGAAGCGCAAACAGCGGCGACGCGGCCGGAAGGACGAGCCGCCAGCCGAATTGCCCCCACCCGACCTGCCTCCATCGTCAGCCTGAGCGCAGCAGTCGCACGGCTTCGTCGCGGCCGTAGAGATAGAGCAGGACGCGCAGGGCCTGACCGCGGGGCGATTCCAGTTCCGGGTCGCGCTGAAGGATAAGACGCGCATCGTCGCGCGCTGCTTCGAGCAAGTCGGAATGATGCTCCAGCCGGGCCACGAGGAAACCCGGCATGCCCGACTGCTTGGTGCCCAACACGTCGCCCTGGCCGCGCAACTTCAAGTCTTCCTCGGCAATGCGAAAGCCGTCCTCGGTCTCGCGCATGATCGCCAGCCGTGCCCGCGCCGTCTCGCCGAGTTCACCCTTGTAGAGCAGGACGCAGCTCGAATCGCTGGCGCCGCGCCCGACGCGGCCGCGAAGCTGGTGGAGCTGTGCCAGGCCGAAGCGTTCCGCATGTTCGATCACCATGATCGTCGCGTCCGGCACGTCGACGCCGACTTCGACAACCGTCGTGGCGACCAGAATGCGGGTGCGCCCGTCCTTGAAGTCGGCCATCGCGGCATCTTTCGCTGGACCTTGCATCCGACCGTGAACCAGGCCCACCGCGTCGCCAAAGCGTTCGCGCAGCTTTGCCGCACGCTCTTCGGCCGAGACTAGTCCGGCGATCTCGGATTCCTCGACCAGCGGGCAGATCCAGTAAATCTTCTGGCCCTGGTCGACCGCCTCGCCGACGCGCTGCACCAGCTCGGACAGGCGCTCCGCGGGCATGGTGACGGTGCGGATGGACCGCCGGCCGGCAGGTTTCTCCGTAAGCTTGGAGACGTCCATGTCGCCGAAGGCGGTAAGCACGAGTGTGCGCGGGATCGGCGTCGCCGTCATCACAAGCATGTCAGGGGCGGAGCCCTTGGCGCCCATCGCCAGCCGCTGGTGGACGCCGAAGCGGTGCTGCTCGTCGACGATGGCCAGGCCGAGATCGCGGAAGCGGACGCTCTCCTGGAACAGCGCGTGCGTTCCTATGACGATGTCGACAGCACCATCGGCGATTGCCTCAAGCGCTGCCTCGCGCTCCCGGCCCTTCAGCCGCCCGGTGAGTAGCGCGACGCGCATGCCAGCCTTCGCCGCCAGCGGCTCGATGGTGGCGAGATGCTGCCGCGCGAGGATCTCGGTCGGAGCCATCAGCGCCGACTGCGTACCGGCTTCGGAGGCGCGCGCCATGGCTAGCAGCGCCACTATCGTCTTGCCGGCGCCGACGTCGCCCTGGAGGAGCCGCAGCATGCGTTCAGGGCTCGCGAGATCGGCCTCTATCTCCGAGAGCGCGACGGTTTGCGCGCGCGTCAGCGAGTAGGGAAGGGCGGCGACGATGGCCTCGACCTTGCTTCCGTCCCCGGTGAGCGGACGTCCGGTCAGACGCCGCGTCTTCGCCCGGATCAACGCGAGCGCGAGCTGTCCCGCGAGAAACTCGTCATAGGCCAACCGGCGCCATGCGGCATTCGACGGATCGGCGTCGAGCGGCGTTTCTGGGTCGTGCAGGCGCAACAGCGCCTCGCGCACGGGCGGAAACGATTGCCGCGCCGCGAAACTGCCGTCACCCCATTCCGGAAACTCCGGGAGGCGGGCTACCGCCTGTCCCACCGCCTTGCGAAGCGCCTTGGGCGACAGGCCGGCGGTCAACGGGTAGACCGGCTCGACGAGCGGCAGCACGCCTGCCTCTTCGACCGGCACCATGTGGTCGGGATGGACCATGCTCGGCCGGCCGTTGAACCACTCCATGCGACCCGACACGATCATCCGCTCGCCCACCGGCAGCGCCTTCTCCAGCCAGTTGCCGCGGACATGGAAGAAGGTCAGCGCAATCTCGCCGGTGTCGTCGAACGCGAACACCTTGTAGGGCACATTCGCCCTGCCGCGCGGCGAAGGCTGATGCCGGTCGATCGTCACTTCGAGCGTGGCGATGGTTCCGGCAGGCGCCAGCGCGATCTCGTAGCGCTTGCGGCGGTCGATCACCGCGTGCGGCAGAACGAACAGGAGATCCGCCACCCGCAACTCGCGCCCGGTCAGGTCTGCCGGGACGACTTCACCGAGCATGGCTGCAAGCTTGGGCCCGACGCCTTCGAGCGCCGTCGCAGGGGCAAAGAGCGGGTCGAGGATCGGCGGGCGCATGATGTCAGCTTAGGTTTCCGAGTCCGGTTCGCAAAGGCTGACAGAGGCTGCCGTCCACGTTATACCGCGCGCTCCCCGCGTCCGGACCATTATGACAGACAGCACCCTCGACACACGCCGCCGAAAGGCGCGCTTCCGCTCCTGGCATCGCGGGATGCGGGAGGTGGATCTGATCATGGGCGGTTTCGCCGATGCCGCGATGGCAGACTTGAACGCGGAAGAGCTTGCCCAATATGAGGCTTTGCTCGACGTACCGGATGCGGATCTCCTCAAGTGGGTTACCGGCGAGGCTCCGGTGCCGGAATCCTTCGACACTCCATTGTTCAGACGCATCTCCAGCATGCCCGGTTCACGGGTCTGAGTATCATGCCGCTCTTCGATCCTATCAGCATCAAGCCGAGCACGACCGGCGCGGTTTCCGTGGATGGCGTGGCCGACGGCTTTGAAGCGTTCGCGCTCGAGGCCGTGCGCGCCGCCGTTGCCGGCGACGGCCCCATCGTTTTCGTGCTGCGCGACGGGCAGCGGCTGCCGCAAATGCGCGATGCGCTGGCCTTCGTGGCGCCGAAGGTCCCGACGCTCGAGCTGCCTGCGTGGGATTCGCTGCCCTACGATCGCGTGTCGCCTGGCGCAGACGCGGCGGCGCGGCGACTGGACGCCCTGGCCGGCATGATCGCTCTGGCCAGGAAGCCGCATCCCGCGTTCGTACTGACCACGGTCAATGCCGTTCTGCAGCGCATGCCGCCCGCAGAGGCGATCGCCGCGCAGACGTTTGCGGCAAAGCCCGGCAACCAGCTCGACATGAACAAGCTCGCCTCGCGGCTCGAGACCAGCGGCTTCGAGCGCGTCGCCACCGTGCGCGAAGTGGGCGAATTCGCCGTCCGCGGGGGCATACTCGACCTGTTCGTGCCGGGCGCCGCCGAGCCGCTGCGGCTCGACTTCTTCGGCGACACGCTCGATTCGATCCGCGCTTTCGATCCGGCCACGCAGCGCACCACCGGCCAGCGCGCCGATATAAGGCTCGGCGCCATGAGCGAGGTGGCGCTCACCCCCGATGCGATCAGCCGCTTCCGCCGCAATTACATCGAGGCTTTCGGTGCGCCGTCGCGCGACGATGCCCTCTATGCCGCGATCAGCGAAGGCCGCCGTTTTGCGGGCATGGAGCACTGGCTGCCGTTCTTCCACGAGAAGCTCGATACGCTGTTCGACTATCTTCCGGGCGCAGCGGTGGTGTTCGACCATCTGGCGTCTGAGGCGATAGGCGAACGTCACACGCTGATCCTCGACCACTACGAGGCGCGCAAGCGGCAATCTTCCGGCGCCGGCGACGCCGTGCCCTACAAGCCGGTCCCTCCGGCGCAGATGTATCTGACACCGGAAGAGGTGAAGGCGCGGTCCGAAGAGGGCCTCGCGATATCGTTCTCGGCATTCGACCTGCCGGAGACGTCGCGGCGCGTACTGCATGCCGGCGCCAAGGCGGGACGCAGCTTTGCCGAAGAGCGAGCCGATCCCAACGCCAACATCTTCGATATCGCGGTCGCGCACCTCGCCGAGCTTCGTACCGGCAGCCGCCGCGTGCTCATCGCCGGATGGAGCGAAGGCTCGCTCGACCGCCTTGGTCAAATTCTCGGCGAACACAATCTGGGCGGGACGAAAAAGGTCGAAACGCTCGCCGAGCTGGAGAAGCTGGCGCCGCAGGAAATCGGCCTTGCCGTTCTGCCTCTCGAACACGGCTTCGAGACCGCCAGGATCGCGGTCATGGCCGAGCAGGACATCCTCGGCGACCGCCTAATCCGCCGCTCGAAGCGGCGCAAGCGCGCGGCGAACTTCATCTCGGAAGTCGCCGGGCTCGCGGCCGGGGACATCGTCGTCCACGCCGACCACGGCATCGGCCGCTTCATCGGGCTGAAGACCATCGAGGCGATGGGCGCCCCGCACGACTGCCTCGAAATCCACTACGCGGGCGACGACCGGCTCTTCCTGCCGGTCGAGAACATCGAGCTCCTGTCGCGTTACGGCTCCGATTCGGCCGAAGCTTCGCTCGACAAGCTCGGCGGAGGCGCGTGGCAGGCGCGCAAGGCAAAGCTCAAGAAGCGCCTGCTCGACATGGCAGGCGGGTTGATCCGCGTCGCGGCCGAGCGACAGATGCGCGGCGCGCCGGTGCTCACGCCGCCCGAGGGGCTCTACGGCGAGTTCTCGGCGCGGTTTCCGTACGACGAGACGGACGACCAGCAGAGCGCCATCGATTCCGTCTTCGACGATCTGGCACTAGGCCGACCGATGGACCGGCTGGTCTGCGGCGACGTCGGCTTCGGCAAGACCGAGGTGGCGCTGCGCGGCGCCTTCGTGGCGGTGATGGGCGGCCTGCAGGTTGCCGTGGTCGTGCCAACCACGCTTCTGTCCCGCCAGCATTTCAAGACCTTCTCGACGCGCTTCGCCGGGTTGCCAGTCAAGGTGCGCCAGGCCTCGCGCCTCGTCGGCACCAAGGAGCTGGCGGAAACGAAGGCCGGCCTCGCGGACGGCACCGTCGACATCGTCGTCGGCACCCACGCGCTGCTCGGGTCGGGCATAAAATTCCGCAATCTCGGGCTGCTGATCATCGACGAAGAGCAGCACTTCGGCGTGAAGCACAAGGAGCGGCTCAAGGATCTCAAGTCGGACGTCCATGTCCTGACCCTGTCGGCGACACCGATTCCGCGGACGTTGCAGCTGGCGCTCACCGGTGTTCGCGAACTGTCGCTGATAGCCACGCCGCCGGTCGACCGAATGGCGGTGCGCACCTTCATCTCGCCTTTCGACCCGCTGGTCATCCGCGAGACGCTGCTGCGCGAGCGCTATCGCGGCGGCCAGAGCTTCTATGTCGTCCCGCGCATCTCGGACCTGCAGGAGATCAAGGACTTCCTCGCCGCGGAAGTGCCGGAGCTCAAGGTCGCGACCGCGCACGGCCAGCTGCCGCCGGGCGAACTCGACGACATCATGAACGCCTTCTACGACGGGCAGTACGACGTGCTGCTGTCGACGACGATCGTGGAGTCCGGGCTGGACATCCCCACCGCCAATACGCTGATCGTGCATCGCGCCGACATGTTCGGCCTGGCGCAGCTCTACCAGCTCCGCGGGCGCGTCGGCCGTTCCAAGCTGCGTGCCTACGCGCTGTTCTCGCTGCCCGCAGGCAAGTCGCTGACGACGACGGCGGAGCGGCGGCTGAAGGTGCTGCAATCGCTGGATTCACTCGGCGCGGGTTTCCAGCTCGCCAGCCACGATCTCGACATACGCGGCGCCGGCAACCTGCTTGGCGAGGAGCAGTCCGGCCACATCAAGGAAGTCGGCTACGAGCTCTACCAGCAGATGCTCGAAGAGGCGGTCGCCGAGGTGAAGGGTGACGACGCCGCCGCATCGGGGGGATGGTCGCCGCAGATCACCGTCGGCACGGCGGTGATGATACCCGAGCGTTACGTTCCCGATCTGCAGCTGCGCCTCGGCCTCTACCGCCGCCTGGGCGACCTGGAGAATCCAGAGGACATCGACTCGTTCGGGGCCGAACTGATCGATCGGTTCGGGCCGCTGCCCCAGGAGGTCGAGCACCTCCTGAAGATAGTCTACATCAAGGCGCTGTGCTTCCGCGCCAACATCGAGAAGCTGGATGCCGGGCCGAAGGGGGTCGTCATCCAGTTCCGCAACCGCGAATTCGCGGAGCCTGCGGCTCTGGTCCGCTACATCGGCGAGCAGGGATCGATGGCGAAGATCCGGGCCGACCACAGCGTCGTGTTCATGCGCGACTGGGCGACGCCGGAGAAGCGGCTCTCGGGTTCCGCGGTGGTGGTGACTCAGCTGGTCAAGCTGCTTGGCAAGAAGGCGACCTAACGACTAGGCCGCGTCGAGCTTGCCCTCGGCCTTGGCCTGCGCGACCTGGCGAATGGCGTCGGCCAGCTCCTCGGTGGGCTGGGCGCCCATGACCGCATATTTGTTTTCGAGCAGGAAGCACGGCACGCCGGTGACCCCCATGCGCTGAGCCTGGGCTATCTCGTGGCGAACTTCCTCGCGGTCGGCATCCGTCGGCAGCAGTGCGGAGACGATGGCCGTATCCATGCCGGCAGCAGCGGCGATCCCGGTCAGAACGGCATGATCGCTTATGTTCGCCCCATCCTCGAAATTGGCCTTGAACAGAGCCTTGACGACGGCGCCCTGGACCTTCGGGCCCTGACCCCCCGCCCAGCGGATCAGCCGGTGAGCGTCCAGCGTGTTCACGGCGACCTCGATCTTGTCGAAGGCGAAGGGAATGCCGGCATCCAGCGTCGACTGGACAAGACGATCGTGGATCTGCCGCAGCCGCTCGTCGTCGTTGCCGAACTTGTTGCGCATGTAGGTCTTCCGGTCGAGGCCTTCTGGCGGGATCGTCGGGTCGAGCTGGAACGGCCTCCAGTGAACTTCCGCCTCCACCTCGGGAAGCGAGGCCAGCGCATGGTCCAGCCGGCGCGCGCCGACATAGCACCAGGGACAGACCGAATCGGACACAACGTCGATGCGGATCGGGAGCTTCTCGGACAATCGGTTCTCCTATCGTCGGCTGCCGTCGTCCCACCATGTAGGCAACTGCGCGCCGTAGATCGAGGTCTTCTCCGGCGGGCGGATGTTCGACCAGTGGGCGATCCATTGTTTGGGCTGATAGTAGAGCGGCGCGACATAGGCGCCTGAAAGCAGCACGCGGTCGAATGCGCGCACCGCCGCAACGAAGGATTCGCGGTCGCGGGTCGAGGTGATGGCGGCGATCATCGCGTCGACGGCGGGGTCGGCGACGCCGGCGAAGTTGTAGGTGCCGTCCTGATCCTTCGAGGCCGAACCCCAACGGAATGCCTGTTCCACGCCGGGCGAAAGCGAAGCGGTGTAGGTCATCAGCATCGCGTCGAAGTCGTAGACGCGCTGCCGCTGGAGGAACTGGGCGCTGTCGACGGGTCTGATATCGACCTTGATCCCGAGGCTACCGAGGGTGCGCTGCCAGGCGATAGCGAGGGATTCGCCGGATTTGCCGTTCAGCATGATCTCGAAAGTCAGCGGCTTGCCGTCCGGGCTAGTCATGACGCCGTTCTTCAGCTCGAAGCCTGCGCCCTTGAGCGCGTCGAGGCCCTTCCTGAGAAAAGCCCGGTCGCGACCCGATCCATCGGACACCGGCGGCGCCCAGGTGCCCGCCATGATTTCCGGCACCACGGCATCCGGATGCGGTGCAAGCAGCGCCTTCTCGGCATCGCTTGCCGCCACTCCCGAAGACGAGAGCTCGGAACCGTCGAAATAGCTCTTGGTGCGGGTGTAGCCGCCGGCGAAGAGGTTCTTGTTGGCCCACTCGAAGTCGAAGAGGCCGGCAATCGCGGCTCTCACCGCGCGGTCGCGAAACGCCTCGCGTCGCGTGTTCAGGACGAAACCGTACATGCCGGACGGCGTGCCGCGGGCAAACTCGTCCTTCTTCACGCGGCCGTCGGTCGCGGCCGGAAAATCGTACCCGCCGGTCCAGCGCAACGGATCGGTGTCGACGTAGATGTCGGTGAGACCTTTCTTGAACGCCTCGAAGATCGTGTTGGCGTCGCGAATGTAGTTGATGCGTATCTCGTCGTAGTTGTCGAAGCCACGCTTCGTCGGGAGGTCTTTCGCCCAGTAGTCCGGGTTGCGCTTCATGACGACGAGCTCGCCCGGGCGGACGCTTTCCACCGTGTAGGGGCCCGAGCCGACCAGCGGCTTCAGAGAAGACTTGTCGAACGTCGCGACGTCGGTCGCGTGTTTCGGCAGGATCGGCAGCATGGCGAGCAGGAGCGGGGACTCGCGATCGG
This sequence comes from Pseudomonadota bacterium, assembly GCA_023457435.1. Lineage (GTDB taxonomy): Bacteria > Pseudomonadota > Alphaproteobacteria > Rhizobiales > Rhizobiaceae > RCIO01. The sequence continues at coordinate 48,308 of JAEWLS010000018.1, forward strand.
CCTTGTCGTTGAATGTCAGCCTTACGCCACGCTCGCCGACGACTTCCATCTTGTCGGCGACGCCGATCCAGTTTCGGTAGATCGGCCGCGCCTTTTCGCGCAGCAGTTCGTAGCTGAAGATGACATCCGCTGGCGTCACCGGCTTGCCGTCGGAGAACTTCGCCTTGGGGTTGAGGGTGAACTCTACGAAGGTGCGGTCGGCATCCGTCTCGACGCTTTCGGCGAGAAGCGGATAGAGCGTGAATGCCTCGTCGCGCGAACGCATCATGAGCGTGTCGAAGACGTTGTTGCCGAACTCGGCGTCGAACAGTCCGCGCGCGCCGTCGCCATTGACGATGAACGGATTTAGGCTGTCGAAACTTCCCTGCACTCCGTAGTTGACCCGCCCGCCCTTCGGCGCGTCGGGATTCACGTACGGCAGGTGGGCGAAATCGGAAGGCAATGCCGGCTCGCCGTGCATCGCAAGACCGTGGCTCGGCTGCGCCTGCGCAGGCCCGATCAATGCGAGCGCGAGGGCGGACAGGAAGACGATTTGCTTGAACATCGAGGTAGCTCCGAACCGGCGTTCGCGATTCGTGGCATTCATAACACGCGGGCTTCGTCATGGCTCCGGATGCGTTGCGCGCACTGGATTCCGGCCGTCATGCGTTGTAACAGGCGCCGTCAGTCATGCTGTTGCCGTATTTGGCCAACACCAACCGGTGAACGCGCCAGTACAGGCGCCAGCCCCCGCATCTTGAGAGGAATGGGATAGGATGACAAGCTTGAAGCGCACCCCGGTGCTTGCAGCTGCCGCCGCGGCGATCCTCGCCGGCGTTGCGGTGCCTGCATCTGCCCAGAACGCGCCGCAGCAGCCGCAGGTACCCCAGGGCTGGTTCAAGGCCTGCACGAAACAGGAGGACGTCGATATCTGCAACGTGCAGAACATCGTCGTCGCCGACTCCGGCCAGTTGATCACCGGCGTCTCGCTCATCGAGCTCAAGGGCAAGGTGAACCGCAAGATATTCCAGATCACCGTTCCCTCGGGGCGCCTCGTGCCGCCCGGCATCGGGCTCCAGATCGATGGCGGCCAGACCAAGAAGATCGACTACATGATCTGCCTGCCGGATCGCTGTATCGGCGAGATCGTGCTGACCGACGACCTGGTGTCGTCCTTCAAGCGCGGCCAGCAGCTGACCCTGACCTCGGTGAATTTCCAGAACCAGCCGAACCCGATCCCGTTGACGCTCTCGGGTTTCACCACGGCATTCGACGGTCCTCCGATGCAGCAGTCCGACATTGAGGAACGCCAGCGGCAGCTCGAGGAATTCGTCAACAAGAACAACGAGGAATATCAGCGCAAGCTGCAGGAAGCGCAGAACGCTGCCAAGGCCGGTAACTGACCTTCCGCTCGCTCGAGCGAAGCTCAACTGAGAGTCGAAAAGGCGGGCCATGCCCGCCTTTTTCGTTTCCCAGCGACCCAAGTTCAGTGGCGTGCGGTCGGCTTCGGCTGGTAGCCTTCCTTGGTCACCATGAACATCTCCGCAACCTGGGGATGCCTCACCGGTTTGCCGGAATCGTCCGCAAGAAGGTTCTGCTCGGAAACGTAAGCGACGTACTCGGTCTCGTCGTTCTCGGCGAGCAGGTGGTAGAACGGCTGATCCTTGCGCGGCCGCACCTCAACGGGGATAGCCTGATACCACTCCTCCGAATTCGCGAACTCCGGGTCGACGTCGAAAATCACGCCGCGAAACGGAAAGATTCGGTGGCGCACCACCTGGCCGATCCTAAACTTGGCCGACCTGACTGCCTGGACCATAACGCAACTCCTTGAAAACCCTATGTGGCGCAAAGGCGCCGGGAATTCAATCGGACCCAATCCGGTGTCCTTGACGCTGTGGATCACGCGGTCTAGCGCACCGATCCGACTTACTCGCGGGAATCCATGTCCGACGTCATCGGCCTCGTACTGCCGTTCTTCGGCCTGATCTTCCTCGGCTTCGGCCTGGCTCGCATCACGCGCCAGCCGATCGAGGCGCTGGGCTGGATGAACACCTTCGTCGTCTATCTCGCGCTGCCAGCGCTATTCATCCAGCTCCTGTCGCGCACCCCGATCGAGCGGCTGACGGAGTTCGGCTACATCCTCGGCTCCGTGGCGTGCACCTTTGTCGTCTTCGCAGTCATGTTTGCGGGATCAGTGGCCGCAGCGGGCGGCAAGATCGCCGAGGCAACCATCAAGGGCCTGGCGGCTGCCTATGGCAACATCGGGTACATGGGCCCCGGTCTCGCGCTGATCGCTTTCGGCGAAGACGCCGCCGTGCCGGTCGCGCTGATCTTCTGCTTCGAGAACATCATGCATTTCGCCATCGCGCCAACGATGATGGCTCTGGCCGGCGGCGAGAAGAAGCGTCCGGGCCAACTCGCGCTCGATATCGCTCAACGGATTGCGCTGCATCCCTTCATCGTCGCCACGGCGATCGGCGTGCTGCTCGCCGCGCTGCACCTGCGGTTGCCCGTTGCCGTCGGCACCATGCTCGACTACCTGGCGCGCGCCGCGGCGCCGTGCGCTCTCTTCGCGATGGGCGTCAATCTGGCGCTGCGGCCGCTGAAGCGGATGCCGAGCGAGATCGGGTTCATCGTCACCCTGAAGCTGATCCTGCACCCGGCGCTCTGCTATGTGGTTTTGTCGGCGCTAGGGAATTTCGATCCGATCTGGATGTATTCGGCGGTTTTGCTGGCAGCGCTGCCAACGGCGACAAATGTCTTCGTCATCGCGCAGCAGTACGGCGTCTGGGTGGAACGGGCATCGGCGACGATCCTCGTCACCACCCTGTGCTCCGTGGCGACGGTCACGGCGCTGCTCTATGGCATGAAGAACGGCCTATTGCCGCCCGACCTGTTTCCCTAGCCCGCGGTCGGCGCGCACAATGCCGGCCAGCGCGCCGAAGCCGCTGCCGGGACGCAGCCCTTCGCGCATGAAGAAGGCGCGCAGCGGCGGAAACGCGGCGAGCGTTGCCAGACCCGCGGCGCGCAGAGCCTGCGCCGGCAGAAATCCAGAGAGCAGCGAATGGTTTAGCAGGTTGACCGCCGTCGAACGCGCCAGGATGTCGATGCGCCTGCGGCGGTCGTACTCCTCAAGGACGCCCCGCGCACCGGGGTCGTCGCCCTCTCGGGCAACGATGTCGACGAGGGTGCGGATGTCGGCGACGCTGAGGTTCAGGCCCTGCGCTCCGATCGGCGGGATGACATGGGCAGCCTCTCCGACCAAGGCGACGCGGCGCGCGGCAAAGCGGTCCGGTCGCCCATGGGCGAGGCGCCAGACCTGTCGCGGGCCGGCAAGCGAGACCTTCCCGAGCATCGAGTCCATGCGGTCCTCGATCCGACGCGCAAGTGCCTCCGCCTCGAGCTCTCGCAGCAGTTCCGCCGTTTCCGGCCGCTCGACCCAGACGATGCTCGAGCGCCGGCCGGGCAGAGGCACCTGGGTGAACGGACCCGTCACCTTGTGGAATTCCGTCGAGATGCCGCCATGCTCACGGCTGTGCTCGATGTTCGTCACCAGTGCTGCCTGCGGCAGCTCGGTTCTCGTCGCGTGAATGTTCGCTCTCTGGCGAGCGAGCGAATTTCGGCCGTCCGCAGCAACGACGAGGCTGGCCGCGACTTCCGTGCCGTCGTCAAGCCTTCCGAGCGCAGCCGTTTCAGTCAGATCCCATGCCGCGACGTTCGACTTCTTCCACGCGACACGCGGGTGTGCCTCGACGGCCTCGGCGAGGACCGTGTTCAGGTGGCCGTTGGGAATGTTCAGGCCAAAGCGTTCCTCGCCGATCTCAGCCGCCCGAAAGGTCACGGTTGGCGCACGGAGCAGACGACCGGTGGCATCGACTATGCGCATCGTCCGCAGCGGCGCGGCAGCACTTTCGAGCCGTTCGACGACGCCGAACTCGGCGAGCAGCGACAGGGCCGGAACCATCAATGCCGTCGTGCGCCCGTCGTCCCGCGCCCGCCCCGGT
>JAEWLS010000019.1 GCA_023457435.1 Pseudomonadota bacterium
GATCGCAACCGTGCAGCAGGCGCCCGCCGCGACCGCGGTTATCCCCGCAGCGGCCGCGGCCGCCGTGGTTCCGGCGCCGAACCCGCAGGCCGCCCCCGCCGAGGCACAGTCCTCCAGCGCCGAGAAGAAGAAGCGCAGCCTCTTCAATCTCTTCCGCCGCAAGGGCAATGATTCCTGACGATCCGGCAGCCGGCAGCGATGCCGGCGCGCCGCTCTACGACCTGCGCGGGTTGAACTGCCCGCTGCCGGTGCTTCGCACGCGGCGGCGCATGCGCGACATGGCGCCGGGCCAGCGGCTATGGGTCGAGACCACCGACCCGCTCGCAGCGATCGACCTTCCTGCCTACTGCAACGAGGATGGCGAGCTGCTGGTCGAGGTGCGGACGGTCAGCGGCGGGCACCGCTTCCTCATCGAAAAGCGCTGATCAGGCGCGGAAGCCGGGAATGGCGAGCGGGTTGTCGGTGAGCGCGGCGCGATCCGGCGTATCGACGCGCGGCGCCCCGGTGAAGGCGCCGAACAGCCGCCGCACATAGTCCTCGTCGAGATCGAAGCCGATCAGCACCAGACGCGTTCCGCGCGGGCCGGCCGGCCAGACCGGCAGCCGCGCCGGCGGATGCAGGAGCTTCTGCACGCCGTGCAGCACCAGCGGGCGCTCCGGGCTCTCGGCCAGCTCGACGATACCCTTCATGCGCAGCAGGCGGTCGCCCTGGGCGGAACGCAGAAGGTCGAGGAACATCTCGATCGTATGCCAAGGCACCGGATCCGGGTGCACGAGCGAAAAGCTTCTGACGCGGTCGTCATGCACGCCATGGGCGTGGCCGTCATGGCGATGGTGCGCGTGATCGTGGTCATGGCGATGATGGGCGTCATGCTCGGCCGCCTCGCCGAGCCAGCGCGCGACATCCGCCGTCTTGGTCGAGGGGTTCCACAGGCCGAGGCCGAACAGCGCGCCGGCGCCGCTCGCAGCCGGGTCGTCGCCGTCGACGATGGCCGCGCCCGGATTGAGCGCGGCGAGCCGGCGCTTCAGCGCGGCAATGTCGCCCGGGGCCGCCATCGCCGCCTTCGACAGCACGAGACGGTCGGCGACGGCGACCTGGCGCAGCGATTCCGCATGCCTGTCGAGGGTCGCGGCGCCATTGACCGCGTCGACCACGGTCACCACGCCGTCGAGGCTAAGAAGCTGCGCCAGCACCGGATGGCCCATCAGCGACTGCAGCACCGGGACCGGATCGGCCATGCCGGTCGTCTCGATGACGATACGGCGCAGCGGCTGGATCCTGCCGGTCTGCATGCGATCTATCAGGTCGGCCAGCGTGTCGATGAGATCGCCGCGGACGGTGCAGCACAGGCAGCCGTCGGACAGCTCGATCAGGCCCTCGCTCGACTGCTCGACCAGCAGATGATCGATCGAGACGTCGCCGAGCTCGTTGACGATGACGGCGGTGCTGGCTGCCGCCGGTTCGCGCAGCAGGCGGTTGAGCAGCGTCGTCTTGCCGGCGCCGAGGAAGCCGGTGAGGATGGTGACGGGAAGCGGATTCACGGCAGCAGCCGGCCGGCGATCGACAGCCGGACCTGCCGGTGTCGAAGCGAATGCCCGATGCCCACTTGCGACTGCCTATCCACCTTCGGCAAGACGCGGCGTGTAGTTCGGACGCGGGGTCGGAATCGGCACCGACGCGACTTCGCCACGCTGAACCGCCTCCGGTACCGGGCCGCTGGCGCCGCCCAGACCGACGACGATGACGCGGCGCGGCCGGTCGACTTCGGTGATGTAGGCCGAGCGGATGATCCGGCGGCCGTCCTCGTCGCGGTTGGCGACGCGCTCCTTGCGCGCGTTGGCGCTGCAGATCGCCTCGCGCATGTTGGTCGCCTGGTTCTGGAAGGCGCCCGAAGGCTGCATGGAGCCGATGCGGGTGGCGCCGAAGCCGCCGCCGGAGGCAAACCCCTTGACCAGCAGCTCGGCGGCCTTCTCGGCGCGGGTCTCGACCGACGTCTCGCCGATGACCACGGCGAGGACCGTCTTTCCGTTGCGGGTCGCCGAGGCGACAAGATTGAAGCCTGACGGGCAGGTATAGCCGGTCTTCATGCCGTCGGCGCCGGCGAAGCGGGCGATCAGCGTATTGTGGTTCTCGATCAGCGCCTTGCCGGCCTGGATCGCCTCGATCGAGAAATACGAGGCGTATTGCGGGAATTCCTTGCGCAGCGCCATCGACAGAAGCGCGAGATCGCGGGCGGTCGTGTACTGATCGTCGTTGTGCAGGCCGTGGGCGTTGACCCAGTGGCTGCCGGTCATGCCGATGCGGCGCGCCTCGGCGTTCATGCGTGCGGCGAAACCGGCGACCGAGCCGCCGACGCTCTCGGCCACGGCGGTGGCGACGTCGTTCGCCGACTTCACCATGAGGATCTTGATGGCGTTGTCGACAGTCAGCACCGAGCCGGCCTTGTAGCCCATCTTGCTCGGCGGCTCCTTGGTGGCGTTGGCGCTGAAACGCACGGGCGAGTCCATGGTGATCTCGCCTGTCTGGATCGCGCGGAAGACGACGTAGGTCGTCATCAGCTTGGTCAGCGACGCGGGATACCAGCGACGGAACGCATCCTCCTCCGACAGCACCTTGCCGCTCGCCAGATCGACCACCAGATGCGGCCCCGCCAGCACCGGCGCCGACACCGCGACCAGACCGACAAGGGCAGCCACCGCCGCCTGTAAAAGCCTCGCTCTCATCGAAAACCCAACTCGCCTCTTGCCCTGCCGCTCACGGCTTCTCTAGACTTTGGCTCCGCACAACGGCCCGATGGCCATCACCGAAGCACTCCGGAGAAATCCGACTGAACGTCGATATTTACCGCATATGTCGCCAAGAAGGCAAAGCGGCACGTTCACGATTTCGCAAGACCGCCGGACAAGCAGAACGAGACCGAGTTCCATGCCGATCCTCAACCGCGTCGCAGAAATGCAGGATGAAATCGCCGGCTGGCGCCGCCACCTCCACACGATCCCGGAGATCCTCTACGAAACGCACAAAACATCGGCCTACATCGCCGAGCGTCTGCGCGAGTTCGGCTGCGACGAGGTCGCCACCGGGATCGGACGCACCGGCGTCGTGGGCCTGATCCGCGGCCGGCTGGGCGAAGGGCCGACCATCGGCATGCGGGCCGACATGGACGCGCTGCCGCTCAGCGAGATCACCGGCAAGCCATGGGCCTCGACCCACGCCAACGCCATGCACGCCTGCGGGCACGACGGACACAGCGCGATGCTGCTCGGCGCGGCGAAATATCTGGCGGAAACGCGCAACTTCAAAGGCGCCGTAGCAGTCATCTTCCAGCCGGCGGAGGAAGGCGGCGCGGGCGGGCTCGCCATGGTCCGCGACGGGATGATGGACCGCTTCGGCATCACCCAGGTCTACGGCATGCACAACATGCCCGGCCTGCCGGTCGGCCAGTTCGGCATAAGGCACGGCGCGATGATGGCGGCGACCTCCGAATTCGACGTGACGGTGAGGGGACGCGGCGGCCATGCAGCCCAGCCGCACCAAACGATCGACCCGATCGTTACCGCAGCCGCCATGGTGACGGCGCTGCAGACGATCGCGGCGCGCACTGTGGACCCGATCGAATCCGTCGTCGTCTCGGTGACCAAGATCCACGCCGGCGACGCGCACAACATCATCCCGGAATCGCTGCGCTTCGGCGGCACCATCCGCACCCTCAAGAAGGAGGTGGCGGAGCGAGCCTATGCGCGCTTCCGCGAGATCTGCGAGGGGATCGCGGCGGCGCACGGCGCGACGGTCGACGTCACGATCAACGTCAACTACCCGGTGACATACAACCACGATGCCGAAACCGACTTCGCGATCGGCGTGGCGCGCGACATCGCCGGCGAGCGCAACGTGCTGACGACGATTGCGCCGGTGATGGGCGGCGAGGACTTCTCGTACATGCTCGAGGCGCGGCCAGGCGCGTTCATCTTCATGGGCAACGGCAGCACCGCATCGCTGCACAACCCGGCCTACGATTTCAACGACGAGGCCATTCCGCACGGCGTCAGCTATTGGGTGAAGCTGGCCGAAGCCTCGCTGGCGGCGTGAGCCTGCGCCCTTGGCGGGGGCCACGGCTTTCGCTATTGAGGGCTCGCGTGGTCCCGTAGCTCAGTAGGATAGAGCGGCAGATTCCTAATCTGTAGGTCACAGGTTCGATTCCTGTCGGGATCACCATACCCCCCAATGCAGCGCTGCCGGTCGCCTATTCGCAGCGAACAGTGACGACCGCCTCGTAGCTGCCGGACGGGAAGATGCCGCCCGCGCGGGTGGCTTCAAGCTGGATCGCAAGGCTGTGGGCGCCGTTCGCGACGCGCGTTGCGGTCGCGCCGGGTTTCTCGGCGGCGCCGTCAAGACTGTAGGCGGAACTGAACGTGACTCCTGTGCCGGCGCCTTGCGGGCTGGCGGCGAACGAGGCCGGCGCAGGCGCCGACACGGAGTAACAATCGAGAAGATTGAGCAACGAACAGAGCAGCGAGTTTGCGGATACCGTCACGAGAGCAGCCGAGCCGCCGGCGGCCCGCGAGCTCAGCACGTCGACGGCCGGATTCGGCCTCATCGTGCCGTCCCGATTGACGACGATTGCGCAACTGCCGAGGATCGCGGCGTCCGCGCTGACCGGCAGGAACACCAGCATTGCGAGGATGAGCCTACCTGCGGACATCCCAACCCTCGCGCGTCCACGGCGGACTGCCTCCCTCCGGCAGTTCGGCACCCCGCGCCGTCCCCATCTTCAGAAGTTTGATCTCCATCTGCAGGCGCTCGACCTCGAGCGCGTAGAGCCTGGAGCAATCAAGCCGCGGCGGCTTCCTCCCGAGCGGCACGACGACCCGCCCGTAAGTCGCCACGGCGCCGGGTGCCGCCCCGTTGCCGCCGACTATGCCGAGATCGAGGTAGGCACCCGAACCCGAAACCGCCGATCTGCAGGTCGTGCCGTCGGCCGCGCGCACCTCGTCCTGGCTCTGCGGGAGGGACACGCCCGGCAGCGAGAAGCCGACGCTGTTCTGGTTCAAGGCATACAGATCTCCCGCAACCGCCGGCGAAGCCGACAGCGCAAGGAGGATTACAGCCGCCGTGCCAGGAATCGCCCGCATATTTGCGCCCTTATCTGTGTGCCTTGCCCGGGAAACGGGATGCTCTCGGTGCAAATGCGCACCTTGCGTTGCTTCGATCCGGCAAAGGGAACGACGACCAGCACCGGACGCGAGGAATCCGCGCCGAGCAAGACGCTCGGGGGCAGGATTTCGGCTTCGATCGGCACGAAATGCTGATCGTAGACCTTGACCTCGACACGAATGCGGTGGCCGTACGGGTTGCCGGGATAGACCCGAACGGCAAAGCTGTTCTCGAAGCTGGTGATTTCTCCGCGCATCGGGCTCATCGACTGCGCATTGGCTCCGAAGCTTGCCAGAACAAGCGCCAGGGCAGCGGACGTCACTCGCATCGCACCGTCACCGTTGCCTGATAGCTGCCCTGCGTGAACGTGTCCGAACCGCCCTTGGTGCCGACGAGGTCCACGGTCACAACCGACGAGCCGGGGCTGGCAAGCGGGCTGGACAAGCCGGTCTCAGCGACGGTGTGCGACCCCGAAAGAGAGTAGGTGGGCGTCCAGGTCGTCGGGGTCGTGTCGCCGCCAGGGACGCTAACGGAACTCACGGCGTCCACGCTGACGGACACGCCGCCCGTGGTCGACAGCGCGACATGACCCGCGTCGCCGCTCGGGAGTTTCGACGACAACGTCTTCAGGTCGGGGGCTGGCGACCATTGCACCATTGTCCGCGACGGTCAGTGCGCAGACCGGCGACACAGTCGCCTCGAACAATACTCCCTGTGTGGCCGCCGAGGCCGGAGCACAGAGACCTAAGACTAAAGGAATGGAATACTTCATATCTCTCCACCGTTCACCCAACTGCTAGTGCCACATGGCAAACGCGAGCTGAAAGCCAAATACAACTGCCAGTAGCAGATGGCGGTACTCACACAGCGCGTGCACCAGCAGCAAGCCGGCGGATTTGGCTGCTCAGGGCTTTCTCACACGCAGAATGCGGCCTGCCCGCGGGCGGGGCCGATCAATGCCAACGCAAGGTGTTGCACGCAAAGATTGCAATCCGCTTGGTCAGAATCACTACACCTCCGCACCAGAGTTTACCTACAGGCACGCCGGATGAACCGGCGGCGATACAGGAGGGCGTGCGATGAGCGAACAGATATTCCTTAACGATCAGCCGAACTATTTCGATGCCGGTCCCGGCAATGACACGGTGTTCGCGAGGGCGGGCAACGACACGATTCTCGGCGGCGACGGCGACGACGTTCTCGGCCTCGGGGACGGCGCCGATCTTGGATATGGCGGGGCGGGCGCGGACCAGATCTTCGCCGCCAGCGGAAACGACGCCGTCTCGGGCGACGCCGGCAACGACACGATCTATGCCGGTTTCGGCGACGACAGGGTGTTCGGCGGCGACGGCGACGACCTGATCTTCGGCGGCACCGACGATCCGAACGTCCCCGGTGCCGATACAATAGGCGGCGGGAACGGAAACGACACGATTTATGCCGGAGCCGGAAATGACCTGGTCGACGGCGGCAGCGGCGACGACGTCGTCGGGCTGGGCGCCGGAGACGACACCGTCATCGTCGATGGTGCCGACACGATCTTCGGCGGCGACGGCAACGACGTCCTGCTCCTGACGGCTGCTGCGGCGGACTATCGCGTTTCCAGCACCTCGGACGGCGGCATGCAGATCGAGCATATCGCGTCGGGCAAGAAGTCCGTCGTGTACGGCGTCGAAGAGCTTCGCGCGACCGACGGGCCGCTTCTCGAGACCGCCGACATCCTGGCGCTGAATCTCGGATCCGGCGGGGTCAGCCTCGAACTCCTCGGGACCAGTCTCCTCGGCGGGAACGGACCTGGCGGTTCGGGAGGGTTGCCAGGATTGCCGGATCTGGGACTTCCGGGGCTGGGACTTCCGGGACTGGGGCTTCCGGGACTGGGACTGCCCGATCTCGGCCTGGGCTTTCTCTGAGCGCGCTCGTCGAGCCGGGCGATTTCCTCACAAAGCGCGACCGCAGCGAGACTGCGGTCGTGCGACAAGTTCGTTCGCGAAGCTCAGGAGAGCAGCGCCGTCGCCGTCGTGACGTACACGATCGCCGTTGCGGTCACCGCGATCACCAACCTCTTGCTCCGGGCGAATCCGGCCGTGATCAACAATACATAATACAGTATGTTGAGGGTGGCCCAGAGCGCGATCTGGGTAGCGGGCCATGGTCTTGTTGCCGCTTCGATCGCAGGCGGTATCTGCGTCAGCAGGTTGCTCGCCAGGACACATGAGATCACGATGTGGCGGTGCCCCATGATGTGGTCGTCGAGCGACGCGTGTTCACTGTCGCGCGGAAAGACCTTGGTCGCGGCGAAATAGTAGAGCAGCGCCACCAGAGCCACGGCCAGCGCCGTCTCGAAGCGGACGTCGGCAAGCTCGCGATAGGCCCAGGCGTTCGTCCAGAAGGTGATCAGGTCGACGATCAGCAGCAGGCCGAACAGCGGCGCAACAAGGCCGAGCCTGCGGCGCGAGCGTATGTCGTAAGCGTGCGAAAAGCCGGTCGCGAGCTCGGCCAAGGCCAGTCCGAGCAGCAGGCCGTAGAAGCCAAATGTAAAGCCGAATGCGTCGCTCATCGTATTCCTCCCGTTCGCCTGCACAGGGATGGCCGAGTTGAGCTTGATGTTTCAAGCGGACAACCACACCCGGCCACAACTCACAGGCGAAATACCCGCTCTAGTGGCATCAATCCGAATCATACAACCATCGGCGGCAGGAGGGTCCGCAATGAGATTTGTAACAGGCTCGGCGATCGCGCTCGGTGTCGCTGGCGCCGCGCTGTCGCCAAAGGCCGCCGCCGCACAGGACTCGATCGTGAGCGTCTGCTCCGGCGTTTCGCTGCCACGATCGGTGGTTACGGATCTAGTCGCACCGATCGCCAACGGCATCACGCAGCCGGTGCAGGGCGCCCTGAATCCGCTGATCGCCCTCGTCGGGGCTTTACTGCCCGGAGCGCCGGGCCCGATCGCAATCGATGTGTCGCAGCTTGTCGCCAACGCTGCGGCGAGCGGGCCCATCACGCTGCAGGTGCTCGATGTCGACGGCAATCTGGTCGGCGCAGCGACCGACTGCGTGAACGCTGCGAGCGCCTTCGAGCTCGACACGGCTGCCGGCATCGCGCTCGGCGGAAACCGCATCACCGGGCTCGGCGCGACAGGGCAAGTGGCAAACGCCGCGCATGTCGACGCGATCGCGCTCGGCAACAATGCGAAGACGGGCGCGGCAGCGGCAGGCGCCATCGCGCTCGGTGCCAATGCGGAGGTGGCGGCGGGCGCCAACGGTGCGATGGCGCTCGGTGCGGTGGCATTCGCCGGAACACCGAACAGCGTCGCGCTCGGTGCCGGATCCGTTGCCAGCTCCAACCTGCTGACGCCTGCCTATGTGCCAGGCAGCGGGGCGGTTGCCGGGTCCATCGCCTATGGCGAGGTGTCTATCGGCGCGCCAGGCGGCGAGCGTCGCATCACCAACGTCGCGGCAGGCGCCGCAGATACGGACGCAGCCACCGTGGGCCAGTTGCGCGCGCTGGCCGACAGCTGGAGCATACGCAGCAGCACGCCGGCGCCGCCGAGCTCAGACCCGGCGCCGTTGCCGACGCCTGCGGGAACGCAGGACGCAGGTGCCGTCCGATACGACACGGACGGGCAGGGAAGACGCGCGAACAGCGTGACGCTCGCCGGCGGCGATGCCTCGCAGCCGGTGGCGGTTCGCAACGTCGCGCGCGGATCGGCATCCACCGACGCCGTCAACGTCGAACAGCTCGAGGAGCGCGTCGGGCAGGTCTACCAGCATTTCAACCGACAGATCGCCGAAGTGCGGAGCGAAGCCTCCCAGGCGGCAGCGGTGGGCCTGGCGGCGGCGGCAATCCGATTCGACAGCCGTCCCGGCAAGATCAGCCTCGGGCTCGGCACCGGCGTCTGGCGCGGCGAGTACGCGCTGGCGCTGGGCCTCGGTTACACGACGCCGGACGGCATGGTGCAGATCAGCGGCTCGGCGGCGACGTCCGGCGGACATTTCGGCGGCGGAGCCGGAATGACCATCACCTTCAACTGATCTGTCCGATCGCTAAAAATATAGTATGTTTGATTCTGTGTTAAACATCAGCAATAAGCGATAAGCTTCCTGAAGAAAGACTCTGGTAGGGCTGAATCACACTTAGTCTTGCCTGCAATTTATCTTGCTCCAATGATGCAACTCCACGCATCACTCAGAGGAGCAAGAAGATGTATTTCTCAGGCAAGCGTACAATGGCAGTTGCGGCGATGGTCGCCGCACTGAGCCTCAGCGGCAGCGCTCTCGCGCAGGACATTTCCCTGGGCGGGCTCGGCGGGATCAGCCTCGACACGTCCAATGGGCTTGGCGTCGGCGTCAGCATCGGCGGCGGCAACGGGGTCAGCGCCAGCGCGGGCATTGGCGGCGGCGGGATAGATGCGGCGGCGAATGTCGGCGGCGGAGGCGGCATTAGCGCCGGTGCCGGGGTCGGCTCTGGCGGGATCGACGCGTCTGTCAGCGTGGCCGGCGTCGCCAGCGTCGACGCCAATGTAGGACGCGACGGTATCGGCATCGGCGCCGACGTCGCCGGCCTAGGCATCGGTGCGAGCGTCGGCTCCGGCGGGATCGACGTTACCATCGGCGGCGGCGGCGGTGGTGGCGGCGGCGGTGGTGGTGGCGGTGGTGGCGGCGGTGGAGGGAACGGCGGAAACGGCGGCACCTTCTTCGGCGGCGATCGCGGCAGCGTCTCCAACACGTCGCTTGCCCACGCGGTCGACGGCATGTCGCGCACCGAGCTGCGCCGCACGGTGAAGCGCTGCGCGGCGGTGCTGCGCGACCCGTCTAGTTTCGACCGCGACCTGCGCGCATTGTGCCGGATGGTCCGGTCGGTCGCTTCGCGCTAGGGCTTTCGGTTCCGCAGAGCTCCTCGGAACCGGGGCGGCCCCAGCGTTCCTGCACCTCGCGAGGCCGCCCGCTTTTATCGGGAGTTCAAGTGTCGCCCGTGCCGAAAGACACGGGCGACCGCCGTTAGGGCGTCCGTCCGGCCGCATCCGCAATCGCCCGTAGCTGATGCATCCGCGCACTTGCGCGGGTCCTGCCGCTGCGGCAGACATGGCCAGGGACGCAGCAGGGGCAATCCATGTCCGACTTCCAGCAGCCAGAATTTCTTTTGAGCCGGCGCGCTTTCCTCGGCGCCGGCGCGGCCGGCGCAGCCTCGTTGGCGCTGGCCGGGTGCACCACCAGCGACGTCGTCCAGCCTCCCGTGGCGGCAGCGCCGGCCGAGCCAGGCCTCGGCGATCCGGTATCGATGTATTCGGCCCGCGTCGACGAAGGCTATTCGCTTCCGGCCATACCGGTCGACAAGATCGACCCCAAGTATTTCCGCCAGATGGTGCCGGACCCTACGGGCGAGGCGCCAGGCACGATCGTCGTCGATACGTCGCAGCACTTCCTTTATCTGGTGCAGCCCGGTGGACGGGCGATCCGCTATGGAGTCAGCCTCGGCAAGGCAGGCTTCGAGTGGACCGGCAGTGCGGTCGTCCAGTGGAAGAAGAAGTGGCCGGTGTGGACGCCACCCCCGGAAATGATCCAGCGGCGCCCGGAACTGGCGCAGTACAAGGACGGCATGCCGCCCGGGCCGCAGAACCCGCTCGGTGCGCGCGCGATGTATCTTTTCCGGAACGGCAACGACACGATGTACCGGCTGCACGGTTCGCCGGAGTGGACCTCGATCGGCAAGAACGCGTCTTCGGGCTGCGTCCGGTTCATGAACCAGGACATCATCGACCTCTACAGCCGCGTCAACGGCGCCGCGCCGATCCATGTGCGGCCGAACCTGACGCCGGCGGCGCGCATGACGGCGATGTCGGCTTCGAAACGGGCGGAAGCGATCGATGCGGGCCTGCCGCGCGATGCCGAGCAGCTGAGGTAGCCGCCCCGGCGGAGCGCTACATCAGGGCCGGCTGAACCGTATCGCCGCGGGCGATCTCGATGCGGTCGCGCCCGGCGCGCTTGGCGTCGTAAAGCCGGCGGTCGGCCTTGCGATAGAGATCCGAGAACGAGGTCGGCGGTGCGAAGGTGGCGCCGCCGATGCTGAGGGACAGACCGTGATGGCTGCCGCCGGGCCGGAACTCGAGCGCGCGCACGGCATCGCAGATGCGCTGCGCCACGACCTGCGTGCGCTTGATGTCGAGACCAGGCAGAAACACGCCGAATTCCTCTCCGCCGAGACGGGCCACGAGATCGCGCTCGCGCACGCAACTGCGGATCGTGTCGGCGATGAGGACGAGCGCCTCGTCGCCGCTGTCGTGGCCGAACCGGTCGTTCACGGACTTGAAGTGATCGACGTCCAGCAGAAGCAGGGCAGCGTCGTCGCGCTTGCCGTCGATCTTGTCGAGATAGGCCTCCACCAGGGCGGTGAAGGCACGGCGGTTGAGGCAATTGGTCAGCGGATCGGTGGAGGCAACGGTCATCAGCTCGCGATGGGCGAGCGACAGTTCCCGCAGCTTCGACAGCAGGAACAGGAAGAACGGCGGCGCCACGACGATCGGAATGATGATGTTGTTCGCCCAGCCCGCCGTAAACTGCCATCCGCCAGCTATCGTATAGCTGTCGATGGTCAGGGCGAGCGCGACGCAGATTGCCGTGCCGAGCACGGTCAGCAGGTAGACGCGCAGCTTGCCGGTCGGCGAAAGATCCATAAAGGCGTCGTTCAGCGAACAATACGGCCCGCAGAATGACAGCTTCGAGTTAACGGATCACTTTCCGGACACCGGAATTTCAACCTGACATTGTCATCCGCGCGCCAGCACGATGACGCGGTCGGCCGGCTCGTACTGAAGCTGCCGGGACCGCTCCGGATTGACGACGACACCGCCCATGTTGCGCGCGCCAGCCTCTTCGCCGCGCTTGCGGCGGTAGCCGATGGCGATCTCGTTGCGGCGGCGCGCGGATTCGGCGATCGTGTGGAAGTTGAGCGGACGCGCGATGTCGACGTAATCCTCGACCGGCCGGAGGTAGAACTCCGAGCCCTTCTCGTCGAGCAGGCCGTCGAAAATAGCCGAGATGCTCTCGTTTTCCGATGCCTGGGCCAGCATCATGCTGACCAGGCGGTTGCTGACCACGAAGTCGTCGGCCTTGGTGACCTCGGCGAGCTCGCGGTTGCGGATATCGGTCATCTCGGAAACCACGCTGACATGGCGGCCGGCAGCTTCGGCGAGCTTGCGCAGATGCAGGAGCGCAATCAGCGTCCGCGTGTCCGCCGGCTGCGGATCCATGTCGTCGCTGTAGCCGAGGACGAGTACGTGGTTGAAGCCCGTCGGATCGAGACGTTCGAGCGCGCTGCGGCTGGTGATGTCGATCGCGTGCCATTCGACCGAAAGGCGCTCGCCATCGACGCCGAGGGCGCCGATCTGTGCCTCCATCGCAGCCGTGTAGCCGGCGATGACCAGCTGCGAGCCCGGCGCCACGTAGCGGGCGAGTTCGCGCGCGATCATCGGCCCGCGGCGATTCCAGCCGAGCATGAGGATACGCTCGGCGCGCTTCTCGCGCGGCCTTGGCGGGCGGATGGCCGCGGTGTCCACTACAGGCGTCGCGCCGGACAGTTTGATCGCCGTATCGTCCTCGGCCACGATGATCGTCTTGACGCCCTTCGGCAGCACGACCCGCATAGGCGGGTTGAGATAGACCTTGCCGTGGCGGTCGCAGACGCCGATGAGAGTCGAGCTGTCGTAGGCCATGATCGCGTCGCCGAACGACTTGCCGACCAGTTCGGGCTGCTCGGCGGTGTAGATCTCGCAGCCGTCGAAATCGAGCAGCTCCGAGTAGACGGCCGAGAGGCCGCTCTGCCGCGACGAGTGCACGATGATGCGGGAGATCAGGTCGTCGGCAAGCACGAGCTGAACCTCGCTGCCGCCGACCAGACGCGCCACCTCGGCATTGGCGACGTTGCGAATCTCGGCGGCGATGCGATAGGGCTCCTTGCGGCGGTTCGGGTCGTTGACCAGGGCGAGCACGGTCTTGATGACCTGCGAATCCGGGTCCTCGCCTTCCGGCGACAGCACGATGATCGAGCGCGCGGCCTGCGGGTTGACGATCGACAGGTCGTGAAGGTCGGTCGGGTCGCCGCTGCGGCAGACGATCTTGGTCTTGCCTGTCCTTCCGGCCTTCTGCTTGATCTCGTCCTCCATCTCGACCTTGTCGCGGTTCGCCATGATGACGATGCGCGGCCGGGAGCGGCTGGCGTTGGCTATGGTCAGTTCCGAAATGATGTCGAAGATCGACGGCGACCAGTTGAGGATGATCGTGTGGTCCTTCTCGAGCACCGTCGAGCGGCCCTTGCGCAATTCGTCGAGCTTGGCGTCGACACCGGCGGAGAGCACGCCGATCAGGGCGGACACGATGAAGATGCCGGCCAGCGTGACGAGCAGCATGACGAGGCGGAATCCCCATCCCGCGTCGGCGCCCATCGTGCCGGCGTCGAGCGTGCGCATCAGCGACGCCCAGAACGCCTCGAGGAAGGTCAGCGGGTCGCCGCCTTCCGGCGCGATGTTGCTGACCGCCAGGAACAGCGCGGCGACGACGATGACGAGCAGCGAGGCGACGCCGAGCCAGCCGATGAGGGCGATCGGCCCCGCCGCCATCGTCTTGTCGAAGCCGTAGCGCAGCCTTGCGCCCAGCGAAACCCGGTCAGCCATATCCCCACACGCCCATCGAGTGCCCCGGCGTCACTCTTGGCACTCCGCAGGGCGCTTGAGAAGCGTCGGCGACGCGCCGGCGCCAAAAACGGCGCGGGGTGGCGCGCTCACATCACCCGGTAGTAGCGGATGCGGTTGCCCGTCTCCATGCGCTCGCCGACGCCGACGAAGACGTAGCGCGACAGCCAGTCGTGCTTGCCGGGCGCAACCTCGAAGGTGGTCTGCGCGCGCAGGTAGTAGGCGTCGCTCGGCACGGATTCGCCGGGGCGCAGCGACCACAGCTTCTCCATCACCTCGGGCGACGCATGGCGATAGCCGCGGTTGTTGATCATGATGATCGTGCCGTCGTCGACGCGCAGATGGTAGCGCGCGTCGAAGCAGAACACGCCGTCCTCGCGCACGTGCGGCCACTCGCCGCCGCCGGGCTCGACGATGCCCTTCAGCGTCGGGCCTTCGAACTCGCCGCCCTCGATCTGCACGCCGAGACGGGCGCCGCCGACCGGCAGCGGAGACAGCTCGAGCCGCGGCTTCTTGAGGCGAAGCGTGACCTGAAAGGCATATTCCAGCTTGGGTTCCATAACGCCGCTCCTTACTGGATCTCGTGGACGTCGAGCACGCTGCCGCGCACCGAGAACGTGCCGACGCCGACGAAAAGCGACCTGGTCAGCCAGTCGTGCGCGCCGACCGGCGCGTCGAAATACGGGGCCGAACGATAGTAGGCTCCGGAGAGGTCGATCTCCTTGCCGGCCTTGAAGTCCGCCAGCTGCTCCGGCCGTCCGCGGATGACGCCACGGCTGCGCCAGTAGACCAGCGTGCCGTCCTCGGCGCGGATCATCATGCGGCTGTCGGTCTCGATGGTGCCGTCCGGCCGGAAGACGATCCAGTCGCCGCCATCGTCGGCGATGCGGCCCTGCAGCCGGTCGCCCGAGAGGCGGCTGTCGGCAACGCGGAAGAAGGCGCGCTGGCCGGCGCCGGTGTCGTAGACCACCGGCTTGTCGAAGCTCAGCTCGATGCGGAATGCCGGCCGTGAGGCCAGCGGCGCAGTTGTCATGACGTCTCCTCCCGAAATCACTTAACGTGTTTATTAAGTGGCAGGGAGGCCGCTGTCCAGCGGCTCGTCAAGGGCGGGCGACGATGTGGTTGGGCAGCGCCGGGCCGGCGTGAAGCGCCTCGATCTCGGCGGCGCGCGTTCTCAGCACCGTCTTCTGGCTGACCGAGCCCTTGTCGGTCAGCTCGCCCGCCGCCGGGTCGAGCGGCGTCGGCATGATCGCGGCGCGGGCGATAAAGGTCGACGAGCCGGTGCCGGCGGCGGCGAGACCGTCGATGGCGCGCCGCAGCGCGTCGAGCACCGTGGGATGCGCGAAGGTCTCTTCGTCCGGCGTTCCGTCGGGCAGACCGGCGGTGCGCCTGGCCTGGAGCGGATCGAGGAAGATCAGGGCGCCGACCTCGGAGCGGTTCTCGCCGGTGATCGCGGCGTCCTTGATCAGCGGCGAGGCGGCGGTGACGAGACGGTCGCGCAACGCGCCGACGCTGACCCAGGTCCCGGTGAGCAGCTTGAAGTTCTCGCCCAGCCGCCCGTCGAAGCGCAGCCCCTTCGACAGGTCGTCCGGATCGACAGGGGCGACGGCGTCGCCGAAATGATAGTAGCCGTCGATGTCGAAGGCCTTTGCGGTCAGTTCCGGCTGGCGCCAGTAGCCCGGGGTCACGTTCGGCCCGCGCTGGCAGGCCTCCCACTTGCCATCGACGGGATGAAGCTTGAATTCGGCACCGGGTACCGGCAGGCCGGCGAGGCCTCCGCGCGGCTCCGGCCAGTTCACCGCCAGGGTCACGGGCGACGATTCGGTCGACCCGTAGGTCGAGAAGAACGGCACGCGCGCGCCGATCGTGTCGAGCGCAACCTGGTCCATGGCCGCGATCAGGGGCTCGGGCATGGACGAGCCGGAGTAGAAGAAGAAGGCGAGGTCGCGGAAGAACGTCCTTCGCAGCGCCTCGTCGCCGCGCAGCACCGGGATCAGCTCGTGGAAGGCCGATGGCGCGCTGAAATAGGCCGTCGGCGAGACGTCGCGCAGGTTGCGGATGGTCTTTCCCATCAGCGCCGGGACCGGCTTGCCGTCGTCGATGTAGAGCGTGCCGCCATGGAACAGCGCGATGCGCAGGATCATGTTGGCGCCGGACGTGTGATGCCAGGGCAGCCATGAGAGCAGCACCGGCGGCCGCGCCGCGATGGCCGGGTAGGCCTGCGCGAACATCTGCTCGTTGGCGCAGACCATGCGGTGGGTGTTGGTCACGCCCTTCGGCAAGCCGGTCGAGCCCGACGTGAAGAGGATCTTGTTCGGCGCGTCCGGGTCGATCGCGGCATGGGCCCTTGCCAACGCCTCGGTCGGCTCGGTCTCGAGCAGCTTGCCGAGCGGCGTGTGACCGAACGGCGCGGCATAACGCGCCGCGACGATTTCGAAGCCGCCTACCGAGGTGCCCTTCAACGCGCGGTCGTAGTCGCGCGCGTCCTCGACGAAGACCAGCCCCGGCGTCAGCAGCCCAAGAACGTGGTCGAGCCTGGAGAAATCATTCGCAAGCGTCGAGTAGGCCGGGGAGACCGGGCAGTAGGGGATGCCGGCATGGGTGCAAGCCAGCGCGACCAGCGCGTGGGCGATCGAGCCCGGCGAGAGGATTGCGACAGGGCGCTCCGCCGACAGGCCGCGGTCGAGCAGGGCTTGGGCGAGCGACAGGACGCTGCGCAGCGTGCCGCCCCAGGAATGCTCGGCCCATGCGCCGTCGGCCGCGCGCTCGGCGATGAAGATGCGGTCCGGATGGGCCGCCGCGCCCGACACGAGGCGCTCGGTCAGCACGCGCGGATAGGGGCGCAGCGCTTCGCGGCTCGACATCAGGATCGAGCCATCGGCCTGACGCTCCCATTCGACGGCGTGCGAGCCAAGCGGAATGTCGATGTAGCCGGGGCGGGAATGCGCGTTCAATTCAACCTCGCTTGCCGACGCGGCCGGCGAACGCCGCCACCGCTTCGGCCATGGTCTTCAGATGGTCGGCTGCGCTGAAGCCGGAGACCGACTTGCGCGGCTTCAAATCGTGGTCGCCGTCCTCGAGCCACAGGATCTCGATCCGCGGGGACAGCGCATAGGCCGACACCTCGTCGCGCGTGCCGAACCCGTCCCGGGTTCCCTGGACGATGAGGGTCGGCGTCTCCAGAGCCTCGAGATGCGCGGTGCGCAACTGCTGCGGCTTCGCTGGCGGGTGAAACGGATAGCCGAGACAGAGCAGCCCATCGACCGCGCCTTCCGCATGGAGCGCGTCCGCGGCCATGCTGGCAACCCGGCCGCCCATGGATTTGCCGCCGACGATCAGCGGGCGGGAAGGATCAAGTGCCGCCACGGCGGCGCGATACTCGCCGATAAGGGTATCGGCGCGCGGCGGCGGCCTGCGCTGCCCGCTTCGACGCGCGGCCATGTAGGCGAACTCGAACCGGACAACGGCGAGACCGGCGGCGGCAAGCGCCTTCGCGGCGGCATTCATCGAAGCCGAATCCATGGGTGCGCCGGCGCCGTGGGCGAGCAGGACCGTTCCAAGGCGGGCATCGCCGTCATAGATAAAAATCGGTCACGCCTCCACTCCGCACGTTCGCGCCGACGGGAGTCGTTAGCAAGTTTAGTATCGCGCGTCGACCGGCGCGACCGTCATCGTGGGCCTCGCGCCGGGGATAGACTAAGCCGAGTTGGGGCCGGGGTGCGTTCGGAGACCGACCACCGGCAGATCCTCGGGACAAGCCCGAGGATAACCGCTTGCGCGGCTACGCTACCTTGCTCTTTTCGAAGCGCTTGCGCTCATTCGGGTCGAGATAGAGCTTGCGCAGACGGATGGTCTTCGGCGTCACCTCGACCAGCTCATCGTCCTGGATCCAGGCCAGGGCGCGCTCCAGGGTCATGCGGATCGGCGGCGTGAGGCGCACGGCCTCGTCCTTGCCCGCAGCGCGGATGTTGGTGAGCTTCTTGCCCTTCAGCACGTTCACTTCGAGATCGTTGTCGCGAGAGTGGATGCCGATGATCATGCCCTGGTAGACCTTGACGCCGGGATCGATGACCATCGGGCCGCGATCCTCGAGGTTCCACATGGCGTAAGCGACCGACTCGCCCTGCTCGTTGGAGATCAGGACGCCGTTGGTGCGGCCCGGCAGCTCGCCCTTGTAGGGCTGATACGAGTTGAATAGGCGGTTCATCACGGCCGTGCCGCGCGTGTCCGTCAGCAGTTCCGACTGGTAGCCGATGAGGCCGCGGGTCGGGGCGTGGAAGACCAGACGCTGACGGTTGCCGCCCGACGGGCGCAGCTCGACCATCTCGGCCTTGCGCTCGCTCATCTTCTGCACGACGACGCCGGCGTGCTCCTCGTCGACGTCGATGACGACTTCCTCGATCGGCTCGAGCAGCTGGCCCGACTCGTCCTTCTGCATGACGACGCGGGGACGCGACACGGCGAGCTCGAAGCCTTCGCGGCGCATCGTCTCGATCAGGACGGCGAGCTGCAATTCGCCGCGGCCCGACACGAAGAACGAGTCCTTGTCGGCCGACTCCTCGATGCGGAGCGCGACATTGCCTTCCGCCTCCTTGAGCAGGCGGTCGCGGATGACGCGGCTGGTCACCTTGTCGCCCTCGGTGCCGGCGAGCGGCGAATCGTTGACGAGGAAGGACATGGTGACGGTCGGCGGGTCGATGGGCTGCGCCTTCATCGGCGCGGTCACCGACGGATCGCAGAACGTGTCGGCCACGGTGCCCTTCTGCAGACCGGCAATGGCGACGATGTCGCCGGCCTGCGCCTCGTCGATCGGCTGCCGCTCGAGGCCGCGGAAGGCGAGAATCTTGCTGATACGGCCGCTTTCCAGCAGCGTGCCGTCATGGTGCAGCACCTTGACCGCCTGGTTCGGCTTCAGCGTACCCGACGCGATGCGGCCGGTGATGATGCGGCCGAGGAACGGGTTGGCCTCGAGGATCGTGCCGATCATGCGGAACGGTCCCGGCTCCACCACGGGGGCCGGCACATGCTTGAGCACAAGGTCGAACAAGGGCGCCAGACCGTCGGTCTTCGGACCCTCCGGCTTTTCCGAGACCCAGCCGTCGCGGCCCGAACCGTAAAGGATCGGGAAGTCGAGCTGCTCGTCGGTGGCGTCGAGAGCCGCGAACAGGTCGAACACCTCGTTGACCACTTCGACATGGCGGGCGTCGGGACGGTCGATCTTGTTGATCACCACGATCGGCTTGAGGCCGACCTTGAGCGCCTTGCCGACCACGAACTTGGTCTGCGGCATCGGGCCCTCGGCGGCGTCGACGAGGACGATCGCCGAATCCACCATCGACAGGATGCGCTCGACCTCGCCGCCGAAATCGGCGTGGCCGGGCGTGTCGACGATGTTGATGCGCGTGTCCTTCCAGTCGACCGAGGTTGCCTTGGCGAGGATGGTGATGCCGCGCTCCTTCTCCAGATCGTTCGAGTCCATCGCGCGCTCGGCGACGCGCTGGTTTTCGCGGAACGAGCCCGACTGCCGGAGGAGCTGATCGACCAGGGTCGTCTTGCCATGGTCAACGTGCGCGATGATCGCGATGTTGCGGATTTTCATATTGGATCTCGGGGATACGGCGGCTCCACCGGGGAGCTGGCCTGTCTCGTTTCGGGCGGCTCATACAGGCTTTTTCGCATTTGCGAAAGGGCACCTGCCGTTCACGCGTTCTTAACCCTGACGCTGCGACAGTGAAAAAAGTTCCATCTGCCAGGAACCAACAGTTAACCCCGACGTTTGTGGCTCGATGAAGACCCGCTCCGACACGATTACACGTTTGCTCGCGGCCGCGACCGTCATTGCTGTTGCCGGCCTGATGCTCACGCCGGTGTCGGCGCGCACGCCGTCCTACGAGACGCCTGCGGGCTGGCAGGCCGACGCCGACGTTCAACGGGAAGAGCGCTTTGCCGATGCAGAATTCGGCGTCGACCCGGTCGTGACCGGCCCGGTCAGCGACAGCTTCCGGCAGCAGCAAGCCAAACTCGGCTGCGCCAAGGCCGTCTGGCCGAACATTCCGGCCGCCTGCTACCCCGTTTCCAACTGATCGCTTCGCGCCCGCCTCAGATGCGGCGACCGTCCGAGCCGAAATAGTGCAGCTTTTCGGCCGCCACCGTCACGGCAATGGTGTCGCCCGGGCCTGACACGCCGCGCCCCGGTACACGCACGATGACCGGCCGACCCGCCGCCGTCGCGTAGACGTAGCTCTCGGCGCCCACGGGCTCGACCGCATCGACCGTCGCCATCAGCTGCAGTCCCTCTGCCGCGGCACCCGCCCCGGCGCTCGCGTCCTCCGGGCGGAAGCCGATCGTTGCCGCCCCTTGCGGCGCGGCCAGCGCCGCGCGTGCCGAGCCATCCCCGAACGAGCCATCGGCGGCGAGCGGCAGAAGGTTCATCGCAGGCGCCCCGATGAAGCTCGCGACGAAGGTCGAGGCCGGCTTCTCGTAGACGTCGAGCGGGCTGCCGATCTGCTCCACCTGCCCGGCATTCATCACCACGAGCTGGTCGGCGAGCGTCATCGCCTCGAGCTGGTCGTGCGTCACATAGACGGAGGTGACGTCGAGGGCACGCTGCAGCTTGCGGATCTCGACGCGCATCTGGCCGCGCAGCTTGGCGTCCAGATTGGAGAGCGGCTCGTCGAACAGGAACACTTTCGGCTTGCGCACGATGGCGCGCCCCATGGCGACGCGCTGGCGCTGTCCGCCCGAAAGCTCGCGCGGCTTGCGCTTGAGCAACGGCTCGAGTTCCAGCGTGCGCGCCGCTTCGCGTACGCGCGCCTCGATCTCGGCGCTGGGGGTTCCGCGATTGCGCAGCCCGTACGCCATGTTGTCGTACACGCTCATATGCGGGTAGAGCGCGTAGTTCTGGAAGACCATGGCGATGTCGCGCTCGACGGGGCCGAGCTCGTTGACCACCTGGCCGTCGATGGCGATTTCGCCGCCGGAGATCGATTCGAGGCCGGCGATCATGCGCAGCAGCGTCGACTTCCCGCAGCCGGAGGGGCCGACGAGCACGCACAGCCCGCCGTCCGGAATGTCGATCGATACGCCGCGTACGGCCTCGACGCCGCCGGCATAGACCTTGCGCACCGCACGCATCTCGACGGTTGCCATCGGCTCACTTCTCCGTTTCGACCAGGCCCTTGACGAACCAGCGCTGCATCAGGAGCACCACCAGAACCGGCGGCAGGATGGCAAGAACGCAGGTCACCATGACGAGGTGCCACTGCGTGTCGGCATCGGCGAAGGACACGGTCTTCTTCAGCGCGATGACGATGGTGTTCATGTCGTTGCGGTTGGTCACCAGCAGCGGCCACAAATACTGCGTCCAGCCGTAGATGAACATGATGACGAACAGCGCTGCGATGTTTGTGCGCGACAGCGGCAGCAGGATATCGCGGAAGAAGCGCAGCGGCCCGGCACCGTCGACGCGCGCGGCCTCGACCAGCTCGCCAGGAATGGTCAGGAAGAACTGGCGGAAGAGCAGGGTCGCGGTCGCCGACGCCATCAGCGGCAGCGTCAGGCCGGTGTAGGTGTCGATCAGGCCGAGATCGACCATCACCTTGTAGGTCGGCAGGATGCGCACCTCGACCGGCAGCATCAGGGTGATGAAGATCAGCCAGAAGAACGTCATCCGGAACGGAAACCGGAAGAACACGATGGCGAAGGCGGAAAGGATCGAGATGACGATCTTTCCAACGGCGATCGCCAGCGCCACCACCGTGGTGTTGAAAAGCAGCGTGGTGACGTCGACGCCGCCGATGCGGCCGATGCCGCCGGTCAGCCCTTCCCAGTAGTTGGCTATGGCCTGCGAACCCGGCAGCAGCGGCAGCGGCGGGCGCAGGATCGTCACCAGTTCGTGCGTCGAGGCGACGAGCGTGTAGTAGATCGGGAAGGCGATGACGAGGATGCCGACGACGAGGATGGCGTGCGCCACGTAGCGCGAGCCGCGGCTGACGCCGAGCATGCCGCCATCGGCGCGTGGCGCCACGACCGGAGCGGGCGAGGCGGCGACAGTGACCTCAGCCATAGTGCACCTTCCTCTCGACGTAGCGGAACTGGAAGGCGGTGAGCCCGATGACGATGACCATGAGGATCACCGACTGCGCGGCGGAATCGCCGAGGATCAGGTTCACGAAGCCGTCGTTGTAGACCTTGTAGACCAGCGTCTCCGTCGCCTTGCCCGGTCCACCGCCGGTGACGGCGTGGATGATGCCGAACGTGTCGAAAAAGGCGTAGGTCGTGTTGATGACCAGCAGGAAGAAGGTGGTCGGCGCGAGCAGCGGGAAGACGATGGTCCAGAAGCGTTTCAGCTCGCGCGCCCCGTCGATGGCGGCGGCCTCGATCAAGGACTTCGGGATCGCCTGCAGGCCGGCGACGAAAAACAGGAAATTGTAGCTGATCTGCTTCCAGGCGGCTGCGGCCACGACCAGCGTCATCGCCTGCGGGCCGTTGAGCAACGGGTCCCAATTATAGCCCGCTCCGCGCAGCATGTAGGCGAAGGTCCCCATGGTCGGATTGAACATGAAAAGCCACAGCATGCCGGCGATGGCCGGGGCCACCGCATATGGCCATATCAGCAGCGTGCGGTAGACGCCGCGGCCGCGGATCACCTTATCGGCCATCACGGCGAGCAGCAGCGCGACCGACATCGACAGGAGCGCGGTGGAGAAGGAGAAGATCGCGGTGACCTGCACCGAGTTGAGGTAGTTCGGGTCCGACAGGACGCGACGGAAATTCGCGAACCAGACAAAGGTGGTGCGCAGGCCGAACGGATCCTCGCGCAGCATCGACTGCCACAGCGCCTGGCTGGCCGGCCAGTAGAAGAAGACAAGCGTAATCGCCAGCTGCGGCAGGAGCAGCAGGTAGGGCAGGAGCTTGTTGGGGAAGACGACGCGCGGAGTCATCGGGCACCCGTGCAAGAGGCCGCCCGCGCCGAAGCGCAGGCGGCCGGTTGAGGCGCGACGGTGTTACCGGCCGAGCGCGGTCTGGATCGCTTCATTGCCGCGCTTGACGGCGTTGTCGAGCGCTTCCTTGGCGGTCTGCTGGCCGTTGAGCATCTTCTCGAACTCTTCGTTCTCGATGTCGCGGACCTGCGGCAGGTTGATGAGGCGTACGCCCTTCGAGTTGGCAGTCGGCGCCTTGCCCATCATTTGCGAGATCGGGATCTCGCGGCCGGGGTTCTTGTCGTAGAAGCCAGAGGCCTTGGTCGCCTCGTACGCTGCCATGGTGACCGGCAGGTAGCCGGAAACCTGGTGCAGGCGCGACTGGATCTCGGTCTGCGAGAGGAAGTCGAAGAAGGCCGCGACACCCTTGTACTCGGCGTCGTCGTGGCCGCCGAAAACCCAGAGGCTGGCGCCGCCGGGGATCGTGTTCTGCGGAGCGCCCTGCAGATCAGGGTAGTAGGGCAGCTGGCCGAGGCCATAGTTCATGCCCGACTTCAGCACGTCGCCGAGCCCGCCCGACGACTCGGTGAAGATGCCGCATTCGCCGTTGAGGAACAGCGGCTTGGCCTCCGACGTGCGGCCGCCGTAGCGGAACACGCCTTCCTTGGCGAGGTCGGCAATATTCTGGAAGTGCTTGACGAACGGCTCGGTGTTGAACGTCAGCTCCGCGTCGGTGGACGCAAGGCCGTTCTCCTGGGTAGCGTATTGCAGGTTGTTCCAGGCGGCGAAGTTCTCGAGGCCGATCCAAGTCAGCCAGGTCGAGGTGTAGCCGCAGGGCGCCGCGCCGCTGGTCTTGATCTTGCGGGCAGCCTCGAACACCTCGGGCCAGGTCTTCGGCGGGCTTTCGGGGTCGAGCCCGGCCTTGGTGAAGATGTCCTTGTTGTAATAGAGGATCGGCGAGGACGAGTTGTACGGGAACGACAACATCGTGCCGTCCGGCTTGGAATAATAGGACACGATGCCCGGCAGGTAGGCTTTCGGATCGAACGCCTTGCCGCCCATCGACAGGATCTCGGCGACCGGCTTGACCGCGCCCTCGGCGCCCATCATCACGCCGGTTCCGACGTCGAACACCTGGATGATATGCGGAGCCTGCTTGGCGCGGAAAGCGGCGATGCCGGCGTTCAGCGTCTCGGGATAGGTGCCCTTGAACACCGGCATGACCTTGTACTCGGTCTGGCTGGCGTTGAACTCCTTGGCCAACGTCTCCACGACCTCGTTGTTGGCGCCGGTCATGGCGTGCCACCACTGGATCTCGGTCTGGGCAAAGGCCGGAGTCGAAAGCAGCGTCAGAGCGACGCCTGCCGCAAGGCGCGAATGATTCATATGTATTCTCCCGTGCATCCTTAGTTGTTTGGAAGGGTGGATGCTGCGGAAACTATATGCCGTCGATGACAGACGGACAACAAGCGCCGGCTAAGGAATTGCAAGGGAAGTGACGGTGGGTCAGCGGCTGCCGAAGATGGCGGAGCCCACGCGAACCGAGGTGGCGCCGAACGCAATCGCCGTCTCATAGTCGCCCGACATGCCCATCGAAAGCTTCGCCAGACCCGCTTCGCCAGCAAGCTTGGCGAGCAGTGCGAAATGCGGTCCCGGGTTCTCGCCAGCAGGCGGGATGCACATCAGCCCGTCGATCGCCAGCCCGTGCGTGGCGCGGCATCCTGCAACGAAGGCCACGGCCTCGCGCGGGTCTATTCCCGCCTTCTGCGGCTCCAGTCCCGTGTTGACCTGAACATAGAGCCGCGGCGCCCTGCCCTGTCGGCTAATCTCCTTGGCCAGTTCGGCGGCGATCTTCTCGCGGTCGACGGTCTCGATGACGTCGAACAGCGCGACCGCCTCCTTCGCCTTGTTCGACTGAAGCGGGCCGATCAGGTGAAGCTCGATGCCGGCGAACTTCTCCTTCAGCCGCGGCCACTTGCCGAGCGCCTCCTGGACGCGGTTCTCGCCAAAGACGCGCTGGCCGGCCTGAAGCACCGGACGAATATCACCCGCCTCGAATGTCTTGGAAACGGCGACCAGCGTCACCGAGCCCGCGGGGAGTTTCGCATCGGCCTCCGACGACCGGATGGCCGCACGGACTTCCTCCAGCCTTGAAACCGCATCGCTCATCGAAGAAGCCGCCCGTGCCGCAGTGTTGACGCCTTGTGCAAAGCGTGATGAACGCTTGCCGCTGATTGACAGGCGCCGCCGCAGCGCCGCCACACGACCGAGCGAATAACCCGACATGGCCACCGAACGCTATAACCCGCGCGCATCCGAGCCGAAATGGCAGAAGGCCTGGGACGACGCCAAGCTCTTCGAGACGAGGAGCGACGACCCGCGCGAGAAGTACTACGTGCTGGAGATGTTCCCGTATCCGTCGGGGCGCATCCACATGGGCCACGTACGCAACTACACGCTGGGCGACGTCGTCGCGCGCTTCCAGCGCGCCAACGGCATGAACGTGCTCTACCCCAAGGGCTGGGACGCGTTCGGCCTGCCGGCCGAGAACGCAGCGCGCGACAATGGCGAGAACCCGCGCATCTGGACCTACCAGAACATCGAGACGATGAAGGGCCAGCTCAAGACCATGGGCCTGTCGCTCGACTGGTCGCGCGAGTTCGCCACCTGCGACCCAAGCTACTACAAGCACCAGCAGAAGATGTTCCTGGACTTCTGGAAGTCCGGGCTGGTGGAGCGCAAGGCGGCCAAGGTCAACTGGGACCCGGTCGACATGACCGTGCTGGCCAACGAGCAGGTGATCGACGGCAAGGGCTGGCGCTCCGGCGCGCCGGTCGAGCTGCGCGACCTGACGCAATGGTTCTTCAAGATCACATCGATGAGCCAGGAGCTGCTTGACGGGCTCGACACGCTGGAACGCTGGCCGGAGAAGGTGAAGCTGATGCAGGCCAACTGGATCGGCCGGTCCGAGGGCCTGCTGATCCGCTGGCAGCTGCAGAATCCGCCTGCGGGCGAGAGCGAGCTGGAAGTCTACACGACGCGGCCCGACACGATCTTCGGCGCGTCGTTCATGGCCATCGCCGCCGACCATCCGCTGGCAAGGAAGGCGGCGGAGGGCAATCCGCAGCTGGCGTCCTTCATCGATGAGGTGCGCCATCGCGGCACGTCGGCCGCCGAACTGGAGACCGCTGAAAAGAAGGGCTTCGACACCGGCCTGCGCGTCGTCCACCCGTTCGACGCAAGCTGGACGCTGCCGGTCTACGTCGCGAACTTCGTGCTGATGGAATACGGCACGGGCGCGATCTTCGGCTGCCCCTCGGGCGACCAGCGCGACCTCGACTTCGCCAACAAATACGGCCTGCCGGTGGTGCCGGTGGTGATGCCTGAAGGCGCGGACGCCGCGTCGTTCCAGATCACCGACGAGGCCTATGTCGACGACGGGGTGATGATCAATTCGCGCTTCCTCGACGGCATGAAGCCGAAGGACGCGTTCGACGAGGTGGCGCAGCGGCTGTCGGGCGTCACCGTCAACGGCCGGCCGCAGGGCGAGCGAAAGGTGCAGTTCCGGCTGCGCGACTGGCTGATTTCGCGCCAGCGCTACTGGGGTTGCCCGATCCCGGTGATCCATTGCGACGATTGCGGCGCGGTGCCGGTGCCCGCGGCCGAACTGCCCGTGCTGCTGCCGGACGACGTCACCTTCGACCGGCCGGGCAACCCGCTCGACCATCACCCGAGCTGGAAGCACGCTTCCTGCCCGCGTTGCGGCAAGGCTGCGCGACGCGACACCGACACGATGGACACGTTCGTCGATTCGTCCTGGTATTTCGCGCGGTTCACCGATCCGTGGGACGAGACGCAGCCGACCGACACGAAGGTGGTCGACGGGCCCAATGGCTGGCTGCCGGTTAAGCAGTATATCGGCGGCATCGAGCACGCGATCCTGCATCTGCTCTATTCGCGCTTCTTCACGCGCGCGATGAAGGCGACCGGCCATCTGAACGTCGTCGAGGAGCCGTTCGAAGGCCTGTTCACGCAGGGCATGGTCGTCCACGAGACCTACAAGGGCCCGAACGGCTTCGTCACTCCGGTCGAGATCAAGATCGAGGAGCGCGACGGCAAGAGGCGTGCGACGCTGCTCTCATCAGGCGCCGAGGTCGAAATCGGGCCGATCGAGAAGATGTCGAAGTCGAAGAAGAACGTGGTCGACCCAGACGACATCATAGGCAGCTACGGCGCCGATACTGCACGCTGGTTCATGCTGTCGGACTCGCCGCCCGAGCGCGACGTGATCTGGACCGAGGCCGGCGTCGAAGGCGCGCACCGTTTCGTGCAGCGCGTCTGGCGTATCGTCGGCGAAGCGTCCGAATCGCTGAAGGACGTCGCGCCGGAAGCTTCCGCCGGCAGCCCGGTGTCGAAGGCGGCGCACAAGGCGCTGAAGGCGGTGACCGAGGACATTGCGCGGCTCGCCTTCAACAAGGCCGTGGCGCGCATCTACGAGCTCGCGAACACGTTGCAGCCGGCCGTCGCGGAGGCAGCGACCGCCGAGGCCGCCGACCGCGGGGCGGTGAGGCAGGCGCTCGACTTCATGCTGGCGATGATCGCGCCGATGATGCCGCATCTCGCCGAAGAGTGCCACGCCGCGATGGGCGGCAAGGGCATGATCGCCGAGCGGCCCTGGCCGAAATTCGACCCCGCCCTGACGGTCGACAACGATTTCGTCTACCCGGTGCAGATCAACGGCAAGAAGAAGGGCGACTTGACGATCGCGCGCGACGCGGCGCAGGCTGATGTCGAAAAGGCCGCGCTGCAGCTCGATTTCGTGCGCGCGGCGCTGGACGGCAAGCCGCCGAAGAAGGTGATCGTGGTTCCGCAAAGGATCGTGAATGTGGTCGCCTGACGGGCATCGCGCGCGGGCGGCAGCGCTGGCCTGCGCGCTTCTGCTCGGCGGCTGCACCGTGCAGCCGCTCTATTCGAGCTCGGTTTCGCCCGCAGCGTCGGCGACCGACCGCAGCACGAAGGACGCGCTGCGCAGCATCAACGTCGCCCCCGTCGCAAGCCGCGAGGTACAGGAGGTCCGCAACGAGCTTATCTTCCTGTTCTCCGGCGGGCAGGGGAACGAAAAGCAGCCGGCCTACACGATGACGCTCAGCGCCTATTCGACGGCCGCGAGCTCGACCATCGCGCCGATCGTCGGCCGCGACCAGGTTCCGACGTCGCAGATCCTGACCTTCACGGGGAATTACACGCTTATCGAAGCGGCGACCGGCAAGGTCGTCGGGCGCGGTACGCGTCAGGCGGTGGCCAACTACGACATGCCGGTCCAGCAGTTCGCGCAGCAGCGGGCGTTCCGCGACGCGCAGGACCGCGCGGCCCGGGAGCTTGCGGCGGCGATCGCTGCAGCCGCGGCCTCGGACCTTGCCACGGGACGTGTAGCCGCCGGCGGTTGAACAACCGTCAGTCGATGATGCCGAGATCGGTCAGCATGGCACGGGCCAGCGCAACGCGGCGGTCCATCAGCGGCTGATAGCGCGCCGGGTTCATGTGGAGAGCGAAGTAGTGCGTCGCCTCCGCGCGCTCCACATAGCCGACATACCATAAGTTCACGCCGCCGCCGGCGTTCAGGCAGGCGCCAGTCTTCGCCGAGAGGCGCCAGCGCGGCGTCGCATCGGCGACCAGCGCCTCGCGTGTGAGCTCGAGCGTGCGCCGTGAAAGGTCGAGGTTGCCCGTATGGAGGCGCTGGAGGAAATCGACCTGCTCGTCGGCCGAAATCAGCAGCGTGCCGTCGACCCAGAAGGGACGGTCGCGAATGCTGTTCCCCGCCTTCCCGTTACCGTAGCTCAACACGCGCAGAACACGCTTCACCTCGGCAATTCCGGCGTCGCGGGCCAAGGCGCGGTAGACCCATAACGCCGAGGCCCTGTAAGCGGCGCGCAACGACAGATCCTTCGCCCAATCCGGATTCTTCAACCCGAGCGCAGGATCGTAGGGGACGATCTCGTCGAGGTCGGCCACCGTTCGCGTTTCCAGCAGGATCGCGGTGTTCGGGATCTTGAAGGTCGAGCACGGCGCATAGCGCTGCGCGGCGTGCGCCGGATCGTGGCGTATCGTTTCGCCGGAGGCGCCGTTGCGGACGACGAAAGTGGCGTCGATCCCGCCCAGGTGGCGGGCGAAATCCTGCGCGGACGCGCCACATGATGCGAACGCAAGCAGGGCGGCCGCGCAAAGAGCGCGGCACGCGGCACCGGCGAACATGTCAGGCGATCTTCTGGCCGGTCTTGGCCCAATCGGCGTTGAAGGCGTCGAGCCCCTTGTCGGTGAGCGGGTGCTTCACCAGCTGCTTGAGGATCGCCGGAGGCACGGTCGCGACGTCCGAGCCGATCAGTGCAGCCTGCTTGACGTGGTTCACGGTCCGGATCGAGGCAGCCAGAATCTCGGTCTGGAAGTCGTAATTGTCGTAGATCTGGCGGATCTCGGCGATCAGCGCCATGCCGTCCTCGCCGACATCGTCGATGCGGCCGATGAAGGGCGAGATGAAGCTGGCGCCGGCCTTGGCGGCGAGCAGCGCCTGATTGGCCGAAAAACACAGCGTCACGTTGACCATGCGGCCGTCGCCGGTGATCGCCTTGCACGCCTTCAGGCCGTCGAAGGTAAGCGGCACCTTGATGGCGATGTTGTCGGCGATCTTCGACAGGACTTCGGCCTCGCGCATCATGTCGGCATAGTCGGCCGAGGTGACCTCGGCGGAGACCGGACCGCTGACGATGCCGCAAATCTCCTTGGTGACTTCAAGGATGTTGCGCCCCGACTTCAGGATCAGCGAGGGGTTGGTGGTGACGCCGTCGAGCAGCCCGAGTTCGTTCAGCTCCTTGATGTCCTTCACATCGGCCGTGTCGACGAAGAATTTCATGTCGCGTTTCCTCGAACCTATGGCGCGACGACCGCGCCTTTTCGGCCTTGCTCTAACCCAAGAAGCGCGCAACGTCACGCGCGATGACGACAGATTCGCGCCCTCGCCGCACGGTGCCGGTCCTCGTGCCGATGCCTGCCGAGCGCCCCTATTCCTACGCTGTTCCGGACGGAATGCCGGTCGAGCCAGGCTCGATCGTCCGTGTGCCGCTCGGGCCGCGCGAAGTCGCGGGCGTGGTGTGGGACGGTGAGACCGACAGTGTCGACGCCAAGAAGCTCAGGCCGATCAGCCAGCTTTTCCATTGTCCGCCGCTCGACGCGGATGCGCGGCGCTTCGTCGACTGGGTTTCGGCCTACACGCTGACCGCGCCGGGACTCGTGGCGCGCATGTTCCTGCGCGCTCCGGCGGCGTTCGATCCGGAGCCGCCGGTCCCCGGCCTTCGCTATACCGGGGAAACGCCGGACAGGATGACCGACGCGCGGCGTCGGGTGCTCGAACTCGCCGCGGACATGCCGAGCTGGACACGATCCGGCCTTGCACACGCCGCCGGCGTATCGCTCACCGTGGTCGACGGGCTGGTCGGCCAGGGCGTGTTCGAGGAGACGTTGCTGCCGGCGCGGCCGATCGTGGCACCACCGGACCCCGGCTACGCGCGGCCGGAGCTGACAGCAGACCAGGCGCATGCCGCCGAGGCTCTGCACGCATCCGTGGCGGCAGGCGGGTTCTCCGTGACGCTGATCGACGGCGTGACCGGGTCGGGCAAGACGGAAACCTATTTCGAGGCGATCGCGGCGGCGGTCGAGGCCGGCAAGCAGGCGCTGGTCCTGATGCCGGAGATCGCGCTGACGCAGGCCTTCCTCGAGCGCTTCCACCAGCGTTTCGGCAGCAAGCCGGCCGAGTGGCACTCCGACCTGCCGCCGCGGGCTCGCGAGCGCGTGTGGCGCCAGGTCGCGGAGGGCTCCGTGCGCGTCGTCGCGGGGGCGCGCTCGTCGCTGTTCCTGCCGTTCAAGGAGCTTGGGCTGATCGTCGTCGATGAAGAGCACGACACTGCCTACAAGCAGGAAGACCGCGTCTTCTACAACGCACGCGACATGGCGGTTGTCCGCGGCCAGATCGGCGACTTCCCGGTCGTGCTCGCGTCCGCGACGCCGTCGGTCGAGACGCGCGTGAACGCCGACGCCGGGCGCTACCGCCGGCTACCGCTGCCGACGCGCTTCGCCGACGCGGCGCTGCCCGAGCTCTCCGCTATCGACATGCGTCGCAGCGGCCCGGCGCGCGGCGGCTTCCTGTCGCCAGTGCTGCTGTCCGCACTGCGCGACAATGTCGAGCGCGGCGAGCAGTCGCTGCTTTTCCTCAACCGCCGCGGCTACGCGCCGCTGACCTTGTGCCGCGTCTGCGGCCATCGCTTCCAGTGCCCGCAATGTTCGGCCTGGTTGGTCGAACACCGGTTTCGCCAGCAGCTGGTGTGCCACCATTGCGGGCACAATGAGCGCCGCCCCGACGCCTGTCCGGAATGCGGCACCTTCGACCACCTGGTCGCCTGCGGGCCGGGAATCGAGAGGGTCGCGGAGGAGGTGGTGCATCACCTGCCCGAGGCGAGGACCATCGTCTTGTCGTCGGACATCATCGGCGGGACCAGGCGGCTGCGGCTGGAGCTCGAATCGATCGCCAAGGGCGAATGTGACATCGTCATCGGCACGCAGCTCGTCGCCAAGGGCCACAACTTCCCCAACATGACCCTGGTGGGGGTGGTCGACGCCGATCTCGGCCTCGCCAATGGCGACCCGCGCGCCGCGGAACGCACCTTCCAGCTGCTGTCGCAGGTCACCGGCCGTGCCGGACGAACCGGCAAGGCCAGCCGCGGGCTCATCCAGACCTACCAGCCCGACCACCCCGTCATGCGCGCCATCGTGTCGGGCGACGCCGAAAGCTTCTATGCGCGCGAGATCGCCGAGCGGGAGCGCGCGGGATTGCCGCCGTTCGGGCGGCTGGCCGCGCTGGTGATCAGCGCCGAGACCCGCGCCGACGCCGAGGCGCATGCGCGCGAGCTGCGCCGCGCCGCGCCGGCCGCGAGCGACATCAACGTGCTCGGGCCGGCAGAAGCACCGCTGGCGCTGGTGGCGGGCCGGCACCGGTTTCGCCTGCTGGTGCATGGACAGCGCCGGTCGGACATGCAGGGGTTTGTGCGCGCCATGGTCGCAGCGGCCCCGCGGCCCAAGGGTTCGGTGCGCGTCAATATCGACATCGACCCGCAGAGTTTCCTGTGATCCTTAACCGGGCGGAAATTCGCCACGCAGTGGGTTGAAGTGCTCGACTTCCAACATCGCGAAATGGCGGGTGTTCACGGTCAGCACGTCGAGCCCGTTGACCCGGGCCGTTGCCGCAACGAGGATATCGGCCAGGCCCGGGTCATGACCCCGTGCAGATACTCGATCGGCCAGTTGCCCCGCCTCCCGCGCAGTCGCCGCGTCAACCGGGAGTATGCGCTGCTCAAACTCGTTGAGTGTCGTTTCAAGCCACAGTCCGAGACGCCCAGCTTTCGTGACCGCTCCCGCGCGGCGGAGCTTTGTCACGCCGCGCACCAGTTCCGCGACCGCAATCGCTGGGAGGTACCAGTTACCGCGGGCTCTTTGCGCATCGACCCACCGCAGGAATTCTTCGGGCGGCTCCTGCCGATCCGGGGCAAAGACCGAGACAAACGAGGTGTCGAGCAGCAGACCGCTCACAGATCGACGTCGCGCATCGGAGTTCGATCCCGCTCGAACTCGATGCCGCCAGGGAACGCCATGAGATGTTCAACGAAGTTCTTGGCACGCTCGGGCTGCTGCGACATAGGTTGCTCGATCGGCACGACCCTAGCCACCGGCTTGCCGTGCTTGGTGATCGTCGTGCTCTCGCCGCCTTCGGCTGCCTGGACGACCGCCGAAAAGCCTGCCTTCGCGTCTCGCAAAGCCATCGTCTTCATGTCGCGGCTCCTATTGTAGTCACATGTGGTTACATGTAACGATTCCCGCGCTGCGGCGCAATTTCGAGGGGGGCTCCGATGGAATTCGCGTTTCCCTGGCCGTACAGCCAGGGCGAATGGCTGGCGTGGTCGTCCGCGGCCGTGACGATCCTGTTCGGCCTGATCGCCCTGTTCGCCCCCGGGATCACCCTGAAGATCCTGCGCCTGGAAACGCGGCCGGACCATCCCGAGGCCGTCGCCGAGGCGCGCGCCACCATGTCCGGCTTCTGGCTGGGCGTCGGCATCTGCTGCATCCTGATGGCGCAGCCGCTGCTCTACATGGCGCTCGGCATCTCCTGGGCGCTCACCGCCTTCGGGCGTCTGGTCGCGATGATGTCGGACGGTGCCAACACGCCCTACAACTGGTTCTCGCTGGCGCTCGAGCTCGTGCTGGCCGGCCTGCCGCTCGCCTTTGCCTTCGGCTTCGTCGCCTGAACCGAGCGGGCACGCGCCCAGGCGTGCGACAAAACTGCCGCGAAAGCCCGGCCCGACGCGTGTTGCGAGTCGTAGTAGCCTATGGTAGACGGCAGGCGAATTTCGGCCGGGGGACATAGGCGACGCCTAGGGTCTCGCCGAGAATCCTCAACAAGGTCAAGGGTTTAGCCAGAGTCGAAGACTCCAGCGGACGACCCTGCGGCCAGTCCTGCGAAAGAAGCGGCTCACCGTGGCACAAACCGGCTCGATGATCTCAGGCGTTGCAGAGCGTTATGCGCGCTCGCTGTTCGATCTCGCGCTGGAAGCCAATGCCGTCGAAGCGACCGAGCGCGATCTGGCGCAGGTCGAGACGATGCTCGCCGGCAGCCCCGACCTGAAGCGCCTCATCGAGAGCCCCGTCTTCTCCGCCGACGACCAGTTTCGCGCGATCTCCGCGGTTGCTGCGCGCGCCGGCATCGGCGGTCTCGTCGGCAATTTCCTGAAGGTCGCCGCCAAGAACCGCCGGCTGTTCGCGGTTCCGGGGATGATCAGGTCTTACAGGCAGATCGCCGCGACGCATCGCGGCGAAGTATCCGCCGAGGTCACCTCGGCACACGAACTCGACTCCCAGCAGCAGGCGGAACTGAAGGCCACGCTGAAGGAAGTCGCCGGCAAGGACGTCGCGATCAACGTCACGGTGGACCCGGCGCTGCTCGGCGGCCTCGTGGTCAAGATCGGCTCGCGCCAGATCGACACGTCGCTCCGCACGAAACTCAACTCGCTCAAGCTCGCACTTAAAGAGGTCGGCTGATGGACATCCGCGCCGCGGAAATTTCCGCAATCCTCAAGGATCAGATCAAGAATTTCGGCAAGGAAGCCGAGGTTTCGGAGGTCGGTCAGGTTCTGTCGGTCGGTGACGGCATCGCGCGCGTCTACGGCCTCGACAACGTCCAGGCCGGCGAGATGGTCGAGTTCCCGGGCGGCATCCGCGGCATGGCGCTGAACCTCGAAGCCGACAATGTCGGCGTCGTCATCTTCGGCGCCGACCGCGACATCAAGGAAGGCGACACCGTCAAGCGGACCGGCGCCATCGTCGACGTGCCGGTCGGTCCGGGCCTGCTCGGCCGCGTCGTCGACGCGCTCGGCAACCCGATCGACGGCAAGGGTCCGATCGTCGCCGCCGAGCGCCGCCGCGTCGACGTCAAGGCGCCCGGCATCATCCCGCGCAAGTCGGTGCACGAGCCGATGTCGACCGGCCTCAAGGCGATCGACGCGCTGATCCCGGTAGGCCGCGGCCAGCGCGAGCTGATCATCGGCGACCGCCAGACCGGCAAGACCGCGATCATCCTCGACACCTTCCTCAACCAGCGTTCGCTGAACCAGGGCGACGACGCCA
Source organism: Pseudomonadota bacterium (assembly GCA_023457435.1). Classification (GTDB taxonomy): domain Bacteria; phylum Pseudomonadota; class Alphaproteobacteria; order Rhizobiales; family Rhizobiaceae; genus RCIO01. The sequence continues at coordinate 34,480 of JAEWLS010000019.1, forward strand.
GCTCGAAGCTGTTCTGCGTCTACGTCGCGGTCGGCCAGAAGCGCTCCACCGTCGCACAGTTTGTGAAGGTCCTCGAAGAGCGCGGCGCCCTCGAATACTCGATCGTCGTCGCGGCAACCGCGTCCGACCCGGCGCCGATGCAGTTCCTCGCGCCGTTCGCCGGCTGCGCCATGGGCGAGTATTTCCGCGACAACGGCCAGCACGCCGTGATCGCGTATGACGATTTGTCCAAGCAGGCTGTCGCCTACCGCCAGATGTCGCTGCTGCTGCGCCGCCCGCCGGGCCGCGAAGCCTATCCGGGCGACGTGTTCTACCTGCATTCCCGTCTGCTCGAGCGTGCCGCGAAGCTGAACGACGACAACGGCAATGGCTCGCTGACGGCGCTGCCGGTTATCGAGACGCAGGCCAACGACGTGTCGGCCTACATCCCGACCAACGTGATCTCGATCACCGACGGCCAGATCTTCCTCGAGACCAACCTGTTCTTCCAGGGCATTCGCCCCGCGGTGAACGTCGGTCTCTCGGTGTCGCGCGTCGGCTCTTCGGCGCAGATCA
>JAEWLS010000020.1 GCA_023457435.1 Pseudomonadota bacterium
GCCGCAGGAGCGCCTGCGGCGCAGGGCGCAGCCGCAGGAGCGCCCGCGGCGCAGGGCGCTCCGGCCGCGCAAGGGGCGTTAGCGGGATTCTCCCCGACGACGGTGGGCGGCGGCACCGGGCTGGTGACGTGGTCCACGGCAATGGCGACGGTGGCTATGCCCAGCGCAGCGCCGAACAGCAGGGTGTTTCGGGCGCCACTCATCTGCGCGCAAGCCCGTCGAGGCCGAACAGCGGCCGGGCCCAGATGCCGACGAACGAGCCGGCGAAGGCGGCGGCGAACCACAGCCAGCCGTGCAGGCTGCCGGACGCGATGCCGGAGAACAGGGCGCCGATGTTGCAGCCGAAGGACAGGCGCGCGCCGTAGCCCATCAGCAGGCCGCCGACGACAGCGGCGAGCAGCGAGCCGATGGGCAGAGCGGCTTTCGGCGCGAACTTGCCGGCCAGGCTGGCGGCGAGCGCGGCGCCGAGGATGACCCCGAAATCCATGACCGAGGTGACATCGGCGAGCACGCTCGACGACAGCGCCTTGGCCGGGCCGGCCCAGGTCCAGAACTCCCACGTCTCGACCGGCACGCCGACGGCCTGCGCGATCTTGGCGCCCCACAGGCCGAAGCCGAAGGTGACGGACCAGGGGTGGCCGGCGAGCAGCAAGGTGGCGATGTTGAGCAGCGCCAGCATCAGTCCGGCGCCGACGAGCGGCCACGGGCCGGACAGGATCCAGCTCCAGCCGGGACGCGACGGCGCCGGCTCGCGCTCGACATTGCCGTGGATGCGGCGCTCGACCAGCGCCGAGGCAAGCGCGACGAGGCCAAGCGCCACCAGCGTGCCGAGCAGCGCGTTGACGGCGCCGAACTCGAGCCGCAGATCGACGATGCCGACGTTGGGCAAGGTGAGCCACCACGGCAGATGCGCGGTGCCGATCAGCGCGCCGACGATGAAGAAGACGAGCGTGACCAGCATGCGCGAGGAGCCGCCGCCGACGGTGAACAGCGTGCCGGAGCCGCAACCGCCGCCGAGCTGCATGCCGAGGCCGAAAATGGCGGCGCCGAGCAGGACGGAGACGCCGACAGGCCCCATGGCGCCGACGAGCGGCTGACCGCCGAGATTGCCGGCGGCGAGCAGCGGGATCATGCCGATCGCGGCGACGCCGATCATCAGCATCTGCGCGCGGATGGCGCGGCCCCTGCCCTCGACGACGAAGCGGCGCCAGCCGCCGGTGAAGCCGAACGAGCCATGGTAGAGCGCGGCGCCGAGCAGGCCGCCGACCAGGAACAGCGCGGCCTGGCGCGTGCTGACCAGCGTGCCAATGGCGAGGAAGCCGAGGACGACGAAGGCGCCGGCGACGAAGGCCGGCCACCGGTCGACGACCACGGGGGGCAGGTATTTGGGGCGGTCGAGGGAAAGTTCGGACATGGGACGTGGTCTCACAAACGACGATGTCCGGGCAAGCCCGGACATCGCGCGATTTCAGGATGCGGCGATCAGGTGCCGGACTTGACTTCGACCGGGCGGTTCGGATCGGCAGTCCACTCGGCCATCGAGCCGTCATACATGCCGGTGTTCTTGTTGCCCTGGACCTCCGACAGCGCGAACCAGGCGATCGAGGCCCAGTGGCCGGTGTTGCAGAAGGTGATGTTCTTCTCGCCGTCGGCGAGGCCCACCGCCTGGGTCAGGTTGGCCACCGTCTCGGGCTTCACGAACAGCGCGTAGTCCTTCGAATAGAAGTTGCTGTGGGCGATGTTGACCGCACCGGGCAGCGTGCCGAGCCGGGCGACGACCGGGCTCTTCGACTTGCCCTCGTACTGCTCGGCCGGGCGGCCGTCGACCAGCTTGGTGCCGGCCTTCAGCGCGGTCTCGACATCGGCCGTCGTGGCGCGGAGATTCTCGCGAACCTCGGCGGTGAAAGTCGCCGGCTGCGGCGTCGCCGGCTTTTCGACGCGCTCGAGGCCGGCGGCGTCGTACTGGCGCCAGCCGCCGTCGAGGATCGAGACCTCGTCGTGGCCGAGATACTTGAAGGTCCAGTAGACGCGGGTGGCGCCGCCGAACTCGGAGGAATCGGTGCCCCACGGCACGATGACGACATGGTCGTCATTGTCGATGCCGAGGTCGCCGATGAGCTTGGCGATCTGATCGACCGACGGAATCTGGCCGGGGACGCCTTGCACCTCTGTACGCCAGCCGGCGGACGCGTACGGCGCGACGACAGCGCCGGCGATATACGGCTTGGTGCCGAGATCGGTCTCGGCGATCTTGTCGCGGATGTCGACGATGACGACGTTCTCGTCGGCGGCGTTGGCCTTGAGCCAGGCGGCGTCGACCAGCGGCGTCACGTCGGCGGCGAATGCCGGGCCGGCGATGACGGCAGCGGCGAGCGCCAGAAGCGGTGTGCGCATGGAATGCTCCCTTGAAAGATGAGCATTTCTAGAGCCGCGGAGCCGGAAAGGGAAAGTCCGGCGCGACCGAACGGAGCGCCGGAGTAGAAAAACTTGCTGAAAGCAGGCGTCGATGCGGAACTACGTTCCGCAACGCATCGGATCAGGCCTTGCGGGCGACGGCCTTTTTGCGCGCCGGCTTCTTCACGGGCGCTTCGGGCTCCGGCGCGGCGGCCTCGGCAGCGAGACGCGCGGCGCGCAGGCGCGCGGTCTTGGCCTCGCGGGCGTTGACCTCGGCGTCGATGATCGAGCGCGAGATGTTGTCGGTGGTGCGCGCCTTCGATTCGGCGCGTGAGGCACTGCGCTTCGGCATGCCGGCGATCGGGGAAATCTCGCTCATACTGCGCACTCCATCTTAAACGAAACGGCCGGGCTTACGCCCGGCCATCCAAAAATTCGATGCCGGCGATCCGCATTCGCGCCCGCCGAAGATCGGGTCGATCAGGCGGCGCTGAGGTTCTCAGCAGCGCTCTTGCCCGAGCGGTTGTCGCGGACGACTTCGAAGTTGACCTTCTGGCCTTCGACGAGGGTGCGCATGCCCGAACGCTCGACGGCCGAGATGTGCACGAACACGTCGGTGCCGCCGTTTTCCGGCTGAATGAAGCCGAAGCCCTTGGTGGTGTTGAAGAACTTCACGGTTCCGGTAGTCATAACGATTTCCTTTCAATCGCTCACAGTTAACTGCGCGCCGCGCACGGAATTGCGCGACACCGCGGGTCAGATCGATTTTGAAGGGAAGATCGTAGGAGCGCCCGAAAGCGCGAAACAAAGTTCATCAAGCAAGATCGATTGCGCGAATATATAGGTACGCCGCGAAAAAATCAAGACGGGGTTGAGAAGATCAGTAGGTGGTGCGGCGTTCCTCGCTCGGCGGCCGTCCGAAGAGCAGACGATAGCTCTGCGCGAAGTAGGAATGCGAGGTGAAACCGGTGGCGATGGCGATGTCGAGGATCGGCATGTTGGTCTGCCGCAGCAGCTCGCGGGCGCGCTCCAGCCGCAGGCGCATGTAGTAGCGGCCGGGCGTCATGCCGAGGTGGCGCAGGAACAGACGCTCGACCTGGCGGACGGACAGATCCGCGGCCTTCGCCAGCTGCCCGGCGGAAAGCGGTTCGTCGAGCTTGTCGGACATGACCTCGACGATGCGGCGCAACTTCTCGGACTTGCCGGACAGGTCGCGCTCGGGACCGCTGCGCTGGCGATCGCCAGACTGGCGGATACGCTCGTAGTGGAACTGGTTGGCGACCTCGTTGGCGATGCCGCTGCCGAAGTCCTGCCGGACGATCTCCAGCATCAGGTCGATGGAGGTGATGCCGCCGGCGCAAGTGTAGCGCTTGCGGTCGATCTCGTAGACGGAGCCGGTGCAGTCGATCTCGGGGAATCTCTCCTGGAAACCGGCGCGGTTTTCCCAGTGGATGGTGCAGCGATAGCCGTCGAGCTGACCGGCCTCGGCAAGGACGTAGGAGCCGACCGACAGGGCGCCAAGGGCGTTGCCGCGGCGGCCCCACGAACGCAGGGCGGCGAGCACCTTCGACTTGCCGGAGAACTCGGTGGTAAGGCCGACGCAGACGAACAGGATGTCAGCCGACGGCAGGTCGGCGACGGCATAACCGGTGCGGATCGGCAAGCCGTTCGACGCGATGACGGATTCGCCATCGGCGGAGACGGTCGTCCAGGAATAATGATCGCGCCCGAGCGCCCGGTTGGCCGAGCGGACCGTATCGATGGCCGCGGCGAGCGAGAACATCGAAAACTTTTCCACCAGCAGGAAAGCGAAGTGCCGGCCGGGCGGAGTGGGATCTGGCATGGCGCGGTTCTAGCGACTCGACATGCCGAGCGAAAGGATCAGAAGCGCGGGGCCGGACGTCCTGACGCGCGGTAGGCCGACGACACGGTCGCGGCCATGAGCAGGGCGATGGTCATCGGTCCCACGCCGCCGGGGACCGGGGTGATGGCCTTTGCCTGCGCCTCGGCGCCTGCGTAATCGACATCGCCGACGATGCGCGACTTGCCCTCGCCCTTCTCCGGCGCCGGGACGCGATTGATGCCGACGTCGACGACCACGGCGCCGGGCTTCACCCAATCGCCCTTGACCATCTCGGGCCGGCCGACCGCAGCGACGAGGATGTCCGCCTCGCGGCAGACGGAAGGCAGGTCCGTCGTGCGCGAATGGGCTATGGTCACGGTGGCGTTGGCGGCGAGCAGCAAGTTCGCCATCGGCTTGCCGACGATGTTGGAGCGGCCGACGACGACGGCCTTCAGTCCGGACAGGTCCTTGCCGAGGGTGCGCTCGATGAGCAGCATGCAGCCGGCCGGCGTGCACGGAACGAATGCCGAGGCGATCTCGCCGGTGCCGAGCTTGCCGACGTTGATGAAGTTGAATCCGTCGACATCCTTGTCGGCGCTCACCGCCTGGATGACCGCGCCCTCGTCGATCTGCTTCGGCAGGGGAAGCTGCACCAGGATGCCGTGGATCTCGGGATCGGCGTTCAGCGTGCCGATAAGGTCGAGGAGCTCGGCCTGCGTGGTCGTCTCGGGGAGCGAATGCTGCACCGAGTGGAAGCCGCACTCCTTGGCGGTCCGGCTCTTGCTGGAGACATAGACCTGGCTGGCCGGGTCCTCGCCGACGATCACGACGGCAAGCCCCGGCGTGACACCGGCATCGCGCTTCAGCGCGGCGGTCTCCGCCTTGACCTTCGCCACCACGTCGGCAGCGACTGCCTTGCCGTCGATTCTCTCAGCCATGCGATCCTCCTGTATACAGGATGATCTATTGCCGAAACCGGCGCGAGGCAATCGCGCCAGAACGTCACGGCCTGACGTTTTTCCGTTCAGGCGGAGCGTGCGTTGCGCATCGCTTCGAGCGAGCTGGCGAAAGCGCGAAGCTGGCCGCGAATCTCGTCGAACGCCGACTGAGCCTGCGTCATCGCATGCTGGTCCGCACTCGGCGAGGCATGCTGGACAGGCGCGACCGGCGGCTGCGCCATGGCAAAGCTCGGCATCGCGTGGTGGACGACGTGCACCGTCTGGACCGGGGGCAGCGGCGGCGGCGCGTAGGCCTGCGGCATCGCCATCTGCGGCATGTAGGTCTGCTGCGCATAAGGGTGATGGTGCAAATATTGCGGCGGATAGGGCTGCGGCATCGGCGGGGCGTAAGCGGCCTGCGGATACCAGTGCGGCTGCGGCTGCATCTCCGGTGCAGGCTGGTAGGCACCATGCGGCGCGGCAGGCTGCTGCGGATATTGGTGGGGCAGATGCTGGTGCGGCGGGTACATCGGCGGTGACTCCGGGGGACGGGCGGAAGCTTGTATCGCCGGCTGCGCGGCGGCGGGTGCGGGTGCGGCTGTTGCTGCCGTTGCGGCGACCGGGGCGGCGGCGGGTACGGCCGCGGGCGGCGCGACCGGCGCCTCGGCGGCTGGCTGGCGCGCCCGGAAGATCCTGGAGAGACGTTCGCCACGGCCCGGCACGCCCTTGGACCCAACCGCAGGCGGAGGGACAATTGGCGCGGGTGGCGCGGGTGGCGCGGGTGGCGCTGGCGGAGCGGGAGCCTCGGGCGGCGCCGGCCGGCGCGAAAGAAGCTGGCGCGCCTTCTCCTTCAGCGAGGGCTGCGGGGCGGCCGGTGCGGTCGCTTCGACCGGCGGCTTCGGCGCCATGTGCGAAGACGGCGGCGCCGCCCGCCCGCGACCGGCTCGGCGGCGCAACAGGTCGAACATGGAGGGAGCGGCGGGCGAAGTCGCGGGCGCGGCGGAGCGCGACAGGGCGGACAGCAAGGGGTTCGGAGCCGGTGCGGGTGAAGCCGGCCGGGACGCCAGCCCCTGAAGCAGGCTCGCCGCCTGCTGAGGGTGGCCGGGCGCAGCGGGAGCGGACCAGCGCGCCATCGACAGCAGCGCTCGATCTTCGTCCTCTCTCCTGCGTGCCGACCCAGTCATGCATCACCCGTTGCCGACGCCGACCGCGCCGTATTCGTTAAGCGACGCTAAACAGTCATGGCAAAGGAAGTGTTAACGGCGGCGCGTCGGCAGGGCGGTCAGAGTGTGCCTTTTTGGAGATCGATAAAATTGCGGGGAACGGCTTCACGCCTTCCTCAGCCGCATCGGCGCATAGTCCGCGCGCAGAAATACGGCCGGAAGACCATGACGATCCAACGCAAACCGAGCGACGGCGCACCGGCGCCAGCAGCGGCACTCACCCTCGAGCGGCATGACACGATCAGCGCCATCGAGGCGGAGTGGCGCCATCTCGAGGCGACCGGCGTCGGCACGCTGTTCCAACGATTCGACTGGGTCGACGCGTGGCTCACGCATGTCGCGCCGCATGCCGGCCTGTCGCCGTCGCTGCTGCTCGGCCGCCTCGACGGGGCACCAGCCTTCGCGCTGCCGCTCGGTATCCGCGCCAGCGCCGGCGTCAAAATCGTTGAATTCCTCGGCGGCACCCATGCCGGCTACAATTTCGGGCTGTGGAGCGTCGAGGGCGCGGCGCATGTCGCCGCCCTGCCGCGCGCGACGCTGACGCGCCTTCTGGGCGAAGCGCTGGCGGCGGACTGCGCCGTGCTGCGGCGCGTGCCGGCGGCGCATGACGGCATGCCGCAACCGCTCGCCGCGCTCAGCGCCCTGCCCTCGCCGGTCAGCGGCTACTCGGCATCGCTGGAAGGCGGCATGGAGGGGCTGCTGGCGCGCTCCAGCGGCGGGGCGCGCCGGCGGCGCGCCAACCAGAAGGAGCGGCGCCTGTGCGAGATGGGCGTGCTTCAGCTCGGTCCGACGACGGCGGCGGACGCGGCGCTCGACTTCTTCGCCGAGCACAAGGCGCAGCGCCTAACGGAGCAGGGGCTGCACAACGTGTTCGCCGAGCCGGGGACGATGGATTTCCTGCGTGAACTGGCGCGCCGCTCCGCCGCGACGGCGGAGCCGCTGCTCGAAATGTCGACGCTCGACGTCGACGGCCGCACGCGGGCGGTCATCGGTTCGGGCTTCCATCGCGGCCGCGCCGCGCTGCAGATCCTGACCTACGCGCATGACGAGACGCTGCCGCACAGCCCGGGTCAGCTGCTGATGTACCGCCACATCGAGCACTGCGCCGACGCGGGGTGCGCGACCTTCGACTTCGGCATCGGCAGCGAAGGCTACAAGGATGCGTGGTCGGACACGGTGCACCCGCTGTTCGACCATCACGTGGCGTTCACCGCGCGCGGCGCGCTCGCCATCGCGGCGATGCGCTTCGCCGAGGGCGCCAAAGCGCGGCTGCGCGGCAACGCGCTGGCACGCCGCCTGCTCGGCAAAAGCGATGCGGGCAAGGCACAGGACCGGAGCAAGGGGCAGGATCGGGGCAAGGAGCAGGACGGGGAATGAGCTTCGCGCGCACCGAGGAGACGCCGCGGCCCGCCGCGGCGGGCGAAGCCAGGCACGGCAGCGGCCGGCTCGCAGGACGGCGCATGCTGTTCGTGGCGCCCGACGATTACCCGGCGTTCCGCGTCGACCTGACCGAGCTTTTCTCGCGCCATCTCGTCGGCCGCGGGCTGGAAGTCGACTGGAGCCTGCGGCGAACCGACGAGGGGCCGGAGTCGATCGACGAGCGGCCGGGCGAGCGATACATCCTGCCGGCGCGACGCGGCGGCGGCAAACTCTCCAAGATCGTCAACCGGCTGGCGACCGGCATCTCGCGCTACAAGCTCGTCTGGCGCGTGGCGCGCGGCGACTACGACCTGGTTCAGGTCCGCGACTACACCTTCTGGGGCTTCCCGTTCCTGCTGGCGGCGCGCATCGCCAACACGCCGTTCGTCTACTGGATGAGCTACCCGATGCTCGACGCGCGCTGGGAGATGGCGCTGCGGCCGTTCGCGCCGATCGGCGTTCTCGGGCGCATCGTCAACTTCGTGCACGCCGGCGCCGGCAAGCTCAGCTACTACCACTTCCTCAAACGCGCCGACCATGTCGTCGTGCAGTCGAAACGCATGCGCGAGAAGCTCGAGAAGAAGGGGCTCAAGCGCGAGCGGATGACGCCGGTCGAGATGGGCGTGACCACCGCCCGCTTCAATCCGGCGGTGGTCGTGGCCTCGGCCGATCCGCGGCTCGAGGGACGGCGCGTCATCGGCTACATGTGCTCGTTGCATTTCGGCGAACCGTTCGACGTCGCGCTCGGCGCGCTGGCGGAGACGCGGCGGCGCGGCCACGACGCGGTGATGGTGGCGATCGGCGTGCTCGCCGAGCACGAGCGCGACGCCCTGGCGGACAAGCTCGCCGCGCACGGGATCCCGGAAGACGCCTTCATCAACACCGGCATGCTGCCGCTCGCCGAGGCGCTCGGCTACATCAAGGCATCCGACGTCTGCATCTCGCCCTTCCAGATGAATCCCGAGCAGGAGGTGGCAACGCCCACCAAGCTCGTCGAATATCTGGCGATGGGGCGGCCGGTGGTGGCCAGCGTGCACTACGACCAGAGCGAGGTCGTCGGCCTGTCCGGTGCCGGGCTCGTCGCCGCCTTCACCGGAGAGGCCACGGGCGAGGCGATCGCGCGGCTGCTCGCCGACCGCGACTGGGCGGAGGAGATGGGCGCGCGCGGACCGGCCTGGGTCAAGGCCAACCGCGACTATGCGCGGCTCGCCGACCGGGTGGACAGGCTCTACGCCGGGCTGATGCGCGAATCCGTAGTGGAAGCAGCGGTGCAGCCCGCGGAGTGACTATTCCGCCGGCTGGGTCGCCAGCGCCGGCCGGGTCAGCAACCAGCGCGTGAACAGTACGTAGACGACGGTCTGCGCCGACCAGGCGATGAGCCGCGCCGCCGTGGCGCCCTCTGCGCCCTGGTCGCGCAAGAGCCACGTTCCGCCGATGAAGGTGAGCGCCCAGCCGGCAGTGATGGCGAGGCCCGACCAGGTGTAACCCGACGTCGAAGGGACGGCACCGAGCGGCGCGGCGAAAGCCATGACGGCGGCGTTGGCGACGGCGAAGACGAAGACCGGCCAGTGGACGCCGACATCCAGGCTGAACACCCGCAGCACCAGGTCTCCGAACAGGAGCATGAAGCCGACGAAGCCGACGGCGATGGCCGAGGTGGTGCCGACGCTCATCATCAGGATGCCGGCAAGGCGACGACGATCGCCGGCGCCAAAGGCGGAAGAGAGCATCGGCGTGACGACGTTGACGACGATCTGCGGAACGAAGACCAGCAGCGTCTCCAGCTGCATCGCGATATAGTAGATGCCGACCGCGGTAAGCCCGCCGGAGGCGCCGGCGAGGATGGCGACGCAGATCCACTGCACCGGCTCGAAGACGATGCTGGCGATCAGCGCCGGCAGCGCATAGCGCGTGATCAACGGCCACTCAGACAGAGCGCCGCGGAAGCGGATCGAGACGCCGTTCTCGGCGAGCGCGCGGCGCATGGTCGGGAACGAGCCGATGCACAGGCACAGCGTCGCTGCGCCCATGGCAACGAAGCAGCCGACGAGGCCGTAGCGGAGCAGGCCGAGCGGGACCAGGCAGATGAGCGCCAGCCCGAAGAACAGGTTTAGCCGGGCGATGGCGGCGAAGCGCTGGAGCCCGCCGAGCACCGCCTGCTGGACCTGCGACAGCGCGTTGAGCACGACAATCGGCGCGACCAGGGCGAGGGAAGGCGCGACCTCCGGCTGGGCCAGGACGCTGCGGGCGATGACATCGGAAAGGGCGTAGAACAGGGCGGCGAGCGCCACGCTGCAGATGCCGACGAGGATCAGCGCCATACCGACGATGCGGCCGGTCAGCTCCTTGTCCCGATCGACGTTGGCGGCAATGTTGCGCACCGCCATGATCGACAGGCCGGAGGCGGCCAGCATGCCGGCCGACATCAGCGTGCCGTAGGCGATGGCGAACTCGCCGACGATCTCGATGCCGAGCGTGCGCGAAATGATGACGGTGGTGATCAGCGGCGTCAGGCGCACGGCGGCCATGCCCAGCGTCGACCACACGAGGCCGAGCCCGAAGCGCCGGGCATCACCCGACCGAAGGACGCTTTCAGCGAATCTGCGCATGCACCACCTTTGGCGCGCACATTAAAGACGCAGGGTTAGCGGCGCGTAAGCGCGGCGTTCACGGACTGGAAACCATGTCCGCGCTAGCTTCGCATTCGTGGCTGCGGCCACGTGTGCCAGTAGGACGTGTGTTTGCGTATCATCGCCAGCAGCCGGGATTTCCCAGCTCAGGCGTGGCCGTCTCTGGCCACGCCGCTGGCGATGCAACGCGGCGGCCGCGGCATCGTCGACGTCATGCTCGTCGCGGGCATCGTCCTGACGCTCGGGCTCTCCGGCTACGCGCTCGAATTCTTCGGCATCCCCTACGTTTCCGCCGGCGGCTCGCCGGCGTTCAAGCTGCACCCGGCGCTCTACGTGTTCTCGCTGGGCCTGGCAGTCGCGGTGATCGCGCATCCCGACCCGATCGGCTATGGGCTGAGCCTGGCGATGCGCCAGCTCGGCGCGATCGCGCTTATCGTCGCCTCGGCGACGATCTTCATCGTCATGCTGCGGCTGAAGCCCGATCTGTTCGCGGCATCGCTGATCGACTCCATCGCCGCGGCGGCGGTGATCTCGCTGCTGATGGCTGATGCGCCCGAGCGCGTGCGGCTGCTGCTGGCGCGGATCGTTCACATTGCGGTGCTGGCGAACTGCGCGCTGGCGATCTTCGAGGTGGCGACGAAATGGCGCCTGTTCCCGTTCGGCGTGAAGGGGATGACGCTCGACTGGGACTATCGCGCGACCGCCCTGTTCGGCCACCCGCTCGACGGTGCCCTGGCGGTCGGCGTTTACACAGTAATCCTGCTGACCTCGCGCCGGGTGTTCGGCATGGCGGACTGGGTGCGGCTGCCGGCTGTTTTGCTTGCCATGGCGTCGATGCCGGCGATCGGCGGGCGCACCGCGTTCCTGATCGTCTACGTGATCGCCGCCGCGATCGTCGCGATCGAGGCGTTGCGCTTCCTGCGCGGCGGCAAGCTCAGCGCGACGGCCGTCATGGCGGTGGCGCTCGGCGTGCCGGTTGCGATCGCCCTGGTCGCGGGGGCGTTCCAGATCGGAGCCTTCGACAGCTTCCTCGGCCGTTTCCAGAGCGATTCCGGCAGCGCAGACGCGCGTTTCGAGCTGTACAACCTGTTCCGCGACTTCCACGTCGAGGAGTTCTTCATCGGCTACGACATCGCGCAGCTGGCGACCCAGGTGCGCGTGCAGGGCCTGGAGGCCGGCATCGAGAATGCCTGGGTCGGGCACATCCTGCTGTTCGGCGTGCCGCTGTCGCTGATGCTGTGGTGCGGGCTTGCCGCCTACCTATGGGAGACTATCCGCGAATGCGGGAGGCTGGCGCTGCTGCCGGTGCTGTTCGTGCTGGTGATCAACACGTCGTCGGTCGGCATTTCGGGCAAGACGACGATGCTCGTCCTGCCCGTCATCATCATCCTGTCGCTGCTCGGCGGGCGCCGGGCAGCGAGATGACCGCCGTCAGGCTGCGGTCTGAAGCCTCACAGCGGCATCGTTGGCCGGCGCGGCGATCGGCACGACGCCGTTCAGTGCGGCGGGATCGACACGGAACTCGACCTTGCGCTTGAAGCCCTTCTTCTTCTGCATCCCGGACTTGCTCCAGGCGAGCGCCAGCGCCGCCTTCGGCCAGAAGGACGGACCGCTGATCTTGCGCGAGCGCGGTGTCCAGCCCAGCGAACGCAGGATGCCGTTGCCGTAGTTGACGGCAAACTGGCGGCGCAGTTCCGGGGTCCAATGCTCGGTGGTGAGCGAGACGTTGACCATGTCGTAGTTCTTGACGCGGTGCGGACCATTAAGCGGCCAGTGCAGCATCTGGCCGGGCTCGAGGTCGTAGGCGACCGCGTGCTCGTCGTACCACGGCTGGTAGGTGATCTCCTCCTCCTGGACGCCGCGGACGACGCGCTCGATCTCCTCGGTCTTCAGGAAGGGCTCGGCATTGGGGTAGATCCAGATGCGCTTCCTGCCGCGGATCTGCCAAAGGCCCTGCCCCGGCACGTCCGCGTGGTAATAGACCTGGGCGTCGGGCGACGAGATCAGGAGGCCGAGGCGGTGCTTGAAGCTGTCGAAGCCCGGCACGTAGACGGCCATCTCCTCGTACATGCGCTCGAGCAGCGTGGCGAAATACGGATCGACCTCGTGGATCGACGTCATGTTGATCCAGATACGGCCGCGCCTGACCGCATCAAGCACGTCGCGCCCGGAGAGGCCGGCGCGATCGCAGTATTTCCAGTTGCGGTTGTCGTGGCCGGTGGCCGACATGGTGGTGATAGCCAGGTGGCTCGCCGGGACCGTCTCGATCAGCGTGGCCAGGGACGAATCCGTGAAAAGATCCATGCCCGACAGCGCGTGACCGAGCCGAACCGTGTGCTTGCCCCAGACCTCGGCGTGATGCGGCGCAAAGTCGGTGAAGATCTTCTGTTTCATCGTTTTCCTCGTTTAGCTCCTGTCTTCGCGGACCTCTCGCGGGTCCATCTCTTCAATGCCAGCCAGCCGCGCCAGCCGATGGCGGTGCCGCGGACGAGGCGGTTGCTCGACCGGCGCGTCGAGATCATCAGATCGACGACCGGACGGCGGTCGCGCCACAGTTCGCCCATCAGCCCGCTCGCATCGGTGGTGCAGGCATCGAGCCATGCGAGCGTAGGGTCGGCCAGCGCGGCGAGCGTCGATTCGTATTCGAGCAGCGCGCCCGGCGAGTAGCGCGCAAGCTCGCCGCGGAACGCGGTCTTGAAGCACCAGACCTTGCCGCCGGCGCGATAGTTGACCGACATGGCAACGGGCGCGCCATCGAGCTCGAGCGAGTAGACCAGCACGTTGCCTTCGGCGGCGGCGTGGCACGTCATCTGCTCGAAGAAGGCGCGTTCGTTGCGCCGGCAGGCCAGTGCAGTCCCCGCCTCGCCTTTCCAGCCGGACGCCTCGATGTCGAGGAAATGCGGAATCCAGTGACGTGCGTCGTGCGGACCGTCGACGACCTTGAACTCGACGCGGCCGCGCTCCTCCAGGCGGCGACGGGTGCGGCGCAGCTCGCGCAGCCTCTTGCCGTCGAGAATCGTATCCGGACCGACGCGCGTCGGGCAGGCGTCGGCCAGCAGGACCGGACGCTCGACGCTCTTGGTGACGTGCACCTCGAGCCCGCTCTCGGCCAGCCAGTCCAGCAGCAAGCCGTAGAAGGCCGTGTCGGCCGGCAGCGAAGTCCAGCGCAGCATACGCACGCGGTGCGCACGCAGGAAATCGAACAGCGCCGCGAGCAGCGGGCCGAAGTCATCGGCCTCGCCCGGCGTGGTGTCGAGGCAGTGGATATGGTCCCACACGGACCAGATGGAGCCGAGGCCGAACGGCGACTCGTAGATGCGGGTCAGCGGCAGTACCGGCTGGTGGTCGCCCGGGCCGGCGGAGAGGAGATGGAAGCGTTCGCCGGGACGGGCAAGATTCCGCAGTGCCGCGTCGACCGCCCAACGCTCGAGAAACGGGTTGCCGGTCACCGGCGTCGAAGCGGGTCCGAACGGCGCAGCTACGGCCGCTGGTTCGAAGTCGGTGGCGGGGCGATATGCAAGCTGCAAGACAGATCCGTCAGACGGCGCCGCTTCGGCGATGTATGAGCACTACCTACCAAATGCCAATATTTGATTACTTTGCGCGTATACATAGTAATGCCGGATGCGTGGCTAGTAACTGCGAGTTAACCTTACCTTTTCTCCCAAGCATTCGCATCTTATTCGAATTTTATTCATCGGCGAATTCGTGTTTAAGGCCGCCTTAGCTACCTGCCTGCGATAAGGATCGAGATCCTGGAGGCTCGCGTGGCAGACATCGACATACTGGTGCCCTCGGACGGACCGCGGCTCTGGCATGCGGAGATTGCCCGCCGCCTCGCCGGCGCGGGCCACGATGCGCGGCTGGTGCGCGGCGACGCAGGCGATCCCTGCCCGCGGCTTCTCGACGGCGTGCTGAAGGTCGAGGCGCGGCTCGGTGGACGCCGCGCGCCGATGCTCTGGATGCAGGCGAGCGAGCGCACCGCGCCGCCCCGTTTCGGCGCCACCAGGCTGGGTCCGCAAGCCGATATCCAGGTCATGTTCGACGGGGAGACGTCAATCTGGAAGGTGGGAGCGGTCCTGCTTTCCGGCGGCCTGCCGTCATTGTCGATACGCTGCCACGATAGAACGGTCGCTACGGCCGAGCCGATGGTGGACGCGAGGATCCAGACCGGGCGGGGGCTGGACGACGTGCTGGCGCGCGCAGTGAGCCTCGCCGTGTCGACGACGCTGAGAATCATGGCCGGAAACCGGCTCGCGGCGTTGCCGGCGCCGGAGCGAAGGCAGGCTCCGGACGCGCTAGCCGGGCTGCTCGGCACCGCACTGCCTCGGGCCGGGCGCGAAGCGCTGCGGCGCACCCGGCACTGGCCGGCGCACTGGCGCGTCGGCTACCGCTTCCACAACGGCCCCGGCGTGGCGGCTACCGGGCAGCTGGGTGGGCCCGACTGGTCGATCCTGCCGGACGACGGGCAACGCTATTACGCCGATCCATTCGCGTTCGAGCATGACGGGCGGCACTTCGTCTTCGTCGAGGAGTATCCGCACGCGCTCGGCAAGGGCGTGCTGTCCGTGGCAGCGTTCGACGCCGCCGGGCGTCCCTCGACGCCGCAGGTGATCCTCGAGGAGGCGCACCACCTGTCCTATCCTCAGGTCTTCGCGCATGGCGGCGACATCTTCATGCTGCCGGAGGCTGGAGCGTCGCACGCACTGACGCTCTACCGCGCCAAACGCTTCCCCGACGTCTGGGAAAGACATGCCGTGCTGATCGAGGGGCGCGAGCTGTTCGACGCGACGCTGCTCGACCATGGGGGCAGGCTGTGGCTGTTGGCCAGCGAGCGCGACGGGTTCGGCAGCACGTCGGACATGATGGTGGCTTTCTCCGCCGAACGGCTGGAAGGACCGTGGACGCCGCACCGGATGAACCCGATCGCGATAGACCGGGCGGCGGCGCGCTCGGGCGGCGCGTTCGTACGCATCGGCAAGCGCATCGTGCGGCCGGTGCAGGACGGCACCGACGGCTATGGAGGAGGCCTCGGGCTCTCCGACCTTGTCCGGCTCGACGACGATGCCGTGGAATTCGGCCGCCCGGTCGGCATTCTCGGCCGCGAGGGCTGGCCGTATCCGCGAATCCACACGCTCAACCGCGCCGGGCCGCTGGAAGTGATCGACGGCCTCGCCGAGGTTCGGAAGGTTCGCGCCGCCTAGACCGCTTTATGGCTGGATCGAAGCAACTCTGTTTCTCCGATGGCGAGATGACCCGCCAGGAGAGATGCGCAGGGCGTGGTGGTTCCACGGCCAAGCAGTTCGACGCCGCGGGCGTCCGCCAGCGGGAAACCCTTCGGGCCGGGGCCTTTCGGGCCAAATCCTTCGGGTTCCGGCTCGGCCGTATCTCGATACGACCATCGCCGATACCCCTCGACCTTGGCCCGAAATTCCTCCGGCAGAGCGATTCCATCCAGCCATAAAGCGGTCTAGCGCAGCGACGGCGCAGGCGCCGCGAGATCGCGGTTCCTGCCGGCGGCGAGGCCCGCATGCACCTCGAACAGGCGGCCGAGCTGGCGCTTGACCGAAAAGGGCTGCACCGCCTCATGCAGACGCGCCGTCTCGACACGCCCGGCCCTGACGTCGTCCCACAGTGCGATGACGGCGTCGGCCCAGGCGTCGGCGCTCGCGGCGAGCGTCTCGCCGCGATCGACCAGTCGGCCGTGCAGGTCGTCACGCACGACCTTGCGAAACTGCGGAAGGTTGGTGCCGACGAATGGCCGGCCCGTGGACAGGTTCTCGAGCATGAAGCACGGCATGCCTTCCCAGTGCGAGGTCATCAGCCCGACATGCATGCGCCGGAGCGTGGCCGCCATCTCCTCGGTGCGCAGCGACCCGTGACGCGTGGTGAAAGGCGCGATGGCATCGAACCCCTCCCAGCGCGACGGATCGGAACTGCCGGCGTAGTGGAACTCGAAGCGTCCCGGCAGGCGCTCGCCGAGACGCCGCGCGACCGCGAACATCAGTTCGGGATCCTTCACCAGCTCGAGCCGCCCGGCATAGGCGACGCGCAGCACGCCGTCGGACAGATCGAACGGGGCCGGCGCGAACATCGCGGTGTCGATGGAAACGGTCAGCACCTCGCTGCGCGCCGCGATCGAAGGCGCCAGCGACAGTGCGCGGGCACGCAAGCGCTCGGTGACGGTGAAGACATGCGAGGCCAGCCGGTAGGCCAACCATTCGCTCGCCTGCGTGATCTTCCAGATGTGACGCGTCAGGCTGTCCTGCTTCGTCGCGTCGCCGACATCATTGTGGATGATCAGCACGATCGGCCGTCCGAGCATGCGCACCAGCCACGCGATCTCGTAGCGCTCCAGCTCGACGCTCGACGGCATCTCAGACGCGATGCGGCGCATTGCCGGCAGGTGGCGCAGGAAGCCTGCGATGTAGCGCACCGTGTTGGAGCGCATCAGCGACCGGGCGGTCTCGCGCTGCTCGTCGGCAGGCACGTAGGCGACAGGCAGGAAGGCCAGGCTGCGGCCAGAGAACTCGACCTTCGTGACGACGCCAAGCGGAAGATCGCCGCGGTCGTCGACGCCGATGAGCAGAGGCTCGACGCCAGCAGGAACGTGACGCAGGATCTGGCGGACATGGGTCTCGATGCCGCCGACCTTGACGCCGCGCGGGTCCATCGGATGGGCTATGATCAGACGCGATGAAGACATCGCGCGACGCTAGCGCCGGCGCATTAACGAAGAATTAGGCCGCGCGGGCGGGAAGCTCGTCGGCCATTGACATGACGCTCACCTCAAGCCCGCCGGCGGCGAGAAGCTCCTCGTAGATGGCGCGCTCGTCGACGGACATGGCGTTGCCGGGGACGACGATGACGACGTGGTCGGCATGTTCGATGAACGCCGCGGCAAGCTCGCTCGCCTCGCCATGGAGAACGCCGCCGTTGACCACGACGCGGTCGTAGGCGTCCGCGAAAACGCCGACGATGTCAGGCAGGCGCGCCAGATCGACACCGCGCCAGGCGGCGCCGGCGCTGGCCAGATGAACTTGCGAATACGGGTCGCGCGAAAGGATGTCGGACATCGCCGCCTCGCCGCGCGACAGCTCGGCAAGCCCCGGTTCGGTCTTGGCATGGAGGTCCAGCAGCAGCGTGGACCGGCCGGCGGTCGCCGCGTCGCGCGCCATGCGCAGCGCCGCCTCGCCGCTGAGCACGCCGTCGGAAACGGCGAGCGTCATCACCATGCGTTCTGCCACGACAACTGCCGCCGCGGGGGCAGCGATTGCGGACGCCGGGACCGCGCGAGCCGCGCGCGGGCGCAGACCGCGGCGCTTCTCGAGGAGGTCAGCGACTATGGCGTTGAAGACGCCGAGACCGAAGCCGAAGATCGCGGCGGCCGCAGCCAGCAGGCTGCGCGGCGGGAAGGCCGGGCTGTCCGGGACGGCGGCAGGGGCGATGGTGCGCGCGCTGCGCGAGCCGAGATTGCCGAGCTCCGCCGTCTCCTTGGCGCGCACGAGATAGGATTCGTAGACGAGGCGGCTTGCCTGCGCCTGCCGCTCCAACTCGCGCAGCTGGATCAGCTTGTCGTTGGCGGTGAAGGACTGGTCGGTCAACTGCTTGACGCTCGCCGCAAGGGATTCCTCGGTGTCGACCGCGGCGCGCCAGGCATCGCGCGTGGCAGCCACCAGGCGCTCGCTCTCGGCGCGGATCGCCTGCGTGGCACGCGTCACCTCCGCCTGCGCGGCGCCGACGCGCGGATGGCGCGGCCCGAGAACCTGCTGGAGTTCGGCGAGGTTGCGCTGCGCTTCCGTGAGGACGCTGCGCAGGCCGACCATGGTGGCGTTCTCGGTGTCGGACAGCACGGAGCTGACGTCGCCGCGCTGGCGCAGCGCATTCTGCAGCACCTCGTAGCGGGACTTGGCCTGGGCACTCTCGCCAACGGCGGCGGACAGCCGCGTCGAGAGTTCGTTGATACGGCTGTCGAGCAGCATGCGGCCGTCGGCGGCGGCAATGCGGTTGGCGGTCTTGTACTCGGCGACCTTGTCCTCGTCGGCCTTCAGCTTCGCCTGCAGCTCGGCCAGGCGCTCCTCGATCGACGAGGAGAAGGTCTGCGTGGCGGTCGCGCCGGACTCGGCCTGGTCCTGCGTGTAGGCAGACGCGATGGCATTGGCGAGGCGCGCGGCCTTGGCCGGCTCCTTGGCGGTGACCGCGATCTCAATGATGTAAGTGTTTTCCGGACGCGTGACCTTGGTCGCCTTGGCGAGCGATTCCACGGCGATCTCCTGCGGCGTCCGCGCGTTGCTCTCGCCGGGCTTCGGCTTGAAGAAATCCTCGTCGGCGACAAGGTTCTCGCGCTCGACGACGCGCGACAGCACGGTCTCGGAGGTGACGATCTCGACCTGGCTCTCGACGAGGACCATGTCGCTGCCGAGCGACGGCTGGACGACCTCGTTCTGAAGGACGCGCAGCTCGCGTGGGTCGATCAGGAGGCGCGCGGTCGCCTTGTAGCGCGGGCCGACGACCCAAAGCGCGGTGAGCGCAAGCGCGACGACCGCGACCGTCGTGCCGAGGATCAGCCACTTTCGACGCAGGATGAGTTCGACCAGGCCGAAGACGTCGATCGCGCCGTCATGGGTGGCCGCTGAGGCACTCGTTTCGCCGGCCACTGCCATGGACGCGTCGCTCCAGTCGGAAACAGGCGGCGCACCGCCGATGCGAATCGTTACCAATTCATTGAACGGCGACGGTAAACGCCCGGTTAAACGCCGCACTTGCCGGCATGCCGCGGCTGGCCTATCGACGGATCGCGGAGGCAGGTCATGACAAGCAAGGTGGTTCTCGTCGGCGCCGGAAACATGGGCTTCGCCATGCTCGCAGGCTGGCTGGACGCGGGCATACTCACCCCCGACGAGATCGTCGTCGTGGAGCCGTCGGAGGCGCTGCGGGACCGCGCGGCAAAACGCGGCGTCGCCGTATCGAGCGGGCCGGATGGCGTTTCGGGGCAGCCGCAGCTTGTCGTGCTCGCGGTCAAGCCGCAGCTGATCAAGGACATCGCGGCCGGCTACCGGGGGCTCGCGGCAGATGGCGCGACCTTCCTGTCGATCGCCGCCGGAACGACGATCGCGACGTTGAGCGGGGTGCTGGGCGGGCAGACGCCAATCATCCGATGCATGCCGAACACGCCAGCGGCGATCGGCAAGGGCATGATGGTGACGTTCGCGAACGAACATGTGAGCCCGGAAACCGCGGCGTTCGTCGAAAGGCTGCTCGCCGCCAGCGGCGAGGTCGCGACGATACCGCGCGAAGAGCTGATGGATGCGGTGACTGCCGTGTCCGGCTCGGGTCCGGCCTATATCTTTCACTTCATCGAGGCGCTGGCCGCGGCCGGCGTGTCCGTCGGGCTCGATCCGGAAACGGCGGCGCTGCTGGCGCGCCAGACCGTCTACGGCGCGGCCTCGCTCGCCTTCGAGAGCGGCGAGGACGCCGGCAAGCTGCGCGAACAGGTGACAAGCCCCAACGGCACCACGGCGGCGGCGCTCAAGGTGCTGATGGCCAAAGACGGGCTGACGCAGCTCATGACGAAGGCCGTGCTGGCGGCGCGCGACCGCGGCGTCGAGCTGGGGAAATAGTCAGGCCAGATCGGTCTGCGCGAAGTCGCGGCCTTTGTAAAGAAGCGGCAGATCATGGACCTTGGCTGAGGCGTAGGACATGCAGTCGGCCAGATTCAAGCGCGCCGGGTGGCGGCCCTTGCCGTAGAGTGCAAAGGCTTCGATAGATGCGAACGCTTCGGCCTCGCCGACGGGCATGATGCCAACTTCCAGCTCGCGGAGAATGCCCAGGATGGCACTCCGCGCATCGCGCGGATCAAGCACAAGAAGCGTCGAAAGTCTCATCGCGGCTTCCAGCACAACCAGCGCCGAAGTGACACAGCTGTCGACTGAGCGGATGCGATCGATGAACTCCTGAGCATCCGCCTCTTTCGCGAGGATCGCGACGATGACGGACGTGTCGACGAACATCAGGGATTTCCCCACATCTCGTCGATCTCGTCCTTGGTCAATTCACGGCCTTTCCCGCCAGACTTAGCGTGGAGTTCGGCGATGATAGATGCGAGGCGATCAGCAAGCGGGATGGCTTCCCGTTCGCGTTGAAGCTGCGCTTCCAAAGCACCAATCACCGCGTCGGTGATCGACGTGCCGCGCTTTTTCGCGAGTTCGCGGGCAAGCTCGTGCGCCCTGGGATGTCTGATCTGGAGGTTCATGACGCGATCCGTTCAATACACCGCAGGATAAGCGTCATGACAAGCTGCTTCAACCTTTGCCGTACAGCATCTCGTCCTGCAGCCTGCGCAGCGCGAACAGTCGGGTCGTCGGATCCGGCGCAGCATTGGCGGCGGTGAGGAGCTCGCCTTTCTTGACCGGCGCGAGCACCCTGCCCCCCTCGAGCAAGCCCACAGGCACCGCAGCCGCGGCGCGAGCGTCGGCGACGGTCATGGTGTGCGACCGGTAGCAGGTCTCGCCGATGGCATCGAAAGTCTCGCCCGGCTTCAGGTCACGCTTGGCGACCGCGCAGACCTCGGCAACAGGGCGCGGCAGCGGCACCATGTCCGGCTTGCCATGGAGTACGATACGGGCAGCCGTCAGCGGCACCTCGAGGGACGTCAGATGATAGGGCCGGTGGAAGGCGTAGTACGGTCCGCGACCGACATGCAGGTCGTCCATCCGCTCGATGACGCGCGGATGCGTCGCCTCGACCACAACGAAGACGCCCGGAGCCACGCCCTTGCCGATCGTGTAGTCGACCACGCCCTTGCGCGATAGCACGCCTCCGTCGGCGGCGGGGATCAGGACCCTTGCGAGCTCGTCGCGGCCGGCGTTCGGCCCGTGCATGCCCGGAACGTCCGGCACCAGGCCGGTGGCATTGGCGATGGCGCACATCTCCACCATCGTCTTGGAGCCGTCGACGAACTCGACCAGCATGCGCGGGTTCATGTTCCGGCGGATCGCCTCCTCGCGGTAGTCGTCGGGGACGGCGTCGCGGTTGAGCGGATTGTTCTTGCCCTTTCCGGCCGAGACGATGGTGTAGCCGAGCGCGGTGGCGAACTCGATGAGCTCCATGCACGACGAGGGCTCGTCGCCGGCGCCGACGGAATAGATCACGCCCAGCCGGTCTGCTTCCTTCTTCAGGTAGGGGCCGATGGTGACGTCGGCCTCGACGTTCATCATCACGACATGCTTGCCGTGCTGCATTGCCATCAGGTCGAAATCGGCCGCTACGCCGGGCTTTCCGGTGGCATCGATGATGACGTCGATCAGCGGGTTCTGCACCATCGTCTCGACAGAGGTGATGGCGATGCGGCCGGCCTCGATCGCCGCGCTGACCTTCGACTGGGTATCGGCCTCGGCTGCATGAGCCTCGTCGCCATAGGCGATGCGGATCGCCTCGCGCGCCGTGTGCGGGCGGCGGGTGGCCAGGGCGCAGACGGAGATCCCCCGCATCAGCATGCCCTGGGTGACGAGGTCAGTGCCCATCTCGCCGGTGCCGATGACGCCGATGCGCACCGGCCGCCCCGCCTCGGCGCGCTGCGCAAGCTCGCGGGCGAGACCGGTAAGAGCGACGTTGGTCATAAGATGCGATCCCGGTTCGTCCGGGCTCATCTAGTGCCGCGATCAACGGGGAGAAATGGTGCTGCCAGAGAGGATTGAACTCTCGACCTCTCCCTTACCAAGGGAGTGCTCTACCACTGAGCTACGGCAGCCCGGTTGTTCGGCGCGGCTTCTGCCATAGCTCGCCGGCCAGCGCAAGCATTGCGCCCGGATCGCGTCTACACCATGTTCAAGCCGCAATCGCGGAGGCAGGATTGGCCAAGGAAAAGGGACCCAGGCCGACAGCGGACGAGGCGCGGCGGGCACGGCTCGCCAAGCAGCTGCGCGACAATCTCGCGAAGCGCAAGGCGCAGGCGCGCGCACGCAGGGCCGGCGACGCGGATCTGCGCGAGGGGATGGACGGCAGGACCAAACCGGGCGGCGAACGCGGGTAATCGTGCCCGCTGGCGTTCCTTGAACCGCTTCGGCCGATGGTCTAGACGGGCCGTTCGGGCGGGGAACAGCAGGAAAACCGGCGATTCGGCCGGGAAAGGCGGGACTTCATGGATCGCATCAGAATCGTCGGCGGCGCCAAGCTCAACGGCATCATACCGATTTCCGGCGCCAAGAACGCAGCGCTGCCGCTGATGATCGCGTCGCTGCTCACCGACGAGACGCTGACGCTCGACAACGTGCCGCACCTGGCCGACGTCGAACAGCTCATCCGCATCCTCGGCAACCACGGCGTCGACTATTCGGTCAACGGTCGCCGTGCCGGCGAGACGGAAACCTATTCGCGTACCATCAACTTCACCGCGAAGCGCATCGTCGACACCACTGCGCCGTACCACCTCGTCTCGAAGATGCGGGCGAGCTTCTGGGTGATCGGGCCGCTGCTGGCGCGCATGGGCGAGGCCAACGTGTCCCTTCCCGGCGGCTGCGCGATCGGCACCCGGCCGGTCGACCTCTTCATCGACGGGCTGCAGGCGCTCGGCACGCAGATCGACATCGACAATGGCTACGTGCTCGCGCGGGCACCGAAAGGACTGATCGGCGCGATCTACACGTTCCCGAAGGTCTCGGTGGGCGCGACCCACGTGCTGATGATGGCGGCAACGCTGGCCAAGGGCACCACCGTGCTTCAGAACGCGGCGCGCGAGCCGGAGATCGTCAACCTCGCCGAATGCCTGAATGCCATGGGCGCCAAGGTGTCGGGCGCGGGGAGCGAAACGATCACCATCGAGGGCGTGGCGAAGCTGCACGGCGCCCGGGTTCAGGTCATCCCGGACCGCATCGAGACCGGCACCTACGCGATGGCGGTGGCGATGACCGGCGGCGACGTGCTGCTCGAAGGAGCGCGGCCCGACCTGCTCGACAACGCGCTCGATGTGCTGGTCCAGGCCGGCGCCGAGATCACGCCGACGAATTCCGGCATCCGCGTGCGGCGCAATGGCGCCGGGATCG
This sequence comes from Pseudomonadota bacterium, assembly GCA_023457435.1. Classification (GTDB taxonomy): domain Bacteria; phylum Pseudomonadota; class Alphaproteobacteria; order Rhizobiales; family Rhizobiaceae; genus RCIO01. Next base: position 23,488 of record JAEWLS010000020.1, read on the forward strand.
CGGCGGTCGACGTCACCACAGCGCCGTTTCCGGGTTTCCCGACCGACCTGCAGGCACAGTTCATGGGGCTCATGACCAAGGCCCGCGGCAAGTCGCGCATAACCGAGACGATCTTCGAAAACCGCTTCATGCACGTGCAGGAGCTGGCGCGGCTCGGCGCCAAGATCTCGCTCGCCGGCCAGACGGCGATCGTCGAAGGCGTACCGGTGCTCAAGGGCGCGCCGGTGATGGCGACGGATCTGCGCGCATCGGTGTCGCTGGTCATCGCCGGGCTCGCAGCCGAAGGCGAGACGGTGGTACACCGCGTCTACCACCTCGACCGCGGCTTCGAGCGGCTCGAGCAGAAGCTGACCGGGTGCGGCGCCTCGGTCGAACGGCTGTCTGAGTAGCCCGCGCGCTCAACCGTTGCGCGGCTCGAAGCGAACGCCTAACAGACACCGGTAGAGCAACCGGACCCGCGCGCCCGCATGCAGCCATTGAAGCTTGTCGCGCTCGACGACGAGGATCTGAAGATCGTGTCCGCGCACGTGCAGGACGCGGTGATGAAGGTTGGCGACATTTCCTGGCTGAAGGCGGAGAAGCGCGTCGTCATCGCGATGAACCGCTATGCCTGGGAGAAGAAGACCGGGCTGTTCTTCGGCAAGCCGGAGCGGCGGCGCAGCGTGCTGCATTTCGAGGCCGTGACGGCACTGCGCGCCATCGGCGTCGACCCCGCACGCAGCGAGGACGTGCTGTCCCTGCTGGCAATCCGCTTCGAGGCCGGACAGGCGCCGGGCGGAACCGTGGAAATCGACTTCTCCGGCGGCGCGACGATGCGGCTCACGGTCGATTACATCGAGGCGCGTCTCGCCGACCTCGGCGCGGCCTGGGAAGCCACGGCGCGGCCGCGTCACGGGAGCTGACCGCATGGCAGTGCGGCTCGACCAGTCCGATCCCGACTTCGAGACGCGGTTCGCCGCGTTCCTGACCACCAAGAGAGAAGTGTCGGAGGACGTCGACAACGCCGTTCGCGAGATCATCGCGCGCGTCCGAGCCGAGGGCGACGCAGCGCTGATCGACTACTCACGGCGCTTCGACCGCGTCGACCTGTCGAAGCCCGGCATCACCGTCCGTGCCGACGAGATCGAGGCGGCGGAGGCTGCATGCGACCCAAGGACGCTCGAGGCGCTGCGCCACGCGCATGAGCGGATCACCGCGCATCATGAGCGGCAGCGACCGAAAGACGACCGCTACACAGACGCGATCGGCGTCGAACTGGGCTCGCGCTGGACGGCGATCGAGGCCGTGGGGCTCTACGTTCCCGGCGGCACGGCGAGCTATCCAAGCTCGGTGCTGATGAACGCTGTCCCGGCGCGGGTGGCCGGCGTCGAGCGCATCGTCATCACAGTGCCGGCGCCGGAGGGTCGCATCAACCCGCTGGTGCTGGCGGCGGCGAAGATGGCCGGCGTCAGCGAAATCCACCGCGTCGGAGGGGCGCAGGCTATCGCCGCCCTCGCCTACGGCACGCAGACGATCCGCCCGGTGGCGAAGATCGTCGGCCCCGGAAACGCCTTCGTCGCGGCGGCCAAGCGGCGGGTGTTCGGGATAGTCGGTATCGACATGGTGGCGGGGCCGAGCGAGGTGCTGATCCTCGCGGATGGCGACAACGACCCAGACTGGATCGCCGCCGACCTCCTGGCGCAGGCCGAGCACGACACGGCGGCGCAATCGATCCTGGTGACGACCAGCGCCGAGCTCGCCGACGAAGTGGAACGCGCCGTGGAACGCCAGATCGCGCGGCTGCCACGCGCCGAGACGGCTGCGGCGAGCTGGCGCGACTTCGGCGCCATCATCCTGGTGGCGTCGCTGTCCGACGCCGTTCCGCTCGCCAACCGGATCGCGGCCGAGCATCTGGAGCTGCTGACCGACGCGGCCGAAGCGCTGCTGCCCAGGATTCGCAACGCCGGGGCGATCTTCATCGGCCGGCACACGCCGGAGGTGATCGGCGACTATGTCGGCGGATCGAACCACGTCCTGCCCACGGCACGCTCGGCGCGGTTCTCGTCCGGGCTGTCGGTGCTCGACTTCGTCAAGCGGACCTCGCTGCTGAAGCTCGGGCCGGAACAGTTGCGGCAGCTCGCGCCTTCGGCGATCGCGCTGGCAGAGGCCGAGGGCCTGGACGCGCATGCTCGCAGCGTTGCGATACGGTTGAACATGTAGGGCCGGGTACGATGAACCCCAACGCCCGGTTGATCGATGTCGAGCTCGACGAGTCCATCGGCCGCTCGACGCCCGACGTCGAGCACGAACGGGCGGTGGCGATCTTCGACCTGATCGAAGAGAACACGTTCGCGCCGGCCGGCGACGGCGGCGGTCCGTACCGCCTGAAGCTGTCGCTGGTCGAGGGGCGGCTGGTCTTCGCGATCTCGCGCGAGGACGGCACCCAGGTTGTCACCCATATCCTGTCGCTGACGCCGTTCCGGCGCATCGTGCGCGACTACTACATGATCTGCGAAAGCTACTACGAGGCGATCCGCAGCGCGACGCCGAGCCAGATCGAGTCGATCGACATGGGACGGCGCGGTCTGCACAATGACGGGTCACAGACGCTGATGGACCGCCTTAAAGGCAAGATCGACATGGATTTCGACACGGCCCGGCGGCTGTTCACGCTGGTCTGCGTGCTGCACTGGCGGGGCTGATCGTTGAGCGGGACTCGCAAGCCGCGCTCCATCCTGTTCCTCTGCGGCATGAACTCGGTGCGCTCGCCGATCGCCGAGCAACTGGCCAAGAAGATGCTGCCGCGCGACGTGTTCGTCGCCTCGGCGGGCGTACGGGCCGGCGAGCGCGACCCCTTTGTCGACGCCGTGCTGGCGGAGCAGGGCATGAGCCTCGGCGAGCGGCAGCCGCGCACGCTGGATGAGATGGAAGACGACTATTTCGACCTGATCGTCACCCTGGCGCCGGAGGCGCACCACCGGGCGCTGGAACTGACGCGGTCGCTGGCGGTCGACGTCGAATACTGGCCGACCGCCGATCCGACCTCGGCCACGGGAACGCGCGACCAGATCGCCGCCGCCTATCGCGACGTTCGCGACCGGCTGGCGCGGCGTATCGCGGAGCGGTTCGGCAACATGGTGGAAAGCAACGCCGCGGCCGGCGGCAGTGCGGAACCGGCCTGAAACGATCGCGTGTTCACAAGGCGGACTTAATCATATAGGTTCCGCGCGATTTCCGGCCCCCCTCGCGCCGGCGACCCCAATCGAAGGTAAAGATGCCGAAGGAAGAAGTACTGGAATTTCCGGGCGTTGTGACGGAACTGCTGCCCAACGCCATGTTCCGCGTCAAGCTCGAGAACGAGCACGAGATCATCGCCCACACGGCCGGGCGCATGCGCAAGAACCGTATCCGCGTCCTGACCGGCGACAAGGTGCTGGTCGAGATGACGCCCTACGACCTGACCAAGGGCCGCATCACCTACCGCTTCAAGTAACCAGCGCGGGCGCGGCCGGGGCATGAGCGTCTTCCAGAAACTGGTTCTCGCCTCGGGTTCGCCGCGCCGCATCGAGCTCCTGCAGCAGGCCGGCATCGAGCCGGACCGGCTGATCCCGAGCGAGATCGACGAGACGCCGCGGCGCGCCGAGCATCCCGGCTCGCTCGCCAAGCGTCTGTCGCGGGAGAAGGCCGAGCGGGCGCGCGAGATCTACCTGAAGGATCCCGACGAGGGCGACGCCTACATCATCGCCGCCGACACGGTCGTGTCCGTGGGCCGGCGCATCCTGCCCAAGGCGGAGCTGGTCGACGAGGCGTCGAACTGCCTGCGGCTCCTTTCGGGGCGCTCGCACCGGGTCTACACCTGCGTGTGCCTGATCACGCCCTCGGGCAAGGTGCGCCAGAAGCTCGTCGAGACGCGGGTCCGCTTCAAGCGGCTGTCGCGCGAGGAGCTGGAAAGCTACCTCGCCTCGGGCGAATGGCGCGGCAAGGCCGGCGGCTACGCGATCCAGGGCCTGGCGGGCAGCTTCGTGGTCAAGCTCGTCGGCTCGTACACCTGCGTGGTCGGGCTGCCGCTGCACGAGACGGTGAACCTGCTGGTGGCCGACGGCTACAAGGTGCACTTCAACTGGCTGTCGGCGCGGGCCTGACAGGGACGCGCGCGATGGCAGGCTCGGACAAGGTGACGCCGCTCAGGCCACGCCGCCCCTGCCCGGAATGCGGCAAGCCGTCGGCGCGCGAGACGTTTCCGTTCTGCTCGCCGCGCTGCAAGGACATCGACCTCAACCGCTGGCTGTCGGGCTCGTACGTGCTGCCCGGCCGCGACGGCGAGGCGGAAGATGAAATCGCCGCCCAGCCACCGGCGCGGCCGTCCGACGACGATTGAAAACCGTAGCGTCATCAAGCGGTTGACCGCGATGGTGGCTGGCGCCTGAAGGCCTTCGATCAAAAGCCGGCAAGGGCGCTGGACAGCGCGGGAACCCGTGCTATAACGCACGCGCTTTCGGCGGGCACCAAAACCGCCGGAACGCCGCGGCAACGCCCGCGGCACGGTCGCCCAGGTAGCTCAGTTGGTAGAGCATACGACTGAAAATCGTAGTGTCGGTGGTTCGATTCCACCCCTGGGCACCACCTCACCGCCAAGCTTTCGTAGACTCCTGCCTCAGGCCCGTTCGACGTTTTGACGAGCGTGCCGTGCGCAGATCTGACGCCGGGACGTGGAAAACGCCTCGCCAGCCAGCGCCGGCGCATGTTGCCAGGTCCTGCCCGCTACCCGAACTTCACACCGGTGACCGCCACTGCGCCATAGCAGTTCGACGTGCAGTGCCGCCACGGGTGCTCCTGGCTGGCGTCGATATAGCCGGCGTGGAACACGTCGCGGATGTGGAAATGCTCTATCTCGACTTCGTCGAGCCACTCGTCGGCGACACCCGGATCGTCGAACAGCGAGCCAAGCACCTGCGATATGCGCTTCTGCTCGTCGGCGTAGTTGATCTCTTCCAGCGGTTCGTGGCCCTCGATGTAGACCGCCAGCGGTTCCCCATGGCTACCGAGTATCGGAGTCCAGATTCGGTCGGACATTTGCGGGCCTCTGGCGTTCGCGTGCCGGTCCAACACACGAATCAGGGCATTGGTTGCGCCCAACCTAAACGTTTCGGACGCAGCGTCGCAGCGGCCTGCGGCGCGGCCGATCAGTTCACGGCGCCTTCGAGATTTCCTAGCCGGCGGGCGTCGCGCTCGGCAACGAGCGCCAGGCGCATCACTTCGAAGCAGTGCGCCTGCGTCATCGCGGTCTCGGTGCGGTCGCGCATGTCGGCGACGATCCGGTCGAAGTAGATCAGCGGCGTTGCGCTGGCGTCGATGTATTCGCAGCGCGTCTTGTTGGTCAGGAACAGGTGGTCGGTGCCGGGCCGCCCGGCCACGTCGACATATTTGCGCAGCTCGATGTAGCCCTCGGTGCCGAGGATGGTGAGGCGCCCGTCGCCCCAGTTCGGCAGCGCATCGGGCGTGTACCAGTCTAGCCGGATGTAGCCGTGCCCGCCGTCGCCGCGCAGGACGATCTCGCCGAAATCCTCGAGGCCCGGGTCCTCGGGATTGGCGTAGTTCGCCACCGTCGACGACACGATCTCTGCCGACCGCGAGCGGGTGAAGAACATGAACTGCTCGATCTGGTGCGACCCGATATCGGCGAGGATGCCGCCGTAATGCTGCTTCTGGAAGAACCAGGGGGCGCGCAGGTGCCGGTTGAGGCGATGCGGCCCCATGCCGATCGTCTGAACGACGCGGCCGATGGCGCCTTCAGCGATCAGTTCCGCAGCCTTGATCACCGAAGGCACCTCGAAATGCTCGCCGTAGTTGACCGACCAGATCCGCCCGGTGCGCGCCACGACTTCGCGGATCCGCTCGAGCTCCTCGAGCGACACGCATCCCGGCTTGTCGACCATCACGTCCTTGCCCGCTTCCATCGCCGCGATGGCGAGTTCGGCGCGGTCGCTCGGGATGCAGGAAATGATGACCATGTCGATTTCCGGGTCATCGAGTATCCGCCGCACGTCGGCGACGCGCGGCACGTCCGGGAAGCGCTCGACGAAGCCCTTGAGCGGCTGAGGCGTACCCTTTGTCCACCAGGCTTTTGCACGCGCGCCGGCATGCAGCATCCCGCCTAGCATGCCGAAGGCGTGTCGGTGGTCGATGCCGAGAACGGCAACTGTCGGTCCTGTGCCCAAAGACTCCCCCGTGCTGCGTGCGCAAGTCCATTCGGGCCGCAGCATGCCCCTATCGCAACGACCAATGCTGGTCTGGCCTTACCAGCCGGTCAGCTCGCACGTCCACTCCTATCAAATGCTAAACGGACTCCTCGATGCCTAGCGGCTAAAGTGCGCCGTCGTTGCGCTATCGCACGCCGTTGAACAGCGAGGTCCGAAGGATTGTTATCAGAGCAGGAACGTCAACTTCTAGACGCTATACTGAAGCGGTTTGCGGGACGGGTCGAGCTCGACCGGAATGGCAGCGTCAGCATGGAGGGCCAAGCCTGGGACCCTCACACCACACTACCCATCCTGAGATCTGTACTTCCCGATTGCCGTCCCGCCGACGCGGCGGATGCCTACGAGCAATTGCGCGCATTCATTCTCGCTTCGACGCCTGAAACGCTTCGCGCGGTCGATCTCGGGCTCATGCCGCCGTCCAAAGGCCTGCACTTCATGCTCGGGCCAGACGGTCTCTACTACGATTTCGTCAATACCGACCGCGTGCTGACCGAGCTGCAACGCGCTGGGGCAGCCCTGAGCGGCAGCGTCCTGGACTTCGGGTGCAGCACCGGGAGAAACGTAGCGGTTCTTGCAAGGTCCGGCCTGCCGCTCCAACTGACGGGCGTCGATCCTGTACCGTCGTCGATCGAATGGGCCAATGACAACATCGCCGGTGCGCAGTTTGTATTGTCGAGGCAGGCTCCCCCATTGCCTTTCTCGGACCAGACGTTCGATCTGATATACGCGAAGAGCATCTGGACTCACTTTTCCCCGGACGCGGCGCGCCAATGGTTCGCGGAGATTGCCCGCCTCCTGAAGCGCGGGGGACATTTCTTCTTCAACATCCACGGCGCGCACGATCTTGCGAACCGGCTTGCACATAACTTTCCCGCGCCTCGATATGCGAACATCGCCCACGGTGAGTTTGCGGATCGCGCGTCCTTCGTCGGTGCTGCTTTCGACGGCATCGTCAATCATGGCTGGTTCTTTCGGCCCTACACATCGGCGGCGTCACAAGCAGACCTCGGCAAACTGCCGGGTGCGGTGATCGACGATTGGGGCGTGATGTTCATGACGCCGGAATATCTGCGCGAGAAACTACTTCCCGCGAGCCTCGAGCTGGTACGCTATACTCCAGCGGCAACCGCCGGGCGGCTGGACGGCTGCGTCGTGCGGCGCGTGCGTTAGGCCCGTCTCACCCCTTCTCAGACGCGCGGCATGCCTGGCGGTCTGATCGCCCGCTTCTGCGCGGCGATGCGGAACGGCGCGTTGGGAGCGCCGTAGCCTCTGCAGCCGCCGCGCCGCTCGACGACTTCGAAGAAGAAGCCTTCACCGAAATTCTGGCTGTAGAACTGGAAGAACTCGCCCGCAGCGTCGCGGTCGTAGAGGATGTTGCGCTCGCGCATGCGTGCCGTCACCGCCGGGTCGAGTCCGAACCGCGCCTCGAGGTCATCATAGTAGTTCGGGGTGATCTCCAGCGGCTGGAAGCCGAGCGAGGCCATGCGGTCGGCGGTTGCGAAGACGTCGTCGCAGGCGAAGGCGAGATGCTGGACCGACGAGCCGAAGCTCTCGGCGATGAAGTGTCCGGCAAGCGTCCGCCTATTCTCGGCGCCGTTGAGCGTCAGCCGCAGACCGCCGTCGTCGCTCTCGACCACCTGGCTTCGCACGAGGCCGGCCGGGTCGACGACGTCGACCATCGGCGACTTCGCGGTGCGGAAGATCGCCGTGTAGAACAACAGCCAGGTCAGCATCTCCTCGTAGTTCATGGTCTGCGCGACGTGGTCGACCGCCGTCAGCCCGGCGCCGCGGCGGCCGATGTTGGCGACCGGCTCGAATTCGACGTCCCATACCGTCGCCAGCCGGTCGTCGATGAAGTAGATCACGCCCCCGCCGACGCCTCTGATGGCAGGTATGGCGAGTTCGCCGGGGCCGCGGCTCTCCTCGAAGGTCTCGGCGCCGAGGGCGCGAGCACGGGCCACCGTCGCCGCGGCGTCTGCAACGCGCAGGCCGATCGCATAGGCGTTCGTGCCATGCACCAGATATGACGAATGCGCAAAGCCCTCCTGGCTCGTGTTCAGCACGAGGTTGATGCCCCTGCCTCCGCCCTGCCTCCACACGGAGACGTCGCGGCCGCGGTGACGCGCGGCGAGCGAGAAGCCGAGCGTGCCGAGCAGCGCGCCGAGCTCTTCGGCCTCATGCTCGTCGGCGGCGAACTCCACGAACTCGACGCCGGAGACCGCAATGCGATCTGGCATCTCCGGGACCTCGATCGCCAGAGCCGGTTCGGCACGCCGCACCCGGTCCATCAGGTTGATGAGCGAGCGACGCCCGTCGACGGCGATGGAGCGCGGCGAGCCGCCGCGGAACTGGTCGTTGAAGATTTCCAGCGACAGCGGCCCGTCGTAGCCTGTCGCCGCAACGGCGCGCATGAAGCCGGTGACGTCGAGGTCGCCCTCCCCCGGCATGTTGCGGAAGTGGCGCGACCAGTAGAGCAGGTCCATGTCGATGCGTGGCGCGTCTGCCAGCTGGACGATGAAGATGCGGTCGCCGGGTATGGCGCGGATCGTTTCGACGTCGATCTTGCGCGCCAGCGTGTGGAACGAGTCGAGGATCAGCCCGACATTGGGGTGGTCGGCCCGGCGCACGACCTCCCATGCGTCGCGGTGGTCGTTGACGTGACGGCCCCATGCCAATGCCTCGTAGCCGACGCGCACGCCATGTGCCCTGGCGATATCGCCAAGCTCGCGGAAGTCGGCCGCCGCGCGATCGATGCCGCCGAGAGCGGCGGGTGCGACGCTGGAGCAGATCAGCATCAAGTCGGTGCCGAGCTGGTTCATCAGCTCGAACTTGCGCCTGGCCCGCTCGAACGCCCGCATGCGCTGCGGCTCGGGCAGGCCTTCGAAGTCGCGGAACGGCTGGAACAGGGTGATTTCGAGCCCATGGTCGCGAACCATGGCGCCGACCTCCGCCGGGGTTCCGTCGAAGGCGAGGAAGTCGTTCTCGAATATCTCGACGCCGTCGAACCCCGCCGCGGCAATAGCTGCCAGCTTCTCGCGCAGATCGCCGCTGATCGAGACCGTGGCGATCGAGGTCTTCATCCGCCTTCCCCGATCATGCCGATCAGCGCCCGAACCGCGAGCGGATAACCGCGCGCGCCAAGTCCGGCGAGCACGGCGGTGACTGCGGACGACATCAGGGAATGGCGGTAGATCTCGTCGCGCTTGTGGATGTTGGAGATATGGAACTCGATGATCGGGCCGCCGAACATCTTCAGCGCGTCGAGCACGGGAATCGATCGGAACGACAGGCCGGCAGGGTTGATGAGGATGCCCGCCCCGTTGTCGATCGCCTCGTGGATCCAGTCGACGAGCTGGTGCTCGGCATTGGTCTGGCGGAACTCGACCGGCCGCTCGCCCGCGGCGTCGCGGCACCACTGCTCGATCTCGGCCAGCGTGGTGCGGCCGTAGATCTCCGGCTCGCGCATGCCGAGGCGGTTGAGGTTCGGGCCGTTCAGGATGTAGATCGGCTTCATTGCATCAGCCTTGGTAGCCGAACAGGCGCGGCAGCCACAGCACCGTGTCGGGGAAGAAGGTGATCACCACCAGCGACAGGACCATCGTGTAGAGGAACGGCAGCACGTCCCGCACGATGTCCCACAGCGGCACGTTGGCGATCCGCGTCATGATGAACAGCAGCAGGCCATAGGGCGGCGTCACCAGCCCGAGCATGATGTTGACCACGCAGACCACGCCGAAATGCACCAGGTCGATGCCGAGCGCCTGCGCGGTCGGGATGAAGACCGGCAGGATGACGAGGATGATCGTCGTCCCTTCCAGCACGCAGCCCAGCACCAGCAAGATGACATTGACCATGATCAGGAACCCGGTCGGTGAAAGCTCCCAGGCCTGCAGCAGCACCTTCAGCGACTGCGGGATGTTCTCCACGGTCACGACGTAGTTGAAGACGAGCGCGCCAGCGATCAGCATGCCGATGGAGGCCGTGGTTCGGGCGCTGGCCAACACCGAGCGGTAGAAGTCGCCGAAGCTGACACTGCGGTAGAGCACGACGGAGACGAGCAGGGCGTAGAACGCCGCGACCGCAGCGGCCTCGGTCGGCGTGGTGACGCCGGAATAGATGCCGCCAAACAGCACAACAGGCATGAGGAGCGCCGGCAGCGCGCGCACGGTGATGCCGGGGATCTCCCGCAGCGGTGTCGCCGGCTCGACGGGAAAGTTCCTGCGGCGGGCGTCCCAGGCAACCAGCACCATCTGGAACGCCGCCATCAACAGTCCGGGGACGACGCCGGCCAGGAACAGATAGCCGATCGACGCATCCGAAACGAGCGCATAGATGATCATCGGGATCGACGGCGGGATGATCGGGCCGATCACCGAGGTTGCCGCCGTCAGCGCCGCCGCGTAGCTCGCCGGGTACTTGTTGTCGGCGGTCATCATGTTCTGCATCATCTTGCCGGAGCCGGCGGCATCGGCGATGGCCGAGCCCGACATGCCGGCGAAGATGATCGACTGGAGCACGTTCACCTGCGCCAGCCCGCCGCGAAAGCGGCCGACGAAGGCATTGCAGAAGCGCAGCAGCCGCTCCGTCATGGAGCCGATGTTCATCAGCTCCGCCGCGAGGATGAACAGCGGCACGGCGAGAATGATGTAGTTGGTGTACATCCCGTTGAGGAACTGCTCGGCGACCGTACCCATGTCGAGACCGGCCAACAGCAGATAGAGGATCGACCCGGCAATCATCGCGTGGCCGACCGGCAAGCCGAGCAGTGCCAGCGCGGTGATCGCGACGAGCGCGATGGAAAAGGGGCTGGCGAGGTTCATACGCCGGATCCTGCCTTTTCCGGATCGAACTCGTCCGGCGCCGATCCGCGCAGCACCTGCCATGACAGCCACAGGTAGCGCACGATCACGGCTATCACGAACACCACGTAGATCGAGAACAGCCAGTCGAAGCGGATGTGGAGATAGGCGCTCTTCTGCACTTTCATAAACGTGACGTAGTCCCAGACGGCCGGAAGAGAGATCGCGTAGAGACCCACCAGCGAGGCCGCGCAGATCAGGAACATGATCGAGCGCGCCCGCGGCCGGGCTGAGGCGTAGATCAGGTCGAAGCGCATCTCCTCCTGCTCGGTGAGCACGAAGGCCGCGCCCCACAGCACGATCCATATCCACAGGATGGCGCTGAGCTCGTTGGTCCAACCCGTCGGCCAGTTCAGCACGTAGCGGAAGAGAACCTGAAGAAGGAAGGCGAAGAACATGACGGCGAGCATTGCCGCCAGCACGTTCTCGGCGCGGCGGTAGAGCCAGGCTCCCAGCCTTTGCATCGTCGGATTCATCATGGTCTCCGCATACGAAACCGGGCGCGCGGACGCGCCCGGTCGCACCGCCCTAGAGCGCGTTGATCTTGTCGACCATGCCGGCCGGCCAGTTCTTGGCGAGCTCGGAAGCCAGGTACTGCTCCTGCACGTGCTTGCGGAAGGCGTCGCGATCCGGCTCGTAGATCTTCAGGCCGGCGGACTTGAACTTGTCGGCGAGCTCCGTCTCGCGGGCGAGGTGCTTGTCCGTGGAGAAAGCGATCGCAGCGTCTGCGGCGGCCTGGATCTTCGCCTGCTTGTCCGCACCGGCGGCGTCCCAGGCAACCTTGGAGATGGTCAGAAGATCGAAGCCGACGAGATGCGAGGTCAGCACGATCTGGTTCATGACCTCGTAGAACTTCATGTTCTCAACGTTCGGCAGCGGGTTGTCCTGGCCGTCGATCGCGCCGGTCTGGAGGCCGGTATAGACCTCGGCGTATGCCATCGGCGTCGGGTTGGCGCCGAGCGCGGTGCCGAGGAACTGCCAGGCCTCGCCGCCGGGCATGCGCAGCTTCACACCGGCGAGATCGGCAGGCGTCTTGATCTGCTTGTCGCCCTTGAGGCCAACCTGGCGAACGCCGAAATAGGTAGGGCCAAGCACCTTCACGCCGAGCTGGTCCTCGGTCATCTTCTTCATTTCGGCGCCCGCGTCGCTGGCGAAGAACTTCGTCACATGCTCGGCGTCGCGGAACAGGTATCCTGCGGTCAGGATCGACCAGGCCGGAATCTGGTTGGAGATATCCTGCGGGGCGATGTTGCCCATCTCCAGATTGCCGCGCTGCAGCGCGACGAGCTCGGTACCCTGCTTGAACAGGTTGCCGCCGTAATAGCCTTCGAAGGTGAAGTCGTCCTTCACCGCGTCGGCGAACATCTTCATCATCTCGGCGCGGATGTCCTGCTCGGAGAACACGGCGGAGAAGCGCAGCTTCGGCTTGTCCTGCGCGAAAGCCGGGAAGGCTGTAGCGGCGCCGAGCGCGGCGGTGCCGGCCAGAAACTGGCGGCGGTTGGCGGTGATGTTCATTGGGGTTCCTCCCTGTTTGACGACTTCAGCCGGGCGCAAGCGCTCCCGGCACGACGCCGGCACGCGCCGGCATACGGTCGAACGACGCGAAGGCGGCGCTCATCCGATCCATGTCCGGCTCGACGCCGGTGAAATGCTGAAAGGCGCGGACCGCCTGGTAGATCGCCATTCCCTCGCCCGAGAGCGTTCGGCAGCCGATGCTGCGCGCATGCCGCAGCAGCTCCGTCTCGAGGGGGAAGTATACGACATCGGCCACCCACTGCGACGGCTGGAGGAGCGAAGCGGGTAGCGGCATTCCCGGCAGTTTCGCCATGCCGACCGGCGTGGCGTTGACGATCCCGTCGGCGCCGCGGGCGGTAGCCGGCAAATCGCCGACGGCCTCGGCTCGCCCATCGCCGAAGCGGGCGAGGAGGCGTGCAACGAGAGCGGCCGCGCGATCCGCGTCGGTGTCATGGACATGCACGGTGCCGGCCCCCAGGTCGAGCAGCGCGTAGGCGACCGCCACGCCCGCCCCGCCGGCACCGAGCAGCAGGATGTCATTGCGCGCAACGCCGGCCATGCCGCGCCGGAAACTCTCGCGGAAACCCCACATGTCGGTGTTGTGGCCGAAACGCCTGCCGTCGCGCAGGACCACGGTGTTGACCGAGCCGAGATCGCGCGCCGCCGGCGACAGCTCGTCGAGTAGCGGCACGATCTCCTGCTTGTACGGGAAGGTGACGTTGAAGCCGGTGAAGCCCAGATAGCCGGCAAATCGCAGTATCTCGGGAAGGCTCGGCGGGACGGTCCCCATGCGGTCGACGTCGAGCAGCCGGTACACATAGGGAATGCCCTGCGCGCGCGCCTCGTTCTCGTGCATGAACGGCGTGCGCGAAGCCTGGATGCCGCGGCCGATCAGGCCGACCAGCACCGTCGGGCCAGATTCGATCCGCTCCATGCGCTCGACCAGTTGAGCAACCGCCGTCACGCTTCCTCCCTCGCGCTACGCCGAAGTTGAACTATCCGGTTAATTCAGTCAACGGCTTTGATGATGCGGGGCGAGTCGTGTAGAGCCGCGACGCGGAGGACAGTCATGAGCGGGCACGACCTGCGGAGCGACAAGGGTTTGGTGCGCGGGGGCTGGAAGCAGGATCCGGCCGGCGTGCAGGCGAACATCATTACGATCGCGACGGCGGAGTTTGCGCGAAACGGGCTATCCGGAGCCCGCATGGACGAGATCGCCGCCAAGACGCGCACGTCGAAGCGGATGATCTACTACTATTTCGGCGACAAGGACGGCCTTTACAGGCGTGTCCTCGAGGAAGCCTACCGCAAGGTGCGGGATGGCGAGCAGAAGCTGGACCTCGATCATCTGCCGCCTGTCGAGGCGCTCAAGCGGCTCGTCGAATTCACTTTCGATCATCACAGCCGCAATCCGGATTTCATCCGTCTGGTGATGATCGAGAACATCCATCACGGCGAGTACATGACGGAGTCCGCGGCAATCCGCGACGTCAACGCTGGCGCCATCCGCAAGCTCGAAGACATTTGCCGGCGCGGCCAGGAGGAAGGCTCCTTCCGGGTCGTGGACCCGGTGGAGATTCACTGGCACATCAGCGCGCTGTCGTTCTTCAACGTGTCGAACCGGGCGACCTTCTCCGGCATCTTCGGCAGCGAGCTGTTTACCGGAGACGGCCAGGACCGGCTGCGCGAGCATGTCGTCGACATGATGCTGCGCTACGTGCTGGTGCAGCCGACTGCAGCGTAGGCTTCGTCGGGCATCGACTTCCAAGGCTCGATCGGTTCGCGCGGACCACCGGCCTGGTGGAACTCGATAACGGCGCCTTCGGGCGTCCAGATCAGCGCGCGGAAACCGTCGCGCGGCGGTTGTTTGAACCGGTAGCCGGCGGCTGCGACCTTGTCGCACATGGCATAGAGGTCATCGACGCGAAAGCAGACGTGGCTGATGCCCGGCGTCGCGTTCGGATTGGCGAAACTCTGCACCAGTGCCAGCACCGGCGCGAAACGCGGCGAGCGTGCCGCTTCCTCGTCGTTCGGCGCCGCTACGAAGGCGGCCTTGAAGCGGCCGCCCGGGCCCTCGATCTCGCGGAAGGGGATCATGCCGAGCTTGTCCCGATAGAATGCCTTCGAGGCCTCCAGGTCGGCCGTATAGACCGTCGTATGCAGGTAATGCATCGGTTGCCTCTCAGTCGTTGTAGGTGCCGGCGTCGGGCTGCGACAGCCACGGCTCACGCGGCTCCAGAGCGGGGCGGCGCTGGATGAGTTCTATGGTCATGCCCTCTGGCGAGTGAAGATAGGCCTTGAAGCCGTCACGCGGCGGGCGGTTGAGGACGACGCCCTTCTTCCGCAGATCGTCGCTGACCGCGTAGATGTCGTCGACGCGGTAGCCCATGTGAACGAAGGGGCGACGACCCTGCTGATTGCGTTTGGCCTCGTCCCATTCGCAGCAGAGTTCGATGACGGGCGAGAACTTCGCCGAGCGGCCGCTCTCCGCGTCGTCCGGGGCGGCGAGGAAGACGAAAGTCGCCTGCTCCTCCTCCGATTCCATGCGGCGCACTTCGACGAAACCGAGCAGATCGACATAGAAGGCGAGCGACTCGGCGAGGTCGCGCACCCTGATCATCGTATGCAGATATTCCATCTCTCACCTGTCCAAGAACTAGCCGCGGTCGACCTCGACCCACGCGGAATCGCCCGCCGCCGAACGGATCACGGCATCGAGCACGCGGGCATTGCCGAGAGCGTCATCAAGGTCGACGGGCGGCCGGCCGCCGCTCCTGATCGCCTCGGACACGGCCTGGATGTGCAGCCCGTACTGCGGGACAGCATCGAACTCGAAGCTCTCGCCTGCGTCCGGGCCGTCCGACAGCACAGCGTGGACCCTGGCCTTCTGGCCGGGCGGTATGTGGATCGGCATCGCCACTGAAAGAGAACCGTCGGTGCCGAGGACATTGAAGCCACGCGCGCCGCGCAGACGCGTGGTGACGGTCAGGTCGGCATGGCCGGCCTCGAAGTCGAGACGCATCGACACGGCTGTGTCGCGCGCGCCATCCTTCCACATGCGCGCGGTCACGCGTCTGGGCTCTGCAGCGAAGGCGGTGCGCGCCATGTGGACCGAGTAACTGCCGAAATCGAGAAGCGCGCTGCGGTCGAAGGGAAGCTCGCCGCGTGTGGGGTCCGGCGGGGGTGCAGGAAGACGCACGGCGCTGATGCCGTGCACCGCCTCGACGGCGCCGATGCGGCCGGCGCCGATCGTCTCGGTGACGAACCGCCACTGTGGCTGAACCCGCGTCATGAAGCCTTCTGCGATCACGAGGTCGCGGGCGCGCGGATGCCCGGCAATGCGTTTCGCGTCGGCGGCACTGAACGCCAGCGGCTTCTCGCACAATACGTGCTTGCCGGCGTCGAGGCAGGCAAGGATGGCATCGGCATGCGAGGCATGCGGAAGCGCGATGTAGACCGCCTCGACGCCAGGATCGGACAAAAGCGACGCGAGGCCGGCATGCACACCCGCGATGCCATGCTCGGCGGCGAAGGCGCTTGCGCGGTCGCTCGTACGGGAAGAGACCGCAGCAAACGCGACGCCGGCCAGGCCCTTGGCCTGGCTGACGGTGTTGGCCGAGATGCCGCCGGTGCCGGCAATGCCCCAGCGCACCGGGTCCTTGTGGGTGCTCATGGCTCAGTCGACGAACGGATAGTCGACATAGGCGAAGTGGACGTTGTCCGGCGCCCAGGAGTTCACATTGAACGTGCCCTGCCCGCCGAAGCAGCTGACCACCACTTTGCTCTCGCCGCCGTCAGCCGGCATCACCCGCAGTTCGATGTCGAGGTCGGCGGGGTGCGTGACCGTGCCCGGCGCGTAGCTGATGTAGGCCATCCACTTGCCGTCGGGCGAGAAGTGCGGAAACCAGTTCACGCGGTCGTCGAAGGTCAGCTGCTCGATGGCGCCGCCGCCGACGGCAATGCGGAAGATCTGAGCGTGACCGGGGCGCTTCGCCGCGAATTCCGAGTTGAAGTAGATCCACTTGCCGTCCGGCGTGTATTCGGGCCCGTCGCTGCGGGCGAGCGTGTTGACGACCCAGCGATCCTCGCCGCCGGCCGCCGGGATAGTCGCGATGTTCAGCCGGCCGCGCGGCGCGCCGCCATAAGGCTCGACTGCGGTGTACACCAGCGTCTGCGCATCTGGAGAGATGCCGTGAAGATAGTAGAGGTAGCCGGAGTCGGCCGGCTTATTGTTGGACACCTGCACCGGTTCGCCGCCCTCGAAAGGCAGGCGATAGAGGTGGCCGAGCGAGGAGACGAAGATCTCCTTGTTATCGGGCGACAGCACGTGGTCGTTGTTGCAGCCCTGAACGCGTCCGGTGTTAATCTCGGTTAGGCCCGACGAACCGTCGGCAGCGAGGCGCCAGAGCTTTCCGCCGCCGTTGATGATCAGCCACTTCCCGTCGCTGGTCCAGTTCGGCGCCTCGACAAGGGTGTCGAGTTCCATGACGGTGCGGATCGCGCCTGTGTCCTTGTTGACCACCTGGATGCGCGCGATCTGCCCTTCCTGCAGCTCCTTGCGACCCGGCGTGCGTCCATATTCGCGTTTCGCGGCCATCCGTATTTCCTCCAGTACCGATTAGAGACGCTGACCGGTGGCCGCGTCGAACAGCGACAGGCGGCTTCCGGGCACGCCGACGCGGATGGTGCCGCCTTCCTGCAGCCTGGCTTCAGCGTCCGCGCGGATGCTGATCTGCTGGCCGCCCTGCGTGACGCACCAGGCGAGCGTGTCGCTGCCGAGCTTCTCGACCATGTCGATCGTGCAGAGTTCGTCGAAGTCGCCGCCGCCGGCGGCATCGCCGAGCAGGGCGTGTTCTGGGCGGAGGCCCATCTGCACGCGGCGTCCGTCGGCGACGATGCCGCTGCGCAGGCCGTAGCGCGCCAGCGGGACGTCGCGTTCGCCGGTACGGAACACCGGCTCGCCGGCCGCGCTTTCCAGAGTGCCGTCGAGGAAGTTCATCGCCGGCGATCCGACGAAACCCGCCACGTAGCGGCTCGCCGGCCTGCCATAGATCTCCTCCGGCGTCCCGAGCTGCTCGATGCTGCCCTTGTTCATCACCGCGATGTGGTCGGCCAGCGTCATCGCCTCGACCTGGTCGTGGGTGACGTAGATCGAAGTGCTGCCGAGATGGCGGTGAAGCCGCTTGATCTCGCGGCGCAGCTCGACGCGCAGCTGCGCATCGAGGTTGGACAACGGCTCGTCGAACAGGAAGACGCTCGCCTTCCGCACGAGCACCCGGCCGATCGCGACGCGCTGGCGCTGGCCACCGGACAGCTCGGCGGGGCGCCGCTCGAGCAGCGGCGTGAGCTGCAGGGTCTCGGCCGCGGCGCGCACGCGCTGGTCGATCTCGGCGGCGGGCACGCCCGCTACCTTCAGCCCGAAGGACAGGTTCTGCCGCACCGACATCTTCGGGTAGAGCGCATAGGACTGAAACACCATGGCGATGCCGCGGTCCCGCGGCTCCGCCCAGGTGACGTTGCGGCCGCCGATCCACACCTGACCCTTGGTCACGTCTTGAAGGCCGGCAACGGCGTTGAGCAAGGTCGACTTGCCGCAGCCCGACGGTCCGAGCAGGACGAGGAACTGGCCCGGCTCGACCTTGAGGTCGAGTTCCGCAAGCGCGGTGAAGTTCCCGTAGCGGACCTCTAGCCCGCGCGCTTCGACTTCAGACATCGGAGCTATCCTTTCACGGCGCCGGCGGCGATGCCGCGCACGAACCAGCGGCCCGAGACGATGTAGATGAGCAGCGGAACCGCCGCCGTCATCAGCGTGGCCGCCATCTCGACGTTGAACTGGCGCTCGCCGGTCTGCGAGCCGATGATGTTGTTGAGCTGGACCGTCATCGGCGCGTTGGCGCGGCCGCCGAAGGTCAGGCCGAGGATGTAGTCGTTCCACGCGCCGGTGGCCTGCCAGATGATGACCACGATGGTGATCGGCGCCGACATCGGCAGCATGATCGACCAGAAGATGCGCCAGAAGCCGGCGCCGTCGACGCGCGCCGCCTTGAAGATCTCGACCGGCAGCGCGGCGTAGAAATTGCGGTACATCAGCGTCACCACCGGCAGGCCGAAGATGACGTGCACGAGGATGACGCCGGCGAGCGAGCCGAAGATGCCGAGCGAGGCCCACAGCTTGACCAGCGGATAGAGAACGACCTGCAGCGGCAGGAAGGCGCCCACCATCAGCACCGTGAAGACGAGGTTGGCTCCCTTGAAGCGCCAGAACGACATGACGTAGCCGTTGACCGCGCCGACGAGGATCGACAGCAGCACCACCGGCACCACGATCTTCACCGAGTTGAGGAAGCCGACCTTCACGCCGGAGCAGTCGAGCCCCGTGCAGGCGGTGTTCCAGGCTGCGTCCCACGCCTCAAGCGTCACCGCCTGCGGCGGCGCCAGCACGTTCGACTGGCGGATGTCGGACATGTCCTTCACCGAGGTCGACACCATCGTGTAGATCGGCAGCAGGAAGAACAGCGTGCAGACGAGCAGGAAGCCGTAGACCCCGGCGCGGTCGAGCGTGAAGCGGCGCGGCTTCGGCCCGGAATCGGTCGCCGAGGTGCCGGGAATGGCGGCGAGAGCAGCGTCGGTCATGTGTCAGCCCTTCTGCAAGGCGGCGAGGCGACGGGCGTGGCGCCTCTGGAGATACCAGAGCGGCGTCGCGGCGGCGAAGAGCGAGATCAGCATGACCACCGCGCCGGCGCTGGCGAGGCCGGCGTTCTGGCGCTCGAACAGGTAATCCATGACGAACTTCGCGGGCACTTCGGTGGAGATGCCGGGGCCGCCATTGGTCATTGCCACGACGAGGTCGTAGTTGCGGATGACGCCGAAGGTGAGCAGCAGCAGCGAGGTCAGCAGCGCCGGGCCGGTCATCGGCAGCACGATCGACCAGTACGAGCGCCAGCGCGGAATGCCTTCGACGCGCGAAGCCTTCCAGATCTCCTCGTCGATGCCGCGCAGGCCGGCGAGCATGATCGCCATCACCAGGCCGGCGGAGTGCCAGACCGCGGCGGCGACGATGGTGTAGATCGCCAGGTCGCGGTCGATCAGGAGCTTGAAGTTGAAGGACTCCCAGCCCAGGTCCTGCACGAATTTCTGCAAGCCGAGTTGCGGGTTGAGGAACCATTGCCACGCGAATCCCGTGACGATGTAGGAAAGCGCGAACGGGTAGAGGAAGATCGTCCGGAAGATGCCTTCGCCGCGCAGGCTCTGATCGATGAAGATGGCAAGGAGGATGCCAAGCGCCATCGCGCCGCCGATCAGTCCGGCGCCGAAGATGAACATGTTCTTCAGCGACATGATCCAGCGCGAGCTGCGGAACAGCGCATAGTACTGGTCGAGGCCGACGAAGCCCCATTCCGGCACGGTACCGGACGGGGTGAACGACAGGGCGACGGTCCACGCCATGGCGCCGACGAACACGACCGCGACGACCAGCGCGGTGGGCGCGAGCGCTACCTTGGCTGCCAGATACCGCATCACCCTCTCCGCCGTGGATCTTGTGCGAGTGCGGGCTCGGGCCGCCGGATGGCCCGAGACCCGCTGGAGACCCTGCTCAGGAGGCTTGCAGGGCCTCGACCAGGCGATCGATCACCTCGTCGACTTCCATCTCGGGAGTGGCGAAGAACTCGTTGACCACGTCGCGGTACTCGCCATCCTCCTGCGGTGTGATGAAGGAGCGCGGGTTGCCGGACACCGCGCCTTCGGTACGGAAGGTCTCGAGGCCAAGCTTGAGGCAGGCGTCGCCGTTCTTCGGGAACTCGGCGTCGAGACGCACCGGCATGGCGCCGCGCGGATCGACGTAGAGCGTCTGCATCGCCGGATCGGAAACCACCGAAGCCAGCAGCTTCTGCCCGTTGGTAGCCTCGGTGGCGCCGGGCTGCTTGGGGAACACGAACACGTCGCCGTGGACGTGGGTGACCTTGCCGGGGACGAAGCAGCCGAATTCCTTGTCGGCGGTGAGACCCGCAGCGCGGTACTCGCCGTTGGCCCATGAGCCCATGATCTGCACGCCGGCCTTGTCGGTCGAAAGCAGATTGGCGGAGAGGTTCCACGGACGCCCGGTCGCGCCTTCGTCGACATAGTCGCGCAGGCGGCCGAAGGTTTCCATGATCTTGCGGAATTCGGGGCCGCGCAGCGTATCCTCGTCGCGCTCGATCCACACCTTCTTCCACATCTCGGGACCGCCGAGCGAGAGCAGCATGCCCTCGAACGGGAAGCGGATATGGAACGGGTCGGCGCTGAAGGCGAGCGGAATGACGCCGTTTTCCTTGAGCTTGTCGAGCGCGGCGAAGAACTTGTCGTCGAAATCGGTTGGCGCCTCGATACCGAACTGGTCGAACAGCTTCTTGTTGTAGAACACCATGTTCGGCACGTAGAGCGCCGCCGGCACGAGATAGATCTTGCCGTCCTCGCCGGAGATCGCATCGACGATCGCCTTCGGCATGTTCTCGCGCCACTTGCCCTCGGTGGCGACGGAGTCGATGTCGATCAGGTAGCCCTGCTTGATGAAGTCGAGGTGGTCGCGGTTGGTGACCGTGGCATAGGCCTGCGACGGCTGGCCAGCCTGCATGCGCGAGACGTAGACGCGGCGAGAGTTCGGCGGACCGGCAACGGCGTTGTCGACCCACTTGCCGCCGAGCTCGTTGAACTTGTCGGCAAGAATCTTGAGCGAACTGCTCTCGGTGCCCGAGGTA
This sequence comes from Pseudomonadota bacterium, assembly GCA_023457435.1. GTDB lineage: Bacteria > Pseudomonadota > Alphaproteobacteria > Rhizobiales > Rhizobiaceae > RCIO01. The sequence goes on from JAEWLS010000020.1 coordinate 44,836, forward strand.
AAGTGGTGGACGACTTCGGTGGTTTCCTGCGCCGATGCAGCGCTCGCGAGCATCGAGAACGCCGCCACGCCGGCGAGCAATATCTTCTTCATGGCTTCCTCCCTGGTTTACCCGACGGCGGGACTGGCCGTGGGGGCGATCGGTCGTAACCCGACCGCGAAGTGCCTCCACCGCGGCCGTACGAATATATTCGTTATCCGAATTAAAGAAGCGCGCCGACCGCCTTGTCAATGCATGAAATGCGCGTGCAAGTGCTAACTGGCCGGCGCACTGCAGCATGGCGGCGCGGCCCTTAACTCTCCTGTGTCCGCATCCTGGGCGGATTTTCGCGGAAAGTCCGTGAGTTAAGTTATGGCGCGGCCCAGGCCGGCATCCGTGCTGCAGGGCAGCGGCAAACGCAACTACTCCGTATGCAATTCGATATTTTGTTCGTCTTATGAATTATATCTGGATTTGGTGCGCATTCGCGTCTAGCCTTTTCGCGCCCGGGTATCGAAGCCCGCGCAAGTCGGAGGAATGAGATGTCGCTGCGCTACCTGCACACGCTGATACGCGTGAAGGATCTGGACGAATCGCTGGCCTTCTATCGGGATCAGCTTGGGATGGTCGAAGTTCGCCGGATGGTGCTCGACGAATTCCGCATGACCAACGTCTTCCTGGCGGCGCCCCACGATGTCGAGGCCGCGAGTTCGACCAAGTTCGCGCCGACGCTCGAACTCGCCTGGTACTGGGACCAGGAAGCACGCGACTATTTCACCAGCGAGAAGAAGCGCTTCGGCCACCTCGCCTACCGCGTCGACGACATCTACGCATTCTGCCAGAAGGTGCTCGACCTCGGCCTGACGCTAAACCTGCCGCCGCGCAACGGCATGATCGCCATCTTCACGACGCCGGACGGAACAGAGATCGAGGTGGTCCAGGAAGGCGGTCCGCGCGAGAAGATGGAGCCGTGGCTCTCCATGCAGAACACCGGCGACCGCGCGGCCTGAGAACGGACCTGCACACATGGCAGCGATGCTTTCCCCTCTCCGCCTCGGCGTGCTCGGTACCGGGACAGCGGCTGGCCTGACCCTCGGCCAACTGGCCGGCAGCGAACTCGTGTCGGTCGAGGCCATAGCTGGCCGCAGCGAGGCGAGTTCGCAGGCCGCGGCGCAGAAGTTCGGTATCAGGCGCGCGGCGGCCGGCCTGGAGGCGTTGATCGCCGACCCGAAGATCGAAGCCGTCTATATCGCGCTGCCGATAGCCTCCCACGCGCAGTGGTCAATCGCGGCCCTGGCGGCCGGAAAGCACGTACTGGTCGAAAAGCCGGCAACGGCAACGGCGGCCGAACTTGCCGAGGTCGATATCGAGCGGCGGCGCTCGGGGCTGGTGTTCATGGAAGGGATGATGGTCCGCCACCATCCGCAATGGCATACGGTGGCCGATCTCATTCGCGATGGCGCAATCGGCAAGGTCCGGTCGGTCCAGGGCATGCTCACGCGCGTGCCGCCCGGCGCCGACGACCCGAAGCAGGCATTCAACCGGCGCGATCTCGGCTGGAGCGTCGTACTCGACAGTGGCTGCTACATGGCCCACCTGTCGCGCTTCGTATTCGGCAGCGAGCCGCTGCGGGCCAGCGCACTCGGCGAGGTGGACGGCCGCTTTGGAACGCTTGCTTCGGCAACCGCGCTGATGCAATTCCCCGAGGGAACCGCGAGTTTCACAATCTCCACGAAAATGCGCCGCATGCAGCGTTTCAGCATCGTCGGATCGGAAGGCCGCATCGAAGTCATGCTGCCGGTGATGCCCGTTGGCGGTCCGGCCGTCGTCGCTGTCGACTCGCGCGACGTGACACCGCCGGCGCCGCCGCGCGAACTGATCTTCGACGGCGCACCGCAGTTCAGGCTGCAGATGGAGGCGTTCGCCCGTGCGGTGCGCGGCGTGGAGCCGCCGGCAGTGCGGCTGGCGGACGCAATGGGCAACATGTTGGCGCTGGACGCCGTCGCGCGCTCCATCGAGCAGGACGGCGCGTGGGTCAGGGTCGAGGCCGGGGCGGCATGAACGCCCCGGCGGCCAGGCGCAAGGCGGCTAGCCTTCCCGCAAACGGCGCGGCCGCCTCGCTCGGCTTCAATACCGGGCTCGTCCTCGATACCATGCTTCGGCACGGTCCGATCTCGCGCGTCGAGCTTGCCGGGCGCACCGGCCTCGGCCGATCGACCGTGACCGAGATCACCGGACGTCTGCTGCGCGACGGACAGCTGCATTTCCACGAGACCTCGACGGCCAGCGAGAAGTCCGGACGCGGCCGCCCTCGGGTCCTTCTCAGCATCAATCCGCGCGCGGCCTACGCCGTCGGCGTGCGCATCGGTGTCACCCAGATCACCGTCTCCGTCACCGATTTCGTCTGCGAGGTGCTCGGCACCACGAAGATCCCGTTTCGTTCGAGCCGGCAGCCACCCGCCGTCGTCGCGGATGTGGTCGAGGACGCGGTGCGCAGCGCCGTTGCCTCCTGCGGCCTGACGATGGACCAGATCGGCGCTGTCTGTGCCGGCGTGCCGGGCATCGTCGACGCGGCGACGGGCATCTGCCACTGGAGCCCGGCCTTCTCGAAGCTGCCGGTGCGCTTCGGAGACCTGCTCGAAAAGCGTCTCGGCATCGACTGCACGATCGAGAGCCACACCGTGCCACTCGCCGCCTACGAGCGGCTGTTCGGCCGCGCCCAGGACACAAAGTCCTGCGTGGTGCTGACGATCGGCTACGGCGTCGGCATGTGTCTGGTTCTCGATGGCGCCGTCTATCGCGGCGCGCACGGCTTTGCCACCGAGTTCGGCCACACGAAGGCTGTCGAGGGCGGACCGCTCTGCGAATGCGGAAGCCGCGGCTGTCTCGAATCCTTCGCCGGGCAGCGCGGCATCCTGCTCGCGGCGGCAGAGCTGCCGGAAAAGCCGTTCGGCAGTGGACTGCCGACGGACGATCCTGTGCTGCGCGAGCAGCAGGTCGAAGAGCTTGCGACCCGCGCGCGCGCCGGCGACGCCGCCATTCTCGGCATCTTTCAGCGCGCCGGCCAGCAGATCGGGCGTTCGCTTGCCAACCTTGTCTCAGTCATCGACCCGGAGCGCATCATCTTCGCCGGGCCGACGATGAATACGTCCGACCTCTGGTTCGACGTCATGCGCGAGGCGCTGTTCGGCGGGACGCGCCAGCCCGTCGCAGACAGCGTTGAGCTGGTCTACGACCGCATCGCCGACGACAGCTGGGCGCGCGGGGCGGCAGCTCTCGTGCTGCACAAACTCTATCGCGCGGGACAAAGCCGCGCGCGCCGGACCCGCCGCGCGGGCTGAGCCGAGCTTCAGAAGAGGGCGAAGTCGCCAACGAGCTCGTTGCGCGCCAGCCACGGCACCTGCCGCCCTTCGGTCAGTTCGGAGACGCGACGCTTCACCCCGGCATACAGCTCGGAGGCCTCGATGGCGCCGTTGCGGTCCAGGTCGAAGACGCCGCGCTCGCGCGCGATCACGTCTGCGACCGCGTTGGTGAACACGCCGCCGCCGACTTGCACCATCTCTTCCGACAGCTGGCGGCCCTTTGCCGCCGAAAAGACCAGCAGACCCGATGGCACACGATCGAGCAGACCCTCGGCCGCATCGTCGTTCGTTGCGAACAGTCCGGTACCGGCCGCGCCGGAATGACACGCGTCGAGGAAGACGACCACGCGCGCCTTCGACGTGACGAGCACCGCCGCGAGGTCGTCCCAGGCGAGCGCGGTCCGTTCGATTGCTTGCGGCTCGGTCGCGCTTGTCGCCATGAAGAAGCGGCCGTCGGGCGCCGTCAGACCATGTCCGGCGAAGGAGAACACGACAGTGTCGCCCTGCTTGGCCGTTTCGACGATGGCACGGGCGCGGGCCAGGATCGCCTGAGGCGTGGCTGCCGCATCGGCGAGGTTCTCGGCGACGCCGAGGCCGATCGCACTCCCCTCGATCGAGGCAAGCGCCTGGCGCAGGGTGCCCGCATCGGCGCCGGCAAAGCGAAGGTCCGCGAGTTCGGGAGCGTCGTAGGTATCGATGCCAACGGTCAGTGCGTGCACCACCGGGCGCGCAGCCGTTCCGCTGGACACGTCGCGGCCGAGCGGCCGGCTTGCCAGCCCGACGGCGTCGGCGGCAACGATGCTGACCCAGCGCGCGCCGGGAACATGAGCGACGTCGAGATCGTATTTGCCGGTCCCGGATACCGCGAGGGTGTCGGTGCGAAGCCCATCCTGGTAGACGCGCAGCTCGACCGCGTCGCGCACGTCGAGCGTGCCGGAGACGCGCCCGTCCTCGAGTTCGAGCGAGCCCAACAGACCCGGCGGCACCCGGATGGAGAGCGGCTCGGCGGCGTAGGTCCGCCCGATGACGCGGGCGACGTGTCCTTCCTTGCGCAGCTGGTTGCGGAACTGCTGGAAGGTGAAGGCACCCGCCTGCCCCGGAAAGCGCAGGCTCACATAGTTCGCGCCTTCGGCGGTCGAATCGAAGCGCAGATCGGGCGACCAGGCGACGATCTCGTCGTCGACGTAGCGGCCTTCGAGCAGCGTCGTTCCCGCCGCGGCATCGTAGACGACGAACGAATCGTCGTCGTTGAGCTGGACCAGGGTGCCGTCCGCTTCCGAATAGCGCATCTCGCGCATCAGCTCGCCGCGAACAAGACGATGGTGCTCGGCCGTCACAGCCATCCCCCCCAAATCGTAGACGAGGTAGGTCTGGGACTGACGCGACCACACGACAAGCCTGTTGCCGAACAGGCCGGCGTCGAACCCGCAGGTGGAGATGCTGTAGTCGCAGCGCCCGCCGTTCGGCTGCTGCGGATTCGGCGTGCCAAGCTTGCGCAGGCCTGGCGCGGCGCTGTCGAAGAGGTAGAAGTTTTGTTCGAACGCGCCGCCCGCCGTCCACTTGCAGGAGAACAGCGTCAGCCAGACGCTGCGCGTTCCGACGCGGAACTCCATTGCGTCGTTGAAGAAGGCGTAGATCTTCGGCGACTGTTCCGTCGAGTCTTCAGGGACGCAGCCGAACTCCATCTTCGCAAACATGCCGCGGGCCCACGGGACCGTCGCCTCGATACGCTGGGCGATCCTAAGATCGCCGTCCTCGTCGAGCGGGCCGGCCTTGCGAAAGGCGGGGCGGCCGGGCTCGGCCATCCTTATGCCGAACTCGGCCAGCCGCGACGGCAGCCGGTCGGGAACTGCCCGCGGCCGCGCGAGCGGTGCGGCGCCACGCCATTGGCCGATCTCGCTGACCGCGAGTTCCTGCGGCGGCGACGGCGCGGCCGCCGGCTTCGAGACAGCGGGCACCATCGCGGCCTTCATTCGCTCGATCCAGTGGTCGAAATCCGCGGCTCCGGTGGCCTCGTATTCCTCGCTGAACGCAGTGAAGCGCGGCCCGCCACGGAAATTCCAGTGCTCGGGGATGAATAGCGGCACGGCACCCACAGCCGCCGCCGCTGCCTCCATTTCAGCAAGCGCTTCGCTGATCATCTCTTCGTCGAAGGTGTCGATGCTGCCGATGACGTCAGATGAAACGCCGCTCAGCCTCGTCACGGCGAAACCCTGTCCGCCGACGCGCAGGGCCATGTCGTTCTCGAGATCGATATTCAGACGCGCCGCCATGGCCGGGCAAGCGGTGCAATCGAGATTCGCCGCGATCGTGCGCTGTTCGACCGGCGGGTTGCGCAGCACGATCGCGCCAAGGGATGGCTGGCCAACAATCATGAAGCTGTCACGGTTTTCCCAGCCGATGTCCCCGAACGCCCCCTCGCCAAGCACGGCGCCATCGACGGCGTCGAGCAGTTCGATGCCCTCGCCGAGCTGTGCGACGAGGAACCGACCGGTCGGCGAATAGTGCGGCGCGCTGCCCTCCCGATCTGCGAGCACGGCGCCGCTTGCCTCGTCGACCAGGCGGTAACGGCCGTCGAAGGTCTCGACGCGGGTCAGCCCGTCAGGCGATGCGATGACGTCTTTCGGGACGGCGAAGCTGAACGGGTCGTCGACCGAGAATACCGCTTCCGGCGAGACCGAGACGGGAACGGCACCAGCGGCCACGACCTGCGACCATGCCTCGCCGCAGACAAGCGCCGCGACACTGACCGAGATGTCGAGCGAGCCAGCGTCGAGAGGCACGATACCGAACGAGCCATCGCGCGGCGCGCCCTCGCCTGAAAGGGCGACCAGTACGCGCGTACGATTCTGCCCATCCGGGAGGCCAAACGGTGCCATCGCGCCCGGCATCAGCCCGTAGAAGCCCTCGCCGGCGAAACGAACCGGCCCATCGACGGCGACGACGAGCCGTGTCGGCACGGAAACCGCGTCGTGCTCGACGAGCCAGGAAATGCCGACTGGCTTGCCGGCGACGCCGGACTGATCGGCGCCGACCTGGAAAGCGGAGGCCAAAGCCGCCAGCGCCGCCTTGTCGGCGTCGCAGCTGTTCGCGGAAGGTCTGGCGGCCGCGACCAAGCGCGCCCTGAACGATGCCTCATCGTCGTCTTCACGCCAGCCGAGTTCCGGCGTCGACCGCTCGGCGAGCGGGTCCTGGGCGAGCGCCGGGGCGATCATGGAAACCGCGAGCGCCGACGCGCAGATGAAGTTCTTGAGCACGAAATCGATCCCCCGCCGACCGCCCGCACCGTCGCGGGCGATCTGGGCAGAAAAGCGTCAGGCCGAAGCCTGGCTGTCTTCCGCCAGCGGGTAGTCGAGATAGCCGCTCGCCCCAAGGTCGTACAGGTTGGAGCGATTGAGCTGATTCAACGGCAAACCATGCCGGAAGCGATGGACCAGATCGGCATTGGCAATGAACGGCCGGCCGAACGATATCATGTCGGCGTGACCGCTTCGGATGGCCGCGTTGCCACTTTCGTATGTGTGGCGGTTGTTGGCGATGTAGACGCCGCTGAAACGCGACCGGAGCTTGTCGAAATCGATACGCTGCGCGTCCGTCAGATTGCCGGTGTCACCTTCCACCACGTCGAGGAACGCGATTCCCATTTGCTCCAGCCCCTCAACCACGCAGCAGAAAAGCTTCTCCGGATCTGAGTCGACGATCTCGTAGAGCGTGGGGTTGGTCGGCGAGATGCGAACGCCGACGCGGTCGCGTCCCCAGACGCCCACCACGGCCTCCACCACCTCGAGCAGGAACCGGCGGCGGTTCTCCATGGAGCCGCCATAGGCATCAGTGCGCTTGTTGGTGGAATCGCGCAGGAACTGGTCCAGCAGGTATCCGTTGCCGGAGTGCACCTCGACAAGGTCGAAGCCTGCCTGCCTCGCGAAGGTCGCAGCGCGCCGATACTCTTCGACAATGCTTGGGATCTCTTCGATCTTCAGTTCGCGCGGCGTGAAAACGAGCGGGAGTCGCCCTTCGGGCGTGCGGATCGTGCCCTTTGCGGGGATTGCGGACGGACCGAACGGCACTTCTCCGCGCGGGTGCATGCTTGGGTGGAGGTTGTGGCCGCAATGGAAGAGCTGGAGCACCATGTGCCCGCCCTTGGCGTGAACCGCGTCGGTGACACGCTTCCAGCCGGCGGCATGCTCCGCGTTGAAAATGTACGGACAGTAGACGAGGCCGGCGCCTTCGGCGGAGATCGCGGTGGATTCGGCGAAGACCAAGCCGGCTTCGGCTCGCGACGAATAATACTCTACGTTGAGATCGTTCGGGACACCGCCGGGCGAGCGCGCCCGAGTCATCGGCGACATGACGATGCGGTTCTTGAGCTGCAGCGGCCCGACCTTGATCGGCCTGAACAGTTCGACGTTTTCGGCCGACATCGGCGCCTCCGCCTTAGCGCTTCGCCGCTGCCCGCTGGAGCGGGCGCGCATAGGAGGGGTCAGCCTTGTCCCAGGAACCTGCGGGATAACCGTTCGGCGTGGCGAAGATCGTCGCGTCCGCCTCGGCACGCCAGTCGATGTAGAGCTTGCGCAGCTTGATCTTCCACTCGCCGTTTTCCTTCGTGAGCTGATCGATGTAGCGGCCGCCCCCGATAATCACGGTCTTCTCGTTGCGGCGGCGCAGCGCATAGAAGCAGTACGACTCGGCGTGCGCCGTATCGCCGTCGATCTCGCAATTGTGCGTCGTGATGTTGTGGGTGTGCGAGAGCGTGTGCTCGGCATGAAAGTCGTTGGCCCACTTGGTGAACTCCACCGGGCCGCCCTCGAACGGGCCGTGCTCGTCGAACCCGTCGGCGTGATAGACGCTCATGATGATGTCTTCGTCATGCCGGTCGATGCCGCGTGCGTAGCGGTTGACGCAATCGAGAATCGCCTGCCGGTCGAGCAGGTACTGGACTTCCGGGATCGATGAGCTGAGCATAGGTTCCTCCGCAGCGGCACCGCTCAAGGTGCCTCTATGTATGGCCTATAACATTTATGCCGACGCAACAACCTGGTGACGTTGCGAAATGCGTCTCCCTCCGGGGCGCCGAGGGTTCGGCGGCCCTTGCGTCACCGCCTTTCCGAGACTAGGATCGATTTTGTTATGAAGGAGACATAACAATCATCCGGGAGGAAATTCGATGGTTCGTTTGAAGGCTCTGACGCTGGCCGTTTCGGCCGCGATGGCGCTCACGATCGGCTCGGCCGTGGCGCAGGAAGACTGGAAGCTCGCATCGGCGAAACGTGCGCCGGATGTCGGGGCGCAGTTCGATCAGGAATTCGCCGACGCGGTGGTCAACAATTCGGGCGGCGCGGGGAAGATCGAAATCCAGTTCGTCGGCAACGAGCAGGAAATGGTCCAGCAAGTGCTGCGCGGACGCCTGCAATTCGGCGTGACCTCACCGCTCGGCCTGGCCGCCGCCATCCCAGAGATGGCCGTATTCAACACGCCTTACCTGTGGCTGTCGCGCGCCGAGCGCGACTACGTATACACCAACCACCTCGTCGAGCCCCTCAAGAAGATGTTCGAGGACAAGGGGCTGGTGCTGCTGTCGATACAGGACGCCGGCTACAGTGGCGTGTTCTGCAAGATGGACTGCTCGGACCCGGCGTCGCTCAAGGGCCAGAAGACCCGCGTGTCGCCGAGCGCGGCCAGCAAGATGTTCTACGAGTCGCTTGGCGCGATTCCCCTGCAGCTGCCTCTTGCCGACGTCTGGCCCGCTCTCGAGCAGAACCTCGTCGTCGCCGGCGACCTGCCGCTGGGCTTTTTCTCGACGACGCCAGGCGCTGCTACCGCGAAGCACTTCGTCATCACCCAGCACACGCACAGCTCATGGCTGTACTTCGCCAACAAGGGCGTGTGGGACTCGCTGAAGCCTGATGCACAAAAAGCGATCGTCGCTGCGATGCCGGCGCCACTGGTTACAAGCGATCGTCTCGAGGCGTTCCAGGATGAAGCCGGCAAGACCTACACCAGCAAGGGCGGCACTGTGTATCGCCTGACGGACGAGCAGCGGGCCGGCTGGGCAGCGCTGGTCTCCCCAAATATCCCAACCTTCGTCGGCACGCTCAGCCCTGGCTCACAGGAGCTCTTCAAGATCATCGAGAAGGGCAAGCAAGAGTTCGCTGCGAAGAAGAGCTGATCGGCTTTTTATCCCTCGCCGCCATGCGGCGGGGGACTACCTCCCCGCCGTGGGGATCGGCGTGCAGGTATCTTCACGACATGCCTGGCTGGTGAACCATGAACGAGCACGCTTCGGCCGAGCAGCGGAGCAGCGCATCTCGCGCGCTCGGCACCGCGTTCGACTGGCTTACCCGCGCCGAATGCTTCTTCGCGGTGGTATGCCTTTGCACTTCCGCCGGCGCACTTGTCGCCGATATCGTATCGCGCGAGTTGTTTAGCACCGGGCTGTTCGGGTCGCTCCGCGTCGCGGTGTACGCGACAGCGCTCGCCGCATTGTCCGGTTTCGCCATTTGCGTCGCTACCGGCACTCACCTTCGCGTCACGGTGCTCGACAATGTCGTTCCGCCCAAGCTGCGCCCGGCGGTGCAGCGCGCCGGCAACGCCGTGTCCTTCGCCATCTGCATGTTCTTCGCCTACTGGTCGCTCTTCTACGTTCGCCAGACGTATGGAATCGGCGAAACCGACCCGTCTTTGCAAATTCAGGTCTGGCCCATGCAAAGCATCCTCATCTGGATGTTCGTGTCGGGCGGCATCCGTTACCTCGCTTACGCGGTGTTCCCCGAGCTCGAACCGCGCGAAGCGGAGCTGGCCCAATGAGCTTCGCGCTTGTCCCGATCTTTGTGCTGCTGACGTTCCTCCGGCAGAACATCATTCTGACGCTCGCTGTACTGGTCGGACTGATCCACATGTACGTGGCCTCGCACAGTTCGATCGAATATCTGATCCAGGATTTGTGGTTCACGCTCGACCGCGAATTGCTGCTGTCCATCCCGATGTTCATCTTCGCCGGCGTGATCATGTCACGCGGCTCGATCGCGGCGCGGCTAGTACGTATCATGACCGCACTGACCGGACCTCTGCCAGGCGGCCTGGGCATAGCGTCGATCCTAGCGATGGGCGCCTTCTCGTCGATCTCCGGCTCAGCCATCGTGACCATGATGGCGGTTGGCGCGCTAATGTATCCGGCGATGATCAAGGCGGGCTACGGCGTTCACTATTCGCTCGGCGTGCTCGCCTCCTGCGGCACACTCGGCGTGATCATCCCGCCCAGTCTGCTTATGATCCTCTACGGGATATCCACGGACGTTTCCGTGACGGACATGTTCAAGGCCGGCTGGGGCCCCGGTTTGCTCATGATCCTTCTTATGTCGGGATACACGCTCTACGTGAACCGACATCTGCCGACCGAGCGCTTCAACCCGCGTGAATTGTGGTTGGCGCTGCGTGATGGCATCTCCGCCATCATGATGCCGGTAATCCTGCTCGGCGGCATCTACTCGGGCTACTTCACTGTCACCGAGGCGGCGGCAGTGTCTCTGGCCTACGCCCTCATCGTCGAAATGCTGATCCACCGCGAGCTCACCGTGAAGGAGGTGTACGGGATCGGCGTCGAGACCATCAAGCTGCTCGGCAGTCTGATGCCGTTGGTGGCGATCGCCGGCAGCCTGAATGTCATCCTAGACTATGAGGGCGTCCCCCAGGCACTTGTCCGATTCTTCCAAGTGTATCTCGACAATTCCTGGGAGATGCTGATCGCGGTCAATCTGCTGCTGCTGCTCGCCGGAGCGCTGATGGACGAAGGCTCGGCCATCATCATCCTGTCGCCGCTTCTGGCGCCGATCGGCGCTTCCTATGGCTACGACCCAGTGCACTTCGCGATCATCGTGATCGTCAATCTGCAGATGGGCTACGTAGTGCCGCCCGTAGCGATCAACCTCATCATAGCTGCAACCGTCTTTAAGCAGAGTTTTCTTACCGCATCTCGTGCAGTTGTACCGTTCATTTCAATCATGCTGCTGGTGCTGCTACTGGTTATCATTTTTCCACAGCTCTCGCTATTCTACGCGGGCCGCTAGAGCCACATGTAACAAGCTGCTACCTGCGTAGACGAGCGGAGATGATGTCTTGATGCCGAGTGCCCGACGAATACCCAGTTCTGGAGCTGAGCACGCACCGAGTGACCGTGCCGCAGCCAGCAGGCGCGCACGGACCTTGAAATTGGCGCGAGACGGGGGCGCGCCGGCAGCACCTGCGCCCACCGCCAACCCGCTCGACCACGTCATCGGCTACAAGCTGCGCCGCGCGCAGCTTCTGACCTTTCAGGAGTTCATCGAGTTCTTCGCGCGGGTGAAGCTGAGGCCTGCGGAGTTCGCGCTGATCTCCGTGCTGGAAAGGTGCCCCGGCCTCAGCCAAACCGACGCCGCCAGCATGCTGGGCGTGAAACGCGCGAACTTCGTCTCCCTGCTGGATTCCCTAGAGCGCCGCGAGATCGCAGTGCGCTGCCCGGTACAGGGAGATCGCCGCTCGCGAGCGCTGCATCTAACGGACAAAGGTCTAAAGCTTGCCGCCAAGGCGGCGCGCATAGCGGCCGCGTATGACGACATGCTGATCAATCGCCTCGGCGGAATCGAGGAGCGTGACCTGTTCCTCGATATGCTGGACCGCCTGACCGGCAAGGCGGCGCCGAAGAACGGCGCCGCGCCCGGCGGCTGACTGGCTTGCTACCTGCCCTCAATCTCGCGGCGGACGATCGCGGCCCCGTCTGCCATGGCCTTCATCTTGCCGAAAGCCGTGTCGCGCGGGAGGTACTTCAACCCGCAGTCGGGCGCGATCACCAGCTTCTCTGGCGCCACGTAGGGTAGCGCGCGGCGGATGCGCTCCGCGACCTTCTCCGGCGTTTCGACCCACGGATCCGAGAGGTCGAGCACGCCTAGGATGATCGTCTTGCCGCGCAGCTTTTCCAGCACCGAGCAGTCGAGCTTCGACTGGGCAGTCTCGATCGAGACTGCCTTGACCGGCGAGGCAGCGAACTCCGGCAGGAACGAATAGCCCTCGGGACGTTCGTGAATGATGGCGGCGTAGCCGAAGCAGATGTGCGCCGCGGTCTCTCCGGTGACGCCTTCCAGCGCACGGTTCAGAGCCTTGAGGCCATACTCGCGCGCCTTTTGCGGCCTCGCCTGCATGTAGGGCTCGTCGATCTGGACGAAGTCGGCACCGGCGGCGAACAGGTCCTTGATCTCTTCGTTGACGGCGGCGGCGTAGTCGAGGGCAAGTTCCTCCTCGGACTTGTAGAAGTCGTTCTGCGCCTGCTGTGCCATCGTGAACGGGCCAGGCACGGTGATCTTGATCTTGTGGTCGGTGTTGGCGCGCAGGAATTGCACGTCGCGCACCTCGACGGCGTGACGGCGCTTGATCTTGCCGACGACGCGCGGAACGGGATTGGGATGGCCCGATCGATCGAGCGCGCTTCCCGGATTGTCGATGTCGACGCCGTCGAGCGCGGTGGCGAAGCGGTTCGAGTAGCTTTCGCGGCGCATCTCGCCGTCAGTGATTATGTCGAGGCCGGCGCGCTCCTGAGCCCGGATCGCCATGATGGTGGCATCGTCCTGCGCCTCCTCCAGGAACTCGGGCGCGGGGCGCCAGAGTTCGCGGGCGCGCACGCGCGGCGGAAATCGGCCGGCGAGCTTCTTGCGATCGATCAGCCACTCGGGCTGGGCGTATGAGCCGACCAGCGAGGTCGGCAGCAGCGGCAGTTCAAGCGACATCGTTCCTCCCTTGCGCTCGTAAGCGTCGCGGGAGCGTCGAGGAAAAGCGAGACCGCGTCAACCGGCTTCCGCCTTGCGACGAAACGTTCGGCATGCGGAAACACGAAAGGCCGGGACGTTTCCGCCCCGGCCTCTGCTTCATTACACCCGGCTCCTACTTGGCGAGCCAGACGTTGCTGAGGTCGAGCCCGACCGAGTAGGTCGGCGGCACTTTCCAGCCGCGGACCTTCTTGTCCATCACCACCTCACGCTCGGTGGCGAATGTCGTGATGTAGTACTGAAGGTCGATGAAGCGGGCGACGAACTCCTTGACCAGCTTCGCACGCTCGGCCGGATCAATCGCCGAGTCCTGCTTGCGGTACAGATCGACGAGGGTCTGGTCCTCGATGCCGGTGTAGTTGGCCGGATTACCTGGAACGAACTTCGCCATGACTTCGGTCGGATCGTCGCCGGACGGCGCGTTGAAGTCGATCGAGACGTCGTAGTCGCCGGAGCGCAGACGCGCGATCTGACCAGCCGTTGGCTGCGGGTCGAAGGTCACGTTGACCCCGATGCGGCGCCACTGGTCGATGAAGAACACCGCGAGCGGCTCATAGGGAACCTTGAGGTCTGACGACAGCAGCTTGAATTCGAGGTTCGGCACTCCGGCCTCGGCAAGCAGCTTCTTGGCCTCCGCGCGCTGAGCCTCGATATCATCGCTGAAACCGAGGATCTTCTTGTACTCCTCGGCGGTCGGGGCGAGCTCGTGGCCCTCGCGGAAGATCACGTTGTTGAACTTCTGCGAGTAGTCGCCAAGCACCTTGAGGCCGGCCGCGCGATCGATCGCGAGGCTGAGCGCGCGACGGACGCGGACGTCGTCGAAAGGCTTCTTCTTGGTGTTGACGTCAAGTAGAGTCACGCTGGTCGACGGCGTCGACTGGAACACGACCTCGTCGCCGCGCACAGCCTGGATACGCTGCTTCTCCGGCGCCGAGATCAGGCGGAAGATGGCGTCGACCTGACGGCCGGAGATCGAGTTGGCAACCGACTGACCGGTGGTAAGCAGCGCCTGGAAGCCGTCGAGGTAGGGCTTGCCCTTCTCGAAGTAGTCGGCGAACTTCTCGCCGGCCCACAGCGCGCCAACCTGGTATTCCTTGAACTTGAACGGCCCGGTGCCCATCACGACCTTGGCCGGATAGTTCGCGTCCTCGGCGAGCTTCTTCTTGGAATAGAGGCAGTGCCACGGGCTGCCGAGCGTGCTCAGGAAACCGGCGGCCGGCTCCTTGAGCGTGAACACCACAGTGTCCGGTGCCGGGGCCTCGATCGACTTCAGTTTCGAAAACTGCCCCTTACGCACCGAGGCAACGCCCTCGGGCGGATTGGAAATGCGATCGAACGTGGCCTTGACGTCCTCCGACGTCAGCTCGCTGCCGTCATGAAACTTGACGCCGGTGTTGAGCTTGACCGTGTAGGTCAGGCCGTCCGGAGAAACCGTCCATTCCTTGCCGACCGAGGGTACAATCTTCGGATAGTCGTTGGCATCGACCTTCAGCAGGGTCGAGTAGTGCGGCGCCAGGTACTGGAACTGCGTGATCGACGTGAAGGTATGGCAGTCGAATGACGGCGGCTCGCCGACCGTGGCGAAACGGATGACGCCGCCGCTGACCGGCTGGTCCTGCGCCACAGCGGCGCCGGCGTAAAGCGCCGTGCCGAGGGCAGCCGCAGCAATGCCGCGGGCGACGCGCCTGATGTCCAATGAACTCATGATCTCCTCCCTGAGATGACGTCGAGCAACCGGCGGAGACGCAGGCGACGACCGAGATAATTAATATGTTAAGTGGGAGGTGTGTCAATATAGCGGAGCGGTCCGCCGCAGCACTAGGCAGCGTCGGCACCAAGGCGCTCGCGCCACGCGGTCACCCGGTCGCGCAGGACCCTGTCCGGGTTGAAGCCGAGCTCGTCGACGTCAACCAATTCGACCGGTTCGAGCTGGAAAGCAGCCTCGCCCTCGGCGTTCCACGCCGCCTGCAGCGCCTTGTTCATGTGGGCATCCGTACGAAGCGTGAACCAAAGTCGGTTCTTGATTGCATCGACATCGCGGGCGTGACCCACCCACGCGCCACCTGACGCGGAGCGTACCACGTACACGCCGGCCATCGCTTCGCGCTTCTTGTACGCGGCGGTCGCCGCCTTCTTGTCGATCATGCTCATGGCGCAACCGTAACACGAAGACAGCTGCATCGCATCCATGTGCGCCAGGCCCCCGAGAACCTGCTGTTAATCCTGTCCTTTCACGCCGTTTTCAGCGTTGTCTGCAATGCTCCCTTCCAACGACAAAGACTGCAGGAAGGGGTCAATATGTTCGGCAAATTGCTTGCCGGCGCGACGCTCGCGCTGGCTGTATCGTTGGGAAGTATCAGCGGCGCCGCGGCTTCGGTCGTCGCCAAGGTCAACATCTCGTCGCAGACGATGACTGTGACGCAGAACGGCCAGGTCAAATATCGCTGGCGGGTCTCTACGGCGCGCGCCGGAAAGGTCACGCCTACGGGCCAGTGGACCGCGAAATGGCTGTCGAAGAATCACCGTTCAAGCCGCTACAAGGGCGCACCGATGCCCTACGCGGTGTTTTACAGCGGCAACTATGCGGTACACGGCACAAATCACGTGTCGCGCCTCGGGCGGCCGGCGTCGGCCGGGTGCGTCCGCCTCGACACGGCGAATGCCGCCAAGTTCTACGCACTGACACAGAGAGTCGGCCTGAAGAACGTCAAGATCGTCGTTCACCGCTAAGCCCAGACGCGGAAATCGTGATCGCCGTCGGCAATTCCGGCGGCGATTTCTTTTTGCCATTACAAGCCTATTGGCCTAGAGCCTGCCCTGCCGGCGGCGATGGTTCGATTCCGTCGACCTGATCGCTGTGTGGAGGCATCCCTGAAGAGTTTCGGCTTCGGCCTCGAGTTGTTCGGGCTAACGGTGCTGCGCTACCCGCGCACCTTCCTGATTCTGGTGCTGGCCAGCGTCGCGATCTGCCTCGCCTCGATCCCTTATGTGCGCTTCGACGGCAATGTGCTGAACGTGCTATCGAACGACGGCGAGGCGTTTACGAGCTACAAACACGTCCAGCGCGACTTCCGCGATTTTTCGGGCGACCTGGGCGTGATCGTACGCGCCGATGACCTGTTCACGCCGGAGGGATTCGAGCGGCTGCGCAACTTCCACCTCGACCTGACGCTGCTGGACGGTATCGACGGCGTCTATTCGCTGTTCTCATCGAGCCGCATCGACCCCGCGACGGGCGCCGTCGTGCCTGACATACCCGACGAAATCGCTCCCGGAACCGACATCAAGGCGATGCTTGGCCAAATCGGTGCGGAGAATGCTCTCGTTTCGCAGCTCACACGGCTCGATGACAACGCCGCGCTGCTTTCCGTCGAGACCCGCTTCAACGAGATCGTCGGCGAGGAGCGTAGCGACTACTCGATCCGCACGGTCATCGACGACATACGCGCGATCGCGCCGCAAGGAATGCAGGTCGACTTCGTCGGCTATCCGCTGATGAGGGCGGACGCAGTCGACGCCCTGGTTGCCGATCAGCAGATGATGACGCTTGTCGGCATCATCGTCGTGTTCCTGGTGGCGATCGTCACTTTCCGTTCGCTAGGGCCCGCGATCGTGTGCGCGCTACCGGCGATCGCAACAATCATATGGGTCATCGGCGTTCACGGGCTGACCGGAACTCCCATCAATTACCTGTCGGCCGCGCTTCCGACGATCGCGATGGTCGTCGCCCTCGTCGACACCATCATGCTTTATTACAACTGGGTGGCGAAGCGGCAGGAAGGCCTCGACGCCCGGCAGGGCATTCGTACCGCCCTCCTGCGTGTCGGCCCGGCGAACTCCATGAACATGGTGACGAGCGCCATCTCGTTCGCGTCTTTCGCGTTCGGCGGCAACTCGTCGATGGTGACGCTGGCATTGCTCGGCATGGGCGCAGTCTTCATCGCCTTCGTGACCGTTCTCATCGTGCTGCCTTTAACGCTGCACTTCGTCGGCCATCTCCTTCCGGTTAGTCCGCAGGGCCAGGCATTTGCCTGGAGCGGACCGGTGGTGACCCGGCTGGCGACTGCTCGGGCGAACCCCATCACGGCCGCCGCGATTGCCGCGACATTGTTCTTCGGCACGGGGCACTTCCTGGTCAACGAGCAGCATGCGGTCACCGCGCAGATGCCCAGCAACTCCGAAGCGGCTCGCGGCGAACGTCTGGCCTCGCAGCTTTTCGGCGGCATCGCGCCGATCTACATGGTCGTCCCGGTGCCGGAAGGGAAAGCCTGGTCGGATCCGGAAGCGCTCGACGCACTCGAGAAGGCAGAGACCGCTTTCGCGGACGAGGTCGGCGAGGACAGGGTGCTGTCGCTTGCGCGGCTGCGGCGTGCCGGCCTCAGCCCCGAGCGGATGCAGGAGGCGCTGGCTAATGCGCCGGAGAGTCTATCCGGCCGCTTCGTCTCGCGGGACAGGAAATACTACCTCATCACAGGAACGGTGCCGTACGGGATGAACCCGGGTTCGGCGCTCGAAGTGGCGGAGCACGCGGTCAACAAGCTGACCGAACAGGGTGTGACCGGTGCCGAAGTGACGGGTTATCCGATCCTGGCTTCAATCGAGATCCCGAAGCTTATCAGTTCGCTCAGGCAAAGCTTCGTCTGGGCAATCGTCATTGCTATCGCGTTCGTTGCGGTCGCATCACGCGCTCCAATCGTGGCGCTGGCGACGCTGCTGCCGAACCTTATCCCGCTGCTGTTCATCGAGTGGACGCTCTGGCTGCTCAGTGTGCCGATGGACATCGCCCATATCATCGCGCTCACCATCGCGTTCGGGATCACCGTCGACAATTCGATCCACTTCATCAACGCATTCCTTGCCGACCTGGATGCGGGGATGACCGACCGGGAAGCGATACACTCGTCACTGCACGAAGTTGCGCCGGCGATGATTTCGGCGACCGTGATGTTCATCGCCGGATCCGTGGGCACGCTCATGAGCAGCTTGCCCTCGGTGGTAAACCTTGGTTATCTAATCATTACGACATTGGTGCTGGCACTGCTGTGCAACCTCGTGGTGCTGCCCGCCATGATCTTGACACTTCGACGCTTTATGCGCCGCGCCTCCTGAGCCAAGGAGTTAAGCCAGACATGACCGACCTCACCCGACGCCTGCTTGCAGTTGCAGCGTTTTCGATGATCGCCGCGACCGCCAACGCGCAGGAGCCGGTGTCCGCTGCCGCCATCACAGGGAAGGATTTTCTCGCATCCTTCGCTGGCAACTGGCGCGGTAGCGGTGAAGCCAAGGTCAACCCGAAGTCCGCGCCGACGAAGGTAACCTGCAAGCTGTCAGCCGTCTTCGATGCCGGTCAGTCGCTGCTCTCCAACAATGGCCGCTGCGGCACCACGCAGGGCAGCCAGGAAATGAGCGGCCGCGTCGCCGCCGATGGCGACGCGCTGAAGGGCGAGTTCATCGCGGGCATGGATACTTCCAAGCTGCGCAAGCAGCGCCTTACCCTCGTCGACGGCACGCTGGTTTCGGAAGCCGAGATGGATGACGAGAACGGCGGCAAGGTAATCAAACTGCGCACGGTCCTGACACAGCCGAAGGACGGCGCGTTCGTCGTCCAGAACCAGTTCTACGACTGGGCGAAGGCCTCGTGGATCACCGGCGGCGAGATCGCCTTCAAGAAGCAGTGATACCGGCAGGATCGCTCAGCGCGACCTGATCCACTCCGCCAAACGGTTCGCCGCCGTCTCGACGTGATCGAGCCGGCGGTGGAAGCACAGCCGGAACGACCCCTCTCCGCCTTTTCCGAATGCAGTCCCCGGCGCGACGCCCACACCGGCCTTGTCGATGATGTCGAACGCCGACGTGAACGAGTCGGTCACGCCATCCACCGAGAAGTACTGGTAGAACGCGCCCTGCGGCGGCGGCGCCCAGGCGCGCCCGGTAGCGGTGAGCGTCGCCGAAACGATGTCGCGCGCCGTGCGGGCGCGCTCGACCTGCGAGCGCAGGAAATCCTCGCCCTGCTCTAGCGCCGCGACGGCACCTCGCTGCATGAACGGAGCCACTCCAGAGGTCGAGTACTGAACGAGGTTTTCTAGTACCTGCCCCAACGACGGGCTCGCCATGATCCAGCCGATACGCCAGCCGGTCATCGCCCAGTTCTTGGAGAAGGTGTTGACGAAGACCACCCGGTCTTCGGGTTCCATGACGTCGATCAGCGAAGGCGCGCGCAGAGCGTCGTAGTAGAAGCGCGCGTAGGTTTCGTCGGCGATGATCCAAACGCCACGATGGCGCGCGACCTCGAGGATCTGGCGCAGTTCGTCCGGCCCGGCGGTCCGGCCGGTCGGATTAGACGGTGAGTTCAGGAAGATCGCGCGGGTCCGCTCGGTGACGGCGCCAGCGATCGCCTCGACGTCGCAGGTCCAGCCATTCGCCCCTGCCGTCAGCGAGACTGGCACCGGCGTGGCGCCGGCGACACCGGTCGCGCCCGAAATGTTAGGCCAGGACGGATCCAGGTAGACGACCTCGTCTCCCTTTCCGGCTATCGCCTGCAACGCCAGCGTTATCGCGTGCATGCCGCCGCCGGTGACGAAAAACTCTTCCGGCGAGAAGGCACGTCCGTAGAGGCGGGCGTGATAGTCGGCAAGCGCCTGGCGCAGTTCCGGGATGCCGCGCTGGCGGGTGTAAAATGTCTCGCCGCCCATCAAAGCGCTGGATGCCGCGTCGGCAATGAAGGCAGGCGTCGGCAGGTCGCCCTCGCCGGCCCACAGCGGAATGACGCCGCCCTTCTTCCAGCCGTAGTTGGCGACGGCGACGATGGCGCTCTCGGGCGCGGCGCGCGCCTCGGTGCGCAGGGCTTCGATCAGGGGCATGGCTTGAGACTGGATGTTCATGCGGTCCGTCTAAACCCGCCGTGGCCCCTAAGCAAAGGCCGCGCGTTGGTCCACGCGCGGCCTCCTGAAGAGCGCCTGTCAGTTACCGGCGCGCGAGCAGGTCGCGGATCTCGGTCAACAGCGCGATATCGGCAGGCGGTGCGGGCGGCGCACCTGGAACCGACTTCTTCTCGTGCTCGAGGCGGCGGCGCAGGTTGTTCACCCCCTTGACCATCAGAAAGATGATCCACGCGAGGATCAGGAAGTTGATCACCACGGTGATGAAGTTGCCGTAGGCGAACACGGCGCCCTGCTTGCGCGCCTCCTCCAGCGACTCCGCGGTCACCGACGAGGACAGTGGCAGGAAATAGTTGGCAAAATCGAAGCCGCCGAAGATCGCGCCGACGAGCGGCATGATCATGTCGTTCACAAGCGAAGAGACGATGAGCCCGAAGGCGCCGCCGATGATCACGCCCACGGCGAGATCCATCACGTTGCCTTTCGAGATGAATTCCTGAAATTCCTTGAGCACTGGGCCCTCCATGAAAAGCGACGCGCAAGTTGCCCGCGCGGTCCACCACAACGGCAGCGAGGATAGCACAGGCGACGAACTGCATAAGGGGCTTTACACCCCTGCGAAGGGATCGGTGGACAACCGCCGCGGCCGCGTGTTTGCATCGCACGGCCGGCTAGCTGGAGGAGGGAAGCGCCCGTGATGGGCTTATTCGTCGTTGCCATCGCCGTCGCCTACGTGTCGCTGCTCTTCGCAGTCGCAAGCATCGGCGACAGGCGCGCGGCGCGCATCGATCCCAGCCGTCCACGACCGTACATCTACGCGCTCAGCCTGGCGATCTACTGCACCTCGTGGACGTTCTTCGGCTCAGTCGGACTGGCCAGCGAGCGCAACTGGGAATTTCTGGCGATCTACATCGGCCCGGTACTCGTCTTCGTATTCGGATTCCCGCTGATCCGCCGGCTGATCCGCCTCACCAAGTCCGAGAAGATCACGTCGATCGCCGATTTCCTCGCGGCACGCTATGGCAAAAGCTTCGCGGTGGCGTCCATTGCGACCATCATCGCGACCGTCGGCGTCATTCCCTACATCGCGCTGCAGCTCAAGGCGATCTCGGACTCGGTCAGCCTGATGGTCGAGCACTACAGCGGCGGGCCCCCGGTGATCGACTTCTTCATCAGTGACATCTCGCTGATGGTGGCGCTGCTGCTCGCGCTCTTTGCGGTGCTGTTCGGGACGCGCCACGCCGACGCTACGGAGCACCAGAATGGCCTGGTGCTGGCGGTGGCGGTCGAATCCATCGTCAAGCTCGCGGCCTTCATGGCCGTCGGCCTGATCGTCACCTTCCTGGTGTTCGGCGGGCCCAGCGATCTGATGAGGCAGGTGACTGCCTCGCCCGATGTACGCCAGGCAATCGAGTACCGCACCTCGCCGGGCTCGTGGATCGTGCTCACGACGCTGTCGGGACTGGCTATCCTGTTCTTGCCGCGGCAGTTCTACGTGACGATGGTGGAGAACCGCCACGAGGACGAGGTACGGACGGCGAACTGGCTGCTGCCGCTCTATCTGATCCTGATCAACGTGTTCGTCGTACCGATCGCCTTCGCCGGTCTGGCCCTGGTCGGCGACCGGACGAGCGCCGACCTCTACGTCCTGTCGCTGCCGCTCCTGCAGGGCCGCGAAGGCCTGGCGATGCTCGCGTTCATCGGCGGTCTGTCGGCGGCGACCGCGATGGTGATCGTCGAGAGCGTCGCCCTGTCGATCATGATCTCGAATGACCTGGTGATGCCGGTCTTCCTGCGCGGATTCCTCAAGCGCAATCCGAAGCAGGACGAGGATGTGTCGACGATCATCCTCAACGTGCGCCGAGCGGCCATCTTCATCATCCTGTTCGTCGCGTTCCTCTACTATCGCGAAACGACGACCAACACCCGCCTGGCGGCGATCGGGCTGATCTCGTTCGCAGCGATCGCCCAGTTCGCCCCTGCGCTGATCGGCGGGCTGATCTGGCGAGGCGCGAACGCGCGCGGCGCAGTCCTCGGTATGATCGCCGGCGGTGTCACCTGGGCCTACACCCTCCTCATGCCGTCGCTCGCCCCGCCGGATACGGCGGTGCTGACCGACGGGCTTTTCGGCATTGCCGACCTGAGGCCGCAGGCACTGTTCGGTACGGTTGCCATCCCGCTCAATCACGGGGTGATGTGGAGCCTCGCGCTGAACACGCTGTTCTTCGTCCTCGGCTCGTTGACGCGGCCAGCCATGCCGCTCGAACGCATCCAGGCGGCGATCTTCGTGCCGCGCGACCCGAGCCCGATGCCGGTCCTGCGCCGCTTCCGCACCGCGGTCACCGTCAATGACCTCAAGGACACGATCTCGCGCTACCTTGGTGTCGAGCGCACGGAGCGCTCTTTCCGCACATTCGAGACCAGCGAGGGCGTGACGCTTTCGCCCGGCCAGCAGGCGTCAATGCCGGTCATCCGCTTCTCCGAGCAGCTGCTCGCCAGCGCCGTCGGCTCGTCGTCGTCCCGGCTGATCCTGTCGCTCCTGTTTCAGCGCAACGACTCGACCAAGCGCGACGCCTTGCGCCTGCTGGACGACGCGTCTGAAGCGCTGCAGCACAATCGCGACCTGTTGCAGACCGCGCTCGACCAGATGGAGCAGGGCATCACGGTCTTCGACAAGGACCTGCGCCTTATCTGCTGGAATCGGCAGTATCGCAGCCTGTTCGACCTGCCGGACGAACTTGGCCAGGTCGGCGTTTCGGTCGCTGAACTCCTCCGGCATCTCGTGGAGCGGGGCGATCTGCGTCCAAGCGACGAGGACGCGATGCTCAACCGGCTGACAAGCTTCGATCGCCCCTGGCAAATCGAACTTCTTTCGCAGAAGCGCACGGTGGAGGTACGCTCCAACCCGATGCCGGACGGCGGTGTGGTCGCGACCTATGCCGACGTGACGGCGCGTGTCGCCGCGGACCTGGCGCTGAAGCGTGTCAACGAGACGCTCGAACACCGTGTCCAGGCTCGCACCGCCGAGCTCGTGCAAGTCAACGAAGAACTGGCGCAGGCGCAGATGCTTGCCGAGGAGGCCAACCTCGGCAAGACGCGCTTCCTCGCTGCGGCAGGGCACGACATCCTGCAGCCGCTGAATGCGGCCCGGCTCTATTGCTCCTCACTACTCGAGAGCGCGCCGCCGGGCACGCTGCGCAGCGTCGCCGTCAACATCGAATCCTCGCTCGATTCGGTCGAGACTATCCTGGGCGCGGTTCTCGATATCTCGCGGCTCGACACCGGCGCGCTCAAGCCGGTCGAGACCACGTTCCTGATCAGCGATCTGCTCAGGCAGGTGGCGACCGACTTCCAGCCCATGGCGGCCGAGAAGGAGCTCGATCTTACCATCATGCCGTCGTCGCTGGCTGTCACCACCGATCGCAACCTCTTCCGCCGGCTCGTCCAGAATCTTGTGTCGAACGCGATCAAGTACACGAGGAGCGGCCGGATCCTGATCGGCGTCCGGCGGCGAGGAGATCTGGCGGAGCTGCAGGTTCTCGACACCGGCATTGGCATAGCAGGAGACAAGCTGAACACGGTGTTCCGCGAGTTCATCCGTCTCGAGGAAGGCGCCCGGGAGGCCGCGGGATTGGGTCTCGGCCTGTCCATCGTGGACCGCATTGCGCGGGTGCTGCGCCTCGAAATCCAGATCCTGTCCTACCCAGGACGCGGAACCCGCTTTTCGGTCATTTTGCCGCGCAGCTCCAGCGTGCCGGCAGCGGCAGTGGAGTCGAAGCCCCAGCGACGCGCCACCGACATGCTCGACGGCATGGCGGTGCTGTGCATTGACAACGACCCGCGTATTCTCGACGGCATGCGCCTGCTGCTGGAGGGCTGGGGATGCGTGGTGCAAACGGCCCGGAGCTTCTCAGAACTTGACCCGGCCGCCCAGGCCCCGAGCGTGGTATTGGTTGACTACCACCTCGATCGCGAAAGCGGTCTGGATGTCATCGCCGCACTGCGCCGCCGCTTCGGAGTTGACCTGCCGGCCGCGCTGGTCACCGCCGACCGGTCGACGGATCTGCGCATGTCCGCGGCGAAGGCCGACATCACCATCATCAACAAACCGGTGAAGCCCGCTGTGCTACGCACGATGCTGACCCGGCATCGGCGGATGCTTTCGGCGGCGGAGTGACCAGGCTCTAGTTCAGTCCTACGACGTCGGCGCCGATGCGTGAAAGGCGGATGACGGCCTGGGTGCGACTATCGACGCCGAGCTTCTGGAGCACGGCAGAGACGTGCGCCTTGATCGTCGCCTCCGAGACCTGCAACTCGTAGGCGATCTGCTTGTTCAGCATGCCCTCCGCAATCATCCCCAACACACGCGACTGCTGCGGCGTCAACGCCTGAAGACGCTGAATGAGGTCCGATATCTCCGGGTCACCCTCGGTGCCGAGGTCGATGCCGGGAGGCGTATGGATGCCTCCGTTGAGCACTGTCGAAACCGCCGAGCGAATCTCGTCCATGCTTGCGGATTTCGAAATGAACCCGGATGCGCCGAGTTCCAGCGCGCGGCGGACGGTCTGCGGATCGTCATGAGCAGAGACAACGATGGTGGGCAGGGTGGCGTTCAGGCCACGCAGCGCAACGAGGCCGGATAATCCGCTTGCGCCGGGCATCGTCAGGTCGAGAAGCACAAGATCGGCATCGTCGTTGGCGGCGATCGTGTCCTTGACCGTATCGAAGTCTCCAGCCTCGAGTATCTCCGCGTCGCAGCCCATTCCGGCAAGCGCCTGCTTCAGCGCGCCGCGAAACAGCGGATGATCGTCCGCGATGACGAATTTGAATTCCGCCAAAGTCCCGCCTCGTCCCCGTCCGCGTCTCGTGCGCGGTTCTCTTAGCGATTATGCGGGGAGCGAAGTCCTGATTGCAAGGAGCGCAGTTCAGGTGCGGTCAGGCGCCTTCCTGGATTCGTCCCCGAACTCCCGTTCGAAATCGCGGGCAACGCCCATGAAGCTGCGCATCATGCGCTCCATGTAGCCCAGAGCGCGATCGACCTCTTCGTCGCTCGGCAGCGCGGCGATGGCGGGCGCCTTCTCGACCGTGGCGAGACGCTCCTCGACGGCGGCTAGCCGCTTTTCCAGTTCGGCGACCGCATCGGACGCGATGGCCGCGCCCGCGGCGGTGCGGCAGTCGAGGGCTGACTCCTTCTCGACGCAGTACGTCATGTCGCCAGTCAGGGTATCCATCCGGACGAAGCCAGTATCGGTACGTTCCAACCGGAAGCGGGCTTCATCGGCAGCGAACGCGCCGGTTGCGAGTATCGAGGCGGTGGCGGCGACAAGTGCGAGGCGCATGACATGAACCCTCCGTGAAGAAACCAGATTCCGCGCGCATTGCGCCCGAATTGCGGTTGATATTGCGCGGCTCGATCGGGCATGGGCTTCTGCAAAGCGCGCCTGCATCCTATACCCGCAGCATGACGGATTTGATCTACAAGATCTGCACGACAGCCCAGTGGCGGGAGGCGGTCAGAACTGGGCGGTTCGACGGCGCTCCAATCGACATCACGGATGGCTTTATCCACTTTTCGACAGCCGAGCAGGTCGCCGAAACCGCGGCAAAGCACTTTGCCGGTCAGGATGGACTGCTGCTCGTTGCGGTCGATGCGACGAAGCTTGGCGATGGCCTCAGATACGAGGTTTCACGCGGCGGCCGGCTCTTCCCTCACCTATACGCTGCTCTGCCGCTCGCTGCCGTCGTCTCCGCCGAGCCAATGCCGCTAGGGCCCGACGGACGCCACGATATCCGGCTGCCATGAGCATCGGCGCCGCTGCGACCCGCCTTCTTTTCGCGCTGGAGCCGGAACAGGCGCACAAGCTTTCCCTGACCGCGCTGAAGACAGGCCTTCTGCCCGCTGCACCGCCCGCGCCCGACCCGCGCCTATCGGTCACCGTCGCAGGCCTGCGTTTTCCCAATCCGCTCGGCATGGCCGCTGGGTACGACAAGGATGCCGAGGTACCGGACGCACTGTTGCGACTCGGGTTCGGTTTCGCCGAAGTCGGAACGATCACACCGCTCGCGCAAGCGGGCAATCCGCGCCCGCGCATATTCCGGCTGCCGGGCGACAGCGCCGTCATCAACCGGCTCGGCTTCAACAATGGCGGGCACGATGCCGCCTATCGCCAGCTCTCAGCACGGCGGTCCACCGGCATCGTCGGAATCAATATCGGGGCGAACAAGGACAGCACCGATCGGATCGGCGACTATGCAGCGGGCGCGAAACGCTTCGCACGGCTTGCCTCCTACCTCACCGTCAACATCTCCTCACCGAACACGCCGGGTTTGCGAAACCTGCAGAGCCGAGCCGCGCTTTCCGAACTCCTCTCGCGGGTCAGGGAGGCGCGCGCGGACAGCGGGGCGCACCCGCCGATCTTCCTCAAGATCGCACCGGACCTTGACGCTGACGAGATGACCGAGATCGCGCAAGAGGTCCTCGCGCATGAGATCGAAGGGTTGATCGTCTCAAACACCACTCTTTCTCGGGACCACGTATCCGGTGCGCAGGCAGCGGAATCGGGCGGCCTCTCTGGAAAACCGCTGTTCGCGCGTTCGACGGCGGTCCTCGCGCGCATGCGGCGGCTGGTAGGTCCAGGCCTCGCCATCATCGGCGCCGGGGGTGTCTCCACAGCGGAGGATGCGCTCGAAAAGATCCGCGCCGGGGCCGACCTCGTGCAGCTTTACACCGGCATGATCTATGGGGGGCCCGGACTGCCGGCCCGTATCGTGCGCGGCCTTGCTCGCTATTGCACGGAGCATGGCGTGGCTTCTATCGCGTTGATGCGCGACCAGAGTGTTCAGCGGTGGGCTGAGACGCCGCTCAGCGGCGCCAGCTGACGAGCCGCAGAAGGAGGAAGACCGGAATCACGATCGCCGCGCCGGCGATCATGTATTCCCCGAACCTGCCGAGCGCCTCGAAGCCCGTTTCCCAGAGTGCCACGACGAAGTCGCGCGCCGAGCGCATCAGGTCCCACGGAGTCCAGTCGAAAGCGCTCATCACCAGGCCAACGATGAACGACAGGATCAACAGCTTCAGCAGTGCGCGGAGCGGCGTGTCGCCGAGGAATCGGGTCAGTGCGGTCAAGGCGTCTCCAGGGCGGCAATCGCTTCGCCGGGCATCGGGGCGCGGAAACTAGGCCGGCACCAATACCTTGTCCACCCGGACCACCAGCGATAGGCCGACAGCGGTCAGATCAGCTTGCGCTCAGCAAGGTTGCGCATCAGCGCGCGCGTCCCGAAGGTCCAGGGCTGGCACTCGGTGGACAGGCGCACCGTGTTCACGAGCCGGCCGAGGCCGGGCGACGAGATTTCGACCACGTCGCCCATCTTGTGGGTAAAGCCTTCGCCGGGAACGTCGCGATCCTGCGTCGGTGCGAACAGCGTGCCGAGGAAGAGCATCAGCCCATCCGGGTACTGATGGTGCCTGCCCACGGTCTGGCGAACGAGTTCCTGCGGATCGCGGCTTATCGCGCTCATCGAAGAATGTCCGGTCAGGCGAAAACCGTCTTCACCGACGACCGACAGGTCGAGTTCGGCAGCACGCACGTCGTCAAGCGTGAACGTCTTGTCGAAAAGCCGGATCATCGGTCCGATGGCGCAGCTCGCATTGTTGTCCTTCGCCTTCGACAGAAGCAGCGCCGACCGGCCCTCGACATCGCGCAGATTGACGTCGTTTCCGAGAGTAGCACCGACGATCCGCCCGGCGGACGACACCGCAAGCACGATCTCGGGCTCGGGGTTGTTCCACCGCGATATGGGGTGCAGGCCGACCTCCGCGCCAGGACCGACCGCGGACAGGACCTGCGCCTTGGAGAACACCTCGGCATCCGGCCCTATGCCGACCTCAAGGTACTGGCTCCACAGTTTTTCCGCGATGAGGGCGGCCTTAACCCGCGCCGCTTCCTCGGACCCCGCCTTGACGTTGCGCAGCGAGCCGCCGATAGCCGCGCCGACGCGCTCCCTTATCTCCTGAGCGCGCTTCGGATCGCCCGCCGCCTTCTCCTCGATGACGCGCTCGACCATGGACGAGGCGAAGGTCACGCCGCACGCCTTCACCGCCTGGAGATCGCAGGGCGCGAGGAAATGGGGGCGCGACAGATCGCCGGGGCGGCTCGCGGCGATTTCCTCCAGGCTGCCGACCTCTCTGCCGGGAGCGCCCGCAACGTAGGCCGCCGGGTCGTCCATCTCGCAGATGTCGGACACCAGGGGGGCGGCGGGCGCGGTGATGTCGAGGACCATCGTCTTGTGGACGGTCACCACCGCCGGCCCTCGCTCCTGCGGCGACCAGATCCGCCCGAGGAAGACGCCATCGCGATCGCGATCATGTGGAAAGAAGGACATTCGACCTCAGCAGCAGAGCAGGCGTTGGTCCAACAATTATTCCATGGGTACGGTCTCCGCAATTGTTCGACGCTGCGAAATTCGCTTCCTTGAGCACCAGTTGACAGGCGGCTATCGCACCCCTACCAATCTGGTCCAACAAATACAGGGCGCGCCCAGCCGCAATGGCTTCCGAACCGCAAAATCCAGCCTCCTCTCCAGACCTTTCGCCGGTTCAGGATTCGGCGGTGGACGCTGTGGTACGGCAAATGCGCGGCCTGATCGCGGAAGCGGGCCTGAAGGTCGGCGACAGCCTGCCAACCGAGCGCGAGCTGTGCGCGCAGTTCAACGCCAGCCGCAACACCGTGCGCGAGGCGATGCGTATTCTAAAGGCCTACGGCATGGTCGAGGTGCGGCCGAAGGTCGGCGCGACCATCATCGACAATCGGATGGCCAGGGCGTTCGAGCTCTTTTCGTTCAATACGATGGAGGTTTCGCGCAAGACTTTCGCCGACGTGCAGGCATTTCGCGACCTCATCGAGGTCGGCGCGGCCGACCGGATCATGGAACGGCTGGCCGACGCGGATGTGGAGGAACTTCGCCGCATCAACGTCCGGCTTTCGGAGATCCAGGACCTTCAGGAGGCGTCGGAGGTCGACTTCTCGCTCCATCTGCGGCTGGTCTCCATCCTGGGAAACGATGCGATCCTCAACGTTTACGCGGTGATGAAGCCGATCGTCTTGCGCATCATGCAGAAGGGCAAGACACGGCGAACCTTCAAGACGCAGACCTTCTCGGAGCACGAGGGGGTCCTCGACGCGCTCGCGGAGCGCGACCTGCTGGCATTCCAGTACCGACTGCGAAACCACCTGATGACCGGCTTCAAGTTCTTCAACGAGGAGATGGAAGCTTCGGCCTGACCAATTCCGGGCCGAAGGCCCTGGAATATCCAAGCGAGGCGAGCGGCGCCGGCCGCCTCGATCCACACCATCCGGCGCGTGGGAGGAATTCGATGAAAGGACTGCTCAAGCTTTCAACGGCGCTCGGAGCGCTCGTGCTCGCTTCGCAGATCGCGATGGCGGGCCCGAGCACGGTCTCGGGGCCGGGTGCGGATCCGTCGTGCTTTGCACCATGGTCCGCCAGCACGAAATACATGAAGTGGGACGCCAAGCCGGGACCCTACCGCATCGCCATCGTCAACGGTTTCGTCGGGAACACCTGGCGTATCCAGATGATCAAGACGGCGAAGGCGTTCGCGCAGGACCCGTCGATGAAGGACAAGATCAAGGAGTTCAAGGTCGTCTCGACCGGCACGGACGCGCCCGCGCAGCTCGGCGCGATCGAGGACTTCATCAACCAGGGCTTCGACGCGATCGTCACGATCGCCGTGTCTCCCGACGGTTTCGACCGCGTCATCCGCCTCGCCGACAGGAACAACGTGGTCCTGGTGCCGTTCGACAACGTGCTCGACACCGACGCCGTCATGCAGGTCAACGAGGACCAGCTGGCGATGGGCAAGACCTGGGCAGAATTCACGCTGAAAGAGCTCAAGGCCGCCGGCAAGACGTCCGGCAAGCTGCTCGAAGTGCGCGGTCTGCCGGGCAATTCCGTCGACCGCGACCGCTCGGTCGGCATCAACGACACGCTCAAGGCTTCTGGCGGAAACTGGGAGGTCGTGCAGGTCGTCGGAAACTGGGACGACGGCACGGCGCAGAAGGTGACGGCCGACGCCATCGCGGTACATGGCAAGTTCGACGCGATCCTCGCGCAGGGCGGCACAACGGGCGTCGTGCAGGCGATGATGGACGCGAAGCACCCGATGGTGCCGGTTGCCGGCGAGTCGGAGAACGGCTTCCGCAAGCTGATGGCAAAACATTCGGCCGAGGGGCTGAAGGGCATCTCGATCGGCCAGTCGCCGGGTCTCGTCGCGATCGCGATGAAGGCGGCCGTCTCAGCGCTCGAGGGCAATCCGATGCCGCAGCTCATCTCCGTGCCGCTACCGGTCGCGACCTACGACCAGCTGAAGGACGGCGTGAACTTCTGGAGCGACCTGCCCGACAACTTCTTCACGGTGAACGAGTTTCCGCCGTGCGGCGTGAACATCTCGGGCCCCGCGATCATGTCGCAGAGCGAAGCCGACGTGAAGTAATCGGCTCGGCGGCTCCGCTTCCCGCGGGGCCGCCTTTCCCTTCCCAAAAGATGAACGGCATGTCGCAGGCGACCGTCGAATACCGCGGTATCTCGAAACATTTCGCGGGCGTGCGGGCGCTCGAGGGGGTCGATTTCTCGTGCCGGCCCGGCTCGATCCATGGCGTTCTGGGCGAAAACGGCGCCGGCAAATCCACACTCATCAAGATCATGGCCGGCGTGCTGCGCCCGGACAAAGGCGAGATGCTGGTCGACGGGAGACCGGTGTCCTTCACCCATCCGCAGGACGCCACCAAGGCCGGCATCGTCTGCATGTTCCAGGAACTGTCGCTTGTCCCCGATCTGAGTGTCGCGGACAATATCGCGATCGCGGATCCGCCCAGACGCTTCGGGCTGATCGACGGCAATGCGCAGCGCCAGCGCGCGCGGGAACTGCTGGCCAGAGTGCGCTGCGACGATGTCGACCCCAACATGCTGGTCCGCGAGCTTTCGCTTTCACGGCGCCAGATGGTCGAGATCGCCAAGGCGCTCGGCCGCGACCCGAAGGTTCTGATCCTCGACGAGGCGACGTCGGCGCTTACGTCGCGCGACGTGCAGACCGTCTACGACCTGCTCGGCGAACTGAAGGCGCAGGGTGCCTCGATCCTGTTCATCTCGCATCGCATGAACGAGGTCGACACACTGTGCGACACGCTCTCGGTGTTTCGCAACGGACGGCACATCGAAACATTCGCGAAGGGCGAGAAGAGCGACCGCCAGATCGTCAACCTGATGATCGGCCGTGACGTCGAAGCCAAGTTCCCGCCGCGACGCGCTCCCGGGCCGTCCGACAGCGAACCGGTACTCCGAGTCCGCGACCTGACCTGGCAAAATCAGTTGAACGGCATCTCGCTGAACATCTCGCGCGGCGAGATCGTCGGTCTCGGCGGCCTCGACGGTCAAGGCCAGAAGGAATTGCTGCTGGCGCTGTTCGGCGTGCTTCGCGATGTCGGAGGCGAGATCACCATAGGCGGACGGCGCGGACTGCCCGCTTCCCCCGCAGCGGCGAAAACCGCCGCCACGCGGATGGCCCTGGTGCCCGAAGACCGCAAGAGCGAAGGGCTCATGCTCGGGCTTTCGATTGCCGACAACCTTCTCGCGGCTTCCTTCGCAAACATATCGCGCGGGCCGTTTATCGACGCGGCTCTGGCGCGGCGCTCGGTCAACACCGCCATCGAGCGGCTGCAGATCAAGCTCGGCTCGCCCGCCGACGCGGTCATGACGCTCTCCGGCGGCAATCAGCAAAAGGTGGTCATCGCGAAGTGGCTGGCGATCGACCCCGACATCATACTGCTGAACGATCCCACACGCGGGATCGATGTCGGCACCAAGCAGGAGATCTACCGGCTGATGCGCGATCTTGCCGCCCAGGGGAAGGCGATCCTGTTTTATTCTTCGGACTATGCGGAACTGATCGGCTGCTGCGACCGCGTCGCCGTGCTCTATGGCGGCCGCGTGGTGGCCGAAAGGGTGGGTGACGAGATCACCGAAGAAAGCCTCGTCGCCGCATCGCTCAACATCGACGTCGAGGCTGCCTGATGAAGGCTGCGGCATTGGCGCGGTGGTTTCGCCAGAACAGGGGCTTTGCGGGGGCGCTGGCATTACTCGCGGTGCTCTACCTGACCTACAATGTCATGCACCCGCGCGGGTTCTCGTCCGCAGTGGCAATCCAGAACGCCAACGAGGCGGCAGCGATCGCCTTCGTGGCGATGGCGCAGACCGTGCCGGTGCTGCTCGGCGGTCTCGACCTTTCCGTCGGCGCGGTGATGACCCTTGCAAGTTGCATCGCATCGGCGACGGTGAACGGCTCGCCGGCCGAAATCCTGTTCGGGATGGTGCTGACGCTGCTTTCGGGCACGGCTTTCGGCTTCCTCAACGGCTGCATCGTCGTCTACGGCCGGATACAGCCGATCATCGCGACGCTCGCCACCGGCGCGGTCGCCATGGGCCTTGCGCTGCTCGTGCGGCCGAGGCCCGGCGGCGACATAGACGGCGACCTGTCCTGGGCCCTGACGAACTCGGTCTGGGATCTTGCCGACACCTACGGCTTCGCGGACGGGGGCGAGGCATGGTGGCTGGCGCCGTTTCGCGACATACCGGTCCCGTTTCTGTTGATCGTCCTCGTCGCCGCGCTGATCTGGGTACCGTTCCGCCGCACCGTCACTGGCCGCACCGTCTATGCGATCGGCTCGGCGGAGGGCGCGGCGTTCATGTCCGGACTGCCGATCGCAAGGGCCAAGATCGCGGCCTTCACGCTCGCCGGGTTCTTTGCCGCATGCGGAGGCCTCTATCTTGCGATCCAGACATCCTCCGGCAACGCCGACATCCAGCAGGCGGGCACCTACACGCTGAACTCGATCGCCGCGGTCGTGCTCGGCGGCACCTCTTTGCTAGGGGGCGTCGGGTCGGCCATCGGGAGCATCGTCGGCGCGATGATCCTGCGTGTCATCGCCTTCTACTTCCGCATCCTCGACATCGACCCGTTGCTGCAGCCGCTGATCGAAGGCCTCGTGCTTCTCGTCGCCGTCTCGTTCGGCGCGTTCCGCACGCTCAGGGTCAAGAACAAGCTCGATCTGTTCAGGTGATGCAAATGCGCCTCGCACTCTCTCCCGAGAACAAGCCGATCGCGATCGCCTCGCTGTTCGTGGTCGCGATCCTGCTCGTCGGCACGGCGTACACGCTTTCCACCACTGACACCGCGCCGCTTCTGTCGCCGAACTATCTGCTGCAGCAGTTGCAGACCGGTTCCTTCCTCGGCATCTGCGCAGCCGGGATGATGGTCGTGATCCTGCTCGGGCACATCGACCTTTCGGTGCCCTGGACGCTGACCGCGGCCGCGATGACGGCGACCGCCGTCGGCGGCGACCTGGCGCTGCCGACGGCGCTTGCAGTCGGCGTGGCGGTCGGCCTTCTCAACGGTTTCGGCGTCGCGTTCCTGCGCATCCCGTCGATGATCTTCACGCTCGGCGTCGATACGGTGCTGCGCGGGCTGATGGTCGCCCAGACCGGCGGATTTGCGCCGCAGGATTCGGCGACGCCGGCAATGCTGTACCTCGCCAAGGAGCGCATCCTCGGCATTCCGGTCGCGATCTTCGTCTGGATCGCGGTATCGGCAGCGATCGCGCTTACGCTGACGCGGACCGGCTTCGGACGCTCCGTCTACGCGACCGGCTCGCGCGAGGCAGCCGCCTTCCTGTCCGGCATCCGCACGCGACGCGTCATCATCGGGGCGTTCCTGATCTCGGGCATCTGCGCGTCCATCGCCGGCGTGCTGCTCGCGGGCTATTCCGCCAAGGCGTATCAGGGCATGGGCAACGCGTTTCTGCTGCCGGCGATCGCGGCAGTGGTGCTTGGCGGCACGCACATCCTCGGCGGTCGTGGGCGCTACGCCGGGACCGTCGTCGGCGTCATCCTGATCGTGCTGCTGAATTCGGTGCTTTCGATCACGCAGATGCCGGAGGCAGGCCGCCAGATCATCTATGGCTGCGTGATCATCGGCATGCTGCTCGTCTACGGACGCGGCAACCGCGTGACATCGTGAAGGCTATCCGTAGGACTGGAGCGGGTAGCGGGAATCGAACCCGCGCGTTCAGCTTGGGAAGCTGACAGGCTACCATTACATCATACCCGCACGCCGGCATTCTTCGGCGACCGCGAGGCCGCATGTCAAGGGTTCAGACGCCGGCCCATAGCGCAACGAGCGCCAGCGTGGCCGGCAAGGCCTGCACGAACAATATGCGGCGACTGGCGGTGGCGGCGCCGAACAAGCCGGCCAGCAGGACGCAGGCGAGGAAGAAGAGCTTGAACTCATAGCCCGCGTCGCCCCGGACAAGGCCGTAGACCAGGCCGGCGGCGAGAAACGCGTTGTACAGGCCCTGGTTCGCCGCGAGGACGCGAGACTGCGCGGCAAACTCGGGCGTGAGGCCAAACGCCCGGCGGCCGGCCGGCTTCTCCCACAACACCATCTCCAGGATGACGATATAGGCGTGGATCGCCGCCACGACGGCGATGAGGACGTTCGCAATCACGGCCGATACATCTCCTGTTTCGAGCCGATCCTGCCCCCGACCCGGCGGCAGAAGCAAGCCTGCCGCCCCCCGCGACGACAGCCCGCAGCGGGGCGTTAAGAACTCCGAAAGGTTAAGAAAATTCTGCGGTTTGACCCAGCGAAAGTGCGTGATACCTGTCCTGTTACGGGACATGCGGTGAGGGTCCTTTCTGGAGGCCCCAATGGGTATCGAATTGAAAAGTCACGGGATTTCCGATTCCGTGGGGTCGGCAGCGCTGCTTGCGACGCTGCGCGGGAAAATTACCGGGCGGCTCGCCCTGGGGCTAAGCCTGCGCGTCGACCGGTACGGGTTGAAGCGCGATCTGAACGTGCCGGTGGAACGTCCCTCGGCCAAGATTCCGATATCGGTCCGGTCAGCGCGGGCCGTGGACCTGGACCGGCTCCTGTCGCCGGCCATGCCGCTCGATCCGGTCGAACGCCGGGAACTCCACGCACGCCGAAGCTTTGCCGAGAAGGTCGGCGGCGGCGCCTACGTGGCGATCGACGAGCGAACCGGCGTGCCGTGCTATGTGCAGTGGCTGCTCGGACCGTCGCAAAACCCGGTCATCGCTTCGCTCGGCGGCTTCCCCGCCCTGTCGGAGGGCGAGGCGCTTCTCGAAGACGCGTACACGCCGCCGTCGCATCGCGGCCTCGGCATCATGTCGGCGGCGATGGCGCTGATCGCGGAGCACGGCGCGGACATCGGCGCCAGGCACGTCATCACCTTCGTCGGCGTGGACAACATCGCCTCGCTGAAGGGCTGCAAGAGAGCCGGCTTCGATCCCTACCTCGTGCACATGCAGACCAACTTCCTGTTCGGAATGATCCGCAGGGATCGGTTCGAGCCGCTGGCGGAGCACGACCCGCGCAGGCAATGGAAGTTCTAGCGCGCCTGCGGAGACGGGCGCGGCAAGGCTAGGCAGCGGTCACGCAACGCGCGCCGTGCGCGTGCCGGCCGCTGCCGTCAGCGACAATTCCATTATCGAGGTCAAGATGGGCGTCGAGACGATCCCCCAGGGACTTGCGGAACAAACATCGGTTCGCGAGGCCTTGTCGCGCCGGGCGCGCAACATCCGGCGACGGCTGGCCAGCGGTCTCGTGGCCGACTCGGTCCAGGTCGGGCTGAAGCGCGCGGCGATACGGCATCACGAGCTGCCTCCGTCGCCCTTCCCGCTCACCGTGCGGTTGATGACGGATGCGGACCGCGGGTTGCTGCTGCCGCGCGACACGCGAAATCTAGACGAGGCGGAACACGGTGAAATCGCGTCGCGCCGCAAGCTCGCGGCGCTGTTCCCCGAATCCGGCTACGCAGTGATCGACGAGACGAGCGGTCGGCCATGCTACGCGATGTGGCTCATCGGTGCGGCGCAGAACGACCGGATCGCGCAACTCGAAGGTCTGCCGCTGCTGGAAGCGCATCAGGTGCTGGCGGAAGGCGCCTACGTGCCGCCGTCGTATCGCGGGCAGCGGGTGATGACGGCGGCGGCGATGCGAGCGCTGGCGCACGCCGAGAATCTCGGCGCAAGCGAGATCGTAACCTTCATCGGCGAGACGAACATACCTTCCATCAAAGGCGCGGTGCGCGGCGGCTTCGCGCCGTACATGCTGCATGTGCGCAGACACCTGGCATTCGGTATCTACTATTTCGACAGGTTCCGCCCGATCGACGGAAGCCATCCGCGCTTCGGCGGCATTTTCTCCGGCGCGGCGGCCGCTTGACTAGACGTTTGCGTCGCAGCATTCCTCGGCAACCCGCTGCTTCGGAGTTGCCGTGGACTCGCTCAGGACCTTCATCGAATCCCGCCGCTTCGAGGCGTTCATCACGGCGCTGATCGCGATCAACGCGATCACGCTGGGGCTCGAGACGTCGGAAATCGCGATGGCGCGTTTCGGCGGCGCGCTGCACGTCATCGACACCGCGATACTGGCGGTCTTCGTGGTCGAACTGCTGGCGCGGATCGCGGTCTACCGGACCCGCTTCTTCGCAGACCCGTGGCGGATCTTCGACCTCGCGGTGGTCGCTTTCGCTCTCGTGCCTGCCACCGGCAACCTCTCAGTGCTGCGCGCGCTTCGCATCCTGCGCGTTCTGCGCCTGATCAGCATCGTGCCGTCGCTGCGGCGCGTCGTCACCGGCTTCATCGCCGCCCTGCCCGGCATGGGATCGATTATCCTGCTGATGGGACTGGTGTTCTACGTCTTCGGCGTGATGGCGACCAAGCTCTACGGCGAGACGTTCCCCGACCAGTTCGGCGAGCTGCCGGAGTCGATCTACACGCTGTTCCAGGTGATGACGCTCGAAGGCTGGTCGGACGGCGTCGTGCGCCCGATCATGGAGGTGCACCCTTACGCCTGGACGTTCTTCATCCCCTTCATCGTGGCCACGGCTTTCACGGTGCTTAACCTGTTCACCGGCGTCATCGTGTCGGCGATGGAAGCCGAGCATCAGGCGGAGGCGTCGAACGAGCGCGAAAAGCTGCAGGTCGAGCAGGACGCGCTGATGGCGGAGATCAGGGCGCTGCGCGCCGAAGTCCGCGCCCTCGCCTACCGAAAGTAGTTCTCAAAGGCTGCGAAAGTGCTTCGACAGCTTCAGGCCCTGAGCCTGATAGTTCGAGGCAAGATCGGCGCCGTAGAGGCGATCGGGCCGCGCCAGCATGTGCTCGTAGACAAGCCGGCCGACGGTCTGCCCGTGTTCGAGGATGAAGGGCACCTCGTGGCTGCGCACCTCCAGCACGGCGCGGCTTCCGGTGCCGCCGGCCGAAGAGTGTCCGAAGCCGGGGTCGAAGAAGCCGGCATAATGGACGCGGAACTCGCCCACCAGCGGATCGAACGGCGTCATCTCGGCGGCATGGAGCGGCGGGACGTGCACCGCCTCGCGGCTGACCAGAATGTAGAACTCGTCCGGATCGAGGATCAGTTCCTTGGAGCGGCGGACATGGATGGGCTCCCAGAAGTCGAGCACGTCGTGCTGCGCCTTCAGGTCGACGTCGATCAGTGCGGTGTGATGTTTCGCGCGATAGCCGACGAGACCATTCGCATCGCCCTCGAGGTCGATTGAAAGCGCGATACCGCTTCCGGAAATGTTCGGCCGCTCCGATGCCACCAGCGTCTCGGAGGCATGAAGGGCGCCGATCTCCGCTTCGGTGAGCAGCGCATTGCCGCGGCGAAAACGGATCTGGGAAAGCCGCGAGCCGGTGCGCACGACGATCGGGAAGGTGCGCGGGCTGACCTCGATGTAGAGCGGGCCCCGATAGCCCGCGGCGATCTTGTCGAACTCGCGGCCGCGATCGGTCATCACGCGTGTGAAGATGTCGAGACGACCGGTCGAGCTCTTCGGGTTGGCCGAAGCGGAGATTTCGGCGGGGAGTTCGAGTGCCTCGATCAGCGGCACGATATAGACGCAGCCTGTCTCAAGAACCGCCCCTTCGGTGAGCGGCACCTCATGCAGCTTGAGCCGGTCGAGCTTGTCGTTAACACTGAAGCCTTCGCCGGGCAGGAACGAAGCCCGCACGCGGTAGGCCACTTCGCCCAGCCGCAGATCCAGACTGGCCGGCTGTGTCTGGTCCGGATCAAGCGGACGCGACGCCGTCAGCGCGCCTGACGCGAAAAGCGCGGCGATTTCGCGGTCTGGTAGGATGCCGGTATTACGCACAGGGCTCCGCCATTCGGTACACCACTCCCGAACCACCGGCCGGGCGTTGACGCAAGGGCGAGCCGGGGCTAATGAAGCGTTATCCCGTGGTGATTTGGCCGGTCGGCTTGCAGCCACGTTAAACAAGTCGCTAAAGGGCCGTGGGTGTGAACCGGCTTGCGACTTTCGCGGCCGGTTTTTTGTTGTTTGGGGCAGAGCATGAGCCAGGAAAAGCGCAAGTTGAGACCCGCCACGGAGCTGGTGCACGGCGGCACGCTGCGATCGCAATTCGGAGAAACGTCCGAAGCGATGTACCTGACCCAGGGCTTCGTCTACGCCAGTTCGGAAGCCGCCGAGGCGCGGTTCAAGGGCGAGGAGCCCGGCTTCATCTACTCGCGCTACGCCAACCCGACGACCGACATGTTCGAGAAGCGCATGTGCGCGCTCGAGGGTGCGGAGGACGCACGCGCCACGGCATCGGGAATGGCCGCCGTTTCGGCGGCACTTCTATGCTCGGTGAGAGCTGGCGACCATGTCGTGGCGGCGCGGGCATTGTTCGGATCGTGCCGCTGGGTCGTCGAGACGCTGATGCCGAAATACGGCGTCGAGGCCACGCTGGTCGACGGCCGCGAGATCGCGGAATGGGAAAAGGCCGTCAAGCCGAACACGAAGCTGTTCTTCCTCGAGAGCCCGACCAATCCGACGCTCGAAGTGGTCGACATTGCCGCGGTTGCGAAGCTCGCGAACTCCATCGGTGCCCGCGTCGTTGTCGACAACGTGTTCGCGACGCCGCTGCAGCAGAAGCCGCTGGAGCTCGGCGCGCACATCGTCGTCTACTCGGCTACGAAGCACATAGACGGCCAGGGACGCGTGCTTGGAGGCATCGTGCTGTCGGACAAGAAGTGGATCGACGAGAACCTGCACGACTACTTCCGTCACACCGGCCCGAGCATGTCGCCGTTCAACGCGTGGACGCTGCTGAAAGGCCTCGAAACCCTGC
Organism: Pseudomonadota bacterium; assembly: GCA_023457435.1. Classification (GTDB taxonomy): domain Bacteria; phylum Pseudomonadota; class Alphaproteobacteria; order Rhizobiales; family Rhizobiaceae; genus RCIO01. Next base: position 84,070 of record JAEWLS010000020.1, read on the forward strand.
CGCTGCGCGTCAGGCATCAAACCGAGAGCGCGGCGCGCGTGGCCGACTTCCTGGCCGATCATCCGAAGGTTGCGCGCGTCATCTATCCGGGACGCAAGGACCATCCCCAGGCCGACATCATCGCCCGCCAGATGAAGGGCGGCTCGACGCTGATCTGCTTCGAGGCGAAGGGAGGAAAGGCAGGCGCCTTCGGACTGCAGAACGCGCTGGAGGTCGTGAAGATCTCCAACAATCTCGGCGACGCAAAGAGCCTGATCACCCATCCGGCGACGACGACCCACAAGAACCTGACCGACGAGGCGCGTGCGGAGCTTGGCATCTCGCCGGGCACGTTGCGGCTTTCGGTTGGGCTCGAGGATACCGACGACCTTATCGAAGACCTCGACCGGGCGCTGGCGAAGGCCTAGGCCTTCAGCAATTTCTTCGGCGCTACCGTGCGCCAGGCGAGCGTAATGAGGTGACGCACCTCGTCGTCGCTCGCCGTTGGCAGATCGAGCCTCGACCAGCCCTTGGCACCCCAGCCGCCCGGGATGCGAGACAGCACGTTCGGCATCGTCTCGAGGAGCATGCTCTGGTCGTCCGGCGTCAGCTTCAGGACGGCCTGCTGCCTGTCCTCGCGCCAGGTCGCGAAAATCCTGTTGGCGACACGGAAGTCCGTCACGTCGAAATGGCTTCCTTCGTGCGCCTGCGGCATCGAGAGCGCGATGGCGCGGAATTCGGCAGGGCTCGTCATCGGTCCTCCAGGCTTGTCCAAGCGCTTGGATGCGCCACATTCTACCGCCAAAGCGGCGTAGCGCCAGCGACGAGGACTGCCATGTACAGCGAGACGACGGACGGCATAGAAGTGAGCGTCGAGCCCTTCTTCATGCCGGAACGCTCCGAGCCGGACGAGAACCGCTACTTCTGGGCATACCGCGTCACGATCGCCAACCAGTCGCAAGCCTCAGTGAAGCTGCTGTCGCGCTACTGGCGCATCGTCGACGCACAGGGAAAGGTGGACGAAGTGCGCGGCCGCGGCGTGGTCGGCGAGCAGCCGGAGCTGGAGCCGGGGGACAGCTACCAGTACACATCCGGATGCCCGCTCACGACGCCGTCGGGGATCATGCAAGGGCGCTACACGATGGCCGACAAGGACGGGCGCCAGTTCGACGTGGCGATCCCGGCCTTCTCACTCGATCTGCCAGCGCAGAAGCGCGCGCTCAATTGAGCGTGCGCTTATCGAACTCCGCCGGATCGAACTCATAGGCGGTCGAGCAGAACTCGCAGTTCACCTTGATCCGGCCGTCCTCGACGCTCTCCACGATCTCCTCGGCGGTGAAGCCGTTGAGAATATCGCGGATCTTCTCGCGCGAGCAGGAGCAGTCATCGACGACCTGAGTGCCGACGTGCACGCGCACCCCGTGCTCGTGGAACAGCCGGAACAGCAGCCGCTCGGTTCCCACCGTCGGATCGGTCAGTTCATCCTCGCCGACGGTCAGGAACAAAGAACGCGCCGTCTGCCAGGCGTCGTCGTAGGGCCCAGACTCGTCCGGGTCGCTGTCGTCGCCATCGCCGCCGTGCAGATCGGGCTGGCGAAGCCGCTCAGGCGCCTCCGGCAGGAACTGGATGAGGGCGCCACCTGCACGCCAGTGGACGCCGCCCGCTTCGCCCGGCAGCATCTGCCTGGCGACGCCGAGGCGGACCTCGGTGGGAATCTGCTCCGACTGCCGGAAATAGACGCGCGCGACCTCCTCGAGTGAGGTGCCGTCCAGTTGCACCACTCCCTGATAGCGCTGCATGTGCACGCCCTGATCGACAGTCAGCGCGAGGACGCCGACGCCAAGAAGTGCTGCCGGATCGTCGTTGCCCGCCGCCACGGCCTCATCGAGCCGCTGCTGGTCGTAGCGCGCGTAAGCACGCACCGAGCCCGGCGTGCGAAGATCGGCCACCAGCATGTCCACCGGTCCGTCGGAACGGGTCTGCAGGATGAACTTGCCCTCGAACTTGAGCGACGTGCCGAGCAGCACAGTCAGCGCGACGGCCTCGGCCAGGAGCCGGGCAACGGGCTCCGGATAGGCGTGACGCCCGAGAATCTGGTCAAGCAGCGGCCCGAGCTGCACGGCGCGGCCGCGCACGTCGAGCGTGCCGATGTCGAAGGGAACGACATTGTCGTCGCCGGCGAACCCGAATTCGCCGAGCTGGGGGGTGTTCGCAGTCACGTTGAAATATCCCGGTCTGGCGTCAGGCACAGGCTGGCGCCCGTGCTCCGGCCGCGGAAGATCCGCAGGTTCAGTCCTTGCATGAAGGCCGGGAGATAGGTGCCGCAGCGTCGGATATCAAGCGCCTAGACGCCGAGGCACCACGCCAGCACCGCCTTCTGCGCATGCAGCCGGTTTTCCGCCTCGTCGAAGACGACGGAATGCGGACCGTCCATCACCTCGTCGGTGACCTCTTCGCCGCGGTGCGCAGGCAGGCAGTGCATGAAGAGCGAATCCCTCGCCGCGTGCGCCATCAGCTCGTCGTTGACCTGATAGGGCTGGAACACGTTGTGCCCGCGGGCGCGGTGTTCCTGTCCCATCGAGACCCAGGTATCGGTGACGACGCAATCTGCCCCCGTGACTGCTTCGACAGGCGAGCGCATGATATTCACGCGGCCGCCATTGGCGTTCGACCACTCGACGAAGCGCCGGTCGGGCTCGCTGCCCTCGGGCACCGCAACGTTCAGCCGAAACGAGAAGCGCGCGGAGGCCTCGGCCAGGGAGTGCAGCACGTTGTTACCGTCGCCGGTCCAGGCGAACAGCCTATCCTTGACCGGGCCTCGATGCTCCTCGAAGGTGAGCAGGTCGGCCATGATCTGGCACGGATGGGTGTCGTCGGTCAGGCCGTTGATCACCGGTACGGTGGCGTGGGCGGCGAGTTCGCGCAGGCGAACGTGCGCGGTGGTGCGGATCATAATGGCGTCGACGTAGCGCGACAGGACCTTCGCCGTGTCTGCTATGGTCTCGGAGCGGCCGAGCTGCATCTCCGCGCCGGTGAGCATGATGGTCTCGCCGCCAAGCTGGCGCATTCCGACGTCGAACGAAACGCGGGTGCGCGTCGACGGCTTCTCGAAGATCATCGCGAGAACCTTGCCGTCCAGCGGCCTGTCGCGATCTCCGGCCTTGAGCCGCGTCTTGCGCGCGCGCGCGTCGTCAAGCATTCCGCGAAGGGTGCCGGCTGAGAGATCGGCGATATCGGTGAAGTGCCTGATCGCCATTGCGGTCAGGCCGCGCCGGCGGATGCGGAAAGCGATGCGGCGCCCGCGCGGATCGCGTCGACCGCGATGCGGATTTCCTCATCCGCGACGTTCAAGGGCGGAAGGATCCGCACCACGTTGTCGCCGGCCGGGACCGCAAGCAGGTTATTGGCGCGCAGCGAGGCGTTGACCGCCGTGTTCGGCACCCGGCACTTCAAGCCGAGCAGCAGCCCCTCGCCGCGCACGCCTTCGAAGACCGCCGGGAATTCGTCGATGACGCTGGCGAGACCCTGCTTGAACAGCAGTGCCTTGCGGCGCACCTCCTCTAGAAAGCCCGGTTCCAGAACGACGTCGAGGACGGCGTTGCCGACCGCCATGGCGAGCGGATTGCCGCCGAAGGTGGTTCCGTGCGTGCCGGCGGTCATGCCGCGCGCCGCATCCTCGGTCGCGAGGCAGGCGCCCATCGGGAAGCCGCCGCCAATACCTTTGGCGATTGCCATGATATCCGGCTCGATGCCCGACCATCCATAGGCGAAGAGCTTGCCGGTGCGTCCGATGCCGCACTGCACCTCGTCGACGATGAAGAGAAGGTCGTGCTCGTCGCAGAGGGCACGCAACGCGCGCATCATCTCGGGCGGAACCGGGCGCACGCCGCCTTCGCCCTGCACGGGCTCGATGAGGATGGCCGCCGTCTGCGGCCCGACCGCCGCCTCGACGGCCTTCATGTCGCCGAACGGCACCTGGTCGAAGCCGTCGACCTTGGGGCCGAAACCCTCGAGATACTTGGCCTGCCCGCCCGCGGCGATGGTCGCGAGCGTGCGGCCATGGAAGGCGCCCTCGAAGGTGACGATGCGATAGCGGTCAGGCCGACCGTTAACGTAGTGCCAGCGGCGCGCGGTCTTGATGGCGCATTCGAGGGCCTCGGCCCCCGAATTGGTGAAGAACACCTTGTCCGCAAACGTGTTCTCGCACAGGCGGCGCGAGAGCGTCTCCTGGCCCGGCACATTATAAAGGTTGGATACGTGCCAGAGCTTCTCGGCCTGATCCTTGAGCGCCGCTACGAGGTGCGGATGACCATGACCGAGCGAGTTGACCGCGATGCCGCCGGCGAAATCGAGATATCGCGCGCCGGAGGCCTCGATCAACCACGACCCCTCGCCCCTGTCGAACGACAGCGGGGCGCGCGCGAACGTGTCGAAAAGCGCGGTACCGCTCATTGCCTGCCTCTAGCTCGCCTCCACGCCGGCGGACAGGATGTCGGCCGACAAAATCAAAAAGCCGCCCAAAGGGGCGGCGTCGAACTGCAGATATCGGGGCTTTTTGCCGTAAAGTCAACGAAAAGCTGGCCTATCGAGGCGCCGGACGGTGGTGCCAGAACCTCGTGGAAAGGGTTCCGGCAAGTTGGGGAAAACCGTGAAATTGGATTCCGCGAATCCGGCGGACTCTTGTCACCGAGTCAAGCGATAGGTAGTTTGACCCTCAACACAACTAGATTTCGTGCGGCGAACTCTTTCACCAGTGTGATGTGGTGCAGCCCCGGCTTCGGCTGGCGGTGGAAGGATTCGGATTCCGTCACGGACTCCACGAGGAGCCTTCCCGATGAACTGGACTGATGAACGCGTCGAGCTTTTGCGGAAATTGTGGTCGGAAGGGCTCAGCGCCAGCCAGATCGCGGCGCAGCTCGGCGCTGTCAGCCGCAACGCGGTAATCGGCAAGGTGCACCGCCTGAAGCTCGCCGGACGCGGCAGGACTTCCGCGGCGCCGGCGCGCACCAAGAAAGTTGCCACGGCGACGAAGCCGGCCTCCGGCGCGGCAGTCCGGCCGATCCGCCCCGTTCACGCGTCGTCGGGTGCCAACGCCCTGCAGACGGTATTCGAGGCCGAGCCGGTCACCCGCACCGTCTACCGCCCGTCGGAGAACGTCGTGGTGCCGATTTCGCGGCAGCTGTCGCTCACGCAGCTCACCGAGCGCACGTGCAAGTGGCCCAACGGCGACCCGCTGACGGAAGAATTCAACTTTTGCGGCAACGAGGCCGGCGAAGTGGGGCCTTACTGCGCCTACCATGCAAAGCTGGCCTACCAGCCTGCCTCGGAGCGCAGGCGGGTTCGCTGAGACTACCTATTTCGCAGCAGGCGCCAACGTCACGCGGTGGCTGACGTCGCTCTTGCTGCGTTCGGCAGGAAGCTGTTCCGACGTTTCGACGTAATAGATGGTCTCCGCGATGTTGGTGGCATGGTCACCAATCCGCTCGATGTTCTTCGCGCAGAACAGCAGGTGCGTGCACGGCGTGATGTTGCGCGGATCTTCCATCATGTAAGTGAGAAGCTCGCGGAAGAGCGACGTGTACATCGCGTCGATCTCGCTGTCGCGATCGCGCACGAAGCCGAGCGTCGACACCGCGCGCGAGGCGTAGACGTCGAGTACTTCCTTGAGCTGCGTCAGCGCCAGATTGGAGAGCGCTTCGAGCCCCCGGAAAAGGCTGACCGGCTGGCGCGAGGCCGATACCGCGACCACGCGCTTGCCGATGTTCTTGCCGAGGTCGCCGACGCGCTCGAGATCGGCGGCGATGCGCATCGAGCCCAGGATTTCCCGCAGGTCGCCGGCCAGCGGCTGACGGCGCGCAATAACGAAGATGGCCTTGTCATCGATCTCGCGCTGAGCTGCATCCAGCAGTTCGTCATCGGAAACGACCCTGGCGGCCAGGGCCGTATCGTTGGCGACAAGCGCGGCGACAGCCTGCTCGACCAGCCGTTCGGCGAGGCCGCCCATCGCGGCCACGCGACCGGACAGAAACTTCAGGTCTTCGTCATAGGCGCGAACGATGTGCATGCGACCGCTCCTCCGCGGACCTCGATTTCACAGAGGCTAGGCGAGTCGCATGACAGGACCAAGAAATCCAGAAGCTTCGATCAAAGCGGCAGATGCGCGACGAATTCCGCGCCGGCGCCCGGCTCGGAACGGATCGACAGGCGGCCGTTGTGCCGCGTCAGGATGTGCTTGACGATGGCCAGGCCGAGCCCGGTCCCCTTGGGCGTCGCGCCGCTGCCGGCTTCGACGCGGTAGAAGCGCTCGGTGACGCGCGGAATGTGTTCGGCGGCGATGCCGGGGCCGAAGTCGCGGAATGCGATCTCGACCCCCGGGTGCGCCCCGCCTTCGGCGCGCCGCACCGAGACGACGACGCGCTTGCCCGCCCGACCGTACTTGATGGCGTTCTCCAACAGGTTCTCGAAGACCTGGGTGAGCTCGTCGCGGCTCCCTGGCACGCTGACGGGCTCCGCCGGCAGGTTGCGCTCGACGACGACACCGGCCTCGTCCGCCATACGCGACAACGCATCGGCGACGCTGCCGACGATGCCCACGACATCGGCGCGCTCGGAACGGCCGACTTGGGGCTTCATTTCTAGGCGCGACAGCGAGAGCAGGTCGTCGATCAACCGGGCCATGCGCGCCGTCTGTTCCTGCATGATGCCAAGGAAGCGGTCGCGCGCCGCAGCGTCGTCTCGGGCCGGCCCGCGCAACGTGTCGATGAAACCCGCCACCGACGCGAGCGGCGTGCGCAGCTCATGGCTCGCGTTGGCGATGAAGTCAGCACGCATGCGGTCGATCCGGCGCGCCTCGCTCTGATCCTTGAAGGCGAGAAGAAACAGACCGGTGTCGTCGTTGACGGCGGTGGTCGATACCCGGAAAACGCGCTCGATCGGCAGGCGCTCCGCGTAGTCGATCGTGCTGCCCTGACCGCCGAGCATCGAGCGGACAAGCTCCTGCATCTCCGGCGCGCGGAAACGCACCTGAAGGTCGAGCCCTACGAGCCTCTCGCCGAAGGCGTCGCGCGCGGCGCGGTTAGCCTCCACGACCACGCCCGCCCTGTCGTACAACAGCAGGGGATCGCCGACGGCTTCGAGAAGGCGCGCGGCCGAGAGCCCATCGATCGGCGCGCGTGCGACATCCGGCACCGGATGGACGCGCGTCATCTCCGCTCTCCTCGTCGCCACAAGCACAAGCGGCACTGCGGCGAGGGCAACGACAGCGGCCAGCCATTCCCCCGCAATGAACAGCACCGCGGCGCCAGCGGCAGCCAAAATTGCAGCGAGATAGGCGCCGCGCGATGCAGCGCGGTCAGGCGACGTTCGGGCCGGTGCGTTCGAGCTCACGTCACAGCTTGTCCAGTTTCGGCGCAACCCATAGCATGACCCGCCATGCGAGGACCCTCCCGATGAAGCAGAAGAGCAAGCCTCAAAAGGCCGAGAAGTCGAGTGCCGTCGAGCTGACGATCTGCGGCAAGAAGCGCAGCTTCGACATCGACGATCCAAAGCTACCAGGCTGGGTCGAGGACAACGAGATCGCGGCGGGCGGCTACCCGTATCCCGACAAGATGAAGCGCGACGGCTACGAAAGCCAGTTGGAGATGCTGCAGATCGAGCTGGTGAAGCTGCACGCATGGCAGCAGGCGACCGGCGAGCGCGTCATGATCCTCTTCGAAGGTCGGGATGCGGCGGGCAAAGGCGGCACGATCGGCGCCGTACGCCAGTACCTGAACCCGCGCACGGCGCGCAACGTGGCGCTCTCCAAGCCGACCGAGACCGAGCGCGGACAATGGTACTTCCAGCGCTATGTCGCGCAGTTTCCGAGCGCGGGCGAGTTCGTGACCTTCGACCGGTCCTGGTACAACCGCGCGGGCGTGGAACCCGTCATGGGTTTCTGCACGCCGGAGCAGCACCAGAAGTTCCTCGACGACGTGCCGCAGTTCGAGCTGTCGATCGTCAACGAGGGCATCCGCTTCTTCAAGATCTGGCTCGACATTGCCCAGGAGACACAACTGGCGCGCTTCCACGACCGAAGGCATTCGCCGCTCGCCTGGTGGAAATTCTCGCCGATCGACATCGCCGGCATCGCGAAGTGGAACGACTATTCCGACAAGCGCGATCTGATGCTGCAGCGGACCCACACCGCTTACGCGCCCTGGACGGTCGTGCGCGCCAACGACAAGCGGCGCGGACGGCTTGCCGTCATCCGCCACATCCTGGATGCGGTGCCTTACGACAACAAGGACGCCGAGGCGATCGGCGTCCAGGACACGAAGATCATCTGCGACGCGCCGGCCTTCCTCGCCAGCCGCTAGGGGCAGCGGCGTGCGGGACGTCCGGTTCGCCGCGCTTGTGCGGCGTCTTCTCCCACAGATGCGGCGCCCGGACGAGCTGGATCACGGCCCGCCAGGCTGCCAGAGACAGCATGAGCCAGTAGACAGGGGTCGCGGCCGCAATCAGCGGCAACGCCTGTCGCTCGCCGCGCGGCAGCGACCGGGCGCCGATGATCAGAAATCCGGCATAGCCCAGCGCCACGTTGACGACATCCACCGCAAGCAGCGCGCGATTGTACAGTCCGATCGACAGGCCGAACGCCGCCTCGACGCCGACGATCAGCAAGGTGACATAGAGCAAGGGGTGCAGCAGCGCCGACAGCAGCATTCCGCCAAACAGGATCTGCGAGACCAGGAACGAACCTGGCCCGAGCTCAGCCGCAAGCCTGCGCCAGCTGCGCATGTGCACCAGCCACGTCTGGGCCCAACCCTTGAACCATCGCGTGCGCTGCGGGAGCCACACACGCAGCTCGGTCGGCGCGGCCTCGTGAGTCGGCAGCGCTATCGTCTCGGTGCGATAGCCGAGACGATGCAGCCGCATGCCCAGGTCGGCGTCCTCAGTGACGTTGAAGGGGTCCCAGCCGCCCACCTTTTCCAGGACGGAACGTTTGAAATGATTCGAGGTCCCGCCGAGCGGCAGCACCAGTTCGTTGCGCGACAGGAACGGCAGCATGATCCGGAACAGACCGGAGTATTCGAACGCAAACATACGGGCGACGATGCTGGCGCCGCGATTGGTGATCTGCAGCGGCGCCTGCACGCAACCGAGCGAACGGCCGGAATTGCGAAAGCGCGTCCACGCCTCGATCAGCTGGCGCGGATGTGGCCGGTCCTCGGCATCGTAGAGCGCGACGAAATCGCCCGAAATCGCGCCCATCGCATAGGCGAGCGCTTTCGGCTTGGTGCGGGGGATGCCCGGCGGCACCGCGATCACCTCCACACTGGGACGCAGACGCTGGGCGCGAAGAGCCGCCAGCGTCTCCGCGTCATCAGCCTCGCAGACGAGCTTGATCTCGAGCTTGCTCCGCGGCCATTCGAGCTTGCCGAGCGCGACCAGGAGTTCCGGCACGATCTCCGCTTCGCGGTGCAACGCGACCAAGATCGTGTAGCGCGGCATGATGAGCGGCTCGCAGCGCGCGAGTCGCGGGAGCTTCGGCACGCGCTGACGGGTGGCCATCAAACGAAGCGCCACGCATGGCAGGAACGATAGCGTCAGCAAGAGATGCATGGCGAGGAACGTCGCATTGGGCCACGCGATCGCGGACGAGACCAGCGCGCTCGCGGCCGCGCCAAGTACGAAACCCTGCCGGCCGGTGAACACCGTGCGCGCCGAACAGTCCGGCTGCTCTTCGAACAGGCGGTTTACCGCGCGTGTGGCGAGGACCGGGCTGAAGCGCGCAAGTAGCGCGCCCCGCAGCGCCATCGGCGCTACCAGACAGAAGCGTTGGCGCAGCGCAGGACGTTCGGCCATCCACCGGCGCAGCTGAGCGAATTCGGCTGCCTCGGGCGCCAGGAGCGTCAAGGTGCGACCGTCGCCGGCATCGTAGCGAGCACGGCGGACGCCGTTGGGCTGGCGCAGGAGAGCGAGGCCGTCACGGTCGCTGACGATCAAACGGGCCGGATCAATATCCGAAAGAAACGGAAGTCCGAGAGCGCGCGCGGCAGCACCGAAGAAGTTCGCTTCGGATGTGGCGCCATGCACCAGCAACTCCGCTTGGAACGTGGTCCCGTTATCGATGGCACGCCTAAGCGCTATCGAAACCGTCTCGCGCGGCAACCCGAGGCGCTCAAGCACCGGCCGCCAGAGATCGAGTTCGGAATGATCCGCGCGCGCCGGATCGCCCTTGGCGTCGGCCATAGGCGCGGGTTCTAGAAAATTACGAAAGATGCGCGGCAGAACGCCCGCGGCGGCTACACTCTGAGGCATGCACACGCGGCCAAAACACGGCCGCTCCCCTGGCAGATACACTACGCTGTTCGTGCAGGAATACTCGCCGCCTCGCCCCAGAGAGCCGGCTCGCCCGTCCCGATAAGATCAGCCTAGCACGCCGAAAATATTACGCAATCGCGATGCCAGAACATTCAGGAGATGTAACCATGCCGGATCGCTTCGGCGACGGCGTGTGCACGGTTCGATGCCTGCAGCTTACGCTTGGCGCTGAGCAGGTGTTTTTCCGCAGTGTGCTCGGAGATACCAAGAATCTGGGAAATCTCCCATTCAGACTTGCCGACTGCCGCCCAGCGGATGCACTCGGTCTCCCGCTGCGACAGCGTCGGCTTCCGCTCGTACGCATTGCCGGTCGCTGAGACCTCGAGCGCGCGTCCCGCCGCGAAGGTAGCCAGCAGCGATATGACTTCGGTGGCGCTGTCGCGCAAATCGACCTCCTCGCCGCCAAGGGAGATCATTACGATGTCGCCTTCGATCGTGACCATCGGAACGGCATAGCCATCGTTCAACCGGAACGCGCGCGCTTCCGAGTAGACGCGCTCTGCGTCGCGCCCCCCTGCCAGCGTCCGGGCGGCAGTGTCCCAGGCGACGGCGCGGCGAAAGGTTCGGAGGTAGCCAATGACGGGGTCTACCTCGATGTAGTTCTGAGCCGCGTAGTGATCGAACCAGTCCTTCGGCCAGTCCCACAGCAGAACCCGGGACTCCAGCTCGGCAGCGCGAGCTCGCGCGCCTGGGCCGGGCATGACTCCGGCCAAGACCGTGCTGACACCGAAGGGGCGCGTGACTTCGACGAGCGCGTTGCAAACTTCCTGCGTCGAATGAGCCCGCTTCAGAGCATCTATGAACGCCAGGGTCTCGTCGAAGCTGGCCAATTGGGTTCCACTCGGCGCCGCGTGATTCCCAATGATAGTGCGCCAGCGGGTGCGCGGCAAACGTGTTCGGGTTGCAGGACGCGGCCCCGCATTGCAAAACGCCGCGGATTGGGGGATTTCTGGACCTCCGCGTCGGCGGCAAGGGTGAGCGATGCGTTCAACGTCGAAGACTGCATTCTGGCTGGCGACAGCGCTGCTCGTGTCGCTGGCGATGCCCGCCTGGGGGCAGCAGCCATCGATACCGCAGTTCTGGGATGCGAAAGAGCGGCTCATCAAGCCGGATATCTCGATGCTGCCGCGCGTCCGCTTCCTGACGACGATCGACTTCCCGCCGTTCAACTACATCGACGCCAACGGGTTGATTACCGGGCTCCACGTCGATCTCGCGCGCGCCATCTGTGCGCAACTCGAAATCCTGGACAGGTGTCAGATCCAGGCGCTTCCCTGGGAGGAACTCGAAGGCGCAATCGAGCGCAAGGAGGGCGACGCAATCATCGCGGGGTTGGCGATCAGCCCCGAGAATCGTGAAAAATACGCGTTCACGCGATCCTACATGCGCTTTCCGGCGCGCTTCGCCGTCCGGCGAAACGGGATGCTGGACGAACCGCTTTACAAGTCTCTCGAGGGCAAGCGCGTGGGTGTGGTTGCCGGCTCAGAGCACGAGGCAATGCTGCGGGACTACTTTCCGAAGGCCAAGCCGGTCACCTACACACGCAGCGAGTGGATGTACGAAGACCTGCGCGACGGGAAGACGGACGCACTGTTCAGCGACGGCATGCGGCTTTCCTACTGGCTTGCCGCGCCCGAAGCGCGCGACTGCTGCGCCTTCGCTGGCGGGCCCTATCTCGCTCCGGAATATTTCGGTTCGGGGCTGGCGATAGCGGTTTCGCGCGACAACGCCGCGCTCGCCGATGCCTTCGACTACGCGCTGCGCGAGATCAACGTCTCCGGCAAGTTCGGAGAGTTCTACCTGCGCTATTTCCCGCTCAGCTTTTTCTGATCGGATTTTAAAGCGAGCGGTGACGGATCTTGGCGGCGAGCTCGATCGCGTTCACGGTCGAGCGATCCATGCCGAGCGCTTCGCGCAGGATCTGTAGCAGCCGGTACTCTGCGGGGTCGACCTGGATATCCGAGACGGCGATATCCACCGCGAAGGCGTAGGCTGTCTCACGCAGCGGTTTCTGAAGGGAATCGACGACAGCCTCGAGGATCTCCTCGAATCCCTTCTCGCGCTGCAGCCACTGTTGACATGTCTGCGCGACGGTCAGCACGCGCGACTGGTCGAAATCCTTGAAAACCGGCTTCGTTCGAATGAGCGAGCCGATGCGGGAAAGCTCCGGGTCCGCCATTTCCCGATCCGATGCCGAGATCATCACGAGCACGTGGATGATGGCGTCCTGCGCGCTGAGCTTGGGCATGGTCCCTCCGTCGCTTCGCCGGCACAGATAGTCGCAGCCGCCCCGCCGCGCAACGCGCCCCCGAAGATTGACGCTGGCCGACGCGTTGCCTAGAGGTCGGCTCTTCTACGAACACCGCAACAGGACGGACGCCATGGCCTCTGGCAGACTGAAGCCGGTTGAGCTCACGCCGGAGATTTCCGCTGCAGCTGCCGAGAGCAATGCCTGGCCGTTCGAGGAGGCGCGCAAGATCATCGCGCGGCATTCCAAGAGCGGGTTCCCCCAAGCCGGGGTACTGTTCGAGACGGGCTACGGACCCTCGGGCCTTCCGCATATCGGCACATTCGGGGAGGTCGCGCGCACCACAATGGTGCGGCACGCGTTCCGCGTTCTGACCGAGGACAAGGTGCCGACGCGCCTGCTCTGCTTTTCCGACGACATGGATGGGATGAGAAAGATTCCGGATAACGTGCCGGATCGCTCGTTCCTGGAGCCGTATCTGCACAAGCCGCTAACCTCCGTGCCGAACCCGTTCGGGGGCGACTACGCGAGTTTCGGCGACCACAACAACGCGATGCTGCGGCGCTTCCTCGACACGTTCGGCTTCGACTACGAATTCGCGAGCGCGACCGAGTACTACAAGGCCGGCCGGTTCGATCCGGTGTTGCTGAAGGCGGCCGAGAAGTTCGACGAGATCATGAAGGTGATGCTGCCGACGCTCGGACCCGAGAGGCAGGCAACATACAGCCCGTTTCTGCCGATCTCGCCGAAGACCGGGCGCGTCCTTTACGTGCCGATGAAGCGCGTGGACGCGAAGGCCGGCACCGTCACGTTCGAGGACGAGGATGGCGCCGAGACGACGCTGCCCGTCACCGGGGGCGCGGTGAAGCTCCAGTGGAAGCCCGACTTCGGAATGCGCTGGGCGGCGCTCGGCGTCGACTTCGAGATGTTCGGCAAGGACCATCAGACCAACGCAGTAATCTACGACAAGATCTGCGCGATCCTGGGCGGCCGGCCGCCTGAGCACTTCGTCTACGAACTCTTCCTCGACCAGAACGGACAGAAGATTTCGAAGTCGAAGGGAAACGGCCTGACCATCGACGAGTGGCTGACCTATGCGCCGACGGAGAGCCTCGCGCTATACATGTTTCAGCGGCCGCGGCAGGCGAAGAAGCTCTATTTCGACGTCATCCCCCGTGCTGTCGACGAATACTATCAGTTCCTCGCTGCGTATCCGCGGCAGAGCTGGAAGGAGCGACTGGGGAATCCTGTTTGGCATATCCACGACGGCAACCCGCCCAGCGTCGACATGCCGGTGCCGTTCTCGATGCTGCTCAACCTGGCGACTGCGTCGAACCCCGAGAATGCGGCGGTCATGTGGGGCTTCATCTCGCGCCATGTGCCGGGCGTGACGCCGGCAACCCACCCCGATCTCGACCGACTGGTCGGGTTCGCCATACAGTACTTCCGCAACTTCGTGGAGAAGGCCTATCGTGCGCCGGACGAGGATGAGCGCGCGGCGCTGGAGGCGCTGTCCTCGCGCCTGGCGGAGCTGCCTTCCGGCGCGAGCGGCGAAGTCATCCAGAACGCGGCCCTCGACGTTGCGCGCGCCATCCCGCTCTACCAGGATCATGCGAAAAAGAGCCCCGAGGGGGGGCCTGGCGTGTCGGTGGCCTTCTTCCAGATGATCTATCAGGTGCTGATCGGACAGGAGCGCGGACCGCGCCTCGGTTCGTTCGTCGCACTCTACGGCATCGAGGAGACACGTGCGCTCATCGCGCGCGCACTCAAGGGAGAACTGGCGGCTTAGCCGGTTCGAGCCCCGAAAGCGACAGCGGCAAGGGCTCCAGCGTCGGCGCGTCGCCGAATATGCCTTTGCGCGCCGCCTTCGCCGCGGCAAGCTGCTCGGCATACGGCCCATCTGCCACGCCGCGCGCCCAGCCCTGCGCCACAAGCCATTTGCCTATGTCGTCGGGTCCTACGGCGCAGGCGACGACGTAGCGCTTCTCCGTGATCTCATCAGGCAGGTCGCACTGCAGGGCTCGTCCGCGCACGAATGCGCGCAAGGCGGCTCTGGCCCGCAGCCCGCACTGCCATTCCTTGCCCGAGGAATCGGTACATGTGGCGTCCGCGGCCATCGGCTCGATACCGGCGATGTCGATGGCCAAGCCTCCGCCGGAAATCCGTCCGGCGGACTCGATCAACGGCGTGAATATCCGGCCGTGGTCCTTGCGCCTCTTCTCAGGCGCGGCCTGCGTGCTTAGCGGAGAGCGCGGCTCGACGCGCACCAGGCCCATCGGCTCGATTGCCGGCGGCGGCACGATCTCCGGCGCGATGGGACGCGCGGTGGGCTTCTCCAGGCGGACCGCCGGGGCGGCGACCACGATCGGGTCGGGCGTGGGAGGCGGAGCAGGCGCGTTCTGCGGACCGAGCACGAATACCGTGGCAGCGGCCGCGCCGAGGCCCAGGATCGAGAGGACCGCCGCTGCCCGCCTCATCCTACTGGCTCGCCCACACGATGCGGGCGATCCACTCGATTTCGACCTGCCGGAACCGCCGCGGAGGATGCTCGGGGTTCAGGGAAGCCAGTTCGACACCGGTCGCGCCCTGTTTTTCCAGGACCTTTGCCATTACCTCGCCGCCGACGGTCTTGACGACGACGCGGTCGCCGCGGCGCACAGGAGCGCCAGGCCGCACGATCAGCACGTCGCCGTCGCGATACAGCGGCGACATCGACTCGCCCTGGACACGAAGGGCGTAAGAGCCTTCCGCAGCGCCGCCCGGCAGTTCGACCAGCTCCCAGCCCTGGCCGACCGGGAACCCGGCGTCGTCGAAAAAGCCGCCCGCACCCGCCTGCGCGAAGCCCAGCAGCGGCACGCCGCCCCGGATCGACGTGCTCGGCATGCCGCGTATCGCGTCGAGCAGGTCGTCCAGCGACGCGCCGGTTGCCTCCATCACCTTGGCCAACGACTCCGTGGACGGCCAGCGCGGCCGCCCGTCCGCCGAGCGGCGCTTCGACTTGTTGAAGGCGGTTGAATCCAGGCCGGCACGTCGAGCGAGCCCCGAGGCCGAGAGCCCGAAGCGCGCTGCGAGTGTATCGATCGCAGACCAGACCTGTTCGTGCGAAAGCATCGCCGCTCCGCGTACAGAGGAAAATATGCCTCGCCAGTGTTAGTTGCGGTTGCTGGCGCTGTCCAGCACAGGCATCGTCTTCAGTTCTGTTTCGCCAGCTTTCTGAGGCCGGCGTGCGACTCCATGAAGATGCGCTCCTCGGCGTTCGGCAGGCGGGGCGCGACGTCCGCGCCGAGCATCGCCACGATCTCGTCGATCGGGACGAAACGGCGGTTGGGGAAGTCGTAGACGCCGGCAGTCGTCATGACCAGCGCTGCGGTTCGTCCGTCATCGAGAACGAAGCGATGGCGGCCGATCACCTGCGTATCCTCCCAGGTCTCGAGCGTCGACACGACCTCGAAGCGCTTCCATAGCTTGATCTCGCGCACATAGACGGTCTGGAGCCCACCCATCATCGGGCCCCAACGGTTCTTGCGAGCCAGGTCGATCAGGCCGGCGCGCTGGAAGATATCGATGCGGCCGATGTCGGCCAGCATCATGTAGCGCGCATTATTCAGGTGCAGGTTGGAGTCGATGTCCGAGGGAAGGCAGCGGAACGACAGGCGGCTTTCGTCGCCCAGCCGGTAACGGCCGCGCGACTTTGCGGTCAGCGCCATGCGCGCAAGGCGGAACCAGACATACATGGCAGGCCCGAAGGCGGCTTA
This sequence comes from Pseudomonadota bacterium, assembly GCA_023457435.1. Lineage (GTDB taxonomy): Bacteria > Pseudomonadota > Alphaproteobacteria > Rhizobiales > Rhizobiaceae > RCIO01. The sequence continues at coordinate 100,414 of JAEWLS010000020.1, forward strand.
CGCCGCCTTCTTCTGCTGCTTCGCGTAGGGGTTGAAGCGTCCGTAGAAGCTCTGGCCCTTTTCCGCCATCTCGACCAGAAGCTTCGGCGCCTTGAACTGCGCACCATACTTCTTCTGCAGCTTCCTGGCCTGCTCGACGAATGTCTTGGCACCGATGCCGTCGATGTAGGACAGCGCCCCGCCCGTGTAGGGCGCGAAGCCGAAGGCCAGGATCGAGCCGACGTCGGCCTCGCGAACGTCGGTCAGATGACCCTCCTCCATGACCCGCGCCGCTTCCAGCGCAATCACATAGAGGAAGCGCTGCTTCAGTTCCTCGACGTCGATCGAGTCCGGGTCTTGCTGCTTGTAGAGCGTCTTCAGATCAGGCCACAGATGCTTCTTCGCGGGCTTGGCCGGATAGTCGTAGAAGCCCTTGCCGTTCTTGCGACCGAAGCGGCCGTGCTTGTCGACCATGGTGTTGATCAGAGCCATCTGGTCGGCATCGACCGCCTTCTCGCCAAGATCCTTGATGGTCTGCTTCATGATCTTCTGGGCGAGGTCGATGGCAGTCTCGTCGGTGAGGGCGAGCGGCCCGACCGGCATGCCGGCCATCTTGGCGGCGTTCTCGATCATCGCGGGCGGCACGCCCTCGATGAGCATGTTGAATGACTCGCTCATGTACTTGAGCACGCAGCGATTGACGTAGAAGCCACGGGTGTCGTTCACGACGATCGGCGTCTTCTTGATGGCGCGGACATAGTCCATCGCCACCGCGAGCGCCTTGTCCTCGGTCTTCTTGCCCATGATGATCTCGACGAGCATCATCTTGTCGACCGGCGAAAAGAAATGGACGCCGATGAAGTCGGCCGGGCGCTTCGAGTTCTTGGCCAGGCTCGAGATCGGGATGGTCGAGGTGTTGGACGCGAAGACCGCACCCTTCTTCAGCACGGCCTCGGCCTTTTCGGTCACGCCCTTCTTGATCTCGCTGTCCTCGAACACTGCCTCGATGACAAGGTCGCAGCCTTCGAGCTTTGCGTAGTCGTCGGTGGGCGTGATGAGATCGAGCAGCTTCTGCTTCTTCGCCTCGTCAGCACGACCCTTCTTGATAAGGCCGTCCATCAGGCCCGACGAGTGGGCCTTGCCCTTTTCGGCGGAAGGCATGTCGCGATCGAGCAGGACGACCGGAATTCCCGCCTGGGCGGTGACGTAGGCGATGCCGGCGCCCATGAAGCCGGCGCCGAGTACGCCGATCTTCGTGAATTTGGTATCGGGGACGCCTTCGGGACGCCGGGCGCCCTTGTTCAGCTCCTGCATCGACACGAAGAGCGAGCGCACCATGGCGGCCGCCTCCTTCGAACGCAGAATCTCGGCGAAGTAGCGCTGCTCGACACGGAGGCCGGTTTCGAACGGTACCAACAGACCCTCGTAGACGCACTTCAGGATCGCCGCGGCGGCAGGGTAGTTGCCGTAGGTCTCGCGCCGCAGGATGGCGATCGCCGGTGGCCAGAGGTTCGCACCCGCTGCGGAGTAGACCGGGCCGCCGGGGAGCTTGAAGCCCTTCTCATCCCATGGCTGGACCGGCTTGAGGCCATTCTTGATCATCGCCTTGGCGGTTTCGATGAGCTTTTCGGGCGCAGCGACCTCGTGAATGAGGTTCATGCCCTTTGCCTTCTTCGGCGAGAGGTTCTGGCCGGAAGTCAGCATCTGCAGCGCCGACTGCGGGTCGGTAAGCCTCGGGACGCGCTGGGTGCCGCCGGCGCCCGGGAAGATGCCGACCTTCACCTCGGGCAAGGCCATCTTCACCTTCTCGCTGTCGGCGGCGACGCGGCCGTGGCAAGCGAGCGACAGCTCGAACGCGCCGCCCATGCAGGTGCCATTGATGGCCGAAACCCAGGGCTTGCCGCAGGTCTCGAGCTTGCGCCAGAGCCAGCTCATGCGGCCGGCGCCGTCGAACAGCATCTTCATGGCTGCGTCAGGGTTCTTCGACTGCTCCTGCTTGTAGATGCCCAGCATCCGCTGGAGCATCGTCAGGTCGGCGCCGCCGGAGAAGGAGTCCTTGCCGGACGTGATGACTGCGCCTTTGACCGCGGCGTCGCCGGCAACCTGGTCGATGATCTTGTCGAGTTCGTCCATCACCTCTTCGGTGAAGACGTTCATCGACTTGCCGGGCATGTCCCAGGTGACGAGCGCGATCCCGTCCGCGTCGATGTCGACCGTGAAGTTCGTGTACTTCGCCATTTTCTTCCCTCCGCCGGTCAGACGCGTTCGATGATCGTAGCGGTGCCCATGCCGGCGCCGATGCAGAGCGTGACGAGCGCGGTGTTCAGGTCACGGCGCTCGAGTTCGTCGAGCACCGTGCCGAAGATCATCGCTCCGGTCGCGCCGAGCGGATGGCCCATGGCGATCGCTCCGCCGTTGACGTTCATCTTCTTGTGGTCGATGTCGAAGGCCTGCATGTAGCGCAGCACCACGGCAGCGAAGGCCTCGTTGAGCTCGAAGAGGTCGATGTCGTCGAGCGTCATCTTCGCCTTCTTGAGCAGTTTCTCGGTCACGTCGACGGGACCGGTCAGCATGATCGCGGGCTCGGAGCCGATGTTGGTGAAGGCACGGATCCGTGCACGTGGCTTGAGACCCATTGCCTTTCCGCCCTTCTTGGAGCCGAGCAGCACGGCGGCCGCGCCATCGACGATGCCCGACGAATTGCCGGCGTGATGGACGTGGTTGACCGTCTCGAGTTCCGGATAGCGCTGGATAGCGACGGCGTCGAAGCCGCCCATCTCGCCCGGCATCACGAATGAGGGATTGAGCGACGCGAGCGACTGCATGTCCGTGCTCGGCCGCATGTGTTCGTCGCGGTCGAGGATGGTCATGCCGTTCTGGTCGCGCACCGGAACGACCGAATTCTTGAACCAGCCCTTTTCCCAGGCATGCGCGGCGCGCTTCTGGCTTTCGACGGAGTAGGCGTCGACGTCATCCCGAGAGAAGCCGTACTTGGTGGCGATGACATCGGCGGAGACGCCCTGGGGCACGAAGTAGGACGGCAGGCCGACCGACGGATCCATGAACCAGGCGCCGCCCGACATGCCCATGCCGACGCGGCTCATCGACTCGACCCCTCCGGCGATGACGATGTCGTCGGATCCGCCGGCGATTTTCGCCGCCGCCACGTTGATCGCATCCAGTCCGGAGGCGCAGAAGCGGGAGAGCTGCATGCCGGGCGCCTCGGTCGCGTAGCGCGCCTCGAAGGCCGCGGCGCGCGGAATCACAGAACCGGCCTCGCCGACCGGATCGACGCAGCCGAACACGATGTCGTCGACCTGCGAGGTATCGAGACCGTTTCGATCGCGCACCGCCTCCAATATCTTGGCGCCGAGGCGTACTGCCGGAACCTCATGCAGAGCGCCGTCCTTCTTGCCGCGACCGCGCGGTGTACGCACCGCGTCGTAGACATAAGCGTCAGCCATTGGCTTTCTCCCTTCAGTGCCGCGTCTCGTGGCGCGGGCGGTTCGTAACGTTCACATGCCGTCCGGCATCAAATCTTCCGCCGGCTTCCAGCCGGGCAGCGCCTGCAGGCGCCGGAGCCAGGCCTGTACGGCCGGGTATTCATCCGGGTCGTACCCGATCTGCCGCGGCCAGAACTGGTAGGCACACAGCGACAGGTCGGCGATCGTCGGGCGGTCTGCAGCAACCCAATCGCGCCCATTCATATGGGCATCGAGCACCTTCAGCGCACCCTTGGTGCGGGCGAGAAAAAACGCGACGACCGCGTCGTCGTCGGGCTTGCCCTGGAATGTGCGCATCCAGCGGGTGGTCGCCGAGTAGCTGGTCAGCTTGTGGTTGTCGAACAGGATCCAGCGCAGGATCTCATATTCCTCGGCTTCGGTCTGAGGTCCGAACTTGCCGAAATGACGGGCCAGATACTGCAGGATCGCGCCGGACTGGCTGAGCGTGAAATCGCCATCGGGCTTGTGGTGCACCAAAACCGGCGCCTCGCCCATGACGTTCGCGCCGCGAAACTCGGGCGAGCGCGTCTCGCCTGCGAAGAATGCAACGCGCTGCGGCTGCCAGTCGGCGCCGCAGAGTTCCAGCATGATCGCGACCTTGAAGGAGTTGCCGCTCTGCGAGAAGGAGTGAAGAGAGAACTCGGCCATTACAGGCTCCGCCCGATGAGCAGCTTCATGATCTCATTGGTGCCGCCGTAGATGCGCTGCACGCGCGCGTCACGGAACATGCGGGCGATCGGGTATTCGTTCATGTAGCCGTAGCCGCCGAACAGCTGCAGGCACTGGTCTACCACCCTGCCCTGCAGCTCGCTGAGCCACATCTTGGCCATCGAAGCCGTCACCGGGTCGAGCCCGCCCGCAATGTGACGCTGCACGCAATCATTGTAGAAGACGCGGCCGACGGTTGCTTCGGTCTTCAGCTCCGCCAGCTTGAACTGGGTGTTCTGGAAGTCCATCACCGCCTTGCCGAAAGCCTTGCGCTCGCGGACGTAGTCGATGGTCAACGCCAAAGCGCGCTCGACCATGGCGATGGCGGTCGTGCCGATCTGAAGGCGCTCCTGCGGCAGCTGCTGCATCAGCTGGACGAAGCCCTGCCCCTCTTCATGGCCGAGCAGATTGGCCGTCGGAACGCGCACATCGTCGAAGAACAGCTCGGACGTGTCGTTCGACTTCAGGCCAACCTTGTCGAGGTTGCGGCCGCGCCGGAAACCCTCGACCTCGTCCGTCTCGACGATCATCAAAGAGGTGCCCTTGGCACCCTTCTCTGGGTCGGTCTTGGTGACGACGACGATGATGTTCGCCAGCTGGCCGTTGGTGATGAACGTCTTCGAGCCGCTGATACGGTAGTGGTTGCCGTCCTTGACGGCGCGCGTTTTCACGCCCTGCAGATCGGAGCCGGCGCCTGGCTCGGTCATCGCGATTGCGCCGATGAGCTCGCCGCTCGCCATCCGCGGCAGCCATTTTCGCTTCTGCTCCTCCGACCCGTAGTGGAGGATGTACGGCGCCACGATGGAGTTATGCAGCGCTATGCCAAAACCATCGACGCCAACATGGCTGACGGCCTCGATGATCGCACTCTCATGGGCGAAGGTGCCGCCCGAGCCCCCATACTCCTCCGGCATGGAAGCGCCGAGCAGGCCAGCAGCGCCGGCCTTCAGCCAGCTCTCGCGGTCGAAAATTTCGGCCTTCTCGAATTCGTCGTAACGGGGTGCAATCTCGGCGGACAGGAACCTGACCGCCGTGTCGTAGACCATCGCGACGTCTTCGCCGGCCCACGCAGGCTTGGGAAGGTTCAGAACCGTTGCCGGATCGATGGCCATTCCAGTCTCCTCGCCAGTCCCGCTGAGTAGCAAGAAAGTTCAAACTTGAACAGACAGCGCCAGCGCGCCGCCAGTCCGTTCAACTCAGAACGCGTCGGCGGCCAGCGCCATCATGGAATCCGCACCTGCTGAGATCCTTGCCAGGCGCATGCCGGTCTCAGGCATCACGCGCTCCATGTAGAAGCGCGCCGTCGTGAGCTTGTTCTCCAGGAACGACGACTGGCCGTTGGCGCCGTCGGCAATCTTTGCCTGCGCCGACTTCGCCATCATCGCCCACATGTAGCCGAGCGCGACGACACCGAAGAGGTGCATATAGTCGGTCGAGGCGGCGCCAGCGTTGTCCGGCTTCTGCATCGCGTTCTGCATCAGCCACATCGTGGAGGCCTGGAGGTCGTTCAGCCCCTTCTTCAGCGCTTTCGTGAAGGGCGCCAGCTTCTCGTCGGAACGATTGTCCTCGCAGAAGTCGCCGACCTCCTTGAAGAAGGCTTGAATGGCGCGACCGCCGTTGAGAGCCAGCTTGCGGCCCACGAGATCGAGCGCCTGGATGCCGTTCGCGCCCTCGTAGATCATGGCGATGCGCGCGTCGCGCACGAACTGGCTCATGCCGTGCTCTTCGATGTAGCCGTGACCGCCGTAGACCTGCTGCGCCATCACGGCGTGGTCGAAGCCGCGGTCGGTCAGCACGCCCTTGACGATCGGGGTCATCAATCCAAGCAGATCGTCGGAGATCTGACGGTCGTTCTCGTCTTCGGAGCGGTGGGCCACGTCCGATTTGATCGCCGTCCACAGCACGAACGCCCGTCCGGCCTCGTTGAAGGCGCGCATCGTCATCAGCGAGCGGCGGATGTCGGGGTGCACGATGATCGGATCGGCCTTCTTGTCCGGCGCCTTCGCACCTGAAAGCGAACGGCCCTGAATACGCTCGCGCGCATAGTTGGCGGCGTTCTGATAGGCGATCTCGCCCATCGACAGACCTTGCAGGCCGACGCCGAGGCGAGCCTCGTTCATCATGACGAACATGGCCTTGAGGCCGCCGTTCTCCGCTCCGATCAGATAGCCCTCGGCATCGTCATAGTTCATGACGCACGTGGCATTGCCGTGGATGCCCATCTTCTCCTCGAGCGAACCGCAGGTGACGCCGTTGCGCCTGCCCGGGTTGCCGTCGGCATCGAGAACGAACTTCGGAACGATAAAGAGCGAGATACCCTTCACGCCTTCCGGCGCACCCTCGATGCGGGCGAGGACCAGATGGACGATGTTCTCGGCCATGTCGTGCTCACCGGCGGAGATGAAGATCTTCTGTCCGGAAATCTTGAACTTGCCGTCGCCCGCCGGCACCGCTTTCGTGCGCAACAGGCCGAGATCGGTGCCGCAATGCGGCTCGGTCAGGTTCATGGTGCCGGTCCATGAGCCCTCCACCATCTTCGGCAGCCAGGTCTGCTTCTGCTCGTCGGTTCCGTGCGCAACAATGGCGGCGACGGCACCTTGGGTAAGCCCCGGATACATCATCAGCGCGAGGTTGGCCGAAACCATATACTCGGCGACGGCGGTGTGGACTGCGTAGGGCAGACCCTGCCCGCCGAACTCTGCCGGAACCGCCAGACCCATCCAGCCACCTTCGCGGTACTGGTCGTAGGCTTCCTTGAAGCCCGTAGGCGTCTTGACCGAGCCGTCGGATGCTCGCGTGCATCCCTCGACGTCGCCGACCCGATTCAGCGGATGCAGGACGTTTTCGGCAAACTTCGCGCCCTCCGCAAGAATCGCCTCGAGCACGTCCGGAGTGGCGTCCGAGAAACCGGGAAGGTTCGAATAGCGCTCGTAGCCGAGCACGTCCTTGAGGATAAAGAGGGTGTCCTCGACCGGCGCTTTGTAGGTCGGCATCGCTTCCTCCGGGAAAGTTCAGGCGCGCAGCCGCGACCGCTGGCAGGCGCTATCGACGATGGATGAAAGAGCTATCAAACTTTGACGTGCGCGTAAACGTCAAAATCGACATCTTCCCCAACGGAAACGCCCTGCCGCATCGCTGCAGCAGGGCGTCGGTCAGTCCCATACATCGGCTTAGGCGCGGCCGGCGGTGCTGCGCTCGGCCAGGCGGCCGTTGATTTCGGAAATCATCGACTTCAGGTCGGAGATCGATTCGTCCAGTTCGCGGCGCTGGCGCTCCAGGCGACCCAGCTGGCGCTCGGATTTGTCCAGCGCGACGCGAAACTGGCGCGTGTTCGAACCCGCAGGGTCATAAAGATCGAGGATCTGTTTGACCTCGCGCAGCGAGAAGCCGAGCTTGCGGCCGCGCAGTATCAGCTTCAGCTTGGCGCGGTCCCGGCGGGTGTAGAGACGCGTGGTGCCCTGACGCACCGGATTGATAAGGCCCTTGTCTTCGTAGAAGCGAAGGGCGCGCAGCGTCACGCCATAAAGCCGTGACATATCGCCGATACGGGTCAGCTCTTCATTGCTCTGCGGAGTCTCTTCGGAAACGTCGGTCATTGCCGACAACGCGCCGGCTGAGTATGCGTTCATCATATCTTCTTTCTCTTGGCCCCGAGGCCAGCGCAGCTCGCGCAAAGTTTCAGGTCGCACCCCGGGGCTGATATCGACCGCATCTGGTGAGGGAGCGGATACGCGGCGCTATTTGCCATGCGTATCCCGTTCATGGGGCGCATATAGTGCCGTCGCGGCAGGCTAGCAACTGCGAAGCGATGCCGCAGGCGCAGAGCAGCTCCGCACAAGGCGCGCAGCTCGGCCGATGCAATCCGGTAATTTTGGTTAACGGCTTGTTTACCACGATCGTTGAATTGTGCGCTCGTCGGTTTCCCGTGGTTATCCTGTCTGTCGTTGCCCACGGTTCTCCCAGCGAGGGAACGCAGGCGGGCGCTATGCCGCTTAACCTGCAGCCTTCGTCCCGGACCGATCAGCAAAATGACCGGCCAAGCGGTCGCGGACGGACAGGCGTTTTCGATGAACACCAGACGGTCTTATCTCGACACCCTCAACACCGGGCGCCAGCGCCGGCCCGAGCCGACATTCGAGGATCTCGACCGCACGCTTGCGGCTCTCGAAGGGCGCGGCGACAGACCGGCGCAGCCGCGGCGAGCCGAATCGGCCGCCTCGCGGGAAGAGCGTTACCGGGCGATGCCGTCCGCGGCGCGCGCCGGATCGTATGCGAGCGACCTCAAGGCCCTGGCGCAGGAGATGGACCGCGCACGGCGACAAGAGGATGGTCTTACCAGTGCCAGCCGCATCGCCACCGAACTCAAGTCGATGCGCGACGAAATGCGTCAGCAGATGACCAACGGTCTAAAGCGCGAGTTCGATGCGCTTCGCCAGGATTTGCAGCGGCTCGCGGCGGCAAAGCCAGCGGTGGGAGCCGACGAACTCGGCGTCGAGTTCGAGCGGCTGTCGGACGCGGTTCGCAATCTCGCCGAGCGCAGCGACGACCGCAGCGTAAACATGCTTCGCCTTGAACTGGAGCAGGTGAAAGGCGCGCTCGATTCGCTGGCGCGCGAGGATACCCTGAAATCGGTCGGCCGGCGCTGGGATGAGTTCGATCGCAAGTTCTCGAGCCTGGAGACGAAGGTCGGCGAGCCCGGCATCAAGGCGCTGTCGGCTCAGCTCGACCGTATCAATGAAACCGTAAGCGGGCTTCCGGAATCGCTGTCGATGCGCTCGCTGGACGAGCGGCTACGTGTCCTCGCCAACTCGGTCGAACACTTCGCCGCGCAATACGCCAACGCGATGCCGGAGGCATTCGCGCTCATCGAGCAGAGGCTCGACGAAATCTCGCGCGCCATCGTTGCCTCGAGCACTTCGCAGCGGATGGCGAACTTCGATCCCGAACCCTTCCAGCGGATCGAGGCGCGCGTCACCTCGCTGGCACGTCAGATCGACGAACTCATGGACGAGCGACCCTCGGGCGAGGTCCTGGATCGGCTGAGCCTTCTTTCGGAGCGAGTCGACCAGATCGCCCAGCGGGTCGACATTCCCGAAGCGATCGTCGAGCGCCTCGGTTCGCAGATCGCCCACATCTCCGACCGGCTCGAGAGCACTTCCCAGCCTAGCACCGAGCTGATCTTCCGCGGACTGGAAGATCGCTTCTCCGATCTTGCCGCCGTGCTCGAGCGGCGGCAGGGCGACGCTGCTGCGGAAGGACACCAGCTGTTCCGCGACCTCGAGCGCCGCCTCGACCAGGTCGCGCAGCGCATCGACGAGCGTCAGGCAACGACACCGTCCTACGATGCGGAACTGATCGAGGCGATCGAGCGGCGCTTCGGCGATCTCACCGCCCGCCTGCAAGGCTCGACCGGCGGAGACCGCCAGGCAATCGTCGGGCTGGAGACCAGGCTCGACGACATTTCACGGCAGCTCGACCAGGCGGCGCGCCGCGTCGACGCGATCGATCCCGACCTCGTCCGCAATCTGGAACAGCAGGTTGCCGCTCTCTCTGCCCACCTGACCCGCCCGGGCGCTCCGCTGCCGGAGTTTGAAGACCTCGGCCCGCGCCTCGATCACATCGAGCGCTCGCTGGCAGGAAATCGCGATGCCATCGTGGAGGCGGCCCGACGCGCGGCTCAGGAAGCGGTCAGCGCAACGCATGCGGGCACGGGCGACGGAGCTTTGGTCGCGTTCTCGGCCGAACTCAAGGCGATAGAGGCGATGACCCGCCGCTCCGACGAGCGGAATGCCAAGACGTTCGAAGCGATCCACGAGATGCTGCTCAAGGTTGTCGACCGTCTAGGCTCGCTCGAGCAGAGTGGAGCGGCACCGCGCGCTCCTGCGCGGCCGGCTGCGCCAGCAACTCCGGCAGTGGACAGTGACGAGGCAGAGCGCGTCATGGCGCGCGCAACGGGGCGCACGGCGGCTTCGCCCGCGCGGTCTCCGGCCGATGCAGCGGCAGCGGCCGCCAATCACGCGCTCGGCGAGACGAAGGCAGCTGTCGCCGAGCCGGAAGGCAAGCGCAACATGCTGTCCGGTCTGACCCGTGCGTTCCGTCGCGAGAAGGAACCACAGACGCAGGAGCCGATTGCAGAGGCCCCGGTCGAACCGGAACTGCGGCTCGATGAACCGCTGGACCCACGCCTTGCCAACCAGCCTCTCGAGCCTGGCTCCGGTGCCCCGGACCTGAGCGCCATCGTGCGGCGCGTGCGCGACGAAACTGGCAATCCGACGAGCGCGGAAGCCGCGAAGTCGGACTTCATTGCCGCTGCGCGCCGTGCCGCGCAAGCAGCGGCAGCCGAGGCGCAGACCTCGAAGCGCGGCAGCGACCTTTCCAGCGCCGGCGCCAAGCTGAAGCTCGGCGGCCTGATGAAGAACCGTCGCAAGGGCGTGCTCATGGCGGCCACGGCGCTGATCGTCGTGTTCGGAGCGTGGCAGCTCGGGCGTGCCTTTATCGGCGGCGATACCGATGCCGACTTCCAGATGACCGAAACGACTGAGCAGGCCGAGCCGGTAATGCTCTCCGAAGTCATGGAGCCACGGGCAGCGGCCGAACAGGCCGAACAGACCGCTGAAGCCGAGCCGACCGAAGTTGCCGACCCCGCTGAGGCGCCTGCGGTTCGTATCGCGGATTCGGCCTCGACACAGCCGGTGCAGGCGGCGGCGTTGCCAGCTTCCGCGGTGGTGCCGATGCCCAACGACCCGGCGCCGGCGACCTTCGTCGACCCGGTTGTCGCCACCGGCAGCACGCTTGCGCCGGCGGAAGCCGGTCCGGTGGCGCTGCGCGAGGCGGCCGATGGCGGCGACCCCAAGGCGATGTTCGAGATCGGCAGCCGATATGCGGAAGGCCGTGGCGTCAAGGCGAATATGGCGACGGCTTCGCAGTGGTACGGCCGCTCGGCAGAGCTCGGCTACGCGCCGGCTCAGTACCGGATGGGCAACTTCTTCGAGAAAGGCACCGGCGTCGACCGCGATCCGGCGGCTGCGATGACCTGGTACGACAAGGCCGCCAAGCAGGGCAATGCCAGCGCGATGCACAACCTCGCCGTGCTGCACGCGATGGGGGCGGCCGGCGCCCCTGACAATGACGCCGCCGCGCGCTGGTTCCAGGAAGCCGCTGACCTCGGCATCACCGACAGCCAGTACAATCTCGGCATCCTTGCAGCGAAGGGCGCGGGCGTGGCTCAGAACCTCGAGGAATCGTACAAATGGTTCGCGCTGGTCGCACGGACCGGCGACCGCGACGCGGCCACCAAGCGAGACGAAGTTGCAAAGGCGCTGCGCCCCGAGCAGTTGGCGAAGGCCAAAGCCGCGACAGAGCTGTGGAAGCCGCGCGGCGTCGACCCCGAGACCAACGTCGTCGATATCCCCGAAGAGTGGAGCGAGGGCGATACGCCGACCGCGAGCGTCGCTGACATGAAGGCTGCAGTCCGTAATATCCAGGCTATCCTGAACAAGAATGGCTACGACGCCGGCGGTGCCGACGGCCTCATGGGTGCTAAGACGAAAAACGCAATCAAGGCGTTTCAGGCGGACAACGGCATGACCGCGGACGGCCAAGTCACCGAGGCGCTGGTGAAGGCGCTCCTGGCGCGGCAGTAGTCCGCGAAAGCGTGGCGCGGAGCAACTTTATGGGCCGTCGCGAACCAGGCTTCGCGACGGCCCTTCCGTATTATCCATGCGGCCCGGAAGCGTTTGACTTTGGGGTATGCACGGCGCAAGTACCAGACAGTCTGGGACGGTATCGGCGGTTGCGGGACACCCGCCGCACAGCATCGATCGAGTTCGCCGGGTGAGCATCTATCTCCCGATAGCCGAGATGTCCGTAAACCTTCTCGTGCTGCTCGCGATGGGCAGCGCGGTCGGCTTCCTGTCTGGCATGTTCGGGGTTGGCGGCGGGTTCCTGATCACGCCCCTTCTGATCTTCTACAACATACCGCCTGCGATCGCCGTCGCGACGGGCGCCAACCAGGTTATCGGGTCTTCGATCTCGGGCGCGATCTCGCACTTCAAGCGCGGGACGCTCGACATGAAGCTGGGGACAGTGCTGTTTCTAGGCGGCATGGTGGGTTCGTCGGCCGGCGCATGGGTGTTCGCGATCCTGCGGAGCTACGGCCAGCTCGACCTGTTCATCTCGATCTTCTACGTGATCTTCCTCGGTTCCGTCGGCGGCACCATGCTGGCTGAAGCGGCGCGAACGATCCGCCGCTCGCGAAGCGGCGCCGCGCCCGCACTGAAGAAGCCCGGGCAGCACAACTGGGTGCACAAGCTGCCGCTGAAGATGCGCTTCCGCACTTCCAAGCTGTTCGTCAGCGTCATCCCCGTGCTGGGCCTTGGAGCCGCAATCGGCTTCCTCGCGGCGATCATGGGCGTCGGCGGCGGATTCATCATGGTGCCGGCGCTGATCTACCTGCTCAAGGTCCCGACGAACGTCGTGATTGGCACCTCGCTGTTCCACATCATTTTCGTCTCCGCCTACACCACGATCGTGCACGCCACCGCGAACCAGACGGTCGACATCGCCCTGGCGCTGCTCCTGATGATCGGCGGAGTCGCCGGCGCACAGTATGGCGCCAAGGCTGGTCAGAGGCTGCGCGGCGAACAGCTGCGCGCTCTGCTGGCGCTCCTGGTGCTGGCGGTCGCACTGCGGCTGGCGTTCGACCTCTTCGTGGAACCCGCGAGCCACTATTCACTGACGTCGGAGGAGTTCTGATGCGCAGCGGGGCGCTGGCGCTGTTGCTCATGCTGCCGGCGTCGCTAGCCCATGCGCAGCTTCCAGCGCCGGAGGCGCTGCCCGCAACACCCGCCCCGCTTCCGCAGCAGGGGAACAGCGAGCGCATCCAGATCGGACTTTCCACCGATCGTATCTCGATCACCTCGGACTTCTCGGGTACCGATCTCGCCGTGATCGGCGCGCTCGACAACGCCGACCCTCAATTGCTGCGGCAGAACCGTTACGACGTGATCGTTGTCCTCGAAGGCCCGGGCCGGCCGGTCGTCGTGCGCCGCAAGGACCGCGTGTTAGGCGTCTGGATCAACACGGAGTCGGAGACGTTCGTGAACGTGCCGTCGTCGTACTCCGTCTCGACGACGCGCATGTACCAGGACATCACCAATCCGGAGAGCTACCGGCAGCTTTCGCTGGGACCGGAGAATATTCACCTGCAGCCCGCCGACCCCGCCGAGTTGCCCACGACGCTGGCCGAATTCAGCAAGGCGTTGCGTGAGCGGAAGAAGGCGACCGGAGAATACAGCGAGCGCATCGGCGGCGTGCAGTTCCTGTCGCAGAACTTGTTCCGCGCAACGGTCAGTCTTCCCGCCAATGTGCCGCTCGGGACGCATCGTGCCCGCGCATTCCTGTTCAAGGCTGGCGTCTTCGTCGCGGAGTCATCGGCGCCGCTGGCGATCTACAAGGCTGGTTTCGAGCAGCGCGTGTTCGAATATTCGCGCAGCTACGCATTTCTTTACGGGTTGTTCGCGGTGGCGCTCGCCATGGTCGTTGGCTGGCTCGGAAGCATCGTGTTCCGGAGGGAATGAGCGTGTTCGAAGAAGCACATCCGGAAGTACCGGCGGACGACCCGACGCGACGGCTGGCGGTGCTGCTTGGGGCCGCCGGTCTCGCACCGTTCGCGGTGCTGTCGTTGTGGCTCGCGGGGCTGCCGCTCGACCATGAGTGGCGGAGCGCGACGATGCTTCTCCTCACCGGCTACGGCGCAGTCATCCTGTCGTTCCTTGGCGGCACGCGGTGGGGTCTCGCGGTAGCCCGGCGCGGCGCCGAGGCGCGACGCGACATTGCGATCAGCGTGGTACCGCCACTCCTCGGTTGGGTGGCGCTAGTGCTCCCGCCCTATCTCGCCTTCGTGCTGCTTGCCGTCGCCTTCGCGGCTCAGGGCGCCTGGGACGCACTGGCCGGTCAGAGTGGTACGCTGCCGCTGTGGTTCGTGCGGCTGCGCAGTCAGCTTACTGTGGTGGTGGTGATAGCCATGGTCATCGCCTTCGGGGCGACGGCCGCGGGCTAGCCGGCTGCGAGCAGGGCGCTCGAGATCGGGAACACCCGGCCGCGGCCAAGCACGTAGGCGACCAGGCTGGCGCGGCCGAACAAGCCTTCATAGGCTCTGTCGAGGATGTTGAGCGTGCCCGTATAGGCGCCGAAGGCGGGTATGACGATGCGGCGCCCGTCGCTTGCGAAGCATGGCCGGCGAACGGACAGGCCGTGCCGTACGACACGGGCACCGGGGTGGAGATGTCCGGCAACCTCCGCCTCTGCGCCGGCTCGCGGCTCGTGGCGGAAGGCGAGCCCGCCGATCGACAGCTCCGGCACGAAGTATCCAGGCAGGCCCGATGGCGCACGCGGATCGTGATTCCCGGCGATCCAGTACCAGTCACGCCCCGCCATCATCGCCGTAAGCATGTCGCGATACGCCGCGGGCATGCGTTCGGCGCCCCATCCGTCATGGAAAGAGTCTCCGAGCGAGACGACGATATCGGGCCGGTGGTCGGCGATGACGGCGGCCAGCCGCGACAACGTCGCCGCAGTGTCATAGGGCGGCGCGAAATTGCCGCGTCGGGCAAGCGCGGATCCTTTTTCCAGGTGCAGGTCCGATACGACGAGCAGCCGAAGCTCGGGCAGCACGAGCACGCCGCGCGGATCGCACAGTGCGCGATGGCCGCCTAACACGATCGCCGAGCCATCCCCTCTCAAGCCGTCCGCCCTCAGTTCCAGTTCTCGCCCATGGCTTCCACGATGATCTCGTCCGCCGCTTCGGCGAGAACGCTCTCGGTGGCGTTCCCTGCGACGCGCTCCCTGCCAATCTCAAGCATGACCGGTACCGCGAGCGGGGATATCCGTTCGAGCGGCTTATGCATGATTCGTCCGCGAACGCGCGAGAGCATCTCGGCCAGTCTCCTGACATCAAGAAGGCCGGACGCCGCGTCGGCCCGGGTAGCCTGAAGAAGGATGTGGTCCGGCTCATGCGTGCGCAGCACGTCGTAGATCAGGTCGGCGGAAACGGTGATCTGGCGTCCGGTCTTCTCCTTGCCCGGATGCCTCTGGTCGATCATCCCGGCGATGACCGCACAGTTGCGGAAGGTACGCTTGAGCATCCAGCTTTCGTTCAGCCAGCTGTCGAGATCGTCGCCCAGCATGTCCTCGTCGAAGAGTTCATCGAGCGACAGGTTCCGTTCGAAGAAGGTTCCGAGATCCTCGAGCGCCCAGATAGCCAATGAGTAATCGGTAGCGACGAAGCCGAGCGGCTTCGCCCCGGCGCGGTCCAGCCTTCGGGTCAGCAGCATACCGAGCGTCTGGTGGGCCATCCGGCCCTCGAAGGAGTAGGCGACCATGTAGAAGCGGTTGCCGCGGGGGAACGTTTCAACGAGCAGGTCGCGCGGGTGCGGCAGCACCGATTTCTCCTGCTGGAGTCGGAGCCAGTCGGCGACCTGGTTCGGCAATGCCTTCCATCGCGAAGGGTCGGCGAGCATGCCGCGCACCTGCTCCGCAAGGTATGTCGTCAGGGGAAACTTGCCGCCATTGTACGACGGCACTTTGGCTTCGGGCTTGGGCGACGGCGAGACCATCGCCTCGTTGTCGCGGATGCCCTCGTACCGCAGCACCCGACCGGCGAAGACGAAGGTGTCCCCGGGCGACAGGGTTTCAATGAAATATTCCTCGATCTTGCCCAGAGGCGGGCCGCCCCGCGCGCCGAGACCGCCACTGCGAACCCAGCGCACGGTGAGTTCGGGATTTTCGACGATCGTACCGACGTTGAGCCGGTATTGCTGCGCGACTCGGGGGTTTGAGACGCGCCAGCGTCCCTCCCTGTTCTTGCGGATCTTCGCATAACGTTCGTAGCTGCGCAGCGCATATCCGCCTGTCGCCACGAAATCGATGACGCGGGAAAAGCGCTCGCGCGGCAGATCGCGATAGGGAAGCGCCGACCGGACCTCGTCATAGAGCTCGTCCTCGCCGAACGGCTCGGCACATGCCGAGCCGAGCACGTGCTGAGCGAGGACGTCGAGCGCACCGGCCGAGATTGGCGGCGTGTCCTGCGCGCCAAGATAATTGGCCTCGACGGCGGCACGGCACTCCAGGACCTCGAAGCGGTTTGCCGGCACGAGGATGGCTTCGCTCGGCTCGTCCATGCGGTGATTGGACCGGCCGATGCGCTGAGCGAGGCGGCTCGCGCCCTTCGGCGCGCCGACATGCACGACGAGATCGACGTCGCCCCAGTCGATGCCGAGGTCTAGTGTCGACGTGGCAACGATGGCGCGCAGGCTGCCGCTGCCCATAGCGGTTTCCACCCGCCGCCGCTGGCCGACGTCGAGCGACCCGTGATGCAAGGCGATCGGCAGCGAATCCTCGTTGATGCGCCAAAGCTCGCCGAAAAGCAGTTCCGCTTGGCTCCGCGTATTGACGAAGAGGATAGTCGTCTTGTGCCGCTTGATGGCCTCGTACACCTCGGGGATGGCGTAGCGCGCGGAGTGGCCGGCCCAAGGAACGCGCTCGTCGGACTCGAGGATGCTGATCATCGGCTTGGCGCCGCCAGCCACCTCGATCTTCTCGGAAAGAAACATGTCGCCTTCTGGCTGCTGCGGCATCAGCCACGCGCGCAAGAGATCCGGCTCGGCGACGGTCGCAGACAGCCCGATGGTGCGCAGTCCGGGGACGAAGCTGCGCAAACGCGCCAGACCGAGCGCCAGGAGGTGCCCGCGTTTCGAAGTGACGAGGGAGTGCAGCTCGTCGAGGACGACAAAGCGCAGATCCTTGAAGAAACGCCGCGCGTCGGCGGATGCGATCAGCAGCGCCAGCTGTTCCGGCGTCGTCAGCAGGATGTCGGGTGGATTCGTCTTCTGGCGCGTCCGCTTGTGCGCAGGTGTGTCGCCCGTACGCGTCTCCACGGTCACCGGCAGTCCGATTTCACCGACCGGTTTGCCGAGATTTCTCTCGATATCGACCGCGAGCGCCTTGAGCGGCGAGATATAGATCGTGTGGATGCCGCGGAACCCCTCGCCCGGCCGGCGCTTCGGGCGCTCGGCGAGATCGACCAGAGCCGGAAGGAAACCTGCAAGCGTCTTCCCAGCGCCGGTCGGCGCGATCAGCAGGACGGAGTGGCCCGCCTGAGCCTTGCCCAACAGTTCGAGCTGATGCGGGCGAGGCTGCCAGCCGCGCTCCGCGAACCAGCGGATAAACGGCTCCGGCAATCGCGGGCCGGTCAAAGGCTGCGTGAGGTTGGGGCGGACTGTCACGGCGCAAAACTAGTGCCGCGACGACTGCGCGCCAAGGAAAAAGGAACAAAGGGGGATCGAACTAGCTCCGACGCGCGACGACGATCAGCCCTTCGATCGGCTCACCCCGGTCCATGCGGATCGTCGCGCGCTCCATGGACACGATACGGAAGCAGGGCTCGAGTAGTCGACGAAGGTATGCCCGCGAGTGAGCGTAGCGCCGCGAAGGGCGCAGAACGAAGTCATCGGGTCCGTCATGCAGTTCGACGCTGAAGGCGGCGACCGCACCGCTTGTCAAGATCTGCAGGCGCGAGAACAGGCCGTCGAGCGCTCCGACGTACATCAACACATCCGCGGCGGTTACGAGATCGGCTTTCGCGGGGATTTCAAAGCTCGCCAGATCGGCGTTGGTGAGGCGGCCGTAGAGCCGCTTGCGTTCCGCCTGCCTCAGCATCCCTGCGGAGATATCGACGCCCTCGATGAAGTCGGCGCGGTCGGTCAGCCGTTCAGCCATCAGTCCGGTGCCGCATCCGAGGTCGACGAGGTGAGTGAACCGTCCCGGTATCGCCCGGAGCGCGGCCGACAGCACCTCAGGTACGCGGTATTCCAGCCGATCGACAAGAGCGCCATCGAATTGCGGCGCGTACTGATCGAAAAGCGCCTCGACGAAGGCCGGAGGCGGCGACGCCGGCACGGCGACTTCACCTGCCGCCGCCAGCTTCAGCCCCGCACCTAGGCGATCCGCCGCGTCGAGCCGCAGCGCTTCGCGATATGCGTCGGAAGCACCAGAGCCTTCCGACAAGGCTTCGAGCATCTCCCCCAGCCGATACCATCCCGCTACCCAGCCTGGCACCAGCGCCAGCGTGTCGCGCATGAGTCCGGCGGCCGATATGTGATCGCCCGCCTCATGGAGCATCAGCGCATAGTCCGCCCGACGGTCGGCGACGAGATCGCCAGACGAGAGCTGTAGCCGCTGCATGTAATGAGGTCCGTCCCGCACCGGCGGGCGGGCGCTGATACTCCTGACACAACGGCGGCGGCAAGAGACTTTTCCGCGGCGCCGGCGAGCCTATGTTCATGCCATGCGCGCCAATCAGGTCCTGCACACACGCCCCGAGGGGCTCTACTGTCCCGCCGGCGACTTCTTCATCGACCCGGTGCGGCCGGTCGACCGCGCGTTGATCACCCATGGCCATTCCGACCACGCCCGCCCCGGCCATACGAAGGTGATGGCGACGCGGCAGACGCTCGACATCATGCGGCTGCGCTACGGCGAGAACTTCGCACAGTCCATGCAAGCCGCGGAGTTCGGCGAGGAAATCAAGGCCGGAGACGCGACAGTGAGCTTCCATCCGGCCGGCCACGTGCTGGGCTCGGCGCAGATCGCGGTCGAATGCGGAGGACCGAAGATCGTCGCATCCGGGGACTACAAGCGCACCCCTGACCCTACGGCACAACACTTCGAGGTCGTGCCCTGCGACGTCTTCATCACCGAGGCAACGTTCGGCCTGCCGGTGTTCCGTCACCCCTCGCCCGGCGCGGAGATGCGGAGGCTGCTCGATTCCGTGGCGGCGTTTCCCGAACGAACCCACCTGGTCGGCGCCTATGCGCTAGGCAAGGCGCAGCGCGTCATCCGCCTGCTGCGTGACAATGGCTACGAGAAGCCCATCTACATCCATGGGGCGCTGCAAAAGCTGTGCGACTATTACCAGTCGGAAGGCATCGATCTCGGGCGGCTGGAGCCAGCGACGCTCGACGGCGCGAAGAAGACCGACTTCGCCGGCGAAGTCGTCATCGGTACGCCTTCGGCCTTCGCCGACCGCTGGGCGCGACGCTTCGCCGATCCGGTCGCCTGCTTTGCGTCCGGATGGATGCGCATCCGGCAGCGCGCCAAGCAGCGCGGCGTCGAGTTGCCGCTGATCATTTCCGACCATTCCGACTGGGACGAACTGATCGAGACCATCCGCGACACCGGCGCGCGCGAGGTCTGGGTGACCCATGGTCGCGAGGAAGCGCTGGTACGCTGGTGCGAACTCGAGGGCATAGCAGCCAAGGCCCTGCATCTGGTCGGGTTCGAGGACGAGGGCGACTAGTGAACCGCTTCGCCGAACTACTCGATCGACTGGTGCTGACGGCGTCGCGCAATGCCAAGCTGAAGCTGATGCGCGACTACTTCGCGTCGACGCCCGATCCTGACCGAGGCTATGCGCTCGCAGCCATTGCCGGCGACCTTTCCTTCGCCAGCGTCAAGCCCGCAGTGCTGCGCACGCTTGCGTTGGAGCGCATGGACGAGGTCCTCCTGGCCTATTCGTACGACTATGTCGGGGATCTCGCGGAGACGCTGTCGCTGGTGTGGCCGGAATCGAACGTGCGCTACAACGCGCCGCCGCCGACGCTTGGCGAGGTCGTCCACATGCTCGACGGGGCCAGCCGGTCCGATGCGCCGAAGCTGCACGCAGCCCTGCTCGACCGTCTCGACACCTCTGGACGCTTCGCCGCCATCAAGCTGGTCACCGGCGGTCTGCGCATAGGCTTTTCGGCGCGCCTCGCGCGACAGGCGCTCGCCGATTACGGCAACGTCGACGTCGCCGAGATCGAGGAAGTCTGGCACGGTCTCTCGCCGCCCTATCTGCCGTTGTTCGCCTGGCTCGACGGACTGGCGGAGAAGCCGGAGCGCGCCGCCGCGGCGCTGTTCCGCCCGGTCATGCTGTCGAATGCGATCGAAGAGCGCGACCTCGATAAGCTCGACCCTGCCGAGTATGCGGCCGAGTGGAAGTGGGACGGCATCCGCATCCAGGCGGTGAGCGAGGCCGGTGTGCAACGCATCTATTCGCGTACCGGGGACGACATCTCCGGCTCTTTTCCGGACCTGCTCGACGCGATGAACTTCGAAGGCGCGATAGACGGCGAACTGCTTGTCGGTTCGCCCGCCAGCGGCCCTCGAAGCTTCTCGGACCTGCAGCAGCGGCTCAACCGCAAGACAGTGTCGGCAAAGATGCTGACGCAGTATCCGGTGTTCGCGCGCTGCTACGACATCCTGTTCGACGGCGACGAGGACCTGCGATCTCTGCCTTTCACGGGACGTCGGGAGCGGCTGGAGGGTTTCGTCGCAAAGCTCGATCCGGAGCGGTTCGACGTGTCGCCCCTGGTGCCCTTCCCCGATTTCGCGACGCTGGACGGGATGCGCGGCGCGCCGCCGCACCCGGTGATCGAAGGCGTCATGCTGAAGCGGCTGGATTCGCCCTATCTTGCGGGCCGCCCGAAGGGGCCCTGGTTCAAGTGGAAGCGCGATCCGTTCACCGTGGACGCGGTGCTGATGTACGCGCAGCGCGGCCATGGCAAACGATCCAGCTTCTACTCCGACTACACGTTCGGCGTGTGGGCCGGGCCGGAGGACAAGCCCGAGCTTGTGCCCGTGGGAAAGGCCTATTTCGGCTTCACGGACGACGAATTGAAGCAGCTCGACAAGTTCGTCCGCGACAACACGGTAGAGCGCTTCGGCCCGGTGCGTTCGGTGCGCGCCGAGCCGCGGCATGGGCTCGTGATCGAGGTCGCGTTCGAGGGCCTGAACCGCTCGACGCGGCATCGGTCCGGGGTAGCCATGCGCTTTCCGCGCGTCTCGCGCCTGCGCTGGGACAAGCCACCGGCCGAAGCTGACAGGATCGAGGTCCTGACCGCAATGCTGGACGAACCGTCGCCGCAGACGAGGACTACTCCGCGGGTGCGAGCCTGATTTCGAAGATGTCGATGGCCCTGGTGCCGCTTTCGACGTCGGTGACGATGGAGATCGCGCCGTCCGAGCCCGGCTGACCGGACGGCAGCTCCACCTCGAAGAGATAGTCGGATCGATGCAAGCCGACGACATAGCGACGCCTGCCGCAGTCGCCGAGGTCGCGGAAGTTGCATGACACCGAGATCTGGCTCTCCTGCCCTTCCTGCGCGCGCGCGACGATGTCGAACACCGCCTTGCCGCCCGCAACGGCAGCCAGCGCGGCGCGGCTGATGCCGAAGGTGATTGGCGCGTCGGGCGCGCCGGAACGCACGCGCAGGAACGGCGTCTTCTCCTCCCGCAGCACTTCGGCGGATGCGCCGGGCGCGGTGTTCACCGCGGCGGCGTCGCCGGGCGAGAACACCGTTATCCAATCGAGCTCGGCGCTATCTCCGCCGCTCAGAGGCGGCGGTGCGTCCGGCGTGAATTCTTCTTCCTCGAGCTCGACTGGCGGGTTCGGCACCGATCCATCGTCGCGTCCGAAGAAACCGGTCTCGACTGCCCACCACCCGGCGATCGCAGCCATTGCGAGAACTGTCACGACGATGAGCAGGACGCCCCAGGGCCGACGGCGCTCCTGCGCTGCCTCGTCAGGATAGTCGTCGCGGGTGTCGCCCGCTACGCCAGGCAACGTGTATCCAGAGGGAACCGCTTCCCGCCGTGGCGTCATCTCGAGCGGCTCGAAGCTCTCGACCGGGGCTGTTCGATGCGGTGCGTCGACGGACGGCACCGGTGCTGCAGAGGCTGGCTGGGAAGACGGGTGGTCGACGGCGGGTCCGGAAGGCGCTGGCGCCGGCCGCGGCACGAACTCACGCTCGATGACGATGATGCGATCCTTGAGCACCTCGCGACGCCGCTGCGCCTCGTCGGCGCTCATGTCGGGCGTCTCGACGATCTTCTTTTCGAGAGCCGCGAAGACGGAACGATAGACGCGCTCACGAAAAGCGCGGTCGCGTGCGTCGCCACGCGCCAGCGCGTTTCTTATCGCGCTCTCAATCCCGTCCACTCGCCCACGATCCTCATAAGCCGCGAAAGCATCGTTAGATGCTGCAAGCCCGGCTCGCAACGGTTCCACGGCAACACCGGACGGCAATCGGACGGAGTCGGCCGAATTGACCGCAGACAACGATCTGCTAGAAACGCTTACGTTTACGCGCACGTCAATTGTACGGGGAGACTGACGATGGCATTGCCTGATATTCTCAAGCGTGACCTGCGAATTCCCGTCGTTGCCTCCCCGCTTTTCATCATCTCGCACCCGCCGCTGGTTCTGGCGCAGTGCAAGGCCGGCGTCGTCGGGTCGTTTCCTGCATTGAACGCCAGACCCGAGGCACAACTCAGCGAATGGCTCGCCGAGATTACCGAGTCCTTGGCAAGCCACAACGCGTCGAACCCTGCTCATCGCGCAGCGCCATTCGCCGTCAACCAGATCGTGCATAAGTCGAACAGCCGGCTCGAGCACGATCTCAGGATGTGCGTGGAGTACAAGGTGCCGATCGTCATCACCTCGCTCGGCGCCGTGCCCGAGGTGAACCAGGCGGTGCATTCATACGGCGGCATCGTGCTGCACGACATCATCCACGACCGGCATGCCCGCAAGGCTATCGAGAAGGGCGCGGACGGGCTTATCGCCGTAGCGGTGGGCGCCGGCGGACATGCTGGCACGCTCTCGCCGTTTGCGCTCGTCCAGGAGATCCGCCAGTGGTTCGACGGGCCGCTGCTGCTCTCCGGCGCAATCGCGAATGGCGGGGCGGTTCTGGCGGCGCAGGCGATGGGCGCCGATCTCGCCTATATCGGTTCGCCCTTCATCGCGACGACGGAGGCACGCGCCACGGACGCCTACAAGGAGATGATCGTAGGCTCCAACGCGGCAGACATCGTCTACTCGAATCTCTTTACCGGGGTGCACGGGAATTACCTCAAGGGCTCTATCGTCGCAGCCGGAATGGATCCGGACCGGCTTCCCCAATCCGATCCGTCGAAGATGAGCTTCGAAGGCAATCTGACCAAGGCCTGGCGCGACATCTGGGGAAGCGGGCAAGGTATCGGCTCGGTGAAGGCGGTGGTGCCTGCGGCCGAACTGGTCGATCGTCTCGCGAGCGAGTACGACACTGCCCGCGAACGCATTCTGAAGATCGCTTAACATCAATTGTTAAGCGCGCCGCGGATTGACGCAGCGGATCGGGTGCCTCAGTAGATAAACACTGGCATATTGGTGATGCATGGGGCACTGATCTGCGACTCTCGCCGGATCCGACTGCCCACTAATGCCGATCGCAAAGAACGTCTTCCTCTGGACAACGGCGACCCTGCTTGCGGCGGGGATGCTGGCGCTTCTCGGCATCGTCGGCACATCGTGGTGGCTGGTCGAACGCTCGAGCGCGTTCTTCGACGAAGAGGTGCTCGCGCTAGCTGGCCGCCGCGCGGTCATCGACACCCGCAAGGCGCTGCAAGACCTGGAGATCGGTCAGCGCGGATACCTGCTGACCGGCGTCGAGAGCTATCTGGAGCCGTTCAATTCGGCCCGCGTCGCGGTGGAACCGGCATACGCGCGCCTGGTGGAAGTCCTCAAGCCTTTCCCGCAGGCTGACGAGGCCATGAAGGGGCTTGGCGAAGCCATTCGCCAGAAGCTTGCCGAGATGGAAGAAACGATCGCGCTGGCGCGGTCGGGGCAGCGCGATGCAGCAATCGAGATCGTGAGGACGGATCGCGGCAAGGCGCTGATGGACCAGAGCCGGATGGTGCTCGAAGCGATTCTCAACGCCGCTGACGATCGTGTTCGCGCCGGGGTGTCGGCACAGCGCAACAACCTATGGTGGTTGCGCTGGGTGACGATCGGCGGCGGCGGCTTGATTATCCTCGTCGCCGGTGCGGCGGTGGTCATGGCGCTGCGCTACACGAGCGAACTGGTCGATGCGCGCGCCGAACTCGAGGTGCTGAATAGCGCACTGGAGCAGCGAGTCGACGAGCGGACGCAGGAGCTCATCCGGGCCAACGAGGAGGTACAGCGCTTCGCCTACATCGTGACCCACGACCTGCGCGCGCCGCTGGTCAACATCATGGGCTTCACCAGCGAACTCGACCAGACGATGAAGACCGTGCAGGAGTACGTCCTCGCCGACGGCGCGGAGCTTACGCCGCAGCAGATTCAGGATGCGCGACAGGCCGCGTCGGAGGACCTGCCGGAAGCCATCGGCTTCATCCGGTCGTCAACCAGAAAGATGGACGGCCTGATCAATGCGATTCTAAAGATATCGCGCGATGGACGCCGGCCTTTGGTCCCCGAAACCATCGACCTCAAGGCAATTCTCGAGGTCACGGCGGACAATGTCCACCATCAGGTCGCGGAGACCGGCGGCAAGGTGACCATCACCGCATCCGTGCCGCCAATTGTCAGCGACAGGCTGTCGCTGGAACAGATCTTCGGCAACCTCGTCGACAACGCGGTGAAGTACCGTGCGAAGGATCGCCCCATCGAGATCGATATCCGCGTTCGGCCGGACATTGGCGGGCGCGTGCGCATCGACGTCGCCGACAATGGCCGGGGCATTGCCGCGGCCGACCACCAGCGCGTCTTCGACCTGTTCCGGCGCGCCGGCTCGCAGGACAAGCCGGGCGAAGGCATCGGTCTCGCGCATGTCCGGTCGCTGGTGCGCAATCTCGGCGGGGACATCACCCTTTCGTCGCAACTCGATATCGGCACCACGATGACGGTCATGCTGCCGACCGACTTGCGCACTGTGCAGAGGAGTAAGCAGAGTGAGTCATAACGCCAAACCCGTCACGATCGTCATGATCGAGGACGACGAAGGCCATGCCAGGCTGATCGAGAAGAACATCCGCCGCGCCGGTGTGAACAACCCGATCCTCCCGTTCACCAACGGCACCGCGGCGCTAAATCACTTGCTCGGCAGCGACGGCAGCGGGCTGTCGCAGGCAGGGCAGCAGCTCCTTGTGCTGTTGGACCTCAATCTGCCCGACATGACGGGCGTCGATATCCTCGAGAAGATCAAGTCCAACGTGCACATCAAGCGCACGCCGGTCGTGGTGCTGACCACCACCGACGACGAGCGCGAGATCAAGCGCTGTTACGATCTCGGGGCCAACGTCTACATCACCAAGCCGGTGGACTACGAGAATTTCGCCAACGCTATACGTCAGCTCGGCCTGTTCTTCTCGGTCATGCAGGTGCCCGAGGCGGAATGATGCCGAACGGCAATCTTCGCGTTCTGCATATCGACGACGACGAGGCGCTGACGCGCCTGTTGTCGCGCGCGCTGGGACGGCGGGGCTATGCCTTGGAGAACGAGACTACCGGTGAGGCCGGCCTGGCCCGGATCGCGGCGGGCGGCATCGACGTGGTGGTTCTCGATCATTATCTGGAAGGCGGTACCGGTACCTGGCTGCTGGAGCGCCTGGCCGCGTCTGCCGACGCACCCCCCGTGGTCTACGTCACCGCCTCGGACGACACCAGCATCGCTGTCGAGGCGCTCAAGGCCGGCGCCGCGGACTATGTGCACAAGAGCGTCGACGAAGGCTTCGTGACGCTGCTCGCGAGCGCGATAGACCAGGCGGTCGAGAAGGCACGCTGGAAGCGCGAGCGGGAACGCGCCGAGCAGGAAGTGCGCGATGCCCGCGACCGTGCCGAGCTGCTTCTCGCCGAGGTCAACCATCGTGTCGCCAACAGCCTGGCGCTCGTGGCATCCCTGGTGCGCATGCAGGCAGCGGCGGTGTCCGATCCGACGGCACGCGACGCGCTCGCCGAGACGCAGGCGCGAATCTCGGCGATCGCCGGATTGCATCGCAAGCTCTACACGTCGGACGACGTGCGGACGGTCGATTTGGATTCGTATCTCGCGTCGCTCATGGCCGAACTCGACACCTCGATGAAGGCTGCCGGGCACCGACCGACGATCCGCATGGAGCTGGCGCCGTTCCGGCTGCCTACCGATCGCGCGGTCTCGGTAGGACTTCTGGTCACCGAACTTGTCACCAACGCGTACAAGTACGCTTATGCCGGACGCGATCCCGGCGAGGTCCGGCTGCGGCTGCAGCCCGAGAGTCACACGGCCGCCCTGCTCGAAGTGGAAGACGACGGCATCGGGTGGGATGGAACCGGCAAGGCGAAAGGCACCGGCCTCGGCATGAGGATCGTCCGGGCCATGGCGCAGAACCTGGGTACGGAAGTCAGCTACGTACCCGCGGCGGGAACGCGGGTACATGTCCTGATACGCGCAGAGGCCTGAGACGATCAGCCGATCGCGGCCGCGACCGCGCGCTTGGCCATTACGACGACGAGATTGGCGCGATAGGCAGGGCTCGCGTGGATATCGCCCATCATGCTGTCCGAAGGAAACGTCATGCCTTCCAGAGCCGATGGGCTGAAGTTCCGCGACAGTGCGGCCTCTAGCGTCTCGGCACGGAAGACGCCATTGTCTCCGGCGCCGGTCACTCCGACACGCACGCCATCCTCGTCGCGCGCAACGAAGACGCCTGCCATCGCATAGCGCGAGGCCGGATTCGGAAACTTCATGTAGCCTGCCTGCGCGGGCGCCGTGAAACGGATCTCGGTCACCATCTCGTGGTCTTCGAGCGCGGTTTCGAACAGGCCGGTGAAGAAGTCCGCGGCAGCGATCTCCCGCTTGTTGGTGACGATGGTCGCGGCCATAGCCAGCAATGCGGCTGGATAGTCGGCCGCCGGATCGCTGTTGGCGACCGAGCCCCCTATCGTTCCCATGTAGCGAACATGGGGATCGCCGATGTGGCCGGCGAGACCGGCAAAAGCAGGGCACAGCGCCTTGAGAGCCGCGTCGTTGGCGATCTCGAAATGCGTGGTGCCGGCACCGATGCTGACGTCGCGCCCGGATACGCGCACGCCCTTGAGCTCGGCAATGTGACGCAGGTCAACGAGGTCCGACGGCGCGGCAAGGCGCTGCTTCATCGCCGGAATGAGGGTCATGCCGCCGGAGACGAACTTGCCGTCGTCGGCGCCGGCGACCAGCGACAGCGCTTCCGCAACCGACGCAGCGCGATGATAGGTGGTCTGATACATACTTATGCCGCCCTTGCCGCGCCGCCGGACATTTCCTCGGACGCCGCCAGTATCGCCTTGACGATGTTGTGGTAGCCGGTGCAGCGGCAGATGTTGCCGTCGAGCTCCGCCCTCACCGTCCTTTCGTCCAGGCCGCCGGGGTGGCGCGCGATCATGTCGACCGCCGCCATGATCATGCCGGGCGTGCAGAACCCGCATTGAAGACCATGGTGCTCCTTGAACGCCGCCTGCACGACATGCAATTTCGCGCCGTCAGCGAGCCCCTCGATGGTCAGCACGCTGGAGCCAGACGCCTGGGCGGCGAGCATCGTGCACGATTTCACCGCCATGCCATCAACATGGACGACGCAAGCCCCGCATTGCGAGGTATCGCAACCGACATGTGTTCCAGTGAGCCCAAGATTCTCGCGCAGGAAGTGCACCAGCAACGTGCGATCTTCCACAGACCCAGACACATTCCGTCCGTTTACGACCAGGGATACGTCCGCCATGAAATCCATTCCGAATGGGTAAGTGGCGCCCTCGGGCGAAGGACGCGCGTCGCCTGAGGAGAGTCTAGCGCAGGCGGACAGCGGCGCCAACCCGCGATCCGATGCGCAAGCGGCCTTGCCATCGACGATCTATGGCGGTATCAGCCGCCCACGTTTGCAGCGCGGCCAATAAAGCGCTGCGGGCCGCAGTAGCTCAGTTGGTAGAGCACGTCATTCGTAATGATGGGGTCGGGGGTTCGAGTCCCTTCTGCGGCACCACCACACATTGCCGAACACTGATTCAGATCATGATCACGCGCGGCGAGCCAGTATAGATCTCGGTCACGAGTTCCGCGCGGTTGCGCAGCACGGCACGTTGGTTGACCGAGCCCTTGTCGGTCAGTTCGCCGTGCTCGGGGGACGGCGGCGGGTCGACGAGGAGAACCGCGTTGACGAGGGTCGAAGAGCCCGTGCTGTGCTTGGCCAGCTCGGTGAGCTGACGTCTGAACTCGCCTACCACCGCAGGATGCGCGAAGAGCTGTTCGACCGGCAGGTCCGATCCGGCGAGACGCTTCAGCGCTTCGAGGTTCGGGAAGACCAGTGCCGATACGAACGGCTGGTCGCCGCCGGCCATCGCCGCGTCGACCACGAGCCCGCCGAAATGGTCGACGAAACCCATCCGCAGCACACCTGAGCTCACCCACGTGCCGGTGTCGAGCTTGAAGTTCTCGGCCGTGCGACCGTCGAAAACGAAGCCGGCGGAGACGTCTTCCGGATCAGCGAGCCGCAATGCGTCGCCGAAACGGTAATAGCCTTCCTCGTCGAACGCGGCAGCGGTCAGCTCCGGCGCGCGCCAGTATCCGGGTGTGATGTTCGGGCCCTTGACCCGCGCGTCGAGCTTGCCTTCCATCGGTACGAGCTTGAGGCTGACGCCCGCTACGGGCAGGCCGACATTGCCTGCCTTGTCCTGCAGCCATGTGCAGGAAAGCGCGACCGGCGCTGTCTCGGTGGCGCCGAGACCGGTCCCGATAATCACCGGCCGACCGGTTGCCTGCATCGAGAGGCGCTGGAGCGCGTCCCAGGTGTGCTGCGGCATGCTCGCGCCGGCGTACCAAAGCATCTTAAGCCGCCGAAACAACGCCTCACGAAGGGCCTCGTCCCGCTCCAGGAGAGGGATCAGGGCATCGAACCCCTTCGGCACGTTGAAATACCAGGTCGGGGCAACGTCGCGGATGTTCCTGGCGGTTTCGACTACGCCCGCCGGCGAAGGGCTTCCGTTGTCGATGTAAAGCGTCCCGCCATTGAAGACCGGTATGAAGAACAGCTTGTTCCCGCCCGCGGTGTGGTGCCATGGCGCCCAGTCGAGCAGAACCGGGGGCTCGTCCTGGAAGAAGGGAAACGTCTCGCGCGTCATGATCTGATTGGAGCAGACCATGCGCTGCGTGTTGGCGACGGCCTTGGGCGTGCCGGTCGAACCCGACGTGAACAGAAACTTGGCAACATCGTCCGGCCGGATCGCGCCAAAGGCAACATCGACGGCATCGGTCGCGACCGTGGCTCGGGCGGTGGCGAAATCCTCTTCCTTGGAGGGTGCACCCCGGGCGTAAAGACGGCGCGCATTGCCGGCCACCGCCTCTACCGCCGGCCCGAAGCGCTTGGCATCGGCGGCGAAGACCATGCCCGGCGTGATGCCGTCAAACACCTGCCGAAGGCGTCCGAAATCGGTACCGACCAGCGAGTAGGCTGGCGAAATCGCAGCGTAGGGGATGCCGACATGAACCGCAGCGAGCGCAAGCATGGCATGCTCGAGATCGTTGCCGGACAGGATGGCAAGAGGGCGTTCGGCCGAGAGGCCGGCGTCGAGCAGGAACTGGCCGAGACTGCGGGCTGCTTCGACGGCCTCGGCAAACGTCAGCCGGCGCCAGCTGCCGTCGGGCGCGCGCTCCGCATACAGCGTCCGGTCCGGCACCTTGCGGGCCCATTCGAGCAATGGCTCGGTGATGCGATCCGGATAGGGCGGAAGCGGCTGGCGCTGCTCGACATAGAAGGTGCCGTCGGCCCTGTGGCGGACAAGTACGTCTGGCTGCCAGAAACGGGTACCCCCGGCTGCTGAAACAGCCTTCGTGTCGACAGCCTGCATTGCAACCTCCCAGCGCCGCGTCGGCAACTACGCACGGCCCAAACTAATTCACTTGAAAACAATTTCAAAGCCAATAGTGTGCCGGGCATTGCGGGCGGCCTGCGCCGCGCCAGGGAGCGTACCAGATGGCATCGGTCGCCTATGAGTTTTCTGACGACGTGGCGATCATCCGTCTCGACCGCCCGGCAAAACGCAACGCCATCAACGACGGCATGATGGAAGAACTCGGGACCTGGGTCGAGAAGGCGCAGGCGGAAGCCAAGGTTGCGGTCATCGCAACGACAGGCGATCATTTCTCGGCTGGTCTCGACCTCGACGAGCATTCGCGCAAGGACGTGATGGCGGGCGTGATGGGTTCGCGTGCGTGGCACGGGGTCTTTGGGCGAATCCAGCGCGGTGCGATCCCCTTCATCGCGGCGCTGCGGGGCGCCGTCATCGGCGGTGGATTCGAGCTTGCCGCGACGACGCACATCCGCGTTGCGGAACCATCGACCTATTTCGGCCTGCCGGAAGGTCAACGCGGAATTTTCGTCGGCGGCGGCGGCTCGGTGAACATAACCCGCCTCCTCGGCGTGCCGCGCACGACCGACATGATGCTGACTGGCCGCACGATCGGCGCGGAGAATGCCGAGCGCATCGGCGTCGTGAATTATCTGGTTCCCGCCGGGAAGGCGCTGGAAGAAGCAGTCGCCATCGCCAGGCGAATCGCCACCAACGCTCCGCTGTCGAATTACGCCACGATCAACGCGCTGCAGCGCATCCACGACAGCGGCTACGACGAGGGCCTGTTCTTCGAGTCCATGATTGCGACGCTGACCACGACGACGCCTGAAGCGCTCGAGCGGATGCGTGCGTTCGTCGAGAAGCGGGCCGCGAAGGTCGCGCCGCCGGAAACGCGGAAGGCCTGAAATGGCCGCGTTGCGCAAGCAGACTGCGGCGCTGGAGGCCACGCAAGGCGACACGCAGGCGATCTCCCTCGGTGTCCTCGCAACGCAGGCTGGGTTCATGCTGCGGATCGCGCAGCTGGCCGCTTTCGAGCGCTTCTTCGACCTGCTCGGCCCGAGCCCGCTCAAGATATCGGAGCTGACCGTTCTGATTGCGATTGCCGACAATCCCGGTATCCGTCAGGGCGAAATCGCCGATGTGCTGCGGATAAAGTGGCCGAACATGACGAAACTGGTGCGAGCACTGGAAACGCGCGGCCTGCTCGAACGCCATGTGCCCGCGAACGACCGCCGCTCCGTGATATTGGAGCTCACCGGCGAAGGGCGCCGCGCCATCGTCGCGGTGCAGGACGCCATGACCAAGGCGGACCGCGAGGCGCTGTCGATGCTCGACGAGAATGAGCACGCACAATTGCTGACGTTGTCGCGCAAAGTCGCCGGTTGGTTGCCGGCCAAGGACAAGGAGTAAGCCATGGTCGATCTGGACAAGGTCATCGCCATCGACATCCACACGCATGCGGAGGAGCCTTGCGGGACCCATCCGGATGATGGCTATGACGATCTCCAGGCAGCGATGGGCAAGTATTTTGGCTCGCGCAACATGCAGCCGACGATACCTGAGACGGCAGCCTATTTCCGCGAACGCAACATCGCCGCGGTCATCTTTCCGGTCGATGCCGAGCGCGAGACGGGCTATCGGCGCTACGACAACTATGAAGTCGCCGACCTCGCGGCCGAGCACTCAGACATCCTGATCCCGTTCGCCTCGATCGATCCTGCCAAGGGCAAGCTCGGCGCGCGCGAGGCGCGCAAACTGGTCGAAGAGAAAGGCATACGCGGGTTCAAGTTCCATCCGACCTTCCAGGGCTTCTACCCCAACGACCGCATGGCCTGGCCGCTCTACGAAGCCATCCAGGAGACAGGGATGCCGGCGCTCTTCCACACCGGGCAGACCGGCGTCGGCGCTGGAATGCACGGCGGCAACGGCCTGCGCCTCAAATACTCTAACCCGATGTATCTGGACGATGTCTGCGTCGATTTCCCGGATATGAAGATCGTGCTCGCGCACCCTTCCTTCCCCTGGCAGGAAGAGGCGTTGGCCGTCGCCACCCACAAGCCCAACGTCTACATCGACCTGTCGGGCTGGTCGCCAAAGTACTTTCCGCCGATCCTGGTGCGCTACGCCAACACGATCCTGAAGGATCGCATCCTGTTCGGCTCTGACTGGCCGGCCATCACGCCGGATCGCTGGCTGGCGGACTTCGGCACGCTCGACATCAAGCCGGACGTGCGCCCGAAGATCCTCAAGGAAAACGCGCGGAGGCTGCTCGGGCTCTAGCCGGCAAAACGGCTAAGCCTGCAGCTCCAGGCCGAGGTAACGGTCGAGGACGGCGCGGTCCTTGATCAGCTCGGCCGACGGGGCGCGGTGAGCAATGACGCCGCGCTCGATGAGGATCGCGTCCCGCGTGAGGCTCAGCGCGACGTCGGCATGCTGCTCGACAAGCAGCAGCGCCATGCCCTCTCCTTCCGCCATGCGGCGGATGGCAGCGGTCAGTTCTTCGACGATGATCGGCGCCAGGCCCTCCAGCGGCTCATCGAGCAGCAGCAGCGAGGGATTGGTCATGAGCGTGCGCGCGATCGTCAGCATCTGCTGCTCGCCGCCCGACAATTGGTTGCCCATGTTCGCGCGGCGCTCTTTCAGACGCGGGAACAAGCCGTAGATCGCTGCCAGATCCCACCGGCCGGGACGCGCCGCCACGACGAGATTTTCCTCGACCGAGAGCGATGGGAATATCTCGCGTTCCTGCGGGACCCAACCTATGCCGGCGCGGGCCCGCTTATGCGGCGCAAGTTTCGATATATCCTTGCCCTCGAACCAGACCGATCCGCGCGACAGGCCGACAAACCCCATGATGGTCAGGAGGACCGTCGTCTTGCCGACGCCGTTGCGGCCGAGCACCGCCAGGCTGCCGCCCTTCGGGACGCTGAATGCGACACCGTCAAGGACGACCGCCTCGCCGTAGCCGGCCCGGACATCGCGAAACTCGAGCAGCGTGTCAGCCATGGAATGCGCCCTCGCCGTGGCCGAGATAGACCTCGCGCACGCGCGGGTCGGTACGAACCGTCTGAGGATCTCCCTCGAACAGAACGCCGCCCGAGACGAGCACGATGATGCGCGTCGCGAAGGAGAAGACGATGTTCATGTCGTGTTCGATGAACAGCACCGAGATGTCTTCCGGCAAGGCCGCAATCACGCCGAACAGCATCGCGCTATCGTCCTTCGGCACACCGGCCGCCGGCTCGTCGAGGAGCAGCACCTTCGGCCGTGTCGCCAGCGCCAACGCGATTTCGAGCAGGCGCTGCTGACCATAGGCCAGCGTTCGCGTCCGTCGGGTGGAGACATCGGCCAGGCGCAAGCGCGTCAGGATCTCGTGCGCCTCGTCGATCGCCGCTGAGTGCGTCGACAATCTACGCCAGAATTGGCCGGCGGCGCGCTCGCGCTCCAGCACCGCCAACGTTACGGCTTCGAGCGGCGTGAGATCGGGAAACAGCGTGTTGATCTGAAACGTGCGGGTTAGCCCCTTGCGCACGCGCGTCGCAACCGGGGCGGCGGTGATATCGTCGCCATCGAGGAAGATGCGGCCTGAATCGGGCCGCAGCTGGCCGGTAATCAGGTTGATGAGGGTCGTCTTGCCGGCGCCGTTCGGGCCGATCAGCGCGTAGCGGCAACCACGCGGCAGCGACAGCGAAACATCGCGCGAGACTTGCAGCGCCCCGAAATTCTTACGCAGCGATTCCGTTGCGAGGACGATCGGCTGTTCGGTGGCACTCATTCGCCGCGCCCCGTCACTCTGGCGAGGAACCCCAGGATGCCCTTTGGCATGAACAACACGACGACCATCAGCAGGAGGCCGATCCAGAAGTACCAGTATTGCGGATTGACCCCGGCGAGCTGATCGCGCGCGACGAGGAAGATGATAGAGCCAACGATCGCGCCGTAGAGCCGCCCGGTGCCGCCGAGGATGAGCATGACCACGACATCGGCCGACCGGTTGAACGACAAAACATCAAGTACGACGACGTTCGTGGTCTGGGCCAGCAGACCCCCGGCGACACCGGCGATAGCGGCGGAGATCGTGTAGATCATCTGCAGGTGCAGCCGGTGATCCGAGCCTATGGCAGGCATGCGCTTGACGTTCTCGCGCACGCCACGGAGCGCGAGTCCGAAAGACGAGTTGACGATGCGGCGAGAAATCAGGAAGCCGATAAAAAGCGCGATCAAAGTGTAGCCGTAGGCGGTGTATCCCCAGAGGTCGAAGCGGAAATAGCCGAAGATTTTCCATGTGCTGACGCCGCGCAGCCCGTCGGTGCCGCCGGTCAGCCACGTCATGGCGTTGGCGAGTTCCAGTGTGAGCAGCCCAAGCCCGAGCGTTATCATGATCAACGCAAGGTGCTGGACCCGGACTACCATGAAGCTAACGACCAAGCCCACGAGTCCGGCAATCGCGGCCGCGAACAGCAGACCGGTGATCGGCTCGCCCCAGCCGTAAACGCTGATGATGCCGGCCGCGTAGGCACCGATGCCGAAGAACATTGCATGGCCGAGCGTGACAATGCCGGCATAGCCGAGGATGAGGTCCACCGAGATCGCGAACAGCGCGGCAATCGCAACCTGGCTGGCGAGCGTGAGATAGGTCGGGAACAGGAAGAACGGCAGCAAGGTCGCCGCCCAGAAGACGATCTCGAAGATCGACCAGCGGCTCTGCCGCTTCATCCATGTCTGAGGGTTGGTGAGAGTGGTCTCGGCCATGGCTCAGCGCTTTCCGAACAGGCCGAGCGGCTTCACGAAGAGAATCGCGACCAGCAGCAGGTAGATGAGGAACGAACCGATCTGCGGCACGAAGTACTTGCCGGCCACGTCGGCGATGCCGAGAAGCGCAGCACCCGCGAACGACCCCCCAATGGAGCCGAGCCCGCCGACGGACACGACGATGAGCACGTAGACCAGGAAGTGGAAGCCGAACGACGGATCGAGCCCGACGATCTCGACCGCAAGTCCCCCGCCCAGGCCGGCAAGGCCGCTGCCCAGCGCGAAGGTAATGCCGAATATGCGCTCGACATCGAGGCCGAGCCCTTGCGCCACGCGCTGATTGTCGACGGCGGCGCGAATCTGCGCGCCGATGCGCGTGCGCTCGATACCGAATACCAGCAGCGCGGTGACGATCAGGGCGACGACGATGATGAAGATGCGATAGGTCCCCAGCGGCAGACCGAACACATCGACCGAGCCGCGCAGCCACGACGGCAGGATGATCACCTGCTGCACCGTGCCGAAGAAGTAGGTCATGACGGCCGCGGCGACGAACACGACGCCGATTGTGAACAGCACCTGGTTCAGCTCGCCGGCGCGGTAGAGCCGACGGAAGAAGATGCGTTCGAACACCACGCTGACAAGCGCAGCACCCAGGAACGCGGCAGGAAGCGCCAGCAGGAAGGGGAGGCCGGCCTGGCGCATCGCCAGAACCGTGATGTACCCGCCGAGCATGCCAAAGGCACCGTGCGCCAGGTTGATGAAATTCATCAGCCCGAGCGTAACCGAAAGGCCCACCGACAGGACGAACAGCAGCATCCCGAAGGCGAAACCGTCGAACAGGACGATCGCGATATTACCGAGCACCAGTCGAACTACCGTCCAGGGTTCCGTTAAGGCCCGCTCCTTCCCTGCCCGTCAGGCAGAAAAGGGGCGGGCCGAGTCTTAAGAGGCTAGCCTACTTCGGCTGGCCGTGCAGCGGATCCTTCACGTTCGGGATCTCATGGATGATGACGTTCTGGAGCTTGCCGTTCACGTCCTGCACCTCGCGGATGTAGACGGTCTGAACCACGTCGCGGGTTTCCGGATCGATCGACATAGGGCCACGCGGGCTCTCCCAGGCCATGCCCTTGGCGGCGGCGAGCAGGGCATCCCCCGACGCGTCACCATTGGTCTTCTTCACCGCCTCGTAGATGAGGTGCATGCCGTCGTAGCCGCCGATCGAGAACAGGTCGGGATTACGGCCGCCATTGGCCTCCTGATAGCCTTTCACGAACTCGTTGTTCATCGGGGCGTCGCGCTCGAGCGTGTAGTGGAAGGTGGTGATGATTCCCTTGGCGGTTGCGCCCATGCTTTCCAGCGCTTCGGGATGGGTCAGTTCGCCCTGCGCGAAGACCTTGGTGGCTGGGGGAGCCAGGCCACGGTCGGCCAGCGCCTTGCCGATGGCCGCTGGCTGCGCGCCGCCGGGCACGAAGATGTATACCGCTTCGGGATTGGCATCCTTAACGCGCTGCACGAAGGCGGAGAAATCAGGGTTCGCGACCGGCGTACGGTCGGAGCCGAGCATCTTGCCGCCAGCGTCGGTGAAGCCCTTGGAGAAGGACTTTTCGGCGTCGTGACCAGGACCGTAATCGGCAACCAGCGTGTAGGCCTGCTTCACGCCGGCGGTCTGCGCCGCCCAGGTGCCGAAGGCGGTGTTGAGCTGCGGGATCGTGACGCCGGTGCGCACGATGTATGGCGACTGCTCGGTGACGATCGACGTCGCCGCGTTCATGACGACCATCATTTTCTTGGCTTCGGTCGCGACCGGAGCGGCGCCAAGCGCCTCGGGCGTCAATGCGAAACCGGCGATGACGTCGACGCCGTCGCGAACGACCAGTTCCTGTGCTGCGCGCTGCGCGGCATCGGCCGCCGGACCGCCAGTGTCCTTCTTGATCAGCTGGATCTTCTTGCCGGCAACGGTGTCGCCGTGCTTGGCGATGTAGAGGTCGATACCCGCCTGGAGCTGCTTCGCGGCGTCGGCAAAAGGACCCGAGTACGGCAGGATGATGCCGACCTTCAGCGTTTCCTGAGAATGGGCGAGCCCGGACCACGCCAGGCCGACGCCGAGTGCAACGGCAGCTGCTGTCTTCGAGAACATATGGAATCCTCCCTGAGTACGTACGAGGCAGGCTGCAACAGGAATCCGCAGCCGCTGGGCAGCAATGTATACAGAAGTCGTCCGGAGAAAAGGGGAAAGGCGCGCTCCGAGCGCGCCGTAAGGTCACTTCGGAGAGAGGCCTAATGTTATCTGCCATAACCGGTTGTGGCTAATGCCCACTTGGGCCTGGGTGCGGGAATAGCAGCCATAAGCGACATTACTACTCGCCGGTATTGCATACAGGCTGCATGCAGCCGTATATCGTTTTCTATGAACCGGCGGTCCGGCATCGGGAGGTAGAAAATGGCACAAAAGAATCTCGAACAGCATCTGAAAGAAGCGGGTAACACGGTGGACCTGCTGCGCAATTCGCAGATCGGAGCCTATGTGTATCCGGTCGTTCCGCGCGAGTTCACCAGCTGGCGCGACGAGCAGGTCGCCTGGCGCAAGACCGCGGTGCTATTCGATCAGACGCATCACATGGCGGAATTGATGATCGAGGGAGCTGACGCCCTCAAGCTCGTCTCGGCGCTTGGAATCAACAGCTTTGCCAACTTCCCGGTAAACCGCGCGAAGCAGTTCGTGCCGACCAGCTACAGCGGCCATGTCATCGGCGACGTGATCCTGTTTCACCTTGCGCAGAACCAGTTGCTCATCGTCGGCCGCGCGCCGACGATCAACTGGGTCGAGTTCCACGCCAAGACCGGCGGCTACAACGTCACCACCGAACGCGACGACCGCTCGCCCTCCCGCCCGGGATCAAAGGGCGTGTTCCGCAAGCGCTATCGCTACCAGGTACAGGGACCGAACGCCTGGAAGATCCTGGAGAAGGTCAACGGCGGCCCCATCCCAGAGGTGAAGTTCTTCACCATGGGCGAGATGAACATAGCCGGCCGCAAGGTGCGCACATTGCGCCACGGCATGTCGGGCGCTCCGGGCCTCGAAATCTGGGGGCCTTACGAGGAGGCGGACGAGATTCGCGACGCGATCTTCGAAGCCGGCAAGGAATTCGGATTGCGCCTTTGCGGCTCGCGCGCCTACTCGTCAAACACGATGGAATCCGGCTGGATCCCGTCGCCGCTCCCGGCGGTGTATACCGACGAGCGCATGAAGTCGTACCGCGAATACCTGCCGGCGCAGGGCTATGAGGGCACAGCGTCCATCGGCGGCAGCTTCGTGTCGAAGAACATCGAGGACTACTATGTCACGCCGTACGAGCTCGGCTACGGCCCGTTCGTCAAGTTCGACCACGACTTCATCGGCCGCGAGGCACTCGCGAAGATCCACGACAAGCCGCACCGCAAGAAGGTCACTTTCGCGTGGAATGCCGACGACGTAGCCAAGGTGCATCGCTCCCTTCTCGAGCCGGGCATCGACAACTACAAGTTCATCGATATCCCGAACTCGAACTATGCCTCGTCGAGCTTCGACGCGATCATGAAGGGCAGCAAGGTCGTCGGCATGTCGATGTTCTCGGGCTACTCCTTCAACGAGCGCTCGTACCTCTCGCTCGGCATCGTCGATCCGGACGTGCAGGTCGGCGACGTGCTGACCATGGTCTGGGGCGAGGAGAATGGCGGCACCAGGAAAACCACGGTCGAGCCGCACAAGCAGACCGAGATCCGCGTCAAGGTCGCGCCGGTGCCGTACTCGCGCGACGCACGCGAAAACTACGCGGACAGCTGGCGGACGCGCCAGGCTGCCGAGTAGGTTGACTTCCGGGGCCTGCGGCGATCGCCGCAGGCCCCGCTTTCCTCGCCCCGCCGAGGCCGCGCTTGAGCGAGCTCGTTTCCGTTACCCTGCCGATATTCCTGATGGTCGCAGTCGGCTACGGCGCGGCGCGCATGCGCTTCGTCGAACCGTCCTTCGTGCGCGGCATGGGCTGGTTCGTCCTCAATATAGCCTTGCCCGCGCTGGTGTTGCGCGCACTGCTCTCCCAGGACGTCGCGCAAACGCTGAGCTGGCGCTTCATCCTGGCCTACGCGGCGGCGTCGCTCGGCGTGTTCGTCTTCACCTATTGCGCTGCCCGCTTCGTCCTGCGCCGCGACGTCAGCAGGGCGGCAATGGCAGCCCTCGGCGGTACGAACTCCAACAGCGGCTTCGTCGGATATCCTGTTGCAAGCCTCGCCCTGGGAGCCAGCGCGGCAATCGTGCTGCCGATGACGATTCTCGTCGAGAACGTGCTGGTGGTGCCGCTGGCGCTCGGCCTCGCCGCGTCCGGGCGCGAGGGTGGCAAAGCGACGCCTTCCGTGCTCAAGGAAGCGCTGCTGCGCGTTGTGAAAATGCCCCTCGTAATCTCCGTCGTGGTCGGCGTCGTGCTGTCCGCGGCCGGCGTTGTGCTGCCGACGCCACTAACCACGACGATCAGCCTCTTCGCCAACGCGTCGACCGCGAGCGCGCTGTTCGCGGTAGGCGGAGCCCTGGCGGCCGTAACGGCGACCGACGTCAACAGCGACATTGCGCTCATCGCGATCGCCAAGCTCGTCGTTCACCCGCTCCTGACGCTCCTTTGCTTTATCCTTGTAGGCGATATTCCGCCCGCTCTCGTTGCGGCCGGTCTGGTCTTCGCGGCCGCGCCGATGTTCACGGTCTATCCGCTCTTTGCCGAGCGCTTTGGCCTGGGCCGGATCGCGGCGATCGCACTGCTTGTGACAACTGCCGCCAGCTTCGTCACTCTCACGCTGGTACTGGCTCTCGTCTGAGTGCGAACGCTGCGCAGCACCGACATAACGCCGTCGCATCACGCTACGGCATGGATGTAGGGGTTTGTATTGCAAGCAGACCTCGAATATGGTTCGCGCCCAATCGTGGGCGGAACCAACCGCCGGCACGGGAACGTCATCTCAACAACGGGAAAAAACATGAAAAAATTCCTGCTCGCCGCGAGCGTCATCGCGCTCGCTGCCGCTGCTTCGTCAGCATCCGCCGAAACGCTGCGCTGGGCGCGCGCTTCCGATGCTCTCACGCTCGATCCGCATTCGCAGAACCAGGGCGTGACGCACACCTTCGCTCACCACATCTATGAGACGCTCGTCGATCGTGACGTCGAGGGCAACCTGATCCCCCGCCTGGCGACGGAATGGAACGTCAAGGAAGGCGATCCCACGGTCTGGGTGTTCAAGCTGCGTCAGGGTGTAAAATTTCATGACGGCGCGGACTTCACGGCTGAGGACGTGGTGTTCTCGCTCGATCGCGCCCGCTCGGATAAGTCCAACCTGAAGCAGCTGCACGCTGCCGTTCAGGGCGCTACCGCCATCGACGATCACACCGTCGAGGTGAAGCTCTCCGGCCCCTCGCCGCTGTACCCTAACAACCTGACGAACACGTTCATCATGGACAAGACGTGGACGGAGAAGAACAACGCCGTCACCGTCCAGCAGGCAGGTTCGCAGGACGACAACTATTCGGTGCGCAACACCAACGGCACCGGCCCCTACATCCTGGAGTCGCGCGATCCTGACGTGCGTTCGGTGATGAAAATCAATCCGAACCACTGGGCCGAAAAGAAGCCGCAGGTCACAGAGATCATCTACCTGCCGATCGCAGACAACGCCACGCGCGTCGCGGCACTGCTGTCGGGCGAGGTCGACCTCGTCCAGGACGTACCGGTGCAGGACGTCGAGCGCCTTGCAAGCACGCAGAACGTTACGGTTTCCACCGGGCCTGAAAACCGCGTGATCTATTTCGGCTACAAGTTCGGCGACGCTCCGCTCAAGAGCTCGAACGTCACGGACAAGAACCCGATCAACGACGCGAAGGTTCGCGAGGCGATGCATCTCGCGATCGACCGCAACGCGATCAAGCAGATCGTGATGCGTGGCCAGTCGATCCCGACTGGGGTCGCCACACCGCCGTTCGTCAATGGCTGGACGCCGGAGCTCGACACCTATCCGGAGAAGGCCGACGTCGCCAAGGCGAAGCAGCTGCTCGCCGACGCAGGTTATCCGGACGGGTTCACGATCACGCTCGACACGCCTAACAATCGCTACGTCAACGACGAAGCGATCAGCCAGGCGGTCGTCGGCATGCTGGGCCAGATCGGCATCAAGGTGACGCTCGCCTCGCGCCCGATTACCCAGCATTCACCGCTTATCCAGAACGCCGAGACCGACTTCTACCTGCTCGGCTGGGGCGTTCCGACCTTCGATTCGGCCTACATCTTCAACGACCTGATCCACACCAAGTCGGGCCACTACGGCGCGTACAATCCGGGCGGTTACAGCAATCCCGAACTGGACAAGAAGATCGAGTCGCTGGCGACCGAAGTCGACGTCGAGAAGCGCAATGCCACGATCGGCGAAATCTGGAAGGTCGTGCAGGAAGACCGCGTTCTCCTGCCGATACACAACCAGGTGCTCGCATACGCAATGAAGAAGGGCATCAACCTGGCTGTTCACCCCGAGAACCAGCCACGCATGTACGAAGTAACGATCGGCCAATAAGGCCGGTTCGGAAATCGCAGCCCGTCGCGCAAACTTGCGCGGCGGGCTGTATTCTATAGCTTAGCCGCAAGGGGCGCCTGACGGCATGAGGAGAAGCGCCTGCATCGGCGCGGCTGCCTTGTGACCGAGACGGCAACGCCACGCCTGCTGTGCCAGCGGCCCGGCTACTGCCGCTATCGGGGACCACGACGATGTTGGCCTTCACACTGCGACGACTGCTTCAATCCATTGTCGTGATGCTGATCGTGTCGCTGATCTCCTTTTCGCTGTTCCGCTTCGTCGGGGATCCGGTGGCGTCGCTGCTTGGACAGGATTCGCGCATCGAGGACTTCGAGGAGCTGCGTCAGCGTCTCGGGCTGAATGAACCTTTCTACGTGCAGTTCGCTGATTACATCGGCAACGTCCTGCAGGGGCAGTTTGGCATTTCGTACCGGCTGCAGGCACCCGTCGGCGAACTGATCATGAGCCGCCTGCCAGCGACCGTCGAACTGGCGCTGGCGTCATCGATCCTTGCTCTGGTGTTCGGCGTCGGACTTGGTGTGATGTCGGCGCTGAAACCGCGCAGCTTCCTTACCGGCGTCGTCATGACGCTCTCACTGGTCGGCGTTTCGCTGCCGACGTTCCTTATCGGTATCGGACTGATCTACGTCTTTGCGGTCGAGCTTCAGTGGCTGCCGTCATTCGGCCGCGGAGAGGTCGTCGACCTCGGCTGGTGGAAGACGGGGCTGCTGACCGAGTCCGGCCTGCGGTCCCTGATCCTGCCGGCTATCACGCTGTCGCTGTTCCAGCTCACGCTGATCATGCGCCTGGTTCGCGCGGAGATGCTCGAGGTGCTACGCCAGGACTACATCAAGTTCGCGCGCGCCCGGGGACTGTCCAACCGTGCGATCAATTTCGGCCACGCGCTGAAGAACACTTTGGTGCCCGTCATCACCATCACCGGGCTGCAACTTGGGTCGGTCATCGCCTTCGCAATCATCACCGAAACTGTGTTCCAATGGCCGGGCGTCGGATCGCTCTTCGTCAACTCCGTGCAGGTCGTCGATGTACCGGTGATGGCAGCCTACCTGATGTTTGTCGCGCTGATCTTCGTCGTGATCAATCTGATCGTCGACATTCTGTACTACGTCGTCGACCCGCGCCTTCGCGTGGGCGGAGGAGCAGCACGATGACGGTACAAAGCACTGCGGTGAAGCCGAAGGGCCCGATCGCGCGATTCTTCGACAGCGACGTATGGTTCTCGTTTCGGCGCTCTCCTGTGACAATCGTGGCCGCGATCGTCGCGCTTGCGATGGTGCTGGCCGCGCTTCTCGCGCCATGGATCTCGCCATACAACCCGTTCAATCCGGCAAGCCTCAACCTGATGGATGGCTTCACGAAGCCGTTCTCGACGTCGATGTTCGGCAACTACTTCGTGTTCGGTTCGGACAATCAGGGCCGCGACGTGCTGTCGACAATTCTCTACGGCAGCCGCATCTCGATTTTCGTTGCAGTGATGGCAACCTTGTTCGCCATGCTCATCGGCATTTCGCTCGGCCTTTCCGCCGGCTATATCGGCGGCGTCTACGACAGCCTGGTGATGCGCGTCGCGGACATCCAGCTGTCGTTTCCGGCGATCCTGATCGCGCTGCTGATTTTCGGGGTGGCGCGCGGCATCATTCCGCCAAGCCAGCACGAGTCGATGGCGGTCTGGGTTCTGATCATCGCCATCGGGCTCGCGAACTGGGCGCAGTTCGCACGAACCGTGCGCGGGGCGACGATGGTGGAGCGGCAAAAAGATTACGTCGCAGCCGCCCGCATCATGGGCGTCAACCCGATCCGCATCCTCGTCGGCCATGTCCTGCCGAATGTGATGGGTCCCGTTCTGGTCATCGCGACGATCAACCTCGCGCTCGCCATCATCGAAGAGGCGACACTCTCCTACCTCGGCGTCGGCGTTCCGCCCACTCAGCCGTCGCTGGGTACCCTGATCCGCATTGGCCAGCAGTTCCTGTTCTCGGGGGAATGGTGGATCCTGTTCTTCCCGGCGGTTGCGCTCATCCTTCTTGCGCTCTCGGTCAATCTTTTGGGCGACTGGCTGCGCGATGCTCTGAACCCGAGGTTGCGCTGATGGACGTTGTAGGGGCTGCTGGCAGCGCTTCTCCGAGGACCGAAGCAAAAGTGAACCCAGTTGTCTCGGTGCGCGGGCTTACGGTGGACTTCCCGTTGCGGCGCGGCAATTTCCGGGCAGTCGAAAACGTTTCCTTCGACATCATGCCGGGCGAGGTGCTTGGGGTCGTCGGAGAGTCCGGTGCCGGCAAGTCGATGACCGGGTCGGCGATCATCGGCCTGATCGAACCGCCCGGTCGCATCACCGCAGGCGAGATCCTGCTCGACGGCAAGCGTATCGACAACCTGTCCCAGGAAGAGATGCAGAAGCTCCGCGGCAGGCGGATCGGCATGGTGTTCCAGGATCCTCTGACCAGCCTGAACCCGCTGTACCGGATCGGCGACCAGATCGTGGAGACGATCCGGAGGCACCTGCCGGTTAGCGAGGCCGAAGCGCGCGAGCGCGCGATCGGACTGCTGCGCGAGGCCGGCATCCCCTCCCCCGAAGAGCGCATCGACAGCTTCCCGCATCAGTTTTCCGGCGGCATGCGCCAGCGCGTCGTGATCGCATTGGCGCTCGCCGCCGAGCCGGAGCTGATCATCGCCGACGAGCCGACATCAGCGCTCGACGTCTCGGTGCAAGCCCAGATCATCAAGGTGCTGAAGCGGCTATGCGAGAGCCGCGGCGCGGCGGTCATGCTGATCACGCACGATATGGGGGTGATCGCCGAGACGGCCGACCGCATGATCGTGATGAACAAGGGCCAAATCGTCGAGACCGGCAAGGTCGGGGACATCATCAAGCGGCCGAAGGAAGACTATACAGTCCGCCTTATCAAGGCGATCCCCTCCATCACCGATCCGATCCGCACGCACGCGGCGCCGGTCTCACCCAAGCCGCTCGTCGAGGTGAAGCAGCTGGTGCGCGACTTCGACCTTTCCGGCTCGCTGTTCGACCGACTGTTCGGGCGCGGTACCCGCAAGGTGGTGCACGCGGTCGACGACGTCTCGTTCTCGATCCGCAAGGGCTCGACCTACGGACTGGTCGGCGAGTCCGGTTCGGGCAAGTCGACCTGCGCCCGCATGATGGTCGGGCTGATACCGCCTACCTCCGGAGAGGTTCTGCTCGACGGCA
The DNA here is from genome assembly GCA_023457435.1 of Pseudomonadota bacterium. Classification (GTDB taxonomy): domain Bacteria; phylum Pseudomonadota; class Alphaproteobacteria; order Rhizobiales; family Rhizobiaceae; genus RCIO01. The sequence goes on from JAEWLS010000020.1 coordinate 144,857, forward strand.
AGGACATCTGGACGGCCGGAGCCGCCGAGAGGCGCCGCAAGGTGCAGATGATTTTCCAGGATCCATACGCCAGCCTCAATCCGCGCTGGCGGGTCGGCGACATCGTCGCCGAGCCGATGAAGGCGCTCGGTCTTGCCTCCGGCCGTTCCGAGATCGAGGGAAGGGTGGCCGACCTGCTCGAACGTGTCCGTCTCGACCCGGCCTCCATGCGGAAGTTTCCGCACGAATTCTCCGGTGGTCAGCGGCAGCGCATCGCGATAGCACGTGCCCTTTCGAGCCAGCCAGAGTTCATCGTTTGCGACGAGCCGACCTCTGCGCTGGATGTCTCGGTGCAGGCACAGGTGCTCGACCTGATGAAGCGTCTGCAGGACGAATTCGGCCTGACATACCTGCTGATCAGCCACAACCTCGCAGTCGTGCGCACCATGGCGGACGACGTAGGCGTGCTGCACAAGGGAAAGCTCGTCGAGCAGGGTCCCGTCGACGCTGTCTTCGACGCGCCGCAGGCCAAGTATACGAGGATGCTGCTAAGTTCGGTCCCCGACATTTCCAAGGTCGACTGACCGGTCCATCATTGTCGAGTCGAAGGAGACAAACATGGCAGCGTGGCGCGACGAAGTGCTGGACTTCTGGTTCTCGGAGCTGACCAACGAGGATCGCTTCGGTGGTACCCCCGAGGTGGACCGCAAGATCACGGAGCGTTTCGAACCGCTGTTCAAACGGCTCTCGACGGCGATCCCCGCAGAGGCGATGAGCGATGCGCGGACTGCCCTCGCCACCGTCATCGTCTACGACCAGTTCCCGCGCAACATGTACCGTGCCAAGCCGGAAGCCTTCGCCACCGACAAGCTCGCGGTCGAGGTTTCCCGCAACGCGCTCCAGAAGGGTTTCCAGGAGCAGGTGCCGCCCGAGCAGCGCGCTTTCCTGTACATGCCGTTCATGCACTCAGAGGTCATGGCGGACCAGGAGCGCTGCGTCGATCTCTTCAAGTCGACCGGCAACGAGGAAGCGCTCAAGTTCGCCGTCGAGCATCGCGACATCATCGCGCGCTTCGGTCGCTTCCCCCATCGCAACAAGGCGCTCGGCCGGAGCTCCACTCCCGAGGAAAGGGAGTTCCTCAAGAACCACTCGGGATACGGCCAAAAGGGCGCGGAGGACGATCCCGCCTGAGCTTGCGCGGGGCGGGTGGCAAGGCCTAGATACCTCCATACGGACATAACGCACTAAGCGCGGACGCGGCAGGGGAGGCATATTTTGGCAAGGACTACGATGAAGGGCCCGACAAAGAAGACGAAAGAAGCTGTGGCCGAAGCCCCCGCGGCCAAGCCAACGAAGGCAAAGTCCGCCCCGAAGGCCGCGTCCATTTCAGCGCCGGCCGCAGACGCGAAGATCGCCAAGAAGCCATCCGAGGTGAAGCCGGTCGTGGCCAAGGCGAAAAGCGCGCCGGAAACGGTGGCCGCAAAGGCCCCCAAAAGCATCGTCGCGAAGGCTGCCAAAGCTTCTGCGAAAAGCGCAGCAAAGGCGAACGCGACTTCCGCTGCATCTCCGAAATCGGCTCGGCCGAAGACTGCGGACAGCGCGACTGCGCGCAAGTCCGAGACTGCCAAGCCGGTCGATAAGGCCGCTGCCAAGCCTGCTGTGAAGGCCAAGGCAACCGCGCAACCCTGGCACGGCAGCTATCCGCCAGGCATCGCGACCGAAATCGGCAACCTCTCCGACAAGTCGATCGGCGACCTGATGGTCGCCTCCTGCCGCAAGTGGAATGATCGCGCTGCGTTCACCTCGATGGGCAAGTCGATGAGCTTCCGCGAGCTCGAGGAGAAGTCTCGCGCCCTCGCCGGCTACCTGCAGTCGAAAGGCCTGAAGAAGGGTGCGCGGGTCGCGTTGATGATGCCGAATGTGCTGCAATACCCCGTCTCGCTCATGGCGGTGCTACGGGCCGGCTACATCGTGGTGAACGTGAACCCGCTCTACACGCCGCGCGAACTCGAGCATCAGCTCAAGGACTCCGGCGCAGAGGCGATCATCATCCTGGAGAATTTTGCCGCAACGCTTCAGCAGGTCGTAGCCAAGACGAACGTCAAGCATACGATAGTCGCCGCGATGGGCGACATGCTCGGCATCAAGGGCGTCGTCGTGAATCTCGTCGTGCGCCGCGTCAAGAAGCTCGTTCCCGCATGGTCGCTGCCCGGGCACGCGAAGTTCAACGATGCGCTGAAGCAGGGCACGTCGAAGACTTTCCGCCCCGGCGATGTGGGCCATGACGACGTCGCGTTCCTGCAATACACCGGTGGCACCACCGGCGTTGCCAAGGGCGCCATGCTCACCCATCGCAACGTGCTTGCAAACGTCGCGCAGAACGCGATCTGGGTCGAGAGCGCATTCATCGGCCGGAAGCGGCCAGAGAAGCTCACCTATGTCTGCGCGCTGCCGCTTTATCACATCTACGCCCTGACCGTAAACGCGATCATGGGCATGCAGCAGGGCGCCAATAACATCCTGATCCCGAATCCGCGCGACATCCCGGCTTTCGTGGCCGAACTGAAGAAGCAGGAATTCCACGTCTTCCCGGGCCTCAACACGCTGTTCAACGCGCTCTTGAACAACGAGGAGTTCCGCAAGCTGAACTTCAAGAACCTGTTCCTCACCTTCGGCGGCGGTATGGCGGTCCAGAGTGCGGTGGCCGAAAAGTGGAAGGCGCTGACCGGCAACATCATCGCCGAAGGCTACGGCCTGTCGGAAACCTCTCCGGTGGCAACGGCGAACCGCTTTGACGGCAAGGAGTTCACCGGCACGATCGGCCTTCCGATGCCCTCGACCGAAATCGCGATCCGCGACGACGACGGCAACGACGTAAAGCCGGGCGAGGTCGGCGAGATCTGCATTCGCGGCCCGCAGGTCATGTCGGGCTACTGGAACCGTCCGGACGAGACGGCCAAGGTCATGACGCGAGACGGCTTCTTCAAGTCGGGCGATATGGGGTTCATGGACAAGGCCGGTTACGTCAAGATCGTGGACCGGAAGAAGGACATGATCCTGGTCTCCGGCTTCAACGTTTACCCGAACGAACTCGAGGAAGTCGTTGCGCAGCATCCGAAGGTCCTCGAGGTCGCTGCGATCGGTGTGCCGGACGAGAAGTCAGGTGAGGCCCCGAAGCTCTTCATCGTGAAGCGTGACCCGAGCCTGACGGCCGAGGAAATCATTGCGTTCTGCAAGGACAAGCTGACGGCTTACAAGCGCCCGAAGCACATCGAATTCCGAGCCGACTTGCCTAAGACGAACGTCGGCAAGATCCTCCGGCGCGAGCTGCGGTAGCTAGCGGGCTCGCCGGTCGGTCGTCAGCCGCGCATCGTTTGCCGAAGGTAAGCGGGCAATTCCGCGGCGCTTGGCAGGATAACGTCGGGGGGGGGGGGGAGAGCCGCACGCGGGCCCGGGG
>JAEWLS010000021.1 GCA_023457435.1 Pseudomonadota bacterium
CCCGGGGCGGGTTCGTCCCCAAATACGACGCGCCGGGGTGCCGCCGGGCGCTACGATGTCGTCATTGGCCGGTGACGACCTTTGTCCAAAGACGCGTGATCTGGCGTTGGGCGCGCGCGTCGTAGGGCAGCACGGTGAACAGGTTCTGCACCGTCTCGTCGGTCGGGTAGATCGCCGGATCTTCAAGGATTTCCTTGTCGATGAACTGCTGGGAGGCTTTGTTCCCGTTGGGGAAGTAGACGTAGTTGGTAGCCTTTGCAGCGACTTCCGGCTTCAGCACGAAATTGAGAAATTCGTGAGCCTCGGCGACGTGCTTGGCGTCGGCCGGGATCGCCATCTGGTCGAACCACATCTCTGTGCCTTCCTTCGGCACCACGTAACGCACCTCGACGCCCTGATCGGCCTCGGCCGCGCGGTCCGCGGCCTGGAAAACGTCCCCCGACCAGCCGATGGCGAAACAGATGTCGCCGTTGGCGAGCGCGTTGATGTATTCTGACGAGTGGAACTTGCGGATGGACGGACGCAGCGCCATCAGCGTCTCTTCGACCTTCGCAAGATCAGCCGCTTCCGTGCTTTCAGGATTGAGCCCCAGATACTTCAGCGTGATGGGGACAATGTCGGCCGGAGAATCCAGGACGTAAACGCCGCAGTCGGCAAGCTTGCTCAGGTTCTCGGGCTTGAAGAAGACATCCCAGGAATCGACGCTGTCGAGGCCGAGTGCGTCCTTTAGCTTGCCGGCGTTATAGCCGATGCCGACGGTGCCCCACATCCAGTTGACCGAGTATTCGTTGCCGGGGTCGAACTTCTCGACGCGGCTGTAGACCACGTCCCACGCGTTGGAGAGGTTCGGAAGCTTGGATTTGTCGAGCTTCTGGTAAACGCCCGCCTGGATCTGGCGCGCCATGAAGTTGTGGGTGGGCACGACGATGTCATAGCCGCTGCCCCCGGCGAGGAGCTTCGTCTCGAGCATCTCGTTGGAATCGAACACGTCATAGACCACCTTGATGCCGGTCTCTTTCGTGAACTCCTCGAGGATCGACTCGTCGATATAATCCGACCAGTTGTAGACGTTGACCACGCGCTCCTGAGCTGCGGCTGCGATTGTCCCGGCTGCGAGCATGGCCGCCGCGGCGACTGACAGGGGCGTCGTTCGTATCGTCATTTTTCACCTCTGCAAGGTGCAGCGCATATTGCGCCACCGTGAGCCTGTACGAGGCGAGCCTATTTTCGATTTTGCAGTGCGACAAGCGCAAATTCGGGCGCTGGCCGCCGGTCAGCCCTGCGGCTGAACGCCACCGACCGCGGGCCGCCCCGGCGCACGGCTCCGGCGAAATTCCAGTGCTATGTGCGTGAACAGAGCGAGGAAGATCACCACGCCGCCTATGATTGTTCGGCCGGACGGCACCTCCCCGTGTATCAGCCAGACCCACACCGGCGCGAGAAGCGGTTCAAATGTACCGACAAGGGCGGCGTACGCGGCCGGTACAAGCCGTGCTCCCATTGTAAAGAACGCGAAGCCGAGACCCAGATTCACCGCGCCGAACAGGAACAGCAGTCCAAGCTGCGACGCCGGCACGGCGAGTTCGGATGCCTGAGTAGCCGCAAACAGGGCGGAAATGATGCAGCCGACGCAGGTCGCCGGGATCATGCGGACGTGCTTGTAGCGGCTGGTTACAACCGTAGCGATGGCGAAGACCACGGCGATGAGCATCGCCAAACCGTCGCCGACGGGCGAGACCGCGCCAGTGAAGCTTTCCGACACCATGATGGCGACGCCGGCGATGACTGCCGCGATCGCCAGCCATGTCGGCGCCGACACGCGTTCCCTGAACACCAGCCATGCAAGCAGCGCCGCCAGAAGGGGCACTCCTGCGCCGATCAGCACGACGTTGGCGACGGTCGTGTAGGCGAGAGCGATCACGAAGCTGCTGGCCGCGATCGCGAAACACGCGGCGACGACCAGTCCGGGCACGCCCATCCCGCGGAACAGCGCGACAGTGCCCGCCTTACCGTCGCGCCACAGCATGAAGCAGACGAGGAAGACGGCGGCGAAGCCCGAGCGCCACAAGACGATGGTCCAGTTGTCCGAAACCTCGACGAACCGCGAGATCGCGCCGCCGAAGCTCCAGCAGAGTGCCGAGAGGAACACGAGCAGCAGCCCAAGCCGTACGCTGCCCGCCATTGCGTTCGGCGCCGGGGTCTCGTCGGTGGTCATTGTGGATTCGTCCGCGATTCTGCGTCGAGCATTCGCATGGCGTGTGCCGCTCTGCTATCGCCTCCGCGACATTGGGCAGGCGCTATCGAAAATCGTAAGCGCTAAGTCCTGTCGACATCTCGTCGAGCCCCAGCGGCCGCGTCACCGGCGGCTCCGCGCGAGACAGGCAGGCCTGACGCTCGCATAGCCGACATGCGGGCCCAATCGGATTCACGCGCGGCTCTGCAGTCTTGCCGGGCTTTGGCGCCGTCATCGGCAGAGCGTCGCCGTAGATGGTCTCCAGACCGACGTCGAGGTCGCATGCGAGCAGCAACGCGGTCCGTCGCGGCCGCTCGTCGAACCCCGCCTGCGGACCGTCGACTGTTCGCGATACGGTGAGGTATCGGACACCTTCTGGCGTCTCGACAGCCTCCGCGGCGATCTGGGCAGGTCTCGAAAAGGTGTCGTAGGCAGCCAACCGCGGGCAGGCGCCGCCGAAGGCACGGTGCGGAAAGCCCTGCGAGCCGGCGCGGCGAAGCCTGTGGCCGGAGTGATCGATCTCCAGCATGAAGAATGGAATGCCTGCCATCCCGGGACGCGAAAGCGTTGTCAGGCGCGTGGCGGCTTGATCGAACGATACACCAAATCGGGCTCGCAAGACGTCGACATCGTAGCGCGCACGACGCGCCGAAGTCAGGAACGGTTCATACGGCATCATGAGAGCGTGCGCGGCGTAGCGCGCCAGCTCGAATCGAGCGATGCGACGCGCTTCATCCGAGGTGAGCGCAAGGGCCTGCACTTCGGCGCCGATGACTACGCTCATTCTCAACAGCGCTGCCTCGATTGCGATTTCCCGGAGCTGGTCGGGAATGGAAAGGCGTTCGGAGATGAAAAGCCGCTGCGAGTGGCGGTCATAGCGCCGTTTCCAGTTGGGCATCGTCGCCACCGGAAGGACGCGCACGGCAATTCCGTGCTCCGACTTCAGCCACGCATGGAGCGCGGTGCGCAAATCGTCGCCGGGAACCAGCAGCAAGCGGAAGGCGTCTGCCTCCTCTTCCAGCGCGGAAAAATAGTTTGGGCGCCGCTCGAAGGCGTCCTTCACTTCGTCCGATGGGAGCCGCGCCCCCGCAACCGCGCGCCCCTCTGCAGCCAGGAGATGCGTCAAGTCGGACAGCCGCTCCGCCTGCTCACGGTAGCCGCGGTAAAGCTTGACCATCGCGCCCGCAGCGTTCGGTGCAACCTCCGCTAGCTGGACGAGCTCATGCTCGCCCGGAAGCTCGCCCGAGAGCAGGGAATCGGAAAACACCTCGCGCAACGCAGAGAGCGGAGCGCCTGCCTCGCCCTGCAGTTCTTCGGGCTCGACCTTGTAGATCGAGGCTAGTTTCAGCACGAGCTGAACGGTGAGAGGCCGCTGATTGCGCTCAATAAGGTTCAGGTAGGACGGCGAAATGCCGAGCCCATCGGCCATTGCCGTCTGCGTGAGGCCCTTCGCGACCCGGATACGCCGGATACGCGGCCCTGCGAAGAGTTTCTGCTCAGCCATCCCGGCGCCCTTTTACACCATTGTGACATCTAGACGGAGTTTACATATTTGACAACTTTACAGCGACGTGGATCACAGCGTTGACACGTTGACCCGATTCTCGGGCAACGATGCCGCCATTTTCTTCGTTCTTTCGGCAGTGCAATGTAAAGAGTGTCGCAAGCAAGCGGCCACTCCCCGAGCCGCCCCGAAAATGACGGAGAGTGCAATGACGGACTTTTACAAGCTTGTTCCTTCTGCCGCGAAGGGACGTTTCGACGGCATCGAGCGCCCCTACTCGGCGGATGAGGCCAAGCGCCTTCGCGGATCGATCGACATTCGCTACACGCTGGCCGAGAACGGCGCCAACAGGCTGTGGAAGCTCATTCACGACGAGCCCTTCGTCAACGCACTTGGCGCGCTGTCCGGCAACCAGGCGATGCAGATGGTTCGCGCGGGGCTGAAGGCGATCTACCTTTCGGGCTGGCAGGTCGCCGCGGACGCGAACACGGCCTCCGCAATGTACCCGGATCAATCCCTCTATCCGGCCAATGCCGCGCCAGAACTGGCCAAGCGCATCAATCGCACGCTGCAGCGGGCAGACCAGATCGAGACGCAGGAAGGGAACGGGTTGTCGGTCGACACCTGGTTCGCGCCGATCGTCGCCGACGCGGAGGCGGGGTTCGGTGGGCCGCTAAACGCGTTCGAGATCATGAAGGCATTCATCGAGGCCGGCGTCGCGGGTGTCCACTTCGAGGACCAGCTGGCGTCGGAGAAGAAGTGCGGCCACCTCGGCGGAAAGGTCTTGATCCCCACCGCGGCGCATATCCGCAACCTCAACGCCGCACGCCTGGCGGCCGACGTGATGGGCGTCCCGACGCTGATCGTGGCGCGTACAGACGCCGAGGCCGCAAAGCTGCTGACCTCAGACATCGACGAGCGCGACCAGGAGTTCGTGGACCACAGCAAGGGCCGCACTGTCGAAGGCTTCTACCAGGTCAAGAACGGGATCGAACCGTGCATAGCCCGGGCGATAGCCTACGCGCCCCACTGCGACCTGATCTGGATGGAGACCGGCAAGCCTGACCTCGGGCAGGCGAGGCGCTTCGCCGAAGCGGTGCAAAAGGCGCATCCCGGAAAGATGCTCGCATACAACTGCTCGCCCTCGTTCAACTGGAAGAAGAATTTGGATGACGCGACGATCGCCAAGTTCCAGCGCGAACTCGGTGCGATGGGCTACAAGTTCCAGTTCATCACGCTCGCCGGCTTCCATCAGCTGAACTACGGCATGTTCGAACTCGCTCAAGGCTACAAGGAACGCCAAATGGCGGCCTATTCAGAGCTCCAGGAAGCGGAGTTCGCAGCAGAAGCGCGCGGCTACACCGCCACCAAGCATCAGCGCGAGGTCGGCACCGGGTACTTCGACGCGGTCTCGATGGCCATCACCGGCGGACAGTCTTCGACGACGGCCATGCACGAGTCCACCGAGCACGAGCAGTTCCGACCGGCAGCAGAGTAAACCAGAGGAAACGCCCAACAGAGGCAATTCAAGGAGCAAGACCATGTCACCCCAAACCCGCGTCAAGGAACGGGCGGCCGAGCAGGCGTCCGCGATGAACACCGACCAGCAGAGCGCCATCCGTTCGCTCGCAAACGACCTGCACCGACTCAACCACTCGGTGATGAAGGCGGTCGAGGCCGGTGTGTCCGTGGAGCTGGTGCGCTCGGCCCGCCATCACGGCGGCGACGGCAACTGGGGCGATCTGCTGATCCCAGTGGTAGTCACCAACCAGCGTCTGGAAGCGGCAGAGTAGCTGTCGCTCCGGGAGGAGACGAGGCTCGCGGGCGCGCGGGCCTCGTTTCGTTTAGCGGCGGCGAGGCGTCGCCCTTTCCTTCGCTTTGCATCCCCCGCTATAGTCGGCCACCTGCAACAGAACCGGTGATCGATGCCGCCCGCGAAGAAGGAAGCACGGCCTGGCACCCGGCGCGCCAGGACGCCCGCATACGTCAAATCGAAGCGCGGCGTTAAAAACTGGCGGGAGGCCGATGCCTGGTTCGAGTGGCACGCTATCGAAGACGTCGAGTGCATCACGCCCGACCAGGCGGGCATCGCACGCGGCAAGATGATGCCGTCGAAGAAGTTCACCTCGAACACATCGCTCGCTCTGCCGTCGGCGCCGTTCATGATGACGATCTCTGGTGACTATCCGGAAGACGGCAACGGCTTCTCCTATCCGGAGGACGACGGCGACCTGAAACTCGTGCCGGACTTGTCGACGCTTTCGGCGGTGCCCTGGGAGACCGACCCTACGGCGCAGATCATATGCGATCTCGTCCACCAGGACGGCAGGCAGGTCGAGTTCACGCCGCGCAACGTGCTGCGTCGCGTGGTGGCCGCCTATGCCGAACGCGGACTGCGTGCCGTTGTCGCTCCGGAGATCGAATTCTATCTCGTCCGTAAGAACCCCGATCCCGACTATCCGCTCACGCCTCCCGTCGGGCGGTCCGGCCGCGCGATCGGTGGCGGGGCCGGCTACTCCATCGCCGGCGTGAATGAATTCGACGAGTTGATCGACGACATCTACCATTTCTCCGAGGCGCAAGGGCTGGAGATCGACACACTGATCCACGAGGAAGGCGCCGGCCAGCTCGAGATCAACCTGCGCCACGGCGACCCTGTCGAGCTTGCCGACCAGGTTTTCATGTTCAAGCGCACGATCCGCGAGGCAGCGCTCAAGCACGAGACCTACGCGACCTTCATGGCCAAGCCGATGCAGGGCCAGCCGGGATCGGCCATGCACATCCATCAGTCCATCGTCGACAGGAAGACGGGCGCAAACGTATTCACCGGGGAGGACGGCAGCGAAACGGAGGCGTTCTTCAACTTCATTGGCGGCATGCAGAAGCACGTGCCGGCTGCCCTGGTGATGTTCGCGCCCTACGTGAACTCGTATCGTCGCCTGACCCAGGCCGCATCCGCTCCGGTCAATACAAAGTGGGGCTACGACAACCGGACCACGGCTTTCCGCGTACCGCGCTCGGACCCATCGGCGCGGCGTGTCGAGAACCGCATCCCTTCGTCCGACGCCAATCCCTACCTCGCTGTGGCCGCCTCGCTCGCCTGCGGCCTGCTTGGCCTCAGCGGCAAGCTGAAGCCCGACGCGGCGATCCTGACGACGGCCAACGAGGATAAGATCGACCTGCCGCGTGGACTGCTCGAAGCGGTGGACCTGTTCGAAGAGGACGCCGGCCTGCGCTCGGTGCTTGGCGACGCGTTCGTCAACACCTACGCGGCAATCAAGCGCGCCGAGTTCGAGACCTTCATGGAGGTGATCAGCCCGTGGGAGCGGGAGTATCTCCTGCTCAACGTGTGATGGCATACCAGTCGCCGGTTTCTCCGGGCCGCTCATGGTACGAAGACACGGTCGGCGAGCGGCCGGAATATCCTCCGCTTGACGGTGCACTCAAATGCGATGTCGCTATCATCGGCGGGGGGTACACCGGACTGTCCGCCGCGGCGCATCTGGCGAAGTCCGGATTGCAGGTCATGCTCGTCGAGCAGCATCGCGTCGGCGACGGCGCTTCCGGACGCAACGGCGGCCAAATGGGAACTGGCCAGCGGTCATGGGCCGAGGACCTCGAGACGTCGATTGGCTTCGAGCGGTCTAAGGCGCTGTTCGATCTGGCCGAGGAAGCGAAGGCACATCTTCTGGCTTTCTCGCGCGAAAACCGCATCGGCATCGACTACATGCCTGGACAGATCTCGGCCGCGCACAAGCCGCGCTATGTCGACGACTATCGGCGCCACGCCGATATCCTCGCGGACAAGTATAGCTACCCTCACCTCACGTTCCTCGACCGTGACGCAACCGCAGCGGCGATCGGCTCTTCACGCTACTTCGGTTCCGTTCGGGATACCGGCACGGGCCATCTGCACCCGATGAAGCTGCTCGTAGGGACGGCACGCGTCGCTGCCGCGCTCGGCGCTCGCCTTTATGAGAACACCGTAGCCACCAAGCTCGCGCGCGGGGCCGGAAAGGTGGTCGTCTCGACGCCGCGCGGTGACATCGTGGCCGATAAAGCGCTGGTGGCCGTTAACGCCTATGGCGGAAATCTTGAGCCTGTGTCAGCTGCGCATGTCATGCCGATCGGGTCGTTCATCGGCGCGACACCGCCGCTGGCGCCGGATGCGCTTGTCATCCCCGGCGGCGAAGCCGTGGACGACTCCCGCTTCGTCGTGCGCTACTTCCGCAAGACAACCGACAATCGCCTGCTCTTCGGCGGCCGTGAAGTCTATTCGACCACCGATCCAAAGGGCATCAAGGACCAGATCCGCCGGCAGATCGCGGAGATCTACCCCGCTCTTTCCGATACCGAATTGACCCACGCCTGGGGCGGCTACGTGGGGATTACGCTGCCCCGCATGCCGTTCGTGCGCGAGGTCATGCCGGGGGTCGTTTCCATCGGCGGCTATTCCGGCCACGGCGTAATGCTGGCGAATTTCCTTGGGCGTCTGTACGCGGACACGGTGACTGGAAATCGCGACCGCCTGCAACTCTTCCGCGAGCTGAGAGTACCGGCGTTCCCCGGCGGCAGGCTGCTGCGCGCGCCCCTGCTCTTCCTCGCACTCAACTGGTACGCCCTGCGCGACCGGATCTGACCGGCATTTTTATCCCGTCTCGTGTCGGCTAAGCTGCCGCGCATCCGTCCTTGAATCCGAAGGAAGCGCGCCGTGCTCTACACCATCCTCTGCTACAATGAAGAAGCCATCACCTCGGCCTGGACCAAGGAGGAGGACGATGCCTGCATGATGCGACTGAAGGAGGTCCAGGACGGGTTGGTGCGCCAGGGCAAGCTCGGCCCCGTCGCACGTCTTGTGCCGACGACCGCAGCGACGACGCTGCGCAAGAGCGGCGATGAGCCGGTGATCCTCGACGGTCCCTTCGCCGAGACGAAGGAACAGCTCCTCGGCTTCTACATGGTCGACGTCGCGACGCTCGACGAGGCTCTCGATATCGCCAAGGACCTCGCGGTCGCAAACCCCGGCGTCGGCTCTTATGAGATCCGACCGGTCCAGCTGTTCTTTCCGAACGGGAACACATGACCGACATTTCCTGGATAGGCCCGGCGCTCGCCTCTGCCCGCCCGCAGGCGGTCGCGGCGCTGCTGCGCTACTTCCGCGACCTCGATACCGCGGAAGAGGCCTTCCAGGAGGCGTCATTGCGAGCGCTGCGCACGTGGCCGAAGAATGGGCCGCCGCGTGACCCGGCGGCCTGGCTGATCTTCGTCGGCCGGAATGCTGCACTCGACGGCGTACGCAAGAAGAGCAGGCTTACCGAGCTTCCCGAGGAGGATCGCATATCCGATCTCGAGGACCACGAGGCCACGATGGCCGAGCGGCTCGACAATTCCGATTATCGCGACGATGTCCTGCGGCTGCTCTTCGTTTGCTGCCATCCCGACCTGCCCGCGACGCAGCAGATCGCGCTGGCGTTGCGGATCGTGTCCGGCCTGACAGTCAAGCAGATCGCCCGCGCCTTCCTTGTCGGCGAAAGCGCGATGGAGCAGCGCATCACCCGCGCCAAGGCACGGATCGCCAAGGGCACCGTTCCGTTCGAGGCGCCAGGCCCGGTCGAGCGGGCGGAGCGCTTCGCTGCGGTCAGCTCCATGGTTTACCTCGTGTTCAACGAGGGCTACTCCGCGAGCCACAGCGACCAGCCGATGCGCGCGCCGCTCTGCGAGGAGGCGATCCGGCTTGCAAGGCTGCTGCTGCGGATGTTTCCGGCCGAGCCGGAGATAATGGGCCTTCTGGCTTTGATGCTGCTCCAACACGCACGATCGGACGCCCGTTTCGACGCCGATGGCCAGGTCATCCTCCTTGAAGACCAGGACCGCTCATTATGGCGACCGAAGCTGATCGCCGAAGGCCTCGCTCTGGTCGACAAGGCGCTGCGCCACCGCCGCCCGGGTCCCTATCAAGTCCAGGCCGCAATCGCCGCGCTCCACGGCCGGGCCAAGAAAGCTGCCGACACGGATTGGCGTGAGATCGACATCCTTTACGCCACGCTTGAAGTCATGCAGCCATCGCCAGTGATTACACTCAACCGTTCGGTGGCAGTATCGAAGAACCGTGGTGCGCAGGCGGCGCTCGATCTCATCGAGCCGCTCGGCGACAAGCTCGGCAACTACTTCCATTTCCACGGGGTGCGCGGCCACTACCTCATGCAGCTCGGGCGCAAGGGCGAAGCCCGCGAGGCTTTCGGCCGGGCGATCGCGCTTGCGAACTCCGCCGCCGAAGCGGCTCACATCCGCATGCAGCTCGACAAGCTGTCAGCCGAAGATGAGAAGAAAACGCGGCGCGCTGTAGGACACCTCCCGGTCAGGACGTCCTAGCACCGAACCCGCAAGGAGAGAGCAAATGCCTGAGACGAAAGCGGAATTCGAGCTCGTTCTGGAGCGTGTGTACGACGCCCCGCCGGAGAAGGTCTATCGCGCCAGGATGGATTCCGATCTTCTGAAGCAGTGGTTCGTGCCCAGGCCGTGGTCGCTTGCCAAAGTCGACCAGGATCCTCGTGCGGGCGGTAGAGCGAACGTGGTAATGGCCGATCCCGACGGCAACGAGTATCCGAACGAAGGCATCTTCCTAGAGGTCATCCCGAACCGGAAGATCGTCACAACGGATGCCTTCACCGAGGGTTGGATCCCTGCCGGCAAGCCCTTCATGGTCGCGGAAACAACGTTCGAGCCGCTGCCCGGCGGCAAGACCAGGTACGTGGCGCGTGCACGACACTGGAACGCCGAGACCATGGCCGAGCACGAGAAGATGGGCTTCCACGAAGGCTGGGGCCAGGCGGCCGATCAGCTCGCCGAACTCCTGAAGACGATGTGAGGGCGCTTCCATGACCGTCACGGAAATGAAGACGCCATATGCCGGCGTGATCCCGTATGTCTGCGTGTCGGACGCCAAGGCGGCGTCGGAGCTCTACGAGAAGGCGCTGGGCGCCAAGGTCGTAGACACGCGCTCCATGGGCGACGACCGGCTGATCCACTGCGAGATGCTGATCAACGGCAACGCATTCATGATCAACGATCCTTTCCCGGAACACGGCATGAGCGAAACCGGCGCCGGTAGTTGCACCATGCACATTACCGTCGACGACCTGCAAGCATGGTGGGATCGTGCGATTGGTGCCGGTTTCACTTCGGTCATGGAACCGCACGATGCCTTCTGGGGCGACCGCTACGCAATGATGTCCGATCCCTACGGGCTGAGGTGGGCCCTGGTGGGCGCCAAGAGATAGGCGCTCACAGCGGCCAGAAGAACAGCACCGCCGGCACCGCAACGGCGATGGTGATGAGCTCGAGCGGAACGCCGATCCGCCAGTAGTCTCCGAAGCGGTAACCGCCCGGTCCCATGATGATCGTGTTGTTCTTGTGCCCGATCGGCGTGAGAAAGCCACACGTCGCCGCGACTGCCACCCCCATCAAGAACGGGTCCGGCGACACGTTAAGGGCATTCGCCACGCCGACGCCGATCGGTGCAGCTATAAGCGCGGTGGCGATGGAGTTCAGGAAGTCGGAGAGGATCATCGTCACAGCCATGACGATCGCTAGGATAATCCAGACCGGTAGGCCGCCGGCGTTGCCCACGATCGCGTTGGTTATGAGCTCGGTGCCGCCGGCCTTTTCAAAGGCGTCGCCGAGGGGAATGAGCGAACCCAGCAGGATCAGCACCGGCCACTCGATCGCACTGTAGACTTCCGAGGGTCGCACGACATTGAAAATGGCGTAGAGCACGACTGCCAGCGCCAACGACACAGCCAAGGGCAGCAGACCGGCGACGGACGTCGCTATGCTGGCAATGAAAATGCCTATCGCGAGCGCCGCCTTGCGACGCTGGATCACGCTGTGACGCTTTTCGGCAATTGGCAGGAAACCCAGCCATTCCGCGGCGTCGGCGACTGCCCTTTCCGGCCCGAGCAACAGCGCGACATCGCCCTTGCGCATCTTGAACTTTTCGACGCGCTCACGAACACTTCGCCCCGCGCGCGCGATACCCAGCAGCTCGACGCCGAAGCGATAGCGGAGCCGAAGATCGTTCATCGTGCGGCCAAGAGCACGGGAGCCGTCGGGCACGATGGCCTCGACCAGCGCCATCGTCTTGCCGGTCAGGCCGCCCTCGTGCTTGTCCGACTTCGAAATCGATAGCTTGGCGGCACCGATGAAGGCCTCGATCGACTTCGGACCGCCTTCCAGCACCAAAAAGTCGCCCTTGCGCAGTTCCACCGAGGCGGAGAAACCGGGCAGACGTTTGCCGCGGCGGACGAGGCCGATGATCGTGACGTCGTGTTCGTCGCCCAGCTCGTAGAACTCGTTCACCGTCCGGCCGATGGCAGTGGATTTCTCCGGCACGCGAGCCTCCGCGATAAAGAGGTCGCCTCCCGCCAGCAGAGCCTTGGAAGCACTCTCGCGCTGCGGGATCAGCCGCCAGCCGAACAGCGAAACGAAGGCGATGCCGACGGCGGCGCAAACGAGCCCGACCGGGGCGAAGGAGAAGAACCCGTACGGTTCGCCAAGCGTATGTCCGCGATACTGCGCAATAACGATATTGGAAGGCGTCCCGATCAGGGTCACCATGCCGCCGAGGATCGTCGCGTAAGACAGCGGCATGAGCGAGAGGGACGCGGAGCGCCCCGCCTTGCGAGCCGCTTCCATGTCGAGCGACATCAACATCACGATCGCCGCGACGTTGTTGATCACCGCTGAAAGGGCCGCGCCGGCCACAGCCATGATGCCGATATGCATCGGCAATGGCCGCGACGCGCTGACGACGTACTTCGAAACGAGCTCGACGGCCCCGGAGTTTATCATGGCGCGCGAGATGATGAGGACCAGCGCGACGGTTATCGTGGCTTCGTGGCCGAATCCTGCAAAAGCCTCCTCGCCGCTTACCGCGCCGCCGATGACCGCAATGATCAGTGCGCCGAAGGCTACGAGGTCGTAGCGGAAGCGTCCCCAGACGAGCATGCTCAGCAGTGCTGCCAGCAGCACGAAAATGAATATCTGCTCGTATGTCATGAAATCCCCCAGGCGCCGCGGGAAACGCCGCCGGAGCGCGGCGGTTCCAGGCGGAACCGTAAGGCGCGTCGGCGCTTTCTAGGGCAAGCGTCGAAAAGGAGACCTCAAATGCGCAAACTCATATTCACCCTGCTCGCGGCATATGCCTGGAAGTGGATGACCGGTCCGTCCACGGCATCGGCCTCGGCGGAACGCCGCAGGCACGACCAGACGCCGCGCGGCGGACGTGTGCATCGGTAATTGGTCAGCGGCGGCGGCTCAGATACAGCGGCCGCCGTCTACCTCAAGTGCGACGCCGGTGATCATGCTCGCTTCGTCCGAGACGAGGTAAAGTGCCGCGTTGGCGATATCGAGCGGGGTCGACAGCCTTCCAAGCGGAATGGAAGCGCGGAACAGCGCGCGCTTTTCTTCCGTATCCTCTCCCATGAACTTCGCCAGCATGCCGGTCTCCCCGGCGACCGGGCAGAGGCAATTCACCCTTATGTTCTTCGGCGCGAGTTCCACTGCCATCGACTTAGCGGCGGTGATCGCCCAGCCCTTTGACGCGTTGTACCAGGTCAGCCCCGGACGCGGGCGAAGCCCTGCGGTCGAGGCCGTGGTCAAGATGACTCCCCCGCCCTGCTTTTCCATCAGCGGAACGACTGCACGCGTCGAATGGTAGATCGCCTTCATATTGACGGCGGTGATGAGATCGAAGGTCTCCTCCGGAACGTCGAGCATCGAACCGTTGCGATGCGTGAAGCCAGCATTGTTGACCATGATGTCGACACGGCCGAAGGCAGTCATGGTTGCTTTCACCATTTCGTCGAATTCAGTGGCCAGGCTGACATCGGTCTGGACCGGGACAGCCGCTTGACCGATAGCGCGCGCAACGCGTTCTGCACCTTTGATGTTGATGTCGGCGACGACAACCTTGGCGCCTTCCTCCGCGAAGCGAAGCGCCATGCCCTCACCGAAGCCCGACGCGGCGCCGGTAACAATCGCCACCTTGTCTTTCAGCCGCGCCATCGATTCCTCCCTTGATGCGATTGCTTCCGGAACGCTCCGGCACGATTATGCTGCGTCTGCGAAGCGCGCGAGTCCGATGATCGCCTCTGGCGCTTCTAAATCGATTTGATATATGCGGCCTGCCGCAGAACTGGAACATCCGCCCCATGACCAGCCAGATCATTCCGGTTGAACCGTTCGATTTCGTCGTCTTCGGCGGCACCGGCGATCTTTCCGAGCGAAAACTCCTTCCTGCGCTTTTCCAGAGGCAGAAGGCCGGGCAATTCTCGGAGCCGACGCGCATCATCGGCGCGTCGCGCACCAAGATGACCGACAAGCAGTTCCGCGACTTCGCCAGCAAGGCGATAGCCGATCATGTCGCCAAGGCTGATGTTGACGAGGCTGAACTCGCAAAGTTCCTCAAGCGCCTCTCCTACGTTCCCGTCGACGCGATGTCCGGGGACGGCTTCGAGAAGCTGAAGGACGGCATCGGCGACAGCGAGGCCGTGCGCGTCTTCTACCTCGCGGTCGCACCGGCGCTCTTCGACGATATCGCGTCGAACCTGAGCAAGCATGGCCTGGTGTCGCAGAAAGCCCGAATCGTCGTCGAGAAGCCGATCGGCCGCAGCCTCTCCTCCGCGCAGGAACTCAACGATGCCATCGGCAAGGTGTTCGACGAGCACCAGATTTTCCGTATCGACCACTATCTCGGCAAGGAGACGGTGCAGAACCTGATGGCGCTGCGCTTCGGCAACGCCATGTTCGAGCCACTATGGAACTCGGCGCACATCGATCATGTGCAGATCACGGTCGCGGAAACCGTCGGTCTCGAGGACCGTGTCAGCTACTACGACAAGGCCGGGGCGCTGCGCGACATGGTGCAGAACCACATGCTGCAGCTTCTCTGCCTCGTTGCCATGGAACCTCCAGCATCACTCGACGCCGACGCGGTGCGCGACGAAAAGCTCAAGGTCCTGCGCGCCCTGAAGCGCGTCAACGGCCAGGAAGCGCCCAAGACGACGGTGCGCGGCCAGTACAAGGCGGGAGCCTCCGCCGGCGGCGCGGTGAAGGCCTATACGGAGGAGCTGGGCGCCGCCAGCGATACCGAGACGTTCGTCGCCTTGAAGGCGGAAGTAGCGACGTGGCGATGGGCGCATGTGCCGTTCTACCTTCGAACCGGCAAGCGTCTGGCCGAACGCGTCTCCGAAATCGTCATCGAGTTCAAGCCGATACCGCACTCGATCTTCGGAGACCACGCCGGTCCCATCGCGCCCAACCAGCTCGTCATCCGCCTGCAGCCGAACGAGGGCGTCAAGCAGTTCCTCATGATCAAGGATCCCGGTCCGGGCGGCATGCGACTGCGACAGGTATCGCTGGACATGAGTTTCGCGGCCGCTTTCGACGTGCGCAACCCGGACGCCTACGAGCGACTGATCATGGACGTGGTGCGCGGCAACCAGACCCTGTTCATGCGCCGCGACGAGGTCGAGGCCGCATGGCGCTGGATCGATCCGATCATCGCGTCATGGGAGGAGAATCGGCAGGCTACTCAGGGCTACACGGCCGGAACGTGGGGACCGTCGTCGGCGATCGCGCTGATCGAACGCGACGGACGCACCTGGCACGAAAGCGCCTGAGCATGGCCGCGAGCGTCGCCCGGCATGTTTTCCCCTCGGCCGACGCGCTCGCAGATGCGCTTGCGGAGCGCGTAGCGATGGAACTCAGCAGCGCCATCGTGGCGCGCGGTACGGCATCGCTGGCCGTGTCGGGCGGCAAGACCCCGGCACGGTTCTTCAAAGCGCTCGGTGCGTACGACATCGACTGGCGCAACATCGTCGTGACGCTGGTCGACGAGCGCCTGGTACCGGCAACCGACGAGCGGTCCAACGCCAGACTGGCGTTGCAGACGCTGATGCAGGGCGCCGCTTCGGCGGCGACCTTCGTGCCGTTGTTCGCGGCAGGAAGCGCGGCGGACGCCGCGCGCGAGGCCAGCAGCCGCGTCGGCCGGATCCCCATGCCCATCGACGTCGTCGTTCTCGGCATGGGTGGAGATGGCCACACCGCTTCGTTCTTTCCGGATGCCGAGAAGCTGGACGCGCTGTTCGAGAATACGGCTGGAGAATTCGTGCTGGCGGTTACTGCAAAAAGCGCCGGCGAGCCGCGCCTGACGTTGTCGAGCCAGGTGCTGGGCTCAGCACGCTTCATCGCTCTTCATATCGAGGGCGATGAAAAGCGCGGCGTGCTGGACGCGGCGATTTCCGGGGGGAACAAACCGATAGCCACCTTGATCGGCAAGGCGAGGTCGCCGGTCGAGGTGTTCTGGGCACCCTGAAGGAGTTTTCGCATGAGTGCGAGACGCGAGATCGAGGCTGTTACAGCGCGTATCCGCGAGCGGTCGAAGCCCGCCCGCGAGGCGTATCTGCACCGTATCGAGGATGCGGCGGGCCGAACCGCGCATCGCGCGACCCTTTCCTGCGGAAACCTGGCGCACGGCTTCGCCGCCTGCGCGCCCAGCGAGAAGGCCATCCTCGCGGGGGACAGGATCCCGAACCTCGGCATCGTCACCTCCTACAACGACATGCTTTCGGCGCATCAGCCGTTCGAGACCTATCCGCAGATGATCAAGGCCGCGGCCGCAGAAGCCGGCGGGATCGCGCAAGTGGCGAGCGGCGTGCCGGCGATGTGCGACGGTGTCACGCAAGGGCAGCCGGGAATGGAACTGTCGCTATTCTCACGCGACGTGATCGCGATGTCGGCGGCGGTCGGGCTCAGCCACAACATGTTCGACGCGGCAGTCTTTCTCGGCGTCTGCGACAAGATCGTACCGGGCCTGCTGATCGCGGCGCTCACTTTCGGTCACCTGCCTGCGGTCTTCATTCCTGCCGGACCGATGACTTCCGGCTTGCCAAATGACGAAAAAGCCAAGGTCCGCCAGCTTTATGCGGAGGGCAAGGTCGGCCGCGCCGAGCTGCTCGAAGCGGAGTCGAAGTCGTATCACGGACCCGGCACCTGTACGTTCTACGGCACCGCCAATTCCAACCAGATGCTCATGGAGATCATGGGGCTGCACGCTCCCGGCGGAACCTTCGTCAATCCCGGCACGCCGCTGCGCGACGCACTGACCAGGGAAGCGGCAAAGCGGGCACTCGCGATCACGGCACTCGGCAACGAGTACACGCCGGTCGGCCGCATCATCGACGAAAAGGCGATCGTCAACGGTATCGTCGGGCTCAACGCCACCGGCGGCTCGACGAACCACACGATCCACCTGATCGCGATGGCAGCCGCCGCGGGCATCCGTATCAGCTGGCAGGACATCTCGGACCTGTCGGACGTCACGCCGCTGCTGGCGCGGGTCTATCCGAACGGGCTTGCGGACGTGAACCACTTCCACGCCGCGGGCGGCATGGGTTTCCTTATCCGCGAACTGCTCGACGCCGGCTACCTGCACGAGGACGTGCGGACCGTGTGGGGCGACGGGCTGCGCGGCTACGCGGTGGAGGCCAAGCTCGGCGGCGACGGCAGCGTGACACGCGTGCCGGCGGTTGCCGTCAGCGGCGACGAAAAGGTATTGGCGCCCGCCACCAAGGCCTTCCAGCCCAATGGCGGCCTCAAGGTCCTCAGCGGCAATCTCGGCAAGGCGATCATCAAGGTCTCGGCGGTGAAGCCGGAGAAGCGCGTGGTCGAGGCGCCGGCGATGGTGTTCGAGTCCCAGGAGGGACTGCAGGACGCGTTCAAGGCCGGCAAGCTCGACCGCGACTTCGTCGCCGTCATCCGCTACCAGGGGCCGAAGGCCAACGGCATGCCCGAACTGCACAAGCTCACGCCGACGCTGGGCGTGCTGCAGGACCGCGGACACAAGGTGGCCCTCGTCACCGACGGGCGCATGTCAGGCGCGTCGGGCAAGGTTCCCGCGGCGATTCACGTCACGCCCGAGGCGCTCGACGGCGGGACGATCGGCAAGGTGCGCGACGGGGATCTGGTGCGCCTCGACGCCGATGCCGGAACGCTCGAGGTGCTGGCGACGGCCGACGAACTTCTGGCGCGGCCGGCGGAGGTGCCCGACCTTTCGGCCAACGGTCATGGCTTCGGCCGCGAACTCTTCGCCGGCTTCCGTGCGCTCGCGGTGCGTGCCGACGAAGGCGCATCGTGCTTCGGATAGTGGCCGCGTAAACGCTTAACAGATATACCGAAAATTGACCCCTGCGCGCGTAGGCTGCCTTCTCGCGATGGGGAGGCAGCCTTTGCGCTGGCCGAGTTTCTCTTACCTGGCAATCGTCGGTGCTGCCGTGGCGGGCTTCATGGTCGCCGGTGACGTCGCCGCACGCTATCTCATCGAGTCCCGCCAGACGCGGCATCTGGAAGAGCTGGGGCTAATCGCGCTGCGGCGCGCGGAGGATACCGCGTCCTATGGCGTGCAGGCGCTCTCGGACATAACCAAGGCCTCGCCAAGCTGCGACGCGGCGACCCTGCAGGGCGTGCGGCTGCATGTTTATCGCCACAGCCTGGTCAAGGACATCCGCGTCGTCCAGCACGACGCCTCCGTCCTGTGCTCGGCGTTCTCCGAAACGCTCGAGTTCGACAAGGGATGGGTCACGCGGGACGACATGCTGCCGGTGACCGGGAGAGCTGCGATGCTCTTCAGGGTGGAGCAGTTCTTCGGAACCGCACTCGGTGTCATGGTCGACAAGAGCCCGGAAAGCGGCGTCATAGCGATCGTCGGCGTCAACGGCTCGCTGCTCGACGTCATGCCCGAAGTATTGCGCGACGCGAGCACAGTCACGATGCGCCTCACCGATGGCCGTGAGATCGCCCGATCC
Source organism: Pseudomonadota bacterium (assembly GCA_023457435.1). Classification (GTDB taxonomy): domain Bacteria; phylum Pseudomonadota; class Alphaproteobacteria; order Rhizobiales; family Rhizobiaceae; genus RCIO01. The sequence goes on from JAEWLS010000021.1 coordinate 18,602, forward strand.
CGCGGCGTCGGGCCGATCGCGGCCGAGGCCACGCTGCTGCAGGTGAGCACCTCCGCCATCTACCCTCTCGACGTGGCGATCGAGGTCGACAGGGCGGCGCTGTCGCGCTGGGAGCAGGAGCCTTACTGGCCGATCGTCGCGCTGGGGGCGCTGCTCGGCCTGATCTTCGGCGGCCTTGCGGCGCGCTCCATGCTGCGGCCGTTGACACCGCTCGAGGAACTCGACCGCGGCATCGCAGCCGACGAGATCCGCCCGTATTTCCAGCCGCTGTTCGACCTCCGGACCAGACGGATCGTCGGGGCCGAGCTGCTGGCGCGGTGGGTCAAGCCGGACGGCACCGTCATCCCGCCGATGCGCTTCATCGAACTCGCCGAGGAGACGGGCCGGATCGGTCCGCTGACCTGGCACCTGCTGCGCGCGGGGCTGGCGGAACTCGGCCCGACGATGCAGGCGGATCGCGACTTCAAACTGTCCGTCAACGTCTCGCCCCGCCACTTCGTCGCGCCACGCTTCGTCGACGAACTGAGCGACGCGGTGCGACCGAGCGGCATCGCGCCCGAACAGATCGCGCTCGAAATCACCGAGCGCGAGAGCTTCGCCGATCCGGCGGCGGCGGCACGGGTGGTCGCGGCGGTCCGGGCGCTCGGCTTCAAGGTCGCGCTCGACGATGTCGGCATCGGCCACAGCGGGCTGTCGCAGATACAGCTGCTGCGCGCCGATGTGCTCAAGGTCGACAAGTTCTTCGTCGATTCGCTGTGCCGGGACGACAGCGCGAGGATCATGGTGGAGACCATGGTACGGCTCGCCGCCGACATGAACATGGATGTCGTCGCCGAAGGTATCGAGGACGAGGAGCAGTCGCGGGCGCTGGCCGCATGCGGCGTCGCGACCGGCCAGGGCTATGTCATGTCTCCGCCGCTGCCCGGTCCGACGTTCATACGCTTCATGGCGGATCAGGCCGAGCCGCTTCGCCGCGCGGCGTAGCTACTTGCGGCGCACCAGGCCGCGGATCTCGCCGCCGGGATGGGCATCGGTGTGGATGTTCACATAGGTGTGGCCCGCAAGGACCGCCTTCTCCTTGCTTTCGTCCAGCGTCGTGCTTCCCTCGATCGGGCTGGCGGCATCGGCAAATCCGATCATCACGCCGGCATTGCCGCCCGACGGCGCAGGCCCATGGATGTGCGCAGCAATGGCCGGCCCGGTAAGGCCGGAGTAGGTCACCTTCCAGCTCAGTTCCTTCGTGGCCGTATCGTAGGTCAGCTCGGCGACGCCCGAACCGGTCGTATCGTTCGGCGGAATGTCGTTCTTGCCGCTGAGCTCGGCGCCGAGCGCGATGGTTTCGGCCGATGCCGGCAGCGCCGGAAGGGCGAGCACGCCGACGGCGGTCATAACAAGTACCAGGCGCTTCATCGCGTACCTCCGATTCATAAGTGCTGCGGAAGAGCAGCCGAGCCGCGGCGCGCGGTCAAGTCATAAAGCCGTGCGCCGCGGATGCGAGCCGTCAGGGTATCGCAACCTCCGTGCGCTCGCCCGCCTTGACGGTCGCGGTGCCTTCAGTCTCCGACTCGCCGCGGGTGACGACGATGGCGTAGTCGCCGGCCGGCAGCGTGGTCTGGTGCTCCTCCGCATAGGCGTGGCCGAAGTCGGCGCGTTTGCCCTGGATATCCTTCTTCGATGAGAAGACCTCGATGTGGTTTGCGCCGGGGGCCGAGATTACGAGCACGCCGGCGTTGAGCACCGCATCGACCTCGACCCGCTCGCCGACCTTGACGGTGAACGGCGCCTCCGCCTTGGCCTGATCCAGCGTAGCGACGAGTACATAGTCGCCGGCGGGCAGCTCATGGTTCGTGTCGGGTCCGTAGCCGTAGGAAATCGACTCCCGGCTCCCGTCTATCTTCTTCTGCGCCTTGAAGATCTCGGCGAAGAGCCCGCCGGCATCGACCTTCATGCCCGGCACGTAGGAGGCATTGGCGACGACACGCCCCACGCCGACGACGATGTCGCGTTCGACGGTTTCGCCGGCCTTTATCGGGATGACCTCCGACACCTGCCCTTCGCCGATGCGGACGGTGACGTTCAGATCGCCCTCGGGGAACACGGATTCCATGGCGCCGTAGAAAGTCTCGTCGCCGTCACCCGAGAATTTCACGTTGACGGCGGCATTGTCGGCAATCTCGCCACCTTCGCTGCCGCGAGGGCGCACGATCAGCGTGCCGGCATTGAGGATGAAGTGCGGCTCCGCGACCTTTCCGGCTTCCACCTCGACCGTCATCTCGACCTCGGCGCTGTCGAGCCGACCGGTGACGACGTAGCGTCCCGGGTCGAGGTTGCCGCGCCAGTGGTTGTATTCCGTGGCGATGTGCTCGCCGCGGCTGCCGTCGGCCTGCGCCTTGTAGACGTTGTAGGTCTGGCCTTCCTGGCCGATATCCGGGGCGCCCTCGGCGAGCGCCATGGTGGGAACGATGTTGAACTCGGCCTTCGGCTCCGGCGCAGGCGCGGGAGCGGGTTCCGGCGCGGGCGCGGGCGGCGCGACGACGACCTCGGTCAGCGCGTCCTCGAGCTCGTCGGCGTCTTCCGCCGCGAGATACTTGCCGCCGGTGTTGTCGGCGAGACAGGCGACCTGCCTGCCCTCGTTCTCGGAAAGCCCGAAGCCGACGACGTGGGCGGTGAAATCGATGCCGTTCTGCTCGAGGTCGTTGCCGAGAGCGCACGGGTCGGCGTTGCAGGTCTCGATGCCATCGGTGATGAGGATGACCGTCGCCTTCTCCTCGCCGTAGCGCAGGGCCTCGGCGGCCTGCTTGACCGCCGCCGACAGGGGCGTCGAACCGAGAAACTTCAACTTGTCGGCAGCCGCGCCGATGGCGCCAGCCGTACCCGGACCGGGCGGCACGATCAGCTCGATGTCGCTGCAGTTGCCCTTCTCGCGATGACCGTAGGCCATCAGGCCGAGTTCGAGGTCGGCGGGCACCGACTGGAGAACGGTCTTCAGCGTCTCGCGCGCGATCTCAAGCTTCGGCTTGCCGCCTATCTGTCCCCACATCGAGCCCGACGCGTCGAGAACGATGATCGCCTTGTCGGCGGCGTCCGCCGCCAACGGCGTCAATCCCAGCAAGGCGCCCGCGAGCGCGCCGATCAATTTCCGCATCTGTTGCCTCCAAAACACTTGCCGCAGCGGCACGTTAGCCAAGGGGAGGCAAATGGCAACCCATCGATCCGGCCGCGCCCGGTCGTTTCCACGCCCCGTTTCCGGTCTGGCCATTGAGAAGGAAGGAGGACGGGCGGCCGTTCGGTCGCTCGTATGTTTAGTGTGTATGCGGCCTTGCGGCCGCCCGTCCGGTGTTCTGCCCTGCGGCACGCCCCGGCGAGCCGGGCCGCGTGTGGTTCCGCAAGGCCCGGACGTCAGGGCTCAAGGCCCAGCCGCGCTACCGATTGCGCGACCCATCCGGCACCGGCCTTCGCCCGACTACCCGGTGCGCACCCGTCTCCCGTGCGAAGGCGGGGAGGATGATGCGCGCGCTGAACGTCGTGTGGAAAGAAGATTGCCCCTCACTTGCAATTTCTAGCACTTAGCGTCGCTGCGCTTTGGCTAAGATGCTGAAATTGCTTTCTCTCCCGCAAGGGGAGAGATAAGGCCCTGCGCCTTCGTCATCGCAAACCTTCCACGTCGCGCCTTGCAATGAGGTTGCAAATTCAGCGCTGAGATCGCGGCAGCGGTTATCTCTCCCCTTGCGGGGTGACGACCGGCCCCGCACGGGACAAAAAGCCAACGATTTGGCTTTTTGAGCGAGGAACGCCCGGAGCCATAGCGGAGGGCAGGAAAGGAATTTCAGCATTTTAGCCGAGCAGGCCGCAGGCCGTCCGCGAGGCTAAGTACTAGAAATTCCAAGTGAGGGGCATCTTGTGTCTTCCCTTCTCCCCTTGTGGGAGAAGGGGGAGCGCTGACAGGTTGCGGCCGCCGCGACATCGGCCTGGCCGCACACCCTCCGCTTCGTCATCCCGGAAGACAGACGGCGCGGTGCGCCGGATGGCTATCCGGGACCCATGCCGTTGCCGTCAAACTTTTGAGTGGCTTCCCGGGACCGTATTGCACGCCCGCCGTCGCGAGGCATGGGTCCCCGATAGATGCTGCTCGCTGAAGCGAGCACGCATCTTCCGGGATGACGAAGGTTTGGGGATAGCAGGCCGCAGGCCGTCCGCGAGGCTAAGTGCTAGAAATTCCAAGTGAGGGGCATCTTGGGTCCTCCCTTCTCCCCTTGTGGGGTCCGAAGGACGGGTGCGAAGCACCCAGGGCGATGAATCGGCGCGCAGCGCCGAGACGGATGAGGGGTGCTGGAAGGATCGCAATGCTTTCGGAGATGCCGTGTTCCGTCCAACACCCCTCATCCGACCTCGCTCTCGCTCAGCCACCTTCTCCCACAAGGGGAGAAGGGGGAGCACTGACAGGTTGCGGCCGCCGCGACATCGGCCTGGCCGCACACCCTCCGCTTCGTCATCCCGGAAGACAGACCGCGCGATGCGCCGGATGGCTATCCGGGACCCATGCCGTTGCCGTCAAACTTTTGAGTGGCTTGCCGGGACCATATTGCACGCCCGCCGTCGCGAGGCATGGGTCCCGGATAGAAGCGGCTCGCTCCCGCGAGCGCGCATCTTCCGGGATGACGAAGGTTTGGGGATAGCAGGCCGGAGCCCGTCCGGGAGGCTAAGTGCTAGAAATTCCAAGTGAGGGGTATTTTGGGCCTTCCCTTCTCCCCTTGTGCGAGAAGGTGGATCGGCGCGCAGCGCCGAGACGGATGAGGGGTGCTGGAAGGATCGCAATGCTTTCGGAGATGCCGTGTTCCGTCCAACACCCCTCATCCGACCTCCCTCTCGCTTCGCTCGGCTCGGCCACCTTCTCCCACAAGGGGAGAAGGGGGAGCGCTGCATCCGCCTCATTGCAAACCTTAAACCTCGCAGCCCAGCTTTCATGCTGCAGATCGGTCAAAAATTGGCCGGCCGGCTTTGTCTCGCCCTCAGCCCGGCGGCGGGGTCATGACGGTGGAGTCGAACACGATCGCGGTTCTCGCCAGCACATGCCCCTGCTGGTCGCGGACCTCGATGGAGAACGAGCGCCCCGCGCTGCCGGGGATGACGTCGCTCGCGATCTCGGCGAGGGCGCGGGTGGCCTCGAAACGAGCCGCCTCGAGGTCGGGCAGGTCAATCCCGACATCGTCGCGAATGAGATCGTCGCCATCACGGCTATCGAAAAAATAATGGGGCATCCCAATGAACCGCGCGAACCGCGCGATGTTCCGCCCGCGGTCGCAATGCGTTGAAACAATATGCAGGGGCGCAGACGCTCAGGATCAACGAGGGGGCAGCGCCAGCTCGGAGACGACCTCCAGCGCGCGATCCTCCAGCCTGTCGACGCCGGCCGGCGGGACGTGGGCGGCAAGGCGGGCATCGCGCGCGCGGATCAGGCCGGCGATGTCGTCTTCAAAGGCCGCGAGCATGCCCGTCAGCCAGCGGTTCACCAGATAGGACGGGCGCGGCATCTGCACGTCGAAACGGGGAAGCAGCGCAACCGTCGGCTCGGCGTCGAGCCACGTGTCGCCGACGACCCAGCGGTTGACCGTGAAGAGACGCAGGGCGCGGCCCCCGGCGTCGACGCCGACGGCAACAAGGTGATGCACAGGGCCCTCGGCGCCATCCGGACGGACGAAGCAGTGGAAGTGGCCGTGCTCGGCGGCACCTTCCTCGGGCGGGTGGCAGTGATAGAACCACTGCGCGCCGCTCGCCGGGTCGAACACGTCGCCCGGCGGATAATGATCCCAGAGATTCGGCTGCGGGTGGTCACGAAACGTTTCCGACAGGACGTTGAGCCCGGCCTTGGCGAGCAGGCTTTCGCAGAAGGCGACCTCCTGCAACGCGCGCTCGCGGGCCTCGCTCACGGCCGCACGCCAGGCGGCAACGGCGCAGGCGGCGGCGGAGGCGCGGCCTTTTCCACCGGCGGCGCGGCCGGAGG
>JAEWLS010000022.1 GCA_023457435.1 Pseudomonadota bacterium
GGGGTTGGCAGTATAACGGGGGCTTTTGGCTCTAGCGCCTCCCGCGTCCCGGTTCCGGACATCACCCCGACGACTAGGCCGCAATGGGCGGCGCGCCCGCACTCGAGATCATGCCGGTTGTCGCCGACGAAGGCGATCTCGGCGGGATGCAGACCGGCGCCGCGCGCGAAGGCGAAAACCACGTCGGGTGCGGGCTTCGGGCTGCCAACGGAGTCGTAGCCATAGGTCGCGGCAAACAAGCGTTCCCATCCTAATGCGGCGAGCGTAAGCCGCGCGGCCTCCGTGGAATCGTTCGTCGCGACGCCGAGGACCTGGCCGCTCTCGCGGAGCGCGTGGAGCGCCGCGCCTAGTCCTGGCAGCGGCACCGCGCTCCTTGAAGCTTCGATCGCGGTCCAGGCGTCGAAGCGCGCAATGGTCGCCGCGAGAGCGTCTCCGCTGAGATGAGGGTGCCAGAGCTCGACGACGTCTGCATTGGTGCCGGCAGCGAAAACCGAATCCGCCTTGAAGCGGTTGGTCGCGAGATCGAGGCCGCTTTGCTCGAGGAGTATGTCGGCGCGCGCGTCGTCACCTTCGGCCGCGAGCAACGCCATTTTCCGCGCCAGCGCCGCCCAGGTCGCCTCGAAGTCGACGAGCGTGCCGTCCTTGTCGAAGAGAATGCCCCGGATCGGCATCAGCGGTGCGATGCGATCCAGCCGACTAGGCCAGCGGTCGAGGCGTCTCGGCTTCCTGCAGGGACTTTGCCCTCGACGACCGGGAGAAGCTCGGTCGCGAGTTCCTTGCCGAGCTCGACGCCCCATTGATCGAAGGCATTGATGCCGAAAAGCTGCGCTTCCACAAAAACGCGATGCTCGTAAAGCGCGATCAGCCGGCCGAGCGCGTAGGGGTCGAGCTTCCGGTGCACGATGGTGATGGATGGCCTATCGCCGGGGAAAACGCGATGTGGCGCCAGTCGCTCCACCTCCGCGGGCGGCAGTTTCTTTGCGAGTTGCGCGCTCGCCTCCGCGAGCGTCCGTCCGCGCATCAGCGCCTCCGACTGCGCCAGGCAGTTGGCGACGAGGAGATCATGGTGGTCGCGAAGCTCCGGCTCATGGCCTTCCGCCGCGACGATGAACTCGACGGGGATGACATCCGTCCCCTGATGCAGGAGCTGGAAGAAGGCGTGCTGTCCGTTCGTCCCGGGCTCGCCCCAGACCACGGGTCCGGTGGCGGTGACGGGCGCCTTGCCATCCACAGTCACCCGCTTGCCGTTCGACTCCATGTCAAGTTGCTGGAGGTAGGCGGGCAGGCGGGCGAGACGCTGATCGTATGGGATCACCGCGCGTGTCGGATAGCCGCAAGCAACTCGATGCCACCAGCCGAGCAGGCCGAGCAGCATAGGCAGGTTGCGCTCGAGCGGCGCCGAGGCGAAATGCACATCGAGATCGCCTGCGCCCGCGAGAAATCGTTCGAAGTCGGATGAACCGATCGCGAGCATGATCGGCAGGCCGATCGCCGACCAGAGCGAGTAGCGCCCCCCTACCCAATCCCAGAACCCGAACACGCGGTCCGACTGGATCCCGAAGGCCGCAACCTTGTCCAGCGCCGTCGAAACCGCGCAGAAATGGGCCCCGACTGCGTGGTTACCGAGATGCATGCCGATCCAGCGCCGGGCGCTTTCGGCATTGGTCATGGTCTCGATCGTCGTAAACGTCTTCGAAGCGATGACGAACAAGGTCGTCGCCGGATCGAGCCGCTTCAGAGTATCGGACAGGTGAGCGCCATCGACGTTCGACACGTAATGCGCGCGCGGGCCATCATGATACGGCGCCAGAGCGAGCGTCGCCATCGCCGGTCCGAGATCGGAGCCGCCGATACCGATGTTGACGACGTCGGTGAACGCCTTGCCGGTCGAGCCCCTGATCGTCCCGGCGCGTACGGCCTCCGCAAATGAGCCCATCGCCGAAAGCACCGCCATGACGTCAAGCATGACGTCTTCGCCGTCCAGAATGATTGCGCGGCCGCTGCGGTTGCGCAACGCGGTGTGGAGCACCGCCCGCCTCTCGGTCGCGTTGATCTTCTCGCCGGCGAACATGGCGTCGCGACGCGCCTCGACGCCGGCTGCCTGCGCCAGGTCGGACAGCAGGCGAAGCGTCTCGTCGCCAACCGCGCATTTCGAGTAGTCGAGCAGCAGGTCGTCGAGCGACGCCGAGAATCTCGCGAAGCGGTCTGGCTGGCTAGCGAACACGTCGCGCATCCGCGTGCCGGCGGTTTCCGAACGATGCGACCTCAGTGCTGCGAGAGCTTGCTCGAACGCCGGCTTGTCCATGAATGCCCTCGCTGATTTGCGCCTCACTTTTAGTGCGAGACATCCGACGCGGGAAGCGCGGCGATGGCCCAATGCGCGATCCATCACTGGCGCAAAAGAAAACCATAAGAAATTTTCATTGGCGCAACTGGTTGGACCAGGTTCACCATGGCGATACTCCGGTGATGCCCCTGCGCCGGCTCGTCCACACTGGAGACTATCCCGATGCCCTCGCGCAGCGATGCCGCCATATGGTCCGGCTTGTTCCGGATCTCAGCCGAATCCGGCCAAACGCTTCAGGCACAAATACGACAGGCGATCGTCGCGGCCATACTCGACCGCCAGATCGCGGCGTCCCTTCCGCTGCCGTCCTGCAGAGTGCTTGCCGACAAGCTGGGCGTTGCGCGCGGCACCGTTGTGCTCGCGTTTCAGCAGCTGGTCGACCAGGGATTCCTCGTCGCGCGCGAGAGGCGCGGACACTTCGTCAATCCGGAGATTTTGGCGGCGCCGAGCCGCGCGGCGGAAAAGCCTCCGAGCTCAGCTACCCGTATCGACTGGCAGACGAAGCGGCGGATCACCGCAACGGCCATGCCCGAGGCGCACCAGAACGGCAACTGGATTAAGGCGAACTACCCGTTCGTCTATGGCCAGTTCGACCCCGCGCTATTTCCCACCGCGGAGTGGCGCGAATGCAACCGCATGGCGCTCGCAGTCCTCGAGATCCGCAACTGGGCCGGCGATGTCGTGGACCGCGACGATCCGCTTCTCATCGAGCAGATTCAGGCGCGGCTCCTGCCGCGGCGGGGCATCTTCGCGAACCCGGATGAGATCATCGTCACGCTCGGCGCGCAGAACGCCCTTTACATGCTGGCGACGCTGCTGATGGGCCGCGGCACGAAGGTGGCGATGGAGGATCCCGGCTATCCAGACGCACGCTCGATCTTCCGCCTCTCCGGCGCGGAGGTCGCGCCTGTGCCGGTCGATCGCGACGGTATCGATCCGTCGGCGGTTCCGCCCGACGCGGGCTATGTGTTCGTGACACCGAACCACCACTGTCCGACCATGGTGGCGCTGTCCGAGGAGCGCCGCAAGGCACTGCTCGCGGATGCCGAGAAGCATGACCGGATCATCATCGAGGACGGCTACGACAGCCAGCTACTGGACGATGCGCCCCAGCAGGCACTGAAGAGCGTCGACCGCTCCGGTCGCGTCATCTACGTCGGGTCGATGTCCAAGACTTTGGCGCCCGGCCTGCGGATCGGCTACATCGTCGCAGACGCGGCGCTGATCGCCGAACTCAGAGCGCTGCGCCGCTTCATGCTGCGGCATCCACCGGCGAACAACCAGCGCGCGGTCGCCTTGTTTCTCTCGCTCGGACACCACGAGGCACTCGTCCGCAGGCTTTCGTCGGCATTCTCGGAGCGGCGGCGCAGGCTCGTCGGCGCCTTGGCGTCGCATCTGCCCGAGTGGCAGCCGATCGATGCGCCCGGCGGGACCTCCGTCTGGTTGAAGGGCCCGATGGGCGCCGATTCGCGTGGCATCGCCGAGGCCGCGGCACGCCGCGGCGTCGTAATCGAGCCCGGCAGCCGCTTCTTCGACCAGCCGGAACCGCGCTCCCGCTTCATGCGGCTTGGCATCTCGTCGATTGGCCTGCAGCACATCGAACCGGGCATTCGCGAGCTGGCTCAAGCTGCAGGACGGCTGCGCGCAGCGGCATAGTCAATGGACAGAGGCGCGGCGCGGCGCTACCTGCGTCGCGTCAGCGCAACGGAGAAGCATCATGGCGGTCGACATGTCAGGCGAAGAGCGTATCGCCGCACCCATCGACAGAGTGTGGGCGGCGCTGAACGATCCGGACGTGCTTCGCGCATGCATCCCGGGCTGCGAGAGCCTCGAGAAGAAGACGGACACGGAACTCTCAGCCGTCGTTTCGCTGAAGATCGGCCCGATCAAGGCGAAGTTCAACGGCGAGGTGACGCTCGCGAACCTGAACCCGCCGCACTCCTATACGCTTTCCGGCGAGGGCAAGGGCGGCATTGCCGGTTTTGCCAAGGGCGGCGCCGATGTGGTTCTGCGCGAGGACGGACCCGATGCGACGGTCCTGACCTACGCGGCCAAGGCGGACGTCGGCGGTAAGATTGCGCAGCTCGGCAGCCGGCTGATCGCCTCGACCTCGAAGAAGCTCGCGGGCGAATTCTTCTCCAGCTTCAATGCCAAGGTCAGTGCGGGCTAGCTATTTCCGGTACACCGGCGGCCGCTTCTGCAGAAAGGCAGCGACGCCTTCCTTGTAGTCGTCCGACGTCCCCGCCCGCTGCTGCAGCTGCCGCTCGAGGTCGAGCTGTTCGTCGAGCGTCGCGTTCGAGGCACTTTGTATCGCCTGTTTCGTCAGGGCGTAGGCGCTGGTTGGGCCGTCGGCGAGCCGTTTCGCCAGCGCCTCGGCTTCGGCCATCAGCGCCTCGTCCTCGACGACCTTCCAGATCAGTCCCCAGGCTTCAGCCTTTTCGGCGGAAAGTGGCTCGGCAGTCAGCGCCAACCCCTTTGCGCGGGCTTCGCCGAGGTGGCGTGTGAGCCACCAAGTCCCGCCGGCATCAGGGATGAGACCGATCTTCGTAAACACTTGCTGGAAGTAGGCGGAGCGAGCCGCGACGACGATGTCGCTGGCCAGCGCGAAGTTGGCGCCAGCACCGGCGGCAGCGCCGTTCACGGCCGCGATGATCGGCTTGTCGAGAGCGCGCATCATCCGAATGAGCGGATTGTAGTAAGTCTCGAGCGTCAGCCCGAGATCGGGGCTGTCGCCGGTCATGGTCGGATCCCTGTCGGCGAGATCCTGCCCGGCACAGAAGGCGCGCCCCGCGCCAGTGATGACGATCGCGCGACATCCATCGTCCCCGGCGCAATTCTCCAATGCCTGCCTGAGTTCTCCGTGGAGCGTCTCGGTGAAGGCGTTCAGCCTGTGCGGGCGGTTGAGCGTCAATACCGCGTAGCCGTCGCGATGCTCGTGCAGGACGCTCGGCTCGCCCATCGCGCTCACTCGAACACGATTGCCGGCGCAGCGCTTTGCCCGGCCTCGATCTTGATGCGCTCGGCAACCTTCGCGGCAATTTCGCGATACACCTTCGCCTGCGGACCCTCGGGTTCAGACACGACGACCGGTTCGCCGACGTCGGAGCTTTCGCGGATGTTCATAGTCAACGGCACCTCGCCGAGGAACGGGACACCAAGTCGTTCCGCCTCGGCCCTCGCCCCGCCATGGCCGAAAATGTCGTATCGCGCACCGGTATCGGGGGCGATGAAGTAGCTCATGTTCTCGACTATGCCGAGCAGCGGCACGTCGACGCGCTTGAACATGTTCAATCCCTTGCGCGCATCGATCAGCGCCAGGTCCTGCGGCGTCGAAACGATAACGGCGCCGGCGAGTGGCACCTGCTGGGCCATGGATAGCTGCGCGTCGCCGGTGCCGGGCGGCATGTCGACGACGAGCACGTCGAGCGGACCCCACTCGACCTCGCGCAGCATCTGATTCAGCGCGGACTGGACCATCGGCCCGCGCCAGATCATCGGCGTTTCCTCTTCGACCAGGAAACCGATCGACATCGCCTTCAGCCCGTGGCGTTCCATCGGCTGCAGGATCTTGCCATCCTTGGTCGTCGGCTTGCCCTTGATGCCGAGAAGGCGGGGTTGCGACGGTCCGTAGATATCCGCATCGAGCAGGCCGACCCGGAGGCCAAGCGCCTGCAGCCCGAGCGCCAGATTGACTGCGGTCGTCGACTTGCCGACACCGCCCTTTCCAGAGGCCACCGCGATGATCGCCTCGATGCCCGGCACGCCGCGGCGGCCCGGCTGCTGGCCGGCAGGTGCCGCGTGTGCGTGGCCATGATCGTGCTTGGGCGCAGGGCGCGCGGGCATTGCTGCCGGGCGAGCCGTGGGCCGCGCAGGCGGCGCCGCTTCCATGCCGCCGCCCTTCTTCTCCGCCGTCAGCGCCACGACAGCGCCGGTCACTCCCGGGAGTGATTTCACTGCGCGTTCGGCGGCAGCACGGAGCGGATCGAGTTCCTTGGCGCGCGCGGCCGGTACGGTGATCGAGAAAAACACTTTTCCGTCGGCGATAAAGATGTCCGAGACCAGCCCGAGCGAAACGATGTCGCCTTCGAAGTCCGGTCCCTTGATGGTGCGGAGCTTCTCTATAACGGCTTCTTTGGTGGTGGCGGTCATGGCAGCAAGTCCAGTTGTCTACGCCTGAGATAGGCGAATTAGCCTGCTAGCCCAAGCGCGTCACATATGCACGTCTCCGACGGCAAGTTCGCCGGTCTTGTCACGCGCGACAACGAGCAGCCCGACCAGGGCGACGAAGAGCGCGCCGACGGCCACAAGAACAAGTACGCCCGGCACCGGCCCCAAGGCAGCGTTCGCCGCAAGATGCGATACCGACCACACGGATTCCAGATCGGTGCCCTCGGCCTGCAGGCGAGGGCTTGCAAGCTTCAGCAGCCACGCGAGCAGGAGGATTGCGAATATCCAGATGTAGTTTCGCCGAAGCCTTCGCGTCACGGCGACCCGCTGCGAGATAATGAAACGCGGCTGGCTCAGGCTTGCGGCGACGATGCTGCTCCAGCCGTCGGCGGCGGTCTGCGCATGGGACAGAAGCGGCGCGAAATAATGCCTCTCGAACTGTCGCACCCGGGCACGATACACATCGAAGAAGCGGTAGCGGCGGGCCTCTATCCACAGCAGCAGAAGCACGATCAGCATGGCGAAGAGAAGCACGCCATGATGCGAGGACGGCGTCGACAGCGAGATCGACAGCATGCCGGCAACGACAGTTATTGCCCAGTTCGATGTCTGATCGATGCGTGCGCGCCAATCGGACATGCGCGCCATCTCGGCGCGGTGGTAGTGTGCCAGCGCGGTGACGTACTCGCTGGATGACGAGGGCTGGGGCGGCTCGAAGGTCGGATCGGCGGGAGACATGGTTTCAACCTGCAACGGCGCGTCCCGCGCCGGGTTCCCGAGACGCCGACGAGGTGTTGCGGTCCGTGTGTAGGATCGCCGCGGTTCGCAGCGTCCTCGAAATATCCTGCCGCGAGCGGCGTTTCAGCGAGGTGACTCCCCATGAAGAAACTCAGCACATGGATGTGGTTCGACAGCGAGGCTGCGGAAGCCGCGAAGTTCTACGCCTCCGTGTTTCCCAATGCGACGGTCGGAGAGGTCGTCTACGCATCGGGCGGCGGCGAGCCGCACACCGCCGAGGGTCAGGTCTTGACGGCCGCCTTCACCATCGATGGCCATCAATTCTACTGCCTCAACGGCGGCAAACATCCTGGAAGCGAGCCGAACGACGCCGTTTCGCACCAGATCCTGTGCAAGGACCAGGCTGAGGTCGACCAGTACTGGAACCGGCTCGCTGCCGATGGCGGCAAGGAGGTGCAGTGCGGCTGGGTCATCGACAAGTACGGCTTCCGTTGGCAGATCGTGCCCGAGGCGCTGGTTCGCTACACGACCGGCTCCGATCGCGCCGTTGCGGCCCGTGCGACCGCTGCGATGATGAAGATGGTCAAGCTCGACGTCGCCAAGCTCGAAGCGGCGGCGAAGGGTTGACGGATGGCGCGCGGACGCCTGTCGCGCTAGCGTCCGCGCATGATCGACCGCCTCGAGTACTTCATCGCCCTCGCCCGGGTTCAGCACTTCGGCAAGGCAGCAGACGAGCTCGGCATTACGCAGCCGACGCTCTCGGCCGCGATTAGACAGCTGGAAGGCCAACTCGGCGTCATGCTGGTGGCGCGCGGTTCGCGCTTCAAGGGGCTGACGCCGGAGGGCGAGCAGGTCCTCGTATGGGCGCGTCGCATCGTCGGTGACGTACGTACGATGCGCGAGGAAATGCGGGCGGCGCGCCACGGTCTTTCGGGGCGACTGCGCATTGCGGCCATACCGACCGCACTGGCCATGGTCCCCAAGCTCACCACGCCTTTCCGCGAGAAACATCCAGGCGTGAGCTTCTCGGTGCTTTCACGTACGTCGATCGAGATCCTGTCGCTGCTCGGCAACTTCGACATCGATGTCGGCATCACGTATCTCGACAATGAGCCGCTCGGTCGCGTGGTCACGGTGCCGCTGTACGAGGAGCGGTACCAGCTAATCACCGCGGCCGGAACGACCTTTGCCGACCGCAAGAGCGTGACATGGGCCGAGGTTGCCGATCTGCCGCTCTGCCTGCTCACACCAGACATGCAGAACCGCCGCATCATCGACCAGCATCTCGGCGAGGCGGGCGTCGCCGCCCGCCCAACGCTGATGTCCAACTCGATGATCGTGCTGTTCTCACACATTCGCACCGGCAAATGGTCGTCGATCATGCCGCTCAACCTGGCCGAAACATTCGGGTTTTCCGAGCCGATCCGCGCCATCCCTATCGTCCAGCCGGACGCGAGCCATCTCGTCGGGCTGGTTGCGGCGGAACGCGAGCCGCGCACTCCGCTGGTCACGGCGTTTCTCGATGAGGCGAAGGCGCTGGCAGACGACATGGCCGCCGCACAATAGGCAAAAACTATCGTCCGACGACGCGTCTTTATTGATTCTGGCGGGCCAATCCGATTTAGCCTTGTATACACTATCAAGGGAGGGCTGCGTTGTCGCTGCAGGCGGAAGGAACCGAAGCCAGAACGTTGTCCGTGATCGCTGAACTGCGCGGTCTGGAAGGCCCGCTTCTGCCGATCCTCCACGGTATCCAGGAAGAGTTCGGCTTCGTGCCGACGGAAACGCTGCCGATCGTCGCCGAAGCGCTCAACATGTCGAACGCCGAGGTCTACGGCGTCGCGACCTTCTATCATGACTACCGCAAACACCCGGCGGGGCGGCACGTGCTGAAGCTGTGCCAGGCCGAGGCCTGCCAGTCGATGGGGTCCGACCGGGTTGCAGCGCAGGTCAAGGCCGCGCTCGGCATCGGTTTCCACGAGACTAGCGCTGACGGCGCCGTGACCCTGGAGCCGGTATACTGCCTTGGACTCTGCGCCTGCGCCCCCTCGGCGATGCTGGACGGCCAGCCAATCGGGCGCCTGGATGCCGACGTCATCGACGAGATCATCGCGGAGGTGCGCGCGTGACGACCATCTACGTCCCGTGCGATTCGGCTGCCATAGCCGTGGGGGCCGACCGCGTCGCGAAGGCGATCGCGGGCGAACTGGCGGCGCGCGGCATCCAGGCGAAGATCGTGCGCAACGGGTCGCGCGGTGCGTTCTTCCTCGAGACGATGGTCGAAGTCGCAACCGCCGGCGGGCGCATCGCCTACGGGCCGGTCAAGCCTGCCGACGTGGCATCGCTGTTCGACGCCGGTTTCCTCTCGGGCAGCCCCCATCGCCTGTTCCTTGGCCGCCCGGAGGAGATTCCCTTCTTCGCCAGGCAGACGCGGCTCACCTTCGCCCGCAACGGCATCACCGATCCGCATTCATTCGAGGACTACGTGGCGCATGGCGGTCTTGCCGGGCTGCGCAAGGCGCTGGAATTGACGCCGGCACAGATCGTCAAGACAGTCACCGAGTCCGGCCTGCGCGGCCGCGGCGGCGCTGGATTCCCCACCGGAATCAAGTGGAACACGGTCTTGGCCGCGGTCGACGACCGCAAGTACATCGTCTGCAATGCCGATGAGGGCGATAGCGCGACGTTCGCCGACCGTATGGTGATGGAAGGCGATCCGTTCATGCTGATCGAAGGCATGACGATCGCGGGCATCGCCACCGGGGCCACAAAGGGCTTCGTCTACATCCGCTCCGAATATCCGCACGCTGTGCGCGCGATGGAGCAGGCGATCGTGACGGCCCGCCGTGCCGGCATGCTGGGGACCGCGGTGCTCGGCTCGCCCAACGCGTTCGACATGGAGGTGCGCGTCGGCGCCGGGGCCTATGTCTGCGGCGAGGAGACCTCGCTCCTCAACTCGCTGGAAGGCAAGCGCGGCGTGGTGCGCGCCAAGCCGCCGCTGCCGGCGCTGCAAGGCCTGTTCGGCAAGCCGACGGTGGTCAACAACGTCATCTCGCTCGCTTCCGTGCCGGTCATCCTCGAAAAGGGCGCCGAATTCTACAAGGACTTCGGCGTCGGCCGCTCGCGCGGCACGATGCCAATCCAGCTCGCCGGCAACGTCAGAAACGGCGGCCTGTTCGAGGCCGCATTCGGGATGAGCCTCGGCGAAATCGTCAATGAGATCGGCGGCGGCACGCTCTCCGGCCGTCCCGTCAAGGCAGTCCAGGTCGGCGGACCGCTCGGCGCCTACTTCCCGCCGTCGCTGTTCGACACGCCTTTCGACTACGAGGCTTTCGCAGCCAAGGACGGGCTGATCGGCCATGCCGGCATCACGGTTTTCGACGATACTGCCGACATGCTGAAGCAGGCGCGGTTCGCGATGGAGTTCTGCGCCATCGAAAGCTGCGGAAAGTGCACGCCGTGCCGCATCGGCTCGACGCGCGGCGTCGAGACCCTAGATAGGGTTGCGCGGAACATCGAGCCGGAGAAGAACCTGGCGCTGGTGACGGACCTCTGCAACACGATGAAGTTCGGTTCGCTTTGCGCTCTCGGCGGATTCACCCCTTATCCGGTGATGAGCGCCATCAACCACTTCCCCGAAGATTTCAGGCCGCGCGAAGTCGCGGCAGCCGCGGAGTAGGACCATGGGCCTCGTCCACGAAATCGACTACGGCACGCCGGCCTCGAAGGCCGAGAAGCAGGTGACGCTTACCGTCGACGGCTTCACCGTGACGGTGCCGGAAGGCACGTCGATTATGCGCGCCTCGATGGAAGCCGGCATTGCCATCCCGAAGCTGTGCGCCACCGACATGGTCGACGCGTTCGGCTCCTGCCGGCTCTGCCTGGTTGAGATCGAGGGCCGCGCCGGTACGCCGTCCTCGTGCACCACGCCTGTCATGCCTGGCATGGTCGTGCATACCCAAACCGGCCGGCTCAAGGACATTCGCCGTGGGGTGATGGAGCTCTACATCTCCGACCATCCTCTCGACTGCCTGACCTGCGCGGCCAATGGCGACTGCGAGCTGCAGGATATGGCCGGCGCCGTCGGTCTGCGCGACGTCCGCTACGGCTACGATGGTGAAAACCATGTGTTCGCCAAGAGCCGCAACGCGCTCGAAGGCGGCGTCGCCAACATGCGCTGGATGCCGAAGGACGAGTCGAACCCCTACTTCACCTACGATCCGTCGAAGTGCATCGTCTGCTCGCGCTGCGTGCGCGCTTGCGAGGAGGTGCAAGGCACCTTCGCGCTGACCATCGAGGGTCGCGGCTTCGACAGCCGCGTTTCCCCGAGCATGCATCAGCCGTTCCTGGACTCCGAGTGCGTGTCGTGCGGCGCCTGCGTGCAGGCATGCCCTACCGCGACGCTGACCGAGAAATCGGTGATCCAGATCGGCCAGCCGGAGCATTCGGTGGTGACGACGTGCGCCTATTGCGGCGTCGGTTGCTCGTTCAAGGCGGAGATGCGCGGCGAAGAGCTGGTGCGGATGGTTCCGTATAAGGACGGCAAGGCGAACCGCGGCCATTCCTGCGTCAAGGGCCGCTTCGCCTACGGTTACGCCACGCACAAGGAGCGCATCCTCAACCCGATGATCCGCGAAAAAATCTCGGATCCGTGGCGCGAAGTGACGTGGGAGGAAGCGTTCTCGCATATCGCCGGCGAATTCCGCCGTATCCAGTATCAATACGGCCGCAGTTCCATCGGCGGCATCACCTCGTCCCGCTGCACCAACGAGGAAACCTACCTCGTCCAGAAGCTGATCCGGCAGGGTTTCGGGAACAACAACGTCGATACCTGCGCCCGCGTCTGCCACTCGCCGACCGGATATGGCCTCGGCCAGACCTATGGCACCTCGGCAGGCACGCAGGACTTCGATTCCGTCGAGGATAGCGACGTGATCATGGTCATCGGCGCCAACCCTTCGGCAGCCCATCCGGTGTTCGCCTCTCGCATGAAGAAGCGCATCCGTCAGGGCGCCAAGCTGATCGTTCTCGATCCGCGCCGCACGGAGACCGTCACCTCGGTGCATGCGAAGGCCGACTATCACCTGCCGTTGAAGCCGGGCACGAACGTCGCCGTGGTGACGTCGCTCGCCCACGTCATCGTCACCGAGGGGCTGTTCGACGAAGCGTTCATCCGCGAACGCTGCGACTGGTCGGAGTTCGAGGACTGGGCGTCGTTCGTCGCCGAGCCGCAGAACAGCCCGGAGGAAGTCGAGAAGCTCTCGGGCGTGCCGGCCGACCTCATCCGCGGGGCTGCCCGCCTTTACGCCACGGGCGGCAACGGCGCGATCTATTACGGCCTCGGCGTCACCGAGCACAGCCAGGGCTCGACCACCGTCATGGCCATCGCGAACCTCGCCATGGCCACGGGCAATATCGGCCGCCGCGGCGTCGGCGTGAACCCGTTGCGCGGCCAGAACAACGTCCAGGGCTCGTGCGACATGGGCTCCTTCCCGCACGAACTGCCGGGCTATCGCCACATCTCCGGCGACGCCGTGCGCGATATCTATGAGGCGCTGTGGGGTACCAAGCTCGACAACGAGCCGGGGCTGCGCATCCCGAACATGCTCGACGCCGCCGTCGAAGGCACGTTCAAGGGCATCTACATCCAGGGCGAGGATATCCTGCAGTCCGATCCGGATACCAAGCACGTTTCGGCCGGGCTCGCCGCGATGGAATGCGTCGTGGTCCACGACCTCTTCCTCAACGAAACGGCGAACTATGCCCACGTCTTCCTGCCGGGCTCGACCTTCCTGGAGAAGGACGGCACCTTCACGAATGCCGAGCGCCGCATCAATCGCGTGCGCAGGGTCATGTCGCCCAAGAACGGCCTCGCCGACTGGGAGGTGACGCAGAAGCTCGCGCAGGCCATGGGCCTGAACTGGGCCTACACCCATCCCTCGCAGATCATGGACGAGATCGCCAAGACGACGCCGTCCTTTGCCTGGGTTTCCTACGAGAAGCTGGACGAAGAAGGCTCGGTCCAGTGGCCGTGCAACGAGAAGGCACCGAACGGCACGCCGATCATGCACATGGACGGCTTCGTGCGCGGCAAGGGCAAGTTCATCCGTACGGAGTATGTCGCGACCGACGAGAAGACCGGGCCGCGCTTCCCGTTGCTGCTGACCACTGGCCGCATCCTCAGCCAATACAATGTCGGCGCCCAGACCCGGCGCACCGACAATGTCGTCTGGCACGCCGAGGACGTTCTCGAAATCCATCCGCACGACGCGGAGCAGCGGGGTGTGCGCGACGGCGACTGGGTGCGGCTGAAGAGCCGGGCCGGCGAGACGACGTTGCGCGCCGAAATCACCGACAAGGTGTCGCCCGGCGTGGTCTACACGACCTTCCACCATCCGGACACGCAGGCAAACGTCATCACCACGGACTTCTCCGACTGGGCCACCAACTGCCCGGAATACAAGGTGACTGCGGTACAGGTCGGCCTGTCGAACGGGCCCAGCCAGTGGCAGGAGGACTATGCGGAACAGGCACGGATGAGCAGGCGCATCGAGGGGCGGCTCGAGGCAGCCGAATAGCCGTGTCGAGGGAGCCGCTGACCTCCGCGCCGCGAATCGCGATCCGCTCCGGCGGAACGTCGTCGGCGCCGCGGCAGGTTCCGGAGGAGATGCCGGTGGCGCTGAGCTATGCCGGCACGACACATGCGGTCATGATGGCGTCGCCAGCCGACCTCGAAGATTTCGCGCTGGGCTTCTCGATCACCGAGGGAATCGTGGCCTACCCGGAGGAGATCGCGCAGATCGACATCGTCGACGACGCCGGCGCTGGCATCGACATCCAGATCCGGCTTCGAGATTCCGCCAACACGCGCTTCGAGGCGCGGCGGCGAAGACTTGCCGGCCCGGTCGGCTGCGGCTTGTGCGGCATCGAGTCGATCGACGAGGCCATGCGCAGCGTGCCGGCGGTGGGAAGCTCTTCGCTCACGCTTACGGCGCAGCAGATCGCGGAGTCCGTGCGGCTGCTGTCGATGCAGCAGCCTTTCCACCGCGCGACCGGCGCTGTGCACGCCGCCGGCTTCTACCTGCCCGGCAAGGGCATCGTTGCCGCGCGCGAGGACGTGGGACGCCACAATGCGCTCGACAAGCTTGCCGGCGCTCTGGCCACGGCGCGCATTGCCGGAGCGTCGGGCGCCGTGGTTGTCACCAGCCGCGTGTCCGTTGAGATGGTACAGAAGACTGCGGTAATCGGGGCGCCTTACATCATCGCGGTCTCGGCGCCGACGGCGCTCGCGATCCGCACCGCAGAGGACGCCGGTATCGCGCTGGTGGCGCTGGTCCGCGGCGATGAGTTTGACATCTTTTCGCACGCCGAGCGCGTGCAGCTGGAGCTACGCAGCCATGTCGCATGACGAGAACCACGCGCATTCCGGCATCGCCAAGATCGTGCGCATGGCCAACCAGATCGGTACATTCTTCAATTCGAAGCCGCACGACGAGGGCGTGGCCGGCGTCGCGGAGCATATCAACAAGTTCTGGGAACCGCGCATGCGGCGCCATTTCTTCGAAGTGGTGGACGGTGGCGGCGAGGGCCTGCTGCCTATTGTGCTCGATGCCGCGGCGAGCGTCCGCCGTCCCTCCGCACCCGAGGGCGTCGGCCTGGGAGCGGGAAATGCCGCCAACGCTGGCGGTACCGGCGGGCGCGGTGTTGCTGCCGGCGAGTCGGTCGGCGAGATCGCGGCTTCGCAGGGTTAGGTCCCCCTCCAAAGCTTAGGCGACGTCTTGCGGTCGTGGGCGTTACGCTGCAGCTTATGACCATGGTCGACGAACCGCATATGCTCGACGATCCGGTGAGGCGCGCCCGCGCCGTCCGCGCGCTGCTCGTCATGTCGCCGGTAGGCTTCGTCATGACCTATCTGCTGGCATGGGTGCAGGGCGCGGCGCCCTCCCATGCCGCGCTGCTCGGCGGCATCATCCTCGTCGGCTGCCTCGCTTCGGCGTTCGTGATCAATTTGATGGGGTCGAAATCGGCAACTGTTCTGGTCGTGGTGCGCCTGTTGCTCGCGCTGATCTCGCGCAGACGTTAAGGCGCAAAGCGCCGCGACACCAGCGTCTCGCGGCCGGCAAACGAGACTTGCGCATACCCCTTGTCGCGCCGCGAAGCGACCCTCCCCGCGGCTATGACTGCAAGCCTTGCCGCACGCAGCCTGATCGCCTCGACCGGATTGCCTGCGTCAAGCACCACGAGGCTCGCCTTCTTCCCCACCGCCAGGCCGTAGTCTGCCAGTCCCATTATGGCCGCGCTCTCGCTCGTCACCATATCGTAGCACCGGCGCATGTCGCGGGGGCTCGTCATCTGCGCCACGTGGAGGCCCATGAAGGCGACGTCGAGCATGTCTGCGGTGCCCAAGGAGTACCAGGGGTCGAGCACGCAGTCCTGGCCGAAGCCGACGCGGATGCCATGCCGCAGCATCTCCGGCACGCGCGTCTGGCCACGACGCTTCGGATAGGTATCGTGGCGGCCCCTGAAGCACGATGTTGATCAGCGGGTTCGGGATCGCGGCTACCTCGGCCTCCGCCATGAGCGGCAGAAGCTTGGAGACGTAGTAATTGTCCATCGAGTGCATCGATGTCAGGTGCGAGCCGGCCACCCTCCCCTGAAGCCCCAGGCGCTGCGTCTCGAATGCGAGCTGCTCGATGTGGCGCGACAGCGGATCGTCGGTCTCGTCGCAATGCATGTCGACCATCAGGCCGCGATCGGCCGCCAGCTGGCACAGCTCCGTCACAGAGCGCGTGCCGTTGGCCATCGTCCGCTCGAAATGCGGGATGCCGCCGACTATGTCGACGCCCATGTCGAGCGCGCGGATCGTGTTCGTGCGTGCGGACGGGTCCCGATAGAAGCCATCCTGCGGAAAGGCGACGAGCTGCAGGTCGATCGTCGGCGCGACCTCGCGCTTGACCTCAAGCAGCGCTTCCACCGCGAGCAGCCTGTCGTCGCAGGTGTCGACATGGGTACGGATGGCGAGAAGGCCCATCGCGACCGCCCACTCGCAGTAGGCGAGCGCGCGTTCCTTGACGGCCTCATGCCTCAGCTGGGGCTTGAGCTCGCCCCACAGCGCAATTCCCTCGAGAAGCGTACCCGACGCGTTGATGCGCGGCTGTCCGTAGCTGAGCGTCGCGTCCATGTGGAAATGCGGATCGACGAATGGCGGAGAGACAAGGCACCCGGTCGCGTCGACAACCTCGCCGGCCTCCGCTTCGATGCACGGCTCGACGGCTGCGATGCGGTCCTGCCGGATCCCTATGTCGGCACGCGCGCCGTCAGGAAGCGTCCCGCCTGTAACGATCAGGTCGAAGCTCATCAGACCTCCGCGCTCACCCTTGCCGCACCGCAGCATCGCGCGAAGCACTCACAGGCGCAATCAGTCCGGATAGGCGAATTCCAAATGCTCTATGGCCAACCGGGCGGCCCACATGCCTGCCAACATTGCCGGCACGAAGGCATAGGTCGATGTCGCGCCGAGCGAAAGCGCAGTGATCGCCGGTCCGGGGCAAAAGCCGGAAAGACCCCACCCCAGGCCGAAGATCGCCGGTCCGGTCATGATCCGGGCGTCGATGTCCTGGCGAGTCGGGAGGTGGAAACGGCGGCCGGCAAACGGAGCCGGGCGTTTCAGGACGTAACGATAGCCGAAGAACGCGACCACGACCGCGCCGCCCATCACAAATGCGAGCGATGGGTCCCAAGAGCCGAAGATGTCGAGGAAGTTCAGAACCTTGGCCGGGTCGCTCATCCCGGAGACGACGAGCCCGACACCGAAGAGCAAACCAAGCGCCAGGTTGACGACGAAACGCATGATCAGCCCCCGATCACATGCCGGACGACGAACACTGTGACGAAGGCAACGGCCATGAAGATGCCGGTGGCCACGAATGAACGCGTAGAAAGCCTCGAAAGGCCGCACACGCCGTGACCGCTTGTGCAGCCATTGCCCCAGATCGACCCGAAGCCCACCAGGAAGCCGGCGGCCGTCATCAGGGCAAGGTCGGGCGAGACAGTATGCGGCACACGCTCGCCGGTGACTGCAATGACGATCATCGGCGCCGCCACTAGGCCGATAACGAAGCCAAGGCGCGAGGGAAGGGCGTCATCGCGGAACGGCGGCAGCAGGTGGCCCGCGATCCCTGAAATTCCCGCGATGCGACCCTCATAGGCCATGAGGAGCACGGCCGAAAGGCCGATGAGGGCCCCGCCGACCAGTGAGGCAAAGGGCGTGAATTCGGTTATCATCGTGGCACAATAGGTCCGTTCATGACCGTGCAGAAGCAATGCCATTTCGCGCGGCTCAATGCCACGGGCACGCGATTGCGCAACCGCTTCGGGTTGCCGGCGTTTCGCCTAGCAGCAGGAGAGCGACATGGACTACGTCATCATCCCGGTGATCATCATGCTGTTGATCGCGGCTTACCTAACCTACCGCGCCTATGCCGGTCGGCTTCGCAACGGCGGACGCAGCGACCGCGACGCTTCGCGCTAGCCCAGCAGTACCAGCACGACGATACCACAGGCGATCAGCAGACAGCCGACCGTCTCTATCCAGCTTATCTTTTCGCGAAAAAAGAAGACCGAAGCGGCGAATGTGAAGAGCAGTTCGATCTGCGCCAGCGCCTTGACCACGGCCGCCTGCTGCAGCGTCATCGCGGCAAACCAGCCGAAGGACGCGCTGGCGCCGACCAACCCGGTGAACAGCGAGAGCTTCCACGCACTTAGGATGCGGCCGATCTCGCTCCGGTCGCGCCACAACATCCAGCCGAACATGACGACGGTCTGAAAACAGATCACCCAGGCGAGCGTCACCGCCGCTTGCATGACGTAGTTTGGACCACCGAGCGACAGCGAAGCGCCGCGATATGCGACAGCGGAAATGCCGAATAGCGTACCTGAAGCCAGTCCGATCAGGGCGTTGCGGCTGCCGACGGAGCGGAACAAGCTTCTCCAGTTCTTCTCTTCGTGCGCAACCGAGATCAGCATGACCCCGAAGACGCTGATGGCGATCGCAGCCAGCGCACCGGCCGTAACCCGCTCGCCGAGGAAGAGAAGGCCGAATATCGCAGCCTGCGCGGGCTCGGTGCGGGAATAGGCGGTACCGACCGCAAAGTTGCGGAACGAAAACAGATGGATGAGCAGGAAAGTCGCGCCGATCTGTCCGAGTGCGCCGATCGTGGCCCACCCGAAGAAGACAGCGTTTGGAGCCGGGACGACATAGCCGCCGATGCGATTGAGCAAGAACACGAGCAGCAGCACGAAAGGGAAGCCGAAGCCGAAGCGCACGAAAGTGGCGCCCGTCGTGCCCATGACGGACTTTAGGTGCTTCTGCGCCGCCGACCGCAGATTCTGCAGGAAGGCGGCGGCTATCGTTATCGGTATCCAGAGTTCCATGAGGCAATCCCGGCGGTGCGCGTTGCTAGCTCACCGCCAGGGTCAAGCCAATGGACCAGCCCGTCGGATTTCCGCAGGCACCCGGGCCGGGGCACGCTCGCACGCGGCGCCGATGCGATCTCGGCCGCACGCCCTCCGTTGTTCGATTGATGAGGAAGTGGTTTGCCGCTATGGAGCGCCGGCTGCATTTCCGGAGGAGCTTCATGAGCCAGAACGCCGACAACGCCTCCGAACAGGCACGGCTGCTGTCCGCCGCGCTGCCATTCATGCAGCGCTACGAGAACAAGACCGTGGTGGTGAAGTACGGCGGCCACGCCATGGGCGATATCTCGCTTGCGAAGGCGTTCGCGCGCGATATTGCGCTGCTCAAGCAATGCGACGTCAATCCGATCGTGGTGCACGGCGGCGGGCCGCAGATCGGCGCCATGCTCGACCGCATGGGCATCGAGTCGAAATTCGAAGGCGGCCTTCGTGTCACCGATCAGAAGACGGTCGAGATCGTGGAAATGGTTCTGGCCGGCTCCATCAACAAGGAGATCGTCGCGCTCATCAACGCCGAGGGCGAGTGGGCGATCGGCCTGTGCGGCAAGGACGGCAATATGGTCTTCGCCGAGAAAGCTCGGAAGACCATAAAGGACCCCGACTCCAACATCGAGCGCGTGCTCGATCTCGGCTTCGTGGGCGAACCGGTCGAGGTCGACCGCACACTGCTCGACCTTCTTGCGCGTTCCGAGATGATCCCGGTCATCGCCCCGGTCGCGCCGGGGCGCGACGGCCACACCTACAACATCAATGCCGACACGTTCGCGGGTGCCATCGCCGGCGCGGTTCAGGCGTCGCGCCTTCTGTTCCTGACTGACGTGCCCGGCGTGCTCGACAAGAACAAGAAGCTGATCGACAAGCTGTCGGTATCCGAGGCCAAGGCACTGATCGCCGACGGTACGATCTCGGGCGGCATGATCCCGAAGGTCGAGACCTGCATCTACGCCATCGAGCGCGGCGTCGAGGGCGTCGTCATCCTCAACGGCAAGACCGCTCACGCGGTGCTGCTCGAATTGTTCACCGAGCACGGGGCCGGCACGCTCCTGGTGCCGTAAGGCTAGTCCGCCTCGGCCCAGGCCCTGATCAGATGATGGGCGATAGCGGCTGGCGGAGGGCAGGACACTCCGCCCGAGTGGTTTCCGGCGAGAATCGCGCGCGTCTCCTCCCGTGAGAACCAGCGGCAGTCCTGCAGTTCCTTGCCGTCGAAAGCGACATCCTCGTTCAGGGCTTCGCCGTAGCAGCCGATCATGAGCGACATCGGGAACGGCCAGGGCTGGCTGGCGTGGTAGAGCACTCGGCCGAGGCGGATGCCGCTTTCCTCGAAGGTCTCGCGGCGCACGGCCGCCTCGATCGTCTCGCCAGGCTCGATGAAGCCGGCGAGCGCGGAATACATTCCCTCGGGAAAGTGCGGGCTGCGTCCGAGCAGGCAGTGGGTGCGCGTCACGACCAGCATGATCGCGACTGGGTCGGTGCGAGGGAAATGTTCGGCCGAGCATTTTCCGCATACGCGCTTGTAGCCGCCGATGCGCATCGCCGTCTCGCCGCCACAACGGCTGCAGAAGCGGTGGGTGCGGTGCCAGTTCAGCAGCGCCGATGCCTGCGCCACGGCGCCTAGGGCGGCCTCGTCGATCAGGTTATTGACGTAGATCGGCCTTATCTCGAGCGCCCGCAGGCCGGCAGGCGGCGACTCGTGATCGATGCCGCTTGTGGCGGCTAGCACAGGTCCCACGCTGTCGGTCCCGAGCAGGATCGCGTCGCCGAGATTGGCCTGCGCGGTCTCCGCTTCGCTGCGGTCGAACCAGGGGACGAAGAGTTCCTGCCTGGTTTTGAGCAGCATGCGGGGACCAGCAAAGAGCAGGATCCGGACGCGCGGATCGAAAAGCGCTCCGGCCACGCTCTCGTCGCTTCGATTCTCGGCATCTCGGTCGATCTCATTGCCGGCGAACCCGACGAAACGGCTCGGCTCCTGAGAGGGGGCGTCGAACAATTTGAAGGACATGGAAATTCCGGAGTGCCCCGAGATGCTGAAGGACCGGCACGCTAGAGGCGGCTGCGTCCTCGGGCAAGCCGGACATGACCCTTGCAATGGCCAACCGGATGCCCGATATGAGCGACGGGAGGTTGGTTGGTGGACGATCCACTCGCCAACCGGGTCAGGTCCGGAAGGAAGCAGCCCTAACGAGTTTCGGAACGGGTCGCCGTTCCAGCCTCCCACCCCTCCATTGTCGAGTGCGTTGCGGCGTCGCGTCGGTTGACGCGCCAGCCGCCCGCGGGCGACATTGAAACCGATGAGGGACGCGGCACCCCTATGAGCGAGCTGTTCGAACCGACCGACGCGGCACCCGCCGCTGCACCGGCCAAGCCCGCTGCTTACCGGGTTCTGGCGCGCAAGTACCGTCCGCAGGATTTCTCGGCGCTGATCGGCCAGGAGCCGATGGTGCGCACCCTCACGAATGCGTTCTCTGCGGGCCGCATTGCGCAGGCGTGGATGCTGACCGGCGTGCGCGGCGTCGGCAAGACCACCACGGCGCGCATTCTTGCGCGCGCCCTCAACTACAAGACGGAAACCGTCAATCGACCGACAATCGAGATGCCGACTTATGGCGAGCATTGCCGCGCCATCATGGAAGGACGCCACGTCGACATCGTGGAGATGGACGCCGCGTCACATACTGGCATCGACGACATTCGGGAGATCATCGAGCAGGTGCGCTACGCGCCGGTGTCGGCGCGCTACAAAGTCTACATCATCGACGAGGTTCACATGCTGTCGAACCAGGCCTTCAACGGCCTGCTGAAGACGCTCGAGGAACCACCGCCGCACGTGAAGTTCATCTTCGCAACCACCGAGATCCGCAAGGTTCCGATCACCGTACTGTCGCGGACCCAGCGCTTCGACCTGCGCCGCGTCGAGGCCGGCGTGCTCGTCGAGCATCTCAAGGGAATTGTCGCCAGGGAGAATGTCGAGGCCGAGGATGAGGCGATCGCCATGGTGGCGCGGGCCGCCGAAGGGTCGGTGCGCGATTCCCTATCGATCCTGGACCAGGCGATAGCCCATGGCTCGGGCACGGTGCGTGCCGAGCAGGTACGGACCATGCTCGGCCTGGCCGACCGGGCGCGTATCGTCGATCTCTTCGAGCACGTGATGTCAGGCAAGGTCGCCGAGGCGTTGACCGAATTTCGCTCGCAGTTCGATTCCGGCGCCGAGCCCTCCGCTGTCCTGACCGATCTCGCCGAATTCACGCACCTCGTGACACGACTGAAGTTCGTGCCGGCGGCTGCACGCGACGCGGCCCTGTCCGAGGTCGAGCGGCAGCGAGGGGTTGAGTTTGCCGCGCGGCTTTCCGTTCGTGTCCTGTCCCGCGCCTGGCAGATGCTCCTCAAGGGTATCGGGGAAGTGAACGGCTCCAACCGTCCGGCAACTGCGGCGGAGATGGTGCTGATACGCCTTGCGCACGCCGCCAATCTTCCCACGCTCGACGAGGCGATTAAGTCGCTCGGCGACGGAGCGCCGTTGCCGGGACGCACTCCGGCGAGCAGCGGCGGAGCACCCGCGGGCGGGGTTCATTCCGCGCCACAGGCCGCCATGCCGCAGCGGGTGCCCACCCTACCCTCCGGTGGACAGACGATGCGCCTCGTGGAGACCCGCCCGGTAGAGCACGAACCACTTCAGCCGGAACCTGCTGCGCAGCCTATCGTGCAGGTGGCGACGCTCGCCGACATTGCCGCGCTGGCAGAGAAGCACCGCGACATGGCCTTCAAGATTGCCCTGAAGCGCCATGTCAGGCCGGTGCGCATCCAGCCCGGACGCATCGAGGTCGCGCTGACCGGCGACGCTCCACGCACCCTCCTCAACGACATGTCCGCCAAGCTCAAGGATTGGACCGGCCGCAACTGGGTGGCCATCCCCTCCAAGGAGGAAGGCGGCCCGACGCTTGCTGAGCTGGAGGAGCGCCGTAAGGAGGATGCAGTCGCCGACGCCCGCGCCGACCCCGCCGTCGCGGCCATCCTTGCGAGATTTCCGGGCGCCCGCATCATCGACGTGCGCTATCCGCAATTGCCCGAGACGGGCGACTTTTCGGAAGAAGCGGCGGCGATCGAACCCGATCCCACGAACGACGACGATCTGTGACGGAGTATTGAGATGAAGGACCTCCTCGGCCTTATGGGCAAGGCGAAGGAAATGCAGGCCAAGCTCGCAGCAATGCAGGACGAGATCGCGAGTCTCGAGGTTTCCGGCCAATCGGCTGGAGGACTTGTCAGGGTCACCCTCACCGGCAAGTTCGAGATGAAGAAGCTCGAGATCGATCCGTCGCTGTTCAAGGAGGAGGAGGTCGAGATCCTCGAAGACCTCATCCTGGCCGCCCACAACGACGCCAAGACCAAGGTCGAGCAGACGATGCAGGCGAAGACGGCGGAGCTCACCGCTGGCCTGCCGATCCCTCCTGGAATGAAGCTACCTTTTTAACACTGTCATATTAGGCTTGTATGGGAACGTCGGTGGGTCTCGCACGTTCAGCGAGACCCGACAGGAATGACGCCCATGACCTTTGCCGATTTCAATGCCGAGCTCAGTGCCGTTCAGTTCGGAGCGGCCGAATTCGGCGAACTCGGCCTCGATGTCACGGTTGCGCCGCTCGACACCGACTACCTCGAGGATCGCGTTCGCGCCGCGACTTCCGGCTTCGAGCTCGGCGATTTCGAGCCGGCCGCGCAGTAGACCCCGCTCTGTTGCACTAGGATTCGCGCGGCAGCGCCGCTAGATCAGGCGCATGTCGTCCAAGCGAATCGCCGGCCCGGAGATCGAGCGGCTCATTCAACTGCTGGCCAAGGTGCCTGGCCTCGGGCCACGCTCTGCGCGCCGTGCCGCGCTTCATCTGATCAAGAAGAAAGAGATGCTGCTTCAACCGCTTGCAACGGCCATGGCCGACGCGGTGGACAAGGTGCGCATCTGCTCGAACTGCGGCAATGTGGATACATCCGACCCTTGCATGATCTGCACGGACCCGCGCCGTGACGGCGGCATGATCATCGTCGTCGAAGACGTCTCCGATCTCTGGGCGCTCGAACGCTCTTCGTCGCTGAACGCGCGCTACCACGTGCTCGGGGGGACGCTGTCGCCGCTGGATGGGATCGGGCCCGACGACCTGACGATCGACCGGCTGGTAACCCGCGTTGCTGAAGGCGGAGTGAGCGAGGTTATTCTCGCCGTGAACGCCACCGTCGAGGGGCAGACCACGGCGCACTACATCACGGACCGCTTGTCCGGGCTGGGTGCGCGCGTCACCAGGCTGGCGCACGGTGTCCCCGTGGGCGGCGAGCTCGACTATCTCGACGAGGGTACGATTGCCGCCGCGCTCAAGTCGCGGACCGCGTTTTGACGCATTCTCAACGCAGGAGGAAAGACATGCGCCGCCGCCTTCTGCTGCTAACGATTCTGCTGCTCGCACCGCTGAGTGCACATTCGCAGACTGTGGAAAGCCAGTTCCGCCAATGGCTGAGCACCGACCTGTTGCCCGATGCGCGCAAGGCCGGCGTCTCGAAGAAGACGTTCGACGCGGCATTCGACGGTGTCACTCCGGACCTGAAACTGCCCGACCTCGTCATGCCGGGCGAGAAGCCGAAGCGGGCGGAAACGCAGCACCAGGCCGAGTTCCGCTCTCCTGGTGCCTACTTCGCCGAGAATACCGTGAAGGGTGTCACCGGAGGGGGGCGCAGCCGGATGGCGGCACATGCGCCGACCTTGGCTGCAATCCAGCAGCGCACGGGAGTACCAGGCGCTATCGCGGTCGCGATCTGGGGGCGGGAGTCGGGTTTCGGAGCGGCGAAGATACCGCACGATGCGATCCGTGTGCTGGCCACCAAGGCGTTCATGTCGACCCGCAAGCACATTTTCCGCAAGGAGATCATCGCCGCTCTGGTAATGATCGAGCGCGGCGTGCCGCGCAGCCGCATGAAGTCGTCCTGGGCAGGCGCACTCGGCCAACCGCAGTTCCTGCCGTCCTCGTACCTTGCGCATGCAGCGGACGGAGACGGCGACGGTACTGCGGACATCTGGAACTCGGCTCCGGACACGCTCGCCTCGATCTCGGGGTATCTGCAGCATTTCGGCTGGGTGAAGGGCCGCGACTGGGGTTTCGAGGTCACAGTGCCGGAAAGCGTGTCGTGCACGCTCGAGGGTCCGGACCGCGGAAAGCCGATCGCCGATTGGGCGGCGCTGGGGATTGCTCGCACCAACGGCAAGCCCTTTCCGGCGGCCGAGGCGCGGCAGGTCGGCTTTCTGCTGATGCCGGCGGGCCGAAACGGGCCGGCCTTTATCGTCACGCCGAACTTCTACGTGCTCAAGGCCTATAACGAGAGCGACCTTTACGCGCTGTTCGTCGGCCATGCCGCTGACCGCATCGCCTATGGCGATCGCATCTTCTCGGCGGGCTGGGGCAATGTCGGCGGGCTCAAGCGGTCCGACGTCGCCGCCATGCAGCGCGCGTTGGAGCGACAGGGCCACGACGTCGGCGGTGCCGACGGCCTAGCCGGGTTCAAGACCAGACGCTCGATCGGCGCCTGGCAGGCGAAGAACGGCCAGAGGCCGACCTGCTTCCCGGAAGCCGCGATGATCGGGAAGCTGCGCTAGGCCGCCTTGGCCATGGTGTCCCGCAGTTCGGCTAGCAGCGTATAGGATCGTTTGCGCGCTTCGTGGTCGTAGACCTGCGCCGTCACGATCAGCTCGTCCGCGCCGGTTCGTGCCAGGAACGCGTCTATGCCGCGGCGCACGGTGTCCGGCGAACCGACGACGGCAGCGCTCAGCATGCTGCCGAGCATAGCGCGGGCGGAGGGATCGAGCAGCGGCTCGATATCCTCCACCGGCGGCGGAAGCTTGCCGGGACGTCCTGTCCGTATCCGCGCGAAGGCCTGCTGCATCGACGTGAACAGATATTTCGCCTCCTCGTCGGTCGGCGCGACGACGACGTTCAATCCCATCATCAGGTACGATCGATCGAGCGTAGCCGAAGGCTGGAAGCGCTCGCGATACATGCGGACCGCATGGTCCATGTCCGCCGGCGCGAAGTGCGAGGCGAAGGCGTAGGGCAGGCCGAGCATGGCACCCAGCTGAGCGCCATAGAGGCTCGACCCGAGGATCCACACGGGAACGTCCTGGCCCTCGCCGGGATAGGCATGGACGCGCTGGCCTTCCTGCGCCGGAGCGAAGTAGTTCATCAGTTCGATGACGTCGTTGGGGAACCGGTCGACGTCACCGGTCAGGGTCCGGCGCAGCGCCTGCGCGGTCAGCTGGTCGGTGCCCGGCGCGCGGCCGAGCCCGAGGTCGATCCTTCCGGGGAAGAGTGCCGCAAGCGTGCCGAACTGCTCAGCGATGACCAGCGGCGCGTGGTTCGGCAGCATGATCCCGCCGGCGCCGACGCGGATGGTCTTCGTCCCGCCGGCAACGTAGCCGATGACGACTGCCGTCGCCGCGCTCGCGATGCCCGGCATGTTATGGTGCTCGGCGAGCCAGTAGCGCCGGTAGCCGAGCGCCTCCGCATGTCGTGCAAGGTCGAGACTGTTGGCGAGGGACTGCGAGACGTGGCCGCCTTCGACGACTGGCGACAAATCGAGGACTGAAAATGGAATCATCGCGCCAATATGGGTGCGCCGGTCGCCTTCGCCAACCGGCTCGGCCTATTTGCCGAGGACCATCGTCCAGTAGCGGCGGCCATCCCTGCCCTGCGCATGGCCGAGACCGAACTTGGTGAAGCGGCCGTCGAGCATGTTGCGGCGATGCGGCGGGGAATTCATCCAGATATCGACAACGCCGGCCACGTCGAACCGGCCATGCGCGAGATTTTCGGCGGCCGGCGCGGCAATCCCATCGGCCTTGATGCGGGAAGCGAAGTCCTTGCCGCGCAGGGCGGTGTGCTCCATGCGCCCGGAAGCCGCCATGTAGCCGGCCTGCCTCACCGCAGCGCGCTCCAGGGTGGAGTCGGGCGTCAGTGCGGCGAGCCCCGACGACGAGCGGGCCTTCGCGACGAGCGCGGTCGCCTCGCGCGACGCGCCGCTGCGCTCTCCGGTCTCGATGCCGAGGTCCGCGGACTGGCACGACGCCAGCAACGCGGCCATGCCGAGCAAGGCCAACGAATGCCAAACGCGCGCGACGCCCAGGAATTTGTCCATATGCCCCTCCATCCTGCGCACTTCCGCCGCGCTTCTATGTCGATTAGAAGGCGGCTTCGATGAAGAAATTGACCACCATCGGCTTCGATGCCGACGACACGCTGTGGCAGAACGAGCAGTTCTTCCGCCTGTCGGAGAAGCGTTTCGCCGAGCTGCTGTCCGACTTCGCCGAGGCGGATCACCTTGGCGCGCGGCTGTTGGAGGCCGAGAAGCGCAACCTCGCGCGTTACGGCTTTGGCATAAAAGGGTTCACGCTCTCGATGGTCGAAACGGCCATCGAGGTGACTGAAGGTCGCGTGCCGGCGGCGATCATCCAGCAGATCCTCGATGTCGGACGAGAGATGCTCGTGCATCCCGTCGAGACGCTCCCCGATGTCAGGGAAACGCTCGAATCCCTGGTTCCGGACTACCGACTGGTCCTGATCACCAAGGGTGACCTCTTCGACCAGGAGCGCAAGGTGGCGGCTTCGGGTCTCGGCGAGCTCTTCTCGGCCGTCGAAATCGTCAGCGACAAGTCGGCGGAGACTTATCGCCGCGTCTTCTTGCGTCACGGCGACGGCCCGGAGCGTTCGATGATGATCGGCAACTCGCTGAAATCCGACGTGGTGCCAGCCATCGAGGCCGGCAGCTGGGGCGTATATATTCCGCACGAGCTTACGTGGGTGCTCGAGCATGTCGAGGCACCGACCGACGCCTCGCGGTACAGGAAAGCCGAGGCGGTCTCCGCGGTGCCCGGCATCGTGCGCGAAATCGGCTAGCTCGTATAACATTCGATGTTGTCGAAAGCGGACGATGCCTACAGAATGGGCGTTCGGCGCGAGGGCTCACATGGCGCGAATTCGCTGGGCGCTAGCGGCGCTCCTGGCACTGATGGTGTTGACGCAGTCTGCCGCTGCGGCAGACGGCGCTGCATTGCTCACGATCACCGGCGATATCGAAAACACCAACCGGGGACCGTTCGACGCCTTCAAGGACGGCTATCTCAACGCGCGCGGCATGACGTTCGAAAAAGCGTTCGAGTTCGACGAAGCGTCACTCCTGTCGTTGCCGCAGCGGCAGGTCACGGTCGCCGCGGAATCGTGGTCGGCATCGCTTGCGATGTCCGGTCCGCTGCTCGCCGACGTGCTTCAGGCTGCCGGCGCGACCGGAAAGCCGATCACCGTCTTCGCCCTCGACGGCTTCGGCAAGCCGATGACGCCGGAGCAGGTCTCGGCGGGGGACTGGGTGCTCGCCACCCACGCGAACGGAGTCGCCTTGGGCATAGGCGGGCGCGGGCCCCTGTGGCTGGTCCACGACACCGGGGCAGCGGAAGCAACGGCGCAGGAAGAACGGAACTGGGTCTGGTCCGTCTTCCACATCGCGGTCGGCAAGTAGCTCCAGCCGTCAGATCGAGACGATCCGGCTACTCGTCGTCGACGATTCTGAGTTTGAGATTGCCCGTGCGCGAGTCCGCGACGCGCGTCTGGCGATCTTCGCCGGCTTCTTCCGGCTCACCGAACTCCATGGCCTCGATGCGCTGACCGCGCTTCGTCACCTTGTCGGCTGAGGTGACGATCTGCTCGACATCGCGGCTCGCCGCGAGGAAGTGCCCTTGCAGCTTGCGAACGCGCTCGTCGAGGCGGCCGACATCCTCCATCAGCCGGACCACCTCGCCCTGGATGAGGTGTGCCTGCTCGCGCATGCGCTGATCCTTGAGCACCGCCTGGATCACCTGGATCGACAGCATGAGAAGCGAGGGGGAGACGATCACGATGCGTGCCTTGTAGGCCCGCTGTACGACGGATTCGAAGTTCTCATGGATCTCGGCGAAGATCGACTCCGACGGCACGAACATGAACGCGGTTTCCTGCGTCTCGCCGTTGATTAGATACTTCTCCGAGATCGCCTTGATGTGGATCTCGACGTCGCGGCGGAACGTCTGCGCCGCGTACTTCTGGGCGTCGGCCCCCTGCCCCTCCGCTGCTGCTCGGATCGCGTTCCAGGCCTCAAGAGGAAACTTGGCGTCGATGACCAGAGAAGGCAGGCCGTTCGGCATGCGAATGACGCAGTCGGGGCGCGAGCCGTTCGACAGGGTCGCCTGGAATTCATAGGCACCCGCCGGTAGGCCGTCGGCGACGATGGCCTCCATACGGCTCTGCCCGAAAGCGCCGCGCGTCTGCTTGTTGGAGAGAATGTGCTGCAATTGCACGACCTGCCCGGCAAGCGACTGGATGTTCGACTGCGCCGTGTCGATGACGGCGAGGCGCTCCTGAAGCCGCGCGAGGTTCTCGTGCGTCGAACGGGTCTGTTCGGTGATCGAGGTACCAAGCCGCGCCGTCATCCCGTCCAGCCGATCGCCGATCGACTTGTTGAGCTCCGCTTGCCTGCTGGAGAAGATATCGGCCATCGTGCCCAATCGCCCCTGCATCTCGGCCTGCGCCCTGGTGATCTCGGCGAGCCGCGCCTCGGCTTGTGCGGCGCGTTCGGC
The DNA here is from genome assembly GCA_023457435.1 of Pseudomonadota bacterium. Taxonomy (GTDB): domain Bacteria; phylum Pseudomonadota; class Alphaproteobacteria; order Rhizobiales; family Rhizobiaceae; genus RCIO01. The sequence continues at coordinate 29,361 of JAEWLS010000022.1, forward strand.
AGCCTCGGCCGAGGCCAGCGCCCGGGCGCTGGCGGCCCGTGAGATCGTCACGACGAGCGCGGTAACAAGCGCAAGCAGGACCAACGCGACGGCGAGTGCCAGATGGCCCAGCGTCAACGTCGTCGCGCCGAGCTGAAGGGCCGGCTGGGAAAGCAGTTCGGTCGAGGTCATCGAACGAGACTATTCGATTCGGCGGTTGCGCATAAGATCAAAACATGAACGTTCTCGCCTGTTCACGTTGACGCGAAATGCAGCAGACATTACCTCACGCGCATGACCATCCGGCCTCTCATCATTCTCCCCGACCCTGTGCTGCGGCAGGTTTCCAAGCCTCTCGAGCGCTTCGACAGCGACCTCAGGAAGCTGTCGGACGACATGCTCGCGACGATGTACGACGCGCCGGGGATCGGGCTTGCGGGAATTCAGATCGGCGAGCCGGTACGCCTCGTGGTCATCGACCTTGCCAAGGAGGGCGAAACGCCGGCTCCGCAAATCTTCGTCAACCCGGAGATCGTGGCAAGCGGAGACGAGACCAACGTGCACGAGGAGGGCTGCCTCTCGATTCCTGATTACTACGCGGAGGTCGAGCGGCCGAAGACCGTCACGGTGCGGTTCCAGGATCTGTCCGGCAAGCCGCAGGAGATCGTCGCCGACGAGTTGCTGGCGACCTGCCTGCAGCACGAGATCGACCATTTGAACGGCGTTCTCTTCATCGACCACATCTCGAAGCTCAAGCGCGACATGGTCGTACGCAAGTTCAAGAAGCTCGCGCGCGAAAAGGAAAAGCCCGCCGCCCGCATGGCCGGTTGATGGCGCTCCGAATCGTCTTCATGGGTACCCCGGAGTTCGCAGCCACGACGTTGCGGGCCATCCATGAGGCGGGGCATGACATAGTCGCCGTTTACACGCAGCCGCCTCGGCCGGCCGGGCGACGCGGTCTCGAGTCGACGAAGTCGCCGGTGCATCGGTTGGCCGACGAGCTTGGGATCGAGGTGCGCACACCGACTTCGCTGAAGGGCGCGGCCGAGCAGGAGGACTTCCGCAAGCTCGAGGCCGACGTGGCCGTCGTCGTCGCTTACGGCATGCTACTGCCGCAGGCGATCCTCGACGCGACGCGGCTCGGCGCCTTCAACGGTCACGCCTCGCTGCTGCCGCGCTGGCGCGGCGCAGCGCCCATCCAGCGTGCGATCATGGCCGGCGACGCCGAGACCGGCATGATGATCATGAAAATGGACGCAGGCCTCGACACCGGCCCGGTCGCGTTGATCGAGGCGCTGCCGATAGCGCAGAACATGACGGCGGGAGACCTGCACGACGCGCTGGCCAAGATCGGCTCGGTGCTGATGGTGCGGGCGCTCGCCGAACTCGAGGCCGGAACGCTGCAGCTCGTCCCGCAGGCCGACGACGGAGCGACCTATGCCAGGAAGATCGACAAGGACGAGGCACGGATAGACTGGTCGCGGCCGGCGCAAGAGCTACATGACCTGATACGCGGCCTATCGCCGTTTCCGGGAGCGTGGTGCGAGATGCAGCTTGGCGGCAAGACAGAGCGGCTCAAGATCCTGCGCACCGAACTCTGCGACGGCGGCGGCGAGCCCGGCCAGGTCCTCGACGGCGCGCTGCACGTCGCATGCGGCAAGGGAGCGCTGCATTTGCTCGAAGTCCAGCGCGCCGGCGGAAAGCCCCTGGCAGCGATCGAGTTCGTCCGCGGGCTGAAGGCGTTGCCGGAGAAACTGTCGTGATCCGCGGGCTCGTGATCCGCGAGGCGGAGGAGGCCGATTACCCGGCCATCGGCAAGCTGCTCGACGAAGCTTTCGGTGGCAACGCGGAATCGCGTCTCGTCGTCCAGCTTCGGCAGGACCACGACGCGGTGCTGGAGCTCGTGGCGGCGCACGAACTCGAGGTCGTCGGGCATTTGCTGTTCTCACGGCTGAGGGTCGAAGGCGACGACGGCCGCAGTGTCGACGCATTGGCCCTCGCACCTCTTGCGGTGCAGCCGAAGCGGCAGCGCACGGGCGTCGGCACGGCGCTGATGGAGAATGCGCAGAAGCTGCTCGAAGCGCGCGACGAAACGCTGTGCGTGGTGCTCGGCGAGCCCGCCTATTACGGGCGGTTCGGCTACGGCCGCGAACGCGCCGCCGGTTTTGCGTGCGAGTACCAGGGCGAGTACCTTCAGGCGCTGGCCTGGGGCGAGGCGCCGGCCGCCGGCAAGCTCGTCTACCCGCAGGCCTTTTCCAACCTCTGATGCCGCGCTACCGGCTCGACATCGAGTACGACGGCACGGCCTATGCCGGCTGGCAGCGGCAGGCAGGGCTTCGTTCGGTGCAGCAGGCGATCGAAGAGGCTGTCACGGCCTTCAGCGGCGAAACGCAGACGATCCGCGGCGCCGGGCGGACGGACGCGGGCGTGCACGCGACCGGACAAGTCGCCCACCTGGACCTCGCGCGCCCGTGGAACGCGGACAAGGTCCGCGACGCCATCAACGCGCATCTGACGAGGGCCGGCGACACCGTCGCGATCGTGGCGGCCATGCAGACGGCCGACGAGTTCGACGCGCGTTTCTCGGCGACCGCACGCCACTATCTCTACCGCATCCTCAACCGGCGCGCGCCGCCGGCGCTCGAGAGACACCGCGCCTGGCACGTGCGCAGGCACCTCGACGTCGGGGCCATGCACGACGCAGCCCAGACGCTGATCGGCAGGCACGACTTTACCACCTTCCGTTCGGTGCAGTGCCAGGCGAAGAGCCCGATCAGGACGCTCGACCGGCTCGACGTCACCCGAAACGGCGAAATCGTGGAGATCCGGGCGTCGGCGCGGTCTTTCCTGCACAATCAGGTGCGCTCGATGGTCGGGACCATCAAGCGCGTCGGCGACGGGGCGTGGAGCGTGGCGGATGTGAAGGCTGCGCTCGACGCCGCCGACCGCGCCGCCTGCGGGCCAGTGGCGCCGCCGGACGGGCTCTATCTCGTGCGCGTCGACTACGAGAAGCTCAGCCCGAACAGCGACTGAAGCGCCAGTACGACGAACAGCGACACGGCAAACGTGCCGGCGAAGACCGCCGATGCAACCCCGGCGCCGAGGCCGAGGGCGTTGTTGGTAAGCCGCCAGGACAGGACCAGCGTGGCGATGAAGATTACCAGGGACAGGCCATCCGCGAGCTGGCGGGCTTCGGGCATTATGAGTTCGACGAGCGAGACCGGCAGCATCAACCATATGAGTATGGCCGAACCCCAATTCGTGGCCACCACGAACGGCACGAAGCGATGGGCTATGCCGACCCGCGGCGCGACCAGAGCGAGCGCCGCGATGGGCACCACCCAGGCGGCGAAATCGATCAGCGCGAGGCGGGTGACGATGCCCAGCCTGCCGCCGAAGCCGTCTCCGCCCAGCTGGTTGGCAAGCGTCACCCAGCCGACGATCAGCACCGGGAATGCGACGATCATCGCGTAGAAGGAGTTCCAGAAGCCGTCGACGGACAGATCGAGTTCGGCGAGGCCGTCGGAGCGGCCGGTCATCAGCCGCCACGCGCCTGCCAGCGAACGCTGGACATAGGACCCGGTCGTCACGGTCGGCCGATCTCCGCCGCAAACCAGTCGGCCAGGAAACGCTCGTAGATCTGCGTGAGGGTTTCCAAGTCGGAAAGAGGCACGCGCTCGTCGACCATGTGCATGGTCTTGCCGACAAGGCCGAACTCGACGACCGGGCAGTAATCCTTGACGAAGCGGGCGTCCGATGTGCCGCCGCCGGTGGTCAGTGCGGGCGTGCGCCCGGTGACAGCCCGGACCGAGGCGGAGAGCGTCTCGATCAGCTTCTCGTCGCGAGTGAGGAAGACCGGGCTCGGCATAGGCCGCCAGACGAGTTCGTAATCGATCGGATCCTCGCGGCCTGGGCGCAGCCGGTTCTTGCGGGCGGCACGATCGAGGCGGTTGTGGATCTCCGCCTGCAGGCTCTCCAGCGTCCAGGTGTCGTTGAAGCGAATGTTGAAGGACGCCGTCGCAGCGGCCGGGATGACGTTCGTCGCCGGGTTGCCGACGTCGATGGTCGTCACCTCCATGTTGCTCGGCTGGAAGTCCGCGGTGCCATCGTCATAAGGCGGGCTGAGAAGCGCGTCGACGAGCGCGACGATGCCGCGCACCGGGTTGTCAGCGAGGTGCGGATAGGCCGCGTGACCCTGCACGCCGTGAACGGTGATCACTCCGGAAACCGACCCTCGGCGCCCGATCTTGATGGTATCGCCCATCGCGTCGACGTTGGTCGGCTCGCCGACGATCGCTGCGTCCCACGTCTCGCCGCGGGCGGCGGCCCAGTCCAGCAGCTTGACCGTGCCGTTGATCGAAGGCCCTTCCTCATCGCCGGTAATCAGCAGCGAAACGGAACCCGGCAGCGGGCCATGCTTGGCGCGATGGCGGGCCAGCGCGGCAACGAAGCATGCGATGCCGCCCTTCATGTCGACGGCCCCGCGGCCCCACATCTCGCCGGCATCGACGGCCGCGGAAAACGGCGGATGCTTCCACGCCGTCTCGTCGCCTGGGGGAACCACGTCGACATGGCCCGCAAACATCAGATGCGGCCCATTGCCTGAAACGCGGGCGTAGAGATTCTCGACATCCGGCGTGCCAGGCTCGCTGAACCGCGGCCGCTCGGATGCAAAGCCAAGCGGCGCGATCATACGCTCCAGCGCAGCCAGCACGCCGGCCTCGCTCGGCGTCACGGAAGCGCAGCGGATGAGATCGGCGAGATTCTGCTCGGGGTCTGTCGGGAGATTCATGGCGCGCAGGGATAGCCGGTCGGCTCCTGACTGTCACGCGGCAGCCGTCAGCGCGGCTCGTTCGTCTGCGAGCCGTATTTGTTGGGGCCGCGCGTTCCGGGCACGAAGCTCAGAAACAGGAAGACGAAGAAGTCTCCGACGATGAACAGCAGCGAGAACCAGCCCGGACGGTCCATGTCATGCAGCCGCTTAATTGCCAGCGCGATGTGAGGGTAGATCGTCGCGATAGTGAGCAGGAAGAACGCCCCGCCCCACCATGTCGCCAGATCCTCGGTCTCCGCCGTTACGATCCGGTACATCGGAAATGCCCGGCAGAGATAGAGCAGCAGTCCTGCAAAGAAGTAGGCCGCGCGATCGACGCGGCCCGAAGGTGACAAGAAAAGCCAGGTGAATCGATTGCTAGGCAAGCGGATCGGGTCCGTATTGATTCGGACCGCGCGTTCCCTCAAGGGCGCCGAGTTCGATGATCGCCCAGATCGGCCCGATGATCGGGATCAGAACAATCAGCGTCCACCAGCCGGACTTGCCGCGGTCGTGCCAGCGTTTCGCGTACAGAGCGAGTGCCGGATAAATCGCTGCCAGAGAGAAGATAATTCCCAGGACGCCGAACTGCCCGCCATTGCCCATGTCGATACCCATGCCGAGCAGGGCGTCGACAATGTTCACCAGAATTCCTACTGCGAAGATAACGCCAACCCCGGCCCAGAACTTGGAGCGGTTAATCCGGCCCTCGAAGCTCGTGTAAAGATATTTCCAATCCATATGCCCCTCCATCAAAGCCCGTCGGTCTGCCGACTGGCTGACGTTGCGTCCGCTCCGCGCAAAGATCAATCGCGCAGGAGTTCGTTGATCGAGGTTTTCGAACGGGTTTTTTCGTCGACGCGCTTGACGATCACGGCGCAATAGAGGCTCGGGCCCCAGTTCTCGCCGGGAACGTTCTTGCCCGGCATCGTGCCGGCGACGACGACGGAATAGGGAGGCACCTCGCCCATGAATATTTCGCCGGTCTGCCGATCGACGATCTTGGTCGACTTGCCGATGAAGACACCCATGCCGAGCACCGAACCCTCGCGCACGATGCAGCCTTCGACAACTTCCGAACGCGCACCGATGAAGCAATTGTCCTCGATGATCGTCGGGCCGGCTTGCATCGGCTCCAGCACACCGCCGATGCCGACGCCCCCGGATAGGTGCACGTGCTTGCCGATCTGCGCGCACGAGCCGACGGTCGCCCAGGTGTCGACCATTGTGCCCTCGCCGACATAGGCGCCCAGATTGACGAAGGACGGCATGAGGATGGCACCCGGCGCCACATAGGCCGAGCGCCGCACGATGCAGTTGGGTACGGCGCGGAAGCCGGCCCGTTCAAAATCAACCGATCCCCAGCCGTCAAACTTGGATGGCACCTTGTCCCACCACACGGCGTCGCCAGGCCCGTTCTTGACCACTTCCATCGGATTCAAGCGGAAGGACAGGAGAACCGCCTTCTTCAGCCACTGATTGACGGTCCACGAGCCATCCGGACCGCGCTCGGCGACACGGGCCTCGCCGCGATCCAGCAGGTTAAGCGCAGTCTCGACCGCATCGCGCGCTTCGCCGCGCGTAGCGGTGTTGACATCCTCACGACCTTCCCATGCTTTCTCGATGGTGGTCTCGAGCGCCGCAAGGTCAGGTCGGGGCATCCGAAAAACTCCGCAAACGTGCTGTTAAGGGGAGAAAATTAGGGTCGTCTAAAGGGACGACCCGCAGGCGGTGGACTGATAGGACACGCCATCCGAAGGGTCAATCGCGCCGTGCCCGCACGGTGCCGCTGGGGATTTGTCAGAATGGAATCGACGGAAGACAATGGCTGGACGCCGCTGCCGCACTCCGACGAGGACGTGCAGCGTGCGCGGGCCGTGCCGGACACGCCGCAGACGCGCGCACCGACCTACCGCCTCGCCTTTGCCGACGAGGATTTCCTGACGCGACGCGAGCTGCGCGGCATTCGCCTGCAACTCGAGCTGATGAAGCCGGAGATGGCGCTGGCTGAGCGTGGGATCCGGTCGACAGTCATCCTTTTCGGCGGCGCGCGCATACCCGAGCCACACGGCGAAGCCTGGGCGGCGAAGAACGAGACGCAGAAGAAGAACCTGCTCGCCAACGCCAAATACTATTCTGAAGCGCGAAAGTTCGCGCGCATCTGCTCCCAGCACTCAGCACAATCCTACTACCGCGAGTTCGTCGTCGTAACGGGCGGCGGCCCGGGCGTGATGGAAGCAGGCAACCGCGGGGCGGCGGACTGCGGCGCGCCGTCAATCGGCCTCAACATCGTACTGCCGCACGAGCAAGCGCCGAACGCGTACGTCACGCCGGACCTCTGCTTCAACTTCCACTACTTCGCGATCCGCAAGATGCACTTCATCATGCGGGCCAAGGCCGTGGCCGTGTTCCCCGGCGGCTTCGGGACGATGGACGAATTGTTCGAGACGCTGACGCTGATCCAGACGGGTCGCATGGAACGCGTCCCAGTACTGCTCTTCGGCAAGGAGTTCTGGAGCAAGGCGGTCAATATCGATTTTCTGGTCGAACAGGGCACGGTCTCGCCCGGCGACGAGAAGCTGCTGACAATTGTCGACGAGGCAGAAGAAGGCTGGGCCGAGATCGCTCGCTTTTACCGCATCGACGACAGCGCTACCTGACTGTGAATTCTTGCTTAGAGACGGTGAGCCGTACGGTCCAAGGTCCGCCTGGCGAACCCTCCAGGTCGTGAGCCAGCAGCTCTGCGCCGATATCGGTCAGGTGGAAGCCATTTGGCTCGCCTGGAAAGCTCCAGCTATGCGTATTCGGGTGGAAGACTAGCGGCGCGTCGAAATTGCCACCGTCCCCTTGCAGATTTGCGGTCAGCACGCCGACAGTGCCTTCGCGCACCAAATCGAGTTGAGCGACATAGAGCGCGCGTTTTCCGACGAGGTCGAGTTCGATGCCGACCTCCACGAAGCGTGCCTTGTGCCATGCCAGAACATTGTCGAGCTGGATGCTTCGCTCGATGACCGGCGCGTCCGTGTCGAAGCCGATCCCGCCGTCGCCGCCCGTAATGAAGTTCGTGCCGGCGTCGGCCTTCCGCAACGCGGCGCCGTTTCCGACGACGACGCGAACCGGCACGCCGGCAAGCGTACCACCGCCGGAAGATTCGTCGCGCACGAGGCGCAGTTCGACCCGAACCGGGTCTGCGGCGGCAGCCGCGGACGAGCCAAGCCCGAGGATGACACCCATAAACAGCGGCAACGCTCTCACGAGGACTCTCCTATCGACGGCTTCTTCGGCCGGTGCACCAGCGTGACCAGAACGAAGGATATGATCATGAGTAGGTACCATGCTCCCAGCTTCTGGATGGACACCGGCGTCCAGCCCGCCTCCTGCCCCGGGTAGAGCCAGGCGCGCGACCACGTGCCGACATTCTCGGCGAACCAAATGAACAGCGCCACCAAAAGAAAGCCGACAAGCAGCGGCATTCGATGCGTGAAGCGGAAGACGCGAAAATGGACCCAGGTACGCCAGTACAAGAGTCCGGCAATTCCGAACAGCGCATAGCGCGTGTCGAGGACGAAGTGATGCGCGAAGAAATTGACGTAGATCGCTACGGCGAGCAGGAGCGTCGCCCACAGCGGCGGATAGTCCGCGTAGCGCATGTCGAAGATGCGCGTGACGCGGGCTATGTACGAGCCGACGGCAGCGTACATGAAGCCCGAAAACAGCGGCACACCGCCGATGCGAAAGACGTTGTCCTCCGGGTAGATCCACGATCCGGCATCGGTCTTGAATAGCTCCATCGCCGTGCCAACCACGTGGAAGATCAGTATCACCAGCGCTTCGGCTGGCTGCTCGAGCTTCGCTGCGAGCAAGCCGGCTTGGAGCGCAAGTGCGGCCAGGAACAGGAAATCGTAGCGGGCCAAAGGCGATGCCTCAGGCCAAAACCACTTGGTCGCGACGATAAGCGCCAGCAACGCGCCGCCGTAAAGGCAGGCCCAACCCTGCTTCAACCCGAAGACGACGAACTCGACAGCTGCACCGGACAGTCCGCCTTGCGGCAGCCTGTCGAGCACGCCGCGCGCTGCGGCGTCGATCCGCTGCTCGACGGAGGTGAAGCGCTTCAAGCAGCCGCAGCCGGCGCAACAGCCTCGAGGAAGGCCGCGAGGTCGTCGGTGACGTAGTCGACCTGGTCGGTCAGGCCCGGATCGCGCTCCCAGATCTCGGAAAAGGTCGGATTGTTGGGCACGACCAGCACCGTCTTCATGCCGAGCAGCTTCGGCACCACCAGATTGCGCGCAAGATCCTCGAACATCACTGCATCAGGCCCCGCGACCTCGTGCAGCGCCGCGAACCTATCGTAGGTCTCGCGCGCCGGCTTCGGCTTTAGGTCTGCCGCGACGATGTCGAATATGTGGTCGAAATCCTCGAGGATACCGAGCTGTCTGGCGGTTCGCTCGGCGTGCGGGCGGTCGCCGTTCGTGAAGATGAACTTGCGCCCCGGCAGCGCGCGTATCGCGGCGCCGAGCCGCGGGTTCGGCTCGATCCACGAGTAGTCGATGTCGTGGACTTTCTGCAGAAAATCGTCCGGATCGATCGCATGGCGCGCCATCAGGCCGTTCAGCGTCGTGCCGTATTCGAGATAGAGATCCTTCTGCACCTTACGCGCCTCGTCGGAAGGCAAGCCGAGAAGCGCCTCGATGTAGGCGGTCATCTTCACGTCGATCTGCGAGAACAGGTTCGAGTGATGCGGGTACAGCGTGTTGTCGAGGTCGAAGACCCAGTCGCGGACGTTGGCAAAGGCGGCGGACGATGGGGTCTTGGTCATGGCCCTCTATGCACGAACAAGAGCCGACACTTCAAATTTTACCGACGTGTTGAACGCGGTTTCAAACCCAGGGTGTCACTGTCCCTGCAACTGGCGGGGTGGGTCATGCGCGTGTTCTTCAAGTCAGGGTTGGTAGCCGCGGGCTCGATCGCGGCCTCCATCCTGATCTCCGGCCTAGTCGTGCCCGGCCAAAACATGTTTCTCGTGGACGGCATGGCGCTGTTCATGTGCATCGTGTGCCCGCTGGTCATTGCATGGCCGGCAAGCGCGTACACGTTCTGGCAGCGAGACAAGCTTGCGCGCACACTCGGCGAACTCAAGCAGGCCCATGCCGAACTGGCCGCGGCGCATGTGCTGCTTAGCGAGAAGGCACGCCGCGACGACATGACCGGAATGCTCAACCGCGAGGCGTTCTTCACGGCAATCGAGAACGCGCGTCGTCACAGCGACCGCGGCACCTTGCTGATCGTCGATGCCGACAATTTCAAGCACGTGAACGACACCTTCGGGCATCTCACCGGCGACGCGGCATTACTGGAAATCAGCGCCGCGATCGGACGCTCTGTGCGCGACAAGGACCTCGTGGGACGCATCGGCGGCGAGGAGTTTGCGGTCTACCTGATTGGCGCCGATCATCAGGAATCGCTGCAGGTGGCCGAGCGCATCCGCTCCGAGGTTGCCAACATCGAATTCGCTGCCGCGCCCGACGAGCGCATCAGCCTTTCCGTGTCGATCGGCGGTGCCTTCCATCGTGCAGCGTCAGCCCTGACCGACCTGATGCGCGAAGCAGACCGCCGGCTCTACGAGGCCAAGAAGCGTGGACGCAACCGTGTCATCTTCACCGGTATCAGCCAGGCGGCGTAGACTTCCTGGCCTTGGACTTGCGCGGTTTCGACGCCTTCGGCGCGTCGACGCCGGGTACGTGGAACGGCGCGCGGCGCAAGTCCCATCGGTCGATGCGCTCGATACCGGCAGCCAGCGTCAGCAGCGTTTCTTCGTCGCCGATGCGCCCCACGGCTTGTATGCCCAGCGGGACACCCGAGTTGGTCATGTAAACGGGCAGCGCAATGGATGGCTGTCCGGTGACGTTCTGGATCGCAGGCCAGTGCGTGAACCACAGGCTCTTGTCGAGCAGTTGCCCGAAGAACTGGTCTATGCGCAGCAGCCGAGTCAGGCGCAGGCGGTCGAGCATGTTCTCGATTGCCTCGTCGGCGCCCCTTGGCGACATCGCTCCGACGTGAAGCGGCGGATGAGCGATCAGCGGCATCAGAACAGCGTCGAAGCGCGCTGAGTCGGCGATGAGCTGGCGCGAAACTGCGTGCAGGCGCTGGATTGCGGCGCTGAGCTCGCCAGCGGTGACGACTTCGCCAAGCCGCGCGATGACGCGGGTCGAGCGCTCGACGTCACCCAGCGCCGAGCGCCCGAGCCGCACGTGTTCGGCACGCAAGTGCCCAGCGGTCGAGGCTGCGACGACCTTTGCGAAATCCGACATGAACCCACGATCGATGCCTGTCGGTTCGAACTGCTCCACCGAGTGGCCGGCTTCTCTGGCGAGCGCCTCGGCCCGGTCCATGGCGGCATAGGTTTCTGCCGAGACCGGCAGGCCTAGCGGCGAGCGACGGTACGATCCGAGTTTCAGTTTCTTCGGCTTCGCGGCGGCCGCCGCGGCAAACCCCTTGCGCGGAGGCTGGGCCCAGTATGGCGACAGGGCATCGGCGCCATGCGTCAGGTCAAGCAGCAGCGCACTGTCGCGGACGGTGCGCGCCAGTGCATGGTCCACCACGAAGCCGTACCAGCTCTCCGACGCCACCGGGGTAAGCGGTACGCGGCCGCGCGAGGGTTTCAGGCCCACGAGCCCCGTGCAAGCCGAAGGGACGCGTATCGATCCGCCGCCATCGGATGCGTGCGCTATCGGCACGACTCCGGCAGATACCAGCGCGGAGGCGCCGCCGGACGAGCCGCCCGTCGTGCGTCCGAGGTCCCAGGGATTGCGCGTGATGCCGAACCGCGCTGACTCGGTCATCAACCGCAGCCCGAGCTCCGGGCTCGTCGACGTCGCGATGGGGATTAGTCCGGCCGCCAGATAGCGCTCGACGAGCACGGAATCGAAGTCGGCCACGTTCGCGGCGACGCGGCTCCCGGAATGGATGGGCACGCCCTTCCAGGCTATTGCGAGATCCTTCAGGGCGAACGGCACGCCGGCGAGCGGCGCCTTGCGGTTGACGCTCTTCGCACGATCGCGGGCACGATCGTAGAGCTTCTCGGCGACAGCGTTGATTTCTGGGTTGAGGGCCTCCGCCCGCGCGATCGCCGCGTCGACCGCCTCCACCGGCGTAAGTTCTCCCTTTCCGATCAGCTCGGCCAGACCGGTGGCGTCACTTTCCCAAAGCAGGCGCTCTACGGACATTTTTCGCTCCCCTCACCAACCAACGGTAGTGTGCGGCCGCAGCCACCGCAACGATGCATGAGAATTCGCGTCTGCGTGACGGCGTGCCGTTGCCAAGCCCCCGCGCGCCGCTAAGTTCGCCTCGATGACGTCGCACGACATTACAAAATTGATTGTCAGGGTCGCGATGAGAGATCGCGCGGCATTCGACATCCTCTATCGCCAGACCAACGCGAAACTCTTCGGCGTCTGCCTGCGTGTCTTGCGTGACAGGGCCGAGGCCGAAGAGGCGTTGCAGGAGGTTTTCGTCAAGGTTTGGACCAAAGCCGACAGGTTCGCAGTTTCGGACCTCAGCCCGATCTCATGGCTGGTCGCGGTCGCGCGCAACCACTCGATCGACCGCCTGCGAACGCGCCGCGAGCGCGCGGGTGATCTCGATGACGCGGCCGAAGTCGTTGACCCCACGCCGACGCCGGAGTCGGCGGCCATCTCCGGCGGCGAGCGCCGACAGATCGACCGCTGTCTCGACGAGTTGGAAACGGACAGGGCTTCTGCGGTGCGTGGCGCCTATCTGAACGGCGACAGCTATGCCGAACTGGCGGATCGCTTCGGCGTTCCGCTCAACACGATGCGTACCTGGCTGCGCCGCAGCCTGCTCCGACTCAGAGAGTGCATGGAACGATGAACGTGGCGGATGTAGATGGAGCAGAGCGCGAAGGCGGCGACGACATCGTTGCCGCCGAGTACGTGCTCGGCACATTGTCTGCGGACGACCGGCGCGAGGCTGCGCGCCGCATCGACAGCGAACCCGCATTCGCACGCAACGTCGACCGGTGGGAGGTTCGGTTGGCGCCGATCGCCACGGGCTATACCGAGGTGGAAGCCCCCGCAACAGTGAAAGCAGCGGTCGATCGCCGCCTGTTCGGCGCCGCAGCTGGCGACCCGTCAGCGGGGTTCTGGAGCAACCTCATTTTCTGGCGTGGCCTCGCCGGCTTCGCAGTCGCAGCGGCACTCCTTCTTGCGGCACTGCCCGTATTCTATCCAACGCCGACCGCGCCACCCGCTGAGCGCATGATTGCTTCTATCGCCGATCCGGCAACCGGGGTGAGCTATCTCGCGGTGTACGACGCCGCGACCGGAGAGATCGGCATGTCGCGCGTAGCCGGCGAGGCCGGTGCCGGCCAGGATTTCGAGCTGTGGGTAGTGGCGGGGAATGATCCACCCGCGTCGCTCGGTGTAATACCCACGGGCGAAGGCGCGCGGATGACGGTCGATGAGAGCATGCGCGAGAGGATGCATAGTGGATCGGTGATTGCGATCAGCCTTGAGAAGGCAGGTGGATCGACAACCGGCGCGCCTGCGACCGTCGTCGCGGCGGGCGATTTGCGAACGATCTAGACTCTACGGACATCGATGAAGAAGCCGTGCGGCATGGCCGCACGGCTTTTCTTAGCTTCTGAAATATAGGTACACCTTGTTGACCTATATCGCAGTGTGCTTTTTCGGATCACCCTGCAAACGTCAAATATATGTGACCGGCGAATCGACCGTCGCAAGAAACTGATCTCCAGCGTCACCCGTAACTACACCTGTCTTCCCCATTGGGGAGCGCAAGAAAAATTCTTACCCCCAGGAGTTACCCATATGCGCAAGATCGTTTCCACGCTCATCGCCGGCGCTTTCGCTGCGACTTCGTTCGCCGCAATCGCAGTTGCAGCCGAGAATCCGATGGTCGGCGGCGCCGCCATGTATGCCGACAAGAACATCGTCGAGAACGCGGTGAACTCGAAGGATCACACGACCCTCGTCGCAGCCGTGAAGGCAGCCGGCCTGGTCGAGACGCTCCAGGGCAAAGGCCCGTTCACCGTCTTCGCTCCGACAAACGCCGCGTTCGAGGCGCTGCCGGCCGGCACCGTCGACAATCTGCTGAAGCCTGAAAACAAGGAAATGCTGACCAAGGTGCTCACTTGCCACGTTGTGGCGGCTGATGCGATGTCTGACGCTATTGCCAAGATGATCAAGGACGATGGCGGCAATCATGCGGTGAAGACGGTGGGTGGCTGCACCCTGCAGGCCAAGATGAACGGCGACATGATCACGCTCACCGACGAGACCGGCGGCGTTGCAACCGTAACCATCGCAGACGTTGATCAGTCGAACGGCGTCATCCACGTGATCGACAAGGTGCTCCTGCCGAAGGCCTAAGCCTCACAATAGCAGCGCGCCGGTACCCTCGTCCGGCGCGCTAGGTAGCGAAGCCCGCATCCGGCCGGTTGCGGGCTTCGTTTCGTCTGTAGACGCCTACTTGGTAGAAGCGGTTGCGATCCGGTCGACGGAGAGCGGATCGACGCGCGCCATCATTTCGCCGGTACCAGCGTGAAGCAGCAACACGGTGCGCCGGCCGCGATCGTCACGCGCCTCGACACGAAAACATCCGGCGTCAGGCTCTACCGCGACCACCTTGTAACCCATAAGCTTCGCACGGGCGCTCGCCTGTGCCGGGCTCATGCGGATCGTATAGGGATCGGGGGTACAGGCAGGCACGCCGCCTGCGAATGCTGGGGACGCCACCAGGGCTCCGAGGACCCCGAACGCTGCGATTCTGATGCTCACTGCCGCTACTCCACCCAACCCGCTGTGCATATAGACGCCGATTGTGACGTCATGCAGGCTGCGACATAACGCGCAGCGCGGCATGCGGTTTCAATGTAAGGTGGAAGAGTAATAAATCGGTTCAGCGGGTGGCAGTCAGGATCGCTGCGCGCAACGGATCGAGGCCGATACCTTTCTCGGACGAAGTCGCGATCAAATCCGGGAAGGCGGCAGGACGTCGGCGTATCTTCTCGGCGGTGGCTTCACGAAGGCTCTGCAGCTCCGGGTCCTTGATCTTATCAACCTTGGTCAGCACCACCTGGTAGGAGACGGCGGCCCGGTCGAGCAGGTCTAGCACCTCGGCGTCGATATCCTTGATCCCGTGGCGTGCGTCGATGAGGACGTAGACCCGCTTCAGCGTCACGCGGCCCTTGAGATAGTCGAAGACAAGTCGGGTCCACGTGTCGACCTTGTCCTTCGGCGCCTTGGCGAAGCCGTATCCTGGCATATCCACCAGAGCCATCGGCGGCAGGTCGCCGGCGGAGCCCGAGTAGCCGTCCGGTACGAAGTAGTTGAGTTCCTGCGTGCGGCCCGGCGTGTTCGACGTACGCGCCAGACCGTGATGCCCGACAAGCGCGTTGATGAGCGACGACTTCCCTACATTCGAGCGGCCGGCGAAGGCGATCTCGGGCGGGCCTTCCGGCGGCAGGAATTTCAGCGCGGGAACGCCTCGGATGAAGATCCACGGCCTCGTGAAGAGTGTTTCCGCGTCGGGCTGCGTCGGCATCGGGTGACTGCCTGCCTACTCGGCCGGCGCCTTCTGCTTGCGCTTGAACAGCCCCATGAGATTGTCCCACAACTCGATCTTGGCTCCGGCGCGCTTCATGATGATGCCCTGCTGGGTGATCGATAGAAGATTGTTCCACGCCCAGTAGATGACGAGACCTGCCGGGAACGACGCCAGCATGAAGGTGAAGATCACCGGCATCCAGGTGAAGATCATCGCCTGGGTCGGGTCCGGAGGCGTCGGGTTCATGCGCATCTGCAGGAACATCGTGATGCCCATCAGGATCGGCCACACGCCAATCATGAGGAAGGCCGGGACCGCGAAGGGCAGCAGTCCGAACAGGTTGAAGATCGAAGTCGGGTCCGGGGCAGCGAGGTCCTGGATCCACCCGAAGAATGGCGCGTGGCGCATCTCGATGGTGACGTAGAGCACCTTGTAGAGTGCGAAGAAGACCGGGATCTGGATCGCGATCGGCCAGCAGCCGGCGAGCGGGTTGATCTTCTCCTTCTTGTACAGCTCCATCATCGCCTGCTGTTGCTTCATGCGGTCATCCGCGTACTTGTCGCGGATCTCGAGCATGGCAGGCTGGACCTTCTTCATATTCGCCATGGAGGCATAGCTCTTGTTCGCGAGCGGGAAGAAGATGGCCTTGACGACGACGGTGGTGGCGAGGATGGCCAGACCGAAGTTGCCGAGCAGCTTGTAGAGCCAGTCCATCAGATAGAACATCGGCTTGGTGATGAAATAGAACCATCCCCAATCGATCAGGAGATCGAACTGGCGGATGCCGAGGCCTTCCTCGTAGGCATCGATCCTCGCGACTTCCTTCGCGCCGGCGAAGATGCGCGACTCGACGGTCGAGCTGGCCCCCGGCGCAACAGTGATCGGATCGCCGAGGTAATCCGCCTGGTAGCGGACCCGCCCGCCGTCGTCGAAATAGGAGTACTTCGGCTGGAACGACTGGCCCGCCTGCGGCACCAGCGCGACGGCCCAATACTTGTCCGTGATTCCCATCCAGCCATCCGTCGACTTGGCGGGGGTGATCTGACGGGTCTCTTCGAGATCGTCGTAATCGATCTCCTGCAGTCCCTCGACGCCGGTTACTCCGATCAGGCCCTCGTGCAGCACGTAGATGCCCTCAACGTGCGGCGTGCCGTAGCGCATGGTGCGTCCATAGGGCTGCACTGCCACTGGCGCAGCGCCGTTGTTCGAGACGGTGTCGGTAAAGGTGAACATGTAGTCGCCGTCGACCGCGATCTTGCGGGTGAAGACCAGCCCCTGGCCGTTGTCGTAGGTCAGCGTCACCGGATTCTGCGGCGTCAGCACCGGCTCGCCGTCGACCTTCCAGACCGCGCTGCGGCTGGGCAGATTCGCGGAATCGGGGCCGACGTAGCCGGACTCCACGAAGTAGCTGCCGACGGCCTCGCCGGGGCTGAGCAGGTGGATGTTCGGCGAATTTTTCTGGACCGTTTCGCGGTAGTCCTTGAGGACCAGGTCGTCGAGGCGGGCGCCGGTCAGATTGATCGTGCCAGACAGGCGCGGCGTGTCGATCTTGACGCGCGCCGAGGCCGCGACGGCATCGCTGCCACCGGGAACCGCTGGTGTCCCCGGCGCTGCCGGTACGGCGGGTACCTCGGGATTTGCCGGATTTGCGGGCTGCGGGTTCGCCGCTTCCTGCCGCTCCTGCTCCACCCGCGCCGCCTCGCGCTGCGCCTCGATCCGCGGGTTCATGTAGAACACCTGCCAGAGCGTCAGGATCAGCACCGAAAGCGCGATCGTGATGAAGAAGTTGCGGTTGTTTTCCATCAGGATTTCCTTGGGCGGGCGCCCTTGATGCGCCGCGACAGCTCGGCAGTGAGCTCTGCGAACGGCACGCTTGCCAGTTCGCGTCGGCCGACGATCACATAGTCGCTGCCCGGCGCCATGTCATCAGCGGCAGAGAGGCGCACAGCCTCCCGCAGGCGGCGGCGAATCCGATTCCGGACAACCGCATTACCGGTCTTCTTTGTAACGGTCAGACCGACGCGCGGCGCACCGGCGTCGCCGCGGTCGAGTATTTCCAGCAGGAACAGCGGCCCGCGACGCTTGTCGCCTTTCTGGACCGCTAGGAATTCGGCGCGCTTCGTGAGCCGCGCCACGCGGCGGGATCTCAGGGGTTCGCCCAACTCACCCGCCGCCTCAAGCCGATCAGGCCGAGAGACGCTTGCGGCCACGGTTGCGACGGGCTGCGACGACGTCGCGACCGCCCTTGGTGGCCATACGTGCACGGAAGCCGTGACGACGCTTGCGAACAAGCTTCGAGGGTTGATAGGTGCGCTTCATTTATCTGATACCGCGGCGTGCGGCCCTTCTTGGTTCTGTCCCGCGAGAGACAGGAGCGTTTTGTTTCGCAAGGGCACCGGGGCATGGCAATGCCGCGCCGGAAGGGTGCCCCAGCGTGCGCGGGCTTATAGCAGCGCATTTCCGAGAGTCAACGCAGGGCCGCACCGTCTCCATGTGCTTGATGGTTTCGGCGCGCGCGTCGTAAGGCATTTGTGTCGAGTTCGGAAGTCGCCATGCCAAGCACACTCAAGCCAGACTTTTGCGTCATCGGCACCGACCCAGGCGGCCTCGCCGTCGCCATGGGAGCGGCGATGTTCGGAGCGAGCGTTGTACTCGTCGATACGGGTATGCCCGCCTCCGATCCCAGCCGGGTGCGGGCCGTGGCCTTGTCCGCCGCTGCACGGGCGATGCACATGGCCGGCGTGACCGATCGCCTCGGAGTGAACCGAGGGGCCGAGGCGGATCAACGCAAGATCGAGCGGCATGTGCGGGCAGCGGTCGAAGCGCTCGCGCCCAACGAGGCCGCCGGACGCCTGACCGCGCTCGGCGTCCACGTCCTGCGCGGCAGTACACATTTCGCCGGGCGCAGCAGTGTGGTTGTCGGGGATGTGACCGTGCGCGCTCGACGCTATGTCATCGCCACCGGCGGCACGAGCGCCGTTCCCGACCTGCCCGGTCTGCGGGACGTCGATTTCCACACTGTCGAAACGATCTTCTCCGTTGTGAAATGCCCGGGCCACCTCGTCATCCTCGGTGCGCAGCGCGCCGGATGCGAAGCAGCACAGGCGTGGCGCCGCCTCGGCGCCGAGGTCACCCTGATCGACACGCAGGGCGTGTTGCGCGACGAGGACGAAGAGCTCGCTGGCTTTGTCACCCGGCGCCTGAGGGCAGAAGGCGTCATGGTGCGTGAAGCGACTTCGGTGACGCGCCTGGAGCGCCGCGGCAAGACCGGCGTCCGCGTTCACATCGAGCGCGACGGCACCGCCGGGAGCCTGGACGCGACGCACCTGCTGGTCGCGGGACCCAGGACACCGAACCTCGCTGGCCTCGGCCTCGAGGCCGCGCGCATCAGGGCCGATGAATACGGCATACGCGTCGACGACGGATTGCGGACGAGCAACCGCCGTGTCTATGCGGTCGGTGCGGCTGCCGGCCAACCTGCCGGGGCAGCGGACTACCACGCTTCCCTGCTGCTGCGTCGTCTGCTCTTCCGGAAGGCCTCGAATACCAGAGCGGAGATCGTTCCGCGCGTGGTGTTGACCGATCCGGAGATCGCGTCCGTCGGCATCACGGAGGGCGAGGCGCGGTCGTCGCGGCTTTCGCACACGATTCTCCGCTGGCCGCTCTCGGAAAATGCGCGGGCCCAGGCCGAACGCGAAACCGACGGCATGGTGAAGCTCATCGTCGGCAAGGGCGGCGAAATCTTCGGGGCGGGCATTGCCGGGCGCAGCGCCAGCGAAGCGATCAACGTCTTCGCGCTGGCGGCTTCGGCCGGCCTGCGCCTCGGGGACATCGCTGCATACGTACCCGTCGATCTGGCAACGGCCGAGGCTGGGAAGCGCGCCGCCGTGACCTATCTGGCGAATACCGTACGAAGCCCGATCGCCCGCTTGGCATCTCGCCTGCTGCGCCGCTTAGGCTGATCTGGCAAAATGCCGCCTCAATGAGGCTGCAAGGAGCGGTGGCAGGGGTGCCGATGGACGAACCTGGCGAGAAAAGGGCTGGCGAGAGCACTGCGGACGCTGCGCCTTCGGCGCGGCACGATGCCGTTCCGCTCGGCCGCGGCCTCTCCACGCGCCTCCTCTTCCTCACCATACTGTTCGTCATGCTGGCTGAGGTGCTGATCTTCCTGCCTTCGGTCGCGAACTTCCGCCTCCAGTGGCTCGAGCAAAGGCTGGGCAACGCTGCTGCGGTGTCGGCAGTGCTGCTCCAGGCAGACCCGACCAACGTCGACCGCGGCGTCCAGAACGACGTCCTGACCGCACTCGGGGCGCGCGCCATAGCGGTGCGTGACGAAGGGGCATCGCGCCTCCTCGCCGTCTCGGAAATGCCGCCGCAGGTCGACCAGCACGTCGACATTCGCGGCATGAGCACTCTCGCGTCGATCGCCGAGGCGCTCGATACCATGTTCTCCGGCGGCGACAGGCTGATTCGCGCCTACGGCCGCGTCGGAATGAGCGACAAGGAGTACGAGCTGATCCTCCCCGACCGGCAGCTGCGGGCGGCGATGCTCGACTATGCCGGCCAGGTCGCCGGGCTGTCGCTCATCATCTCGCTGATCACCGCGACCTTGGTGTTCTACGCCATCAACCGCATGATGATTCGGCCGATCCGCGGCCTAACCCGTTCGATGCTGGCGTTCGCGCAGGCGCCGGACGATCCCAACCGCATCATCGTTCCGTCGGCGCGCAATGACGAGCTCGGTGTTGCCGAGCGCGAGCTCGCCGCCATGCAGAGCAACCTTCAGCACACGCTGTCCGAGCAGAAGCATCTGGCCGACCTCGGTCTCGCCGTCTCGAAGATCAACCACGACATGCGCAACATCCTGTCGTCGGCGCAGCTCATCTCCGACCGCCTGGTCGAGGCGCGCGATCCGATGGTTCAGACCGTGGCGCCCAAGCTGCTGCGCGCGCTCGACCGCGCCGTCGCCTATTCGGAAGGCGTGCTTGCCTACGGCCGCACTCAGGAGGCGCCGCCGGCACGGCGCCGTCTGCGTCTGGCGACCCTCGTCGACGAGGTGCAGGGCCTGCTCGCCGTCGACCCGGCCATGGAGCTGGAGTTCCGCAACGAGGTTGCGCCCGACTTCGAGATCGACGCCGACAGCGACCAGCTGTTCCGCGTGCTCACCAACCTCGCCCGCAACGCCGTACAGGCTATGGGCGGTACGCGTGACGGCGCCGTGGTCAACCGCCTGACGATTTCGGCCGATCGGCGCGGCACGGTCTGCCGGATCTATGTCGCCGACACGGGTCCGGGCCTGCCGCCGAAGGCGCGGGAAAACCTCTTCACCGCGTTTCGCGGGTCGGCGCGCAGCGGCGGCACCGGTCTCGGCCTCGCCATTGCGCATGAACTGGTTCGGCTGCATGGCGGGACGCTTGAGCTGGTCGACAGCCAGGGCACCGGCACCGTCTTCGCCATCAGCATCCCGGACCAGCCGGTGCGGATCGATGAGGCGCGGCGGGAGCTGCGCCGCCCCGCCTGACGCATCTCCAAACTTTCCGATGCGGCGGCTTGCAATTGCCGGCTACACTCGCTAGGTAGCGCCCGTTCGGCCGCCTCGGCCGCCGGACGTTTTGGCCGTTCCGCACGGCCCGGCGCGCGCCCGTAGCTCAGCTGGATAGAGCACCAGACTACGAATCTGGGGGTCAGAGGTTCGAATCCTTTCGGGCGCGCCACTTCAAACCCGCATAAATCCCCGCATTGATCTGCGACAACGAGGCCGCCCGGCTTCGGCGAGCCAAGTCACGGCGGTCCGGCGAATATCGCTTAAGCGCAGTCGGGTCTTTGCATCCTGGCGTGTAGCAAACCGAGCGGCCGCATCGAGGCTGCAATGCCGCTACTGAGCAGACGCTCTGACTACTGCGGCAGTCCCGCGGCTACTGCCAAAGCGACCATCCGATCGGAAGCCGCCACGAAGGCCGTCGAAGCGTGCTGCTCCGGAAGCCTGACATTTGCAGCCTTTGAACCTGGGCGAATCTTGAGGCCTGCGGCGATCGCCTGGGCGGCCTCTTCGGTGCGGCCGAGCATCTGATAGGTTGCGGCGAGCACGAACTGTGGACGCCCGCTAGCCGGCGTGATTGCCACCGATTGTTCCAGCCACCCCACGGCCTCGGCAGGCCGGTCCAACAAGGCCAGCGCCCACCCGATGCCGAGGGTCCAGGTCCAGCGGGCGGTTTCCGGAGTGCCGAAGCGGTGCGCTTGGCGGAACGTCGCAAGGGCATCTTCAAATCGACCGAGGTAAAGCTGCGACAGGCCCATATTGTAAAGTGCGCCGCCGTTCCAGGGATCCAGCGTCAGCGCCTCGGCGCACGCGACCAGCGCCTCTACGAACTGGTTGGTTGCGCTCAGGAGCCGACAATAGGCCTCATGCGCTGCAATGGAGCCGTTATCGCTCCGCAGAGCCCGCTCGAGATGCTGGCGCGCCTTAGCTGTTGCAGCTTCCGCGTCGTCGCCGACGTACCACCCCGTCTGAACCGCGCGCAGCAGAAGCGCCGAAAGCGCGACCTGCAATTCGATGCTGGCACTATCCTTCACCAGCGCGGTTTCGAGTATCGAGCGCGCCACGATGAATCGCTCCAGGGAAGCTTGGGCGATCTGCTGGTTTGCTTGCTCGATCGCTACCCGCGCCCGAGTTGCAGTGGGTGTCGTGTCCAGGGCGCCGGTGCCAAGATGGCCTGCAAGCGGATGCCCGATGGCAGCCGACAGCCTGTCTGCGGCGAGGCCGGCATCGCTTAGCGCCACCGGGTCGATCGATGCAGAGGCCGTCCAACGGATCTCGTTTGAACGCGCGGCAGTCACGCGGGAATGGACCTCGACACCGGCTCCGGTTCGCCGCAGTTCCGCCGTCACCAGATAGTCGGCTTCCTCGTCCCTCGAGGCTAGCACCTGCAAGCTTTCGATCCTGGCCAGCCCATCGACCAGGCGGCTGCGAACGTCTTCGCCGAGGCTGGCCTCAAGATCATTGCCGGACACGACCAATGGCCTCACCGCGATCGTGGGGACGCTGTCGTGCACATGATAGCTGCCGATCGCCGCAATCAGTATCATCATGGCGGCGATCGCCACGGCTGCGGGCAAACGCCACTTGGAGTGTTGCGGAGCCGCGACAGCCACCGGAGCGTGCTGCTCCATCGCACCTGCGCTGGCGACACCGTCCGCTTCCACAACGGCGTCGAAACGATATCCGCGGCCGGACACCACCTTGATGAGCGCCCTGTCTTCGTCGCCAAGCGCCGACCTGATCTCGCGGATGCACTGGAACAGGCTGTCCTCGCCGACATGAACGGTTGGCCAGACTGCCGCCATCAGTTCCTGCTTGGAGAGCAGCACGCCCGGGTTCGCCAAGAAAAAGCGGAGGAGTTCGAAGCTCTTCACGCGCAGATGCACCACGCGGCCATCGCGGTCGCGAAGTTCAGCACGCCGTTCGTCAAGCTCGAAGCTCGCGAACTTGATCAAGAAGCCTCCGGCTTTCGTCTCTTACCCTACGTGGGGGTCAAGCTGCTCGTGCAGAGTTCTTATCAGGAAAATTTCAGAATGTCTGCGGAGCGCTCTCAGGACTCGTCGACGTGCCTGTGTCGTCATGTGACCGCTGCTGCAGACGCCCGCTCCATCCCATCGATACGCGTTGGAGCGCACTCCAGCAGCCGCTTATATCTCCATTCCGGCGGGCTCAATGTCGTTCATTACCATCAACAGCATTGCAGGCGACAATGTCATAAACATCGCCGAATGGAATTTGGGCGGGGATGGTTGTCAATTTTACGTAGCCTGCCTTCCTGTGGGGCTTCGAGGACGGCATCGACAAGCTGAACCTGACGGCCAGCGGTATCGCCAGCTTCTCCGACCTCAGCGGCAAGATCGCCGACGATGGCGCCGGCAACGTCACCATCGACCTCGGCGGCGGCAACATCCTGACGCTGCGCGGCGTAACTGCTAGCCAACTCTCGGCCGCCGACTTCGAGTTTGCCTGAAAGCAGGTCGAGCGGGCGGTGTAGCGCTGACGGGCGCTCGCCGCCAGCGGCGTCGATCCCAATGCCGTGGACTGGATTCTCGGAGCTTCCTTGACATTATCAGGGCGCCTGATGATAGATCGGCGATCCATCGCTTCGAGGAGGACGACACGGTGAACGCTGTGACGAAGACGGCCATTGCGGCGCCAGAGGGTTACGTCGCCCCTGCCCTGCTGATCGATGGCGAGTGGATCGAGGCATCGGCGCGCGAGACGCAGCCGATCATCAATCCCGCCACGGGCAAGGCGATCGGCCTCGTGCCGCACGCCACTGCCGCCGACCTCGACCGCGCGCTCGCTGCGTCGCAACGCGCCTTCAACGGATGGCGCCACGTCAGTCCGCGCGAACGCGGAAAGATTCTGAAGAAGGCCGCGGATCTGCTGCGCGCCCGACAGGACGAGACCGCACGCCTGGCGACGCTTGAAATGGGCAAGACGCTCGCCGAGGCCAAGCTCGAGAACCATTTCGCCGCCGAAGAGATGGAGTGGTTTGCCGAAGAGGCGCGCCGCAGCTACGGCCGGGTCATTCCGGGCCGGCTCCATCACACCCGCTTCAGCGTCGTCAAAGAACCGGTCGGCCCGGCGGCGGGCTTTTCGGCGTGGAACTTCCCGATCGGCAATGCGGCGCGCAAGTTGGGGTCGGCGCTCGCCGCCGGCTGCACCATGGTCTACAAGCCGGGCGAGGAATCGCCCGCGGCGGCGCTGGCGGTGGCCCGGTGCCTCGTCGATGCTGGCGTGCCGGCTGGCGTCATCGCCGTGGTGTTCGGCGTGCCGGACACGATCTCGCGGCATCTCCTCGCCTCGCCGATCATCCGCAAGATCTCCTTCACCGGCTCGGTGCCGGTCGGAAAGCACCTGATCAAGCTCGCCGCAGACGGGCTCAAGCGCACGACGATGGAACTCGGCGGCCACGCCCCCGTGCTCGTCTTCGACGATGTCGACATGGAAGCGACGCTCGATCTCGCGGTGCTGCGCAAGTATCGCAATTCCGGCCAGGTCTGCGTCTCGCCGACACGCTTCTACGTGCAGGAGAAGTCGTACCGGAGCTTCGTCGAGGGCTTTGCCGCGCGCGCCGCCAGGATCAAGGTCGGCGATGGGCTCGACCCGACGTCGCAGATGGGGCCGATGGTGCATACGCGCCGCCGCGACGCCATCGAGGCGCTGGTGCAGGACGCCACGGCGAAGGGCGCGAAGCTGCTTGCCGGCGGCCGGCGCGTCGGCAACGAGGGGGCGTTCTACGAGCCGACGGTGCTCGCCGACGTGCCGATCGATGCCCGCATCATGAGCGAGGAGCCATTCGGCCCGGTCGCGGTGCTCAACCCGTTCACCGACATCGAGGACGGCATCGCCAAGGCCAATTCCCTGCCTTTCGGCCTCGCTGCCTATGCGTTCACCCAGTCGGCAGCGAACATCCATCGCCTGGGGGACGAGCTCGAGGCCGGCATGGTCGGCATCAACTCGTTCAACATCTCGACCCCGGAGACGCCGTTCGGCGGCGTCAAGGACAGCGGCCACGGCTCCGAGGTCGGCATCGAGGGCATCGACGCCTTCCTCGTGACCAAGACGCTCAGCATCACCTAGGAACCGCGATGAAACACACGCGCCCCGAAGGCTCCTTCGCCGCGGAAGCCGTGCTCGGCCGCATGAAGGCAGCCGGCATCGACGTGCTGCTCGCCAATGGCGGCACCGACTTCCCGTCGATCATCGAGGCCTATGCGCGCTCGGCCGAGAGCGGGATCGCCATGCCGGAGCCGCTCGTGATCCCGCACGAGGGCGTCGCGGTCGGCATGGCGCACGGCTACTACCTGGTCACCGGCAGGCCGGCGGCGGTCATGGTTCACGTCAATGTCGGCCTCGCCAACTCCGTCATGGGGCTGATCAACGCAGCGTCGGAGAACGTGCCGATCCTGATGACTTCGGGGCGCACGCCGCTGACCGAGTCGGGGCGCTTCGGCAGCCGCTCGAGCCCGATCCATTGGGGCCAGGAGATGCGCGACCAGGCGGGGATGATCCGCGAGGTCGTGAAGTGGGACTACGAGCTGCGCTTTTCCGACCAGGCCGGGCCGGCGATCGACCGTGCCGTGTCGATCGCCATGAGCGAGCCCCGCGGGCCGGTCTACATCAGCCTGCCGCGCGAGGCGCTGGCGGAAGCCGCCACCGCCCCCGCCGCCGCGCCGACGATCGTGCCGACCAGCTATGGCCCGCCCGCGGCCGAGGCGGTGGCAAGCGCCGCCGACATCCTCGCCAAGGCGAAGAACCCGGTCTTCATTGCCCAGAGCCCTGAGATCGGCGGCAGCTTCGAGCCGCTGGCCGGCTTCGCCGAACGCTTCGCCATTCCCGTCGTCGAGTTCTGGGCGCTGCGCCAGTCGCTGTCGACCGCCCATCCGATGTTCGCCGGCCGCGATCCCGCACCGTTCATGCGCGATGCCGACGTCATCATCGTCGCCAACGCCGCCGTGCCGTGGATCGCCGACCACATCCAGCCGCCGGACGGCTGCACCGTCATCGCGATCGGGCCCGACCCTCTGCATCGGGCCATGCCGATGCGAAGCTTCCGGATCGATATCTCGCTTGCGGGCGGGTTGAACGCCGGCATCGCGGCGCTCGATGCCGCTCTGCGCGAGCGTGTCCTCGGCGACGAAACGTTCGCGGCACGCCGCGACAACATCGCGAAATTCCGCGCCGACATGGGCGCGGCGCTGGAAAAGCGCCTTGCCGCTGGCAGCGGGTCGCCGATGTCGCCGGCCTGGGTCAGCAAGTGCCTGTCGGACGCCGCCGACGAGAACACCATCTTCTTCAACGAGCTTGGCATCGAGCCGGCGGCGATGCGCTTCGAGCATCCGGGCAGCCTGTTCGCGACCCCGCTGTCTGGAGGTCTCGGGTGGGGCATGACGGCGGCGCTCGGCGCTCAGCTCGGCGCGCGCGACAAGCAGGTCGTGGCCTGCATCGGCGACGGCTCGTACATGTTCGCCAATCCGGTCGCGTGCCACCAGACGGCGGCGTCGCTGAAGCTGCCGCTGCTGACGGTCGTGTTCAACAACGGCATCTGGAACGCGGTGCGGCGCTCGACGCTCTACATGTATCCGGACGGCAAGGCGGCGGCGGCGAACGTGATGCCGATCACCGCGCTCGACCCCGCGCCCGACTACGCCGCTGTGGCGCGCGCCCATGGCGCCCACGCCGAGCGCGTCGATGACGGCGCCGATCTGCCGGACGCGATCGCGCGGGCGCTCACCGCGACGCGTTCCGGGCAGCAGGCGCTGCTCGAGGTGATGGTTAGCTACTGATGTCGGAGCCGGTTTCCGTGCCCGCCGACGAGACGCGGCTCGTCGAGCGGCTGTCGAAGCTGCGCCGCCGCTTTCCGACCGTCGAGGATCTCGAAAAGCGTGCCAGTGCGCGCATGCCGCGCTTTGCCTTCGACTTTTTGCAAGGTGGCGCAGGCGACGGCAGCGGAATGACGCGCAACCGGACGGCGCTCAAAGGCATCGAGGTCGTGCCGCGCTACGGCATCGACGTGAAGGCGGTGGATCCCAGCGTCGAGCTGTTCTGCCACCGCTACGCCGCGCCCATCGGCATCGCGCCGATCGGCTTCGACGGGTTGATGTGGCCGGGCGCCAGCGAGCTGTTCGCGCGCGCGGCGCAGCGCATGAACATCCCCTACATGACCGGCACGTTGGCAACCTCGACGATCGAGGACGTCGCCCGCTGGGCGCCGGACGTCACATGGTTCCAGCTCTACCCGCTCGAAGGCGACGAGCACCGGCTGACCTTCGACCTCATCGCGCGGGCGCAGCGCGCCGGCGTGAAGGCGATAGCGGCGACGCTCGACATTCCGGTACGCTCGAAGCGTCCGCGCGACATGCGCAACGGGTTCGTCATGCCGTTCAGGATGTCGGCGCGCCATATCGTCGATGCGGCGTTGGCGCCGGAGTGGCTGCTGAAGCTCGCCAGCCGAGGAATGCCGCAGTTCGCGAACATGGCCGCCTACGCGGAAGGCCGCGACGCCGCTGCCTTCGTCGGCGCGAAGGTGGGCGGCGGCTTCACCTGGGAGGTTCTGGCGCGCATGCGCGACACCTGGCGCGGCCCCCTGATGGTCAAGGGCGTCCTGCATCCGGCGGATGCGGAGAAGGCGCGGGCGATCGGCCTCGACGGCGTCATCGTCTCGAACCACGGCGGCCGTCAGTTCGACGCGGCGCCTGCTTCGGCCGACATGGTGCCGGCTATCGCTGCCGCAGTCGGCCGCGACATGACGGTGATACTGGACAGCGGCATCACCGCCGGCGTCGACATGATGCGGGCGCTGGCGGTCGGTGCCGACTTCACCTTCGCCGCGCGGGCTTTCATGCTGGCGCTCGGCGCGCTCGGCGACCACGGCGCCCGCCACATGGCGGCAACCTTCATCGAGGAGTTCACGACGGCGCTTGGCCAGTCGGGCATCCTCTCAGCGGCGGATGTCCGAAGTGCGTCGGTGCGCCATCCGACCGCCTGGACGCCAGCATGAACATCTCCGCGGCGATCGAGGCGCTGCGTCCGCATTTCGGCGAGCGCCTTTCGGTCGCGAACGCGGTACGCGATCACCACGGCCATGACATGTCGCGCCAGCCTTCGCGGCTGCCCGATGCCGTCGTCTTCGCCGAGAGCGAGGCCGAGGTGCAGCGCGTCGTCGCCACCTGCTTCGAGCACGGCGTGCCGGTGACGCCGTTCGCCGCAGGCTCGTCGATGGAAGGGCATACGATACCGCTGAAGGGCGGCATCTCCCTTGACCTGACGCGCATGAACCGCATCGTCGCCATCAACGGCGAAGACTTCGACGCGGTGGTCGAGGCAGGCGTCACGCGCAAGCAGTTCAACGCCCACCTTCGCGACATGGGCCTGTTCTTCCCGATCGATCCCGGCGCCGACGCAACGCTCGGCGGCATGGCGTCGACACGCGCCAGCGGGACCACCGCGGTCCGCTACGGCACCATGCGCGAGAACGTGCTGGCCCTGCGTGTCGTCACCCCGACGGGCAAGACCATCTCGACCGGCCGCCGCGTCAAGAAGGCGTCCAACGGCTACGACCTCACCAAGCTGTTCGTCGGCGCGGAAGGCACGCTCGGCGTCATCACGGAGGTGACCGTGCGGCTTCAGCCGGTGCCCGAGATGATCGCGTCGGCAGTGTGCAGCTTCGCCAGCATTCGCGGCGCGGTGGAAGCGGTCGTCACCACGATGCAGAGCGGCATCCCCGTCGCGCGGATCGAGTTCCTCGACGAGGTCGCCGTCGACGCCGCGAACGCGCACGCCAATCTCGGGCTCAATCGCGCGCCGACACTGTTCCTCGAATTCCACGGAAGCCCGCGCTGGGTGGAAGAGCAATCCGAAACCGTCGCTGCGATCACCGCCGAGTTCGGGGGCTCGGATTTCGCGTGGTCCACTCTGCCGGAGGAGCGCGAGCGGCTGTGGAAGGCTCGCCACGAGACCATCTACGCCAACCAGTCGCTGCGGCCTGGCTGCAAAACCTTCACGACGGACGTCTGTGTCCCGATTTCCCGCCTCGCGGATGCCGTCGTGGCCGCGCGGGCCGACATCGACGCATCGTTCCTCACGGCCAAGATCATCGGTCATGTCGGCGACGGCAACTTCCACGTCGGCTACCTGATCAAGCCGGAGATCGCCGAGGAGCTCGCCGAGGCCGAGCGGCTCGCCGACCGCCTCTACGCGCGCGCCATCGAGATGGGCGGCACGTTCAGCGGCGAGCACGGCATCGGCATCTCGAAGCTGCCATTCCTGCGCCAGGAACACGGTGACGACGTCGTCGACATGATGAAGGCGCTCAAGTCGGCGCTCGACCCGGCCGGCATCATGAATCCCGGAAAGCTCGGTCAGGCGGGCTGACTTCACCGCACGAGTTGACCGCGCCGGTCGCCGGTGCTTTATCAGGACACCTTACATATAGGAGGAAGCCCGTGAAGAAGATCGATATCTTCAACCACATCTGGCCGAAGCCGTTCTTCGACCGGCTGGTGAAGGAACTCGGCACGCTCAGCCAGATGACCAAGCGGTCTGGCGACGTCCCCATGATGACCGACCTCGACCGCCGCTTCGAGGTCATGGACATGTTCGGACCGGACTACCAGCAGATCCTTTCGCTGGCCTCCCCGCCGCTCGAGAAGTTTGCCGGCCCGCAGGGCGCGCTCGAACTGTCGAGGATCGGCTCCGACTCGATGGCCGAACTCGTCGAGATGCACCCCGACCGCTTTCCCGGCTTCGTTGCCACCGCGCCGATGAACAACCCGGATGCGCTGGTCGAGGAAAGCCGCCGCGCCATCGAGGATCTCGGCGCCGTCGGCGTGCAGATCTTCACCAACATCAACGGCAAGCCGGTGGACCTGCCGGAGTTCGAGCCGTTCTTCGAGTACATGGCGAAGTCGGGCAAGCCGATCTTCCTGCATCCGGCGCGCACGCAGGAGTTCTCCGACTACGAGAGCGAGAAGCGCTCCGAGTACGAGATCTGGTGGACGCTCGGCTGGCCTTACGAGACGTCGGCGACGATGGCGCGCATGGTCTTCTCGCGCATGTTCGACAAGTTCCCCGGTCTCAAGGTGCTGACCCACCATGCCGGCGGAATGATCCCGTTCTTCGAGGGCCGCGTCGGCCCCGGCTGGGACCAGATGGGCAAGCGCACCTCCGATCGCGACCTGACGCCGGTGCGCAAGGCGCTGAAGAAGCCGCATCTCCAGTATTTCAAGGAGTTCTACGCCGATACCGCGTCGTTCGGTTCGCAAAAGGCCATCGAGCACGCGATCGAATTCTTCGGCGAGGACCGCGTCGTGTTCGCATCGGACGCGCCGTTCGATCCGGAAGGCGGCCCGATGTACATCCGCGAGACGCTGAAGATCCTCGACAACATGGACATCAGCGACGAGCTGCGCCGCAAGCTCTACCAGGACAATGCGGTCAAGCTGCTTGGTTTGAAGACCAGGTAGTTCCCGCTCAGCCTGCGGGGTCCTCGCGACTCCGCAGGCTCTGCGCCAGCTTGCGGGTCAGCTCGGCGAGCTTGACGTAGTCTTCATGCGCCATGCCCGCGAACACATTCGCCTCGACGCTGTCGGCAAGCGCGTCGCAGCGGGAAAGCAGGGCTGCACCCTCGGCGGTCACGCTCATGCGCAGGATGCGGCGGTTCGCAGGATCGGCGTTGCGTACGATGAAGCCGCGCCGTTCCAGCCCGCCGATAAGTTCGTTCATCGTTTGCGGGGTCACGTAGAAGCGCCGCGACAGCTCCGCCGACGACAGGCCCTGGTGTCGGCTGATCACGCTCAGCACGGTGTACTGTATGCCGGTCATGTCGAGGGAGCCAAGGGCGGCCTCGAGACGGCTGCGCACGGCATGGTTTGCCTGGTTCAGGTAGAACATGGCGCGCGGGTGCAGGATGTTGCGCTCGCTGCCGGGCGATGAGGCGTTCATGGACAATGGATGCTTCCCGGGTCGCTGCTGCGGCGTAACCGAGATATCGCACGGCGGCAAGCGACGGTGCCGGCCGTTCCGTTCCGCTGTGGGAACACGCGGCGCATGCTTCGAGACGCCCGGCTGGGCGTCGACGGCCCCCGCCCCACAGGACCCGCCCCCCCCCGGTTCAAAGCTAATTCG
>JAEWLS010000023.1 GCA_023457435.1 Pseudomonadota bacterium
CCATCACGTCTCGGAGCCGCCGGCGCAGGGCTCGCGCGCAGCCGAGCTGATCACCACCGGCCTGCTGTTCGTTTCCGCGGCATTGTCGTGATTCGCGCTGGTCGATGTCGGCTTCCTCAAGCACGACGCCCACATCTCGCTGCTGCCCTGGATCAATTCCGGCGACCTGCAGGTCGCCTGGGCGCTGCGCGTGGACACGCTGACCGCGGTCATGCTGGTCGTCGTCAACACCGTTTCCTCACTCGTGCACCTCTATTCCATCGGCTACATGGACGAGGATCCGCACCGGCCGCGCTTCTTCGCGTATCTGTCGCTGTTCACCTTCGCGATGCTGATGCTGGTGACGTCGGACAACCTCGTCCAGATGTTCTTCGGGTGGGAAGGCGTCGGCCTGGCGAGCTATCTGTTGATCGGCTTCTGGTACAAGAAGCCCTCGGCCAACGCCGCCGCGATGAAGGCCTTCATCGTCAACCGCGTCGGCGATTTCGGCTTCCTGCTCGGCATCTTCCTGGTGTTCGTGCTCTTCGGTGCGGTCACCTATGACGGCATCTTCCCGCGCGTCGCGGAGATGACCGACCGCACCTTCCGCTTCCTCGGCTATGACTGGAACGCGCTGACGCTGACCTGCCTGCTGCTGTTCATGGGCGCGATGGGCAAGTCGGCGCAGTTCCTGCTGCACACCTGGCTTCCGGACGCGATGGAAGGGCCAACGCCCGTCTCCGCGCTCATCCATGCCGCCACCATGGTCACGGCCGGCGTCTTCATGGTCGCGCGCCTGTCGCCGATCTTCGAGTACGCGCCGGTGGCGCTGACCGTGATCGTGGTCATCGGCGCGATCACCGCCTTCTTCGCGGCGACGGTCGGACTCGTGCAGAACGACATCAAGCGCGTGATCGCGTATTCGACCTGCTCGCAGCTCGGCTACATGTTCGTCGCGCTCGGGGTCGGCGCCTATTCGGCCGGCATCTTCCACCTGTTCACCCACGCCTTCTTCAAGGCGCTGCTGTTCCTCGGCGCGGGCTCGGTCATCCACGCGATGCACCACGAGCAGGACATCCGCAACATGGGCGGGCTGAAGGACAAGATCCCCTACACCTACAGCGTGATGGTGATCGGCACGCTGGCGCTGACCGGCTTCCCGCTGCTCGCCGGCTACTTCTCCAAGGACGCGATCATCGAGAGCGCCTTCGCCGCCAAGGCCGGCTTCTCGACCGACTTCGCCTTCGTCCTGCTGGTGGTCGCCGCCTGCATGACCTCGTTCTACTCTTGGCGGCTCTACTTCATGACCTTCGAGGGCGCGCCGCGCTGGGCGGGCCATGGCCACGGCCATGACGCGCATGCTCACGCGCACCCCGCCGCCGACGAGCAGGACAGCCGTGGTGTGGCTCTGCATGCCAAGGTCGATCCCGGTCATCCGGATCACCAGGCGCCGGCGCAGGAGGATGGTCACGGTGCACACGACCACGACCATCATCACGCCCACACGCCGCATGAGAGCCCGCTCGTCATGCTGATCCCGCTGGCCGTGCTGTCGATCGGCGCGGTCGCGGCCGGCTTCGTCTTCAAGGGCGCCTTCATCGGCGACGGCTACGGCGCGTTCTGGAAGCAGGCGCTGTTCACCCGGCCGGAGAACCACATCCTCCACGACATGCACGAGGTGCCGGGCTGGGTGATCTGGTCGCCCTTCGTCGCGATGCTGATCGGGTTCGTGCTCGCCCTCTACTGCTACGTGCTGAGGCCGGAGATCCCCGTGCGGCTCGCCGCGTCGAACCCGGTCCTGTACCGGTTCCTGCCCAACAAGTGGTACTTCGACGAGCTCTACGACTTCCTGTTCGTGCGCCCGGCGAAGTGGCTCGGCCGCTTCCTCTGGAAGAAGGGCGACGGGCTTGTCATCGACGGGCTGGGTCCGGACGGGATTTCGGCGCGCGTGGTCGATGTGACCAACCGGGTCGTCCGGCTGCAGACGGGCTACGTCTACCACTATGCCTTCGCCATGCTGGTCGGCGTGGCCGGGCTCGTGACCTGGTACATGATGAGCCGCGGGTGAGATGATGTTCGGCTTCGGGATCCTCACCGGACTGCTCGTCCTGCCGCTCGTCGGCGCGGCGTTCATCCTGGCCCAGCGCGGCGACGAGGCGGCGGTCGCCTCGAACGCCCGCTATGCGGCGCTCGCCGCGACGGTCGCGACCTTCGTCCTCGCCCTCGTGGCCTGGGGCCGCTTCGACGCGGTCAACCCCGCCTTCCAGATGGTCGAGACCCATGCCTGGGTTTCTGATTCCATCCGCTTCCGGCTCGGCGTCGACGGGTTCTCCTTCCCCTTCGTGGTGCTGACCGCGTTCCTGATGCCGCTGTGCATCCTCGCCTCGTGGACCTCGATCACGAAGCGGGTGCGCGAGTACATGGTCGCGTTCCTGATCCTCGAGACGCTGATGATCGGCGTCTTCGTGGCGCTCGACCTGGTGCTGTTCTACCTGTTCTTCGAGGCCGGCCTGATCCCGATGTTCCTGATCATCGGCATCTGGGGCGGCAAGCGGCGCGTCTACGCCTCCTACAAGTTCTTCCTCTACACGCAGCTGGGTTCGGTGCTGCTGCTGCTGGCCGTGATGGCGATGTACTGGAACGCCGGCACGACCGATATCCCGACGCTGCTGTCCCACAGCTTCCCGGCGCAGATGCAGACCTGGCTCTGGCTCGCCTTCTTCGCCTCCTTCGCGGTGAAGATGCCGATGTGGCCGGTGCACACCTGGCTGCCCGATGCGCACGTCGAGGCGCCCACGGCTGGCTCGGTCATCCTCGCCGCGATCCTGCTGAAGATGGGCGGCTACGGCTTCATCCGCTTCTCGATCCCGATGTTCCCCGACGCCTCGGCGATGTTCGCGCCGCTGGTCTTCGCGCTGTCGGTGATCGCGATCGTTTACACCTCGCTGGTCGCCCTGATGCAGGAGGACATCAAGAAGCTCATCGCCTACTCCTCGGTGGCGCATATGGGCTTCGTCACCATGGGGCTGTTCACGCTGACCCCGCAGGGCATCCAGGGCGCCATGTTCCAGATGGTCAGCCACGGCCTG
>JAEWLS010000024.1 GCA_023457435.1 Pseudomonadota bacterium
ACGGTGCTCTTCGCCGGAGCTGAGCCCGAGCGCTTCCTCGAGCCGGCGCGGGCGATCATCGGACCAGCGGGTGGCGCCAGCGCCTGGAACGGCAAGTTCCTCGCGCGGCTGGTGGAGGACACGGGTCTCGCGCTCCGCCGGCGGCTGGAGCCGCTGCTGACGCTCCTGCTGGGTGGCCTCGCGCTGCCCCGGGGCTGGCAACTCTAGGACACGCCGATGAACCTCACGCCCCGCGAAAAGGACAAGCTCCTGATCTCCATGGCCGCGATGGTAGCGCGGCGCCGGCTCGAGCGCGGCGTCAGGCTCAACCATCCCGAGGCGATTGCGCTGATCACCGACTTCGTCGTGGAGGGCGCGCGCGACGGCCGCAGCGTCGCCGAGCTGATGGAGGCCGGCGCCCATGTCGTCTCCCGCGCCCAGGTGATGGAGGGCGTCGCCGAGATGATCCACGACGTGCAGGTCGAGGCCACCTTCCCGGACGGCACCAAGCTCGTCACCGTCCACGAACCGATCCGCTGATCCCGGGAGCCGGAGCTAGACCATGAAGACGATCTCGACCGCCCTGTTGCTGAGCCTCGCCGCAGCCGGCCCCGCGCTCGCCCATCTCGATCCCATCGCGCACGGCTCCTTCGCGGCCGGCATCTCGCACCCGCTCTTCGGCGCCGACCACATCCTGGCGATGATCGGCGTCGGGCTGTGGGCCTTCCTGATCGGCGGCCGCGCCGTCTGGGCGGTTCCCGCCGCCTTCGTCGGCACGATGATGCTGGGCTTCGGGGCGGCGCTCGCAGGCATCCCTCTGCCCGCCGTGGAGCCGGTCGTTGCAGCCTCGGTCGTCGTGCTCGGCCTGCTAGCGCTGCTCGCGCTGCCGGTGCCGACGGCGGCCGGCATGGCGATCGTCGGTGTCTTCGCGCTGTTCCACGGGCACGCCCATGGCGGCGAACTCGGAGCGGCGTCCGGGCTGTCCTTCATGGCCGGCTTCGGGATCGCCACCGTGCTGCTGCATGGCGCGGGGCTGATGATCGGCCTCGTGGCCCAGGCGTTCCTGCAGCGGGGCAGGCTGGCGGCCCGCGCCGCCGGCGGGCTGACGGCGCTCGCCGGCCTGTCGCTGCTCGCGGGAGCGTAAGCCGATGATCCCAGGCGAGATTTTCCCCGCCGCCGGCACCATCACCCTCAACGCCGACGCGACCGCGATCGCGATCGCCATCCTCGTCGCCAACACCGGCGACCGGCCGATCCAGGTCGGTTCCCACTACCACTTCTTCGAGACCAACCCGGCGCTCGATTTCGACCGCGCCGCCGCCCGCGGGATGCGGCTCGACATCGCGGCCGGCACGGCGGTGCGCTTCGAGCCCGGCCAGCAGCGCGAGGTGCGCCTCGTGCCCCTGGGTGGGGGCCGCACGGTCTACGGGTTCCGCCAGCAGGTGATGGGGGCGCTCTGATGCCGGCCACGCTCTCCCGCGCCACCTACGCGCAGATGTACGGGCCCACGGTCGGCGACCGGGTGCGCCTGGCAGACACCGATCTCGTCGTCGAAGTCGAGCGGGATCTCACGACCTATGGCGAGGAGGTGAAGTTCGGCGGCGGCAAGGTCATCCGCGATGGCATGGGCCAGAGCCAGGCGAGCCGCGCCGAGGGCGCGGTCGATACCGTCATCACCAATGCGCTGATCGTCGACCACTGGGGCATCGTGAAGGCCGATGTCGGCCTCCGCGACGGGCAGATCGTCGCCATCGGCAAGGCCGGCAATCCGGACACGCAGCCGGGCGTCACCATCGTCATCGGCCCCGGCACGGAGGCCATCGCCGGCGAGGGCAAGATCCTCACCGCCGGCGGCATCGACGCGCATATCCACTTCATCTGCCCGCAGCAGATCGAAGAGGCGCTGATGTCCGGCATCACCACCATGCTCGGCGGCGGCACCGGCCCGGCCCATGGCACGCTGGCGACAACCTGCACCCCCGGCCCCTGGCACCTCGGCCGGATGATCCAGTCCTTTGACCAGGTGCCGATCAATCTCGGCCTCTCCGGCAAGGGCAACGCCTCCAAGCCCGCCGCGCTGATCGAAATGATCGAGGGCGGCGCCTGCGCGCTCAAGCTGCACGAGGACTGGGGCACCACGCCCGCCGCCATCGACAACTGCCTTGCCGTCGCCGACGACTATGACGTTCAGGTCATGATCCACACCGACACGCTGAACGAGAGCGGCTTCGTCGAGGACACGGTCGCCGCCTTCAAGGGCCGCACCATCCACGCCTTCCACACCGAGGGTGCCGGCGGTGGCCATGCGCCGGACATCATCAAGGTCTGCGGGCTGCAGAACGTCATCCCGTCATCGACCAACCCGACGCGGCCCTACACGCAGAACACCATCGCCGAGCATCTCGACATGCTGATGGTCTGCCATCACCTCTCGCCGTCGATCCCCGAGGACATCGCCTTCGCCGAGAGCCGCATCCGCAAAGAGACGATCGCGGCCGAGGACATCCTGCACGACATCGGCGCCTTCTCGATCATCTCCTCTGACAGCCAGGCCATGGGCCGCGTCGGCGAGGTGGCGATCCGCACCTGGCAGACCGCTCATAAGATGAAGCTGCAGCGCGGGCGCTTAGCCGGAGAGACCGGCGACAACGACAATCTCCGCGTGCGCCGCTACATCGCGAAATACACGATCAACCCCGCCATCGCGCAGGGGCTCTCGAAGCATGTCGGTTCGGTCGAATTCGGCAAGCGCGCCGATCTCGTGCTCTGGAACCCAGCCTTCTTCGGCGTGAAGCCGGAGATGGTGCTGGTCGGTGGCATGATCGCGGCGGCGCCGATGGGCGATCCCAACGCCTCGATCCCGACG
>JAEWLS010000025.1 GCA_023457435.1 Pseudomonadota bacterium
TGATCGAATACAATGAAAGGAGGCCTCATGAAGCACTGAATAATCTAACGCCTGAAGAATGGCATAAACAAGTATTGAAAAATGAAAAGTCTCTAATTAACACTGTCTGAGAAAAGGGGTACTTACACTATGTCTTGAATGATAAATACCTTCTTTTCGAGGATTTCAACAAGCTTTTCAAAAAAACTGAAAAAGGCAAACTATCATATTTAGAGATTTCTGATGTTGATGTGAACGGGCGGCTAGTTTCACAATGGAAAAATGTGATCGTAAACTGACTGCGCACAACATGGGCTTGGCGAAAGTTGGGCGACAGAATTTGGCCCATCAGCTGTGGAATATGAATCAGCTGTAGTAATTTGGCTTCAATAAAAATGCCTCTTTAGTGGCCAAGCGGACAGTAGGAATTCTATTGCCCAACCTTCGCAAAGCCCCTTAACGTTGGCCGCAACCTTAGGAAAGTTTACAAAAAATATGGATCACAAGTTATTCACGTGGATTACGACTCCAATGATCTTAGGTCTTTGGCTTTATATGGCAGTTAGCGGAATAAAAGCATATCTGCAACTTAGAAAGATGAAAGGAATATCGCCGCTAATGTTCAAAAGAGATCTTGAGGAAATAACGGATCCAGAAACATTAGAAGCATTAAAGAAATGGAAGTATAAGAGGATGAAGTTGTCCTTACTCTGGTTTATTACGTGTATAGTATTTTTAATTCTTTCAATCATAATCGATAGGACTATTGGATTTAGAGAGTGATATTTTAAGATTAAGCTGCGGCCAACATAGGCTTAGCCAAACTGCCGGCTGTAGAATAAGACCCAGGCTTTTGTAATTCTATTTGACAACATATCTTTAATTAAACGACAGAACAGGGAATACCGGCACTTCGGCAAGCCTTGTCCGTTAGCCGTAATGCTCACCCTACTGGTTATGAAATCTATCTTAATATTATCTTTTATACTTCTTTTAACTTCGATCACAAGTGCCCAGGGTATTATCAAGAATCAGGAAGGTTTTAAAGTAGTTGACCTGGAGGGAATTACGTTTCTTCCTGAAACCACAGAGTATGCCAAGGGTTTATATTGGTTAAACAACAGGTTGATAGATTCCGTAAACTACCAGAAGTATTTAAACAATGACAAGAAATTTGCTGGTTGTAATCCTTGCTTGCTCAGAAGTTTCGATTCGCAAGGAAGGTTGATATATGAGGGCTTTCAATTTTCAGATTGTGGTGTTGGACAGTTCGTAAGTTATTTCGATAATGGGAAGCCTAGGTTAGTTGGATTTTATAAACAGAATACATCTAAAGACTGGACTAACATAGTAAAGAGAGGGTATTGTAGCATTGCTGATAGCGTTTGGACATTTTTTAATGAAAGTGGTGAAGTTCAGTATAAGGAATACTGGGATAGAGACACATTTATTAAACAAGTTCCAGAACAAGATACAAACGAAGTATGGAGAGTAGCTTTGATGATCGGTGATGTGGAAATCAAGAAGGATGATTCATTATCTCTTGAGGATTTCAGAAACTTAAGAATTGTTCCGCTTTTTAAGAATAAATCTGTTAAAGGCACTGCTTTATTTGCTACATTAAGGATTTCGGCTGTCAATCGATTTGTAATTGATTCAAGTGGCTTACTGGAGCAAATTAGAACTTTTGATATTTCGAAAATGAAACATGAAGCTGGTATTACTGACGGCGACAGGGTTAGTTATAGTTTGTATATTAAGAGTGGCCAGAAAGTTGTTGCAGCTTTTTTCCTGAATATCAAATAGCATACGGCTAACATAGGCTTGCAGTAAATACAGGCTTCGGGATAAATGTTCAGCTGAATAACACTATTTTTCAATTGAATAAAGACCGGACGACAGAATACAGAATGCCTGTACTTCTGCAAGCCTCGTCCGTTAGCGGAAATAATAAAATGAAGATTCGGTTATTACTATTGGTTATTATTAGTTTATCTACATCGGCTTACGCTTATTCCCAGCAACTGACTGTAGCTTTTACTTATTTTGATGATCTAATGACTCATACCAAAGTTTATTCAAATGACAAAGAAATAGGAGAGGTGGTTAGCTTAAAACCCAATAAAAATATTGATACCGTCTTTGCAACAATTAATCTAAAACCTGGAATCAAGATACCTGTTGGTTCTAGAGTTTTTATTGAAAGTTATTTTATAGGCGAATCTCAGATTAAAATAGAATTTTCAAACAATTCTGAATACTACACTAAAAGAGATATTGTTTTCGGAGAACATAAATCTTTTGATCAGCCATTAAAAAGCATTGCTGATAGTACTAAAAAGAATTGAATTACTTCCGCTAACATAGTCTTGCAGCAAATACAGGCTTTGGAATAAATGTTCAGCTGAATAATACTATTTTACAATTGAATAAAGACCGGGCGACAGAATATAGAATGCCTGTACTTCTGCAAGCCTCGTCCGTTAGGCGTCATTATTAGGTTTCTCACCTGGTCAAATTGAAAAAAATGCTTACCTTTGACGTTAGTAACGTAATTCGACAGCATGATTGTTTCATTCGGTAGTAAAGAGACGGAAAAGATATGGCAGGGGCAACGTGTTAGTAAGATTCCGTTAACAGTTCAAGAA
>JAEWLS010000026.1 GCA_023457435.1 Pseudomonadota bacterium
ATCTTCAGCGGCTGCCAGGCTCAGATGTGGAAGATTGAGAGCTGCGCGCAAGGCAGCGCGCCTATCTCCCCCCTGGTGGGGGAGAAAGGAATTTCAGCGCTTTAGCCGAGCAGGCCGGAGGCCGTCGGCGAGGCTAAGTGCTAGAAATTCCAAGTGAGGGGGTCAAATCCGCCGACCCGCCTCGTGCAGGATCGTCGTGCAGACGCCTCCCGTGCGAAGGCGGGGGGATGCGCGTCAAAGCGGAGAGGTGGAAATAAGAAAGCCCCTCACTTGCGATTTCTAAGGTTTAGCCTCGCACACGCCCTGCGGGCTGCTCGGCTAAAGCCTTGAAATCGCTTTCTCTCCCGCAAGGGGAGAGATAGGCCCTGCATCCGCCTCGTCGCAAACCTCCCACGTCGCGTCTTGCATTGAAGTTTTCAGTTCTGCGCTGGGATCGCGGCAGCGCTATCTCTCCCCTTGCGGATTCGCGAAGCCGCAGTCCACGGCGAAGGCGTCAGCCGAACTTGCCGGTTCGCGGGAAGCCCTTCGGCACCATGCGGCCGGCGGAGGCGCGAGTGCCGAGCCATTCGGCCAGTTCGGCCGGCGGCTTGACGAAGACGCGGCCGGCGCTGTCGGTCCATGACAGACCGTCGGCCAGCATGAAGGTTTTCGCGTCGAGCGCGCCGCCGTCCTTGTAGCGCTGCAAGCGCACGCCCTTGCCGCGGCCCATTTCGGGGATTTCGCTGAGCGGGAAAACCAGCAGCTTGCGGTTGTCGCCGACGATGGCGAGGTGGTCGCCCGACAGCGGGAAGCAGAGTTTCGCCTCGTCCGGAGCCTTGACGTTCATCACCTGCTTGCCCTTGCGGGTGTTGGCGACGGTCTCGGCCTCCGACACGGCGAAGCCGTAGCCCTCGTGGCTGACCAGGATCAGCTTGCGCGCGGGCTCGTGGACGAAGGCGGTGACGATCGCCTGGTCGTTCTCCATGTCGACCATGATGCGAATCGGCTCGCCATGGCCGCGGCCGCCCGGCAGCCGGTCGGCGCCGATCGTGTAGAACTTGCCGCCGGTGGTGAAGAACAGGATCTTGTCGGTGGTCTGCGCGTGGAAGGCGAGCTTGAGCGAATCGCCCTCCTTGAAGGTCAGCGCCGAGAAGTCGGCCATGTGGCCCTTCATGGCGCGCAGCCAGCCCTTCTCCGAGACGACGACGGTGACCGGCTCCTTCTCGACCATGGCGTGGTGGATGTCGCCGAGATCGTGCTCGGGCGCGGCGGCGAAGGCGGTGCGGCGGCGGCCGAGATCGGTCTCGGGGCCGAACTTCTTGCGCACCTCCTCGACCTGCCAGCGGATCGTCTTCCACTGCAGCGCCGGCGAGGCGAGCAGCTTCTCGATGCCGTCCTTTTCCTTCGACAGCGCGTCGTGCTCCTTGCGGATCTCGAATTCCTCGAGCTTGCGCAACGCACGCAGGCGCATGTTGAGGATCGCCTCGGCCTGCATGTCGGTGAGGCCCCAGCGCGCCATCATCTCCGGCTTGGGCTCGTCCTCCTCGCGGATGATGCGGATGACCTCGTCGATGTTGAGGTAGGCGATGAGGTAGCCGGACAGGATCTCCAGCCGGCGCTCGATCTCGGCGAGGCGGTGGCGCGAGCGGCGCTGCAGCACGTCGCGGCGGTGGTCGAGCCACTCGGTCAGCACGCCCTTGAGCGACAGGACGCCCGGAACCTTTCCGCCGCGCGACAGAACGTTCATGTTGAGCGGGAAGCGGATTTCGAGCTCCGACAGCTTGAACAGCGATTCCATCATCAGCGCCGGATCGACGGCGCGCGACTTCGGGACGATGGCGACGCGGATGTCCTCGGCGCTCTCGTCGCGGATGTCCTCGACCAGCGGCAGCTTGCGGGCGACGATCAGCTCGGCGATGCGCTCGATCAGCTTCGACTTCTGCACGCCATAGGGAATCTCGGTGACGACGACGACCCAGGTGCCCCTGCCCTGGTCCTCCTGCTCCCAGCGGGCGCGCAGGCGGAAGGCGCCGCGGCCGGTCTCGTAGGCGTCGCGGATCGACGCCTCGTCGTCGATCAGGATGCCGCCGGTGGGGAAATCCGGGCCTTTCACGTAGGCCATCAGGTCGGCAACGGTGGCGTCGCGGTCGTCGATCAGGCGGATGGCGGCGTCGCAGAGCTCGGCGGCGTTGTGCGGCGGGATCGAGGTCGCCATGCCGACGGCGATGCCGGAGGAACCGTTGGCGAGCAGGTTCGGGAAGGCGGCGGGGAGCACCGTCGGCTCCTCGTCCTCCTCGTTGTAGGTGGGGCGGAAGTCGACCGCGTCCTCGGCGATGCCCTCGAGCAGCGAGGCCGAGGCCTCGGTCATGCGCGCCTCGGTGTAGCGCATGGCGGCGGCGTTATCGCCGTCGATGTTGCCGAAATTGCCCTGCCCGTCGACCAGCGGATAGCGCATCGAGAAGGACTGGGCCATGCGCACCAGCGCGTCGTAGATCGACTGGTCGCCATGCGGATGGAACTTGCCCATCACGTCGCCGACGATCGCCGCGCATTTGGAGAAGCGGGTGCCGGGATCGAGGCGCTGCAGGCGCATGGCATGGACGATGCGGCGGTGCACCGGCTTCATTCCGTCGCGCACGTCGGGCAGCGCGCGGTTGGTGATGGTCGAAAGCGCGTAGGCGAGGTAACGCTGCTCGAGCGCCTTCCTCAGATCGACGGGCTCGATCGTGTCGCCGCCGGAGGGGCCTTCCCCTTTGGGCGGCGGGGGCGTGGTTTTCCTGGCCATCAGGCGGCGTTACCGAACCGGGCGATTCGCAGCAAGTGGCGGGTAACCAAGGGCCGATGCGGCGGCACGCGGCCGAAACAATCGCTTGGCAAGTTCGCCGAAATCCGCGCAATGTCGGCGCGGTGCCGCGGTCCCGCCAAGATTGATCCAATTATGGGTCCTGAACGGCTCGCCGGCGACGATTTCTCAGGCAACACTTT
Organism: Pseudomonadota bacterium; assembly: GCA_023457435.1. Classification (GTDB taxonomy): domain Bacteria; phylum Pseudomonadota; class Alphaproteobacteria; order Rhizobiales; family Rhizobiaceae; genus RCIO01. The sequence goes on from JAEWLS010000026.1 coordinate 2,965, forward strand.
CAGGCAAACAGCGAGGATCCATGCGGACCATGAAGCTTGCGGCGTTCGCCGCGCTCCTTTTAATCTCGACGGCACCCGCCGTCCTCGCGGCGGAGGTCGATCCGGCGGTGCTCGACCGCCTCAAGGCCGTCATGGCCTCGCAGCAGATGGATCTCGCCTGGGAAAAGGTCGAGACCTACGACAATGCCGACGGCGAGGAAGTGACGGCGCTGATCAACGCGACGGTGAAGATCGGCGACAAGCCGACGACGATCAGCGCGATCGAGCTGTCCGACGTCGTGGAGGCCGAGGGCGGCTGGAAGATCGGCAAGCTCGCCGTGCCGAGCCACTCGGTGACCGAGGACGACACGTCGGTGTATCTCGAGGACATCGAAGTAACCGGCATGATGCTCTATCCGGAAGGCGTCGAGCCGCCCTATGGCGGCATGGCGATGTACGAGGGCTTCGCGCTCGGCGCCGTCGAGGTCTCGGCCAAGAACAAGCAGGTCTTCCGCATGGCCGACCTGCATGTCGAGCTGACACCGCCGACCGCCGGTTCGCCGCTGTCGTTCGAGGGCGCGGCCGAATCGTTCAACGTCGATCTCACTTCGGTCGAGGACGCGCAGTCGAAGGCGGTCATCGAGGCCATGGGCTACCAGAACCTCGCCGGCTTCTTCGAGATGGGCGGCACCTGGAACCCGGCCGACGGCCGAATGGACCTGACGCAGTACGACGTGACGGTGACCAATGCCGGCACGATCGGCCTCGCCTTCAGCCTGGGCGGCTATACGGTCGACTTCCTCAACCAGCTGAAGAAGATGCAGGAGCAGCTCGCGTCGAACCCGGGCGGCGACAACTCCGCGGCGGGGCTGGCCATGCTCGGCCTCATGCAGCAGCTGACCTTCAACTCGGCGCAGATCTCGTTCTACGACGACTCGCTGACCAACAAGGTGCTCGACTACGTCGCCAAGCAGCAGAAGGTGAAGCCGGCCGACATCGCCAACCAGGCGAAGGCGGTCGTGCCGTTCATGATGATGCAGCTCAACGATCCGGCGCTGACGCAGATGGTGACCGAAGCGGTGACCAAGTTCCTCGACGATCCGAAGAGCCTGGTGATCACCGCCGAACCAAGCTCGCCGGTGCCGTTCGCGGTGATCATGGCGGGCGCCATGTCGGCGCCGCAGGGGCTGCCGAAGCAGCTCGGCCTCAAGGTCACGGCGAACGAATAGGAACGCCGCCCTACGCTTCGGAAAGGCCCGGCTCGTCCGGGCCTTTTTCGTTTCGGGAGCGGCGCCAGGCCGCGGTGCAGGCTTCGAGGACGATGCGCGCGCCGCGCTCCAGCGTCTCGACCGTCATGGCGTGGGGATGGTGCGGGTCGGCGTCGAGCAGCGGCGGCACGTGCACGAAGCCGGCCATGGCGGGCGTGTACCGTGCAAAACGCGGGCTGCAGGCGAGATAGAAGGTGAAGTTGCAGAGGTAGCCGCCGGCGTCGTCCGACCAGGCGACAGGCAGGCCGGCCCGTTCAAGCCCGGCGGCGATGGCATCAAGCGGCAAGGTCGATCGCAAATCGGCCTCGCCGGCAAAGATCTCGGGCGGCGGGAGATCGCCGGCATTGTCCGGCCGCGCGGAAGCGTTGGCGTTGCGCGCCAGGCGCTCCAGCGTGAAGCCGGTGGCGCGCGCCGACAGGCCGAAATGAACGGCGATGTCGGGGCGGAATTCGGCGCCCAGTGTCTCGAGGCATCCGGGCACGGCGGCATATTCGACCGGCAGGATCTCTAGCCGCACCTCGCCCAGCGCGGACAGCCGTGCCGGCTCGCGCTCGAGCGCGCGGATCAGATGTTCCGTCGGATTGACCGGCGCGCCGGGAAACGGCGTGAAGCCGGTGACGAGGATGCGGGGGGCTGCCACCGTGCCTCAGCGCGCGGCGATCGGCAGCTTTCTGGTGCGGCCCCACAGGACGAAGATCGCAGCGGCAAGCAGCAGCAGGTTGAACGGCAGCACCGCGTGCTCGCCGCGCGACGCGTGGAGAACGATCGCGGCGACCTGCACCACCACGAAGCCGGCGGCCGCCAGCGGCGTCAGCCACGGCATGATGCGCGTAGCCGCAGGCAGCACGATGCCGATGGCGCCGAGCAGTTCGGCGACGCCGATGAACATGACGAACCAGGCCGGCACGCTCAGCGCCCAGCCCCAGCCCATGCTCGCGGCGAGCGCGTCAGGCGTGTTGGCGACCTTCGTGTAACCGGCGAAGAGATACATCGCGGCCAGGAAGACCTGCACGACCCAGAGCGCGACGTTGAGCCAGTTCGTCGAACGTGCGGCAGATGCTGTGACCGACATGCGTATCCCTTTCTCCATGGAACGCAGGACGATACGCCATCCGGCGGCCCACCCGAAAGAGCCGCCAAAGGTGCGTTCACACCATTGGAGGCCGGTCAGTCCTTCTTCGGCAGGTTCACGCGGACATGAAGCTCGCGCAGCTGCTGCGGCGTCGCCTCCGACGGCGCGTTCATCAGCAGGTCGTAGGCCTGCTGATTCATCGGGAACATGGTGATCTCACGCAGGTTCTTGGCGCCGGTGAGCAGCATGACGATGCGGTCAACGCCCGCGGCCATGCCGCCATGCGGGGGTGCGCCATACTGGAAGGCGCGGTAGAGACCGCCGAAACGCTCCTCGACCGTCGCGCGGTCGAAGCCGACGATCTCGAATGCCTTGACCATGGTTTCCGGCAGATGGTTGCGGATGCCGCCCGAAGCGATCTCAAAGCCGTTGCAGACCATGTCGTACTGAAACGCTTTTATCGAGAGCGGGTCGCTCGTCATCAACGCATCCATACCGCCCTGCGGCATCGAGAACGGGTTGTGGCCGAAATCGATCTTCTTCTCCTCCTCGTTCCACTCGAAGAACGGGAAGTCGACGATCCAGCAGAGCTTGAACTGGTCGCGATCGACAAGGTTCAGCTCCTCGCCGGCGCGGGTGCGGGCGGCACCTGCAAACTGGACGAACTTCTTCGGATCGCCGGCGACGAAGAAGCAGGCGTCACCATCCGACAGGCCGAGCTGCTGGCGCACGGCCTCGGTGCGCTCCTCGCCGATGTTCTTCGCCAGCGGGCCGGCGCCCTCAAGCTTGTCGCCTTCCTTGCGCCAGAAGATATAGCCCAGCCCCGGTTGGCCTTCGCCCTGCGCCCAGTTGTTCATGCGGTCGCAGAAGGCACGGCTGCCGCCGGTTTTCGCCGGTATCGCCCAGACCTGGTTCTGCGGGCCGGAGGCCAGAATGTTGGCGAAGACCTTGAAGCCCGAGCCGCGGAAATGCTCGGACACGTCCTGCATCTCGATCGGGTTGCGCAGGTCCGGCTTGTCGGAGCCGTATTTGCGCATGGCCTCGTCATAGGCGATGCGCGGGAACTGCTGGGTGACCCGCTTGCCGTCGGCGAAGGCCTCGAAGACCGAGCGCAGCACCGGCTCCATGGTACCAAGCACGTCGTCCTGCTCGACGAAGCTCATTTCGAGGTCGAGCTGGTAGAACTCGCCCGGCAGGCGGTCGGCGCGCGGGTCCTCGTCGCGGAAGCATGGCGCGATCTGGAAGTAGCGGTCGAAGCCGGACACCATGATCAGCTGCTTGTAGACCTGCGGGGCCTGCGGCAGCGCGTAGAACTTGCCGGCGTGGATGCGCGACGGGACGAGGAAGTCGCGCGCGCCCTCGGGCGAAGAGGCGGTGAGGATCGGCGTCGAATACTCGGTAAAGCCCGCCTCGCCCATGCGCCGGCGCATCTCGGCGATGATCTTCGTCCGCATCACGATGTTCCTGTGCAGCGTGTCGCGGCGCAGATCGAGGAAGCGGTACTTGAGGCGGATGTCTTCCGGGTAGTCGGGCTCGCCGAAGACCGGCAGCGGCAGCTCCTTTGCCGCCGACAGCACTTCCATGTCGCGGGCGAAAACCTCGATCTCGCCGGTCGGCAGGTTGGCGTTCACGGCTTCCGGCGCGCGCGCCTTGACCTCGCCGTCGACGCGCAACACCCACTCGCCACGCACGGTCTCGGCCGTCTTGAAACAGGGCGAATCCGGATCGGCGACGATCTGGGTGATGCCGTAATGGTCGCGCAGGTCGATGAAGAGCAGGCCGCCGTGATCTCGCACGCGGTGGACCCAGCCCGAAAGGCGCACGGTGCGGCCGGCGTCGGACTTGCTCAGGGCGGCGCAGGTGTGGCTGCGGTAGCGATGCATGGCGGGCTTTCCGGAAACGTTGACGGGGCCGCCCTCAGGGCAGCCCAAAAATCGCGCGGAAGAGCGCATGCGAGGGGTGTTTTGTCAAGGATCGGGCGCTGGCTACAGGTGCAATCCGCGGACGCTGCCCTTGTACACTACGGCGGCGATGAGTATCCCCTCGCCCTCTTCCACATACAGGATGATGTGGCTCTTGTGCTCGTGTCGCCGGACATCCGGACCGATATTCCTAGCGAGGCGTCCGATACGAGGGTTGTCGGCTAGCAGCCCGAATACATGGTCCAGTTCAAGCAGATATTTGACGGCCTGCTGCGGCCCGAAGGCGATGCGGCCGAATTCGTAGATTTTCACAAGGTCCTGGTCCGCGCGCTCTGCGATGCGAAACCTAGTCACGCACAAGACCACGCTCTCGAAGACGCGATTCTCCTTCGGCGATGCGATCGGCCGTCGTGCGCGTGCTGACCGCACCGATCCTCGCCTCGGCGACCATGTTGCGAATCTCCTCGATCCGCTCCTCGTCGCTGCGCGTCTCGCGATCCCGCTCGATCAGCTCCCACAGATAGTCTTCGGGAGACTCGAACTCGCCGCTGGCGACCTTCGCGTCGATCCATTCGCGCATGTCGGACGGCAACCTCAGGGTAATGGCGTTCATCGCAGTTCTCCTTGAACGCCATTATAGCGCTGAAACAGCTGCCGCCCAAGCGTCTGCCGGATGCTCGCGACGCCCGGCCTGGGCGATGGCGCGGCGCCCGCGAAGCACCTATAGAGGGGCACCGTGTCCGCCATCCGCCCGCTCATACCGCTCCTGCTTGCCGCCGCCATCCTGCTCGGCGGGAACGGCCTTCAAAGCACGCTGATCGCGTTGCGCGGCGCGCAGGAGGGGTTCTCGGCGGCGACGATCGGCTTCATGGGGACGACCTATTTCGCCGGCTTCCTGCTCGGCTGCCTGTTCATCGTCCAGATCATGCGGGCGGTCGGACACGTGCGGACCTTCGCGGCGCTGGCAGCACTTGCGGCCGTCGGCACGCTCGTGCTGGCGCTGTTCATCGATCCCGTGATGTGGACCATCGTCCGGTTCCTGACGGGCTTCTGTTTCGCCGGCCTGTTCACGGTGATGGAGGCGTGGCTGAACAGCGGCGTCGCCAACCGAGACCGGGCGCAGGTACTTGCCGTCTACCGCGTCGTCGACCTCGGGTCGGTGACCGGCGCGCAATTCCTGATCCCGGCGGTCGGTGCGGGGGGCTACGAGATCTTCATGGTCATGGCGATCATGATCACGCTGTCGCTGGTGCCGGTGTCGCTCGGCGACCGTTCCAATCCGAAACCGCCGGACGACGTGAAGCTCGACTTGCGCCGCGCCTGGCGCATCTCCCCGCTCGCGGCGATCGGCTGCATCGCGGTCGGCCTGACCAACAGCGCGTTCCGCACGATGAGCCCGGTCTACGCCGAGGACATCGGCATGAGCGTCGCCGACATCGCGACGTTCGTCAGCGCCTCGATCATCGGCGGCGCGGTGATCCAATATCCGCTCGGCTACTTCTCCGACCGCCTCGACCGGCGGATCGTGCTGCTGGCGACTACAAGCGCGGCGCTGCTTGCGGCACTCGCGCTCCCGTTCCTGGCCGGGACCAACCCGTGGGCGAACTTCATCTGGGTCTTCATCTTCGGCTCGTTCGCGATGCCGCTCTACTCGCTGTCGGCGGCGCACGCCAACGACCGGGCCGGGGAGAACGAATACGTCATGCTGAACGCCGGGCTGATGATGTTCTACTCCTTCGGCGCGGTGTTCGGGCCTTTCGCGGCGGCAAACGTGATGGAGGCGGCCGGGCCGCACTCGCTGTTCCTGTTCTCGGCGGCGGTCTACGTGGCGTTCATCGGCGTGATCGTGTGGCGGATGGGCGCGCGCGCGTCGGTGCCGGACGGTGAGCGCGGGCGCTTCACTGCCCTGCTGCGCACGTCGCTGCTCTTCGGACGGCTGGTCAGGCGCGAGGCCAATCCGCCGAAGGAAACGCTTCAACCCGAAAAGAAAGCGCATTAGACAGTCTCGATGCATCTGATTTCCAGCCGAGCCGAACTCATCGAGGCGGTCGACCGCCTCTCCAAGTCGGAATTCGTCACCGTGGACACCGAGTTCATCCGCGAGACGACCTTCTGGCCGGAACTCTGCCTCATCCAGATGGCGACGCCCGAGCTCGCCGTGCTGGTCGATCCGCTGGCGCCAGACATGGACCTGAAGCCGTTTTTCGAGCTGATGGCCAACGAGCGCGTCGTCAAGGTCTTCCACGCAGCGCGGCAGGACATCGAAATCGTCTTCAACCTCGGCAATTTGCTGCCTCACCCGGTGTTCGACACGCAGGTGGCGGCAATGGTCTGCGGCTTCGGCGAGAGCGTGTCCTACGACCAGCTGGTGCAGAAGGTCACCGGGACACGGCTCGACAAGTCGAGCCGGTTCACGGACTGGCGCCGCCGGCCGCTGTCGGAACAGCAGCTCGAATACGCGCTGGCCGACGTGACCTACCTGATCGACGTCTACCTGCATCTCGCAGCCGAGCTCGAGCGCGAGAACCGCTCGCACTGGCTCAACGAGGAGATGGAGGTGCTGACGTCGCGCTCCACCTACGACCAGCACCCCGACGATGCCTGGAAGCGCCTTAAGCTCCGCGTCCGCAAGCCGATCGAACTCGCGATCGTGCAGCAGGTCGCGGCGTGGCGCGAACGCGAGGCGCGCGAGCGCAACGTGCCGCGCGGGCGCATCCTCAAGGACGACGCCATCTACGAGATCGCGCAACAGGCGCCGAAGGATGCCGAGGCGCTCGGGCGCCTGCGTTCGACGCCGAGAGGCTGGGAACGGTCGTCCGCGGCAGCGGGTCTGCTCGCCGCGGTCAACCGCGCGCTGGCGATCCCGCGCGAGGAGCTGCCGCGCATGCCGAAGCACGCCCAGCCCGCCGAAGGGAGCAGCGCTGCGGCGGAGCTTCTCAAGGTGCTGCTGCGCATGGTTGCGGAGGATCAGGGCGTGGCGCCGCGGGTTCTCGCCTCCAGCGACGAGATCGAAAAGATCGCCGCCTCGGGCGAGAACGCCGACGTCGGCGCGCTTTCCGGGTGGCGGCGCGAAGTGTTCGGTGAGAAAGCGCTGCAACTCGTCCGCGGCGAACTCGCGTTGAAATTCGACAAGCGCAAGATCGCCGTCTTCGAGACGAGTTTGGCAGCAGAATAGAGCCGGCTCCGAGCGCCGGTTCCGAGAGGCGGTGTAATGAGCAGACCGGTCGTCGGCATCATCGGCAACAGCCACAAGATCGAGAACCGCTTCCTGGTGCAGGCGGCGGGCGAGCGGAACATGGCGGCGGTGGCGGAGGTGGTAAACGCGCTGCCGCTGGTATTCTCCGGCGACCCGCGTCTCACCGACATCCGCGACCTGCTCGACGTGGTCGACGGCATCATCCTGACCGGGGCGCGCGCCAACGTGCACCCCCGACACTTCAACGTCGAGCCGAACGCACGGCACGAACCCTACGACGAGGAGCGCGACGCGGTTGCCCTGCCGCTGGTGCAGGCCTGCGTGGCGGAAGGGGTTCCGATCTTCGGCATCTGCCGCGGGTTCCAGGAAATGAACGTTGCCTATGGCGGCTCGCTGCACCCCGAGATCCGCGAGATCCCCGGGCGCATGAACCACCGCATGCCGCGGCTGGAGAGCGGCGAGATCCATCCCGATCCGCAGGTGATCTTCGCTGACCGGCACGAGGTGACGCTGGCGCCGAACGGCGACTTCGCGCGCATCCTCGGGCGCGACCGCATCCGGGTGAACTCGCTGCACGGACAGGGCATCCTCGAGCCCGGCAGCCGCGTGCTGATCGAAGGCACGGCAGAGGACTCGACGATCGAGGCGATCCGCATCGAGGGCGCCAAGAGCTTCGCGCTCGGCGTCCAGTGGCATGCCGAATACGACCCGCAGAGCAACGCCATCAACCGGGCGCTGTTCGAGGCGTTCGGGACTGCCGTGCGCGCGTTCCGCAGCGAGCGGCGCGGGATGAAGGGCGCGGCGTGACAGCTAGCCGGCCGCTACCGCCAGCTTGAGATCGAGACCCGTCACCTTTGCCAATGTGGCGACGCGACCTTCCGGCCGCTCGCCCATCAGGCCTGCCCGATCGGGCGGAATGAGAAGCGTGAAGGCCTTGTCGCCGCGCTTTTCCCATCTCAGGCGCGGAATCACGCCGGGCATCGAGGCGGTCAGCAGGTAGACCACGCGCATCATCGCACCGAGCAGCTTGGCGCGCTCGACGTAACGCGGCGTGGCCATGACGCGCATCTCCGGCGTGACCAGATCGTCATAGATCCCGTCATGGCGGAACATGTTGGTCAGCGCGATCATCGCGCGGCCGGGGTGATCGATGCCGATGAAGGACGCGTGGGCGATGATGTTGAGCGACTGCGTGCCACGGTATTCCGGGTGCGCCCGCCAGCCGATGTCGGCAAGCAGGCAGGCAGCACGGCGGTAGCGCGCTTCGTCGGCGGTCTCGGCGATGCCGAAGGCGGCAAAGGTCTCGCCCGCCCAATCGGCGAGCTCGCGCGCATGCGTCGCCGAGCGGGCGCGCAGCACGGCGAGTTCGTCGGCTGCCGAAAGCAGCGGATCCTCTGCCTGCTGCTCCTGCGACAGGAGCTGGTAAAGATAGCCCTCCCGCACACCGAGCGCGGAGACGACGATCTTCGACGGCCTGGCGATGCGGATGATCTCCTGGAGCACGGCCGCGCCGTAGGGCAGCAGCGCGCGGCGGCTCTTGGAGATGCGTTCGATGCCGCGAATGCGGTCCGTATCGGCGCTCGCGACCTGGGCGAGGAAGTCCGCGGACGCATCGATGCCCATTTCGTAATGATGCATCACGTTGAGCGGATAGCCGGTCGCGTTCATGTGCAGGCGAGCGAGGTTTCGCCAGGTGCCGCCGACGGCGTAAAAGGTGCGTCCGGCGCATCCCGGCAGGAAGCTCGCACGCTTCAGCTCGCGGCGCGCGACCTTGGCGGCCTCCGACGGCGAGTTTTTGGTCAGATCCTGCAGGCGCAGTCCGCCGAGCGGCAGGGTTATGCCGTCACCGATATCGCGGCCTGCGACGTCGATCAGCTCGAGCGAGCCGCCGCCGAGATCGCCGGCGACGCCGTCCGCCGGATGGAAGCCGGAGATGACGCCAAGCGCGGAGTAGTATGCCTCCTGCCGCCCGGTGAGCACGCGGACCCTCGTGCCGAGGATATCTTCGGCGCGGGCGATGAAGTCGGGGCCGTTCTCCGCCTCGCGGGCCGCCGCGGTGGCAATAACGTGGAGCGACTCGGCGCCGGCCTGCTCCGACAGAGCGCGGAAGCGGCGAAACTCCTCCATGGAACGCGACACGGCCTCGGCGTCGAGCTTGCCGGTGGAGACGATGCCGCGGCCGAGACCTGCCAGCATCTTCTCGTTGAAGAGCACCGTGGGCGAGCGGGCGATGCCTTCGTAGATGACCAGGCGAATCGAGTTGGAGCCGATGTCGATGATCGACAGCGGCCGGCGATCCTGAAGCCGGCCCTGAGATTCGACTATCATGCGGCGGGCTGAGCCGCCTTCTTGCGCCGGCTCTGGCGCGCGATCCGCTTCGGCGCGTTGATCTTCAGAGCGTCTCCGCGGCCGGAAAGGCTGGGGTTCGTCATGAAATATTCCTGCGCGTTGAACGGCTCTTCGCCCTCATCCGGCACGATGCGCCGCGAGGTGCCGTCGGGCAATACCTCGAAGCTCTGCTGATTGTCCATGAGATTGCCGACCATGATCTGGCCGAGCACCTGCTCGTGCACCGTAGGATTGGTGATGGGGACCAGCGTCTCGACGCGGCGATCGAGGTTGCGCGGCATCATGTCGGCCGAGCCGATGTAGACGATGGCCTCGTCTGACGGGAGGCCGTGGCCGTTGCCGAAGCAGAAGATGCGGCCGTGCTCGAGGAAGCGGCCGACAATGGAGCGGACGCGGATGTTTTCCGACAGGCCGGGGACGCGCGGCCGCAGGCAGCATATGCCGCGCACGACGAGATCGATCTCCACGCCGGCGCAGCTCGCGCCGTATAGCGCGTCGATGATCTCGGGATCGACGAGCGAATTCATCTTCATCCAGGTCTGCGCGGGGCGGCCGGCGCGCGCATGCTCAACCTCGTCGGCGATATGGCCGAGGATGCGCTTACGCAGGGTAAAGGGCGATATAGCCAGCCGCATCTCGTCGGTCGGCTCGGCATAGCCGGTGATGAAGTTGAAGACCTGCGCGACATCCCGGGCGATCTCGGGATCGCAGGTGAAGAAGGACAAGTCGGTATATATCCGCGCGGTGATCGGATGATAGTTGCCCGTGCCGAGATGGATGTAGCTGCGCAGCCGGCCGTCCTCGCGACGCACCACGGACGACATCTTGGCGTGGGTCTTCAGCTCGATGAAGCCGAAAACCACCTGCACGCCGGCGCGCTCGAGATCGCGCGCCCAGCGGATGTTGGCCTCCTCGTCGAAGCGCGCCTTGAGTTCGACCAGGGCGGTGACCGACTTTCCGGCCTCGGCGGCATCGATCAGCGCGCGCACGATGGGGCTGTCGTTGGAGGTGCGGTACAGCGTCTGCTTGATGGCGACGACGTCCGGATCCATCGCCGCCTGGCGCAGGAACTGGACGACGACGTCGAACGATTCGTAGGGGTGATGTACGATGATGTCCTTCTCGCGAATCGCGGCAAAGCAATCCCCTCCCCGGTCGCGGATGCGCTCGGGAAAGCGCGGGTTGTAGGGCTCGAACTTCAGGTCGTCGCGCGGGAGAGCGACGATCTCGGAAATCTGGCTGAGCGCCAGGGGGCCGGCGAGCACGCTGATGCGGTTCTGCGCCACGCCGAGTTCGCCGGCGACGAAGTCGCGCAGCATCTCGGGCATTTCCGATTCGAACTCGATGCGAATCACCTGACCGCGGCGGCGGCGCTTCAGCGCCGTCTCGAACAGACGGACCAGGTCTTCCGCCTCCTCCTCCACCTCGATGTCCGAATCGCGGATCAATCGGAAAGTACCGGAGCCCTTGACCACGTAGCCGGGGAAGAGCCGGGCTATGTGGAGCTCGACCAGGTCCTCGAGCGCAATCAGCCGCATGGTCGAGCGGCGGTCCGGCAGGCGCACGAAGCGGCGCAGGGACGTCGGCAGCCGGAGCAGCGCGGTCATCTCCTCGCCGGTCTGCCGATGGGCAAGACGCAGCGCGATCGAGAAGCCGAGGTTCGGGATGAACGGGAACGGATGCGCCGGATCGATCGACAGCGGCGTCAGCACCGGGAAGACCGATTCGAGGAAATAGGCCTCGAGCCAGGCGCGGTCATCCTTGACCAGGCCGTCGAGCCGCACGACCTCGACGTGCTGCTTCTTCAGCAGGGCTTGAAGGTGCGAAAAGCTCTCCTGCTGCTCGATCTGCAGATGGCCGACCTCAACCAGGATCTGGTCGAGCTGCTCCTGCGGGGTGCGGCCGTCGGCGCTGCGGGTGGCGATGCCTTCGCGGACCTGGCCGGCAAGGCCGGCGACGCGCACCATGAAGAACTCGTCCAGATTGGTGGCGGAGATGGCGAGGAAGCGGACCCGCTCGAGCAGCGGATGGCTCTCGTTCTGCGACTGTTCGAGCACGCGGCGGTTGAACTGGAGCCACGAGAACTCGCGGTTGACGAAGCGATCGGGGCTCGGCTCCGCTGCAGCCCGGGTGACCGGCGTGGCGAACTCCGTATTGACCGGCTTGAGATCGTTCATCCGCACCAACCTCCATGGCCTGCCCGACACGCGCACCTGGCAGCCATTTGCGACAATCTGATAACATGGCGCGGCGGCACGCAAGCGCAGGCGTCAACCCTTGCCCCGCGCGGCCCCACGGACTATCAGTCGCGCGACAGCGACGGGGACCAGACATGGCCGGACACGCCATTCCGCACTTCCAGAACGACGCGGGCCACGCGCGCGTCGAGATCGGCGTGAAGGAGTTCATGTGCGTCGGCGCAAGCGCGCCGTTCGACCACCCGCACGTGTACCTCGACATGGGCGGCGACGACGAGAAAGTCTGCCCCTACTGCTCGACGCTCTATGTCTACAACGCGTCGCTGCATGCCGACGAGACGATCCCGGCGGGCGCGGTCCTGCACGATCACGCGGCATAAAGCGCTGCCGACATGGAGGTGAGCCGGCCGCGCCAGATCGTCATTGCGGGGGCCGGCATCGCCGGACTGACCGCGGCGATCGCCTTCGCGCGGCGCGGCTTCGCGGTCCAGCTCTACGAACAGAGCCCGCAGATGCCCGAATCGGGCGCCGGCATCCAGCTTTCCCCCAACGCCACACGGCTGCTCGACCGGCTCGGCGTCACGGAATATCTGCTGCCGGCGTCTGTGCGGCCGGAAAAGATCGTGCTTCGCGACGCAAGGCGCCAGAAGCTGCTGGCGGAGATCCCGCTCGGCGCGGCGGCCGAGGAGCGCTGGAAGGCGCCGTACCTGGTGGTGCACCGCGCCGACCTTCAGAGCGCGCTGGCAACGCGGGCGGCGCGCGACCCCGACATCCAGCTGATCACCGGGGCACGCGTCGGCGACGCGGCGCTCCACGCGCGCGGCGTGACCGTGTCGATCGACCGAAACGGCACTATCGCGGAAAGCGTGCCGCTGCTGCTCGTCGGCGCCGACGGCGTGTGGTCCGCAGTGCGCAGCCTGGGACGCGGCGCGGCTCAGCAGCGCTTCACGGGGCAGTCGGCATGGCGCGCGATGATTCGGCGCGAGAGCAAGCTCGGCTCGACGCTCGCCGACATCATGCCCGCCCACCAGGTCAGCGTTTTTCTCGATCCGCGGTTTCACCTCGTGGCCTATCCGGTGCGAGGCGGCGACGCGATCAACATCGTGGCGATCGCCGCGTCGACGCATACGCGGCAGGGGCCGGCCGACAGCGCTCAACTGGCGCAGGCCATGCGCAACGTGCGCGGTCCGCTGGCCGAGGTGGTGGGCGCGGCAGGGCCGTGGACGATCTGGCCGATCCATGAGGTCGAACAGGGACTGGCCTGGACCGCGCATCAAGGCGCGGCGCTGATCGGCGACGCCGCGCATGCGATGTCGCCCTACGCAGCACAGGGGGCGGCGATGGCGATCGAGGACGCGGTGACGCTGGCCGAACTCGTGTTCCGTGCGCAGGGCGACCTCAGGACCGCGCTCGACGCCTATGAGAGGCTGCGGCGGCCGCGCGTCGAGAAGATCGCCAAGCGCGGACTGTTCAACAAGCGGATGTGGAATGCCGGCGGGTTCACGCGGCTCGGGCGCAACTTGGTCCTGAAGCGGCGGCCGGCGGAAAAGCTGCTCGCCGACCTCGACTGGATATATGCCTACGACGCGATGGCGGAAACCGCGCCGGCCGCGCAATGAGGCGGCTTTTCCTGTTCCTGATCGCAGGCGCCGCGGGCTTCGCCGTCGATCTCGGGGCCCTGTCCGCGCTGATCTCGGCAGGGGCGGACCCATACTCCGCGCGCGCGGTGTCGTTCCTGCTGGCGGTCGTCACCACCTACCTGATCAACGCCACGCAGACGTTTCGCGCGCGCGACAGGATCGGAATCGGAAGCTTCCTGCTTTACATCGCGGCCAGCCTCGGCGGGTTGGCGACCAATCTGATCGTCTATGTCGCGGCAGTGGCGAACGGGCTCTCGCCGCAGATCGCTCTGGCAATCGCCAGCGCCGCGGCGCTGACGGTGAACTTCTTCGGCTACGGCAAGGTCTTCGCCCGCCGCCGGTAATGCATGCGTCAGTGCAGGATCTGGCTGAGGAACAGCTTGGTGCGCTCGTGCTGCGGGTTGTCGAAGAACTGGTCGGGGGTGTTCTGCTCGACGATCTGGCCCTGGTCCATGAAGATGACGCGGTTCGCGACCTGACGGGCGAAGCCCATCTCGTGCGTGACGCACAGCATGGTCATCCCCTCCTCGGCGAGGCCGACCATCGTTTCCAGGACTTCCTTGATCATCTCCGGATCGAGCGCCGAGGTCGGCTCGTCGAACAGCATGATGCGCGGGTTCATGCACAGCGAGCGCGCGATGGCGACGCGCTGCTGCTGGCCGCCGGAGAGCTGCCCCGGGTATTTGTGCGCCTGTTCCGGGATCTTCACGCGCTCGAGGAAGTGCATGGCCTGCTCCTCGGCCTGCTTCTTCGGCACCTTGCGCACCCAGATCGGCGCCAGCGTGCAATTTTCGAGGATGGTCAGATGCGGGAACAGGTTGAAGTGCTGGAACACCATGCCGACCTCGCGGCGCACCTCGTCGATCTTCTTCAGATCGTTGGTGAGCTCTATGCCGTCGACGACGATCCTGCCCTTCTGGTGCTCTTCGAGGCGGTTGATGCAGCGGATCATCGTCGACTTGCCCGAGCCGGACGGCCCGGCGATGACGATACGCTCGCCGCGCATGACCTTCAGGTTGATGTCCTTCAGCACGTGGAAGTCGCCATACCACTTGTGCATGTTGACGATCTCGACCGCGACGTCGGTCTCGGAGACCTGCATCTTCGAGCGGTCGACCGCGATCTCGTCCGCGGCGACGGCGTTCTCTAGTGCCATTAGACCTTCCCCTTAGTCCCCGCGCGGCGCGTTTTCGCGCTCGTCGCCCATTAAACCCGTCAGCGTTTGTGCCCGGTGTCGAGCCTGCGCTCCATGAACAGCGAGTAGCGCGACATCGAGAAGCAGAAGATCCAGAACACGAAGCCGGCGAAGACGAGCCCCGTCATCGCCGTCTGCGGCGTCGCCCAGTTGGCATCGGAGAAGCTCTGCCGGACGATGCCGAGCAGGTCGAACATGCCGATGATCGACACCAGGCTGGTGTCCTTGAACAGACCGATAAAGGTGTTGACGATGCCTGGGATGACCAGCTTCAGCGCCTGCGGCAGCACGATCAGCACCATCTTCTGCCAGTAGCCGAGGCCGAGCGAATCGGCGCCTTCGTACTGGCCCTTCGGAATGGCTTGCAGCCCGCCGCGCACGACTTCGGCCATGTAGGCGGAGGCGAACAAGGACACGCCGACCAGCGCGCGCAGGAACTTGTCGAAGTTCACGCCCGCCGGCAGGAACAGCGGGAACATGACGCTGGCCATGAACAGCACGGTGACCAGCGGCACGCCGCGCACCGCCTCGATGAAGATGACGCACAGCATCTTGACCACCGGCATCTTGGACCGGCGCCCAAGCGCCAGCACGATGCCGAACGGCAGGGACACGGCGATGCCGACGAAGGACAGAACCAGCGTGACCAGCAGGCCGCCCCACAGCGAGGTCTCGACATAGTCGAGGCCGAACCAGCCGCCGACCAGGAGGAAGAAGGCGACGATCGGGAAGACCACGAAGAAGAGCAGCGCATTCAGCGCCTTCTTCGGCACGTTCGGGATGGCGAGCGGCACGAACAGCGCGACGAAGAGCACGGCCACCAGCATCACCCGCCAGCGCTCGTCGATGGGGTAGCGGCCGAACATGAAGCTCTGGAACTTGGCGCCGACGAAGGCCCAGCACGCGCCGGACCAGCCCTCGGGCTGAGAGCCGCCCTGCGCCGCGGTGAGGCAGGCGGTGCGGTCGACGCCGGTGAACTGCGCGCTGAACAGCGTCCAGTTGAGGATCGGCGGCAGCAGCAGCGCGACGATGACGAGCCCGACGATCGTCAGAACGATATCCGCTGGCGTCGCGAACAGGCTGCGATGCGCCCAGCGCAGCAGGCCGCGCTCGCCGGCAGGTGCCGGCTGAGCGGCGATCATCTCGGCGCGGACGAAGGAGAGGTCGTGTTCCTGCATGACGTACGCCCCTACCGCTCGACCAGCGCCATCTTGGCGTTGAACCAGTTCATGAACAGCGACGTGGCGATCGACAGCGAGAGGTAGACCAGCATCCAGATCAGCACGATCTCGATGGCCTGGCCGGTCTGGTTGAGGATCGTGCCGCCGATCGCGACGAGGTCCGGGTAGCCGACCGCGACCGCCAGCGACGAGTTCTTCGTCAGGTTGAGATACTGGCTGGTCAGCGGCGGAATGACGATGCGCATGGCCTGCGGCACGACGACAAGGCGCAGCAACTGCCGCGGGCGGAGGCCCAGCGCGGAGGAAGCCTCGGTCTGGCCGTGCGGCACGCCCTTGATGCCGGCGCGCACGATCTCAGCGATGAAGGCGGCGGTGTAGAAGGACAGAGCGAGATAGAGGGCGATGAACTCCGGCTTCACAGTGAGGCCGCCGGTCAGGTTGAAGGTCGACTGCGTCGGCACTTCGAAGGATAGCGGGAAACCGGTGACGACATAGGCGAGCAGCGGCAGCCCGAGGATCAGGCCGAGGCTCGTCCACAGCACGGGAAAGGTCTGGCCGGTGGCCATCTGGCGGGCGCGGGCACGGCGCGCCACGAAGATGCTCATGGCTATGGCGAGGATGAGCGCGACGCCGATCAGCCAGGCGCCCTCGCCCCAGAGCGCCTTCGGCATGTAGAGGCCGCGGCTGTTGAGGTACGTCGAGAACGGCATCTCGATGGAGTTGCGCGGCGCCGGCAGGACGGACAGGACGCCGAGATACCAGAAGAAGATGACCAGCAGCGGCGGGATGTTGCGGAACACCTCGACGTAGACCGTGCAGATGCGCGAGATCAGCCAGTTGCGCGACAGGCGGCCGACGCCGACCAGGAAGCCGATGATCGTCGCCGTGACGATGCCGGTGATCGCGATGACGATGGTGTTTATGAAGCCGACGATCAGCGCCTTCCCGAAGGTGTCGTTGAGGTCGTAGCCGATGAGAGAGATCGAGATGTCGAAGCCGGCGCGGCTGCTCATGAAGTCGAAGCCGGAGGCGATGTTGGCGCGCCGCAGGTTCTCCATCGTGTTGGCGACGATGAACCAGACGCCGAACACGAGCAGCGCGACGACGACGACCTGGACGATGATGCTGCGGACCTTGGGGTCGTTCAGGAAGGCGGCCCGTGCGGGCTCGACGTGGGGAAGCGTTTCCTGCGAAGCCATCCGAAGTCCTTGAGCGAGGAGTTGGCGGGGCGGACTGGCCGCCCCGCCGGATCGTTCAGCGAACCGCGATCAGCGGATCGGAGCGGCGTACTGGAGGCCGCCCTTCGACCACAGCTGGTTGAGACCGCGGGCGATCTTGAGCGGCGAGCCCGAGCCGATGGTGCGCTCGAAGCTCTCGCCGTAGTTGCCGACCGCCTTGACGACGTTCACGACCCAGTCCTCGCCGAGGCCGAGTGCCGCGCCGTACTTGGAGTCCGCTTCCTGGCCCAGCACGCGCTTGATCTCGGGATTCGGCGACGACTTCATCTCTTCGACGTTAGCCTGGGTGATGCCAAGCTCCTCGGCGATGATCATCGCGTTGAGGGTCCAGCGCACGATATCCATCCACTGGTCGTCGCCCTGGCGGACGGCAGGTCCGAGCGGCTCCTTCGAGATGATCTCGGGCAGCACCGCGTGATCGTCCGGCGCGCCGAGCTGCAGGCGGATCGAATAGAGGCCGGACTGGTCGGTGGTGTAGACGTCGCAGCGGCCGGAATCGTAGGCCGCGTTGACCTCTTCGACCTTCTCGAACACCACCGGGTTGTACTGCATGTTGTTCGCCTTGAAGTAGTCGGCGAGGTTCAGCTCCGTGGTGGTGCCGCTCTGCACGCAGACGGTGGCGCCGGAGAGCTGGAGGGCCGAGTTCACGCCCGCCAGGTTCTTGGCGTTGATCATGAAGCCCTGGCCGTCATAGTAGTTCACGCCTGCGAAGTTCAGGCCGAGCGAGGTGTCGCGGCTGAGCGTCCAGGTCGTGTTGCGGGCGAGCAGGTCGATCTCGCCGGACTGCAGCGCGGTGAAGCGCTCCTTGGCGGTGAGCGGCGAGTACTTGACCTTGCTGGCGTCGCCGAAGATCGCGGCCGCCACGGCCTTGCAGACGTCGACGTCGAAGCCAGCCCACTCGCCCTTGTCGTTCGGCGAGGCGAAGCCGGCGAGACCGGTGTTGACGCCGCAGTTCAGCGTGCCCCGGGCCTTCACGTCGGCGAGCGTCGCGGCCGACGCGACGCCGGCGGAGAGCGCGACGATCGCAGTGCCGACGATCCCAATGACAATTTTCTTCATACCCACTAACCCTCTATCGTTGCGGGGCCTGACCCCGTTCTTGAACCGTGTGGAAGCCCGAGAAGCACCCCGCCCGAACCAGGGCTACCCGCGATGCGCGGCACGACAGCCTCCCCTCCCATGCACGTGGCCCATCGAAGGCCATAATTTTTCCCCGGTCAAGCAAGGAACCGCCCTAATCGGTTAACCGGCAGGCGTTTGGGCAGAAAGCCTGCTAAATGGCAGCAGTGCTGGCCTATTTGCCAAGTCGTTTGGCGGCGCTGCGCAAGTTCCGCAGCGCGACGACTGTTGCGCGCCGCCGCGACGCACCATAAGCCGACACCGAAAAGGAGCCCGACGATGACCGACAAGCACGACAAGGCCGGCAGGGGCGAGCGCGGCATCAACACGCGGCTTGCACATGGCGGCAACAAGCCGCGCGACTTCCACGGCTTCGTCAATCCGCCGCTGGTGCGCGCCTCGACCGTGCTCTTTCCGGACAGCGCGACGATGACGGCGCGGGCGCAGAAATACTCCTACGGCACGCGCGGCACGCCGACCACCGACGCGCTGTGCACGGCGATCGACGAGCTCGAGGGCTCGGCCGGCACCATCCTGGTGCCATCGGGCCTCGCCGCCGTGACCATCCCGCTGCTCGCCTTCCTGTCGGCAGGGGACCACATGCTGGTGACCGATTCGGTCTACGGGCCGACCAGGATCTTCGCCGACACGATGCTGAAGCGGCTCGGGGTGAGCGTCGACTACTACGACCCGACGATCGGCGGGCGCATCGCCGAGATCATCAAGCCGAACACCAAGGTCGTCTTCACCGAATCGCCGGGGTCCAACACCTTCGAAATGCAGGACATCCCGGCGATCGCCAAGGTCGCCAAAGCGCATGGCGCGGTCGTCATGATGGACAACACATGGGCGACGCCGCTGTTCTTCCGGCCGCTCGACCACGGCGTCGATATCTCGATCCATGCGGCGACGAAATATCCGGCGGGCCACTCAGACGTGCTGCTCGGCACCGTCTCGGCCAACGAGGCGACGTGGCCGCAGCTCCACGCCACCTTCCTCGCTATGGGCTGTTGCGTCGGCCCGGAGGAGGCCTATCAGGGCCTGCGCGGGCTGCGCACCATGGGCGTTCGCCTCGAACGGCACGAGAAGAGCGCGCTGGAACTCGCCACATGGCTCGAAAAGCAGCCCGGCGTCGCGCGCGTGCTTTACCCCGCCCTTCCCTCGTTTCCGGGCCACGCCATCTGGAAACGCGACTTCTCGGGCGCAAGCGGCCTGATGTCGTTCGTGCTCGACGGCGGCGGCAGGGAGCGCGGCCTCGCCTTCCTCGACGCGCTCGAGATCTTCGGCCTCGGCTATTCGTGGGGCGGCTATGAAAGCCTCTCGGTCATGGTCAACCTCGCCGACCGCAAGCTCACCGGCGGCGGCTACGAAGGCGCGGTCATCAGGCTCCAGGTCGGGCTGGAGGATGTGACGGACCTGATGGACGATGTGGAGCGGGGGTTGATGGCCGGACGCTAGCCCGCCAGCCGATCACTGCGCACCGTGCCGGGTCAGCAGAATGCGGATCGTCTTGAGAAGAATGAGGAGATCCAGGTCGAAGGACAGCTGTTTTATGTAATAGAGATCGTAGGACAGCTTCTCTATCTCTTCGGCCGAATTGCTTGCGTATTTGTGGGATACCTGTGCCCAGCCCGTCAGACCGGGAAGCACCAGATGGCGATGGGAATACTGCGGAAGCGACGTCTCGATCTCCTCGGCTATCGGGACGGCCGCCGGCCGAGGCCCGATCCAGCTCATCTCGCCCCTGAGGATATTCACGATCTGCGGCAGCTCGTCGAGCCTGAACAATCTGATGTACCGGGCGCCGGGCAGGATGCGTGCATCGTTCTCCTGGACCTGCAGATCCCCGGAGTTCAGGTACATCGTGCGAAACTTGTAGAGGGTGAAGGTACTCCCTCCATAGCCACGCCGCTGCTGCCGAAATATCACCGGCGACCCGTCGAGCATCCAGATGTAGGCAGCGACCAATCCGCAAATCGGCAGCACCACCGGGGCGAGAACAATCGCCGCGCCAAAGTCGATGATGCGCTTCGCCCGCGAGTACCATATCTGGCTCGTGCTGTACGAAAGGTGGGTCAGATCGAAGTTATCGACATCCACGCGGCGCAACCGCATCTCCAGGTACTTCTGCCAGGGAGTGACCTCGATGCCGATCATCAGCGCGCGCGTTATGAACGGCGACCATTTCGCGGCGTGATGGTTGTTGCCGTCGATCAGCAGTCTATCCATGCCGTCGAGGTCATGCTGCGGGCTCTCGATTATCGTCGGCTCCCGCTCCAGCTTCTCGCGAACTTTCGCGGCTTCGGGGAAGTCCAGGATGCCTGTATGCTCGGACAGGGCCCTCCGCAGCTGGATGTTGGCGTCAACCATTGTCACAACGCACGGGATCGCGGCGAGCAAGAGCCCGACGTAGCTGACCGGGACGCGAAAGGCGGAGAGGCCAGCGACGGCGAAATTATAGATGATGACGGTGATCACCGCGGGTACGGTGAGCGGGAACTCCTGCTGACGCATGGACGCCAGCAATGCGGCAGTCACCACCGGGACCAGCGCCAGCACCGCGATCGTCACCAGGAAGTTTGGCCAGTCCTCGCGGCCACCGCGTATCATGACCGCCGAGTACACGATGCTTTGCAGCAGCATGGCGACGACTATCGGCACGACGAGTACGCGCAGCTCACGCATGACGTGGTGACGTCGGCGCATGGCGCCCAGCTTCATCAGGCTCGATAGGTTAGATGAAGGGGTCAAGGCGGTCGGACGCTGGAACGATATGAAGTCGTTAGGCGCATTCTCGTGGTGAGTCTACTGGCAAGCCCCTACGAGACCGGTGAGCCCTCCTCGACGCCCAACAGCTTTACGAAGTGCGAGACCACAGCGCGCTCATCGAATCCGGCGTCGTGGAAATGCAACAACGCCGCCTCGCCATGAATGCGGGCGAGACCAGGATCGGCAATGTATGCACCTATGGCTGCTGCCAACTCGGTTGCGATGGATTGGGGGGATTTAAGAAGGATGCCTGTCCTGCCGTCTCGGACGATCATCCGCGTACCTGACTGCTCGGATGCAACGCAGGCGAGACCGGTTGCAGCCGCTTCTATCAGGATGCGGGGGATGCCCTCTCCATATCGCGTCGGAAGACAGACAACATCAACGGACCGCAGGAGCTCCGGCATGTCCTCCACCGGCCCCAGAAAGGTAATGGCAGTCTCCCTCTCCAACTCTTCGGCGGGAAAGTCGTCGGCATCGCGCGGATCGTTCCAGCCAGCCACGATGAAGTCGGCCCTGCCGGCGAATTCACGCGCGGCGGACAGAAAGTCGTCCAGGCCCTTGCTGCGCAGAAGCCTCGAGGCAAACAGGAATCGCAGGCGCGTCCGCTGACCAGTCGCGGCGGCGGGATAGAACTTTTCCGGATCGACCCCGGCCCCGTTCACGACGTGGGAATTGTCCTCGCGGATAAGCCCCTGATCGATCCAGTGCTGACGATCGCCGACGGTCTCGAATGAAAAGGAGACCTGCGGCTGCCGCGAAAGCCACCTGATAACCAAGGATACGGCCTTGCGCACGGGATAGGTCGCGATCCCGACACCGAGGCCGTGCGGGGACATCAGGCGGCCCAATCCCGGTATCGTTATGAGTATCCGCGTGGGGCGCCCGGTCCTCCGGGCACGCCGGGCGGCGGCGATACCGCCCAGGACCGCAGGCTTCAGCGTGATCAGATGGACGATCTCAGGATCGAATTCGTCGATGGCCTCGGCCAGCCTGGCAAAGAGCAACAGGTTGTTCAGCGGCGAGATGGAGAGGCGGTCGATCGCGGTGTGCCTGAACCGCCACCCGGCGATCCTCGAGGGCGGCGGCGCGCTGCCTCCGGCCATGACAACGACGTCAGCACCGAGCGACGCGAGCCGCTCGACGACGCCCAGCCTGTGTCTCAGAAAGGCATCGCCGTCATTGGCGATGACGAGCACTTTGACGCCGTCAGCCCGCACCGGACCCACCATTTCAGAGCCGCCGCAGCAAGCAGGCGATCCAGAGCCCCAGCTGGCCGTAGAGCGACTGGCGAAACACGCCGGAGCGACGCAAGTATGTCAGCGATCGCGGCACACGCGATTGTCGCGCAAGTTCAAACCGTTCGAGAACGGTTTTCGCATCCTCGGTCAGCAGAACGGAATTGGCCCTCAAGGCCGCGGCGTGAACGTCGTTGCTCCGAACCAACGCTCCGGAAAGGAGGCGCCCGATGCGCCTGATCCGCGCAACCACAGTGTTGCCGAGGCCGATAGCGTTGTTGGCGTGCTGACGATAGTCGACTAGCGGCTCGGAACTGTAGTGGACCCGGCCGTTCGCGGCGGTCGTGATTATGTACGCCCACCAGTCGTGATAAACGAAAGGCGCGCGCGCGGTGCTCTCGCGGAGCAGCTTCCACGCAGCGCGGTTGAAGACCATGGTGTTGCCGCTGGCGATATTCTCGACCAACGCATTTCGAAAATCGGCGGGCCACCGCAATCGACGCGAAAATCCCAGCGGGTTATCGCTGGCATCGATGCTGCGCGTGCGCGAGCAGAACATCGCGGGGCCCACTTCCTGCTGCAATGCCCGATGGGCGACCGCCAGCTTGTCCGCGTGCCAGATATCGTCCTGATCGCAGAACGCAATGAGATCGCCATCGACGGCCGGATTGACGATCAAAGAACGGAAGTTCTCGGCAAACCCAAGTCCAGGCCCCGCGAGGATATTGACCGCGCCGTGCCGCCAGCGTGAGGCGAGATCGCGAAGCATCTCCGGCGTCCCATCCGTCGAACCGTCGTCCGAAATCCAAAGATCGATGGACTGCGCTTCGTCGTAGCGGATCGAGGCCAGCTGCCGCGCAAGGAACGGCTCGCCATTGTAGGTGGCCATAACAACAGCCACGCGAGGCCTTCGCCCGCTCTCCGGTTCAATCTGGTCTGTAACTGGCATCACCGCGCCGTGAATAGCCGTGCGCGCCGGCCTTGCCTAGACGACGACGCTCCTTCACGCCAGCTTACTGCCCGTGTAGGGATGCGACATCATACGCGGTGATTACATGACAGGAACGGCGACCAAGGTGTCGGAGTTGGAAAAACCGCGCCAGCGCGTCATCGTGATCGATCTGGACATGACGCTGCTCGAGCACGACACGCTGCACGAGCAGCTCGCACGTATCCTGTTCATGCCCTGGCTCTGGCTCGGCCTGGTGCGATCGGCGCTTCGAGGCAAGGCTGCGTTGAAGGCGTACTGTGCCGACCACGTCGTTCTCGACCCCAATGCATTGCGCACATCGGAAGCCGTGCTCGATTTCGTCGAGCGGGAGAAGTCCGCCGGTAGCAGGATCGTACTCTGCACCGCTGCGGACATCCGCGTCGCACGATTATTGGCAAGCCACCTCGGACTATTCGACGAAGTCATCGCAACCGAGAAAGCGACCAACCTGAAAGGCAACGCGAAGGCCAGCGCACTCGCAGCCCGCTTTCCCGGCGGCTTCATCTACGCGGGAGACCATGTCGCAGACCTGGCCGTCTGGGCGAAGGCCGACGGCATCGTCCTGGTGGGCGTGACGGCCTCCACCGCAAGACGGGCGCGCGAGTTGGGAAAACCGATCGTCGCGGAACTGGAGCGCGCTTCGTCGAAAATGGCGCGCAGCCGCGCGTGGATCAGGTCGATGAGGCCGCACCACTGGTCGAAGAACCTCATAATGTTCACGCCGGTCGTGCTGAGCCATGAATGGACGGATTTCGGCTTGCTCGCCCAGGTCGGAACCGGATTCCTGCTTCTGCTCGCCGTCACGTCCGCGAGCTACTTCGTCAACGACATCGCGGATCTAGATGCAGACCGTGTCCATGCTTCGAAGCGATTTCGATCGATCGCGAGCGGCGCCATAGCTCTGCCCCACGCGGTCGCCTTTCCCGCCATCGTTCTTCCGGTAGCGGTCCTCGGCGGCTTCGCGCTCAACACGAACTTCGGCACGGCGCTGGCGGCCTACCTCGTCCTGACGCTGGCATACTCGTTCGGCCTCAAACGCGTCCCGCTCCTGGACACCTTCATCATCGGCGTCCTGTTCACCGCGCGGGTGGTGATGGGCGCGACATTCGTGTCCACCGGCCTGCCTGTCTGGCTCCTGACCTTCTCGATGTTCTTCTTCTTCTCGCTCGCGACCGCCAAGCGCCACGTCGAGATCGTGCGTGCACGGACCGTGGGTGGCGATAGCCTTCGCTCGCGCGGCTATGCCCCGGATGACTGGCCTCTGACGCTCGCGATGGGAGTAACCTCCGGCATCGGATCGCTGATCATCCTGACGCTCTACATGGTCGATGAAGCCTTCCGAAACGTCGGCTACACGCGGCCAATCTTTCTGTGGGCGATCACCCTGCTGCTCGCGATCTGGATCGGACGGATATGGCTGCTGACCCACCGCGGCAAGATGAATGACGACCCCGTCGCCTTCGCTTTGCGCGATCGATCAAGCCAAGCCCTCGCCCTTCTCGTCGGCATATGCTTCCTGATAGCGGTCTGAGCCGAGTATGACCGGCTATGTCCGCGATGCATCGAGACGTTCATGGGGGCGGGTAATCGCCGCCGAGCACCAAGTCGCGCGCCCCGCATTCACCGACGAAATCGAAGGCCTGCTCGCAAACCGGCCGCACACGGTTCTTCCCGTCGGACTCCATCGCTCCTACGGAGACAGTGGGCTCAACGCGGGTGGGGCCTTGCTCGACCTGACCGGGCTAAATCGGCTTATCAGCTTCGACGAGGAGACCGGCGTCCTCCATGCGGAGGCTGGAACCACGCTGGCCGACGTTCTGGCTTTCGCGATCCCGCGCGGTTTCTTCCTGCCCGTCACCCCTGGAACCAAGCACGTCACCCTAGGCGGCGCCGTAGCGAATGACGTCCACGGCAAGAATCATCCAACCCACGGCACATTCGGGAACCACGTCGAAGGTCTTGGGCTGCTCCGTTCCGGCCATCCCAGGCAGTGGCTGACCCCTGACGACCCCAGCGGTCTCTTCAACGCGACCATCGCCGGGCTTGGACTTACTGGAGTTATCACCGATGTGGCGATCAAGCTCAGACCGATAGCCGCGAGCGACCTCGACGCCGAGACGATCGCATTCGGGGATGTCAAAGAGTTCTTTCAGCTAGCCGCGGAGAGCGTCAGCAGCCACGAATACACAGTTGCGTGGATCGACTGCCTCAAGGGGGGTTCCGCGCCTGGACGCGGCATATTCACACGAGCAAATCACGCCGCCTCCGGCACAATGGAGCTCGGCGCGGGCCCTCATCTGCCGATGCCGTTCGACTTGCCATCAATGACGCTCAACTCTCTGTCGGTCAGAGCGTTCAACTGGCTTTACTACCACAAGCATCGTCTTTCGGCCGGACGCCGCTCGATGGGCTATGACGCGTTCTTCTATCCGCTCGACGGTATCAACAACTGGAACCGTATGTACGGTCGCCGAGGTTTCTATCAGTACCAGTGCGTGATCCCTTCCGACGTTGGCGAGCTGGCCATTCCGGAGATGGTTCGACAGATCGCGCGTGCGGGTGAGGCTTCGTTCCTTGTCGTCCTGAAGAGCTTCGGACGGATCCCCTCGCCCGGCCTGCTCTCCTTCCCTACAGAAGGGGCAACGCTGGCTCTCGACTTTCCCAACCGGGGGTCGAGCACGCTTGCGCTCCTTGACAGGCTGGACGCAGTCGTCGACGAGGCGCAAGGGCGCCTGTACCCGGCCAAGGACGGGCGGATCCCACCGAAGATGTTTAAGCGGGGCTATCCGCGTGCCAGCGAGTTCGCCGCATTCGTGGATCCCGCCTTTTCATCGTCCTTTTGGCGTCGCGTCGCGGAGTAGGACCGGATCATGCTGCGCGTTGTAATCCTCGGGGCTACATCGGGAATCGCACAGGCAGTCTCGCGCATCTATGCGAGCGAAGGCGCTCGCTTGATGCTCGTAGGGCGCAACGCCGAGCGTCTCGAGCAGATCGCGGCAGACCTGAAGCTGCGAGGCGCCGCCCAGGTGGAAACGGCGGCACTCGACCTGGAAGAGACAGTCCCGCAGGATGAGCTTCGCTCTTTTGGGGAAAGGTTAGGTGGCATCGACCATATCCACATCGCTTACGGAACGATGCCGCCGCAAACCGACGCGGAGCGAGACCCGGCCGTAACGAGGAGGATGATTTCTACCAACTTCACGTCAGCGGCTGAGTGGGCGCTGGCATCTGCAGATCTCCTCGAAGGCCAGCACAAAGGCTCCCTCGTCGTCCTCGGTTCGCCGGCGGGCGATCGTGGCCGGCGCAAGAACTACATCTATGGGGCGACGAAGGCGGGGCTCG
Organism: Pseudomonadota bacterium; assembly: GCA_023457435.1. GTDB lineage: Bacteria > Pseudomonadota > Alphaproteobacteria > Rhizobiales > Rhizobiaceae > RCIO01. The sequence goes on from JAEWLS010000026.1 coordinate 29,662, forward strand.
GCGTGCTTGTCCAGGGTATCGCCCATCGGCTTGCGGGAAGCGGTGCCCGTGCCGTCCTGGTGAAGCCTGGCCCTACCGCGACGGCGATGACATCGGGAATGCCTACCGCCGGCATGGCGACGCCCGAGCAGGTCGCGACCCTGGTCCGGCGCGCGGCCGATCGCGGCGGCCCGATTCAGTACGCGCCGACCAAATGGCGCATAATCATGCGCATCGTCCGGGAAATCCCCTACCCGATCTTCAACAAGCTCAATTTCTAGCGATGCGGAAGATCGTCATCACCGGCGCGGCCGGCCTCGTCGGGCAGAACCTCGTTGCGGCGCTGAAGACACGCCCCGATGTCGAACTCCTCGGCATCGACAAGCACAGAGCCAACATAGAGCTTTTCCGCACCATTCATCCAGGCGTGCCGATCATCGAAGCCGACCTGGCTGTACCGGGCGAGTGGCAACACAAGTTCAAAGATGCCGATGCGGTCATCGTCAACCAGGCCCAGATCGGCGGCCTCGACGAGCGGGAATTCTGGCGCAACAACGTCGACGCGACAAAGACGGTCCTCGACGCGATAGCGCAGTTCAATATCCCGTACTTCGTGGGAATCTCTTCATCTGTCGTCCGATCGAAGGCCGATGATTTCTACACGCGGACAAAGACCGCTCAGGAGAAGCTCTTCGACGCTTCGCCGATACCGCACGCGACACTGCGCCCGACGCTCATGTTCGGATGGTTCGACCGCAAGCATCTCGGCTGGCTGCGCAGATTCATGGAGAAGACGCCTGTCTTCCCCATTCCCGGTACCGGAAAATTCCAGCGCCAGCCCCTTTTCGCCGGCGATTTCGTTTCGGTCATCATCGCCGCCGTGGACAAGAGGATAGTCGGCACGTTCGACATTTCAGGACAGTCGAAGATCACCTACGGCGAACTGATCGAAGAGATACATTCCATCGTGCGGCCCAGGGCCCGTATCGTTCGCATACCCTATCGGCTCTTCTGGGGCCTGCTCTGGACTTACGCGCTCTTCGACCGCAATCCGCCCTTCACCGTGCGACAACTCGAGGCTCTCGTGATCCCAGAGACGTTCCCGGTGATCGACTGGCCACAGATATTCGATGTTCCCAGCACCCCGCTCAGGGACGCACTGACCAGAACGTTTCTCGACGCCCGTTACGGCAATGTCGCACTGGAATTCTAGGAGGCCGACGTGGCGCGGGTCGTAGTCATTGGTGCTGGGCCGATGGGTCTTGCGGCCGCTCACCGCGCCGTCACACTCGGTCATCAGGTCGATCTCGTCGAAGCGGACGCGAAAGCGGGCGGCATGGCTGCACATTTCGACTTCGGCGGTGTCTCGATCGAACGATTCTACCACTTCTGCTGTCTCTCGGATCAGCCAACGTTCGACCTGATGGAAGAACTCGGCCTCGGCGGGAAAATGCGCTGGGTCAAGACTTCCATGAGCTACTACATGGGGGGAAAGGTGCATCGGTGGGGCGATCCGGTTTCGCTCCTGCGCTTTCCGCACCTGAGCCTCTGGGAAAAGCTGCGGTACGGTCTGCAGGTCTTCGTCACCACGCGCAAGAACGACTTCAACAGCATCGAGCCGCTGACGTCACGCGAATGGATCGAGCGGGGCGCAGGCCGATCGGTGTACGCGAAACTGTGGAAACGACTGCAGGACCTCAAGTTCTACGAGTATGCAGACCGGGTTTCCGCGTCGTGGATCGCGACCCGCATTCGCCGGATCGGTCGTTCCAGGGCCGGCCTGTTCGAGGAGCGGCTGGGCTACATCGAGGGCGGCTCCGAGACGCTCGTGGAAGCGCTTGCCGAGGCAATTGTCGCCAAGGGTGGCCAGATCCACCTGAAGACACCAGCCGAGCGCATCGTCTGCACCGATGGCCGCGTCAGCGCAGTGCAAGCGGGGGGCAGGCTGTTTCCCGCGGACCACGTCATCTCGACGATCCCGACACCGCTGATCAGCGCGCTTGTCCCTGATCTGCCAGCGACGGCGCGGGCGATGTACGACGACATCGACAATATCGGGTGTGTCTGCGTGCTGCTTCGCCTTCGCCGTAGCGTGAGCCCGCATTTCTGGATGAACATCGTCGATCCGTCGATCGATATACCGGGGATCATCGAGTTTTCGAACCTCAGGCCTCTCGGCGGCGACGCCTTCGTGTACGTGCCGTACTACATGCCCACGTCGCAGCCGAAGTGGACGTGGAGCGACGCGTCGTTCGTCGAGGAGGCGTTCGGGTACATCAAAGTCATCAACCCGCAACTTACCGACGCGGACCTTGTCGACGCGCGCGTCGGGCGGCTGAAGTACGCGCAGCCGGTATGCGAGCCGAACTTTCGCGAGAAGCTGCCGCCGGTCCAGACGGACATCGACGGCCTGCAGATTGCCGACACCTGCTTCTATTATCCGGAGGACCGGGGAATAGCGGAGAGTATCCGCTTCGGTCGCCGTATGGCCGAAGCCGTGAGTTGATCGACGACGCTCACCCGGCGTCAATGTTCCACGCAGCACGCGGCGACAGAGGGCAGCCGTTCAGCATGACCTTCATTCGATTTCTGCTCACCAGCGGTTTCGCCGCGGCCGTCAATATACTGTCGCGAATGGCCTTCAGCGTCCTCGTTCCATACGAGGTGGCGATTGTCGTCGCATACCTCCTCGGAATGACCGTCGCGTTCGTCCTTGCGCGCCGTTTCGTGTTCGACAAGAGCGGACATTCGCCGACAACCGAGTACGCCCGGTTCGCGATGGTCAACGCGGTGGCCCTGGTACAGGTGTGGGCGGTGAGCGTCGCTCTGGCTCGCTGGGTTTTCCCGGCGATCGGCTTCGATCACCAGCCGGAGCTCGTGGCCCATGTCATCGGCGTCCTCAGCCCTGCAGTCACGAGCTATTATGGCCACAAGCTCTTCTCGTTCAGGGCTGTCGATGGTCGAAAATAGGTCCGAGATACTCGCGAGCACGCGAGGTAACCCGACGCTGCGGGGTTACAGCACGGCCCAGCTGGTCGGCCTCGTGTTCGTCGTCGTCTTGTCCGTGAAGCTGGCGTTCATCGCGGTCTATGCGAACAGCGTTCCGTTCTGGGATCAATGGGATGCCGAAGCCGCGCAGCTCTACCGGCCTTACCGCCTCGGGACGCTAACGGTCGCAGACCTGTTCCTTGCTCATAACGAGCATCGAATCTTCTTCACGCGCGTGTTGAACCTGCTCCTTTTCGAAGCCGCAGGCGGATGGAACCCCTTGCTGCAGATGAGCGTCAACGCGCTGCTGCACACATGTCTGGCCGGCATTCTCGTCGCGCTGCTACTGCCCGCCATCCGCTCAAGCGAGCGCCTTCTCCTGGCCGGGTTCTCCGCTTTCATTTTCGCCGTCCCGGTAGGCTGGGAAAACCTGCTGGCGGGGTTCCAGTCCCAGTTCTATTTCCTGCTACTCTTCTCGCTCCTCTCGCTGAGCCTTTTCGTCGTCTCGCGCGCATTCTCGGTGCGATGGTGGGCCGGCTACCTGTTCTGCATCTGTGCGTACTTCTCTCTCGCATCCGGCTTGCTGGCTGCCTGCGCGGCAATAGCAATCGCCGTCGTTCAACTGCTCGCGGGCGCAAGACGCCGGGACCTGCGCGAAGGCCTCGCGCTCGCCGTGCTGACCGGCACCGTGGCGATCATGATGGCATTCACGGTCGAGGTTCCCGGGCATGCGGTGCTCAAGGCCCACAGTGTCGCGAGCTTCCTTGCCGCTTTCGTTTCGGCGATTTCCACGCCTGTTTCGTTCGTCGGCTGGATACTGCACATCCCGCTGCTCCTGCTTGCCTTCCGCACAATCAAATCGACCGATCAAGCCGCGCCCGCAGACTGGACTGCCCTGGCAGTGGCGGGGTGGGTCGGGATGCAGATCGTGTCGCTGAGCTATGGCAGGGCGAGCGGCGTCGAAGCGTCGCGCTACCAGGACATCTACATCCTGCTATTGCCGCTCGACCTCTTCGCGCTGCTGCGCGTGACCGGGCCCAGCGACGGCGGCAAACGCGCTGGGCTCTGGAAATACAGTTGGGTCTCGGCAACCGCCGCGGCAGTCGTCGTCTTCGCGCTTGCGCCTGCGATCATCCAAATGCAGGAGAAGCGTCGGCTGAGCCGGCTGCAGGCCGCGAGCATAATTGAGTTCCTGGAGACGGGAGACGCCCGCGCGCTCGAAGGCAAGGGTCCCTTCGAAATCCCCTACCCCGATCCAAAGAAACTGGCCGCGTGGCTCCGCGATCCGGACATTCGCGCGATACTGCCGGCAGAATTCCGCTAGGAACCCGCCTCAGGTTCGCGGCGGGAAAGCGAGTGCGTAGTCCTCGCTATCAAGCGTCAGGTTCGGCGAGTAGAACGGGTCTCGCTTCAGCTCGTCGGGCCAGCGGCGCTTCATGTGATCGATCTCGGACATGAAGCGAGCGCGCTTCTCATGACTATCGTCTTGTCCGCGCGAAACGCTCTCCAGATGGTAGAGCTCGGCATAGGGCGTCCAGACGTTCCTATAGCCGGCCGCCTTCACCTTGAGGCACAGGTCGACATCGTTGAATGCGACCTGAAGGTTCTGTTCGTCCAGCCCGCCTACCTCGTCGAACACCGACTTGCGCAACAGCAAGCATGCGCCTGTCACGGCCGACACGTTGCGCAGACTGTGCAGGAGGCCGAAATACCCGAACGAACTTCGGGGAAACAGCCGGTGCGTATGCGAGGCAACGCCGCCGAGACCGACGGTCACACCGCCGTGCTGGATGGTGTCGTCGCCATAGTAGAGCTTGGCGCCTACACAACCGATTTCTTCCTGCAGCGCCCAGGAGGCCATCTCCCCCAGCCAGTCGGGAGAGATCACCTCGATATCATTGTTGACGAGGCCGATGATCTCGCCACGGGCCTCCCGCACGCCGTGATTGTTTATCGCCGAGTAGTTAAACACGCCCGGATGCGCGATGACGCGCACACGCGCATCACCTTCCAGAGAGCGAAGGTAGCGCACGGTCTGAGGCTCGGTTGACCCGTTATCCATGATGATGATTTCGAAGGATGGATAGGCGGTCTTCTTCAGTATCGACGTGACGCACGCCCTAAGCAGTTCGACGCGATCGCGTGTCGGTATGATCAGCGAAACCAGCGGTTCCGGCGCAGGAATGCGGTGCCTGACCCGATAGAACGGCAGCGGACCAGTCTGTTCGACAGAGGCACTTGAGCCGGTTCGCGCAAGGTGGTCCGTCAGGGCCCTGAGGCCGGCGTCATAGGCGTACGACTTGGCATCGCCCGCCGCAGCCGTCGACCCTTCCGCTGCGCGCCAGTGGTAAAGAATCTTCGGTATGTGCCGAATATCCCTGGCGGCGATCTTCTCGACGATACGGAGATTGAGGTCGTAGTCCTGACTTCCCTCATAACCGATGCGCCAGCCGCCTACCCCCCGGATATTTTCGGTTCGATGAACCGTTAAGTGATTCAGGTAGTTGTGCGACCTGAACATCTCCATCGAGAAGTCCGGCTTGAAGAACGCGTCGTAGCGCTTTCCGTCCAGGTTTATCTTGTCTTCGTCGCTATAAATCAGGCCCGCTTGCGGATACCTACCGATCTCCCTGGCGACTTCGAAAAGTGCATGCGGCCGCAATATGTCGTCGTGGTCGAGTAGCGCGACCCACTCGCTCGTCACCAGTTCCAACGCGCTGTTCGACGCCGCCGAGATGTGCCCGTTGGCCTCCCGGTAGGCGACGCGAATACGGTCATCTGACTGGGCGTACTCGTCGAGGATTTGCCGAACGTGCGGGAGTGTCGACGCATCGTCGGCGATGCAAAGTTCCCAGTAGGGATAGGCCTGGCCACGGACGCTCTCGATGGCCTGTCGAAGCAGCGGTTCCGGCGTGTTGTAAACCGGCATGAGCACAGCGATTGCGGGTCCGCGCTGCCGCTCGGCTTCCTTGCGCATCCGACCGACGTCATCCGGAGTCAACGTGTCGAAACGGTAGACCCAATCCTCGAAGCTTCGCTGGGCAGGCAACCTGCCTTCGCTGCGGGCGATGCTTCGGCGAACCGCATGGTATAGGCCGCGCAGGCCATCCTGTCGCAAGCTTCGCACGGCGGCCTTCAGTGCTGCCCCCAAGGCATGCGGGTTCGAGAGCGAATTCCAAGCAAATCTGGCGATGCGCGTGAAGCGGGTGTCGAAGCGGCGAACGAGTTCGAGCGAGATGCCGCCGAGGGCGATGCGCTCGGAGCCGTTGACGGGATCCAATCTGAGAGCCCGCGCGCCCCAAGGCAGTTCCAGCGTCACCTCGAACCCGGCCTGAACACGAACTGGCCTGATGTCGATCCGCTCGACCTCGGTGAAGCCGGCGCCACTGTCCACATACAGCGAAAGCGCCTGGCCCTCCGGTACCGGCGCAAGATGCGCGAAGACAAGCCGATATGCACCCGCGGGAAGCCGGCGGCCAGCAAGGAGCGCCAGCTGAGGATCCTCGCCCACGACCTCCCACGCGGAGAATCCATCTCCTTCGCTCAAGACCCGCAGATCTTTTCGCGGAGCAGCAGAGAGCGAAACCGTCATCGGCTTCATTGCGCCAGACCGATGCGGCGCGTGCAGGAGGAGAAACAGCTCAACAGATCACCCAATGACGCGGAGAGCGGGGCGCTCAACCTCGTCATGTACGGCAAAGTAGGCGTCGGCAACCGCCTCGGCGGGCCCATCCATCTTGACCTCGCCGTTTTCGAGCCAGATCGCACGCGTGCAGTTCTTCTCGATCAGCGCGCGGGAATGGCTCGCGATCACCAGGACTTTAGTAAACTCGACGAGCTCCTTCAGGCGCCTGTCGGCCTTTTCCTTGAAGGCCTCGTCGCCAGTCGAGAGCCACTCGTCCATGATCAGGATCTCAGGCGTAACCGCTGTCGAGATCGCGAAGGCCAGTCGCAACTGCATGCCGGTCGAGTAGGTGCGGAACGGCATGTCGAGAAACTCGCCCAGGCCCGAGAACTCGGCGATTTCATCAAATTTTTCTGCCAGCATCTCGCGCGACATGCCCATGATGGCGGCCCGCAGGCGAATGTTTTCGCGGCCGGTGGCCTCAGGGTCGATACCGAGCGAAATGTTGATGAGTGATGTTGGCCGGCCTTGAATGCGGACCGAGCCCAGCGGCGGCTCATAGATGCCCGACAGCACGCGCAGCAGCGTGGTCTTCCCGGCGCCATTGTGCCCAACCAGGCCGACACGCTCGCCCTGTGCGATCGAGAGGGTCACATTGCGCAACCCCGTGATCATGACATGGCCGTCCCGATCCGAAATGCGACCGCCGACCGCCATGCGGAGCATACGGTTCTTCAGCGAGCGACTGCTGGCGCTGTACACCGGAAATTCGACCGTCACATTGTCAAGCTCGATCATGGTGCCCACCAACCGCGTCACAGCCAAAACGCGATGCGGCTGCGGTACTTCCCATAGAACACGAGCGTCACTGTCCACCCTACGATTCCTATGGCGATCGATATGACCCAGTTCGATGTCGTGGGGTACTGGCCGAGCAATGGCGACCGGATGATCGAGATGAAATGGTAAAGTGGGTTCAGTTCAAGAAACTGCGCGCCGAGCCGGGATGGCAGTGTCGAGGGCATCCACAGCAACGGCGTCGCATAGAACAGCACCTGCAACATATTTTGGACGATCTGCGTCAGATCGCGGTAGCGCGTGCAGATCACTGCACATACGAGCATGATCCACGACAGATTCAAAATCACAACCAGCAGACCCAGCAGCGCAAGAGGTGAAGTGCTGTAGGGAAGCTTGCCAAAGATTAGCAATATAACCGGCAGTATTATGATATTGTGGCCGAGAATGATGGTGTTTCTCCACAGCGTTCGCATCACATGCGAGAACAACGGAGTTTTTGATTGGAGTATCATCCCCTCGGATGAAACAAAGACGGTGCACCCTTCGCCGATATTTCCCGAGATGTATCCCCAGATTATCAAGCCGGCACAAATGAAGGGTAGGAAGTCCTCCATCGGAACTTGAAACAAAGCCCCGAAGATCAAACCGAGCGCGCCTATCAGGACGCTCATGTTGATGGTTATCCAGAACGCCCCGATCCGAGAGCGCCGATAACGCTGCAGGATGTCCTGCCAGCCGAATATCAGCGCGAGTTCGTATCTGCGCATCGCTTCCGCGATATCGCGGCTCGCGTTTGTAGCGTTCCCGACGAGAGCATTTGGCATGAGCGTTCTACGACTCTCCGCGGCTGCGCGCTGGTTCCGCGGACGTTACGCGTCTAAGAACCACGGAGCGCGCCTGCCACTAGACCGTGCGCAACGTCGTTTCAAGCACCATGTCCATGCATGAGCGTGGGCGGAGCAGTACGCTCCCGAAACTCGGAGTTCGGCAATGGATGGCACAGACGCGCTCGCGAATGCAGTCCGGGAGGGCGCCTGGAATGTCGGAACACACCATGAAGCGCTTGAAAAGCTTCCTACCATGCTCACCCTGGAAGAGCTATGGATGCTTGCCTTTCTCGCCGAGCGCGCGGGACCGGGCAACATTCTAGACCTCGGCTGCTTTGTCGGCGGCTCCAGCTTCGCGCTCGCGACGGGCGTCCAGAGGTCTGCAGCAAGGAAACGCATACACAGCTTCGACCTTTTCGAGCTGAAGGAAGCGACAAAACACCGCTACCTATACAATCGCGGCCTGCCGTACTTTCCGGGAGAGGACGGCCTGCAGCTTTACCAGATCATCGTGAGCCAGTTCGGCGACTCGTTGGTCGCTCACAAGGGCGACGTTCTCGCGACGCTAACCCCTGCTCTAGTTGCAGAGCTGAGGCCGATATCGCTGGTCTTCCTCGACGTCTGCAAGTCGCCGGCCATCACCGATCACATAACAAGGACCGTTCTTCCGGCCCTCGAGGTCGGGACGCTGATCGTGCAACAGGACTTCATCTACCCCTACACGCCCTGGGCGATCTACCCATTCTGGGCTCTGCAGGACGAGCTCGAGATGCTGGGGCATACACAGTTCCACAGCGCCATTTTCAGGGTCCGAAAGCGCATCGAAACGAACCGTCTGGATGTCGCCCTGCTCGCGTCGACGTCAGGTCAGCAGCTGGGCCGCGCTCTCGAAGATGCCAGCCATTGGTTCGCGCGCGAGGAGCAACGGTCGCCGGTGCGCGAAGCCAGAAGGTTGGCGGCAAGCTACCCCGAGGCGACCGACGAATGGGCCCTGATGCGCCGCGACGGCCATACCATCGACCACATGGCGCGGTGGCGGGAGCTCTTCAAAGGCTAGTTCAGGAGCGGCTTGTAAGAGATTTCGACGGGACCCTGGATTTCGAACTGCCCCTCACCCCTTGCTCCGAACTCCCAGTCCAGCGCAGCCGTGGCTCCGGTGTGGAACACCATCCGGTATTCGGTGGGATCGCCGGCAATCCTGATCTGCCGCTGACTTTCCCGCCGATCGGGCGTCATCAAGTCGACATAGGCGACCGCTCCGTCCCGCATTTTGCCGGCCGCCTTGAACGCTAGTGTCACCTCCGAGAACGGCGGCGCCTTCCCCTGAAGCCGATAGGGGGTGTCGGCGCGGACCAGGGCGCTACCGCTCGGTTCCGCCGTCACCGATTTGCTTCCAGAAGGCTCCCAGGCGCCTGGAACGAGTACGCTCACGTCGTAGTCGCGAACGTCGCCGTTCAGAGAAAGGTCACTGACCAGTGTCCAGCCTTCACGACGAACCACTGTCTTCTGCCGGTCGATGACCAACAGCATGTCGAGCGGCTCACGCTCGAGCAGGCCATCGCCGATCGTGTCGACGACGTAGCCCCTGCCTCTCATGTAATACATGAGCGCGTGCGGACCGTTCCAACACTCCGGCGCATGCTCGAAAACCACCCCAACCAGGCGCGGACGCACGTCAACGCTCTCAAACTTCGACCTGATCTGTTGGCCGATCTGCAGCTCGCACGACGAAGTCTGATACGGCGAAGTGATTTGGGATGTGTCCAGCCAACCGCTGTCGAGGACGCGATAGCTCCCCACGCACGAGGCAAGCACCACGCCGACTGTCAGGAGCTGGCCTGCCCAACGCCGGGTCAGCTTCTCTGCCAGGAAGCCGAGACCGAGCCCGCCAGCAATGGCATTGGCTACGGCAAATGGGAATTGATAGTAAGTGTGGACGAAGTTGAGATTGATGAATATCGCGAAGTAAAGGATCGAGACCGCGAAAGCTATCGCAGCAAGACGCGCAGCTCTGCCCCCCGCAAATATCGTCAAGACCGCACCGACAAGTCCCAGCGCCGCGAGACTATTGACGAGCAGACGGTCGCCCATATGGGCCCAGATCCGTAACGACAGCCGTTGTGCCGATGTACCCAGATACCAGACCACAGAGGAGTTGGTATACTGATGCGGGTTCTGAACGTTGTTCCAGTAGGAGTAGGCGTACCAGGCCGCAAACGCGATCGCTATCGACACGCCCGTCGCACATAGTTCGGCCAGTCGTCGCCATCTTCTGGCGACCACAACGTCCATCAACGCGAACGTGAAAAAGATGCCGAGGGGTATGAAAGCAGCTGTCAGCTTGATGGAGACCGCGATACTCGCGAGCGCTATCCCGGCGACCAGGAATAGCCGTCGTTCACGCTCGAGCCACAGGAACAGGCACACCATCGCGACAATTGCTATCGCTACCGCAAACGGATCGATAATGATCGCCGACGACCAAAAAATCGTCTCCGGTGTCAACAGAAGTATGCATAACGATATTATCGCTGATTTTTGGCCATAACTTCTGCTGATCCAGTAGAAAAGCGACACCGATGCGATGGCCATGCCGACAATGTTCAGCACGCGGCCAAATGCCTCCGCATAGCCGAAGTACCGCATGATTGCCGCAACAATAGCCTGATATAGCGGAAACTCCAGGATTACGACCGACTTGCTGCCATTGGTGTCGATCTCGGGCCTGAGCAGATCGACCCCCGATACATAGAAGTTATAGATGGTGGACAGCGTCTGCGTTTGACGGAACTGATGAAGATCCGTCGGCGGACGACCGATCTGGTAGGCGGAGAAGGCCACGAACAGCGTGACGATCAACGCCGGCCACAACCAGGACTGGGTTCGACGCAGGTCGCTCACTGAAGCCGGTCTCCGGTCAACAACGCCATGCCCCATGCTCCCAGTCGAATCGTATGTGTTGGCACGACCATGTCCGCCCGTGTACTCGATAGACAAGCCGGATCGCCATGAGCCGCCGGCTTTCAACGCCGCCGGGTGCAATGACCGCAACAGGAACAGCCCCTTCAGTGCAGCGCGATAACCCTGCCCCGGGCTACATGAAGAGTCTGGACGGGCTCCGCGGCCTTGCCGCGGTCATCGTCGTGTTCTCCCACCTCTCATCACAGACGGGGATCCTCCAGTTCTGGTTCGAAGATCGCGGCGGCCAGATCGGGGTGATGCTCTTCTTCTGTTTGTCCGGCTTCCTGATGGCCCACGTCTATTTCGGCCAGCAGTTCCATGTCGGGACGCTTGGCTCATATGCCGTCAACCGTTGCGCACGGGTCGTGCCGCTTTTCCTGCTTGTTGTGGTCGGTTCATATGTCTGCCGCCTGCTTTGGGAAAACGCGCCCGTTTATCCAATTACGAGCGACAATGTCATAGCGCACCTGACGCTTCGCGTCGCGACGAGCGTACTCTGGACGATCCCCGTAGAACTCAAGTTCTACGCTCTATTTCCCTTTATCTGGATAGTGCACCGCATCAGCTATGCCGCCGGGACGGCGTGCGCAGCGGCCCTCCTGGTTACCTACTTTTCGATAGAAAACGGCGCCATGCCCATCATGCGCCTTGGGCACTATTTCCTGCTGGGGATTCTTTGTCATGCGATCTCGTCGTCGCTCCCCCGCGCCAGGTGGCAGAACATGGCATGGATTGCCGCGGCGGTAGCTCTGCTGCTTGTATTTCCATTTCCGCTTTCGTTGATCAGAGAAACTCAGATGAAGATCTGGTGGGATCCGTGGATCGCCGCGGCGATTGCCGGGTTCATGGTGTCGTCGACAAAAAGCGAAGTCGCCATGCGGGTGTTGGGCAGCGCGCCGGCGCGCGGCGCCGGGCAGATCTCCTATTCCCTTTATCTTCTGCACATGCCGGTTATCTGGAGCGTATCGCGATTTCTGTCGCCTACCGAACAACCCGTGACATTCTGGGTGATAGCTCTTTCTTTCACCTTTCTTACATCGTTTGCGTGCTTTCATCTCTTCGAGCGGCCGGCGGGTCGATTCATCCGGCGTGTGGGGTCGACAGCAGCTACATCCACGTCAGCACTCGCCGCCCTCTCCAGATCGCGCGGCCTGTAGAGTCATGGACATCACTCTGCCCAATTCGATCGCCACAACGCTGAGTTCGGCGATCGCAGGCGATGGCGCGACACCGGGTGGTCTTTGCGTCGAGCCCACCAATAAGCTATTTGCTACGCCATCGACGTTGGCGAGTTTGCGGACAAGAAACATTGACTGAGCTATCGCGCGCGATTTCGGCCGTCCGTAAGGCGCTCGTGGGCGTCTTCATCCTGTCGGGAGTAACCTCCCTGCTCATGTTGGCGCTTCCGGTGTACATGACGCAGGTCTTCATGCACGTTCTGCCGAGTCGCAGCGTCGAGACGCTGATCGCGCTTTCGGCAATGGCGGCCCTGGCCTTCTTCCTTCTGAGCGTCTTCGACGGCGTGCGACAGACCATGCTGGCGCGGCTCGGAGCGCGATACGAAGCGCTGCTGTCGGGCCCGGTCGTCTTTGCTCATTTTCTCGACCAGACGCGGGACGCGGCATCCGGCGCCGAACTGATGCAGGACATCCGGCAGATACGGACATTCCTGGGATCGCGCGCACTGGCGGCCATCACGGAAGCACCGTTCATGGTGATCTTCCTGGTCCTGCTTTTCATAATAGACCCCGCAATCGGCTGGCTGACGATGGCGGGCATGGCGCTGATGGTGGTGACGACCATCGTCCAGCAGTCGGCCTTGAACGATCGCATCAAGGCCCAAAGCGATGCGACCCGCAACGCGAATAGAATTCTTCAGGCCCATATCGACCAGGCCGAAACCGTCCGGATCATGGGCCTCCAGAAGAACACGATGGAGCGCTGGGGGGAGCCAGCCGCACGGGCGCTGTCAACCTACATCTCTTCGGAGACGGCTGGTGCCTTCTACGGCGGAATCTCGCGGTTCCTGAGGTTCGGGCTACAGGCTGCCGTTCTCGGCTACGGCGCCTACCTTGCCATCCAGGGGCTGGTTGCTCCGATCGTCGTATTCGCAGCCATGATGATCTCAGGGCGCGCCCTAGCACCGCTGGACGGGCTCGTCGGCTCGTGGAGCGCGCTGATGAATGCGTGGAATGCGCACAAACGTGTCCGCGACAACCTGACTGGCTTCTATGTGCAGCCCGATCGCCATGAGCTGCCGGCGCCGGAAGGCCGTATCCAGGTCACGAACCTCATTTATGGCCCTCGCGCGGGCCAAGAGCCGGTCATAAAGCGCATTTCCTTCGAGGTACTGCCAGGCGAGACGCTCGCTATCATCGGCCCAAGCGGTGCCGGCAAGTCGACGTTGCTGAGGCTGATTGCGGGGGGGTTACGACCATCGTCTGGTTCGATCCGGCTCGATCGCGCGGAACTCTCGAACTGGAATCCGATCCAGCTCGGCCGCCACGTCGGATACGTGCCGCAGAGCGTCGACTTCCTGCCAGGCACCGTCGCGCAGAACATCGCGCGCTTCAATCCCGACGCCGACGACAAGGACGTCGTGGCGGCGGCGATCGAATCCGGCGTCCACAACATGATCCTCGGCTTCCCGCAGGGATACGACACGCAGCTCAGCAAGGACGGCTTCATGCCATCCGGCGGCCAGAAGCAGCTGCTGGCGCTGGCGCGCGCGTTCTACAAGCAGCCGAACCTGCTGTTCCTCGACGAACCCAACGCCAATCTGGACGCCGATGGCGACGTGACGCTGGTCAAGGCGCTGCAAAAGGCGCGCGAGAGGAAGGCGACGGTCGTCATCGTCACGCAGCGGCCGAACCTCCTCCAAATTTGCGACAAGGTTCTGGTGCTCAAGGGCGGCTTCATCGAGAATTTCGGCCCGGCAAGCGATATCAGGCCGAAAGTCGTCCCACAGAGCCCGGAACGGGCCATCACGGCCAAGAAGCCTGCGGAAGCCATCGCCGCGCCTGAAAAGAACGGTACCGCGAAAGAGATTGCAGGATGAGCAAGCAGCTGACGACCTCCGACCTCGCGAAGAAATCCGCCGCCTCCGGTCCTTTCTACCATGCGTGGCACAAGGACGTGCGGTTCACGTCGTCGGCATGGTCGCGGGCGCTGATGGGCGGGACGATGCTGTTCGTGCTGGCCGGCTCGGTCTGGGCGGCGACCGCGCCGATTGACATGGCCTTCACCAGCGCCGGGCGGCTGGTGGCGCAGGGCAAGAACCGCGTCGTCGACCATCTCGAGGGCGGCATCGTCAAGGAGGTGCTGGTCATCGAGGGCGACCGCGTCGAAAAGGACCAGCTGCTCGCGGTGATGGACGTCACGGCGGCCTCCGCCAACCTCTCCAACGCCTCGCGCCAGCGCGACTTCAAGCGCGTCGAGCTCGCCCGCTACGTCGCCGAGCAGAACGGCCTCGCCGAGATCGCCTGGGGCGACGACCTCGACGCCAGGATGGGCGGCTCGCAGGAGCTGCGCGACGCCGCCAGCACGCAGAGCGCCGAGTTCGCGGCGAAGCAGAAGGAGATGGCCTCGACGGTCGAGATCCTCAACCAGCGCATCAAGTCCAATTCGGAGCTGATCGAGAGCCTGACCGCGCTCAAGCTCGAGCGCGAGAAGCGGATCGTCGACACGCAGGAAGAGGTCAACGTTTCCAACGAGATGATGAATCAGGGGCTGACGACGCGCGACCGCAATTTCGCGCTGAAGCGCCAGCTCGCCAACGACCAGGACCAGCTGCGCACGACGATCATCCAGATCGACGAGAAGCGCAACGTCGTCAACGAGGCGCGCGAGACGCTGACCCGCATCACCTCGCAGCGCGCCAACCAGGTCGCCGAGGCGATCCTGCGGCTGCGCAAGGAGATCGTCGATTTCGAGGAGAAGATCCGCGCCTTCAGCGCGATCGTCGAGCGCGCCGAGATCCGCGCGCCGATCGGCGGCGTCGTCGTCGAGGTCGCGACCAACACCGTCAATCAGGTGATCAAGCCGGGCGATCCGCTGATCGAGATCTTTCCGAGCGACCTGCCGCTGGCGATCGAGGCCCAGGTCGAGCCGCGCTACATCGACAATCTGCTGATGGGCCAGCATGTCGCCGTACAGTTCAACTCGCGCGACCGCTCGAAGTCGTCGGTGATGATCGACGGAAAGGTCAACTACGTCGCCCGCGATTCCGTGCAGAACCAGCAGACCGGCATGTTCCATTACACGGTGCGCGCCACGCTCGACCCGGAATCGATCAAGAAGTACGGCGAGCTGGTCCCCGGCAATCTGGCGACGGTCTACTTCCAGCTCGAGAAGCAGACCTTTCTGGAGTACCTGATCGCGCCGTACCGCGACGTTTCGGACAAGGCGTTCACGGGGTAGGTTTCGCGGGACCGTTGGCTCTTTTCCGGCCTGCGGCCGGCGCTCGTCACCCCCTCTCTTGCGATTTCTAACACTTAGGCTCGTGAAGAACTTGCCTAAGATGTTGAAATCGCTTTCTCCCCCACGAGGGGGGAGATAAGAGCTACCGCGAAATCTATCCACGCTTTCCGTGCATCGACTATGCTTCATGAGCATGTCCGTCGGCTTGGCCGCGGACGTGGTTTGAGATGGTCGATGGAGAGAAGACATGCCTGACCAGGACGGAAATATCGTCATCACGGCGACGCTGCTTCAATCCAAGGTCGATGCGATGGGGATCGTGCGCATCGAGCAGCCGCTGAGGGCGCTGGAGAGGCTCGGCGGCTTCAAGATCGCGGACATCGCCAAGAACCCGCGCATCGGCAAGGGCGGCCGCGATATCTTCATCTGGCAGCGGCCTACGCTCACCGACGAATTCCTGCCGTTCTACCGCAAGATCTTGAGCACGCACCGCGTGTTCGTCGTGGAGTACGATGACCACCCCGATGCATTCCCCAACCTGAAGGCAACGAACTATCGTGCCTTTCGCGCGGCACATGCCGTCCGGGTCTCGACGCCGATGCTGGCGGACCTCGTAAGGCCGCATAATCCCAACGTGTTCGTATCGCCGAACGCCATCGACACGCTCCCGCCTTACCGCCCGGTGCAAGGCAGGCCAAAAGCCTTGCGGCTGTTTTTCGGGGCAGTAAACAGGGAGAAGGACTGGGCGCCCTATATGGACACGCTAAACAGCGTGATCTCGCCTTACACGCCGGACCAGTTGCAGGTTCATGTCGTCCATGACCACGCGTTCTTCGATCAGGTCCAGGCGCAGGACAAGCTGTTCTTTCCCCTCCTACCCTACGCCGACTATCAATATCTGCTCGGAAAGGCCGACATCGCCTGGCTGCCCTTACGCGATACGCCGTTCAACCGCGCCAAGAGCGATCTGAAGTTCATCGAGTGCGCGGCCCATTCCGTCGCCGTGCTGGCCGGCCGGACCGTTTATGAAAGTTCGGTCGAAAACGGCCGAACCGGCATGATCTACGATACGCCAAAGGAGTTCGGGCGAAAGCTGAAGCAATTGCTGGGGGATGCGGGTCTGCGTGGAGACCTGTCGCGTCGAGCTCACGATTACGTCGCTGCCAACCGGGTGCGAACAGCGGCCATCGATGCCGAGGCGGAGTGGTATCGATCTCTGCTAATAAACGCCGACGAGTTGGAAGCTCGGCGGCAGGGGCGGCTTGGAGCCGAGCCGGACTGGCGAGTTGCGGTCAGCTAACGAGGTGGGCCACTTCAGCGAAGTCTGATGCGATCTTCAAGTTTACGGGACGTTCTGTGCCTTTCGGGAAACAGATCACATTGATATCCGACTTGTCGCCGTAGAGGTTCTGAGGGTTCCGGAAAAAATTGTTTGGATTCCAATGCGGCTCTGCGTGCCAGAAAACATCGTAATCGAAAGCAGTTACGACTTCGCGAACCTGGTGAAAGCGCTCAGGGGTATTCGCTTCAATATACATCACAGGGCGATGCCGCGTGATTGTTTGCTGCATACCTCGTAGCGCAGCCGGCTCGCTACCCTCGATGTCCATCTTCACAAGCCGCAAACGTGGCAGTCCAGATAGGACGTCATCAATTTTGTATCGAGGCGTCGAGTCAAAACGCCGACCTTCCGGGATGCCAGCAGCATAACTCGTCCCCCCGCTGTTGCGCACCTCATGCCAAGGAGTGTCAGTGATCAACACATCGCCGGAACGCTCACCGACTAGGCAGTTATGTGCAACAACATTTAGCAGACCGTTCAAATATATGTTGGCACAAAGGTTATGGAAAATCTTTCTCTGCGCTTCAAATGCAATTACCCTTCCATTCGCGCCCACCGTTCTAGCAAGCGGCACTGTAAGGGTACCAATGTGGGCCCCCACATCCAAAACTATGTCGCCGGCGCCCAGAAGAGTTCGCATCAGTGCGAATTCTTGTTCGGCCCACTCACCGTACGTAGCAAAAAGTCGGCCAATCATATCGTTCGGATAGAACGCAAATGTTCCATAGCGCCCAGTGACAAGTTGTGGGCCATTCCGCAGAGCAACTGAAAACAACTCACTTCCTTTCTATCGGCCGAGAATATCAGCCACCTGCTTGAAAAATACACTCTTCTCGCCGCGAACTAACTGCCGAAATGCAGCTTGGTCATTCCAAGTAACGGAGGGTTCATCTAGCGCCGCCCTTATTCTTCGATAAAGAGAGCCAGACCCAACATCCTCAGTCGAGAAACGATAGTAATTCGGTATAGGGTAATCGTAGTAGTATGCTGCAGCACCCCGATTATGTATGAAGATAGTGCAGCCGCTACCGGCAGCCTCTCGCGGCATACACTCGCGTCCTGGAAAGTGGCTAAAATCGACGTAGAGTAACGTTTCTCTGAAAGTGCACCATACATCCCGCCGTGTAAGTCCGGCTATGGCCTGCGCCTTAAGGTCGGGATGGCGTAGAAAAAACTCGGCAGCGAGAGCAGCCCCCTTTTTGGGGTTATAGGCTATGCCCAGCCCTTTGTTCGGCTGTCGTGAACGCCATGTTGTGAACTGATCGTCAGTGTAATCAGACAGGAGGTAAGGCCGCTCGGCCCCGCTCTTGCCTATCGCAGTTCGGGCGTACTGAGTGGGACAAAAATGGATAAGCTCAGTATCTGCAAAGAATTGATCGTGAAAACCCTTATCTCGCAACTTGCTGCTTGCATGATAGGCATTGTCCACCGCCAGCCACCATATAGCGACGCGGGATGGCCTAAACATGCTGTAGAGTGATGCGCGCACCTCCGGTACTACGACAAGGTGCGTAGGTGTCGATTTCCAACCTCTGGACGGAATTGGGTTGTACTTGTCGTACGCAGACAGGCACGGGTTCGCAGTCGGCTGTTTGCAGACTACGTGATCCCCCATTACGGCGATCTCACCGCCACCACCGTAATACGCAATCTCGGTTTCTACGCCGGCCAGATTGAAAGCGTGCGCAAGCTGATGTATCGCCTGCGGCCCTCCGGTGATCGCTACCGGACATAGAAGTGTAGCAGTGCGTATATCAGAAAGCATTATTCAACAACCAAAAAGAAAGGGGCCTTACGGCCCCTTTCCAAGTCAACAGAGAATTCGATTACACAACAATGTAATCGGCTGCTGTGAACGTCGTTACACCTGTGAGCTCGACGTCATAGTTACCGTCCGCGTCGATATCAACGCGGATGTTTCCACCCACAACCTGCGTGACCGGGGCGTTAGTAGTGACGATCAGCTTGTCGGCGCCGGCAGTGTTGAAGTCGGTGACGACCGCAAGTACGGAGTCAGCGAGGTTGCCACCGGTGCGGAAGTCGAAGATGTCCGTGCCGCCGCCGCCAGTGATGGTATCGAGATCACCGCCGTAGAAAACGTCAGCGCCGAGTCCACCAACAACGGAGTCCGCGGCAGCGTCGCCACCACTGTAGACTGTGTTTGCGCCGTCGCCGGTCACGATGGTGTCGTTACCCGCACCGCCGCCGATTGTGTCGTTGCCGACGCCAGCGGTGATGCTGTCATTGCCGTCACCACCGTACCCGAGGTTCGCACCAGCTGCGAGGGCAATATTATCGTTGCCCGCGCCACCGTAGGCAGTGTCAGCGTCTGCACCACCGGTGTAGGTGTCATTGCCAGCACCACCGTAAACGATGTTTGCGCCGGTTCCGCCGACCATTACGTCGTCACCATCGCCACCGCCAATCGTATCCGCGTCAGCGCCACCAGTTAGGGTGTCTTTACCTGCACCGCCGTAGATTACGTTATTGCCAGCGCCGCCCGTGACAATGTCGTCTCCATCACCAGCGGTGATGACGTCATTGCCGCCGTCGCCGGCGATCACATCGTTTCCAGCACCGCCGCCGATCGTATCGGCATCATCGCCACCATTGATGGTGTCCTTACCGGCGCCGCCATAGATCATGTCGCTGCCCGTGCCGCCATCGATGGAATCGTCGCCATCGCCACCCCACAGAGTGTCGTTGCCGGCATCGCCATCGAGCGTGTCGTTCTCGGTGCCACCATACACGACGTCGGCAGCGTCACCCGTGGTGATCGAGTCGGAACCAGCGCCACCGCCGACCGTGCTGCTTCCCGTCGAGGCGGGCGCAACTAGGAAGTCGTTGCCGTTACCGAAATAGATTTCAGAAGCCCCAGCACCAACAGCGAGATACACGCTGTCATTACCGTCGCCGGCAAGAACCGCGTCCTTCTTACCATCAGCACCGAGGGTGATGGAATCGTCGCCAGCGAGACCACCGATGAGGTCTTCCGCGCTGCTGTCGTTGATCGTATCATTACCGGCTGTGCCGTTAATGTTAGCCATTGTAGTTCCTCTCCTTAGCTAAGAGAATTCAGTCCCTTCCGCGGCCCATCCGGAACGCATCGGTGCAGGGTCTAGCACGGTGCCGGGTATCGCGAAAGAGTGATTTCCTGTCAATCTCAAGCAACACAAGGCCTCGCACGGCCCCTTCGATATTGGCGATATGTTGCAATAATGTGCCGCATTTGCGGCAAAACGAAAAATGCCGCCACCTTGCCGCCGTCTAGAGGCGGGATCGGCCGATTTCGGCCATCAAAAGCGCGGCTTTGCGCGCTTCCGCCACGTCAATGCCCCAATCGGGATGGGCCGGGGCCGCGCCATCAAAGATCGTGCTCAGCCGTAAGAAGGCGTGAGGCAGGACCAAAGACCGATATAGGGCGCTATGCATGGGGCGCCAAGTGTCGGTCGGCTCCAGCTCGAGCACCGCTGCCGCGGGGCTGGCGAAGACAGCGTTGAACATGCCGGAGCCGGACGGGCCGACGATCACTGCGGCCTCGGCGAAGGCAGCCATGCGCTCGGCCAGAGGCATCGATTCCGGCGAAATCTCCTCGAATCCCAGGGTTTGCAGCGCCGCGACGAGCTCGGATTCGTTGCGCATCACCCGGCGCGGGACGGCGGCGTTGAAGGCGCGGCGCGAAACGTAAAGCCGGCGATGGGGCGCGGCGCCTGCCGCTGGCGCGAGATCGGCCAGGCGACGGCGCAGCGGCGCGCCCAAGATGTTCGACTGGGCGGCAAGCGAGGGCACGATCGCATCGTCGAGCGCGTAGACGCGGGTGATGTCGTGCGCGACGATATTTCGGCCGGGGGCGAAGCGCGCGACGATCTCGACCATCCAGGGCTGCTCCTGCGGGGCGAGCAGCGCCCTGCCCGCGGTTTCCGGCAGCTCGTCGAGCAACAGCAGCTTGGGGAGGATGCGGAACAGCCAGGAGCCGTAATTGCGCGATTCGGTCGAGCCGAGGACGACGACAGGCTCAGTGATTCGAATCGGCTCGACATCGGCGAGGCCGAGCGATTCGCCATCGCGGACGAGCGCCGGCGTCGCCTTGTACTCCTGCGGGAAGGACGACAGCGCCGCGGAGACGTCGAACCACGGTTTTGGCAGCAGGAAGGTGTCGTTGAAGAGATGGGCGGCGTCGGGATCGAGAATCGCGCGCTGGCCGGCGAGCAGGACGCCGCGCGCATGCAGCGCATAGCGCGGGCGGGCGACGAGCGGCGCGGGAAGCTCGCCCGGATCCGGCGGCGAGCCGATCGGCAGGCGCCTGCCCTCGGCGGCGAGCGGCTCAGCATGCGCGGTGCGGATGGCGCTGACGCGGTCGGTCAGCCGGTGCCAGGCCGGCGGGCCGTTCCACAGCTCGGCGCCACCCGCGAAGGGCATGATGCGGCGGCCGGCAAGGCGCGACGGCACGGTCAGTGATGCAGCTGGCGCGCCATCGCCCGCTCGACGGCGGCGCGGTCGAACGTCTCGCCGAGGCGCTCTATGAGCGGGCGGAAGCCTTCCGGATCGCGGGCGTAGTCGTCGTAGCGGACCATGTAGCTGTCGCCCGGATGGGCGGCGGCATAGTCGGCATAAAGGCGGTCGCAGTCCTCGACCATCTGCAGGACCTTGGCGGTCTCGACGTCCTTCCACCAGGACGAACGGGCGACATCGGACGAACGGCGCGTGTTGAAGACGATCTGGCACGGCGAAAAGAAGGTGCGCATGAAGTCCATCAGCTCGGGGAACTCGCCGTCCTCGACATCGTGGAAGCGGATCTCCTTGAAGCCGAGGATGCGCGGCGCCACCGGCGGCGGCTTCAGCACATGGTCGATGAAGGCGGCGGCGAGCGCCTCGCCGAACTGACGCGGCACGATCTCGTCGGCGCCGTACCACGGCCCGTGCGCCGGTATGGCACGGTCGCCCTTGTTGTAGCGCGTGTTGCGGGCGCGCTTCCACGAGCGGAACAGCGGATAGATCGCGTTGTTGTTCTCGCCGCGGATGAAGGCGCCGGGCAGCGTCTGCAGGACGGTCTGCAGCAGCGTCGAGCCGGAGCGGCCATAGGTGACGATGACCACGAACTTGTCGAAACGCTTCGTCATGCGGCGGTGCCGATCGGTGTCAGGAGGTTGCGGTCGGTCAGGAGGCGGCGCAGCCCGTAGGCGGCGGTATCCAGCGGAATGATCTTGCCGTCCGGCACGCCGCGGGCGGCAAGCAGGCGGGCAGCGGCAGGCCCGGCGACGAAGGCGTGCACGGCATGCTCGTAGGCCACGAGCGCGGACAGCAGCGCCGCGGAATTCGGCCCGGCAAGACAGCTGTCCGGCACCACCGACAGCGTCAGCACGCCGTCGCTCTTGGCCTCGCCGGCGATCGTCAGAAACACGCTCGAACCGAAGCAGACCAGCATGTCGTGGCCGCGCGCCAGCGCCATGCTGCGCGGGTGGAACTCCGAATCGAGGACCGGGATGCGGTTGCCCATGTAGGCGAAGTGAGCGTTGGGCGAGCGGTTGAGGCTGTTGAGAGCGACGTTCTCCACGCCCGGCATCCCGGCCAGGTGCGCGCTTCGCGTCTGGCCTTCGACATGCAGGGTCACGCGGGAAAGGCCCGAGAGCGTCTCGATGAAGGCGTTCAGCTCACGGCGCGACGGCTCGTCCGACTGGGTTTCGACGTCGACCGAGACGAGGCAGCGCGCTGCGGCGCCGGGCAGATGCGGGAACGGCGCTACCGATTCGTAGCCGCACAGCTCGTCGGTCACGTAGGCGCGGGTGTCCTGCGGCGTCGGGCCGCGATAGGCCCGCGACGGATGCGACAGGATGCCGACGGACGGCGGGCGCACCCATGTCCGCATGAACGCGGCCAGGCGTCTCATCCGCCGTTGGCGCGGAACGCGTGGCTCGCGATGCCGCGCGGCATGCGGGACCGTCCAATGCTCGAGCCGACCGACGTCGCGGATCGCCCCTAGACCCGCCAGGGACGGCTCGGACAGGGCGAGCTTGTAGAGCGCGAGCGCCGGAACGATGACCAGGACACCCTCGGCGTTCTCGAAGGTGCGACGCGCGTGCCTTATGTCGCCGAAGAAGCGGCTGGCGTGATCGCTGCCGCGAATTTCGACAACAACAGGCGTATCTGTCTTCTGCGACAGCACGTCGAACAGCAAGCTGCGCAGATACGCGTCGCGCTCACGCGGCTGCAGCCCGTGCGAGATAACGACGTAGCGCGGGAACGCCACCTCGTAGACGGCGTCGATGTGCGACCGGAACAGCTCACGAAGCTCACCCAGCCCGATGGCGCGACCGGGAGCGCAAGGGTCGGAGGTCAGGCTGAGCGATCCGTCGTCGAGGTCGACGACGAGAAACCGCGGCGCGTGCGAGTGTTCCAGAGAGAGCACGTTGGCCCTACTGAAGAGTTTGGAATGCTTGCGTCGCATCCCCGCGACGATCTCGCCGGTCTTTCGTCGCGACAAGGCGACCATGCTTTCCGGCCGAACCCGATAGAGAAAGCCGGAATCGGGAACCCGGACCCCACGCAATCCCGCTTCCCGCAACGAAAGCCAGAACTCCCAGTCCTCGAGACCGAGCTTCATTGCCTCGTCGTAACGCTTTCCACTCCTGAACACCGACGCTCTCACGAGACTGCCGGCCTCACAGATGTTCCCGCGCAGATGGCGAAACGGATCGTCGGCAATCGCTGTCTCGCGAACATCGGCTGCCTCCAGCAGCGGTGTCAGACCGAACGCGTTGATGTCCGGAAACGCCCAGGCGGCATCGGGATCCGCGAGCAGCGCCTCCGAGAATTTCCGCATGGCGTAGGGCTCAAGACGATTGTCAGAATCCAGGAAGAAAATCGCTTCCAGGTCCGGGAAAAAGTCCAGCAGGACGGAGGCGCCGAGATTTCGCGCGGCAGACAGGCCCCCGTTGGCCTGGCGAAGGGTCATAACGCGGTCCGGGAAACGCTGCCGGAGCGACGTGAGAGCCCGCTGCGTCTCGTGCGACGGACAGCCGTCATCGACGACGACTACCTGACAAGGAAAGTCCAACTCTTGGAGACAGGCGGACTCGACCGCCTCGTAGACGAACTTGGAATGACCGTAGACCGGAACGACAATCCCGAGGCGGTTCATCTGGCGATCTTCGAGCCGAGCCGAGAAAACCAGTGTCCCTTGGCACTCGGCGCTGCAACCGAGACATCGATGCCATACCAACGACACCAGCCGAATGCCGTCGAGCCGGTCGTGCTCGCAACCATGCACACGAGGTCGGCAGGCTCGTTCAACGCCGTCTTCAGATCGAGCGCGATGTACTCCTCGACATCAGGCGAAACGACGAGTGACTTCGAAGCCAATACAAACCGCGGAAGGGAGACAGGGCGAACATCCGTCGCATTCGTCAACAGGGATGCGTACCGGGCCAGATCCGATGCCTCGGTGGACGCCTTGACCACCATAAGGCTGTATCTCGCCTCCGGGCCCTGAGGATGAGCGGTGCGAACCACCGCACCGAGCCTTGTCAGACCCGAAGGGAGAACGCCGGCAGCACGTATTCCGGCCACGTCGTCGATCACTGGATGGATCTGCATATGATCCTCCGTGTCGGACACCTGGAAAACCGGGAAACCATTGGCCTGGGAGATTCGGACGCCCTCGGCGTTGCCAAAGATGTACTCCGCTCGGCTCTTCAACTCGGCGAACGGCACCCGCCGCGCGAACGCCGAAAAGGAACCTGCCGCGCCGAGCGGATCCGCAACTTCATACTCCACGCCGCGGACAACTATCTCTCCCGGTTTTCCTTTCACGACGAGTCCGAGGTCAAGCGGGCCGTCGACGGGCTCCTTGAGCCGCACATGGTGGACGTTGTCCCGAGTTGGAGCTGCAGGCAGCCTCGTCCAGCCCTTGAGAAGTTCAGACGCAGCGCCCTCCCACGCAGCCTCGACCGTCTGCCGAAGACCAACGCTATCAAACGCCGTCGAATCGTACGCGAACGCAGCGACGTCGGCCGCCTCGACCTGTGCGGTGTACCTGACAATCACGGCGACGGCATTAGGCGGAATCGCACCCTCGAGTTTCACTCCGCCGAGCTTCGACTCCGAAACCCGCAGACCGACGTCGCCACGCGCCGATATCGTCAGCTGCCGGCTCCCTTCGTGCTGCGTTCTCAATCCCTCCTCAGCTGCGCCGAACAGATACGAGCTCCGCTCGTCCACAAGCCGCAACGATCGACGCGACAGACGCTCCTTGGGCTGCAGGCGTGGCTCGAACACCTGCTGGCCCAGACCCTTCCATATCTTCAACGCCAGTGAATTCCCGGGACTATGACCGAGACCGAAGCGTGAAGTCTTGTGTGCAGACCGGGAGAATATCGGTTTGCTGCCGCCCTGATCATGAAAAACCAGCGT
The DNA here is from genome assembly GCA_023457435.1 of Pseudomonadota bacterium. Taxonomy (GTDB): domain Bacteria; phylum Pseudomonadota; class Alphaproteobacteria; order Rhizobiales; family Rhizobiaceae; genus RCIO01. The sequence goes on from JAEWLS010000026.1 coordinate 55,013, forward strand.
AAGCAGCGCATCACCGTGCGCGGGACCGATGGGGTCCGCGAGCATCAGATCGTTCCAGCCCGCAGCGAGATCGCGGTATGCCACCTCCATACGGGCGAGGCTGGCCGGCGCTGCAGCGACGCCGAGCGAGATGACCACCAAGCCAGGGTCATTCGACGGTTCGGCAACGTGCAGGCTAATGCCGCACAAGCCGGCGATGTCCGCAGGAATCCGCTGATCAAGGCTCAGGTCGGTGCTTGCCCGAACAGTGTCATCGGGCGGCACCTCGAAGGTCAGCACCCGCGTAGAATAGCCGATGGCCTGAACCATCTGCCGTCCAAATCGCAGACTTGATTCTTGCCACTCGAACTCCTTGCGCAGTGCCGTGAGTGCCTCGTCACGCTCGGCCAGAGACGCAGTCAGACGCGTCAGCTCATGAAGAACCAGCCTGACCAGTTCGGAGGACAGCTGGTCGTGGCGGCTCTCGTCCGTATCCCAAGGCAAGACCTTCGGCGCCGGTGACTGGTTCGCCGAAAAGACTGAATGAAGGATCTTCGCGCCGTCGCCGGTGGACGGACCGGGCGCAACAATCAGCACGCCGTGTGGAATGGCTGCGAGCCGGACGAAGCGACGATCCGCCGAAGACACCGAGGCGTAAAGACGTCCGTTCGCGTCGAACCGGGTTACGTGAAGCCCGAGACTATCGAGCTGCGCGTCCGGATCCGGATAATCCTCACCCACGAGGATCTGATACGGACTTCCGAAAAGGCCGCTTACGCTCGACGCGTCAACCTCAAGACCAACCTCAGCGACCATCGACTTCCTTTCGCGGCCCCGAGGACCCCGCCAGCCATCCTTCGAGTCGAGCCCGATTCTGCTCCTGGCGACGCCGAATAGCATCGTGCGAGAGCCGATGGGACAACCCCCAATGCTCGTCCGCAGCATTCGCCGCTGCAAGGGCCGACTGCATTTGTGCCTTATCCGGCATCAGAACATATCCAAAGCTCTCATAGAAAAAACGCGCCTCGGTTTCCGCCCGCTTCAACGCCTCGTCAAAATCGTAGTCGTGGGAATGATAGACGTAAGCGCTCGGTACAAAAAGTTTCGAGTACCCGGCGGCAATGATATCGTCGGCGAACACCTGGTCTTCGCCGAACTCGACGTCCCGGTACGGTACCTGCTCCCAAACCGATCGACGGAGACATGAGTTGTTGTCGCTGTAAAAGTGCAGGAATTGCCGCCAGCGCTCGTCGCCAGATTCGTACCGCTTCAGATCCGTCATGCGATCAACGTTCAACGGACCTTTGCGGAACTGCTGAAAGTGAGCATCGATGTCACGCGCGATGAACGGGCTTGCATCCGGCCAGGCCTTGTGCGGACCAAAGGCCCCAGCAGCACGCGGGAAATGGTCCATGAGCATCACGTAGTCGGCAAGCCACTCCGACGAAAGCGGCAAAGCGTCCTGGGTCAGGAACGCGACATACTCGCCGGAAGACAGTTCCACACCGAGATTGCGCGTACGCCCATGGCCGAATTCCGAAGGCGGTATGCGATGGAGCCGCACATGTGGATCCGCTTCGATTTTCTCGACCGTTCCGTCGGATGAACCGCTGTCGACGATGATGATCTCGTAGGCGTCCGGGAAACGCTGCTGCTTCAGCCGTTCGATCACATCGAGCAGGAGCTGTCCGCCATTCAGCGTCGGGATCACAACGGACGCACGCATCCGCGAGGGTAGCGCGATGCTCCGCTGCTTTTGGAAGCCGAGTTCGCTCAGGCGGCCGACGATCTCGCTCTCGACGGTCTCCGCGGCACGCGGCCAGGAAAACTGCGCAACCCAGTCGAGGGCAGCGCTGCGTTGCGATTTGCGCCGCTCCGGGTTCGCCAAGAGCGACTCTATCGCATCCGCCACCGCCTCCGGCGTCGGCCTCGCCCACGTTACGACGCCCTCCGGGTAGACGCTGCGCGTACTCTCGACATCGAGTTCGACTACCGGCAACCCGCAAGCCATCATCTCCTGGGGCACGAGCGAATAATTCGTCGACGAAAAGACGACGCCGAGGGTTGCCTCCCGGTAAACCTCGGCAAGCTCGCCGGGAGCGAGCACCCCGCGGTTCGAATAGACAAAGGGCGCGGCGCCTATCGCCGTCTCCATTCCAAAGAGATCGACGACGAAATCGATGCCCCGACGCGACAGTATCTCCAGCGCGAGCAGCCCGATCTCGACCGCCCGACGCGGCGTGAAGGATCGCGCGTAAAATGCAATTCTCGGCACTTCGTCACGCGGAGGCAGGTCGCCCGGACGATACTCCGTCGTGTCTGCAGCCAGATAGATGTGACGCGCCCAACGCCCCTTCGATTCCAGCTTCTTCGACAGCCAGGGGCTTGCACAGATGCAGTCGAGGTCAAGCTCGTACGTCTGGCTGGCCAACAGGGCCTCAGTGCCCATCGGGTAGAAAAGCGGCTCGTAGTCCTGGACGAAATAGAAAGTGCGTTTGACACTCGTCATCGCACGGGCCGGCCAGACCGACACCCAGTCGGTCGCGATCGAGACGTCGCCCGGCGCGGTGATGAAGTCCTTGTCTTCGACGTAGCCGATCTCGGCGTCGAAGCACTGATAGTGCTTCGCAATCAGCTCGAAAACCGCTTCGGGATCGCGCGTTTTGGCGCCATGCAGCCATATTTTCTGCTTGTGGCCCTTGAGCGCCAGCTCCCGCACCATGCGGAAGATCGTCATATGACCGCCGCCGCCAACGCCAAAATCGGGGATTACCCAATGGATCGCGAGACAATCTGGCGGAAAGCTTCCGCCTGATGGGCGGTCTTTGGCCGCGGGGAAGTCCAGGGTAAATCGAAGAGAACTGCCCGAAAGAAGTTCACTATCCGAACTGCTGATGCTTATCAGGTGATGCGGGCGATTTGCCAGGACGGGAGGCAACTTCGAGATTGCCTTGTAGCCTCCGTCAAGGAAACCTTTCAGTGGTTCGCGCCCTGATGCCGGGGTCCACCCGCTCAGCTCCATATAGCGCTTGATGCTGAAGTTCGGACCCGGATCGACTCCGGCCCGCCAACCACTGCCGAGATAGTGCAGCAGCGACGGCACACCTGCCGGCAGAGCATTGCGCTTAGCGTACCAAAGTGCGTCGAAGTAAGGGTTCGGCGCGCGGTTCTCCCAGATGCCGTACTCGACATAATGCTTCAGCGCATCGCGATCTTCGATATCGGGATTGCGAAAGCGGTACCACTCTTCGGTGAATAAGCCGCTCCTGCTGACGAGGGCCGCGATCTGGCGATGACGGTCCGCCAGGCTGGCTCTGGAATCGTAGTCGAGATTCTCGAGCGCGGTGAAGACCGAAGGATCGGCGGCGGCTGTCGCAGAGAGTTCCGATTGCATCGCCGAGCGCGAAGCACCGGGTGTCGTCTGGCGTCCCTCTTGGCGGCCGACCTGCAAGTAATGCAGCAACGGATCTATTTCGGCAGCCGCGACGTCGGGATTGTTGGCCAGGTACCAGCGAACATCGAAGAACGGACTGGGGTTCCGCCCCTCCTTCCAGCCGAAGCGATGATAGTGTTCGACGGCTCCGCCTCGATACTCACGGACGTCAGGATTTGTCTGCAGGTACCAATCTGCATCCATGAGCTCCGGATTGGCCCGCAGCAGCGCGAGCTGGGCTGCTCCCCTCCCCGTCCACCGCATCAAGCGGCGCATCAGTCTCTTCAGCCTGGCTTGCATGACTCGCTATACAGCATTGATGACAGCAACGCGGCTAGCGTTCAGCGGCAGGTTTTCACGCCCGAAGCGACGTCAAGGATGAGCTGTCGGTGGCACGCCAACAGATGTTTGGCGGCGTAGCGCTCCTCCATCGTCCGCCTCGCTGCACGGCGAAGTTTCTCGGCTCGACCTCTGTTCGCCAAGGCCTCCTCCATGCGCCGGGCAATGTCACGCGGATTTCTGAAGTCGACCAACAAGCCGTTCTTGCCGTCCTCCACGACCTCTTTCACCGGTTCCGTGTCCGACCCCAGCAACTGAACGCCTGTGCTCATCGCCTCGAGCATCGACCAGGACAGGACGAACGGTACGGTGAAATAGATGTGCAGCGACGAAATCTGGAAGACCGTGCGCAGCTTGTCGAACGGGACAAGATCGAGGAAATGCAGACGCGACTGATCGAGCCCATACTGCTCGAGCGCCTCCTGCTTGTAGGTTTTCCCGTCGGTGCGCTGCGGACCGTACGCGACGCGATCCTTGCCGACGATTATCGCCTGCAGGTTCGGGCGCTTCTTCTGAACCTGAGCGAGCGCCTGCATGAACTGCGGGAAGCCGCGATAGGGCTCCATGCCGCGTGTCGTGTAAGTGACGATTTCGTCCTGCGGGGTGAACACCCGGTCGCCGATCGTCAGCTTTGCGTTCGGGTCTGGCACCAGATAGTCCGTGTCGATGCCGTCATGCAGCACTTCCACGTGGTTGCGAAAAATTGGCGGCAGCTGGCGGTGTTGGAAGCGCGTCGGGGAGATACCCCAATCCATAATCGCCAAATCGGCCCAGAAGCTCGCGTTGCGCATGTGCAAGCGAACGCGCTCGTCTTCCGACATCGGGTTCGACCGCAGGTAGGTCGCATCCGAGGAGGAGTGATAGTACCACTCGAAGAACGTGAGCATGCGGGTGTCAGGCCACAGCTCGCGCAGGAACAGGCCCGGGCCCCAGCCCGAATGGCTGCAGATGATGTCCGGCTTCCATCCCTTGTTACGCAGCCCGGCGAGCTTTTGAAACGCGTTCTGCGCGTTGATCATGCTCTCTTCCAACGGCTTCAGCGTCGGATGTATCCCCTGGGCGGGTTCCCGGTGCGGCTTGTAGACAACGCGAGGCAGGTCGAACTCCTGCTTGTTCGTCTCAAGCGTGCAGACGACCATCTCGTCGACGGCCGGGTCGTTCTTCAGGTACCGGTAGAGCCGGCGATACTGACCCGGAAAATTGTTATGAATGAAAAGGATTTTCACCAAGGTCCCTCTAGTCGCGCACGAGCACGACTATCCCTGCCGTCGTCAGCTGAAAATTGATAAGGAACCCCCGCGCCAGCGCTGCGGCTATCGCATTGTTGGTCGTTCGCCGTCCAACCATTTTTTCGTGCGATTCAAAGATGATCGCGCGTATTGGCGAGAGATCCGCGCGCTCCAGAATCTCGATCTCGCCGCCTTCGATGTCCATCACGAGGACATTGGCTCGGTGTGCCGCAATCTCATCCTCAAGGGAGGTCACCGGCACTGAAATGCGCTTTCCCTTGCCGGCATCGCGACTGGACGCCCAGAATATATCGGCGATGTAGAAATCGGACGACGTTCCCCCAGCTGCCGCCGGCCGACAGATGAGTTCCTCGATACGCGGTTCGAAGCCGTTCAGAGCAAGGTTGCGCCGCGCCCGGGCGGCGACGCTCCCGTTCGGTTCGAACCCGACCATGTTCGCTGCGCCCACAATCGAGGATATCGCGCACGCGACCACGCCGAGTCCGGAGCCGAGCTCAAGGACGCGATCCGACTTGTCGATGATCGCACGAGCGGCATTCACCTCGTCGCGTTCGTACCAACCATAACGGAAGGCCCGCTGAATTATCTCAGGATCATCTGGGAAAAGTTCGACCTTGAACCCATGCAGTTCGACAATGTCCGGCAGAGCCGTCGCGTTGCTCATTTCGAACGGTCCCGCAAGAGTTCGGTCACCACACTTTTAGTGGAGTCCTGCCATGCCGGCATCGCCCACCCGAAAACGTCGGTAAACTTCCGGGATTCGAGACGGGAATTCGGCGGGCGCTTGACCGGCGAAGGAAACTCGCTGCTGGCGATGTCGACGACGGTCGCGAAAGGGCCATCCGCCGCGCGGCTTGCAGCAAAGATCTCCCGCGCAAAGCCGCTCCAATTCGTCTTGCCGGTGCCCCCCAGATGATAGGTTCCGAAGCAGTCATCTCGACCCTTTAAGGCGACAGACCGCGCAACGAGCAACAGACCAGCAGCAATGTCGTGCGCCGACGTGGGATTGCCCCACTGATCGGCGACGACCCGAACCTCATCCCGGTCTGCCGCCAAGCGCAACATCGTCTTGAGGAAGTTTCGTCCGAACGCGCTATAGACCCAAGCGGTGCGGAGGATGACGTGGCGCGGGTTCGCGGCCGCGACAAGCAATTCACCTGCTAGCTTCGAACTGCCGTACACACTCACGGGACCGACGTCGTCGCGTTCGTCATAGGCGCCTTCGGGCTTCCGGCCACTGAAAACATAGTCGGTCGAGAGATGAACGATCGGGACGGCTGCCGCGTAACAGGCAGCCGCCAGCGCCGCAGGCCCGAGAGCGTTCACCCGATACGCCAGTTCCGGCTCCGACTCGGCCTTGTCGACCTCGGTGTAGGCAGCCGCGGAGATGACTATGTCCGGTTTCGCCGAGGCGATAGCCGTTTCCGCAGATGCCACATCCGCAAGATCGAGCGTCGGACGTGCAAGGATCACGCATTCGCTGCTCGGATCCCGGGCGATCAATTCCTGCAGTGAGGACGTCACCTGGCCGGTCCGACCAGTCACCGCAATTCGGAGCTTCTCGCTGCGTCCCATGCTCGCCTTGCTATAGCTTCCGACCGACGAGGGTCGTTGCAGATGCAAGCTCCCATGTCGCTTGCTCACCCAGCCCGGAAATGTGCGCCTGGTTTCGATCACGCCAGTACCGCTGAGAGAGTATCGCTCCAACGGTCATGCCGCTCATGGCGGCGCGAGCTTCTTCCGGAAGGCCGAGAAGATACGAGCGCAGGATCCACTGCAACGAAAGAAAGGGGTGTTGGTGGTCAGCGACGAAATGCTCGAGCACCTCGATCGCCTTTCCGTAGAGCTGCTTGTGGCCTGAGCGCGTCGCATTGAAGTAGTGATCGGGATAGCCGTGCTCGGGCTGCATGAAAGGGATGCCCGAGAAGACGATGCCGCCTGGTTTCAGAACGCGCACGATCTCCTTCGCGCAGGCGAATGGATCGTCCACGTGCTCCAGGACCGCAAGGGTGATGACCATGTCGAAGCATGCGTCTTCAAACGGAAGCTTCTGCCCGAGCGACAGGATATCCGTCGACGGGTAATCGAACACTTCGTGAAATATCACATTCGATCTATTCGCGCGCTTGAACCCGGCGCCGAAGTCCAGCGCCATGAAACCCGGATCTTTTCCACGCTCGGCGAGGAGCGCTTCCAACTCGCGCGGATAGGGATGCGCGGAGACACCGTCGCGCTTTTCCGCCAGCGAGCCGGAGAACCCGCTGGCGGGATCGAGAAGGGACATGGCAGCACAAGTCTGCTCCCCGGATTGGCCGGCCTGCAGCCTGCTCTCCAGCCAAGCCCGCTTCCGCTTCCTCGCATTTCCGGCCGCCTCGACCTCGAACGCAAGTCCGTAGACGGCTGCCATCGTCAGGCTTTCGCTCGCGGGCGCAGCGTTGACGACTTCAAGTGTCATCGACGCGCCGACGGTCGGCATTGCTGTCAAATCGACATAGGCGCGAAAGCCGGCTCCAGCGGAGCCAAGATCGGGCCGCGGCACCTGCGTCACGGTCAGGTCCATACCGTTCAGGCGGGCGGCTACCGGGCCCTCACCGGAAATCCATCCTTCGAGCACGTCGTATGGGTGCCGCAGGCATGCGTCCGGATGACTGTCCAGGCGCAGCACAGCTACTCCGCCGCCGCCTGCGCCTGACCCAGCCGTCCGCCTTCGTACTTCTTCTCGCGGATCGGCTGCCACCACCACTCGTTCGCCAGATACCAATCGACCGTCTTGGCGAGGCCGCTTTCGAACGTCTCGGCCGGTTTCCAGCCAAGTTCTTGCTCGATCCTGCTCGGGTCGATCGCGTACCGCCGATCGTGTCCTGGGCGATCGGTGACGAATGAGATCAAATCGCGGTACGATTTTCCGCCCGCGCGGGGGCGGCGACGGTCGAGCAGATCGCAGATGGCCTGCACGACCTGCAGATTGGTCCGCTCCGCGCGTCCGCCGATATTGTAGCTTTCGCCGACGGTGCCCTTGGTCAGGACAAGTTCCAGAGCACGAGCATGATCTTCGACATAGAGCCAGTCGCGGACATTGGCGCCCGTCCCGTACACCGGCAAAGGCTGTTCCTGCATCGCATTGAGGATCACCAGCGGGATCAGCTTTTCGGGAAAATGGAACGGTCCGTAATTGTTCGAGCAGTTCGAGAGAACGACCGGCAGGCCGTAGGTGTGGTGCCACGCGCGGACGAGGTGGTCGGAGGCGGCCTTCGAGGCCGAGTATGGCGACGAGGGATTGTATGGCGTCGTCTCCGTGAAGATACCGCTGTCCAGCGGCAGGTCGCCAAACACCTCGTCGGTAGAGACGTGGTGGAAACGGAAACGCTGGCGGCGCCCCTTCGGCAGCTCCCTCCAATACGCCAAAGCCGCATTCAAGAGCCTGTAGGTGCCGACGACATTCGTCTCAATGAACGCTCCAGGGCCATCGATGGAGCGATCCACATGGCTCTCGGCGGCCAGGTGCATGATGCCGTCCACATCTTCCGAGCGAAGGATGTTGAGGATGGTGTGGTCGTCCCCGATATCGGCCTGGCGGAACGTATAGTTCGGCAGGTTGTCGATACTCTTCAGCGACTCCAGGTTGCCAGCATAGGTGAGCTTGTCGACGTTGATGACACGTATGCCGGGCATCTGCGCCAGGTGCCGACAGACAGCGGACCCGATAAATCCCGCCCCGCCCGTTACGAGGAAGTTCTGGTTCTGGTCTGACATCAGCTCACCTGCGAGTTGAATGCTCCAGCTAGCCGTGGCCTCGCCTTCGCGCAAGATATCATCCGGCTACCGTGGCTACTGCCCCACAAAGAGCCGATCGTAGAGTTCATTGGCCAGTTCGTCCGGCGTACGGGTGCGCCCGTCCAAGACGATGTCGGCGTCGTCCGGGATCTCGAACGGAGAGTCGATTCCGGTGAAATTCTTGACCTCGCCGCGGCGCGCCCTTCGATAGAGCCCTTTGGGATCTCTTGCTTCACAGACTTCGATCGGCGTATCCATGAACACCTCGGAGAATGGAATATCGCCGGCAATCTCGCGCGCAAGGTGCCGCTCGGCGTTGAAGGGCGAAATGAAGGACACGAGCACGATAAGTCCGGCGTCCGCCATCAGTCTCGCTACCTCGGCCACGCGCCTGATGTTTTCAACGCGATCGCCGACCGTGAAGCCGAGATCCTTGTTCAACCCGTGTCGAACGTTGTCGCCGTCCAGGATGTAAGTGTGCTTGCCTTCAGCCGTCAGCCGTTTCTCGATGAGATTGGCTACGGTCGACTTTCCCGACCCCGACAGACCGGTGAACCATACAATCCGGGGTGTTTGCCCCTTGTTTCGAGCGCGGAGGGCCCGGTCTACTTCGAAAGACTGGTAGCTGAGGTTCTGTGCCCGGCGGAGGCCGAAATCGATCAGCCCGGCGGCTAGCGTAACGTTCGATAGGCGGTCGATAAGCACGAAGCCGCCTGTTGCGGGGTTCGCGTCAAACGCGTCGAAGACTATGGCACGGTCTGCCGCAATCGTGACGGTGCCGATCTCGTTAAGCGACAGGTCGCGCCCCGCGGTCTTTTCCAACGTATTCACGTTGACGCGGTTCTTGATCGCGGTGAGCGTCACCGGCACATGCTGCGTGCCAATTCTCATCAGGTAGGAACGGCCGGGATGGGCGGGCTGTTCGTCCAGCCAGATGAGACGAGCCTGGATCTGCGTCGATGTTTCGGGAGGTTGCTCGGCCAAGGTCAGCATATCGCCTCGCGATACGTCGATCTCGCGATCGAGCACCAAGGTAACCGCCTCTCCCGCGACGGCGTCGGGGAGATCACCGTCCATGGTGACGATGCGGGATATGGTGGCCGTTGTGCGCGACGCCGCAACCACCACGTCCTGCCCGACCCGGACCGCGCCGCTCGCCACCGTCCCCGCGAACCCGCGAAAGTCGAGATCCGCCCTGTTCACCCATTGCACGGGAAACCGAAACGGCAAGGTGCCGCGATCGGAGGAGACGTCCACCGTCTCCAGGTAGCGAAGAAGCGGCGGGCCGGAATACCACGGCGTATTGCCACTGAGGGTGACGATGTTGTCGCCGTCCAGCGCGGAGATCGGCACGGTCTGAAGCGAACTGAAGCCGAGACCCTGGGCAAAGCCGCGAAACTCCGCGTCGATGCCCGCAACCACCGCTGGATCGTAGCCGACGAGGTCTATCTTGTTGATCACCAGCACCCAGTGGCGCACGCCGAATTGGGACAGAATGTAGGCGTGGCGGCGGGTCTGGGTGAGAACCCCCTTGCGCGCATCGACCAGCACCAGCCCGAGATCCACGTGCGATGCGCCCGTTGCCATGTTGCGGGTGTACTGCTCGTGACCCGGCGTATCGGCGACGATGAAACGGCGTCTCTCCGTCGCAAAGAACCGGTAGGCGACGTCGATAGTAATGCCCTGCTCACGTTCCGCCGACAGCCCATCGACCAATAGCGAGAAGTCGATTCCGTCGCGGCCCGTCGTGCGGTTCTGGCTGTCTCTCCTGAGCGAGGCGAGCTGGTCGTCGAGAATGAGCTGGCTATCGAAAAGCAGACGGCCGATGAGGGTCGACTTGCCGTCGTCGACGCTGCCGCAGGTCAGAAAGCGCAGTGCCCCGATCCCGGCCTGCGCAGCGAGCCAGCCTGTAATATCCGACTCTTTTCCCTCGGCGGACGTCGTGTTCATCGCCGCCTCAAAAGTAACCTTCATTCTTCTTCTTTTCCATCGAGGCAGACTGATCGCTGTCGATCAGTCTGCCTTCGCGTTCCGACGTGCGGCTTGCATGCATTTCCAGAATGATATCGGACAGGGTTGCGGCACTGGATCGTATGGCGCCGGTCAACGGGTAGCACCCAAGCGTGCGGAACCGGACGGTCTCGAGCGTCGGAACCTCGCCGGGGAGAAGCCGGAAGCGCTCGTCGTCGACCATGATGAGCGTGCCTGAGCGCTGAACAACTTGGCGCTGCTTTGCGAAGTACAGCGGCACAACCGGGATATTCTCGGCATGTATGTAGGCCCAGACGTCCAGTTCGGTCCAATTGGACAGCGGGAAGACGCGCATGCTGTCGCCCGGGCTCAGGCGCGTGTTGTACAGACGCCAGAATTCCGGGCGCTGCTTCTTCGGCTCCCACGCATGGCTTGAGCTGCGATGCGAAAAGATGCGCTCCTTCGCCCTCGACTTTTCCTCATCGCGACGCGCGCCGCCAATGGCAGCGTCGTATCGACCTGCATTCAGGGCCTGGCGAAGCGCGGCCGTCTTCATGATATCGGTGTAGCGCGATGAACCGTGATCGAACGGGTTGATATTATCGCGCAACCCGTCGGGATTGGTGTGGACGATCAAATCGAGCCCAAGTTCCGTGGCTGTCCTGTCCCGAAACTCGATCATCTCCCGGAATTTCCAGGTCGTATCGATATGCAGAACGGGGAACGGGATCCGGGACGGATAAAACGCCTTTCTGGCGAGGTGAAGCAGGACGCTCGAATCCTTGCCGATCGAGTACATGAGCACCGGCCTCTCGAACGAGGCAGCGACCTCACGCAGAATCTCGATGCTTTCGGCCTCGAGCGCCCGCAAATTCGACAACGCTCTCAAATTCGTTCCCGCATCCTGGAAGCCGATCCACGGCTAATTCGCAACGGCCGAAGTAACAAAGACCTGGCGCCGCTCATGTCGTGAGGCGACACCGACGCGCCGCACAAGGCCGGTTCAATCAAAGAGCTGAGCGGCGCGAACAGCCGGCGCCGCGGCATCCTTCGCCGACAGACCATCGCTACGCGGCGCCTCCGGCCACTCGATGCCGATGTCTGGATCGTCGAAGCGTATGGACCGGTCATAGTCTGGCTCATAGAGCTCCGAAACCTTGTAGACGACCTCCGTATGGTCCTCGAGCGTAATGAAGCCGTGCGCGAATCCCTTCGGGACTAGCAGCTGGTTCCACTTCTCAGCTGACAGTTCGACCCCAACCCAGCGGAGGAAGGTGGGCGAGCCTCTGCGGATATCTACCGCGACATCGTAAATCCGGCCTCTGACGACACGTACCAGCTTGTCCTGCGCCTTCGGCGGCAGCTGATAGTGTAGCCCTCGCAGAACGCCGCGGGCGGCCGAGTAAGACTGGTTGTCCTGCACGAAATCGATATCGATGCCCGCAGCGTCGAACGTCGCCTTGTTCCAAGTTTCGGAAAAGAAGCCACGCTCGTCTCCGAACTTCCTGGGCCGGAACTCGACGACCTCGGGTATCGCAGTCGGGAAAAAGCTCATGCGTCCGCAACCTCGTGGACGCGGCGGCGGAGGTAGGCGGCATACTCGGTCTTGCCGAGCTTGTCGGCCCGAGCGAGCGCCGCAGCAGGCGAAAGCCAGCCGAGCTCCAAACCGATTTCCTCCGGACAGGCGATCTTGACGCCCTGGCGATGCTCGATGGTGCGGACAAAGGACGACGCCTCGTGCAGGCTGTCGTGAGTGCCCGTGTCCAGCCATGCGAAGCCGCGGCCAAGCTGCTGCACCGAGAGGTCGCCGCGCTCGAGGTAGATGTTGTTGACGGTGGTGATCTCGAGCTCGCCGCGCGCCGACGGCTTGATCGATCGCGCGATGTCCACGACGTCATTGTCGTAGAAGTAGAGCCCGGTAACCGCCCAGTTCGATCTCGGCTTCGCAGGCTTCTCCTCGATCGAGCGGGCGATGCCGGTCACCTTGTCGAACTCGACGACGCCGTAACGCTCCGGATCATCGACATGGTAGGCGAACACAGTGGCGCCCTTGCCGCGGGCAGCAGCCGCCTTGCAGTGCGCCGAAAGGCCCTCGCCGTAGAAGATGTTGTCGCCCAGTATCATCGCAACGCTGTCGTCGCCGATGAAATCCTTGCCGATGATGAAGGCCTCCGCGAGGCCGTTCGGCTGCGGCTGCTCCGCATAGGAGAGGTCGAGACCGAAGTCGGAGCCGTCGCCCAGAAGCTCGCGGAAAACGACGAGGTCGCGTGGCGTCGAGATGATCAGGATCTCGCGGATCCCGGCGAGCATGAGAACGCTCAGCGGATAGTAGATCATCGGCTTGTCGTAGACCGGGAGGATCTGCTTCGAGATCGCCAAGGTGAGCGGGAACAGGCGCGAGCCGCTACCGCCAGCAAGGACAATGCCTTTCAAGAGAGCCCCCAAACACGTGATCGGACCGGTCGTCAGGTGCGCCTTCTAGTCCGGGGACCTCGCAGCGCGCAACCTCGCCCGATCTATTGATATTTTAACACAACCGGCAGCCGTGAAACGCAAACCGCCGCCCCGAGGGGCGGCGGCCGGCTAAGGATCGTGCAGTCGTCTTTAGGCGAAGATGAAGTCGCTGGCGTCGAGCGTGCCGGCGCCGTCGAAAATGACGCGAATGGTGCTGCCGTCGTTCAAGGTTACGGTGCCCGTACCGAAACCCGTGATCGTGCCGGCACTTGCGCCCGCAAAGCCACGAAGGTCGATCTTATCGGTGCCGTCGTCGAAGTCACGGATCGTGTCTTCGCCGCTGCCATTGATGAAGCCGAACACGTCGGCAGCAATCGCGCCGCCGACGTCGTCGCCGCGCATGTCGTCGTTACCAGCGCCACCCCAAATCGTGTCATTCCCGGCTCCGCCGTTGATCTGATCGCCGTTTGCACCGCCGAAGAGCAGGTCGTTGCCCGCTTCACCGAAGACGTTGTCATTGCCGCCGCCGGCATAGACTGTGTCGTTGTCGGCGCCACCGGCAATCACGTCACTGCCGTTATCCGCGCCGCCGAAGATGATATCCTGACCCGCATCACCGAAAATGGCGAAGTCGTCGCCAAGGCCGCCACCGATCGTGTCGTTGCCGGCGCCGCCGAACACGACATCGCGACCCGCTCCGCCGTACACTTCGTCCGCACCGTTGCCGCCGGTTACGAAGTCATCGCCGTTGCCGCCGTAGACTTTGTCGTTGCCTTCGCCGCCATTGACGCCGCCGGTATTGTCGTTGCCGTCGCCGCCGAACAGATAGTCGTCGCCGTCGTTGCCGTTGACGTTGTCGGTTCCGCCACCGCCGAACAGCGTGTCGTTGCCGCCATTACCTGTGATGTTATCGTTGTCGGACGTTCCGGTGTAACTGTCGTTACCGTTACCGCCAGTGAAATCAGCCATGACACCGCACCTTTGCGAAGAGAGGAAGACCCGTTACCCTCGGAGCCCCGCGCAATTGTTAAGAGGAAGTTTACGTGGGGTCAATCCGATCAGGTTTCGATTCGGTGTCGCGTCAACATCACTTATTGTCACAGATGAAACAGAGGCTCCCCGGCTTTTCCGAACACGAATTTATTCAACGATTGTAGGAGCTTCTTAGAATTCGAAGTCGGCGGCGGAGAGCTGCGAGGCGGTTACGCCGCGGAGCGTCAGGATATTGCCGCCGCCGAGGTCGATGGTGACGTTGCCGGCGCCGCCGTCGGCGATCTTGCCGCTGAGGTCGGAGAAGCTGGCGATGCCGCTGGCCGTCAGGTTCAGCTTGTCGATACCGTCCTCGAAGCCCCACAGCGTGTCGCTGCCGTTGCTCGCGACGGAGGCATAGACGTCGGCCGCGCCGTCGTTGGTGCCGAAGTAGATGACGTCGTTGCCGGTGCCGCCATAGATGCGGTCCGCGC
>JAEWLS010000027.1 GCA_023457435.1 Pseudomonadota bacterium
CCCCGACGCGGAACAGCGGTAGGCTTTCGAAACTGTCGGGCTAATCGGGTGAATTACTGTCCCTGATCTGAGGGAAATGCCCGTGTTTCGCGCGCAAAAAAAGCCCCGCGTCGCCGCGGGGCTCTGATCAATCAAACGGCCTCAGTTACTGATCCAGGAAACTCCGCATCTTCCGCGACCGCGAGGGATGCTTCAGCTTGCGCAACGCCTTCGCTTCGATCTGGCGAATACGCTCGCGCGTAACGCTGAACTGCTGCCCGACCTCTTCCAGCGTATGATCGGTGTTCATGCCGATGCCGAAGCGCATGCGCAGAACGCGTTCCTCACGCGGGGTTAGGGACGCAAGCACTCGCGTCACCGTTTCCTTGAGGTTCGACTGGATCGCGGCGTCCACCGGGATGACGGCGTTCTTGTCCTCGATGAAATCGCCGAGGTGGCTGTCTTCCTCGTCGCCAATCGGCGTTTCGAGGCTGATCGGCTCCTTGGCGATCTTCATCACCTTGCGGACCTTTTCGAGCGGCATCGAAAGGCGCTCGGCGAGCTCCTCCGGCGTCGCTTCGCGGCCGGTCTCGTGCAGGAACTGACGGCCCGTGCGGACGAGCTTGTTAATCGTCTCGATCATGTGGACCGGGATGCGGATGGTCCGCGCCTGGTCGGCGATCGAGCGGGTGATCGCCTGCCGGATCCACCAGGTGGCGTAGGTCGAGAACTTGTAGCCGCGGCGGTACTCGAACTTGTCCACCGCCTTCATCAGGCCGATGTTGCCTTCCTGGATGAGGTCGAGGAACTGCAGGCCGCGGTTCGTGTACTTCTTGGCGATCGAGATCACGAGACGGAGATTGGCTTCCACCATCTCCTTCTTGGCGATCGCGGCTTCGCGTTCGCCCTTCTGCACCTTGTGGACGATGCGGCGATACTCGGCGATGTCGAGGCCGGTCTCGGTGGCGAGCGTGGTGATCTCGGAGCGGATCTCGAATGCGGTGCCGCCTTCGCGCTTGGCGAACTCGGCCCAGCCCTTGCCGGGCAGCGCCGCGACGGTTTCCACCCAGTTCTGATCGAGCTCGGAGCCGTAATAGGCCTCGAGGAACGCTTCACGCTTCACGCCATAGCTCTCGGCCAGCCGCAGCAGGCGGCCTTCGAGGCGCACCAGGCGCTTGTTGATGTCGTAGAGCTGCTCGACCAGCGCCTCGATGCGGGCGTTGTTGAGCGACAGCGACTTGACCGCCGTGATCAGCTCTTCCTTGAGCTTCTTGTAGGAGCGCTCCTGGCTGGACGACAGCGCGCCGGTGGCGGCGAGGCGGGCCTCGACCTGCTGGTCCTGCAGCTTGCGCAGCTTCTTGTAGGTCGAGGCGATGACGTCGAGCGTCTCCATCACCTGCGGGCGGAGCTCGGCCTCCATCGCGGCGAGCGAGAGGTTGGCCTCGTCGTCCTCGTCGTCGTCTTCCTCGACGCGGCTCTCGCCGCCGACATTGGTGATGTCGTCCTCGTCCTCGCGCGAACCGCGGCGGAAGCTGCGCGGATCGTCCTTCGGCCTGGCGTCCTCGTCGACGCGCTCGACGACCGGCGCCTGCTTGGCCTCGGGTCCTGCATAGGTCGCCTCGAGATCGATGATCTCGCGCAGCAGGATCTTGGATTCGTTGAGTTCGTCGCGCCAGATGATGATGGCCTGGAACGTGAGCGGGCTCTCGCACAGCCCGGCGATCATGGTCTCGCGGCCGGCCTCGATGCGCTTGGCGATGGCGATTTCGCCCTCGCGCGACAGAAGCTCCACCGAGCCCATCTCGCGCAGGTACATGCGGACCGGGTCGTCGGTGCGGTCGGTCGGTTCCTTCTTGGTGGTCGTGGCGACGGCGGTGCCGGTCTGCTCGGCGAGTTCGCTTGCCTCTTCCTCGGCATCGGGCTCGGCCTTCTCGGCCTCCTCGCCCTCGGCGCGTTCTTCGTCCTCGACGACGTTGATGCCCATGTCGGACAGCATCGCCATCGTGTCCTCGATCTGCTCGGAGGTCACTTCCTCCGACGGCAGAACCGAATTGAGCTCGTCCATGGTCACGTAGCCGCGCTTCTTCGCGGCTTTGATCATCTTCTTGACCGCGTCGTCGGAGAGGTCGAGCAGCGGGCCGTCCGTCGTGCCCTCGCGCTCGGTCTCGACCTCTTCCTTCTCGTTCTTCGCCATGCTTCGCCTTTCAACTCGCGGCCCGGGCTCCAATATGCCCGTCACTGCCGCATCGGAGGACAAAATCCTTCCGACAGACCCTGGTAACTGGACCCGAGCCCCTTAAATCGCGCTTAACCTTGTCACATAGAGGGCTGAAAAAGCCCGTCCACCGTCACGAAAGGCGCTTGTGTCGAAAAAAGGGGCGGCCCGGCCGCCTTCGCTTTCGAATCGTCCTGATTCCGTCATTCCTTCGCAAGGTCAAGGCTCGTCGCATGATTCGCCATGAAAAAGCGAATCACTGCCGCAGCGGTCAGCTACGCGTGGCCCTGCCGGACTGCACTCCAAAGCCCTCGATAAGCGCCTCGGTCGCCTGGACATCCTGGAACTGAGCCTGGATTTCCACGAGATGCCGATAGTTCTCGTCGGTGGGATCGTTCGCAAGCGCCATTTCGGCGGCTTTCAGCTCCTTAGATAAGGAGCCGGCGCTGCGCTGCAAGTGGAGTGCCTGCAGGAAGGCGTCGCGCGCATCCTCGTATGCGGCGTCTTCGAGCGCCGGCCACTGCCGCGCGCGGCGGACGAGTTCGACGGCGCGCGACCAGATTTCGGCGTGACCCTGCCGTTCGATCTGGGCGACGACGGTGGCGCGATCGGCGGAATGATCCTGAACGTGCGCGTCAAGCGCGGCGGCGTGCAGCTTCTTCAGATCGGCATTGGCCGGCTGGAGCTTTTCGGCGGCGTCGAAGAACTCCTCGAACAGGCCGGGATGGTTAACCAGCGCGACGACGAGCACCGTCTCGCGCAAGGGCAGCGCGGCGGCGCGTCGCACCAGGGCCGACCGGGCGAGGCTTTCGGAGACCGCGAGGCGCCCTGCGGCGACACCAGCGTTGCGTCTGGCGTCCTGCTTCCCCTTGTCGCGCGCGCCCGGATTGCGCTGTGGGCGCGACATGCCGAAGAAGGCCTGGGCGCGATCCCGCATCTCCTGCGCGTAATGGAAGCGCACGCTCTCGTCCTTGATGCGCGAGGTCAGCTCGCGCAGCCGCTTGTCGAGCTCGGCGCGCCGTTCCGGCGTGTCGAACACCGCGCCGGAGGTTTCGCGCAGCCAAAGCAGGTCGGCCAGCGGCTTCGCCTCGGCGATCAGCCGGCCGAAGGCGTCGGCGCCCTCGTCGCGGACGATGTCGTCGGGGTCCCTGCCTTCGGGCAGGAGGGCGAAGCGCAGCGTCCGGCCGGGCTGGATCAGCGGCAGCGCAAGGTCGGCTGCGCGATAGGCGGCGCGCAGGCCCGCCTGGTCGCCGTCGAAGCACATGACGGGCTCGCCGCTCATCCGCCACAGGAGCTCGAGCTGGTTCTCGGTCAGCGCCGTGCCGAGCGGCGCTACGGCGTGATGGAAGCCGCCCTGGGCGATGCCGATGACGTCCATGTAGCCTTCGACGGCGATGACCGAGCCGCCCCTGGCCGGGCCCTGGGCCAGCGCCTTGCGGGCCCGGGCGAAGTTGAACAGGACGTTGCCCTTGTGGAAGAGCTCGGTCTCCGGCGAATTCAGGTACTTCGCCGGAGCGTCGGATGAAAGGGCGCGGCCGCCGAAGGCGATGACGCGCCCGCGTGCATCCTCGATCGGGAAGATGATGCGGTCGCGGAAACGGTCGTAGGGGACGGGCACGCCGTCGAAGACGGTCAGGCCGCAGGCCTCGATCTGGGCCTTCTCCACCCCTTTCGAGGCCAGATGCTCCTTCAGCGCGTTGCGGCTGTCCGGCGCGTAGCCGATGCGGAACTCCTGCTGCGTGGCCGCAGAGAGGCCGCGCTCGCGCAAGTAGGCGCGGGCCTTTGCGCCTTCGGACGCCTGTAGCTTCTCCTGGAAGAAGCGCGCCGCCATCTCCATGACGTCGGTTAGGCTCGCGCGCTGGCGATCTCGGCGCTCCTCCTGCGCGTCGCGCGCCGGCATCGGCACGCCGGCCTGAGCGGCCAGCCGCTCGACGGCTTCGGGGAAGCTCATGCCCTCGAGTTCGGTCAGGAAGCGGAAGTGGTCACCGGACACGCCGCAGCCGAAGCAGTGGTAGCGGCCCTTGCGATCCTCGCAATGGAAGGACGGCGTCTTCTCGCCGTGGAACGGGCAGCAGCCCCAAAAGTCCCCCCTGGAGGCATTTGTCTTCTTGCGGTCCCACGCGACGCGCGCGCCAACGACGGCCGAGATCGGCAGCCGGTCGCGGATGTCGTCGAGGAAGGCGTCGGAGAAGCGCATCCGGGTTCCTATAGCGCGCTGGGCGCGTCTCGCCATCATACATGGCTTGCTCGCGGTGGTACCCATGGTAAGCACGCGCAACGCCATCGCGGAGGTAATCATGAGCATCACCCGTCACCAGTCCAACCAGCGCATGAGCCAGCTCGTGACGCACAACGGGGTTGCCTACCTCGCCGGGCAGGTCGCCGACGACCCCAAGGCCGACGCCGGCACCCAGACGCAACAGATCCTCGACAAGATCGACGCATTGCTGAAGCTCGCAGGCAGCGACCGTACGAAGATCCTTTCGGCGACGATCTGGCTCTCCGATTCTCGCTACTTCGCCGACATGAACGCCAAATGGGACGCATGGGTGCCCGCAGGTGCGGCGCCGGCGCGCGCGACGGTGCAATCGGCACTCGCAGGGCCGGACTACAAGGTCGAGATCGGCATCATCGCTGCGATCTGAAATTTCTTCGCCCCGGCGGCGTTTGAGGATGATCGTTCGCCTGCGGCGATCATTCGCATCGGCTCTTTTCGTTGGATCGCGTGATCCAGGCATAATATTCCCCGCTGATGGGTCACGCGGGAATTGAGAGGGCGCCAGACGCGGCGGCGGAAGAGGGTGACAGCCCGGCCGCGGGCAGGATGTCGACCTCGATGCCGGGCCTGGCGCTCGCGGCAGCAATCGCAGCAGCTGCCATGGTGGCTCAGCGTATGTCCGGGATCGCCGGGCTTAGCCCGCTCATCCTGGCGGTCGTCGCCGGCATCGCCATCGCCAATTCGACCGGCGTGCCGAAGGCGGCAAGGCCCGGCCTCGCCATCGCGATGCGGCCGGTGCTGCGCTTCGCGATCGTACTCCTCGGCGCGCAGCTGACGTTCGTGCAGATCGGGGAGATCGGCATCGGCGGCATCTCCGTCGTCATGCTGACGGTCGCGGCGACATTCCTGTTCACGCTCAAGGCAGGGGCGCTGCTCGGGGTCGAACCAGCCCTTGCACGCATGATCGCCGCCGGAACGTCCATCTGCGGCGCGTCGGCCGTCATCGCAACCAACGCGGTCGGCGGCGGACGCAGCGATCAGGTGGCAACGGCGATCGCCTGCGTCACGCTGTTCGGCACCGTCGCGATGCTCGGCTATCCGCTGGTTGGCGGGCTGCTCGGGCTGGACGCGCATATGTATGGCGTGTGGACCGGGGCGTCGGTGCACGAGGTCGCGCAGGCGGTGGCGGCCGGCTTTGCCGGCGGCCCGGAAGCCGGCGAGACGGCGACGGTGACCAAGCTCGCGCGCGTGCTGATGCTGGCGCCGGTGCTCCTGGTTGTCGCGCGCTCGATCAAGGTGCCAGCCGGAGCCAAGCGGCCGCCGGCGGTACCTCTGTTCGTGGTCGGCTTCGCGGCGATGGTGGTGCTGAACAGCGTCGTCAGCGTGCCGGCGGAGCTTCGCCAGGCTCTGTCGCTTGCGACCACATTCCTGATGGCGATGTCGCTCGCCGCGGTCGGGCTGGCCACCGATATCCGTGCTCTGGTCTCCGGCGGCGTCCGGCCATTCCTGCTCGGCCTCGCGGCATTCCTGTTCGTCGCGACTTTCGGCATGATGCTCGTCACGATCATCATGTGAGGCGGGCTTGACCCTCGAACAGTTGCGTATCTTCGTCGCCGTCGCGGAGCGGGAGCATGTGACGCTCGGCGCGCGCGACCTGAACCTCACGCAGTCGGCGACCAGCGCGGCGATCGCGGCGCTCGAAGCGCGCCACGCGGCCAGGCTGTTCGACCGCGTCGGCCGCGGGATCGCGCTGACCGACGCGGGCCGCATTTTCCTGGCCGAAGCGCGCGCCGTGCTGGCGCGCGCTGCGGCGGCGGAAGCGGTGCTCGCCGATCTTTCCGGGCTGAAGCGGGGCGCGCTGTCGATCGCCGCCAGCCAGACAGTGGGCAGCTACTGGCTGCCGCAGCGGCTCGGCGCGTTCCGGACACGCTATCCCGGGATCGAGGTGAGCGTCGAAATCGGCAACACGCGCTTCGTCGCCGGTCGGGTTCGGGACGGCAGCGTCGATCTCGGTATCGTCGAGGGCGCAGTCGAGGACCGGCTACTCGAGGTCACGACGGTCGGCGAGGACGAGATGGTGCTCGTCGTGGGGACGCAGCATCCGTGGGCGACCGGCGCGAGCGGCACTCGAGATCTGGCAGCGACGAACTGGGTGGTGCGCGAGCGCGGCTCCGGCACGCGGGCGATTTTCGATGCGCTGACCGCCGGCAGCGATGCCGCGGCGCTTCACATGCTGGAACTCCCGGCCAACGAGGCGGTGCGCGGCGCGGTAATCGCAGGTGCGGGTGCCGCGATCCTGTCGCGGCTGGTGGTGGCGGATGCGCTGGCGCTCGACCAGCTCGTCGAAGTCTCGCACCCGCTGCCGCCGCGAAGCTTCTACGCGCTGACCCACAAGGAGCGGCATCAGACGCGCGCTGCGGCCGAGTTCCGCCTCATGCTGGACTAGGCGATGGCGCACAAGACGATCATCGTCCCTACCACCGGGCAGGGCCTCTACGAGATCACCGACAAGGCGTCGGGGTTCGTCGGCGCGGCGGGCATGCGCGAGGGACTGCTGACGCTCTTCGTGCGGCATACTTCGTGCTCGCTGCTGATTCAGGAGAATGCCGACCCGGACGTGCGCCGGGACCTCGACGCGTTCTTCCGGCGCCTCGTCCCTCCTGCCGACGACCTGGCGATGGACTGGATCGTTCACACGACGGAGGGGCCGGACGACATGCCAGCCGATATCAAGGCGGCACTGACGGCTGTGTCATTGTCGATCCCGGTCGGTGGCGGCCGGCTCGTGCTCGGAACCTGGCAGGGCATCTACCTGTTCGAACACCGCGACGCGCCGCACCGGCGAGAGATCGTCATGCACTTGTCGCCCTGATCCATCGAATGCGAACGGCTTCGTTTTCCCTCGCTTAACCACGCCGACAGGTGCCAGGGCACGCGGCAGTCGCGGATATTTTCAATTCAGTTTCCGATGCTACGTCCGCAGCATGCGCAGAACCGTCGGCATCATCGGCATCGAATTTACCGACCAGACCTTCGACGAGGCGGTCGGCGAACTCCACCGTTCGCTCGACGGCGACGCGCGGCGCAGCGTGTTCTTCGCGAACGCCGCGACGTTGAACCTCGCCGCCGACGATCCTGGCTACGCACGGACGCTGCGCAGCGGCGACATCGTCTATGGCGACGGCACGGGGATACGCTGGGCTGCGAAGATTCGCGGCGTCCGGCTGCAGTCCAATCTCAACGGTACCGACATGATCCCCGAGCTGCTGCGCCGGCGCCCGGGAACACGCGTGTTCCTGCTCGGCGGGACGCAGGAGATGATCGCCGAAGCGGCGGCCGGATTCAGCGCGAGCTTTCCCGAGGCGGTCCTCGCAGACGCACACCACGGCTATTTCGACCACGACCGGTCGGACGCGGTGATCGAGCGCATCAACCAGTCGAACGCGGAGCTGCTGCTCGTCGGTTTCGGCAATCCCTTGCAGGAACGTTGGATCGCGCAGCATCGCGACAGGCTCGACGTCAAGCTGGCGGCGGGCGTCGGCGGGCTCTTTGCATACTGGTCCGGTACCCTGACGCGGGCGCCGCTATGGTATCGCAACCTGGGTATCGAATGGGTCCACATCCTGAAGAAGCAGCCCCACAAGGCGCGACGCTACCTGCTCGGCAACCCGCTGTTCGTGTACCGCATGATGAGCTGGCTGCTCTCCGACAGCGCGGGGAAGACCGCATGAAGCTCGACGAACACGCGATCGCTCCGAAGCGCTGGCTGGCGAAGAAGGCGGCTCGGATCGCGGTCGCAGCCGCTTCCCTGCCGCTGACAACGATCCCGCAGCATGCCAACCGCGTGCGGGTGCTGACCTACCACCGTTTCGGTGACGAACTGCGCTCCCCTTACGCCGTTTCTGCCGCCGCGCTCGATGCCCAGATGGCGATGCTCGCGCAATACGGGCTGGCGGCGACAACGGCGCTGGCGCTCGACGTCATTCAGGGAAGGGCGCCGCAGCGACGCGCAACCATCGTCACCATGGACGACGGCGATCCTTCGGTTATCCGCCTCGCCGCGCCGATCTTCGAGCGGC
Source organism: Pseudomonadota bacterium (assembly GCA_023457435.1). Classification (GTDB taxonomy): domain Bacteria; phylum Pseudomonadota; class Alphaproteobacteria; order Rhizobiales; family Rhizobiaceae; genus RCIO01. The sequence goes on from JAEWLS010000027.1 coordinate 8,492, forward strand.
ATCGGATCCCGTACGTGGTCTACGTCGTTCCCGGGCGAATCGGGCGCGCCAACCACATGACCGTTGCGGAACTGCGTGCCCTGGCGGATCGCGGCGTGGAGATCGGCTCGCATACGCTGACTCACCGGTCCGTGCCGGGGCTCGCCGCACGCGACATGACCGAGGAACTCAACGGCTCGAAAAAGCAGATCGAAGACATCATTGGGCGTGAGGTGACGAGCTTCGCCTATCCGTTCGGGACCGTGCGTGACTTCGACCGCCGCAGCGCCGACGCGCTGCGGGCGGCGGGCTACAAGCTCGCCTTCACGTCGCAGCACGGGGCGCTAGCCAAGGGCCAGGACGCGATGATGCTGCCGCGCATCAAGATCGAAGGCGGCGACCCGCACTGGGTGTTCCAGGCTGCCTGCGCCGGCGGCCTCGACCAGTGGCGGTTCATCGACAGTGGTCTGTCTGGAACGCAGCGGCCGGAAGCCGCCGACCTCACCGGCGCCGAGCGCGCTGCCTGACGGTTTCCCTCGCCACAATGCGTCTGTAAGGTCCGCCCCGACAGGGAGGATCGCGATGTCGTTCTGGAAGAGGCTTTTCGGCGGGAGCGACGGCCAGGCGGAAACGCCTGCCGCAGGGCGGTCCATCGAACACAAGGGCTTCTCGATCCGCGCCACGCCGTTCAAACAGGACGGGCAGTACCAGTGCTGCGGCGTGGTCTCGAAGGAAATCCACGGCAAGGTCGCCGAACACCGTTTCATCCGGGCGGATCGCTTCGCTTCGCTTGACGACGCGGTCGACATCTCGCTGCGCAAGGGGCAGCAACTCGTTGACGAGCAGGGCGAGCGAGTTTTTGCGGAGCGCTGAGCGCAAAGAAAAGCCCGGCCGGGGAGGGGGCACCGGCCGGGCAGTTCGCCTATCTCCGGAATGAGAGCGCACCGGAGACGGGGCAGGGAACGGCTTTCACCGCAGGCGTCGGGTGGAGGGGACTAGCCCGGCGCCTAATCGAACAGATCGGGACCGAATTGTGGCATTACAAGTGCCGCACTCTTTCCCTTGGTCGCTCCCTAAACGTTGCAGGAAGGCCACGGTTCCTGCCTAAAGGCGCAAGAGCGGAAAATTCCCTCCCCGCTGGGCGGGGAGGGAATTTTGCATCTAGTTGGCGCTGGCGACCGGCGCGATCAGCGGCGTGATACGGCGGATGGCCACACGACGGTTGTCGCGGTTCTGCTCCTGTGTCGCCACCTTCAGGTAGCGCTCGCCGTAGCCCTGGGTGACGAGGTTCTCCGGGGGAATGCCGAAGACATCGGTCAGCGCCGCGGCAACGGTCTCGGCACGGCGGTCGGAGAGCGCGAGGTTAGCCTGGTCAGTCCCGACGGCATCCGTATGACCCTCGATGAGGAAGGTCTCGGCCGGGTTGTCCTTGAGCATGCGCTCCATGGCGTCGGCGACCGACTGCAGCTTGTTGACCTCGCTCTCGGCAATGTCGGCCGAGCCGAACGCGAAGGTCAGCGTGTCGAGGTCGACGCGCCGCACGCTGTCGCGGACGCGGGCCGAGTATTTGACCTCGTCGACCGAGTAGAGGCGGCGAACCGGCTCCACAGGCGGCTGATCGAGGAATTCGTAGTAGTCGTCCACGCCCTGTGCCCGGCGGGCATCGAGGATGTACTGGCTGACCGGAATCGTCAGTCGCAGCGGCGGCAGATCGAGGCCGGGATCGCGCCACTGGCGCGGGCGGTCGCGATCGCGCTCGCCGGCGTAAACCAGCACATATTCGCGGCCATCGGCGGTGATGCGCGAGCGGCGGATCACGTCGCCGTAGCGATCACGGATGGTGACGACCTCGGACCCATTCTCGCGCACGATCGTCTCGCGCGTCCACCCGCCCGGCAGATCCTCGTAGTAGACCTCGCGAGCACCGCGGGCGAGGCGCGGCCTGTCGTCGCTCTCGACCACGAGCTGTCGGCCGATCTCGAACAGCAGGCGGCCGCCGATCTCGCGGACGAACTGCTCGCCCTCGCGACGCTCGCGCTCCTGTCGACGACGATCGATCTCCGCGCGATCCACGCGCTGGCCCTCGACGGCACGCAGCGGCTCTACCTGAGCCGGCTGGGCCGCGGCCTGCGCCTCTGCGTCCGTTGCCGGAGGCGGGGCGGGCGGGGCAGGCGGCGCGGCCGGTGCGGTCGCCTGCGGCGCAGGCGCGACGCCATCGGCCGGAGCGGCGGGCGTAGCGGGTGCCGGCGCGGCTTCCTTGGCGCTGTCGAGCACCGGGGCTGCGTTCTCGGGCAGCACGCCTTCCGGATCCTGAGCGGGATCCGCCACCTGCGGCGCCGGCGTCGGCGCGGGCTCTACCGGGGTTTCGGCTGTAGGGGCGGACTCAGCAGGCTGTTCGGCGGCGGGAGCCGGGGCGGCTGGCGGCTCGGCGGCGGGAGCCGGAGCGGTGGGTTGTTCGGCCGCGGGAGCTGCTGTGGCAGGCCGCTCGGCGGCAGGCGCTTCCTGCGCGGGCGCGGCAGGAGCCGGAGCGGGTTCGGTCGGAGTGGGCGCTGGCTCTGCCTGTGTAGGTGCTGGCTCTGCCGGTGCAGGAACAGGAGTTGGCTCGGCGGGAGCGGGAGCCGGTTCAGTGGGAGCCGGAGCCGGCTCAGCGGGCGCAGGTTCCGCCGGTGCCGGAGCTGGCTCTGCAGGCGCGGGCTCCGGCGGTGCCGGTGCAGGCTCTGACGGTGCAGGTGTTGGCTCTGCAGGCGCGGGTTCTGCCGGTTCGGCAGGCGCAGGTTCGGGCGCGGGTTCCGCCGGTGCAGGCGCGAGCTCTGCCGGAGCGGGTTGTTCGGCGGCCGGTGCTTCAGGTGCAGGCTCGGGAGCCTGCGCTTCCTCGGCTGGAGCTGCTTGCGCAGGCGCCTCTTCCGCAGGTTCGTGCTCTTCTTGAGCCTCTTCCGCCGCCTGTTCGGCCTGGCGGCGACGCAGTTCCTCTTCCGAAACCTCACCTGCCGCCTGCGCCAGAACGAGGGGGCGCGCGCCTTCGTGGGTTCGCGGCGCGGAGGTTCCCGGGGCGGCGAAGCCTGGGGCGGTCATCAGCAGGGCGAGCGCGGTACCCGCGCCCAGCAATCTCTGGACCTTCATGGCATAATTCTCCTGTTGTCAGGGCGTCCCGTCGGGGCGGACAACCCGGTTTCGGCGGTTTCGTTCCGAAATTGGCATGAGCTGCGACGCTTGACCTCGCCCGGCCGGGAGGCCAGATGGTGCCGATGCTGCAACCGTTCTGGATGACCAAGTCGCTGGAGGAGATGTCGCCCGGCGAATGGGAATCGCTGTGCGACGGCTGCGGCAAGTGCTGCCTCGCGAAGCTCGAGGACGAAGACACCGGCGACATCTACTTCACCAGCATCGGCTGCCGGCTGTTCGACGCCGACCATTGCAGGTGCTCCGACTACCCGCGCCGGCTGGAGCGCGTCTCCGACTGCGTGAAGCTGACGCCGGAGAAGGTGCGGAACCTGTCGTGGCTGCCGTCAAGCTGCGCCTACCGACGCGTGGCGGAGGGACGCGGGTTGGCCGACTGGCACCCGCTTGTCTCCGGGCGGCCGGAAAGCGTGCATGAAGCGGGCATCTCCATGCGCGGCCGCATTACCGGGCTCGAGACCGACATGCCGGACACCGATGCCTATTTCGACCATCTTCTGGACGAGGAGCCTTGAGCATGAGCCGCGGCACGGCAGTCGAGACACTGAAGCGCCTCTACGCCGCGCTCAACGCGGGCGACCGCGACACGGCACTGTCCTGCCTCACCGACGACGTGGTGTTCGACACTCTTTCCGGTGTGCGCGAGATCGGACGAGACCGCGTACGCTGGGCGCTGGCGGAGCGGGGGCGCAGTTTCGCGGAAACCTACCGCGACCTCGCGCTGATGTGCGACGAGGGCGGGCGCCGCGCGGCGGCGGAGTTCACCCTGCGCGGCACCTACCAGGCCGACGCGCCGGGACTGCCCACCGCCAGCGGGCAGTCCTTCTCGGTCGCGGGCGGAGCGTTCTTCGACGTGGAGCCCGGCGGCCGGCTTTCGCGCGCCAGCTTCTATGCCAACGCAGCCGACCTGGTCCGACAGCTCGCGAAGTAGCGGAAATAACGCTGTAGTTTCAGTTTCTTATGGTTCTTCTTCCGGGTGAATGGAGAATGAACGCCGGGTTCCGCTGGGGTTCACCACCGCGATGGCAGATTGGCACCGTGTCCACATGGCGCCGACCCGCCCCGAGGCGCCCAACATAGGAGAACGTCATGTTCAACAAGCTCAAGACCGCCGCCCTCTCGGCCGTGATCGGCCTCGGTGCCCTCGCTGCGATCCCCGCCACTGCGCAGGCCGACAGCTTCTACTTCGGCATCTCGCCGAGCGGTCCTTCCTTTGGCTACAATGCCGGCCCGAACCGCGGTTGGGACCGCGGCTGGGAACGTCCGCGCCACGTCGCGCGCGGCTGCAGCACCCGGGAGGCGCTGCGCAAGGCCGACCGCATGGGCATCAACCGCACCTTTATCCGCGGCGAGAACCGCAACACGATCCGCGTCGGCGGCCGCAACCACGGACGCTCGGTGACCGTGGTGTTCGCGAAGGCGCCGAACTGCCCGATCATCCGCTAAATCCAGCGCGAATCCAAAGGCCGGCGGGGCAACCCGCCGGCCTCTTTCCATGCGACGTCCCATGCGACGTCATTGCGTGCCGATATCGAAGGTGACCTGCACGTCGACGCGATAGGTGTTCTCACCGGCCTCGACCGGCACCGAATCCGCCGCCTGCATCCGCATCATTTTGGATTCCATCGGCAGCGGCTGGGGCGAGCCGGCAGTCTCGGAAATCTCGCGCACCGCGCCGAGCTCGACGCCCGCTGCAAGCGCCAGTACCTCCGCCTTGGCGCGCGCCTCCTGAACCGCGCGCTTGCGCGCCTCCGCCAGGGCCGGCTTTGGATCGGCATTGCCAAAGACGATATCGCCGCCCTGGTTGACCCCCAGCGTCACAGCCTCGTCGATCACCGTCCCGACCTCGCCGAGGTCGCGCAGGCGCGCCGTGATCGTGTTCGTGACCTGGTAGCCGGCAATCTTCGGCGGCTGCGGTCGGTCGGTCGGCTGCGGATATGAATATTGCGGCTGAACAGAAAGGCCCGACGTCTGAAGGTCGCGCTCGGCGATGCCGCCCGCCTTGAGCGCGGCGATGACTGCTGCGGCCGCGGCATTGGCGGCATCGAGGGCCTCGCGTGCGGTTGATCCTTCTCGCAGCACCGACAGGCGCAAAGTCGCCATGTCGGGCACGACGGCGTATTCGCCGCTGGCCGCGACGACGATGCGCGGCGTCTGCGCTTCGGCCAGCGCCGGCATGGGGACCAAGGCCGGCGTGGCGGCCAGGAAGGCGGCGAGGGCGGATGCGCTGCGGAACATGGCGAACTCCTTTGGAAAAATGCCACCCGTTTCGACGAAGCCGCCCGCGGCAAGCTTTGCATGCTGCGGCGGCTTGACGCGCCGGGCAACCCGCGCATTGGCCCATGAATGCGGCGCGGCGGCGGCGCGCTTGTGCGCCGGGCAAAAAGAAACTAACTCAGCCGCGTGGGGCCTGTAGCTCAATGGTTAGAGCCGGCGGCTCATAACCGCTTGGTTGGGGGTTCGAGTCCCTCCGGGCCCACCATCCCCATACGCGACGCGAGTGATACCAAGGGTTTGGCCGCGCTTTGTGCTAACCTGGTCTGACGGTTAGCAGATTTCCGTTCGATGATCGTTCTCATGCTGCACCATATGTCTTGGTGATGGCACTATTCGCCAGCTTCTTTTTGTTCACATCACGGATATAGGTTTCCACTTCCGCGAGGTTCTTGTGGCCGGTGATGCTCATGATCTCGGATGCGGAGCATCCGGCCTCCGCGAGCCGAATGCAGGCGGACTTGCGCAGCCCGTGGGGCGAGCGGTGCAGGGGAAGGCCGGCATCCTTGGCGGCTTCTATGATCCAGTTCGTAAACGCCTTCTCTGACCGCGCCGCACCGTAGGCGGTGGTGATGAAATTCAAGCGCCCGTGCTGGACTGTATTCAGCACCGTGCGGAACTCTGCGTGGATGGGAATGCTAACTTCCACCATATCCCCGCTTTTCTTGGTCTTGATCACGATCCTGTCGCCCAGCATGTGCTGGCGACCTAGCTTCACGGCATCGCTGCGGCGAAGCCCCGTGTAGAGCAGGATTTCAAAGGCGATGCGCTGCGGGGTTCCATCCTTCCAATGGGTGCGGAACTTTGCAATGTCGGCTTCGGTCCAAGGCGCATAACCCTTGGTCTTGTGCTGAACCCGCTCGACGCTCACCATCGGGTTGTCATCTCGGTATTCCCATTTGACCGCGAGGCGAAACAGGGTCGCCAGCCGCTTCTTCAGCTTGTGAGCCTGCGCGGTCGATTTCTTGGCAATTTCGCCAAGGATGGCGTCAATGTGCTTGGTTTTCACCATCGCAACGGGCTTGTCGCCATGCTCCCTGCGGAAGGCTTCAAGCTGGTTCTTGTAGGTCGATTGCGTGGTTGCTGCCTTCGATGTGAAGGCACTCGACTGGTAGTATTCGACTATTAGGGCGCTCATCGTCCCCTTGGCGGTCTTGGAGGCTCCCGCCCCTCCGGTCAGCTCTGCCGCGCCATCCTTGGCCTTGTGGTAGGTAATCCAGAAGGCTTCGGAATAGAGGGGACCGGGCAACGCGATCTTAGGTTGACCAGCCCTGTTGAAATAGATGCGCGGCCTGCCGTGCCTGTCTTTGTAGGCATGGACATATTTGGGGAGCTTGTGCCGGATCACTTGGGCAGCACCTCGTCCCAAGGGTTCGGGGCGGCATCGGCTGCCGCCCCCTTGGTGATTTCCGCGTGCTTTTTAGTCATTATGCGGAATGTGCCGTCCGGGTGAAATTTAACGGACACGGGTTCCTTCCCCATTTTCTCCATAAGCTGCCAAAGCGCCCGCACGTCCGCTCGACTGTGAGTGAGCTTGCGTCTAGGCATGATAGGTTTGCCCAGACGGCACGATGACCATGCTCCCGTCTGAAAAATTGATAGCCTTTCCTCCTGTCATCGCGACAGGCATCCACTCAACATCGTCTTTCACGACACTCATGGGCGAGATGAAAATGTGGCTGTTTGGCAAATAGGTTACACCGGGCGGAGCGAAGTGCTGCGCGTAGTCACGGATGAAAGCGTGGCCATCGCCGCCAGCAGCGAGGAAAAGGGTGCGAGCCACAGCTCGTGCGGCGATATGTACGGAGCATTCGTGAACGACGCTAGCTCCTCCTTCATGAACCCGAAATACAGCATCTTGTTTGACACTGATGGTGATGACGATAAGTCGGCGCTTTGGCAGACGGAGTTCCATTAAGCGGCTTCCTTCTGCTGGTCATCTATGGCGCGAGCCTCGTTCTGCAGGATCAAGCTGAAGGCATCGCTGGCATCGTGGAACCACGTGACGAACTTGGGAAAGTCGTCTTCGAGCTTTTCCCGAAGCAAGTCCACGGCGCTTCGCGCCGCGTCCAAACGGGCCTTGGCGTCGTCTCCGGCTCCGAGCTTGGAGGCCGGCTTGCCCTTCGACATGGCCTTCGCGGCTTCGGCAATGCGCGACTGAACTTCGTTCTTGAGCAAAGGCGTGCCCGCCTGCGCTTTCTCAACGACCTCGGCGCGAACCTTCTTCAAGTTCTTGCCTTCGGCTAGCTTGTAGAGCGTCTGCGAGGGAAGATAGGAAACAAGGTCGTAGGTCCCACCGAATTCTCGCGCTAGGGCCATGTAATTGTCGGCAGCCCGCTTGCTGAACTGAAATTCTTGATCCAGCCATTTGTCGAATAGGCCGAAGCCCTTCACGTTCTTGGCTTCTAGAAGGGCGTTGCCGGTATCGAGGCGAAGGGTCTTTTCCTGCCGAAGATTGGCTTTGCGTGTGGCGAGCTTGCGAACCGCGGCACCGACTTCCGGGTCCGTGATAATGGTGTAGTCGAAGCGGTTGACGATCTCCCCTTGCCTCGGGGTGACCTCCGGCTTTGCAGCTGATTGCACAACGGACTTGCGTTGGGCCTTGATCTTCTTGGAGGCGATCTGCTTTACGATGAAGCTCTTGGGCTTGCCGAGCTTTCGATTGCGGTTTGCATTCGCTGTTACTCCCTACACGTTTATACGCGGAACGGAACGCGCTCGCGTTGACATCATAAGTGTAGCTATTTATGATATTATAGTCAACTACATATCTGCAATCAAATCTGAAGTCAGGTGCGGCGTGGCAAGCGATGAAAATTCGAGGAAGCGCGTATCAGAAATTCCTCCGTTCGGGCTCCGGCTACAGCCCGACCTGAAGCGGCAGTTAGAGGAAAGGGCCAAGGCGGGTGCCCGGTCGCTCAATGCCGAAATCGTCGCCCGGCTGGAATTTACGCTGGAGACAGAGGTGCTCGTTCAAGAGACCGGCTTTGACGTAGGGCACGGATTTGGCTCTTCCGAATGGATTGCCGCCATTCGGAAGCTGTGGACTGCCAAACCAGCAAAGCAAAAGTCGCTAGAGCAGCGGGTTGCGGAGCTTGAAGACCGAATAGCAGTGATAGAAAGGCGCGGCTGAAAAAAGCAATTGTTGCGTATTTGAAGGGCGGTCTGCCTGATCGAGAACGATGATATTAATTGCAGAAGGGCCAACATGCTGACGGACCACGGCGCGCTCAGGCTGGATGGTGACTTCTGGGCGCGCGGGAACCCTCGAAGGTGATGTTGTAGGTCAGATTGCGGGAAGGCCGCTGGGCGCGGTCTGGGTGCGAGTTGACGGGCTTCCCCGGATGTTGTGTGCGGGAGACATAGACCCGTCAATTTCCACCGTGCATGCCGTCTTGCTTCATGCCGGTTTCGTTTTCGTCCGCGAACTGATCGTCAAATGCTTCCTTCAACAACCGCTCGTACTATCTGCGCCTCCACGAGGTCGAGAAGTCCAAAGCCCTGATAAGCCCGAAGCTGTCTGTCCATCGGACGCCAAGGCTGTTGCACACGTCCGGCACGTGGCGGTTAGCCCTCTGCCTGCCCGGCTTTGAAACCTCAACCGTGACAACGCTACGGCTGGTAGGATCGTGTAGCGCAGCAGCAATCAGGAAAGGATCACGCCCCACGATCTCGACCTCCTTGTCGTCCAGATCGGGTGCGTAGCCTTGGTCGATCACACGCTGGACGAGTGCCACATCTGCATCCTCGGCGAGCAGCAGCGCGTTGCGGTGATCCCGATCCGCAATCCATTCGGCGAGCTCATCACTTATCTCCTCGATCATCTCCAACGGCATCTTGACGTTCCCCGCCGCAGCCTGATGGACGAGCCAATCCCAGAACTCAGGCACGCGCTCCAGCGGGTAGTAGAGCCGGTTCGCCGTGATCAGGACGTTGGCGTCGAGAAGGTGCAGCAAACATCACCCCTGCGCCATGTGAAGGTGGCTGGTGCCGCCTCGGTCACTGTTCACCATGCTATAGACATTCGACGGCTTCACACCGAGCAACTTGGCCGCCTTGGATGGCACCAACGCCTGCGCAGATAGCATGCGTCTTGTAAGGGACAGCAGAGCCTCGCCGACGCGGTGCCGCCGCACGATGTAATAGTTCGGCCCACCATCGCGATCCCTGTTCCGCTCCCGACGGTCATCGCGAGCCTGTCGCCACTGCGCTCTGAACAGCGAGCTCAAGCCGCTCCACATCTCGCGGTCGATGATGTTCTCGCGGAACAGTTTGTAGGCCACCATCGAGCGGCTGACATTGCGGGTCTCCGCAAAGTCGTTGATGGCAGCCACCGCGTCATCGAACGACCGTCCACGCAGATAGGCAAGGTTCTGCACCTCGTCCCGAGGCAGGAAGAAGCGGCCTGCAACGTCGTTGCAGAATTGCTCGACGGCATTGGCCGCACTCGTGCCGCTGACGCCGGTCTGGCCAAGCCAGATATGGCACAACTCGTGCAGCAGCGTGAATGCCCAAGCCTTCTCGCTATCCTGATCGTTGATGACGATGAACGGGGCAACCGCGTCCGCGAGAGCGAACCCGCGGAACATCTCCACGTCCAAGCTGGTGTGGTGGCTTCCCAGATTGCCGATGAGAAGAACGTAAATGCCCGCCCGTTCGGCCTGTTCTCTCAGGTAGGCGAAGCCACTGGGGCCGCCATTGCGCCCCCTGCGCCCACGATACTGTTCAAGGTCGAGATCGAGTGTTTCGCGGATGGACTGAAGTACAGCCTCCACGCCGTCGCGCATCGACATGGACCCGACGAACGGCAGCCGGATTGCTTCGTCCTCGTCCTCAAGCAGCGCACGAACCATTTCCTGCCGGGCGCGCACATCGCGGATCAGAGCATCGACGAGCGCGTCTTGCGTACGGGAGTGTTCAGGCGGCAGCGTGCGGAAGTCCTCGCCGCGTTCGGCGGTGCGAGGGATCGACGACAGATAAAATGCGAGCAGAGGACGGCGATACTGCTTCGACATTCTCACGAGTAGTGGTCGGGAAGGCTCGGCCTCTCCTACCTCGTAGGCCGCGAGGCGATTGTCACCCGAGACACCTCGGGCCTCGTTCAGGTTGAGCTTCTCCGCCGCTTCCTCCAGCGTCAGCCCGGCGGTCTCTCGTGCCCATCGAAGGATGTTTGGGTTCACGTTCGGCATGTCTAAGCAGACCGCAATTCTGCGTCAGGAAGATGGTCGGCGTCGCTCTCGCCTTCGACCCGTCCCTGCACCACCTGGATGAGCCTACGAAACTCACCATCATCGCTGCTGTTTTTCCAACGGTTTGCGAAGCGGCAGACGATCTGAAGGTTATCCTTTTCGTAATGGCCGTTGCTGTCGATACGGTCGAGCGAGCACAACATCTCTTTGTCGTCCTCGTCGCCGTCATACTGGAGGCGGAGGTCGGTGATCGCGCACAGACCGTCCTGCTCGGCGAGAAGCGCCTCAAGAAACGGCATGAGCTCGTGCTCGGGGATCAGCAGGTCCTTGTTCTTGACCGTCCTCAGCACCTGCTGGCCGTTCGCGAAGTTGACTGTGCCCTTTGCGGTCGCGGCCATACGCCAGATGGCTTTCTGGCGCGAATTGAAGGTCGTGCCGGGGTTCTTCTTCCGCCGCTCGACCTTCGCTCGCCAATCGGGACGAGAATGCCATGGGACAAGGTCTTCACCGTCGATCAGTGCGAGTGCGTAGTCGGCATTGTCGGGCTTCAATTTCTGGAGCGTCCCTTCGGTGAACAGAAACTCCTGCGCCTTGGGATGCAGTCCAGCCCATTCAAGCCGGTTTCCCTTGCGGCTATTATTTGACCACGGGTCGGAGGGCTTGTGGCAGATGATCACGTCACGGCCGTCGCCGACCGTTTCCTTCAGCGGCTCGAAGGTCGCCGGGGCTGAGCGCGAGGTTGTCCACCAGAGCTTATCCTTCTCGCGGTGTATCCAGATGTCGCCCTCGCTTTCGACGATGGTCGTCATCAGGTTGAACCACCGGGACGCGACAGGAACGGTCGGCGTCTTTCCCGCAGCCGTCTTGTCGAAGCGTATGCGATCACGAATGTAGCTCTCGCGGTCGCCTGCCGCCCAGAACGGTTGCGCCCGCGTGCTGTTCATCGTCGCAATCGTGCTGCGAGCCAGACAGTCGGGCCACGCATAGTTCTCGCGACCGAAATTGGCGATGAAGACCTTCATGCGGCCTTCGCTTTCCTACCGCGCTTGGTTTTCGGCGCAGCACCGCGCTCGGCCCTGATCCGATCCAGCAACACGCTGGCGGGTTCGTCCTCCGGGGCTTGCGGCACGAGTTCGCCCCGGAATGCCTTGGCGAGCACCGCCTGATCGAGCCGGTCGATCAGACGACGGGCGCTGGTGGCCTCGGATGCGAGCCGGTCGATCCAGTCAAAAGCTCTCAAAATGCGCATCACGACCTCGCGCTGCGCATCTGTATCGCCTGTTGGGGCTGGAAGTTCTTTGAGGTCGCGGAGGTTTATGCCCTGCTGCGCCACGCCCTTTACATTCCCGAGGATGAACCGTTTCGCTTCGGTTGTGGCCAAAAAATACATGATGAAGTCTGGGACGATACCCTGCCGGAGGGGGATCATCGCCACCTCACGACTTATGTTGCAATCAACGAGTTCGGACGGCACCACACATGTTTCACCCACACTTCCTCGAATTGCGATTAGAACTTCGCCTCCTCGCAGCCGCGTTCTCCGAAAGCCGCTTTCGATCTCCGGGTTGACGAGCTTCAAACCATCACGAGCAACACGGAACCTTTTAATGTCCCCGCATCGGATCGTCGGAACGCCCCCTTCAAATGGGTCGCCGGTTTGCACGATACCGTAAGGGATGCCCCTCTCCGGCTCGACCTGCTCGCTGAGCGGAGCACGGGAAGAAAGGTCGGCGAACACCACATCCAGCACGGCCTGCTTGTACTTCTCGACGAGGCGGGGGATGTGGTCGAGGTGATCGCGGGCGCGTCTGGATCTGCCGCTGAGGCTGTCGATCTTCGCCACGATCCGACGCTGTTCAGGGAGCGGAGGGAGCGGCAGGGGTATTTCAGCGAGTGTCTTCGAGGAGAGGTGCTTGACAGTAATCGAATGCGTCTCGTCGTGGATCAACTGGAGATAGCCGGGAAGTACGTGCGCAAGTAACTCCGGCAAATAGAGGCGTTTGTCGGGCGTTATCCGACAAACCCGTTGGTTCAACAGCGCCCTGCCTCCATCCCAAACACGAACGTTGAAGTCGCCGTCCATGCCAATCAGAAGATCGCCATCCTCGACCCAATAGCCGTCTACGACCTCGCCCCGATACTTTGTCTCGGTAGTTCCCGATGTCACATCTCTGATGCGGATGACAGGCTCGCCGAGCTGATCATTGAAATACGCCGACTTCCAAGGGTAACCGTTCAGGATTGTGGCCACATCGCCCAGGTCGACGCGGACCCAGCTGGGCGCGGTTTCTACCAGTGGCGACGTCGAGTTCTGCACCAGTTCCGTGACCGAGGCCGAGAAGCTCATTCCGCCGCCTCCGCCACACCTGCGGCCTCCCGGACGCTATCCGGCTCGATCTCCTCCGACAGCGCCTCGATTTCTTCCAACGCGGTCTTGAGATGGCCGATGATGGCAGCGGCGATGTCTTCCGGCTCGGTCAGTGCCTCCTCGGCTTCGGCCTCGGTGTCGCGCAACCATGCGATGTCGAGATTGTCGTTGCGGGCTGTGATCGCCTCGCGGCTGAACATGCGCCACCGGCTGTCCTCGCCCTGATCCCTGCGCTCGGCCCCTCCGTTCGGATCGGAGCCATAGGCGGTCTCGAACTCGGCGAAGTCGGCGACCGTCAGCGGACGCGTCTTGCCGAAGGCAGGCATGTTGGCCCGCATGTCGTAGACCCAGACCGCCTTGGTGTTCGCCTTGTCCGCCCTCCCGCGCTGGAAGAACAGCACGTTGGTCTTGACGCCCTGCGCATAGAAGATGCCGGTTGGCAGCCGCAGGATGGTGTGCAGGCTACAGAGGTCGATCAGCCATGTGCGCAGGCGACGGCCCGTGTTGTCCTCGAACAGCACGTTGTCGGGCACCACGACAGCAGCACGGCCGCCGGGTTTCAGGGCACGGACGATGTGCTCGACAAAGGCGAGCTGCTTGTTCGACGTGTCCGCCGTCACCGAGAAATCGGAGCGGGTCGGACGACCACCACCCTTCTTGGTGCCGAACGGCGGATTGGTCAGGATCAGGTCGGCCTTGGGCAGCGCCTCGCCATCCGGCGACAGCGTGTCGATCAACTCCACTCCGCCCTCGATGCCGTGCAGCAGCAGGTTCATCATGCAGAGCCGATGTGTGTCCGGCACCAGCTCGCCCCCGACGAAGGCGCTGTGACGCTGGAAAAAGGCTTGCGCCTCAGGCAGCTTGTACAAGTCATCGGTGTGATCCTTGATGTAGCGGTCGGCGGCGACGAGGAAGCCAGCCGTACCTGCCGCTGGGTCCTGCACCGTCTCGCCCCGCTGCGGCTGCATGAGCCGCACGATGCAGTCGATCAGTGGACGTGGCGTGAAGTATTGGCCAGCCCCGGACTTCTTGTCGGCGGCGTTCTTCTCCAGCAGGCCCTCATAGAGATTCCCTAAACCCTCCTCGCGGGCCGAGAACCAGTCGAGTTGGTCGATGTTCGAGGTCAGCGCCTTGAGGTTGGTGGGCTTGCGCAGCCGGGTCTGCGCGTCGGTGAAGATGGCGCTCACGAGACCGTCCTTAGCCTTACCGAGGTCGAGCAGCATGGCCTTGTAGTAGTCGAGCTGTTCCATGCCCTCGCGCTTGGCGAGGATGCCCCAACGATAGCCGTCCGGCAGGCGGTTCTCCCGGCCTGTTTCCTCCAGCATCTTGAGGAACAGCAGATATGTCAGCTCGGTCACATACTCGTTGTAGGTGACGCCATCGTCGCGCAGCAAATTGCACAAGCCCCAGAGCTTGGCGACGATGTCAATGGTTGTGGTCATTTTTCTCGCTCGACGTGCTGCTTATTCAGTACAGCGTTAGATTTCAGGAACTTGATTAGTGCCTTCTCGACACTCTTGCAGAGCTCCTCATCACCGATCTCGATGTAGGCGGCATTGTCCACGATTGGCCGCTTGAACCAGAATTTCTCGTAGTGCTCCCGAACCCTAACCCTGATCGTGCGCTGACCTTTAACTGCCTTGCCGACATAAACCGGCCTGTCAGTGATGTCGTAGAAAACGTAGACGCCAGGCACATCGGGGAGAAGTGTCTCGTCATGGGGATCAAAGTCGGTCAGATCGCCCATGCCAGGAATGCGTGCCTCCACGGGTTTCGCTTCGCCCTTCGGCTTGGCTCCCAGCGCGCTTTCCAGCCGATCTCTCGTTTTTTGTTGAGGATTTCGGCTGCGTCCCGCGATGATGTTGTAGATTTGGGGACCAGACACGCCTGATTTCTCAGCCAATTCGCCAGCCGTCAGCTTGTTGTCGTCAAGCATCCTCCTAAGCCAGTCACCGTAGATGTTGTCCGAGACCTCGGGATAAGCCTCAGCTACGTTTTCTTGCGTAGTTGACGTGTCGGACGTAGCCGCTCTGCGGCGTACCGGCTTAATCCGTTCTTCATTCATGCTCTTGCTAGCCACATTTCTTCGTTGATCCCGGTGAGGATGGTCTCAAGCTCGCCGCCGAACACCTTGTTGAGCCGGTTGAACCCTCCGTCGGCGATGAAGGGCTCCTTGTCGATGGCCTCACGGTCAACGACGACCTCTTTCTCGATCTGCTCGCCGATGCGTTTGAGCCACCGTTTCTGCGGCTCCGTCCATTGGCGGCTGGCCATGATCGACCGCATGGCGGTCCTGACGCGATCCTCATACGGAACCAGCGGATCGCCGATAGCCGCCTGCCGCACGAAGCCGATGATCGAGGCAGCAATCTCCTCGTTCTTCGCGTCGGCCCATGCCCGGCGCAGGTTGGCCTCGGAGTATCCCTTGCGGTCGAGCGCAAGGCGCAGTTCCTTTAGGTCGGCGCGGGTCAGGTCACCCGGACGCTGCACCACGAGCTTCAGGGCGGCTATTGCGTTGATGTTGTCGCGCACGAAGGCCGAGAAGCTGTCGAGGAAGTCTTCCGGCTTTTGCGCATCGCCATAGCCTCGGGTGACGGCCACGACCTCGTCGGCATGGTGCGAGATCGGCACATAGCGGGGATCGTCGCAGTCCGACTGCCAGTCGAGGATGGAGCCGATGGCGGCACGGTCTTTCAGCCACGCGGCAAGGTCGGGCGCATTGCCGGACAGCAGGCGCTGCAACATCGCCTCGGGTGTCTCGCCCGCGACTGCCTCGAACCGCTGCCGCGTTTCATCGGTCAGCTTCTTCAAGCGACGGCGCAGCTTCACCGCGATCTGCTCGCAGATCGTCTCGCGCTGGGCGTCGTCGGTCGCACCCAACATCTCGCCAACAAGCTGCTCAAAGCTGATCGACGGGTTGATGACGACCGGCTTCATGTCCGTCAAGTTCTGGAGGTGGGGATAGAGGTCCACGGCGTCGAAGATGCGGAACACCTCCTTGCCGATCTCGTCGCACTTGCGTGTCGCCCGCCCGATCATCTGCTCATAGAGGATGCGGCTGTTAACCCGGCGCAGAAACACGAGGTTCACGATCTTCGGTACGTCGATGCCTGTGGTCAGCAGATCGACGGTGACCGCGATCTTGGGATTGGCGTCGTTGCGGAACGAGCGGATCAGCGTCTGCACCTTGTCCACACTGCCGGTGATCTTCCTGACCGCCGCGTCGTCAATCTCGCCATAGGCATCGGCGAACGCCGTCTTGATGGCGCTGACCACGATGTCCGCATGGGCGTCGGTGGCAGCGAAGATCAGGGTCTTGCCGGGCAATGCTGGGTCGATGTGCTTGGCCAATTCCTCGGCGACGACGCGGTTGAACTCCGGCGTGATCACCTGCCTGTTGAACTTCTCGACCTCGAAGTGGATTTCGTCCGGCAAGATTGCCGTGTTGATCTCGCCCGTCGCCGGGGCCAGATACTCGACCTGCTCGCCTTCCGCGAAGCCGATACCAGACCGGGCAAGTGCGGTCTCGATCCGGACCGGCGGCTCATGGTCGATCAGGTAACCGTCGATGACAGCCTCGCGATACGAGTAGCGGAAGATCGGCTCGCCGAAGATGTCGGTTGTGTGCAGGGCGGGCGTGGCCGTCAGGCCGATCTTCACCGCGTCAAAATACTCCAGCACGCGCCGGTATTTGGAGATGTAGTCGTCTTGACCCCGGAACGACAGTTCTGCGTCGGACATCTCGCGGTCGAGCAGGTAGCCGCGATGGCACTCGTCAATGACGATGAGGTCATACTGATCGACAGGTGGAGCGCCGGATGTGTCGGCGGCGAACAACGCCCGCTTGACCAGCCCTTGGATCGTGGAGATGTGGACCTTGGTCTCCAGATCGGGCGTTACATCGCCCAGCCCCTTCAGTCCAAAAATCTCGGCGAAGGTTTTGCCCGCCACCACCTTCGTGGTTGAGAACTCGCCTTCGGTCTGGTGGCCCAACGCCGAGCGGTCCACGACGAAGCAGATGCGACGAAACCGCTTGGCCGACAGCAGCCGATACAGCAGCGCGATGGCCAGCTTGGTCTTGCCGGTGCCAGTCGCCATCGCCACCAGCATCGACCGCTCCTCGTCCGACAATGCAGTCTCGACGGCGCGGATCGCCGCTTCCTGATAGGGTCGGAGTGGGAAGCCGAACTCGAATGGCTGGATCTTAAGCGCGGCATCCGCCGCGTCCTGATCGATCTCCAGCAGACCGCTGAGGCCCTCCGGTGTCGGCCAGTTGACCAGCGCACGACGGTGATTGGCGGCCCGCCGCGTGTCGCGGAACCAGATGCCGCTCTCGGTCTCGATCTGCTTGAGATAGGACCGGCCATTCGCGGCGAAGACGAACGGGACGCGATGCTCGGCCCATGGTCCACCTGCGAACGAGAAGTCGCTGCTGTCCTTGATGCCGACCGAGTATCGCTCCGACTGGTCTATTGCCGCCGAGATGTTCTTGCGCTTGCGCTTGGCCTCGACCACGCCGACCAGCATCGTGCCGACGAAGAGCGCATAGTCGGCTGGACCGTTGGCGGTTGGCCATTCGGCAATCGCCATGTTCCGGCCCTTGGCTGGTCGAATGCCAGCACTATGGCGCAGGGTCGTGGTGTCGGCCTCCCAGCCGCTGTCGCGTAGCTGCTGGTCGATCAGGGCGCGGGTTTCCGCCTCATCCAGATCAAGCTTGGTGGCGGCATCCTCACCGCGCTCAATGAACATCATGAGGTTTGCGCGAGGCATCTCTTCAGCCTCGGCCTGTAGGCTCGCCAGCTTGGCGGCGATAGCAGACCGCTCAGCTTCGCTCTCTTGCGCGAGTTGTTCCCACGCCACTCGTTCTTCGGCCTCACGCCGGAGGCGCTCTTCGACTGTCTCGCGGGCGCGGGCGTGTTCGTCAGCTTCCCGACGTGCCGCCGCAGCAACATCCTCGGTCTCGGCCACCTTCTGGCGAAGGGCCTCGATTTCGGCCCGCAATGCGCCGGTAGCGTCCACTGGCTCCGGCGGCGAAACAAAAGCGCCGGGGTTGAAGTTCGGCTCCCCACCATAGGTGCGATGGAACCAGACACCCAACGACCGTGCGAATTTCAGCGCGGTCAGAGCATTGTCGTGGCTCCCCTTTGCCTCGTGGACCGCGACATTCCCGAACTTGCGAAGCGCATGGAAGATGTCCGCGACCTCTCGCGGGATGATCCGGTCGTAAGACAACCGCCTAAGTGTGTCGTCGAAGGCCTCGCGCTCGTCCCTATACGCACCATGCCGGGCGGCTATGATCTTCGCGGTTAGCTCAGCGAACTGCCGCAGCTTGACTATGGCGGTTGAGGGGTCGTCGCGGAAATACCGTTCGGCAAATCCCGCTAGCGCGGACAACCTGCGATCATGAGCCGCTAGGAACGCGAAATTGGGTGAACTTTCCTCCCTCTTTTCCAAGTACGGCCAATCCCCCCAGGCACGTCGGTCTTTCCGAAGCCTATACGCTATTGATCTAGCCATCCATCAAGTATGTGCTCCGGTATCGGCGTCGAAGCTTTGGCTATCATGCCAAATACAATCACACCCATGACCAACAGGAACGGCAAGATTTCTCCCTCGAAGTAGGCGTATCCAGCCGTCAACGTGACCGCACCTAAGGCAACCACTAGCGTCCACGGGTTGCCAGGTAGAGGTGCTCCGCTTTCGTCCAAGCGAAGCGCATCTCGCAGTGCAGTCTGATCTGCAACTGGAAGAAGCCGAAAAACTTGCCGTCCGCTCTCCGTGGCCAAGGCTTCACGAAGCCGATGGTAGCGCTTCACTGGGTCAACAGCCGAATGGTCATACTTCGTGGCAGGAGTTTTTCTCTGACGCATGGAAATCCATTTTCACCGAGGGCGCAAATAACGCTCAATCAACTCATTTTTGGTCTCGAGAAGTGAATGTTAGCGGAGGTTAGGGGTCACCCTGACAGGCATGTCCTGAACGTACTGATCGCCGCGCCGGAACCGTCGAGAGGAACGTTGATCTGCCCGATGCCGTCTAGCGAAACCGTCAGCTTTCTGCCGGATGCCACGGCATTCAGCAGCCCGAGATCGTGCAATTCCATTTCGAGATAACCGAAGTAGTCATTGAGGCCGCCACGCAACTGGTAAGCCTTGCCGTCATCGACTTGCCAAACACTGGTGACCTCATCGGGGTAGCTCTCTTGCCGAAAATCCAAGAGTGCTGCGGCGTAGCCACCGGGAGCGCCGTGGAAGCCTAGGGTCGCCCCCAAGGCATGAGCATGGGTGACGGTGCAGAACGGCCCCCAATCTTCTTCGTGTTGGGATGCCGACCAACCTGCTGAGTGTGATGCGCCGACGAAAGCCGCGAGCGCCGCGATTGTGACGATTGCTGTCTTCATATCGCCAGAAACTGCGCATCGCCGGTCGCCCAACCGAGCCTGAGCCGTTGCCCTGTTTTCAACGTCGTTACGACGGCGATGTCAGCTTCCGCCGACAGGCCAATCGCTTCAAGCAGAGCCACATAGTCCTCAAACCACAATCGCTGCGGCGAGAAGGAATGCACGATCATCGCCGCCTCGTCTGTCTTGAAGCGGCGTGCTTCAATCAGCGCCGAGGCCGTTCGGTGCAGCAGCTGATACCGCAGGTGCAGCGGCGGGCGCTCGGGGTCCAGCCCTAGAAGCTCGCAGAGATGGCGGAGCCGCACCTGCTTGCCGTCCGAAGGCGTGCGCAGCCATTCAGCCACGGTCTTGTCGAAGGGCTCGTTGACCTTGCCCTCGATCATTGCGGCGCACGTCTCCTCTCCATGGCGGATGAGCGCAAACACGTCGTTCTGGCTCTGCGTAGTTCCGCCCGGAAGAGGAACTTTGTACTCTGGCACCGCGAGCAGAAGCTCCGCAGGTGCGTCGAACATTCGGGCGATCTCGGGCGGAAGACCGTTTGCGCTTTCCCAGCAATAGGCGAGGGTCTTGGCGGAATATCCTGTTCGCCAATGCAGGTCGGGCTTTGCGAGAAATGCCTGCCACGCGATTGGGCCGCTACTAGGAATGTGAACTCGTGTCATAGGTCCTCCGTCTTCTTGGTGAATGAGTAGCGGCAAAAGGTTGCGAGGGCTTTGCTTTCTGAGCAAAAATGCGGCCATTGGGTCCGTCAACTATCCAGACGCAAAGCGTGCGACGATATTCTCGCCTCAACCAATAGGTTCGCATCGAGGCATTTACGACATTAGGAAATTGCAACCTTTTCAGTTCATGCTGCCAAGATGAGACTGTTTGCGACACGGGTGTGGGGGATGAACTTCGGACGAATTCCCTTGGCTACGTTCACAACAAAAGGCCACCTTGATCGCTTGCTTCGGCTTGCGAAGCGTGGTGATCGCCTCGTCTTCGTAGGGACGCAGACCGACCGAACCGCTGAGGAACACATCGTGGTCGATTGCTCGGGATGGCGGAAATTGGCTTTGAGCCGCTTCGCACGCTTGACGTCATCGACCGGAACGAGCTCGATCCGAGGGACTTCGACCCGTTCGAGAGTTTCCGTTTCCCTCACGCTGTCGCGTTGGTGAGGGCGTGGCGGTTCGTGCCTTCGCCACTGCTCACTGACGTCCTAGCAAAGCAGCTTACAATGCTCGCCACTCCCGGGGTCGTCGAGCTCGACGCCGCCGATGCAGAAAACGTTCTGGCTCTCGCGTCCGAGCAGGTAGCTCTTCCTGAGCTTCCCGCACTTGCAAGGATGTCTCAGCTCAACCAGCTTTTCCGACCCACCACAGGACCAAGGCCGACGGACGCTACCTACACTGTGACTAGGAGCGTACAGGAAAGCAGTTGGACCTACGCGCTCCGGTACGGCAAGAGAAACGTATTCAAGATCGGCCACACGACCGATCTTGACGGTCGTCTCCACTCCATCAATCAGCACATCCCGACGGAACTTGGCGTGGAAAGCTGGTCGGTGAACCTAACACAGAGGTGGAACGCGGCGGACCATGCATACGACATGGAGCAGCACGTATTCGGGCTCCTAGCAGCTAAGCGTTCCGGTTTCGAGCGTATCCAGTGTTCGGAGGTCGAACTGCAGAGCGCATGGCAAGCGGCGCTGATCGAAGTCGTCGGCCTATCCCGGGTAGCCGTGAGCTAAAGGACCGCTCCTGCCGCGTTGTCGGTGAAGATATCGCCGATGCGGACGTAGCGGGCCAGCATGGCGTCAGAGGCGTGGCCTGTCGTGCGGCGAATAGAGAGTGTGCTGACACCTGCGATGACGGCGCTGGTGGCCAGCCCAGCGCGAAGGCTGTGACCGGAATAGGCATGGGGGTCGAAGCCTGCTGCCTCAGCCCGCTTCTTCACGATGATGGATACTGCCTCGCCGGACAGGCGCTGGCTGTCCACATGTCCGTGGCGGTTGATGCTGCGGAATATCGGGCCGTCCGTAGTGCCGGTAGTTTCAAGCCAGTCGGCGAGATGCTTGACCGGACACCATTTCGTCCGACCGAATGGGATGCCGATCTTGCGTCCCGCGCCAGTCTGGTCGGTCTTCGATCTGCGGATCGTGAGGACGATGCCCTGACGAACGTTCTCAACGTCGGCAAGGTCGAGGCCAACCAACTCTGAGCGACGGAACGCCCCGCCGAACCCGAGAAGCAGGAGTGCCTTGTCGCGCTGGTCTTTCGGGCGCTCGCCAATTCGCTCCAACATTTGGAACAGGTCTTCGCGAAGGATGGGCTTCGCTTCGCGCTGCGCGGTGCCGATCATGCGCCTGATGCCCCGCATCGTGGCCTTGACGATTTCCGACTTGGTCGGGTCATCGGCACCGATGGCGCGGTGCGCCTTAGACAGCGAAGCCAACCGCCTGTTGATCGTCGCCGCTGTGTGGGTGGACGCAAGCCCAGCCAGATACTCAGCAACCTGCTCGGGCGAAGAAGGGATGGTCCCGCCCCAAGTCTCGTAGTGCGCAATATCTGACCCGTAGGCGCGCCTGGTCGCGTCGGCGAGGGAATGAGTGAGCAGCGCCCGCACCTCATGTGACACGCCTTGTGCGCCGGAAATTAGGTGAGGGCAATTCGGCGTCCGTCGGGCATCGGGAGCCAGTGCAATTGATTGCATTTGATTATAAATTGAATGACCGCCACTTCCCGCCTCAACGGCTGGCGTGGTTTGCAGCGCAACTGCAAGGGAGTTCTCACAGAACATTTGCTCTCTCCTCATCCAGAGCCTGAAGGTCGTCGCGCAGCAGGTCAGGACTTCGCTCGCATCCTCAATGCCAAAGCCGTTTGCCTCGACCTCCATGGTTCTTCGCAAACGCTCACCCATGGGCCATTGCAAACGTCGGCGGAGAAGTCCGCCTTGTGCGCGAAAGACGAGGCCGCCTAAGAACTCGACACGATCACGCGGTGTGATGTGCTCGCCGATCCACCGACCAGATGGCGTGTCTTGCTTTAAGAAGGCTTTCAAACTCGCCCTGCCGGGACGGGTGTAGAAATCCACACACCACGAAGGTACGTCACCTATCATCGTCGTTGGTAGAAAATCATCTTCCTTTTCAGTGGGTTCGTATCCGGTGCAGCGCGCAGGGACATCGCGGGACAGTAGGGACATGAGCGCTGGGAGGGGTTCCCGGAACCGGGTTGAACCCCGTTCGGCGAGGTCCACGACGGTGAAGGGAAAGTCCGCCCGCCGCATTGATCCGAAGACGCAGGCTAAGTTGCCTTTGCGTGGACGCATCGAGCTAACGGGAAATCTGTCGGTCCCACGGGCGAAGGTCAACGCGATCCCTCGGGTGATGATGTCGCCGTCGCCGCATACGATCTCCATCAGTTCTCGCAGGGCGCGGTAGGTCAGGCTGAGACGCTCTGCCTCGTATCGAGGATGGCTGATGACCGTCATCAGCAGATCGTCCGCAGCTCGGCATTTACGTGCAGCTGCCATGCGTTCCACGATGGCGCTGGCGACCACCCAGTCGCCTCCAAACAGCCTGCGCACACCCTTGCCTGACGTGGCGGTGAGCACAGGGGCGATCAGGTCAAGGCTACCGAGGCCGACATCTTCAAACACAGCCACCGTGAGCCTCTTCCAGAGCCGATCTGGCGCGCGCTGCAAGAGCGTTGCGGCAGCACGGAGTGCGTGGGCTGTCTCCCCCCGACGGATCGCCTTCTGCAAGAGCGACATCGCGAGCCATTCGGATATCGCGAGAGGCTGAGGCTCGGGTGTCGCTGACAGCCTCTCCGTCAAAACCTCCGCCAGCTCCGCGGAACTCGCAGCGAAAAATTCCTTGGTGTCCATGTCCGTCTCCTGTTCTGGGAGGCGGTCAGGAACTAAGGCCCCGCTATGAGCGGTAACGAGATGGGCACCTATAGAAAGGGAAAAGACCTTGTCGTGCCAATTGGCGATGGGATGGTTGAGGGAGGCTGATTTCCCACTTTGCCGAACGCCGCAACCTCCTAGCTGTGAAGGCCGAAACTCGAAAACTTTAATGTCGCCGGAACTGTCGCGAGACCACCGAGTGACATCGTGGAGGGAGGGTAGTGGAGGATGGTTCCGACCAACGGGAGGGATAAGAGCGAAGCGACATTCTTCCCGTTCTCAAAGTTATTCGAAACCTGCATCTTGTGGTGCTCTCCGTGAGGCCCAGCCGAGCGGAAGCACGCCACTCTTTTCAATGTCCGTTTCTTTTTTTGTCTAACTGATCAAATTGAAAAGAGTAATTCTAACCCTCTAAATTCGGGAGAAAGAACAATCGGTCATTTCGGCTTCTTGTTCTTCCAAAGAGCCGGATTAATCGCCTTCAGCGCCTCTGGTGGCTCTTTTCCGATAGTCTGATAGCGCATCACCATCATGTCCACCGCCACTTTATGATAGCGCCGAAGCGTCTTGATATGCGGGTACTTGAAGTACATGGGCTTGGCAGTTCCCATTGCAGCTTCGTGCGCTTGCACGACTTTCACTCCGCCCATAAACTCGGTCCAATCATTGACGGCCATCTTGAACAGCTCGATCTGAAGGCCAGCTGGCCAGTCCTTCGCGAGACCAACCATACAGCCATATTCAGACCGGGTTTCATTCTCGCGAAGCCGTCCGAGTGTTTTGTTGATCTTTTTGATCTGTGCGTCGGTTTCACTCTTCTCGTTTATCATCGCCTGTTTGAGCTGGACGGTTAGCTTCTCCTTTTCAGCCTCCAACTCGGCCCGATGGATAGGAACGTTTTTATTAAGCCAACTGCGCCAGACCTTGACCATCTTTCGGGCTTCGTCTTCGGGCATTGGTGGGCCCTCTTCTCCTACACGGAGGAGAACGGTATTGACGCCATCAATTACCCGACAGGTCGAAACGAAGGGGGCTTGCCCCGGAGGGGCCCCTACAATCCGGCGCAGCGTCCTCTCCGACATTCCTAGTTTGGAGGCACGTTGGGTATGCGAGAGCTTGCACCACTTGTAGCCATAGAGTTCGTGTGGGTTGGCTTCAATGCTTGCTGCAATTAGCTGCATCAGTGCTTCAACCTTGGCCTCCGACAGGGGCCCGCTCATGCCGCAGTCCACCCGTTCGGCGATGAATTGAGGACCGTGGGGTTAGCAGAATTGCAAGATTCCCTTGTGATGCCCGTTGTGACCTCTTGCCCGGTTAGCAAGCAGATGTGATTGAAACTAGAGGACTGTGCCCGAACCTCCGGGCCCACCATTGACCGTGCCTGCACGTGTCGCTTTTTCCCAGGTCGGGACACGCCAGAGATCGAACCTAAGTAGCCGCCGAGGCGGTGGTGCGGAAGACGCAGGTGACGCGCAGCGGCCCACTGGACTTCCGCCTAATGGACGTTAGGATCAAGCTGCGGTCGCGGGGAGAGCGGCTGGTTGCGCGGGCAGGGGTCTGCGTTCCGGCGTGGCCCGGCCGCATGAGGGAGATACCGGAATGTCAGAGAGTTCAGAACTGATCAGGGCGCTGACCGCGCGACTCGATCTGCTCGAGGCGCGCGAGGAGATCCGCCTGCTGCAACAAGCCTACATAACCGGACTCGCCGACCGCAACTGGAACGTTATGATCGACATGTTCACCGACGACGCGGTGACCGACATCACATGGCACGGCGAGCGGCGCGGCCGCACGGCGATCCTCGACGAGTTCAACAAGATCGGCTCGATGGTGCGCTCGCGAGACGGCTACGTCCTGTCGTCGCCGTTCATCGAAGTGGACGGCGACAAGGCCACCGGCCGGTTCACCTGGCACCGCTTCGTCGCCGACCATCCGATGCCGCATGGCGGCCTCCAGCGGATCTGGGGCGTCTGGCAGGAAGGCCGGTACCGCTGCGAATACCGGCGCGAGAACGGACGTTGGATGTTCACCTATATCCACTTCCGTTCGGTAGCTCCGGATCCCGATCTCGATGCGCGCGTCGCGGCCGAGGTCAAGGAAATGCGGGCCCGTCAGGCCGGCTCGCCCGCCGCTTGATTTGCTTTATAAATTAAACTAACGTTCGTTCGCTTCGCCGCACGCGCCGGAGTGGCGCTGGAGGCGTCAGGGAGGAAACCATGAAGCCGCTCAAATTCGCGTTCGCCGCTCTGGCGCTCGCAGCATCGACCGTCGCGCTGCATGCGCAGGAGGTCATCAATCTCACCTACGCCTCGGCATTCCCGCCGGTGCTGATGACCGAAAAGATGATCATCGAGGATCTGATCCCCGAGGTGAATGCAGAGCTTGCCCGCACCGGCAACAAGTACAAGATCAACTGGACGATCGCCGCGGGCGGCACGCTGATCAAGCCGAACGAGACGATCGACGCGCTGAACAGCGGCCTCACCGACATGGCGTCGCTGTCTCACGCGCAGGAATCGGCGCGCCTGTCGCTGCTCAACGTCGGCTATCTGACGCCGTTCACCACGGCCGACATCGGCACCGCGATGCGCGCCTTCGAGTATCTGTCGACGGAGTACCCGGCGACCAAGAAGCTGCTCGAAGACAACAAGATCAAGTTCCTGGCCACCTTCTCGGCCGGCAACTTCGTCGTCATGAGCAAGAGCAAGATCGAGAAGGTCGAGGACTTCAAGGGGCTCAAGATCGGCGGCGGCGGCCCGAACCTCGCCTGGTTCAAGAACACCGGCGCAACCGGCGTGCAGGCGTCTCCCGCCACCGCGTATACCAGCCTGCAGAGCGGCGCCGTCGACGCACTGGCCGACATCCGCCTCATTGCCATCGGCGCGCGCACCTACGAGCAGGCGCCTTTCATGCTGGAAGCCGGCATCGGCTGCTCGCCGAGCGGCATGATCGCCTTCAGCCAGACCAAGTGGGACACGCTGCCGGCTGAAGTGCAGGCGGCGCTGGAGCATGCCGGTCAACACTACATCAAGAAGTATGCCGAAGCGGCGATGGCCGGCGACGCCAAGGCCACCGAGGACCTCAAGGCCAAGGGCGTGACCGTCACCATGATGACGCCGGAGAACCGCAAGGCCTGGGTCGACGGCATGGACCCGATCGCGATGAACTGGGCCAAGGACCAGGACGCAAAGGGCCTCGACGGCACCGGCGTGCTCAAGGCATACATGGACTTCATGCGCAAGAACGGCGCCACGCCGGTTCGCGCCTGGGACCAGCAGTAAGTCGACAGAGCGGGGCCGAAAGGCCCCGCTTCGCTTTTCAGCGTGTTTCGGCCGGGAGGGCTGATCCATGAACGATGCCGGCGTTCCCGAGATACCGCGCCCGCTCATGCTGCTCGCGCGAACGATCGCCGTGCTTGGCACCGTGGGCGTCGCCGCGCTCGTCGTGCTCGTCGATACCGACGTGATAAGCCGCCTGACGATGCGCCATCCCGTCGCCGGCGTTCCGGAACTCGCGGCGCTCAGCATCGTCTGCGTGGTGTTCCTCCAAGCGCCCTGGGCGCTGGCGGCCCAGCGCATGGTGCGCACCGAGTTCATGTTCGGGGTGGTGGGGCGCTGGGGACCGCGTGCCGTCGCCTATTTCGAGGGCTTCCTCGCCCTCGTCGGCGGCCTCCTGTTCGCAGCGGTGGCGAACGCGGTCTATCCCGTGCTGCTGAGGCACCTGCGCACCGGCGACACCTACGGCGATCCGCAGATCTTCCAGATCGCCAAGTGGCCGACGACGCTGATCGTGCTCGTCAGCAGCCTCCTCCTTGCCATCATCTATCTCGCACAGGCCTGGGCCTGGTTCCGCCAAGCCCGCCGGAGCGCGTCATGACAGCCATCACCATCGGCTTGATCTGCGTCGTCGCGCTGGTCGCCCTCATCTATTCCGGCCTGCACCTCGCAGTGGCGCTGCTTGGCGTGTCGTTCCTAGGCACGATCGCGCTTCGCGGCTTCGACCAGGCGAACTCGCTGATGGCGATTAGCGCCACCGGCTCCATCGCCACCTACGAGTTCGCGGTCGTCCCGCTGTTCGTGCTGATGGGCCAGTTCGTCCTCGTCGCCGACATGGGACGCGACATCTACCGGGTGGTCAACCAGCTGACGCGCAGGCTGCCTGGCGGTCTGGGTATCGGCACCGTGATCGCCAACGCCATCTTCGCCGCGGTGACCGGCGTCACCATCGCGTCGGTCACCGTGTTCACGCAGATCGCGGTGCCGGAAATGCGCCGTCACGGCTATTCGCCGCGCTTCGCCGTCGGCGTGGTGGCGGGCTCGTCGCTGCTCGGCATGCTAATCCCGCCGAGCGCGCTGTTCATCCTCTATGGCATCCTGACCGAGCAATCGATCGGCTCGCTGTTCATCGCCGGCATCATCCCGGGCCTGATCCTTGCCGGCACCTACATCGTCCTAATCGTCGGCTGGGCGCTGTGGAAGCCGGAGGCGTTCGGGCAGACCGTGGAGCGCGCGGCACAGGCGCCGAAGGCGGAACTCCTGCCGTGGTGGCGACTGGTTGCCTTGTCCGCGCCGATCCTGTCGCTCGTCGCGGTCGTGCTTGGCGGACTCTACAACGGCTATTTCACCGCTCTCGAAGCCGGCGCTGTCGGCGCGACCGGGGCGTTCCTGCTGGCGCTGCTGCGCGGCAAGCTCACGCGGGCGAGCCTGTGGGAAACGCTCTCCAGCACCGCTCTGGTGATGGCGTCGATCATGCTGCTGATCATCGGCGCCAGCATGTTCTCTCGCCTGCTTGCGCTCACCGGAATCCCTGACCTTCTCGCCAATACCATCGTCGCGCTCGACGTGTCGATGACGGTACATGTGCTCATCTACGCGCTGGTCATCCTGATCCTCGGTACGATCCTCGACTCGCTGTCGATCGTGCTGATTCTCGTGCCGGTTGTCGCTCCTGCCTTCCAGGCGGTCGGCATCGACTTGATATGGCTCGGCGTCATCACGGTCATCGCCGTCGAGGTCGGACTGCTGACGCCGCCCTTCGGCATGGCCGTGTTCACCATCGCCGGCATGATGCGGGGAGACAGGGAGGTGTCGCTCGGCGATGTTTTCGCCGGGTCGGCGCCGTTCGTGTTCGCAGCGTGGGCGGTGACGATGCTGCTGATCTTCGTGCCGTCGCTCAGCACCATGCTGGTCTACTGAGGCGGCAGCCGCCTCAGTCCAGCGTGTAGAAGTGGAAGTAGGAGTGCTGCGCGTGCTTGTCGCCGAGGCCGACGAAGAGGCTGCGGGAAAGCCAGTCGTGCGGACCTGATGCGACTGTGAAGCGCGGCGTCGTGCGGAAGTAGTTCTCCGCCATCGACACCGGCAGGCCGGCGTTTACGCGGGCCTGAACCTCCGCCGACGCGCGCGCCAGGCCGCGGTTCTCAACATAGACAATCGTGCCGTCGCCGGCCTGGATCAGGTAGCGCGCGTCGAACTCGATGGTACCGTCGGCCCAGATCACCGGCCAGTCGCCGCCGGAGTTCGGTATCACTTTGCCCGAAAAGCGCGGGCCTGTGACGGTTCCGCCGACGACGCCGACGAACCCGGTCATGTAGCCCTGAGGCACCGGTCCGAAGCGGTAGCGCGGCCCGAAATCGAGCCGCACCGTGAAGGCCAGGCGCATGCCCGGCAGCGCTTCGGGCGGAAGGCCCTCTTGTTCCGTCAAAGCCTTATCCTCAGCGCGGCGGCGGGCGGGTTCCGGCGTCGAGCCGGATCACCTCGGCGTTGATGTAGGGATTTTCGATCAGGTGCTCGACGGTGAAGGCGAACTCGTCCGGCTTTCCCGCGCGCTTGGGGAATTCGAGCTGCGCCTCGATTTGCGCCTTTACCGGCTCCGGGATCCCGCCGATCAGCGGCGTCTCGAACAGGCCGGGCGCGATCGTGCAGACGCGGATGTTGAACTGAGCGAGGTCGCGTGCCGCAGGCAGCGTCATGCCAACCACGCCGGCCTTGCTGGCAGCGTAGGCGATCTGGCCCATCTGGCCCTCGAATGCGGCGATCGAGGCCGTGTTGACGATAACGCCACGCTCCGCCGTGTCGCCCACCGGTTCAGCTTCGATCATGCGTGCCGCGGCAAGCCGCATGACGTTGAAGGTGCCGACAAGGTTGATCGACAGGATGCGGTTAAAGTCGGCAAGCGGGAGCGGGCCCTTCTTGCCGACGATGCGGCCGGCCCCGCCGATACCGGCGCAGTTGACGCAGATGCGTACGGTGCCGCCGGCGGCGGCATCGGCGATCGCTGCCTCGACGGACGATTCATCGGTTACGTCTGCGGCATAACCCTTGGCTGCGCCGCCGATCTCGCTGGCCGCGCGCGTCACCGCATCGCCGTCGCGGTCGAGCATAGCAACTTTCGCGCCCTTCGCGGCAAGCCGGATTGCGACCGCGCGGCCGAGGCCGGAGGCCGCGCCGGTGACGATCGCCACGCTATTCCTGATTTCCATGTCCGCTTCCTGTTCCTAGTATCCGCGAAAGACCGGCGGGCGCTTCTCGGCGAACGCCGCCATGCCCTCCGCCGCATCTGCCGTCTTCATGTGGATGCGCACTGCATCCTTTTCCGCGTTCACTGCCTTTTCAGTCGGCAGGTCGAACGCATCGTTCATCAGCTGCTTCATGCGCCGCAGAGCGAGCGGGCTCTTGGCCGCGAGATTGTCGGCAAGCTTCGCGACGTCGGCCTCGAAGGTCTCGTCCTCGAAGACCTTTGCCACGAGTCCGAGCCGTTCCATCTCCTCCGCCGGCCACAGCTCGCCAGAGAACATCAGGTACCGGGCCCGCATCATGCCGATCAGGCGCGGCAGCCGCACCGTCGCGCCGCCGCCCGGGAGCATGCCGAAATTGATGTGCGCGTCGCCGATCTTGGCCGAGCGTTTGGCGACGATCAGGTCGCACATCATGGCAAGTTCCAGTCCACCGCCGCAGGTGATGCCGTTCAACGCCGCGATGACCGGCTTGGAAAAGCGCGTGAAGATTGCGTCCGTCTTGGCCGCAACGTCGATGAACTCCGGCGCGGGCTCGTCCGACGGCGCAGCCTCGGCATCGGCGCGGATATCGGCGCCCGCGCAGAAGGCACGGCCGCTGCCGGTCAATACGACGACGCGGACGTCGCGGCGCTCGTCCAACTCGTTCCACACCTGGCGCAGTTCGAGCTGCATTGTCGAGGACACGGCGTTCATCGCCTGAGGCCGGTTGAGCACTACGGTGGCAACAGCGCCGCGGTGCTCGAGTTCTATCGTCTTGTAGGACAACCCTGTTCTCCCGTTTGTTCAGATTGTGCGCCCGGCCTGACGCCAGTGTTCGTCGCGAAGCACGCGCTTCAGCACCTTGCCGACCGGGCTGCGCGGAAGGTCGCGGAAGGAAACCGTTTTCGGCACCTTGTAGGAGCTCAGGCGGCCCTTGGCCCAGGCGATCAGCTCTTCGGCCGCGCAGGACAGCCCCGGCTTGCATTCGACGACCGCGGCAACCGCTTCTCCCCAGTCGGGGTCGGGAATGCCGATCACCGCGCAGTCTTGAACCGCGGGATGAGCCAGCAGCGCCCGCTCGACTTCCGACGGGTATACGTTGTAGCCGCCGGTGATCAGCATGTCCTTCAAGCGGTCGCGGATGTAGACGAATCCGCGCCCGTCCTTGCAGCCCAGGTCCCCGGTGTGGAACCAGCCGTCGCGGAAGGCGCGCGCCGTTTCTTCCGCGTTGCCGTAGTATCCGTTGGCGTTCGAGCTGCTTTTGACAACGATTTCGCCGACCTCGCCGACTGGGAGCGCCTTGCCGTCCTCACCGACGATCTCGACGCGGCTCATCGGGGTCGGACGTCCGCAACTCTTGAGCAGTTCCCGATCGCCCGCCCTTGCCGCCGCGGCGAGCGCCTTCGGCTGGAACGAGCACGTGCTGGTGCCGAGCTCGGTGCCTCCAAAGGCCTGCTCGACCACCGGTCCGAAAAGCTCCACGGCCTCCGCCAGCTTATCCGCAGAGACGGGCGCGGCCGCCACGGTCAGGTAGCGCAGCGACGAGTAATCGCCCGCGCGTGCGTCCGGGTGCGACAGCACACGGTAGAGCGCGGTGGGCGGCAGGAAGAGGTGCGTGACCTTGTGCCTTCCTATCGCCTCGATCACGGCCTGCGGTTCGAAAGCTGGCAAGACGATCGTCGTCGAGCCGATCGCCATCAATTCGAGCGCACCCGCACCGGCTGCGTGAGTCATGGGCGCCGCGACCAGCTGCACCGGCCGCTCGCAGCCAATGCGCAACAGGGTAGAGGCGATCCGCGCGTCCCATACGCGATGGCTGGTCATCACCGCCTTCGGATAGCCGGTAGTGCCGCCCGTCGGAAACAGTGTGGCCAGCGCGTCGTCGGAGTAGTTCAGCTCTGGTGACGTTTCGGACGTGCCAGCCAGCCACCGGTCAGCCGACACGTGCCCTTCGGTCTCTGGTTCGCCATCAATGCAGATGTAAGCAGAGACTGACGGAGCCGCGACCTGAAGCTCCACGACCTGCGCAGCCAGGGCGCTGGCGTAGAAGAGGATCTTCGTGCCGGTCAGCGAAAAGACATGCGCCAGCTCACCGACGGCGCTCCGCGCGTTTGCCGGCACCCAGACGCAGCCGGCGCGGAGGCAGCCGAGAAGCACCTCGAACGCCATCGTCTTGTTGCCGCTGAAGACCGCGAAGGGCGTGCCAACCGCGAATCCGTCGCGGATGCAGGCATTGGCGACGCGGTGCGTCGTCGCCTGCACCTTTGCATAGCTCCGCGAACCCTCCGCTTCCACCAGGCAGGGGTGATCCCCGCCCAGCGATGCGCCCCGGTCGAAGAACTCGATGAGTTTCATCAGGCCTGGCCCAGCACCGACACGACAGCGATGGCGTCTTCGACGCCGATGAAGCCGCCGCCGTTGGATGCCACGGCATAGCGCGCGTTCGGAACCTTGCGGTTGTCCAGCTCGCCGCGCATCTGCTTGGTCAGCTCAAACAGCTGGGCCAGGCCCGTCGCGGCCACAGGGTGACCCTTCGACTGCAGGCCGCCGGACAGGTTGACCGGGACCTTACCGCCGAATGTGGTCGCGCCGCTTGCGATGAACGCGCCGCCCTGACCGATCTCACACAAACCGAGCGCCTCGACGTGGGTGATCTCGGAAAAGGCGCTGGCGTCGTGCACTTCGGCGACGGCGACGTCCTCCGGTCCGATGCCGGCAGCGGCGAAGGCCTTCCGTGAGGCTAGCCGCAGAGCCGAGTTTTCGCTGTCGGTGATATCGCGGTCGGTGCCGGAACGAGCAGCCGTCGCCGCGAGCCGAACCGGCCTGGCCTTTGCCATCCGCTTCAACGCACCTTCCGAACACAAGACGATCGCCGATGCGCCATCACTGATCGGCGCGCACATGGGCAAGGTCAGCGGCCACGAGATCACGCGCGCGCCAAGAACCTCCTCGGTGCTGACCTCATTGCGGTATTGCGAGAGAGGATTCTTGACCGAATGCGCGTGGTTCTTCGACGAGGCGTAAGCGATCTGCTCCCATGTGGTGCCGAAACGCTTCATGTGGATGCGCGCGTTGATCGAGTAGATGTCCATGAAAACGCTGCGCATGGACTCGTCGATGACGACGCCTTCGGGCGGCTTGATGTCTGCGACATCGTTCCAATAGCGGTCGACGAAGGCCTTCGCCGCTGCGTAGTCGAACGGCTGGTTGAAGGTCGCGAACTTCTTGTCGCGATCCTTGGTGTTGAGCTTTTCGGCACCGACGACGAGTGCGATTTCGGCCTGGCCGGCGGCGATCTGCGCCGCCGCGAGGTGCAGGCCGGAACTTGAGCTCGCACAGGCGTTCTCGACGTTGAACATCGGCGCGCCCTGCACGCCGAGCGGCCGAAGGGCATGCTCGCCCTTGATGCCCATCTGGCCTTCGATCGAGCCCTGTGCGGTATTGGCATAGAAGGCGAGATCGACTTCACCAGCTTCGATGCCCGCATCGGCAAGCGCTTCGCGCGCCGCCTGCTGCGCAAGCTCGCTGCAAGAGGTTTCAAGGTGCTTGCCGAAGGGCGTCATGCCAACGCCAACGATGTAGACTGCGCTCATCTGAAACTTCCCGTTCAAGAATTACTGCTCATGCCGCCGGCCGCACCACGGCCTGGCCATCGGCCCGATGGGCAAGCATGTCCGCCATTGCCTGCGGCAGATCGACAAGGCCGATAGCGCGGGGGCGCGGCGGCGCGAAGGGCTTTGCGGCATGCATCGCGGCGAGACGATCGATTGTCGTCTTGGCACGGGGCGAGGCTGACGCGATCATCGCGCCGAAGCCGATGCCATGCACGACGATGTTCTTAATCATGAGGTATTCCGCCGGGATGCGCGGGATCGTGCCGCTCGCGAAGCCGACGACGAGCACGCGCGCCTCGGGCGCCGTCGCGCGCAGACCCTTGTCGAAGGCCGCGCCGCCGACATTGTCGAGGATGACCGACACACCACGACCGCCGGAGAGACGCTTCGTCTCCTCGACCCAGCCTTCCTGCGTATAGTCGACGAAATCGCTGGCGCCGCAATCAAGCGCCAGTTGCCCGCGAGATGGCGAGCCGACGGCGGCTATCGCGCGGGCGCCCATGCGCCTGGCGATGCCGAGTGCGGCCCGACCGACGTTGCCCGTTGCACCAGTGACCAGCAAGATGTCACTGTTCGTGAGGCTGCCGCGGTCGAGAAGGGCGAACCCCGCCGTGCCATAAGCGACCGTGAAGCCACAGGCCAACTCGTCCGACATCCCCTCGGGCACTGCGAACAGACGTTCCTGCGAGATGGCAATGCGTTCCGCGTAAGCGCCAAATGCCGGCGAGCCCATGACGCGGTCCCCGATCTTCCAGCGCGTCACGCCATCGCCGCAGGCGGAGACCTGTCCCGAAAACTCTATGCCGGGGGTAAACGGAAGCGGCGGGCGCAACTGGTACCCGCCCTTGACCATCAGCGCGTCGGCGAAGTTGATCGCGGCCGCCGCGATGTCGACGACGACTTCTCCGGCGGCCGGCACGGGCTCGGGCAGATCGGAGATCTCGAGGGCGGCCGGGCCGTCGAAACTTCTGCAAATGACCGCCTTCACGTCGCCTCCCATCGTCGGCCGCGTTCCGACCGTTGATATAGTTTAAAAACTAAAATATCGTCGCGCAAGCTGGGCAGGAGGAATTTGCATGGCCGACATGGAGGACATTGCGTCGCTGGCGGCGCGCCTGGAAAAGCTCGAGCGAGAGGTCGATGCCCTGCGCTCGGCCGACGCAATCAAATCCCTTCATCGGCGATACATCCGCTTCCTCGCCGACCGCAAATGGGACGAGATGCACGAGCAGTTCGACGAGGACGTCGTCACCGACATTTCGTTCAATGGCGAGGTTCGCGGCAAGGAAGCGCTGAAACGCGTGTTCGACCGGATGGCGACGATGTCCGTCACCCACGATGCCTATGTGCTGAGCTCGCCGGTGATCGAAGTGGACGGCGACCATGCTACCGGCGAGTGGACCTGGCACCGCCACTACTGCGAACTGATGACGCGGCAGGGCGCGCCGATCAACGTGTGGGGACCATGGATGGAGGGCCGCTACAAATGCGAATACCGGCGCCGCGGCGGCGTCTGGCGGTTCAGCCGCATCTGGTTTCGCACGGTGGCACCGGATCCAGGCCTCGACGACCGGGTTAAGGCGCAAATGGCGGCAGCAGCGGCGAAATCCTAGACGACTTCTCCCGAACGCGACGCCCATAAACGCGCCAGCATGCCAAGCAGCTGGACGCGTTCGGCCTCGCTCAGCGCGTCGGTGAAGTGGCGGTCGACCGCCGGGACGGCTTCGCGGAGCTCGGCGACCATGGCGGTTCCCGCCCTGGTCAGCGAAACGACGCGCGCCCGGCCATCGCTCGGGCTCTTGCTGCGCTTCAACAGGCCGCGTCGCTCCAAAGCGGCAAGCATCAGCGAGGTCATCGCCGCGTCGATCGCCATCGCGGCGCCGAGCTGGGTCGGCGAGATGCCCTTGTTGGCGGAGACGATGACCAGCGCCGCGACATCCTTCGGCGTCATCTCGAAGCCGGCGGCCTGGCTGATGAAGTAGCGCTTGTAGGCGTCCTGCAGCCGCCGAAGGAAATAGCCGATCGTCAGCGGCAGGAAGTCGAGCTCGACGCGCGTAAGCGGGCTCGCAGCCGAGGCACCGCTCGTTTCATCCTTCTTCCTGGCACTCACCGCAGGCGGCTCCTCGTGGGACGCGGCCAAGAAACATGCCCGGATCGCAGGATCAACGAAAAACCCCGCCCGGTTGAAGCCGGGCGGGGCTGGTTTCGATCGATATGCGGCACCTCGACTACTCGGTGAGCCAGATCTCCGCCATGTCGCGGCCGATGAGCGAGCTTGGCGACATGTG
Source organism: Pseudomonadota bacterium (assembly GCA_023457435.1). Classification (GTDB taxonomy): domain Bacteria; phylum Pseudomonadota; class Alphaproteobacteria; order Rhizobiales; family Rhizobiaceae; genus RCIO01. The sequence continues at coordinate 44,168 of JAEWLS010000027.1, forward strand.
GAAGCCCTTCACCTTCTTGTCGATGATGATGATCCGCTGGGCCCACAGTAGCGGGTTGGTGATCGCCAGGTCCATTGCCTTGGCTTCGATCTCCTGCGCGATGGCCTTGCGCTTCGCCGGATCGAACTCGCGGGCCTGCTGTTCGAACAGCGCGTCGATTTCCGGCGCTTCGAGACCCGAGAGGTTGAGCGGATTCTTGCTGGCCGACTGGTAGACGGCGAGGTCGAGCGACGGGTCGTCCACATAGGCCTGGTGGGCGTCGAGGATGACGTCGAAATTGCGCTGCGAACGGTTGGCGAAGAATTGTGGGGGCGCCAGTACCTGCTGCTCGGCCGTCACGCCGATCTTGGTCCACTGGTCGATCAGGTAGACGCCGAAGGGAACGAAGGGTCCGAAGTTGGTGAAGGTGACCTTCAGGTTTTCCTGGCCGGCCTCCTTGAGCAAGCGGCGCGCCTCGGTACGGGCCGCCTCGATGTCCTTGCCCCAGCCAGGGAGCTTCGCGAGCTCTTCCTCGCTGCGCGCCCATTCAGAGCCCGGACGCATCGCAGCGCCGACATTGTTGAAGAACAGCAGCTTCTTCAGCGCCTCCGCCCCGGCCCAGCGGTCCACGGCCAGCGTCAACGCCTTGCGCACGCGAACATCGTCGAACGGAGCGCGCTTGCCGTTGAAGGTGAACATCTGCATGCCCGGCGAGGCCGATTCGAACAGTTCGACGCTATCGCCGCGCGCGGTCATGACCCGGTCACGGTCGCCTGGCGTCATGCCGCGGAAGTCGGCGTGGATCTGCCCGGCAACGAAGGCATTGACCAGCGCAGGACCGGCGAGGATCGGAATCTCGATTGCGTCGACGTGCGGCAGGCCCTGCTTGAAGTAGCCGTCGAACTTCTCGGCGCGCCAGGTGCCGCCCGCCTGGAAGGAGACGAACTTGAAAGGCCCGGAACCCATGACCTTCTTGGTCGGGTATTCCGGATCCGACTTCAGCATCGCTTCCGAGTAGATGCAGTTCCACGGATTGGCGAGATAGGTCAGCATGGCCGCGTTCTTCTGCGACAGCTTCACCACCACGGTGGCATCGTCCGGCGCCTCGACCGAGGCGACGTCGACGAACAGGCTCTTGCGCTGCGACACCACGCCTTCGCCGGGCGCACGGATGCGGTCGAGCGTCGCCTTGACGTCACGCGCGGTCAGATCCGAGCCGTCGTGAAACTTGACGCCGGTGTTGAGCTGGAAGGTGTAGGTCAGGCCGTCGTCGGAAACCGTCCACGATTTCGCGACGTCTCCCTCGACCTTCGGATAATCCTTCTCCGAGATGCGGATCAGGGTCGAATAGGACGGCGCGAGACGGTGGAGAACCTTGCTCGAAACGCCAGCGTGGCAATCAAGCGTGTCAGGATCGCCGTCGGACGCGACGACCAGCGTGCCGCCGCTGCGCGGTGTCTGGGCGAGCGCCGCGCCGGCGGTGCCAACCACCAGCGAAACGGCCAAGAGCGACTTGAAAACTTCCTTCATGCTTCCTCCTCCCAGGGGTCGCAGGCGGCATCGCGATCATCGCCGTCGCCGCGCTTTCAGAACGATCATTAGGCGAACGCTGAGGTGCGCTCGTACCGAAACATAAGCCAGAAGACTGCCCTTCTTCAAGGGATAATCGCTGTCGTTGACGGGCGTATCGAATGGGTGTTAGGCAAACACAACGCTGGGAGGTGTCATGATTGAAGTCGGTTTGGAGCATGCCTTCACAATGCGCGTGTCGCTGTCGCAGCGCATGCACATGGGCAAGACACCGCGCGGCTATGCCCGCGGTTTCGTAGGCGTCAAAGGCGGCACGATCGAAGGTCCACGGCTGCAGGGAGAGATCGTCCCCGATACAGGCGGCGACTATCCGTTCATCTACGACGACGGGTCAGCTACGTTCGAGGCAAAGTACTTTCTGAAGGCCAGCGACGGCACGCTTATCCTTCTTCACAACCGAGGCTTCCGCCACGGGCCGAAGGATCGGCTGGATGCCCTGCTGCGCGGCGAGGAAGTCGATCCGGATTCCATCTACTTCCGCCTGAACCCGCGCTTCGAGGTCCCGGCCGACTCGGCACATGTGTGGATGACGAAGACCGTGTTCGTCGGCGTCGGCAACCGCAAGAAGGACCATTCGGTCTTCACCTACTACGCTGTGACATAGGCGCCGGGACCGGATCGGGAGAGCGGAGGAAACATGAAGCCGAAACTGGAATACATCTTCACCGCCCGCGTCGAGTTCGGCGAGCGTCTGCGCTTCGGGCCGTTCAAGAGCGGGGCCGAGCGCGGCTTTCTCAACGTCACAGGGGGCACCATTACGGGTCCGCGCCTGCAGGGCACGGTTATGCCCAACAGTGGCGGCGACTGGCCGTACATACGCCAGGACGGCGTGGTCGAGTTCGATGCGATCTACGGCTTCCAGGCGAGCGACGGAACGGTGATCCAGATCACCAACAGCGGGCTGCGGCACGCGCCGCCCGACGTGCTCCACCGCATGAACACCCATCAGGAGGTGGACCCGTCCGAGTACTACTTCCGCATCACGCCGAAGTTCGAGGTCCAGTCCGGACCGCACGAATGGCTGTCGCAGACGGTCATCGTCGGCGCCGCCGACCGCCACAAGAACTATTCCGACTTCTTCTACTACGCGGTCGTCTAGGGGCGTCGCGATGACGCCCGCCGCACTCGCTGCCTTTCCCGCCTCGACTGCGTCCGACCGGGTTGCGCCATCGGCGCTGCTCGCGGTGGAGAGCATGTCAGTCGAGTTCGACACGTCGCGCGGCAAGCTGCGCGCGGTCGACCGGGTAAGCTGGAGCGTCGCGCCGGGCGAGGTGCACGCGATCGTCGGCGAATCCGGCTGCGGCAAATCGGTCACCGCGCACGCGATCATGGGCCTGCTGCCCAAGAACCAGGGCAGGGTGGTCGAGGGCAGCATCCGCTTCGATGGGCGCGAGCTTCGCGGCCTTTCCGAGCGCGAAATGGCGAGGATTCGCGGCGGCCGGATCGGCATGATCTTCCAGGAGCCGATGTCGTCGCTGAACCCGGTGCTGACGATCGGTCGCCAGATCATGGAACCGCTGTTCGTCCATCGCGAACTCGGCGAGGCGGCGGCGAAGGCGCGTGCCGTGGAGCTGCTCAAGCTGGTCGGGATCGCCGATGTCGAGCGCCGGCTCGAACAGTATCCGCACCAGCTTTCGGGCGGAATGCGCCAGCGCGTGATGATCGCCATCGCGCTCGCCTGCGAGCCGCAACTCCTCATCGCCGACGAGCCGACGACCGCGCTCGACGTCACCATCCAGGCGCAGATCCTGCGGCTGATGCGCGACCTTTGCGATCGCCTCGGCGTGTCGATCGTGCTGATCACGCACAATCTCGGGGTCGTGGCCCGCTACGCAGACCGGATCACGGTCATGTATGCGGGCCGCGCCGTGGAGAGCGGTCCGGCCGAGGAGGTATTCGCCCGCCCGAGCCATCCATATACACGCGGCCTCATCAACTCGGTGCCGCGGCTCGACATGCTGCGCCAGCATCGGCTCGAGACGATAGAGGGCCAGCCGCCGAACCTGTCGGAGAAGATAACGGGGTGCCGATTCGCGCCCCGATGTCCGTACGCTCTGCCGATCTGCTCGATCGAGCCGCCGCAGGTCGCGGTTTCGCCTGACCATCATTCGGCATGCCACCGCGCTCTGGAGCTGCCGGAGATCGCGCTCAGGGTGGAGGCGCGAGCCGAAATACAGGTGGAGCAGCCTGCTCAGTTTGCTCCACTGCTGGCGGCGCGAAACCTGACCAAGTCGTTCGACAGCGGCAGCCAGCGGCTGACGGCCGTGCGCGACGTGTCGGTGACCGTTGGCCGCGGCGAGGTGGTGAGCATCGTCGGCGAGTCCGGCTGCGGCAAGACGACCCTCGGCCGCATGGCGCTCGGGCTCACGCCTGCGACGGAGGGCGCGATCACCTTCGACGGCGCCGATATCTCGACGGCGCGGGGAAGGGACCAGAAAGCCCTGCGCCGCCGCATGCAGATCGTGTTCCAGGACCCGTACTCGTCGCTCAACCCGCGCATGCGGGTGCGGGACATCATTGCCGAGCCGCTCAAGGTCCATCGTCTTGTTACCGGCGCAACCGCGATCGCCGCTCGCGTCGACGAGCTGCTGCGGCAGGTGGGGCTGCCGGTGCATTTCGCGGCCCGCTTCCCGCACCAGATGTCCGGCGGCCAGCGCCAGCGCGTCGGTATCGCACGCGCCATCGCCTACGAGCCGGAATTCATCGTGTGCGACGAGCCGGTCTCGGCGCTCGACGTGTCGGTTCAGGGCCAGGTGGTCAACCTTCTGTCCGACCTGCGGCGGGACCTCGGCATCGCCTACCTGTTCATCGCGCACGACCTAGCCGTCGTCCGCCACATCTCGGACCGCGTCATCGTCATGTATCTGGGGCGCATCATGGAGGAGGCCCCGGCCGACGAGCTCTATGCGCGGCCGAAGCACCCCTACACGCGCGCGCTGATCGACGCGGTGCCGGTACCTGATCCGGCCATCGAACGCAGCCGCAACGTGACGCCGCTCAGGGGCGAGCTGCCTTCCATCATGAAGCCCGTGCCCGGCTGTCCGTTCAGCACGCGCTGTCCGCTCGTTTCCCAGGAATGCCGCGAGATCGTGCCGCCGCTCGAGGAGCTGGCGCCAAACCACCGCGTCGCCTGCATCAAAGCGGCATGACCATGTTCAAGAACTACTACGTGAAGCGCCTGCTCCTGCTACCGCCGACGCTGCTCGGCGTGGCGATCCTCGTCTTCTTCCTGCTGCGCGTCATTCCCGGCGACGTCGTCGCACTGCGTTTGCAGGGGCAGGGCGGCACCGCATCGGATGCCATGGTCGCCGCCGAGCGCGTGCGCCTCGGCCTGGATCAGCCACTGGTCTGGCAGTTCGTCGACTGGATGCGCGGACTGCTGACGCTCGATTTCGGCCGTTCCATGTGGACGGACCGCCCGGTGATCGAGGAAATTGCCACCCGCATCGGCCCGACGGTCGAGATCGCGCTGCTCGCCACGATCATGGCCGTGGTCATCGCGGTGCCGCTCGGCGCAGTCTCGGCGGCGATGCACCGCACACCCGTCGACTACCTCTTCCGCATGCTAACCGTCAGCGGGCTCGCCATACCCTCCTTCTGGTTCGGCATGCTGGTCATCATGGTGCTGCTCAACGGGTTCGGCTGGCTACCGCCGCTGAACTACGCATCGTTCTTCGACGATCCGCTGACCAACCTCTCGCAGATGATCTGGCCGGCCTTCGCCGTGGGCGCCAGATATGCCGCGCTGCTGGCGCGGATGATCCGCTCGTCACTCCTCGATGTGCTCGGCGAGGACTACATCCGAACCGCCCGGGCCAAAGGCATGATGCCGAACGAGGTCCTGGTGAAGCACGCGATCCCGAATGCGCTGCTGCCGACCGTCACGGTAGTCGGGCTGGAGTTCGCCTTCCTCATCGGAGGGCTGGCCGTGACCGAACAGGTCTTCAACATCAACGGCGTGGGACGCCTTCTGGTGCAGGCCGTGGGCAACAGCGACTTCATCCTCATCCAGGGTATCGTGATGGTCATGGCCGTGGCCTTCGTGGTCACCAACCTTCTGGTTGACCTGCTTTACAGCGTCCTCGATCCACGGGTGCGCTACGCATGACGATCGCCGCCGCACCGACGCGCCCTCCGAAGGAGCGCAACGCCCTCAGCGCTTTCATCCGCGAGGAGCCGGTCGGCGCGGTCGCGCTGCTCTTCCTCATCGCACTAGGGCTGATCACCCTGTTTGCGCCGTATGTTGCGCCATACGACCCTGTCGGCGTCGATTTTTCGGCGCAGCTTGCGGCCCCGGATGCCGCGCACTGGATGGGCACAGACCCCTACGGCCGCGACATCATGAGCAGGCTGATCTACGGCGGGCGCACCGCCCTCGTGATCGGATTCGTCTCGTCCGCTCTCGGCTGCACGCTCGGTGCAATCATCGGCATGGCGTCGGGCTATTTCGGCGGCCGCGTCGATCTCATCATTCAGCGCGTGATCGATATCCTGCTGGCCATTCCGCTGCTGGTTCTGGCACTGATCGTCCTCTCGATCCTCGGCCGCCGGCTGGTGTTCGGCGTCGATATCAACCTGATCTTCGCCATCGCCCTGCCAATGGTACCGAATGTCGCCCGCGTCATGCGCTCGGCCACGCTAGGCACGGTCCACATGCCCTATGTTGAAGCCGCCCGGGCCGGCGGTTTCTCTCATATGCGCGTGATGATGCTGCACATACTGCCGAACATCGCAGCGCCCTACCTCATCATGCTCACGGCGTATGTCGCGCAGGCGATCCTGCTCGAAGCCTCGCTGACATTTCTTGGCTTCGGCGTCGCGGAACCGACGCCGGCCTGGGGCCTGATGCTGTCAGGCCTCTCCTACGACTTTTATACAACGGCGCCCTGGGTGATCATCTACCCCGGCCTGGCGATCAGCCTTACAGTGCTTGCATTCAATCTGTTCGGCGATTCCCTGCGGGATTGGCTCGATCCCAAGCTGAGGCGGCAATGAAGAAGAAGATCGACGGCGCTGGCGTCGAGGTCCAAGTCAAGCAGCGCCGCAGTCGTCCGGCGACGGCGGTGCGCCGACCGGAGCTGATCCAGTTCGCAGCCGCCGCCTTCTCGAAATCCGGCTATGCGGCTGCGTCGCTGCGGGACATCGGCCAGATGGCCGGCATCAAGGCGCCGTCGTTCTATCACCACTTCTCCAGCAAGGAGGAGTTGCTCTCGGTCATCGTTTCCGAGACGCTCGACCGGATCTTCGAGACGCTGCTGGCCGAGATCTCGAGCATCGACGATCCGGAGCAGAAGCTGCGGCGCGTCATCAGCGTCCACATCCAGTTCATCATCGACAACCGCCTGCAGACGAAGGTCGTGTTCGAAGAGTCGGCATTCCTCAACGAAGGGGACAAGGCCGCACTGAAAACCAAGCAGCGGGCCATTCTGGACATCTACCGGACATTGCTGCGGACACTTGCCGAACACGGGCGTTTTCGCGCCGCCAACCACACGATCAGCGCACTCAACATCCTGGCGATCATCCACGGCGTCTACCGGTGGTATGAGCCGGACGCTCGGCTCACAGACGCGGAACTCATCGACGAAACGGCCTCGATGATCCTCGAAGGGCTGCGCGCGCCGGCGGCGCGCGCCTGACCTTTCTCAATTCCAGTAAGCCTGACGCAACACCTGCTTGGTGACCTTGCCCGAAACATTGCGCGGCAGGCGATCATGGAAGTCCACCTTGCGGGGTCGCTTGTAGCGCGCGAGGTTCTGCAGACAGAAGGCATCGATATCCTCGGGAGTGAGGGTCGACCCCGGCTTGGCGACGACCGCCGCGCAGACCGTTTCGCCATATTTCGCATCCGGAATCCCGAACACGGCGGCTTCGGCGACCAGCGGATGACGATGCAGTACAGCCTCGACCTCCGCCGGATACACGTTCTCGCCGCCGCTGATGATCATATCCTTCTTGCGGTCCACGACAGTGATGAAGCCGCCGGTCTCGATGCGCGCAAGATCGCCAGACTGGATCCAGCCGTCGCGCATCGCGGCCTCGGTCGCCGCGTCGTTGCGCCAATATCCCATCATGCCGCAATCGGCGGCGCGCAGATGGACCTCCCCGACCTCGCCAACGCCGACCTCGCGGCCCTCGTCGTCCACCACCCGCATCTCGACATTGTAAAACTCGCGTCCCGTCACGCCCGGACGGTCGCGATGGTCCTGCGGTCCCTGCACAGTGATGTTCCCGCACTCCGTCGATCCGTAGACCTGGTAGAAGTCGGCCGCAAAGGCTGCCTCCGCGCGCTCGCGGAGATCGGTCCGTATCGCCATGCCCCCGTAGAAGATGCGCTTCAGCGAGGACGTGTCGTGGGCTGCGAATTCCGGATGATCGAGGAGGATGGCGAGGTTGGTGGGCACCCAAAGACCCACTGTGATGTTGTGCCTGGCTATCTGGCGCAACACCACCGGTGCATCGAAATTGCCGCGGTGGATCACCGTCGTGCCGCCTGCATAGAGCGTGGTGTTGAGCGCGCCGTTGAGGCCGGCATTGTGAAACAGCGGCAGCGCCAGGTGCACAACGTCGGTCGGCCGAAAGTCGCCTTCAACCATAAGGCCATCGAACAGCGTGAAATAGTTGGTGTGCGAGTAGAGCACGCCCTTGGGGAACCCAGTCGTCCCGCTGGTGTACATCATGATGGCCGCGGATTGCGGGTCCACGGCGCGCGCAGGGGCGTCGAGCGAAGCATCAACGGCAATATTCTCAAAGCCGCCATCACCCTGGTCCAGCCTGATCATGCGCGATGACACGCCGGCGATCCCGAGCGCACTGCTCAAAGGTTCGACGTAGGCCGCCTCGACGAGTACGAGCGCTGGCTCGGCGTTGCCGAGAATGTAGGCGAGCTCCGGCGGAGACAGGCGAAAATTGAGCGGCAACAGGATGGCGCCAGCTTTGGCGACTGCCTGAGTGACAAGCGCGTATTCGACCGAGTTTTCCGCAAGGATCGCGACCCGGTCGCCCGTCTCGATACCGTTGGCGACCAGCGCATTCGCCAGCGCATTGGAGCGTCGGTCGAAGTCGCGGTACGTGACCTGCGAGTCGCCGAAGATCAGGGCGGCCTTGTCGGGGCGACGCCTAGCCTGCAGGCGCGTCAGATCGCCCAGAACCCGCATCGCATCTTCCTCCGATTCTTGCCTAATCGCTGTTAGTCTATATTGACACGCGAGCGCCGATCAAGCGAGTTGGTGCCGGGAGGAAGCACATGTCACAGTATCTTCAGGGTCCACTTACGGGCGTTCGTGTGGTGGAATTCGCGGGCGTGGGCCCCGTACCCTATGCGTGCATGCTGCTTGCCGACATGGGCGCCGAAATCGTCACCATTCTTCCGCCAAGCGGCAAGGGTGCGGCCGGACCGCTTCCGTTCGCGTCCGATCCTATGATGCGCGGGCGTTCGCCGATCGAGCTCGACGTCAAGTCCGATGCAGACCGCGAGCAGGCGCTGAACATCGTCGCTGCCGCAGATCTGCTGGCGGAAGGCTTTCGCCCTGGCGTCATGGAACGCCTCGGCCTTGGGCCGGACGTCTGCCTCGCGCTCAATCCGAAGCTCGTATACGGGCGCATGACCGGCTGGGGCCAGGACGGACCAATGGCGCAAGGCGCGGGTCACGATCCCAATTACCTGTCGCTCACAGGAGCGCTGTTCTCGATCGGAGCGGCCGACGGGCCGCCCGTGCCGCCGCTGAACCTCGTGGGCGACTTCGGTGGGGGCGGGGCCTTTCTCGTCATCGGTCTGCTTGCGGCACTGGTCGAGGCGCGCCGATCCGGGCAAGGACAGGTGGTCGATGCCGCCATGCTCGACGGCGCCGCATCGCTGATGACGGCCGCCTATTCGATGCGCAATGCAGGCATGTGGACCGACAGGCGCGGCTCCAACCTCATCGACGGCGGCGCGCCTTTCGGCGCCACCTATGAGACCTCGGACGGCGGCCACATGACGGTCTGCGCGCTCGAACCCAAATTCTACTCGGCATTCGTCGATGGTTTGGGGCTAGACGAGGCTGCGCTGCCGAAGCGCATGGACAAGCGCAACTGGCCGGCGCTGCGAGCGCTCTATGCGGAGCGGTTCGCGGCGAAAACCCGCGCGGAGTGGACGGCCATCTTCGCCAGGCGCGAGGCCTGCGTCACGCCGGTGCTCGACATGGGCGAGGCGCCATCCCATCCGCACAACATGGCGCGCGCCGTCTTCGTCGAACATGAAGGCAACACCATTCCCGCCGCCGCACCGCGCTTTTCCGGCACGCCGTCGTCGGTCCGTCCGCAGACCGGCCCATCCGTGAACGAGCGGTTGAACAGCTGGGGCGTTACGCCGAAGGAGCACGTTCGATGAGCGAGGTCGAGTTCGATACGCATCACGGCGTCCTGCAGAAGCGCGCGGCTTCCCATGGCGAACGTCCGTTCGTCATCATGGACGGCGAAATCGTGACCTTTGCCGGTCTGGAGAGGCAGGCTCGGGCGGTGGCGTTCAACCTGCAGCGCCTCGGAATCCGCAAGGGCGACGTCGTCGCGCTGATGATGGGCAATCGCCCATCGTTCCTGGCCATCTGGTTCGGCATTGCCATGGCGGGAGGCGTCTTCGCGCCGATCAATCCTGCACACCGTGGCCATGTTCTGCGGCACATGCTGGCGATATCGCGCACCCGTATCGTGATCTTCGAGGAGCAGTTCGCCGAGCAGCTGCTCGCCGAGGCCGGGGAACTGCCCGAACTCATCCGTCTCGTCGGCAAGCCCGGCGGCCGTGCGGTGCCCGTCGCGCTGTCTGCGATCGAAGACCTGTTCGAGCCGGGCGAGCCGGATCCCGTCGAAGTGCTTCCTTCGGACCCCGGCATCATCATGTTCACGTCCGGCACCACCGGGCCGTCGAAAGGCGCGGTGAAGCCGCATAATGAAGCCGTATGGACGGGGCGCATGACCTGCGACGTCATGGAATACACGGCTGACGACGTGCTCTACATGCCGCTGCCGTTGTTTCACGGCAACGCGCTGGTGATGGGTGCCTTCGCGGCACTGACCGCAGGCGCCCGCGTCGTTCTGGCCGAGCGGTTCTCGGCCCAGCGCTACTGGGACGACATCTCCCGCCACGGCTGCACCGCAACGAACTATTCCGGCGGCATTATCGCGATTCTCGCGAAGGCCGAGCCGCGCGACGACGATGCCCAGACGCCATTACGCAAGATGTTCGGCGCCGGCGCTCCGCCGCACATGCTCGAGGCGTTCGAGACGCGCTTTGGCGTGACGCTAACCGAAGGGTACGGCATGTCCGACATGGGTGTGCCGTTCCTCAACCGCCCCGGCGCACGCAAGCCGGGCACATGCGGGCGGCTGCAGCCAAACTTCCAGGTCAAACTCGTAGACGACAGCGGGCGGCAGGTTCCCGACGGCACGCCGGGCGAGCTCCTCGTGCGGCCTGACATCCCGCACTATGTCATGCTCGGTTACATCGGCATGCCGGAGAAGACGGTGGAGACCTGGCGCGACCTCTGGTTCCATACCGGGGACATCCTGCAGCGCGATCCGGACGGCTACTACCGCTTCATCGACCGCAAGAAGGATGCGATCCGGCGCCGCGGCGAGAACATCTCGTCGTTCGAGGTCGAAGCCAGCGTCAACCGCCATCCGGCGGTGCTGGAAAGCGCGGCGTTCGGCGTCGCCTCCGAACTCGGCGAACAGGACGTCATGGTCGCCGTGGTCGCCAAGTCCGGTAAGATGCTCGATCCCGCAGACCTGCACCGGTTCCTGAAGACCCAGATGGCCTCGTTCATGGTGCCCCGCTACATCCGGGTGATGCGGGCCTTGCCGAAGACGGCGACGGAGCGCGTGGAGAAGTTCAAGCTTCGCGATGCGGGAAGGACCGCTGATACGACGGACATGGGCGACGGGCGCTAGGCCAACGTGTCGAACAGCGAGCCGGCAGAACGGTTCGGAAAGTCGACCAGCGCCTCGAACAGACGCCCGGCGCGATCCGGACCGAGGCCCGGTTTCGTATGCGCGACGCAAGCGTCGAATTTCTCGCGCTGCGCGGCCGGGCTTATGTCGCCCGTGACCTGAGCCGGCGGGCGTTTCTGGTCGTAGCGGCGTGTATTGCCATCGCGCATGGTAACATCGAAGCGCGTCAGACCTTCGAGCTTCGGATCCCCGCCGAACGAGCCCGCATCCTTGAAGCGTGACGCCACGGCTGGCGGCGTCAGATCGACGAACGAGGACAGCAAAACGTCCCCCCGCTCCAACATGACCCCTGCCGTGAAGGGGATGCTGAACTTGGCGTCGATCACCGTTGCCGGCGCCCGCTTCTGCGCCAGCGGGCGCATCAGCATCTCGTCCGGCGATGAAACCGTCACCTCAATCTTCTTTACCTCCCGCGCGTGCACGCCTTCCTCGCGCATCCGCCGCGCGATCTCCATGGCTGCGTGCGTCCCCCGGCAGGTCGGCCACTGCTTCAAGGTCAGGCCGGTGTTGAGCCAGATTTCGCCGATGCCTTCGAATATGGCGGCCTCGTCCGGCGCCTCGCCGGTGAGATGCCGGAAGATGCCGGCCTCGCCTTCCAAAGGCAGCATGAAACCGCGGACGCCCGCCTGCGCGAGCAGAACGGCGTCCACGACCGCTTGCGCGGCAAGGCCATCGCGAACCGCGCGCAAGGTCGAGGCCGGGCTCCGCTTGAGTTCGGCCGAGAGCGAGAATCCGGTCATCGCGAGCGTCAGCGCGTCGGCCGTCTTCTCCGCTGTCAGCTTCAGCAGCCGCGCCGCGCCAAGCGTCGCACCGAGCGCACCAATGATCGGCGGATGGTACCAGCCTCGAAGTGCCGGGTCGGTTCGCAAGCCAAGGCTCAATCGGCATGTGAACTCGGCACCGACGGCAATCGCTTCGAGGACTTCAGCGCCGGTCTTCGCGTGGCGCTCGCCGAGCGCCAGCAGCACCGGAATGGCGATCGCGTTCGGATGGCCCCCTGCGGCGTCGAACGTGTCCTCGAAATCGAGCGCGTGCGCCAGGGCGCCGTTGACAAAGGCGGCCGACGCCGCCGGGAGCAGCGAGCCATTGCCGGAGAAGGACCGGCTCTCGCCCGTTCCACCAACAGCATATGCATGCCGCACCAAAGGCTCGACGGCGGGTTCGAGCCCGGTGGCGGCCAGCATGACCGAGACGCAGTCGATCAGGCTGGCCCGTGCAGCGTCGAGGGCCGCTCGATGTACGGTTAGCGAGAGGGTCGCCTCAGCAGCTCTCTGTGTCAAAGCCATCGCCATGCACTCTCCTGTTGCGCTAACGCGCATTAAAACACGCCGGGCCAAGCAGGTTAAGGCAGTTGACGAGACAACCTAATGTTCGTTAGGCTTTTCAAAGCAGAGGAGGAGTTCGTGGGACGCTTCGAGAACAAGGTCGCGCTCGTGACGGGCGGCGGCGGCTCGATCGGCAGCGCGATCTGCTCCGCATTCGCCGCCCAGGGGGCGACGGTGATCGTTTGCGACATCGCGGCCGCGGCCTGCGAGCGCACGGTTTCTACTATCGAAAAGAATGGCGGGCGCGCCGAGGCCGCGGTTTGCGACATCACCGACACCGAGGCGGTCAATGCACTCGTCGCTGACCTCGTCGCGCGGCATACCAAGATCGACATCCTGGTGAACAACGCCGGCGGCATCGACGACGCGCGCATCCAGAACATGACGGATGAGCAGTGGGACAAGATCGTCGACCTAGTGCTGAAGGCGAGCTTCGTGCTCAGCCGCGCCTGCGTGGAAACGCTGAAGCGTTCCCGCGGCCGCATCGTCAACATCGGCTCCATGTCCTACAAGGGCAATCCCGGCCAGGCGAACTACTCCGCCGCCAAGGCGGGGCTCGTCGGCCTCACCAAGGCGCTTGGCCTTGAGCTCGCCAAGCATGGCGTCACGGTCAACCTCGTAGCGCCTGGTCTCGTCGCAGGCCCCTCACTCGACGCCCTCGGTGAGGAAGTCGCCGCGCGTTTGGCAAAAGTGATTCCGATCGGCCGGCCCGCGACCGGCGCCGAGATCGCCCATGCAGTCATGTTCTTCGCAGACGAGACGTCGGCACCGATCACCCGGCAGGTCCTCCACGTCAGCGGCGGGCACGAGGGCTTCTAGGTCCGCCCATAACGCCCGAAAGTTTTCGACATGAAGCTCGACGATCTGGTCGCCATCGACATTCATACGCACGCCGAGGAACCCTGCTGCGGCGAGCGCGAGGACGGCCTGCACCTCGTCCAGGCGGGTATGGCCCGCATCTTTCGAAATCCGGCCAGCGGCGGCGGGACTATCCTGCCGACCATGGAAGAGACCGCGGCGTACTATCGCGAACGCAAGGTAGGCTGCGTGATCTTCCCGGTCGACGCCGAACGCGAGACCGGTTTCAAGCGCTACAGCAATGAGGAGGTGGCCGAGACCGCCGCTCGTCATAGCGACATCATGATCCCGTTCGCCTCCATCGACCCGGCGAAGGGCAAACTCGGCGCGCGTGAGGCAAGGCGACTGGTGCGCGAGTTCGGCGTGCGCGGGTTCAAGTTCCACCCAACGATGCAGGGCTTCTTCCCGAATGACCGCTCGGCTTATCCGCTCTACGAAGTGATCGAGGAGGAACGCTGCATCAGCCTGTTCCACACCGGGCAGACCGGGGTCGGGGCTGGTACGCATGGCGGCATGGGGATGCGGCTCAAATACTCGCATCCGATGTATCTGGACGACGTGGCGGTCGACTTTCCAGACATGCCGATCATCCTCGCCCACCCCTCGTTCCCTTGGCAGGAGGAGGCGTTGGCGGTCGCAACCCACAAGCCGAACGTCTACATCGACCTGTCGGGCTGGTCGCCGAAATATTTTCCGCCGATCCTCATCCAGTACACGAACACGATCCTGAAGAAGAAAATGCTTTTTGGCTCCGACTGGCCGGCGATCACCCCCGAGCGATGGCTTGCCGATTTCGAGACTTTGCCGATCCGAGACGAAGTCCGTCCGCTCGTGCTCAAGGATAACGCGGCGCGGCTTCTCAATCTCGCCTGATGTCGCAGCCGCAGCCCTCGCCGGGTGGCAACCCGGCGCTCCGATCGTTGAACAGCCTTGCCGTCTACGTCACGCTTGCCCTGTGCGCGGGGCTCGCGGCGGCCAGCTTGACGCTTGTCACGCCGTCGTTGCCGGCGCTCCAGCACGAGCTTGGCATCAGCATGGCGCAACTGGGCGGCTCGCAGGCTGCGTACCTGCTCTGCCTGGCACTGCCGCAGCTGCTTTACGGGTCATATTCGGACCGCATCGGCCGGCGACGGCCTCTGATCGTCGGCCTGACGGTGTTCGTCATCGGCAGCATCGGGGCCACTTTCGCGTTCGACGTGTGGTCCCTGACAGCGGCGCGGCTGCTGCAGGCCGCCGGCGCCTCGGCCGGGATGGTCGTAAGCCGCGGGATCGTCCGCGACATGCATCCGGAAGGCAAGATGGCCTCGGTCATGGGGTTCCTGGCGATGGCGATGATGGTGATACCGATGATTGCGCCCGCGCTCGGCGGCGTGGTGCAGGACAGCTTCGGCTGGAAGGGAAACTTCTGGCTGCTGGCCTCGATCGGTACAGGCATGATCATCGCCGCGATCATTTGGCTCCCCAACATTCGGCCGCCGCAAGGCGAGCAGACGCCCTCACTGGCGACCATTCGTGCCTTGCTCACCTCGCGGCGTTTCAACTTCTTCGCCTTGCAGTTCGGTCTCAGCTCGTCGACAAACCAGCTCTTCTTCCTCACCGCGCCGTTCGTGATGGAGCGGCAATTCGCCGAGACGCCTTCGGCATACGGCGTGTGGTTTTCGCTGCCGCCGCTCTTCTATTTCGCGGGAAACCTCATCTCCGGCGTCTATGCCGAGCGTGCTGGAACGGTACGCATGGTCCGCCTCGGCACACTTGGGGCCGGGATCGTCTGCGGGTTGTGGGTCCTGTTCTTCTCGGTCTGGGCGGTCGCTCCGGCAGGGCTCTTCCTCGTCATGGCGTCGATCGCGCTCTGCCACGGACTTGTTACGCCAAGCGCCGTAGCGGGCTCGACGGGCGCGCTTGCCACCGCGTTCGGGCTGGCATCGGGCCTCGCCGGCTGCATGCAGGCGCTGCTCGCGGCGATCGTGATCGTGGTTGTCTCCAGCATCGGCGTGGCGACGGCGATTGCGCTCGTATGGACGCTGACCGCCATCGCCTGGCTCTGCGTCGTGCTTTCGCAACTGCTCTTGCCTGCAAGAACAGAGACTATCTAGGCAGGCGCATAGCCGAGCTGCCGCAGCGTGCCGTTGCGAACGAACCGGAAACGCGATCATGTCGGCGGCATGAACGTAGCCTTCCGTGATTCGTCCGCGCTCCAGGCCGCTCCGGTGGATTACCTTGCCGCTCTCAATGCCGAGCAGCGCGCGGCAGTCGAACACGGCGGCGCGCAAGTCGCGGCACCGCTGCTGGTGATAGCCGGAGCCGGTTCGGGCAAGACCAATACACTTGCCCACCGCGTCGCCCATCTGATCGTCAACGGTGCGGATCCGCGCCGCATCCTGCTGATGACGTTCTCCCGCCGTGCCGCCAGCGAGATGACGCGGCGCGTCGAGCGCATCTGCGCGAAGGTGATGGGCGACAAGGCGCAGGTGCTAACCGAGGGGCTGCACTGGGCAGGAACGTTCCACGCGATCGGCGCGCGGCTGTTGCGCGACTACGCGCTGGAGATCGGGCTTGATCCAGCGTTCACGATCCATGATCGCGAGGACTCCGCCGACCTGATGAACCTTGTTCGGCACGAGCTCGGCCTGTCGAAGACCGAGAGCCGTTTCCCGGCGAAGGGCACCTGCCTTGCCATCTATTCGCGCGCGGTGAATGCGCAGTCCGAGATCGAGCCGGTGCTGGCGAAGAGCTTCCCGTGGTGCATCGGCTGGGCCGACGAGCTGAAACGGCTGTTCGCCGGCTACGTAGACGCCAAGCAGGCGCAGAACGTTCTCGACTACGACGACCTCCTCCTCTGGTGGGCGCAGATGTGCGGCGAGCCTGCCATCGCCGAACATCTCGGCGGACGGTTCGACCACGTCCTTGTCGACGAGTACCAGGACACGAACCGGCTGCAGGCATCGATCCTAACCTCACTGAAGCCGGATGGACGCGGGCTCACCGTCGTGGGCGACGACGCGCAGTCCATCTACTCGTTCCGCGCGGCGGAAGTGCGCAACATCCTCGACTTTCCAGGGCTGTTTCCGCAGCCGGCGCAGATCGTCACGCTCGACCGCAACTACCGCTCGACCGACGCGATCCTCGATGCCGCAAACGTGGTGATCGGCGAGGCGCATGAGCGCTTCACCAAGAATCTCTGGACGGACCGACGCTCTGCCGAGAAGCCGCAACTCGTGACGGTTCGCGACGAGGCGGAGCAGGCGAACTACGTCTGCGACAGGGTGCTCGACGAGCGGGAGGCGGGCACTGCGCTGAAACAGCAGGCGGTGCTGTTCCGTGCGGCGCACCACTCCGGGCCGCTCGAGGTCGAACTCACCAGACGCAACATTCCCTTCGTGAAGTTCGGCGGGCTGAAGTTCCTGGATTCGGCGCATGTGAAGGACCTGCTCGCGGTTCTGCGCTTCGCGGAGAATCCGCGCGACAGGGTAGCGGCCTTCCGTGTCATGCAGCTGCTCCCCGGTATCGGGCCTTCCGCGGCGTCTGACGCGCTGGAGGCGATGAAGCGGGCGCTCGATCCACTTCTGGGTCTCCAGTTCTTCCGCGCTCCGGCTCGTGCCTCGACCGATTGGCCCGGCTTCGTCGAGTTGTTCGCGAGCTTGCGAAGCCGGTCGTCGTGGCCGGCGGATCTCGAGGCGGTCCGGCTGTGGTATGAGCCGCATCTGGAGCGCATGCACGAAGACGCGGCAACGCGGCGCCAAGACCTTCTGCAGCTCGAGCAGATCGCCGCAGGATACCCGACGCGCGAGCGCTTCCTGACCGACCTGACGCTCGACCCGCCGGATGCCACCAGCGACGAGGCGGGACCCCCGCATCTCGACGAGGACTACCTGATCCTGTCGACGATCCATTCGGCCAAGGGACAGGAGTGGACCAAGGTCTTCGTACTCAATGCCGTCGACGGCTGCATTCCTTCTGATCTTGCAGTGGGCGAGCGCGAGGAGATCGAGGAGGAGCGCCGCCTGCTCTACGTGGCGATGACGCGAGCGAAGGACTCGCTGCACCTCGTCACGCCACAGCGGTTCTTCGTGCACGGGCAAGCTGCTCGCGGAGACAGACACGTCTACGCGTCCCGCACGCGGTTCATCACCGAGGCGATGCTCGGCCACTTCGAGCGCACGTCGTGGCCACCCGCGGTCGTCAGCCCGGGCAAGACACCCCAGCCGGACGTGCGCGTCGATCTCAAGGCCAAGATGCGCGGCATGTGGCGCTGAGGGCCGCGTGCTTACGCGGGGTTGAGACGCGCGGAAAAGTGTATCGAAGAGTGCAATCCTTTAGCCGCGGCTTATGCTATGCATTCGGCGCCGCCAGGGTTCGACGTCTTGCCAAAGTCCCGTATCTCCCGAACCGTCGCGTTGCTTGCCGCAGGCGCGCTTGCGCTGCTCGGCATCGTCGGAGCCACGTTCTGGCTGAGCTGGCGCGCGCAAAGCTACTCGGACGAGGTGCAGGCGGCGCGCGATGTGCGCGTCTCCGCCGTTGAGCTGCGCAACGGCCTGCTCACCGCGGAGAGTTCCGAGCGCGGCTACCTCTATTCCGGCAACGAGATCTACCTCGCTCCATACGAGAGTGCGAAGGGCGCGGCGAAGCGCGAGGCGCGCGAACTGCAGGACACATTGCAGCGCTATCCGCAGTTCGCGGCGATGGTCGGACAGCTGGTAAGCATCGTCGATGCCAAGGCCGCCATCATGGACGAAACAGTGGCCCTGAAGCGCGAGCGGCGGGACGAGGCTGCGCTGGACACGTTTCTGACCAACCGCGGCAAAGCGCTGATGGACCAGGCGAACATCTTCGTGACGGGTATCATCGCTGGCGCGGACAATCTGCTGCTCGGAGGCGTCGAAGAGCAGGCAGACAACGCAGCCTGGCTGCGCTGGGTATCGATCGCCGGCGGCATCGTCATCGTGGTCGTGGTCGGCGGAGCGGTCGCCGCCTTCGTCAAGACTGCGCGCGAAATCGCCGCTGCGCGAGACGAGGTGACTTCGGTCAACGAGACGCTCGAGAGGCGGGTCGAAAGCCGAACGGCCGATCTCAAGGCGGCGCTCGGGCGCTCCGAGACGCTGCTGGCCGAAGTCAACCATCGCGTCGCCAACAGCCTTGCAATGGTCGGTTCGCTGGTGCGCCTGCAAGGCAGCAGCAGCAAGGACAGCTCCGTCAAGCTCGCGCTCGCCGAAACCCAATCGCGAATCGCGGCGGTGGCAGCGGTGCACAAGCGTTTATACGAAAGCGGTGACGTCGGGCTGGTGGCTCTCGACGAGTATCTCTCCGGCCTGCTCGACAACCTCGCCGCAACGATGCGTGCCGAAGGCCGGGGCGGCTCGCTACACTACGAGCTGGAGTCGGCGACGCTCGGTACGGACGCCAGCATCAATGTCGGCGTCGTGGTCACCGAGCTCGTCACCAACGCCTATAAATACGCATATCCGGAGGGCTCCGGCGACATCCGGGTGAAGCTGCGGCAGCTGCCGAGCGCCGAGGTCGAAATCGTGGTCGAGGACGATGGTGTTGGCCGAGGCAGCGGCACGCCCCGCGGCACCGGCCTCGGAACAAGGATCGTGCGCAGCATGGCGACGACCCTGGGCACCGAGATCCAGTATCTCGACAGGCGGCCGGGCACGGCGGCGCGGCTCGCCATACCGCTCAACCCGGGCTAAGGGCCTACTCGCAAGGCGCTCCGGCGTCGGCTAATGTAGCCTTCTCACAGGGGGATGTGCGGGGCCATGGCACGACCACGCTCGTTCGCGATCGGGCTTGCTCTAGGGGCAGCCGGCTTTGCCATGTGTGCTTCCGCGACCTGGGCGCAGGAAGGTCCCGCCGGGTTGACTGCGCCCGTGGTTCTGCCGCCGTTCGATCCAGCTGCGCCTTCCTGCAGCATGCCAACAACGCTGCAGCGTTCGCTGACATTCCTGCAGGACAATGGGCGCGAGTTCATGCAGGGCGTCCGCGCGGGCCTGGCCGCGGCGGCGGCGGATCGCGGGCTGAGCTTCCGCGTCGATCTCGCCGACAACGACGCGGCGAAGATGCAGAAGGACGCCCAAGCCGCGCTCGAACGCAAGGACGGAGGCGTAGTCGTCGCGCCGATCGATCCGCGCGGCATGGCACGGCCGCTGCAGCGGATCATGTGGGCCGGCGGCTACGTCGGCGCCGTCGTGCCGCCCCCGGCGACGACGATCCTCAACGCGCCACAGTACGAAACCGGCAAGGTTCTGGCCGAGGCGGCGGCGCGCTATATCTCCGACAAGCTCGGCGAAAGGGCGCGCGTCGTGCTTCTCACGCATGACAGCAACCAGTTCCTTGCGGCGCGGTTCGTGGCGATGCGGGACGTGCTGTCGAAACTATCCGGCGTAACGATCGTCGCGGACGTTTCGCCGATGACGGTCAACAAGGCCGGCGGCTTTTCGACCATGCAGACCATTCTGATCGCCCAGCCCAACGTCGACGTCGTGCTTGGAGCGGATACGGTCGTTCTCGGGGCGCTGGAGGCGCTGCGGCAGGAGGGAAAGGACCGGCCGGACCAGTTCCTTGGCGGCATCGACGGCGAGCCGGAGGCAGTGGCGGAAATCCGCTCCGGCGGACCGTACAAGGCAAGCGTGAGCCTGGCGTCACCCGTGTTCGGCTATGCGATGGGGCAGCACGCGGCGGACTGGCTGGAAGGCAAGTCGATCCCGCAGGCGATGGACATCCTGCCGAAAGCGCTGGACGCCTCGAATCTGGAGCAGTACGCGGCCGATCTTGCGAACCCGGGCGCGGTCTATGCCGATCCCGCGCGCCGGGGGAGCTACCTGCGGATGTACGGCAACATCTGCTTCGACACGCGGGACCGCTATCTCAACTTTCCCTGGTCCTCGGAAGGCCGCTAGCGAGCCAGCGCCGCTTTGCGGGCAGCGGCGCCGGTCAGGCGCTATTCCAGCTTGATGCCGGCGGACGCGAGGCGCCCGTCACGAAAGGCGAGAGCCTGTCGTTCTCGCAAGGTCCTCGCGGAGGACTAGTCGGGTTCCGCGGTCTCGCGTGTGACACGGCCGAAGATCGCGCCCAGGCGCTCGAGCGCCGAAGGCGGCAGCGGCGGTCCGGCGATAGCTGCCAGGTTCTCGGCCAGATGTTTCTCGCTGCCGGTGCCCGTGATCACCACGTCGATGCCTGGCGTGTGGCGGCAGAAGCGGTACGCCGCCTCGCCGACCTTCGCCGCCACTCCGGGTTCCACCAGGAAGCCCAGAGGGTTCGCGGCGTCGATGACCGCCGGATCGACCTCGCCGGTTCCAACCAGCTTCGCGACCAACGCATTCGCCGTCTCCAGCCGCGCCAGTGGGCCGCGAACCGCGAACATGCAGAGAGTGCCGATGCCGTTTTTCGATGCCAGCGGCAGGAGGTCGCGCGCCGCGGTCTGATTGACGAAGTTGTAGCCGATCATCGCGACGTCGAAGTACGCTTCTGCCAGTGCCCGGCGCAGCGTTGCGTGGCCGGCATCGGCATTGAAGTGCTCGGTCAGGCCGGAGAAGCGAACCTTGCCCTGCTCGCGCAGACGTTCGATCGCCGGCAGGAACTCGTCCCGCGAATGCTCGTAATGGCCCGGTCGTACACCGTGAACGTGGAGGATGTCGATGCGGTCGGTGCCGAGACGTGTCAGCGAGACTTCGACGCGGCGGGTGAATTCCGCGGCGTCGATGAGGGTGTCGGAACTCATGGTGACGGTCGGAGGAACTTTCGTCGAGATGACGACGGAGTCTCGGCGGCCCTTGACCGCCGCGCCGACGATTTCCTCGGTGCCATAGATTTGCGCGGTGTCGAGCAAGGTGACACCGGCGTCCAGCGCCTGCCGAACAAGTCCGACGGAATGATCGAACGACGCGCCCTGCGCCTGGCCGAGACGGCTCTTGCCGCCCGCGCCGAGCGAAGCGACTGAAACCTCGAGGCCAGTCCGGCCCAGCTCTACGGTCTGCAAGTCAGCTACGCGCGTAGGGCTTGGAGTTGCTGGACTGCTCGTGAATCATCATCAGCTTCTCGATGGCAGTGGCCGCATGGCGAAGTTTGGGGAGGAAGTCGTCGACCATCTGCTCGACACTGACCCGGGCCACGTCACAACCGAGGCCGAGTGCGGCCGAGAGCGGTCCGGACCCGCTGCCCAGCGGTACGGCGATGGAACGATGGCCCATCATCGTCTCCTGGTCGTTCATCGCCCAGCCGCGCTCGCGCACTTCGTCGAGTTCCCGAAGCAGACGGTCGACGCTGTTGATCGTGTAGGGCGTCGGTGCCTCGATGCGCTTACCCTTGTAGCGCTCCGCGACCTCCTTGTCGGTGAGGGCGGCGAGCAACAGCTTTCCGGGGGAGGTCGCATGGGCCGGATAGCGCGTGCCGACCGACATGTAATCGCGCGACAGCGACTTGGAAGTTGCGCGCGCGACATAGACGACGTCGGTGCCGTCAAGAACAGAGATCGAGCAGGAGCCGTCGACCTCGCTGGTCAGTTCCATCAGGCGCGGCTGCGCGAGGGCGGAGAAGGGCAGCGATGAGAGGTAGGAGAAGCCCAGCTGAAGCACGCGCGGCATCAGCCGAAAGCGATTGCCGTCGGCCGACGCGTATCCGAGTTGCTGCAGCGTACGCAGCACGCGACGCGCCGAGCCCGGCGTCAGGTGCGTCTTGCGCGCGACCTCGGAGAGCGTCATCGACGGGTCGCGCTCGCTGAACGCCTCGATCACGGCGAGGCCCTTGGCCAGCGACTGGATGAACTCCTGGTCGTCGCCGCGGTCGTGCTGTGGATGCGTCGTGTCCATGGTCTTGGCTCCCCGGCGATTCCGGTATGCGGAGATATAGCGCGTTCAGCGTGGCGGATGCGAGCGGACGAAATCCTCATTCACGTCGACGCCCCAGCCCGGGCCGGTCGGGACCACGATATGTCCTCCGTCGACCACCAGTGGTGCGGTCAGGAACTCCGCCTTCCACGGAACGTCTTCAACGTCGAATTCGACCTGTCGGATATTCGGCACCGCGGCAGCGTAGTGGACGCTGATGACGTCCGAGAGCAGGCCGCCGCAATAATTGTGAGTAGAAACGTTCACCTCGTAGGTCTCGGCGAGCATGGCCATCTTGAATGCCTCGAGGTAGCCGTTCCAGATGAGATCGATGATCGCGACGTCGGCCGCACCTTCCTCCAGGAAGGGGCGGATGCCGACCCGGCCGTAGAGCGCTTCGAGCGAGGCGATCGGGCAACGGGCGGCCGAGCGGATCCGGGCGAGGGCCTTGCGGTCGTACGTGTCGAGTTCAAGCCAGGCGAGCTCGTATGGCTCGACGGCTCGAACGATCTCGAGATAGCCTTCAGTTTTGAAGTGGAAGTTCACGTCGAGCATCAGGTCGATGCCGTCGCCGAGGCCTTCACGCAAGGCGGCGAGCTGCTTCTTGAGCGTCGCGATCAGGCTGCGGTCGAGGTTCAGCTCCGGATAGCCTGGCGTATACGCGAAGCCGGGCCCGAAATTACCGAAGCCGCCGTTGCCGTCCTCGACCACCAGGCCGGTCTTCACTGCTTTGACGCCACGGCGGCGCGCGTCCTCGCCGAGCGCCGTCCAGCTTTCGTAGCCGCGCAAGGGCGGAACGCCGAGCAGCGCATGATTGCGCACCCGGTAGGTACCGATGTGCGACCAGTAGAATGGCACGCGGTCGCGCAGCGCGCCGCCGAAGAGGGCGTGCACGGGCACACCGAGCGCCTTGCCCTTGATGTCCAGAAGCGCGTTGAGTATCGCCGATATGGCGTTCTGGTTGATACCGCCACCAGCCTGGATAGTTCGCCCTTTCAACAGCGCGGCGATCCGCTCGATAGCGAGCGGATCGAGACCGACGACCAGCTCGCCGAGCGCGTCGATGACACCCGTGACGCCGGCCGTGCCGAAGTGCTCGCCAAATTCCGACCACCCAACCAGACCATCGTCGGTGACGATCTTCAGATAGTGTGCGGCGCGCCATCCTGCGTCAGCGGCGAGGGTCTCCAGTTTCGTTATGCGCATTGCTTCCCCCACGGTATCGGACCCTGAAGCCAGGCATTGACATACAAAATAGCGGATGCAACAGTTCCGATAGTCGGAAACCATTCCGATATGCGGAAGATGTCAGATCGGCGCGCCGTCGTCTATCCGCAAAGTTGGAGGAAGCGCCTGGCTGGGGCTCCCGGGTTTGCCCGGAGCGATGCCACAAGGGAGGATTTCGCATGAAGGGCAGGACTATCCTGGCGGCACTGGCCGTGCTGCTTGCCGGAACGGCGCTGGCCAGCGCGGAGTATCCGGAGAAGCCGATCACGCTGACGATGGGCGCCGCGCCGGGCGGCGGCGGAGACATCCAGGCGCGCATCCTCGCAGAAAAGCTGAGCCAGATACTGGGCCAGCAGGTCGTGGTGGAGAACCAGCCTGGCGCGGGCACCAACATCGCGTCGGGGAACCTCGCGAAGGCTGCGCCCGACGGCTACACGCTGAACATGTGCGGCGCTGCAATCGTCATCAACCACACGCTCTATGCCAATCCGGGCTTCGACGCACTCAAGGACTTCGTGCCGGTCGCCGGGTGGGGGACCACGCCGCTCATGTTCGTGGTGAACCCGCAGGTGCAGGCCAAGACGCTCAAGGAACTCGCCGACCTCTCGAAAGCGCAGCCAGGTACGCTCGACTACGGCAACGGCGTCGGGTTCCCGAACCACATGGTGATGGAACTGTTCAAGCTCGAGTCGGGCGCTGACATCCAGTTCGTGCCTTATCCGGGCATGGCGCCGGCGCGTACCGACGTCATCGGCGGACAGATCGAAGCAACCGTCGATTCCGTCGACAGCGCGGGCCCGTTCGTGCTTAACGGGCAGCTCACGGGCCTCGCCGTCACCGCCGGCCAGCGGCTGCCGGCCTACCCCGACGTGCCGACCACGGCCGAAGCCGGTTTCCCGCAGGTCAACCAGATGGCCTGGTACGGCATCATGGCACCAGCTGGAACGCCCAAGCCGATCGTCGACAAGATCGCAGCGGCAGTCGCCGAGGCACAGCGCGATCCGGCCGTCGTGGAGAAGATGAAGGCCGGCGGGTCGACGCCGATGATTTCCGGTCCCGAGGAGTACGCGAAGTACTTTTCCGATCAGGTCAACACCTGGGCAAAGGTGATCAACGACGCGAAGATCGAGAAGGTAAAGTAAGCTCCTGCGCATCAGGGGAGGCTGACGGGTTGGCCTATCGATTCGCAATCGCATCAGTGGCATCCGCCGGCGTAGCAGCCGGCGGATCACGACCATGATCCGCAGCCCCAAGAACTTCGCCGTCGGCGCGATCTTTGTCGGTCTCGCCGCCGTATTCGCACTCAGCGCGACGTCGCTGAACATCGGTACGGCAGGCCGGATGGGGCCGGGTTACTTCCCGCTCATGCTGGCTGCCGCGCTGGCTCTGCTGGGGTTGGCGCTCGTAGGCGTTGGGTTGATTGCAGAGGGCGAGATGCCCGCCGCTGCGAATATTCGCGGCATCGCGCTGGTTGGCCTAGCGGTCGCGGTATTCGCATTCGGCGTCCGCCCGATCGGCGTCGTGCCAAGCGTCTTCGCGTCCTCGTTCCTATTTTCCCTTGCAGGTCGCGAGTTCAGCCCGAAACCAGCCGCGGTCACCGCGCTTGTGCTTGCCATAGGTTCCTGGCTGCTGTTCGTCATCGCGCTGCGGATGCCGTGGTCAGCCTTCGGCACGATGTTCTCGTGAGCTGACATGGACCTCTTTCAGAACCTCGCACTGGGATTCGACGTTGCGCTGCAGGGTCAGAACCTGCTGTACTGCTTCATCGGCGTGCTGCTCGGCACGCTCATCGGCGTGCTGCCCGGACTCGGTCCGCTGGCGACGATCTCGATGCTTCTGCCGATCACCTTCGGCCTGCCGCCCATCTCCGCACTGATCATGCTCGCCGGCATCTTCTACGGCTCGCAATACGGCGGCTCTACGACCGCCATCCTGCTCAATCTTCCGGGGGAATCGTCTTCGGTAGTGACCGCGCTGGACGGCTACCAGATGGCGCGCCAGGGCAGGGCGGGAGCGGCGCTTGCAACTGCAGCGTTGGGATCATTCTTCGCTGGCACGGTGGGGACCGTCCTGATCGCAGTACTCGCGCCGCCGCTGGCCGCTGTGGCGCTGAAGTTCGGCCCGGCCGAGTATTTTTCGCTGATGCTTCTCGGACTGGTCATCGCCGTAGTGCTGGCATCGGGCTCGATGCTGAAGGCGCTGGCGATGGTGGTACTGGGCATTTTGCTCGGGCTGGCCGGTCAGGACATCAACACGGGCGCGTTCCGCTTCACCTTCGGCATCCCGCAACTGGCTACCGGCTTCGACTTCCTGGCGCTTTCCATGGGCGTCTTCGGAATCGGAGAAATCATCAAGAATCTCGAGACGAGCGGCCCGCGTCAGGTGATGGCAAGCCACGTCGGACGCCTCCTGCTGACCCGCGAGGAATGGAAGCGCGTGATCGCGCCTATACTGCGGGGAACCGGCATCGGCTCAGTTCTGGGTATTCTGCCCGGTGGCGGCGCCGTTCTAGCCTCTTTCGTGTCCTACACGGTCGAGAAGCGCGTTTCGAAGACGCCGCACGAGTTCGGGAAGGGCATGATCGAGGGCGTTGCCGGGCCCGAAAGCGCTAACAATGCGGGCGCCCAGACATCTTTCATTCCCATGCTTACGCTCGGGATTCCGTCCAACCCTGTCATGGCGCTGATGATCGCGGCGCTCATCCTGCAAGGTATCCAGCCCGGACCGAACGTGATGACTGCGAGGCCCGAACTGTTTTGGGGCATCATCGCCTCGATGTGGATCGGCAACCTGCTTCTTGTCATCCTGAACCTACCGCTGGTGGGCATCTGGGTAAGGATCCTGACGATCCCGTATCGCTACATCGTTCCGGCGATCGGCGTCCTGTGCTGCATCGGCGTGTTCAGCGTCGAAAACAATCCTGCGGACGTGCTGATGATGGGCGTGTTCGGGCTGGTCGGGTACCTGCTTCTCAAGCTCGACTGCGAGCCGGCGCCGCTGCTGCTCGGCTTCATTATCGGCCCACTCCTCGAGGAGAACCTGCGCCGCGCAATGTTGATTGCACGCGGTGACTGGTCGACTTTCGTCACGCGGCCGCTGTCGGCAGGGCTGCTGCTAATCTCGCTCCTCGCGCTCATCGCGGTGATGTCGCCGATGCTCCGGCGCAAACGCGAAGAGGCGTTCCAGGACGGCGCCTAGTTTCCGCACTGCGGAGAAGTTTTCGCTTGCCGGCAGATGGGTGGCTGGCTTAGGTTCCAGCCGTCGGCACGCCACCGCTGGACGCGCGCACAGCCGCGCGCTCCGAGTGCCGACACCCATTCCGTGGAGGATCGCCATGAACGCCCAGACAAAACGTCCGTCCCACCCGTTTCTCGACGGCAAGCCAAAGAAGCTGCTGATCGACGGCAAGTGGGTGGAGGCGAGCACGGGCCGAACCTTTCCATCGATATCGCCGATCGACGGCTCGACGCTCGCGGAGATCGCCGAAGGCGGGGCGGAGGACATCAACCGTGCGGTTGCAGCCGCGCGGCGCGCCTTCGAGGGCCCCTGGAGCAAGACGAAGCCTTTCGACCGGCAGGCGATGCTCCTCAAACTCGCCGATCTCGTCGAGAAGGATTTCCCCGACATCGCCGTCCTCGACTCACTCGACATGGGCGCGCCGATCGCGTTCACCGGCGGGCGAAAGAACCGCAATGTCGGCCTGATCCGCCACTTCGCCAGCCTGATCATGTCGATGCATGGCGACACCAACGAGAACTCGTTGCCCGGCGAATTCTTCACCTACACGCTGAAGGAGCCAATCGGCGTCGTCGGAGCGATCATCCCCTGGAACGCGCCGCTGTCGGCCGCGATCTGGAAGATCGCTCCGGCGATCGCGACAGGCTGCACCGTCGTGCTGAAGCCCGCCGAGGAGGCTTCGCTATCCGTGCTGCGACTTGGCGAGTTGGTGGTGGAGGCTGGGATACCCGCCGGCGTTGTGAACATCGTCACCGGTCTTGGCGAGACCGCAGGCGCCACGCTCGCCTCCCACATGGACGTCGACAAGCTCGCCTTCACCGGCTCGCATCTGACCGGACAGAAGATTGTCCAGGCATCGGCAGGCAACCTGAAGCGGCTGACCCTGGAACTCGGCGGGAAGTCGCCGGACATCGTGTTTGCCGACGCTGATCTCGATGCGGCCGTCGCGGGCGCAAGCCTCGGCGTGTTCATGAATTCGGGCCAGGTGTGCAGCGCCGGCACTCGCCTGTTCGTCGAACGCAAGATCTATGACGAGTTCGTCGACCGGGTCGCCAAGTTCGGCAAGGAACTCCGTGTCGGCCAGCCGCTCGATCCGAACACGCAGATCGGGCCGTTGGTGTCGTCGGCCCAGCTCGAACGTGTGACCGGCTACTTCGATGTCGGCCGGAACGAAGGCGCCCGGCCGCTGGCCGGCGCACAGCGCCTCACGGAGGGCGACTTCGCCCACGGCTACTTCGTCAGCCCAACCGTGTTCGCCGATGTCCGGGACGACATGCGTATCGCACAGGAGGAGATCTTCGGGCCCGTGCTCTCCGCCTTTGCGTTCGACGACATGGACGACCTGATCAAGCGTGCGAATTCGACCATGTTCGGCCTGGGTAGCGGCGTCTGGACCCGCGACGTGACCAAGGCGCACAAGATGGCGCGCGCAATTCGCGCCGGAAATGTGTGGATCAACAATTACGGGGCGATGGACGTGCAGATGCCGTTCGGCGGCTACAAGATGAGCGGCTACGGCCGGGAGTCCGGCCGCGAGGCCCTCGAGGTCTATCTCCAGACGAAGTCCGTCTACGTCAAACTCGGCTGATCGCCTCGATCCTCCCAAGCCGCGTCAACGGCGCCGGGCTTTCCCGGCGCCGTTTTCGTTCGTGCTGGAAAAATGCCCAATCCAATCGAACGCGGTTGACAGGCGAGAGTCGCCGTTTATAGTTCCGTATATCGGAAGGTCGTCCGCTATGCGGAAACTTGAAGACCGCCGAAACCCCCGTGAGGAGCGCAGGCAAACGTGCCGGCGACGGGGTGCTGGGGTGGAGATGAACGCTGCGGACGACATCCTCGCTGTCGAGGACCTGACCTTGCAGTTCGGCGGTATCACCGCCCTGTCCGATGTCTCGCTTCGTGCGAAGCGCGGCAGCATTACCGCGATCATCGGGCCGAATGGCGCCGGCAAGACCAGCCTGCTCAACGTAGTCTCCGGTTTTTACTGGCCGCGCTCCGGCCGCGTGACCTTCGAGAACAAGGATCTGCTATCTCAGCCGGCACATGCCCGCGCCCGGCTCGGCATCGCGCGCTCCTTCCAGAACATCGCACTGTTTCGCGGTCTCACCGTCCTCGAGAACATCAAGCTCGGCGCGCATACGCGCCTCAAGGCAAACATCTTCACTGCTTCCAGCTATTGGGGACCGGCGCGGCGCGAGGAAGAGGCGCTGACCGCTTGGATCGACGAGCACGTCATCGACTTCCTCCGGCTGCGGCATGTGCGCGACCGCGAGATCGTCGGACTTCCGTTCGGCACGCAGAAGCAGATCGAATTGGCGCGCAGCCTGGCTACTCAGCCGGCGCTGCTGCTGCTCGACGAACCCTTCGCCGGCATGAACGCGACCGAAAAGGCCGCCATGGCCGACGACATCCGCCGCACCGTCTCCACGCTGGGTACCAGCGTCGTCATCATCGACCACGACATGAAGACGCTCATGGCGCTGACCGACCACGTCTACGTGCTGAACTTCGGCCGCCAGATCGCGGAGGGCAGCCCGGCAGAGGTTCAGGCCAATCCGCAGGTCATCGAAGCCTATATCGGCGCCCCGCTCGAGGACGCAGCCTAATGTCCCTGATCCTCGAATTGGTCCTTATCGGCATCGCCTCAGGCTCGATCTACGCCATCGGCGCGATGGGCTTCGTGCTGATCTACAAGTCTTCGGGCATTTTCAATTTCGCCATGGGCGAGATGATGATGATCGGCGCCTACTTCCTCTACGCCGGCATGGTGCAGTTCGGGCAGCCGCTGATCGTCGCGCTACCGCTCGCAATGCTCGGCTCGGCGTTGCTCGCCGCCTTCATGGAGCGCTGGCTGCTGCGGCCGCTGCTTGGCCAGCCGCACGAGGTGATGATCATGGTCCTGTTCGGCGCCGGCGCCATGCTGCGCGGCATCGCGGGCATGGTCTGGGGCCACGACATCCTGCGCCTGCCGGAAATCCTTCCGAGGAAGCCTGTGTTCATCGGCGACATTCTGATCCCGGGCACGCTGTTCTGGGGCTTCCTGTTGATGATCACGCTGTTCGGCGGGTTCATCCTCTACTACCGCTTCTCGCGCACCGGTGTCGCCATCCGCGCAACGGCGGACGACCAGACGACGGCCGAGTGCATGGGCATCAATATCCGCGGCATGTTCCTGTTCACCTGGGTGATGGCGGGGCTGCTGGCGACCGCGGCCGGCATCGTCGGCGCCTCCGTCAACGGCCTGTCGCCCTATCTCGGCAACGTGGCGCTCGAAGTCATCGCGGTGGTTCTGCTCGCCGGCCTCACCTCGATTGGCGGCACGATGCTCGCCGGGGCCATCGTGGGCGTGATGCTGACGCTCATCGGCTATTATCTCGGCGGCGCCTGGCAGCAGTTCATGCCTTACGTGCTGGTGCTGCTCGTCATGATGGTCCGGCCGCGCGGCCTGTTCGGCACGAAACTTGTGGAGCGTATCTGATGGCCGCCGCGACCGACGTCACGGTGCGTCCGCGCCGTACCAACATCGCCAAGCAGGCGATCTATGCGGCGCTGATCGTGCTGACGATCGCACTGCCATTCGTCGGCAACGACTACATCACCTACATGGCCTCGCTGATCCTGATCAACGTGATCGCGGTGGTTGGGCTCAACGTCACCGTCGGCTACGCCGGCCTGCTGTCGCTGGGCCATGCGGCATTCCTCGGCGTAGGCGCCTATACGACCGCGCTGCTGATGCTGGCCGGCGCGCCGCTGTGGATCGCGATCGTCGCGTCGGCCGTCACGTCGTTCTGTTTCGGCGTGCTGTTCGGGCTTCCGGCGATCCGCATCAAGGGCGTGCACCTCGCGATCTCGACGCTCGCGCTGCAGTTCGGGTTCTTCTTCGTCGCCCAGCGCTGGACCGCGGTGACCAACGGCGACAACGGCCTGCAGACGCCGCAGGCCTCGATCTTCGGCTTCGTCTTCAACACCGACGAGCGGATGTATTTCCTGATCCTGCCATTCGCCATCCTTGCCTGCATCGCCGCATCCAACCTGTTCCGCACCCGCGTAGGCCGTGCGTTCGTGGCGGTGCGCGAGCGCGACTACGCTGCCGAGGTGCTCGGCGTGAACGTGATCTGGACCAAGCTGCTCGCCTTCGCGGTCGGCGCGGCCTACGCGGGCGTGGCCGGATCGCTGCTCGCGGTCTTCCTGCGCCTGGTCAACCCGGACCAATTCCTGGTCTCGGTGTCGGTCTTTTACCTGACGGCGGTCCTGGTCGGCGGGCGCGGCTCGATCCTCGGCTCGGTGCTCGGCGCGATCTTCATGACGCTGCTGCCGGAGCTGCTGCGCGTCGGCGCATCCGCGGTCCTCGCGGACGTCAGCCAATATGTCGGACTGCTCGCGACCGCACGCGAGTTCCTGTTCGGGGCACTGATCGTGATCTTCCTTCACGTCGACCCGCGCGGGCTCGTCGGTCTCATCGAGAAGTTAGGCGGAAGGATCGAATTCCGCGGCTGAGGCTCGGCAGCGGCGTGCAACGGACATCGTCATCAGGGAGGAAACCATGACGGATATCAGCAGACGTTCAGTTCTAGGAATGGGCCTTGCAGCGGGCGCAGCGGCGGCGATGCCGCGCTTCGCCATCGCGCAAGGCGCGGACACGATCAACCTGGCGATGATCGCGCCGTTGACCGGCCCAAATGCCTTCACCGGGCAACGCGAGATCGCCGGCTGGCAGGACGCCATCGACTACTTCAACACGCAGGGCGGTGCCGGCGGCAAGAAGCTTAGCCTTCTCGCACTCGACAGCGAGTACAAGGTCGACGTCGGCATGGCGCAGTGGAAGAAGGCCATTGCCGCCGGGCCGGTTCACTTCGCCAAGGCCGATTCCATTCCGCTCGCCCGCGCGATGGTTCCGGAGAACAACGACCGTTACAAGATGCTCCTCGGCACCACCGCCAACGGCTCGCATCTGACCGAGAAGGACGGCTTCAACTGGTTCTTCATCCCGGCGCCGACCTATTCGGGGCTGATGTCGATCGCCTTCAACCAGATCGACAAGATGGCCGGAGCGGGTTCGAAGCCGAAAGTCGCCTTCGTGCATTCCAACATCGAGTTCGGGCGCGACCCGGTGCCGTTCGCGCTGGAGCGGGCGAAGCAACTCGGTTTCGAGCTCGTGCTCGAGGAAGAGACCGCGATGACCGGCGTCGACGTCACGGCGAGCGCGGTCAAGCTGCGCCAGGCGAAACCCGACTTCATCGTCTTCCACGGCTATTCGGGCAACGTCTGGCCCGACATCCTGAAGCTGTCGCGCGACTACGGCGTCGAGGCGCAGGCCATGGGCACGATCTGGTCGGTTGATCCCGACACGGTCAAGGGTATCGGGGCCGCCGCCGACGGGTTCATCGGCGTCGTGCCGCACACGTTGCAGGTCAAGGGCGACGAGCGCCCGCTGCTCAAGGTGATCGACACCTACCTGACCAAGCGCGATGCGAATTACCCGGGCTACGGCGGCATCGGCTACATGAGCGGCTGGGCGTTCGTCGCGCTGCTGCGCGAGTTCTTCGACCGTGCTGCCAAGGCTGGCGGCGCGCTCGATGGTCCGGGCGTGTTCGCCGCCGCCGAAACGCTGAAGGACTGGGATTCGGGCGGCATCTTCGGCGCGCCGGTCACGTTCAGGGACCAGAACATCCCGTTCGGCACGGTCTACAAGTACAACGTCAAGGACGGCGGCGTAAAACTCGAAGCGCTCGGCGAAGGCGTCCCCGCGGCCTGATCCACGACCTGAGACTGCCGGGCCGCGAGGAGCGGCCCGGCCATCCACGGAGCCTCGCCATGCCTGGCAACATCCTCGAGATCGAAGACCTGGACGTCGGCTACTCCGGCGGCATTACCGGGCTTGCGGGACTGACGCTGTCGGTGCCGGAGGGCCAGATCGTTGCGCTTCTTGGTGCCAACGGGGCCGGCAAGTCGACGACGCTCAAGGCGATCTCGAACCTTCTACCGTTCGAAGGCGGACGCGTGCGCCGGGGCCGCATCCGGTTCCAGGGCAAGGATATCGCGGGGGTCTCCGCCTACAAGCTCTCGCGACTCGGCCTGATTCACGTTCGCGAGGGGCGACGGGTCTTCTCGACCATGACGGTCCAGGAAAATCTGGTCGCTGCGAGCTACGCGCTTGGCAAGCGCGCAGCGGTGAACCTGCAGGAGCGGTGCGACGATATCTACCGGCTGTTCCCGC
The DNA here is from genome assembly GCA_023457435.1 of Pseudomonadota bacterium. Taxonomy (GTDB): domain Bacteria; phylum Pseudomonadota; class Alphaproteobacteria; order Rhizobiales; family Rhizobiaceae; genus RCIO01. Next base: position 77,410 of record JAEWLS010000027.1, read on the forward strand.
ATCTGGAGCGCCGGAAGAACCTTCTTGCGGGCTACCTCTCCGGCGGCGAGCAGCAGATGCTGGCGATTGGCCGCGCCCTCGTCGGCGAACCGCGGCTGATGCTGATCGACGAAGCGTCGCTCGGCCTGGCGCCAGTGATCGCCGCCGAGATCTTCCGAACGATCTCCAACATCAGCGCGGAGCGCGGCATCAGCGTCCTGCTGGTCGAGCAGAACGCCATGCTGGCGCTGCGCCACTCCGTGCACGGCTACGTGCTCGACAATGGCCGCAGCGTCATGGACGGGCCTTCGGCGACGCTGCGCAACGACCCGATGGTCATCGAGCGCTACCTCGGCGGCGCCGGGGCTAAGGTTGCCGCAGTCGCCTAGGCAGGATTTCGCATGTTCGACCATATCATCGTCGGCGGCGGCTCAGCGGGCTGCGTGCTAGCAAATCGGCTTTCGGCAAAGCCCACGAACAAGGTGCTGCTGATCGAGGCCGGTGAGGACACGCCGCCGGGCATGGTGCCCGACGAGATCGCCGACGCCTACTGGGTGCGCGCCTATCTTAACCCACGCTTCTTGTGGAACGACCTCCAGGTCACCACGGAGGCGCACTCGCACAATCAGGCGCCCGGACGCGAACCGCCGCTGCGGCGCTACGAGCAGGCGCGCGTGCTCGGCGGCGGCTCATCGATCAACGGGCAGCTCGCCAACCGTGGCTCACCCAACGATTACGACGAGTGGGAGCGGCGTGGCGCTAGAGGATGGAACTGGGACAGCGTGCTGCCCTACTTCCGCAAGGTCGAGCGCGACCTCGATTGCGACGATCCCCGCTATCACGGTCAGGACGGCCGCATCCCGGTGACGCGCGTGCTTCCGCATCAATGGTGCGGCCATGCCAAGGCGGCCGGCGAGGCGTTCAAAGACGCAGGATACGACTACCTGCCGGACCAGAACGGTGAGTTTCGAGACGGCTACTTCGCGCTCACGATGTCGAATGCCTACGACCGGCGTGTGTCGGCGGCGATCGGCTATCTCGACGGCGCCACGCGGGCCCGGCCGAACCTGGAAATCCTGACGCAGACGCAGGTGTCGGAGCTGATTTTCGATGGCAATACCTGCATCGGCGTGAAGGTTGTCCGGGGCGGACAGGAAAAGGAGTATCGGGCGCGCGAGGTCATCCTTTCCGCCGGCACGATCCATTCTCCGGCGATGCTTCTGCGTGCCGGCATCGGCCCCGCGGCAGAGCTCAAGGAGCATGGCATCGCGGTTCGCGCCGACCGTCCCGGCGTCGGCAAGGGCATGATGGACCACGCAGCGGTGATCGTCGCCGCCTGGATGAAGCCCGAAGCACGGCTCGACCGGCGCATGAAGCGCCACGCGACCGTCGGCCTGCGCTACTCGTCCGGACTGCCGGAAGCGCCGGACGGCGACATGTACATGGCGGTCCTGTCGAAATCGACCTGGCACGAAGTCGGGCGGCAGCTCGGTTCGTTTCTCACATTCATCAACCGGCCGTTCTCGGAGAACGGCGAGGTTCGCCTCCATGCGCCCGACTGGAGGCGGGAGCCCAAAGTCGACTTCAACCTGCTGTCGGACTACCGCGACGTGACGCGCCTACTCGATGGGGTGAAAAAGGCGGCCGCGCTGCACGACCTAGCGCCGCTGAAGGCGATCGCCGATGCCCCGTTCCCGGCCTACTACAGCGACCGCGTGAAGAAGTACTTTTCCATCAGCCGCAAGAACGCCGCGATGACGGGGGCGCTGGCGCGACTCCTCGACGGGCCGCCGGCACTGCGGCGCTGGTGCATCGACAACCTGATGACAGAAAAATACGATATGGCCGGCGTGCTCACCGACCAGGCGACCGGCGAGGCTTTCGTGCGCGAAGCGGCCACCGGGGTTTGGCACTGTACGTCGTCAAACCGGATGGGTGCGGCCGACGATCGGCGAGTGGTGACCGACGAAGAAGGGCGCGTCTACGGCGTCTCCGGTCTGCGCGTGATCGACGCCTCGATCATGCCGGTGGTGCCCTGCGCCAACACCAACTTCCCGACGATGATGCTGGCCGAGCGAATCGCGGCGAAGATGTTGGAGGCGGCGTGACCGGCGATCTCGCCATCGTTGCCGCCGAGGCGTTCCATCTCGCGATCCCCTCCGTCTACGGGGGCCCGCAACCGAAATCCGGCGCGCAATGGCCATTCGTCAATCTCGTGCTCGTGCGCATTGAAACGCGTGGCGGGCTGGTCGGCTGGGGCGAGGCGTTCGGACACAACGCGGCTGCAACCAGTGCGGCCGCCTTCGAAACGCTGGTCGCGCCGTTGGCAAGGGACGCAGACGGCTCCGACATCACGGGTCTCGGCCGGCGGCTGCGACGCGCGCTATTCACCTATGGCCTCGACGGGCCCGTCGGCTTCGCGCTTTCAGGTCTGGACATCGCGCTATGGGACATACGCGGCAAGGCCGAGGGCAAGCCGCTGCACCGTCTGCTCAATCCTGCTTCGGCAGCGAGTGCTGTACCAGCCTACGCCAGTCTGTTGCGCTACGGCGACGCCGCAATGGCGGGCGAGGCGGCAGGCCATGCAGTGGCACGCGGACACAGCGCCGTGAAGCTGCACGAGGCCGATGTCGCGTCGGTTGCGGCCGCCCGCGACGCTATCGGCCAGCGCCCGCTGACGCTCGATGTCAACTGCCGGTGGAGCATCGACGAAGCGATCGACACGGCGAAGGCGCTGAAACCCTTTGACCTCGACTGGATCGAGGAACCGTGCTGGCCGCCAACAGCGGAGAATCTCGCCCGGATCGGCGCAGAGTCGGGCGTATCGATGGCCGCGGGCGAGAATGCCGGGTCGCTCGAAGGGCTGGAGCGAATCGCAACAGTGGGCAAGGCCGCGTACATCCAGCCGAGCGCGGCGAAACTTGGCGGGCTCTCCGGTCTGATCGCCGCGAGCGAAGTCGCGGCGCGACACGGGGCACGGCTAGCAACACATTCCGCATATTTCGGGCCGGCGTTGGCTGCGACGGTGCATTTCTGTGCCGGGTCGGACCTCGATTGCGAGTGGTACGACTGTCGTCTTGAGGCATGGCCGGCGGGTCTCTCGCCCGCAAACGGCCTGCTCTCGCTGCCTCGAGGCAACGGCCTTGGCATCGAGATCGATGGCAACCTGTTGCGCGCCTATCGGGTGACGTGACGTGCGCCAGCTTTTCGTTGACACCGCAGACGCGCCAATTATGCTTCCGCATAATGGAAACGTTTCCGATATACGGAAGATTGAGCTGATGAGCTTTTTACCGGGAGCCGGGCGTGCGCACTGATATCGGCTCAAAAGTCGCCATCGTCGGCATTGGCCGCGCTCTGGCGAAGAAGTCCGATCCCGAGCCGAAGACGCCGCTGCAGCTCGGCGCGCGCGCGGCTATCGACGCCATGCGGCAGGCCGGCATCGGCCGCCATCAGGTGGGCGCGCTGTTCACCGGCCGAACGCCGCAATCCTACATGGTGCTGCAGTACAATCAGTCGCTGATGAACGAGCTGAAGATCGGCCCGACCTTCTGCTCCGAGACGACCAACCACGGCGCCGGTGCGCTCGGCGCGCTGCAGTCAGCCGCGCTGGCCCTCGATGCCGGCATGATCGACTACGCGCTCGTCGTCACCAACGAGGCTTCCGGCATCTGGATGGACCAGGTCGGCTCGAACTCGTCGTGGGAGGGAGACCTGCAGTTCGAGGCCGCCTATGGCTGCACCACGCCGGCGCTCTACGCGCAGTTCGCCTGCCGCTACATGCACGAATACGGCATTACGGAGGAGCAGTGCGCCCGGGTCTCGGTTGAGAACAGAAAGTGGGCGCTCGATCACCCACACGCGGCGATGCGCGCCAAAGGTGCGATCAGCGTCGACGACGTTATGAACTCGCGCATGATCGCATCGCCGCTGAAGCTGCTGGACTGCGCAGTCTGGTATCCGGGCGGCATCGCCACCGCGATCGTGCTGACGCGCGCCGACGTCGCTAAGGCGAAGCACGAGGAGGTCACCTATCTCGCCGGCTTCGGCCAGTGCTCGACGCATGAGTGGGTCGGCGAGAGGATGGGCGGCTGGGGTTACGAGCCGATGGTCGACGGGCCTGACCTCATCCAAACGGGGGCCGGAGTGTCCGCCAGGCAGGCTTATGAGATGTCGGGTCTGACGGCCAAGGATATCGATGTCGTGCAGACATCGGCCCCCTTCAGCTTCGCCAATCTGATGATCCTTGAAGAGCTGGGCTTCTGCGGCCGCGGCGAGGGCGGAGACTTCGTCGCGTCCGGCGGAATCGACTATGAGGGCGGCCTCCCCTTCAACACCAATGGCGGCTACCTTTCGTTCGGCCAGGTTGCGCAGGGATTGTACAACCTGACCGACACGATCGACCACCTCTACGGCCGCGCCGAGGGTCGCGCGGTCGCGGGTGCCAAGGTGGGCCTGGTTCACGGGCATGGCGGTGTCATGGCCTGCCACGCCGTCGTCATCGTCTCGCGGGAGCAGCTGCAATGATGGGCTTCCCCGACACCCAGATCGACTGGTCGAAGGGTATTCCGCTCACGGCCGGCAATTATTTCATGGGGCTCTATCAGCCTTCGCCGGAAACGGTGGGCTTCTGGGAGGGCGTGGCTCAGGACGAGCTGCGCATCAAGCAATGCCGCGATTGCGGCCACCTTTGGCACCCGAAGCGCATCGTCTGCACGGATTGCGGTTCATCCGCGCTCGGCTGGCGGAAAGCGGAAGGCGCTGGCGAGGTCTATTCGTTCTCCGTGGTGCACCGCGCGCCGACGCCGGCATTCGCAAGCTCTGTGCCGTACTCGCTTGGCCTCGTGCGCCTCACCGAGGGCGTGCACCTGTTTACCCGCTTCGTCGCCGAGCCCAGCGCGCTGGCGATCGGCGTGGCGGCAACCGTCGACTTCATGGTTCTCGAACTCGGCCAGAAGATGCCGGTGTTCAAGGTAGGTGCGAAATGAGGAAGGGTCCGCTTGCCGGTATCCGTGTGCTCGACGCAACGCGCGCGCTGTCCGGGCCACTGACCACCATGGTCCTGGGCGACCTCGGCGCCGACGTCATAAAGCTCGAGCTTCCCAATGGCGGCGACGAGACGCGGCTGTGGGGGCCGCCCTTCGCGAAGAACGCGGGGCCGACCTTCATCGCCTACAACCGCAACAAGCGGTCGGTGGCCATCGACCTTCACACCGAGGAAGGCCGCCGCCAATGCCTGGCGCTTGCTGCGACCTCTGACGTATTCGTCGAGAACTTCCGCCCGGGGACCATGGAACGCTTCAAGCTCGGCTATTCCGAGATGAAGAAGGTTCGGGGCGACATCGTCTACTGCTCCATCTCAGGCTACGGCCAAAGCGGACCGATGGCTCACCGTCCGGCCCTGGACCTGATGGTGCAGGCGGTTAGCGGCCTTATGAGCCTTACCGGCGACCCGCAAGGGCGTCCGGTCAAGGCGTCAGCCCCCGTCGGCGACGTCATGGGCGGCTTCTCGGCCATCGTGGCGATCATGGGCGCGCTCATGGAACGCAAGGAGACCGGCGAGGGGAAATACCTCGACATTTCCATGCTCGACGGCATCATGACGCTCATGGGTCAGGCGGTTGCAGTTGCCGGCATGAGCGGCAAGAGCCCGAGCCGCATGGGCAACGCACACCCGTTGATGGCGCCGTACGAGAGCTTCCGCTGCGCCGATCGCGAGATCGTCATCGCGGTCACCAACGAGAAATCTTGGGCCCAATTCGCCAGCATCGCGGAATTCAAGGCACTCGGCGCCAATCCGCACTTCGCGACGCCGCCGCTGCGCAGCCAGAATCGCGGCGAGCTGCTCGCCGAAGTCGAGCGCATCTTCCTCTCGCGGCCGGCGGCGCACTGGCTGGCGGTGCTGGAGAAGGCGGGCATCCCGGTCGAGCCTATCAACACGCTCGACGAGATCCTCGCCCATCCCCAGCTCGCAGAGCGTCACACCACCATCCCCGTCGAGTACCCGGCCGGCTCCGGCAACAGCATCGAGACCTCCGGCATGCCCTGGCGTGCGGTTGCCTCCGAGATGCCGGTTCGCAACCCGCCCGACCTTGGCGAGCATACGCGCGAGGTGCTGGACGAGGTGATGGGAACGGCAGGCGACACGATGAAGGAGACTGCAGCGCATGGCTGACCTGCCTTACACCGTTGCCGACCTGGTTGCGGAATTCCTCGCCGCCATCGGTGTGACGACGGCGTTCGGCATCGGCTCGGTACACAACCTGCCGCTGCTGGACGGCATCGGCCGGCGCAATGCGGTGCGCTTCATTCCGGCGCGCGGCGAAATGGGCGCTGCGCACATGGCCGACGCCTACGCGCGCACCACCGGCGAGCTCGGCGTCGTGGTCACCAGCACCGGCGCCGGCGCGGCCAACGCAGTGAGCGGCCTGCTGGAAGCGTATACGGCGGGTACGCCGGTGCTGCACCTTACGGGGCACACCAACACCAAATACGCCGATCGCCAGATGGGCACCGTGCACGAGCCACTCGACCAGCTCGGCATGCTGAACAGCGTCTGCAAGTCGGCCTATCGTATCCGCGCGCCTCAGCAAGCCCTCGGCATCCTGGCACGCGCCGCGACAGATGCTTTGACGGTCCCGACCGGCCCCGTCAGCGTCGAGATCCCCATCGATCTTCAGCGCATGCCCGTTCCACGGCCGAAAACGCTCGACACGCTGACGCTGAAGCCGACTGTTCCCCCGGCACCGACCACAGCAGAGATCGACGCACTCGCTGAGCGCGTGCTCGCCGCAAAGCGGCCGGTCATCTATCTCGGCACCGGCGGCGCCGGCACGCGCGCTTCGATGAAAAAGCTGCTCGACATGGGCTTCGGCATGGTGTCGAGCTGGAAGGGCAGGGGCGTCATCCCGGACGACCACCCGATGAACCTCTCGGGACTGCAGGGCAACGGCATCAAGTCGGTGCAGGAATTCTACAAGACCGTCGATCTGATGCTCGTGGTTGGCGCGCGCACGCGCATCCACGAACTCGGCGAGTTCGGGATGGAACTGCCAGCGAACATCGTCCAGATCGACGCCGACCCGTTCGCGGACGGCCGTACGGTTCCGAACGAGCTTTTCGTGTGCGCCGACGCCGCGCAGACGCTTGAGGCTCTTTACTCCCGCATCGGCGGCAGCTTTGCCGGCGACCCGAAATTCCCCGAAGAGTTCAAGGCGCTGAAGAAGGCGGCATGGGGCGAATTTCTCGATTCCCTCGGCATCTATGGCGGTTTCATGGATCAGCTCCGCAGGGCGCTGCCCGAGGGGGCGATCTTTGCCCGCGACATTACGCAGTCCACCTCGACCTGGGGCAACCGCATCTTCACGCTCACCGAGACGCGCGGCAACATCTACCCCGTCGGCGCCGGGATCGGCCAGGGCCTGCCGCTTGCCATCGGGGCGGCCGCGGCCGGCCGCAAGACGCTGCTGCTGACAGGAGACGGCGGCTTCATGCTGAATGTCGGTGAGCTATGGACCGCGTTGCAGGAAAAGCTCGATCTCACCGTGGTGGTGATGAACGACAACGGCTACGGCGTGATCAAGAAGCTGCAGAACACGCTGCACGGCGGGCGGCGCTACTTCGCCGATCTGCTTACTCCGGATCTCGCCGAACTGGCACGCCTTACCGGCATGAACTTCTGGAGATGCTCGAGCGCCGACAGCTTCGGCGATACGGTCGCCGAGGCCATGCAGCAGCCCGGACCCAACCTGATCGAAGTCGAGATGGCCAAGATCGGCGAGTTCGGCAACTATTTCCCGTTCAAGGCGCCGCCGAACGGCTGAGTTCGGCAAGAGGAGAGCCGATATGAAGATCACGCGCGTTCGCGCCACGGGGTATCGACTGCCATTGCGCGAGCGCATGGTCTCGGCGCGCGTGACGATGACGCACCGTGAACTGGTGCTCGTTGAAATCGAAACCGATTCCGGCCTCGCGGGGACAGGCTGGCTGACGACGGCGGGCGTCGGCGCGATGGCGGCTAAGGCATTGATCGACGCCTATCTCGCACCGACGCTGATCGGCGACGATCCTCGGAATACCGAACGCCTTTGGCGGCGGCTATGGATGGAATGCCACGCGGCGGGCCCTGCAGGCATAACCACGCTTGCGCTTTCAGCGCTCGACATCGCCTTCTGGGACATCAAGGCGAAGGCGGTCGGCGAGCCACTGCATCGCCTGCTGGGCGGCGCCAAGAGCTCCGTCCCGGTCTATGCCAGCGCCATCAACCTGCACCTGACCAGAGAGCAGCTGCTCGACCAGGTGCGCGGCCACATGGAGCTCGGTTACACGCAGTTCAAGCTTAAGGTCGGCAAGCCCGACATGGACGAGGATCTCGACCGCTGCCTCGCCGTCCGGGAGCTGATCGGACCCACCGGCACGCTGATGGTCGACGCCAACCAGAAATGGGGGATCGGCGAGGCGGTGCAGCGCTGCGGGCGCCTCGCAAAGGCTGCTCCACTCTTCATCGAGGAGCCGATCCTGTCCGACGACGTTCACGGCCACAGGAAGCTGCGCGACGCCACCGGAGTGGCGATCGCGATGGGCGAACAGCTTTGCAACCGCTACGAGTTCTGGAACTACGTGCGCGACGACGCGGCCGACTTCCTGCAGCCCGATGTATGGAAGGTCGGCGGGGTCAGCGAGTACCTCAAGATCATGGCGCTCGGCAGTGCCGCAAATATCGATATCTCGCCGCATGCCTGCATGGAGCTATCGGTACATCTGGCATGCGCAGTGCCGAACGCGCTGCATGTCGAAAACATCTTCGGGCTCAACCTCTACGACTTCGGCGCGACGGCCCATCCGCTTCCGGTCAGAGACGGGCGCCTTGCGCCGACGGACACCCCCGGCCACGGCGTCGTCTTCGACGGCCCTTCGCTGGTGCCGGAGAACGAGGTGATGCCGGGGCAGGCGATCGACCGCGAGCCCCTGCAGCGGCGCGAGGCCTGAGGAGCTATCATGCAGCCATTCGCCGGCATCAAGGTCATCGACCTGACGCACGTCCTGGCAGGTCCGTTCGCGACCTACCAGCTCGCGGTGTTCGGCGCGGACGTCATCAAGATCGAGATGCCGCATGACCCGGACCAGACACGCCTGCTGGGGTCGGACAAGGAGCTCGCCAGGGGGAAGATGAACACCTTCTTCCTGGCACAGGGCTCGAACAAGCGCTCGATGACGGTCGACCTGAAGACCGACGCAGGGCGCGACATCCTGCGCCGGCTGGTGAAGGACGCCGACATCCTGGTCGAGAACTACCGGCCGGGTGCGATGAAGGCGCTGGGGCTGGGCTACGAGGAGATGTGCAAGCTCAATCCGCGGCTCATCTATGCGTCGATGTCCGCTTTCGGTCAGGACGGTCCGCGCAGCACGCACACGGGCTACGACCCGAACATCCAGGCCGCGTCCGGTATGATGGCTGCCACCGGCACCCCCGAGGTCACGCCATTGCGCAACGGGACTTCGGCTGTCGACTACGCGTCGGGCACGATGGGTGCGTTCGCGCTGGCCACTGCGCTGTTCCAGCGCGAGCGAACCGGCAAGGGCCAGTTTATCGACATGGCGATGCTGGATGTCGCGCTTGTACTGATGGGCACGCACATGTCGGGCTACCTGCGCAACGGCTGGCATCCCAAGCCCATCGGAAACAAGGTCGAGGTCTCGACCAATTGCCTTTACGATGCAAGCGATGCACCGATATTGCTGGCGGCATCGAATCTGCGGCAGCAGAAGCGCCTGTGGAAGGTGCTCGGCCGCCCGGATATGGCGAAGAACACCAACGAGGAGCGCCGCGCCGACTACGAGCGCGAGGTCGCGACGCTGGCCGAGATCATGAGAACGCGGACGGCGGCCGAATGGGAGAGTTTCCTGCAGGACAACCACGTTCCGGCGACGCGCATCTGGAAGCTGTCTGATACACTCGCCGACAAGCAGCTGGAGACCCGCCAGATCGTGCATCGCTTTGACGGAGCGCCGGGTGTCGATGGAGCGTTCGGCGTCCCGCTTGCCGCCTTCAAGCTGCGGCACGGGGCCGCCGAGATCCGGACCCCGCCGCCGCAGTTCGGAGAGCATAATGACGAGGTGCTGACGTCGCTCGGCTACTCGTCCGACGAAATCGCGCGGCTGCGTGCCGACAAGGTCATCGGCGAGCGGCCCTGACGGAGGATCCATGCGCATCGGCAAACAGGACAACAACTTCACGGCGATCGCCACGTCGGACTCGGAATCGATTACGGTCCGCGGCAAGGATCTGTGCGGCGAGCTGATCGGCAAGGTCGGGTTCACCGACTACTTCTTCTTTCTCGTCACCGGACAGATGCCGACGGAGACGCAGCGGTTCTTCACCGACGCGGTGATGGTGGCGATCGCGGAGCATGGTCTGGTGCCATCGGTGCAGGCGGCGCGGCTGACGCTCGCCGCGGCACCCGAGGCGGTGCAGGGCGCGATTGCGGCCGGCGTGCTCGGCATGGGGTCCGTCGTCGCCGGGAGTTCGGAAGTCGCGGGCCGCTTCATTGCCGGTCTTATCGAGAAGGCGAAGGCCTCCGGCCGCACCTACGAGGAGATCGCCCACGACGGCTTGGCCGAGCTGAAGGCGAAGAGGCAGAAGGCGCCGGGCATCGGCCATCCGCAGCATTCCGGCGGCGACCCGCGCGCCGATGTGCTTATGGCGCTTGCCGACGAGAAGGGGGTCTCAGGCGACCATATCCGTATGCTGCGGGCCATGGCAGCGGTCGCGCCGAAGGCGATGGGCCGCGAACTGCCGATCAACGTCTCCGGCGCGATCCCGGCGGTGATGCTCGACGTCGGCTATCCGCTCGGCGCGATGAAGGGCCTGCCCGTGCTGGCGCGCACCGCAAGCCTCATCGCGCACCTGTTCGAAGAGGCACAGCGGCCGATCGGGTTCATCATGTCGAACCACGCAGATCTTGCGATCGAGTATGACGGGCCGCTGCCGGCGGGCGCGGAGCGGAAGGAGCGCCAGCATGGCTAAGGTGCTTTCAGGCGTGAAGGTCGTCGAAATGGGCACCTTCATCACCGGCCCCGCGGCCGCGATGCACCTCGGCGATCTCGGCGCCGACGTCATCAAGGTCGAGAAGCCGGAAACCGGCGATCCTTTCCGCGCCTTCAAGGGCGGGCTCTACTCGCCGCACTACCAGACCTACAACCGCAACAAGCGTTCGATCGCGCTCGATACGGCGGAAGCCGGGGACCGGCAGGTATTCCACGACTTGATCCGGCAGTCGGACGTCTTCATCCAGAATTTTCGCCCGGGGGTCGCCGAGAAGCTCGGGGCGGGCGAGGCGGAGCTCCGGGAGATCAATCCGCGCCTGGTCTACGTGGCAATCTCCGGCTTCGGCACGTCCGGCCCTTCGCGAGACCGCCCGGCCTATGACACGGTGGCGCAGGCCGCGAGCGGCTTCCTCCGGCTCGTCGTGCCGCCGACCAATCCGCGCGTCATCGGCCCCGCCCTGGCCGATGCCATCACCGGCTTCTACGCCGCGTTCGGGGTACTGGCCGCGCTGAACGAGCGCCACGTCACCGGCAAGGGCCGCCGCATCGACATCTCGATGCTGGAAGCGATGTGCCACTTCAATCTCGACTCGTTCACACACTGGTTCTCCGAAGGCGAGATAATGAACCCGCTGTCGCGCCCGAGCGTGTCGCAGTCCTACATCTTCGAATGCAGCGACGGAAAATGGATTGCCTTGCACATGTCGTCGCCGCCGAAGTTCTGGGAGGGACTGGCGAAGGTCATCGGACGCCCGGACCTGTTCGACGATCCGCGCTTCGCGACCCGCTTTGCCCGCATCGAGAATCAGGACGCGCTGATCGAGTTCATGGGGCCGATCTTCAAGGGCAAGACGCGGGAGGTCTGGTGCGCACTGCTCGAGGACGAGGGCGTACCCTATTCTCCCGCATATGACAGCAACGAGGCGCTGGAGGATCCGCAGGCCAGGCACCTGAAGATCGAGGTGTCGGCGACGCATCCGGAAATGGGCCTGTTCCGCACGGTTCGCAATCCGCTCAACTTCGACGGCGAGCCGGATCTCGAAATCACGCCGCCGCCGACGCTCGACGAGCACGGTGCCGAAATCAGGGCAGAACTGAAAGGCTGATCAAGCCGCCCGCGCGCCGGCCTTGCGGTCGGCGCGGATCATGTCGGCACCTTTCTCGGCGATCATGATGACCGGCGCGTTGGTGTTGCCGGAGGTGATCGTCGGCATGATCGAGGCATCCACCACCCGAAGCCCCTGCACGCCCTGCACGCGCAGCCGGTCGTCCGTGACCGCCATCGAGCCGCGCCCCATCATGCAGGTCCCGACCGGATGGAACACCGTGCCGGCGGTATGGCGCGCATAGGCGAGCAGTTCGTCGTCCGTGGCGGCCGCCGGTCCGGGCATGATCTCCTCAGCCTCGTGGCGCCTGAAGGCTTCCTGCGAAAGGATGCGGCGCACCGCGCGCATGCCTGCAAGCGCGACGGCGCGATCCTCCTCGGTGGCCATGAAGTTGTTCAGGATCGCCGGTCTGACTTCCGGATCGGCGCTGGTGATGCGCAAATGCCCACGACTTGTGGGTCTTGCAATGCAAACCGACGTGCCGATGCCGGGCCACGGATGGGTGGGCCCGCCGACTTTCTCGTAGCTCGCAATCGAGATCTGGAACTGGATGTCCGGCGTCTCCAACGCGCGGTCCGACTTGAGAAAGCCCGTCAGCAGCGAAACCGGCGCGCCCATCGGGCTGGTCAGGCCGAGCAGGTATCCCGCGCCCAGCACGGCTTTGTGCAACGGCGTCTTGAGGTAGGAGTTCAGCGTGCGGGCGTTCGCCACACGGTGAAGCACGCGGATCATCCAGTGGTCGTGGAGGTTCTCGCCGACTCCCGGAAGGTCGGCTACGACGTCGATACCGTGGCGGCCGAGCAGATCCGCGGGACCGACGCCCGAGACCTGCAGCAGATGCGGCGAACCGAAGGCGCCGGCGGCGAGAATGACCTCGCCGGACGCGCGCGCCTCATGCACCGCGCCGCGATGCCGGTAGACCAGGCCGGCGGCACGCCTGCCGTCGAAGCGGATGCGATGCACCGACGCTTCGGTAACGACTCTGAGATTGCGACGTCGCATCGCGGGCTCGAGAAAGGCCCGGTGCGCGGACCAGCGCTTGCCGTTGCCGATGGTCGTCTCGAAGAGCGCGAAGCCTTCCTTGCCGCCGCCGCCATTGTAGTCGTCAAGGCGTGGATACCCGGCTTCAGCCGCAGCATTCATGTAGGCTTCGAGGATCGGCCAGCGGTAGGGCGTGGTGCCCACCTTAAGTTCGCCGCCCGCGCCGTGCGTGGCGCTTGCGCCGCGGTCGTAGTCCTCCGACCGCTTGAAGTAGGGCAGGACGTCTTCCCAGCCCCATCCGACATTCCCCATTTGCCGCCATTGCTCGAAGTCGGAAGCGTGGCCGCGTACGTAGACCATGCCGTTGATGGCCGAGGAACCGCCAAGGCCACGCCCGCGCGGCATGCGGACGACGCGGCCGTCGAGATGCGGTTCAGGCTGCGAATCGTAGCGCCAGTCAAAGCGCGGGTTGCCGTGCAGGAAAGGGATGCCGAGCGGCACGTCGACCCAGAAATGCCGGTTCGTGCCGCCTGCCTCGATCAGCAACACGCGAGTCTCAGGGTCGGCGGTAAGCCGGTTCGCCAGAACGCAACCGGCGGAACCTGCGCCGACGATCACGTAGTCGAACGAGCCGCCATCGACGAAATTCGGCATAAAGCACTTCCGTATATCGAAAACTTTGCCGGTATACGAAATAATCTGCGGTGCTGCACGTATTTTATGAAGCGACTGTCGTGTTGGCCGCGGGCAGCGTCACGCGAAACACGGTGCCCAGGCCATTCGTCTCGACCACCGCGATCCGGCCGCCGTGGCGAGCGACGACATCGCCTACGATGGTCAATCCGAGGCCTGCGCCGCGGTCGGATGGTCTGACGCGGTAGAACGGCTCAAAGATCCTGTCCCTGTGCTCGGGGGCGATGCCCGCGCCCTGATCGGCGATCTCGACGGCCCCGTCAGCATCGATGCTCAGCGAGATCGAGCCAATGTTGCCGCCGTAAGCGATGGCGTTTTGGAGAAGGTTGACGATCACCCGCTCCAGTGCAGGGCGGTCGCCGCGCACCACGTATCGGGGCAGCGCGCTGTCGAAACCGAACTCATAGCCCGCGGCTATCGCCAGCGGCGCGATATCGGAGGCGACACCGCGAGCCAGCTCCACGAGATCGACCTCGGCCATTGGTGCGGCCGAGTGATCGAGGCGCTGCGTATCGAGAAGCTGTTCCGCGAGGTTGCCGAGCCGCGCTATGTCCAGCAGCAGGCGCCGGTCCCGTTCGGTGCTCGGCGACGTCGTCTCGACGCGCGTCTGAAGAATCGCGATCGGCGTCTTCAACTCGTGCGCGGCGTCGGCGAGAAATCGCCGCTGGCGTGCATAGCCCTCGTCCAGACGGCCGAGCGCCGTGTTCACCGCACGCACCAGCGGCACGATCTCCCCCGGCAGCTTCTCCTCCGGCAGCCTCGTCCCACGCTCGCCGACATCTATGGTGGCGGCGAGTTGTGCGGCCCGCTCGACGCCACGGAATTCCCGCCTGATGATCCACGCAATCGCGACCACCGCGACGACGGCGAGCGTGAGCAGGATCGGCACCATTGCGCGGAGCGTGACCACGAGTGCTGCCCACCAGACCAACTCGATGCGACCGCCGCCGGTGAGTGCGTGAATGCGTCCGGCAGGTGTATCCGCCACCCTAAGCGCAGCTGCCAGCGCTCCAGTCGTGCCGACATCGGAGAGATTGCTGGTGCCGAAGCGTGCCAGCTCCGCCGCCACCGAGCGCAGCGGTTCGGGGACGATGCCGTATTCGACCCGACCGCCTGCGCCATCGACGACGACATACCACAGACCGGGAGAATTCGTCCGTAGCGCCTCGAGGCGCGGCGTATCGGCAAGCGTCAGCTCGCCGTCAGACGTGCGTCGCACCGCGTCCACGACGATCGTCGAGTCTTCCTGGGCGACGACCGAGCCCTCGATCCCGTAGTTGACCAGCAGTACATATACGCCTGTAAGCGCGACGACGCAGATTGCCAGTGCCTGGAACGGCACGAGACGTGCTGTGAGGCGGCCACGCAGAGTGCGGGCGCGGACGGGGCTCATGCCGCCTGCCTGATGAGGTATCCAATCCCGCGGATGGCATGGATCTCGACGTTGGCGCCGGCATCACCGAGGCGGCGGCGCAGGCGGGATATGTGGGCATCCAGCGTGTTCGAGGCTATCTCGTCGTCAAAGCCGAAAACGGCCTCTTCCAGCGCCGTCCGCGCGACGGAGCGGCCGCTGCGTCGCAGCAGCGCCTCCAGCACCAGCAGTTCGCGCCGCGGAAGCTCAAGCGCCGACCCGGCGACATCGACGCCGCCGCCATTCAGATCGAGGCTCAGATTGCCGAGCGTCAGCGGCTGCATGCGCACCTCTGTCGGCCGCCGCATCACGGCTCGAAGACGGGCCATCAGTTCGTCGGACGAGAACGGCTTCGGCAGATAGTCGTCGGCGCCGCTGTCCAGGCCGGCGATGCGGTCCTCAGTGGCACCCAGTGCCGACAGCACGATCACCGGCGTGTGACGCTCCCCCGCGCGGAGCAATGGGATCAGTTCCAGTCCGTCGCCATCCGGCAGCTTCCGGTCGAGCAGCACGACGTCGTGGTCGGCCGCACGAATCGCCTCGCGCGCGATGGCCAGCGAACGCGCAAGGTCGACCACCATGCCGCGAGTGCGCAGCACAGAAGCCAGCATGCCGGCCATTTCGGGCTCGTCCTCGACAAGAAGCAGTCGCATCGCATTCCGATCCTGTCACAAAGCCTCGGTTAAACACATTGCGACACCATTGCATCGGGCGGCGCGCCGCAATGCTCTGGCAATGTTTGCGACCTATTGGAGCTCAGCAAACGATGCACGGCCTGTACGCTTCGCGTCTCAGCCCGCAGGATGATCAGATGAACGCTCCGATACGCCCCAGCCTTCAAGAGGCGCAACCCTTGCCGACGAACGTCAACGCGCCGAAGCTGGGCACCGCGCCCGTGCGGCGCCGCCGCCGCTGGCCCTGGCTCCTGCTGGTTCTGATCGCCGCAGGTGTCGGCGCGTATGTCTACCAGACCCGTTTCGCGGCCGAGGAAGCGGTAGTCGAGGCACCGCCTCCCGCCGAAATCACAATGCGGCTCGGCAAGGTCGAGGTGACGACCGTTCAGCCGGCGACGCTGCGCGAAACGGTCCGGGTGACGGGAGCGCTTGCACCGGCACGCCAGTCCGCCATCGCGGCGCAGGTTGCTGGTCGCGTCGAGACGATCGACGTCCGCCCGGGCCAGAGCGTTCGCCAGGGCGAGGTCGTCGCCAGCCTCGATACTGCCGACACGGAGCTGCGCATCGCCCAGCAGCAGGCCGCGATCGCGGCGACGCAGGCTCAGCTCAGCCTGGCCGAACGTCAGCTGGCGTCCACCCAGTCGCTGGCGGACAAGGGGCTTGCCTCTCCGTCGGCGCTGGAAAGCGCCCAGTCCAACGTCGAGGCGCTCAAGGCCAATATCGCGGCCCAGGAAGCACAGCTGGAGGGCATCCGGCTCACGCTGGACTATGCGACGATAACGGCGCCGTTCAGCGGCACGATCTCGGCGCGCAACGTTGATCCGGGGCAGGCGGTTGGCGCGGGCACCGCAATCGCCTCGATCGTGGACCTCAACGAAATGGAAGCGCGCGCGCTTGCACCCCTCGGGACGGCCGCGGCGCTCAAGGTCGGCCAGTCCGCGGAACTTACCGTCGAGGGGTTCCGCGATCGCCCGTTCCAGGCGGAGATCAGCCGCATCAATCCGGTCGCCGCAGAGGGCACCCGCTCGATCCAGATCTACCTGAAGATCGCCAACAGCGACGGAGCCTTGCGCGGTGGGATGTTCCTCAGCGGGCACGTGATCGTGGCTTCCAGGGACAACGCGATGGCCGTGCCCGTGGGAGCGCTGCGCAGCGACGGCGACGGGGACTTCCTACTGGCGGTCGAAGCCGGTCGCCTCGTGCGCAAGCCTGTCATCCGCGGCACAGCATGGAGCGGGGGGCGTCTCGTCGAGGTCAGCGGCATTGAGGCCGGCACGATGATACTCGCCGTGCCGCTGCCCGAACTCCAGCCTGGCATGGCCGTCCAGTTGGAAAGCTGAGCCATGTTTCTGACCCGCATCAGCGTCTCACAGCCGGTGTTCGCCACCATGATGATGGTGGCGATCCTCGTATTCGGCGCATACTCCTATTTCCGGCTGCCGGTGGAGCAGTTTCCGGACGTCGACTTTCCGGTCGTCGCGGTTGTCGTCTCCTATCCGGGAGCCGCTCCCGAAGCCGTCGAGAGCGACATCGTCAAGCCGGTCGAAGAGGTGATCAACACCCTCAACGGCCTCGATACGATCCAGTCTACCGCGCAGACCGGGCAGGCGATGATCATCGCCATCTTCGAGCTGGAAGTCGATTCTGCGACGGCGGCGCAGGAGGTGCGCGACAAGCTTGCGCGTCTCGAAGCGGTGCTGCCCGACGGTGCCGACAAGCCGCAGGTTCTGCGCTTCGACCCGGCAGAGCAGCCGATCATGTCGCTGGCGATCAGTTCCGACACCATGTCGACGCGCGACCTGACCACGCTCACCGAAAAGATCATCGTGAACCGCCTCACGGTCGTCCAGGGCGTCGGCAGCGCAACCGTCATCGGCGGCCTGCCCCGCCAGATAAACGTTCTTGCCGATCCGGACCGGATGATGGCTCTGAACCTCGGAATCGGCGAGGTGATGAGCGCGGTGGCGCAGGGCAACAGCAACGACGCAGCCGGGTCGTTGCGCGGCAGCGTGCAGACGCAGCCGATTCAGGTCGAAGGCCGCGTTTCGGAACTGCACGATTTCCTCGACATCGTTGTGGCGCGCCGCGGCGGGGTTCCCGTCCATCTCGGCGATGTCGCGACGATCGAGGACGGACAGGCAGACGAGGCGAACGTTGCATTGATCGACGGCCAGCGCGCGCTCGCGGTGAACGTTCTCAAGGTGCAGGGCGCGAACACGGTCCAGGTTGCGAAGGACATTCGGGAAACCGTGGCCAAGCTCGAGGCCGGCGAGCTTCCCGCCGGCGTGCATGTGCGTGTCGTCACCGACAATTCGGTGCCGGTGACGAGCTCGTTCCAGGCGGTACAGAGCATGGTGCTCGAAGGCGCGGCGCTCGCCGTCGTCATCGTGTTCCTGTTTCTCAATTCCTGGCGTTCGACGGTCATCACTGGCCTGACGCTGCCGATCTCGATCGTCGGCACGATGATCGCGCTCTACTTCCTTGGCTTCACCCTGAACATGATGACGCTGATGGCGCTGTCGCTGTCGGTCGGCATCCTGATCGACGACGCGATCGTGGTCCGCGAGAACATCATGCGGCATCTGCACATGGGAAAAAGCCACGTGCGCGCGGCGCTCGACGGAACGAACGAAATCGGCCTTGCCGTCATGGCGACGACGCTTTCGATCGTTGCAGTCTTCCTTCCCGTTGCCTTCATGGACGGGATCATGGGCCGCTTCTTCCTTCAGTTCGGCGTAACCGTGTCGATAGCGGTCCTGATCTCGCTCTTCGTGGCATTCACGCTCGACCCCATGATGTCGAGCGTATGGTACGACCCGGCGGCGCATCCAGGCAGCAAGCGCGGCTTCATTGGGCGCGCCGTTGCCCGCTTCGATCGGTGGTTCGCTTCGCTTACCGACGTCTACCGCGGCATCCTCGGCTGGAGCCTGCGGCATCGCATCACGACGCTGCTCACGGCACTCGCGATGTTCGTCGGCAGCTTCTTCCTGGTGCCGATCGTCGGCGCCGAGTTCATCCCGGCGCTCGACCGCGGCGAATTCCAGGTCGACGTCAGGACGCCGCCGGGGTCCTCGCTCGACTACACGACCGCCAAGGCGCGGCAGGTCGAGGCGCTCCTGCGCGAGTTTCCGGAGGTCTCAAGTACCTACGCGACGGTCAATTCGGGCCAGGCGCGTGGCGAGAACCGCGCCATCGTCATTGCCAAGATGGTGCCGGCCGACCAGCGCGCGCGCACCTCGGTCGGCATGACCGAACCGGTGCGGTCGGCGATCAAGGCAATTCCCGGGATCCACGCGACCGTCGGCGCCGCGAGCGGGCTGGGGACCGTGGCGAAACCGGTGCAGATCAACATCATGGGCGACGACACGGAGACGCTGAAGCGGCTCTCCGGCGAGCTTGCGGAATCGTTGCGCAAAATCAACGGGCTGACCGATGTTGAGACCACGCTCGAGGCGGCCCAGCCCAACATCGGCATCAAGGTCAATAGCGAGCTTGCGAGCGACCTTGGTGTGTCCATGCAGCAGATCGGCGCGACCATCCGCCCGATGATGGCGGGAGAGCAGGTGTCGGACTGGACCGACGCGAGAGGCCAGAACTTCAAGGTGACGGTGCGTCTGCCGGAGTCGCTGCGCAACGATCCCCAGGCGCTCGCCGAGCTTCCCATCGTCCAGGGCACGGGCGCAGCAACGGTGACGCTCGGGCAGGTCGCGGATATCTCGGTCACCGAGGGGCCGGGCGAGATCACCCGCAAGGATTTGTCGCGGCAGGTGGGCATAACGGCCAACCTTGCCGGCGTGAACCTTGGCGAGGTCACGGCGCCCGTCCAGGCGGCGATCGCCGGGCTGACGCTTCCCCCCGGCTATCGCGCGCAGCTTGGTGGCGACGCCGAGCAGCTGGCGGATGTCGGAACCGCCGCAGCTTCGGCGCTGTTGCTCGCCGTCACCTTCATCTACCTCGTGCTCGCGTCCCAGTTCGGCAGCTTCCTGCAGCCGGTGGCCATCATGATCTCGCTGCCGCTGTCACTGATCGGCGTGCTCGTCGGCTTGCTGGTCGGCGGAACGACGCTCAACATGATGTCGATGATCGGCTTCATCATGCTGATGGGTCTCGTCGTGAAAAACGCGATCCTGCTGGTGGACAACGCTAACCAGCATGTGCGCGCCGGTATGCCGCTGGTCGAAGCCTTGCTCGAAGCCGGTGCGACGCGGTTCCGGCCGATCGTCATGACGTCGCTTGCGATGATCTTCGGGATGCTGCCGCTGGCGCTGAGCGTGCACGAAGGGTCCAGCCAGAATGCTCCAATGGCACACGCGGTCATTGGCGGACTCATCAGCTCGACCCTGCTCACCCTGGTCGTCGTACCTGTGATCCTGACCTACATCGACAGGTTCGGCAAGCGTGTGTCGCGGTTGTTCCCGCAGGCCCCGCACGACGAAGACGCAATGGAACCAGCGGAATAGCGGATCAGCTGCGCTGGTAGGCGTCGGCATAGCCGGTGCCGCGCCAGCTGATGCGGCGGTAGAGGAAGCTAGAAAGCGGTAGCCAGATCAGCACCGTCAGCATGTAGGGGATGCCCAGCGGGGCAAGCCGCAGAAGCCCTGAAATGCGCAGCCGCCAGCGCATTGCAATCAGCAGGAGCAGCATGGCGCCGGCGATGCACGCGACCGCCGCAATGCCGCGCGGGTCGAGCGCGGCCGCGGCGACGTACGAAGCCGAGGCTCCGAGCAGCGCGAAGAGCGCCATCATGACGACCATCGGACGAAGGAAAGCCGGGCCGTCGCCGAACCCACCGGCGATCCAGCGGCGCTGCTGGCTGATCATGTGCGCGAATGACGGGACCGGCACGACGGTAACGCAGCCCGAAGGCTCGGCGCAGAGCACGGCGGAACGCCCGGCTGCCTCCGACATCCGCCACAGCGCGATGTCCTCGGCGACCTTGAAGTCCGCGGCTTCGAGCCCGCCTGCGGCCTCGTAGACGTCGCGGCGGATGGCCATCGACGGTCCGAGCGGCACGGCTGCACCGCCGAGCCCGACCGCCCCGGTCACGAAGCCGAGACAGGTGATGCTCGTCACACGCTC
Source organism: Pseudomonadota bacterium (assembly GCA_023457435.1). Taxonomy (GTDB): domain Bacteria; phylum Pseudomonadota; class Alphaproteobacteria; order Rhizobiales; family Rhizobiaceae; genus RCIO01. The sequence continues at coordinate 98,379 of JAEWLS010000027.1, forward strand.
GAGCACGCCGGTGAAGCTGTCCGCGATGACGTCGTAGGTCCCGCCGATCACGCCGGTATCGGGCGTCGCGGGTGCGAGCATGCCGCGGATCCAGCCGGCGGGCACCGCGGCGTCGGCGTCGGTGATGAACAGCCACTCGCCGGTAGCGTGGCGTGCCGCCTCGGCGATGCCACGCGCCTTTCCCGGCAGCTTCGAGGCCGCACTGCTTCTCGCAAACATCCAGTTTGGCCTAGTAGCGCAGAAGTCGGCGATGATTTCGGCAGTGCTGTCGGTCGACCTGTCATCCACAGCGACGACCTGCAGCTTCTCGGCCGGATAGTCGAGCGCGGCCAGCGAACTGAGACAGCGCGCGATGTCGCGCTCCTCGTTGCGACAGGTGATCAGCACCGAGACATGAGGCAGAGAGTCGCCGAATGCCGGTTTGCTGCGTGGCAGGCGAAAGATAGCCGCCGAGAGAACGGCCGCAGCGAGCGCGAAAAGAATTGCGCAGGCCAGTCCGAACCAGGCGACAATCTCCATGATGTCCCCCTGTAAAGCTAACGCAAAGGTCTCGCTACGATCGTAGGAGCTCCGTCAGACGTCTGCTAGCGGCTTTCGCCGCCCAATTTCGCCACCCAAGGATATTTTCGCGCCTGCTCGTCGGTATAGCCAAGGTTGCGAACCGTCGGGCTCTTGCCGACGTTTCCGGCGCCCTCGTAGACCGTGCCTATGGCGCGATCAGCAACATCGGTCACGATGCCGTAATTCCCCTGTTCCGAATGGAAATGATGAAGGAGGTGGTGCCGGCGCATGTGTTTGAGCAGCGACGACTTGAATGCCACCGGCAAGTGCGCCGCCGCGTGGTGGAACTCATAGACGATAAGGGCACAGAACCCGGCCGAACTCGCTGCGGCAAGACCGGTGAGGCCGAACGCGAGGTAGCCTATCGGCGCGGCGATCGCCAAGACCGCAGGAATCGTTGTGTAGGGGGCGCCGAACAGCACCGACAGGTCGTTGGGGTCCATGTGATGCACATAATGCAGGCGCCGCCAAAGCGCGGCGGTCCAGTTCATCCGATAGAGCGGGCCGTGCAGCACGAACCTGTGCAGCAGGAACTCGACGAACGGGTAGGCGACGGCAACCAGCAGGAACGATCCGACGATCGGCCAAGCCGAATCGGCAATGACGACAGCAGCCGCGAGCGTGACCGCGGCGCCAAAGAGGTAGAGTGGGATCGTGTAGTGGCTGAAGAACTTCGCGAAGAACTCGCGCCGGCTCATCGGCTTTCGCATGTCTATCGATGCAGCCCAGTCGGCATCGCCGTGGAGAAACTTCATGGCCGTAACCCGCAGATGTCCCAAAGACCGATGCGATCGCGCCTGCGCCGGTCGCAACATTTCTCCCACAGCGGGGCATAACCTGCAAAGACCCGATGTCGCGCTTGATAGCGCAGGATGGCGGGTCTAGCGTCGCCCGCGCCGGCGAGACCGGCGTCCGGGGCAGAGTTTAGCGGGCAAAATCAATCGTGGGCACTTCACAGCATGGCCGAGGCCGGCTGCCGCATGTGGTCATCACCGGTGCCTCGAGCGGCCTCGGCGCCGCGCTGGCGCGCGCTTATGCCGCGCGCGGCGCCGACCTGACTTTGTGCGGGCGCAACATTGAGAGGCTCGAAACCACCGCTTCCGATTGCCGGGTATCGAGCGGCGGCGCGGCGCGGGTCGATATCGAGGTGCTCGACGTCACGGATGCGTCCTCGATGCAGAAGCGCATGACCGCGATCGACACGTCGCGGCCGATCGACACGATCTTCGCCAATGCCGGCGTCGGCGGGTCGATGGTCGTCGTCGAGCGACCGGGAGAGCGCGCGGATGTGGCGGATGCTATCGTCGCGACGAATTTCACCGGCGTGCTCAACACGGTGATACCCGTCCTGCCAGGGATGATGCGTCGCGGAAGAGGGCATGTGGTGCTTGTGAGCTCTCTTGCGGCGTTCGGCGGACTGGCGCAGTCGCCTGTTTACTCCGCGAGCAAGGCCGCGGTGCGGCTATACGGTGAAGGGTTGCGGCGGATGCTGCACGGCAGCGGCGTCGGCGTAACGGTGGTGTCTCCGGGTTTCGTCGATACGCCGATGAGCCGTTCGCTGCCCGTTCAGCCGCCGGGCGTATGGGGCGTCGACAAGGCGGCCGCCGCAGTCATCGCCGGCGTCGACCGGGGCAAGGCGGAGATCGCGTTTCCGCGCTATCTGAAACATCTCATGCAGTTCGGCAGCTTGTTGCCGGCCGGTCTGTCGGACGGGCTGTTCAGACTAGCGGCGCGTACGGCGAAACCACGGGCTGAGGGGAACTCCTGATGGGCGAGGTCGTCATCCGCGAGGTGGAGGGGCGCTCCAACCTGCGCGACTGGCTGGATGTTCCGGTGAGGACGCGAGGCAGGGAGCCCGGCTTCGTCCACCTTCTCGACTTGATGGAAAAGCCACGCATCTCGAAGAAAGCGCCGTTCTTCACCTTCGGCGAGGCAAAATTCTTCGTCGCTTACAGCGACGGCAAACCGGTCGGTCGCATTTCGGCGCAGATCAACCGCCGACACCTCGACCTTTACAAGGACGCGACCGGTCATTTCGGCTTCTTCGAGTGCGTCGACGATCGAGGCGTGGCGGCCGCGCTTTTCGACGTGGCCGCCGACTGGCTGCGCACCAAGGGCATGGAACGCATGGTCGGGCCGTTCGACCTGACCGTCAATGACGAGATCGGGATACCGGTCGACGATTTCGAGGGGCCGCCCGCATTGCTGATGCGCCACGGGGCGCGGTGGTATCCGAGCCTCTTTGAAGCTCACGGTTTCGACAAGGCGAAGGACGTTCTGGCGTATCGCTTCCGTCCCACGGAGCGTGGGAGCGCGGTCCCGGACGTGTTGCTGCGGGCGTCGGCGCGGGCGCGCGCGATGCCCGGCATCACAACGCGACAGTTCGACCTGAAGCAGTTCAAGCGGGAAGCCGACCTCCTGATCGACATCTTCAACGACGCATGGAGCCACAACTGGTCGTTCGTGCCGTTCAGCGAGGCTGAAATCGAGGCCCTGGTGAAGGAAATGAAGCCGGTGCTCAAGGACCGCTGGGCGCACTTCGTGATGGTGGACGGGCGTGAAGTCGGCGTCATCGTGGCTCTGCCTGACGTCAACAGGGTCATCCAAGGCGGCAATGGCAGGCTGTTTCCGACGAACGTGTTCAAACTGGCATCGAAATTCATCAGCAGCGACTGGGAAACCTTCCGCGTGCCGTTGATGGGCATTCGCCGCGAATTCCATAAATCCGCGATGGTGACCGGGCTGCTCGGCGTGCTGATGGAAGCGCTGATGAGGCAGCACGTGGATTACAAGATCGACTGGGTCGAGTTCTCGTGGATCCTGGAGGACAACAAGGGCATGCGCCACGCCGCCGAGATGCTCACCGGACCGGCAGAGAAGACCTACCGCCTGTACGCGAAGGCGCTCTGAGGCCTACTCGGCGGCCGACTGGAAATCGCCGACGCGCCGCCATTCCTCCAGCGCATCGAAGACGCGGACGATGTCGGCCGTGCTATGCCGGCAGGTGATGAAGAAGCGCAGGCGTGGCAGCTCCTTCGGCACGCCGATCTGGATGATCGGCGGCACGTAGATGCCGTGGTTCATCAGCCACTGCGAAGCGGACAACGTCTGCATCGCATCCGCGAACATCACCGGAACCACACCGGCACCAATCGCGACACCAACGTCGAAGCCGCGTGCCTTCGCTTCCTTGACGAAAATCCGCGCCATGAGGTTAGCCTGGTCGACACGAGCTGGTTCTTGCCGAAGTTTGGCGAGCGCGGCGCTTGCGCCGGCAGCGATCCCAGGCGCCACGCCGACGCTGAAGACGAAGCCGGGCAGCGTATAGCGGAGCCACTCTATCACCTCGGTGCCGCCGAGGATGAAGCCGCCACAGCTGGCGAAAGACTTCGACAGCGTGCCGACGATAAGGTCGATCTCCGAGGGCGGAATGCCGAAATGCTCGGTCAGGCCGCGGCCCGTCTTGCCGAGCACGCCGATCGAGTGCGCCTCGTCGAGCATGAGCCAGGCGTCGTAGCGCTTGCACAGCTCCAGGATCCGCGGAAGATCCGGAATGTCCCCATCCATGGAGAACAGACCTTCCGTCACGACCAGCGCGCGCGAATAGTTCTTGCGGCGTTCACGAAGCGCTGCCTCGAGGCTATCGCAGGAATTGTGCGAGAAGACGATGTCTTCGGCGCGCGAGCCGCGAACGCCCGCGACGATGCTGTTATGCGCCAGTTCGTCGTAGAAGATGGCGTCATCGGCGGTAAGCAGATGGCTGATCAGCGATGCGTTGGTGCCGTACCCCGACACCATTGCCAAAGCGCCCTCGGTCCCGACGAAATCGGCGAGTTCCCGTTCCAGCTTGCGCTGGAACGACCGTTCGCCGCCGACCAGGCGCGACGCCCCGACGCCCGTGCCGTGCATTAGAGCCGCCTCGGCGGCGGCCTGGCGCACCGTGGGCTCATGGTTCAGGCCCAAATAGTCGTAATGGGCGAAGCTGATTTGTTCATTGTCGTCGCGGACGGTTTCGTCCATCACGCGGAAAAATGGATTCGGGCCGGTCAGCAGACGGCTGCCCGCAAGGCTGAATCGGCGCGTCGCATAGCGCGCCAAAGAATTCCTTGGACCTTCCCGCATCGGCGATTTCCCAACCCCTGGCCGACATTGTCAGCGACGAGGGAGTTGGCGCAAGTGCCCCAGGCGCCTCGTCCCCAAATCACCTTGCCCCGAACTTCGCGCCGCACCCGCTTGAATCGTAGGCGACCGAATACTAGCACACTGCCAACGCGGCTGTCCCGTGCGCTGTTAACCGTAGTTAAACCGGTCGGATCGCGACGGACGCGGCCAATGACGCCTGGCGAAGAGGATGACAATGAAGCTGTTCGGATACTGGCGGTCGTCGTCAGCGTACCGCGTCAGAATCGCCTTGAACCTCAAGGGCCTCAGCGTCGAACACGTGCCGGTGCATCTCGTTCGAGACGGGGGCGAGCAGAACAAGCCGGCCTACCGCTCGATCAATCCGCAGGGCAGGGTACCCTCGCTCGTCCTCGACGACGGAACCGTGCTGACGCAATCATCCGCCATCATCGAGTATCTCGAGGAGATCTTTCCCGAGCCTGCTCTGCTGCCGCGTGATTCGATAGGCGCTGCGCAGGTGCGGGCCGCGGCCGCGATCTTCGGGGCCGATGTCCACGCACTGCACAATGTCGGTCCGCTCAACTACCTGCGCCGGGAGTTCGGCGCGACCGAGGAGCAGGTCGGCGCTTGGGTCGGGCGATGGGTTTCGGACGGACTCGCCGCTTTCGAGCACAAGATCGGCGAAGCAGGCTTCTGCTTCGGCGAAGAACCCGGTCTGGCCGACCTCTATCTTGCACCGCAGCTCTACACTGCGCGCCGCTTCAATGTCCCCCTCGACGCCTATCCGAAACTCCAGCGGGTCGACGCCCTGCTCGAGACGCATCCGGCTTTCGTCGCGGCGCATCCATCGCGTCAGCCCGACGCGGAGTAGGTCAGCGGCCGATGGTGACCCTGACGGCACCGATGCCGTCGACGCCGCCGGTCAGCACGTCTCCAGGCTGAACGGGGCCGACACCGGCCGGCGTGCCCGTCATGATGAGGTCGCCCGGCCTGAGCGCCATCGACCGCGAGATCGCCGCGACGAGTTCCGGCACCGACCAGATCAGCTCCCCGATGCCCGCGTCCTGCTTGATCGTCTCGTTGACGGCGAGCCAGATGCGCCCCGACGACGGATGTCCGGTCTTGTCCGCACGGCGGATCGCGCCGATGGGGGCGGATCTGTCGAACCCCTTGGCCCAGTCCCAAGGCCTGCCCGCCTTCTTGGCCTCGGCCTGCAGGTCGCGGCGGGTCAGGTCGATGCCGACCGCGTAGCCTAAGATGAGCCCTTCCACCTGCGCGGGAGGGACGTCGAAGCCTCCGCCGCCGATAGCGACGACCATCTCTATCTCGTGGTGAAGATCGCGGGTTTCGGGCGGATAGGGGATCGTCGCGCCGCTCTCGACAACCGCGTCGGCGGGCTTCGAGAAAAAGAACGGCTTCTCACGGTCGGGGTTTCCGCCCATCTCGCGCGCGTGTTCGGCATAGTTGCGGCCGACGCAGAAGATGCGCCGCACCGGAAAGCGCGCGGCCTCGCCGTCGATCGCGACCGTGGGGATCGGCGGCGGCGGAAATGCATATGTCGTCAAGCGATCAGACCCGTCCCTCGGCGGCAAGCCGTGCCGCCGTTCCCGCATAGCCCTTCCGGTTGGGATAGAGCAATGCCGAGCCGCGTCCGAAGAGGCGCTTGAGGCCGGCGCGCGCGGCGGGCCTCGCCTTTGCCTCCTCGAACTCCTTGTTGGCCAGCGCCTGCGCCTTGAAGATGTCCATCTGCAACCGGCTGAGGGCGTTCACGGCGCCGTCGCCGGTGGTTTCGATCATCGAGAAGATCAGGCCGGGATAACGCGACTTGATGAGCGACTGCACGCCGTCGGAAACGCCGGATGACGGCATGCAGCCGAAGGGCTTCACGCTGACGACCATGTGCGCCTTGCGCTTCTGCGCGGTCAGCACGAGCTTGCCGACCTCCATGTGCCCTTCGCCGCCGCGCAGATGGTTGTCGTAGTGCTCGTGGGCGATCTCGGCGACTTCGTCCATGTCGGGCAGGTGGTAGTGGCGCAGACCCGCCGCCGCAGCCATCGTGTGAAAGATTGTGCGCACGGCCAAGTCGGCTGCCTTGAGCATCAGGAGGCGGCGGCGCGGATCCTTGCCGGCGAGACCGCCACGCGCGCTGTCGTCCTGGCGCAGCACCATGCGCTTCCTCGTATCCCACTGGACCTGCCAGATCATGTAGAGCAGCCAGGCGGTGACGATCTGGATGTCGACTTCGGCGCCTTCCTGCTCGAGGAAGCGCTGCATGTGATAATTGCCGTCGCCTTCGGTGGTCATCGCCCAGAACTCGCCGATGATCGAGACCTTCGGCTTGATCCGGCTGTGGTCGACGGCAACGCGTGCGAAGACTTTTCGCACCTTCCACAGCGCGCGGAACACGCTGCGTCCGTTCTGCAGCGCCTCGCGCATGATCGTCTTGGCGTCCTCGACGGCCGCGTCGGTCGCGCCGGTCACGACCTCGTACGGGCGGATGCGGTAGGCGAGGAGGTTGATGACGTCGCCGGCGACGATCGCCTTGACCACGCCCTTGAAGAAGGTCGGATTGAGCTCCAGACCGGCGTCGCCGCCGGCCGACTGGTTCAGCCCCGCCTGCTGCTGGAACAGCACCAGTCGGAAGCCGTCGAAGCCGGCGTCGCGCAGCGCCTTCTTGTATTCCGTGACGTAGGTGCCGAACCGGCACGGCCCGCACGCGCCTGCGGTCACGAACAGGTACTTGCCGACGATCTCCTCGGCGCTCATGCCCTTTTTGTCGCGCAGATCGATCAGGAACTTCACCAGATTGCCGACGGTGAAGTAGGTCGGGTTGCACTGGCCGCGGTTGCCGAATTCCTTGCCGACGCGGAGCGCGTCGTTGTCCGGCACCTCGAGGGCGACGAAATTGTAGCCGAGGCCGGTGATAGCCGCGCTGATGAGATGGTCCTGCACCTTGGTGAGGCCGCCGAACAGGATCGTCGTCGTCGCGCGCTGGCTTCGCGTGAACGTCATCGGGTTCGAATCCGCCCAATGCACGATCGCCTGCTTGACCAGGCCGAGCCGCTCGCGCTCCTGCTGCTCGAAGCGCTTAAGCTCTTCGGCGGGCGAAAGGGCCCGCTGCGGCAGCAGATCCGCAGGAGGCGTCCTCAACGCCGTTGCCGCGCGCGGATCGATCGATCTGACGACTTCACCCATGAGAGGCCTCCGTCCTATTCCGCCGCTTCGAGCACGCGCTCGGCCGGCTTGTCGTCCTTGCGGTAGTCGCCGCCGGTCTCGGCGAGGAATTCCGCGAAGATCGTGTTGAACTCGTCGTCGCTCGCGCCAGGTGCGTCCGCCATAGTCGCGACCAGCTCCTCGCGGTATCCGGCGAGCAGTTCGGCGCGCTTTGCGGCCATGCTGCGCTGCAGCTCGCCGCGTTTCTCGGCCATGTCGGACAGCAGCTGCCGGCGCAGCTCCAGCGTGTAGGCGTACGTCGAGACACGGATCTTGATCGAGCCGCCGGGCTTGTTGGCGTCGATGTCGTGCAATGCGGAGAACGGCGTGCCGCCCGCATTGATGATGCTGTCGATCATGCCGTAGGTCGGCGCATCGTGGCCGCACTTGAAGTTCGAGAAATCAATGACCGCGATGTTGGGGTGGCGGGCGGCGAACTTGGCGCCCCAAACCTTCTGGGCGCTGTTGGTCGAGTACGCTTCCGGCCAGACGTCTCGCACCATCAGCGGTGAAGCGCCTTCGAGTGCCGCGTCGCCGAAATAGCGCTCCAGCCATTCCTTGTTCTTGGGGATCGATCGGATCGAAAGGACCGGGTAGCCCAGCGCCTGGAACTCGTCGAGCACGTCGTGATTGATGCCGGGATCGTTATGGTACGGTCGGCCGAGCATCAGCAGCGCAACCGCATTCTCGCGCTCGACCCGCTCAAGCACCTCAAGTCCGCGCCGCTCCATCTCGGCGTCGAAGCGCTGGAGCGCACGGAAACCCTGGTCGCAGGCGAAGTCGCTCTCGTCGCGGGTGATGCCGAGCCGCTCGCCCCATGCCTCGAACATCTGCTGCTTGAAGTAGTTCGGTTCGGTCAGCGTCACCGCCGGGCAAACGTACTCGACCCTGGCGCGGGCGAAGAAGTCGACCTGCTTGGTGAAGGCGGCCCGGATGACCATGGGCGTGCCAGCGACGATCGGGCAGGCGGTCGAGTCCTTCATGCCCTCGATGAAGGTCGGCAGGTTGGTCATGCACGGGAAGAAGACGTAGTCGAGCTGCTTCTCCTTTGACTTCTCGTGCAGCAGGTTGTGCACGTGCGCCTGCGCCACCTTCGCGGGGAAGCACGGGTCGATGGAGCCGTATTTGTTGCCGGCCGCCCACATCTCCTCGGACGTGTAGTCGGAAAAGACCACGTTGCGGGAACTCACTCCGACGCTTTCGAAGTAGGCACGGAAGAGCGGCGCGGAGGAATAGATGTTGAGAACCCGCGGAATTCCGACACGCAGTTTCGTGCGGCGCTCGGCGGCCTCTGCGGACGAGCGCTCGAAACCGCGCTTTGTCAGCTTGCGCTTCACGCCGCCGAACAGCGTCTTCTTCACCTCGACGTCGTCGATCTGGATGCCGGCCTCGGGGAGCGCCTCCGGCTTGTAGAAACTCTTGAAGGCGAGCTTGGACTCGTAGTCGACGAGATTGGGGTAAGACGCCTTGAGCTTGTTGCGAGTGCGCGCGAGGTCCGCCAGCGCCTCGTGCGACTCCACCGTGCCGCGTTCGCAGGAGAAGCCGGCGATGTAGCGCGTCGTGCCGCCGTCCGGCTTCACCGTGTCGATGAAGGTGCGGTGGCAATTGTTGGGACAGAAGTGGCAGACGGTGCTCTCGTCGTTCTTCGTCGTGTAGCCGAGCGAAATCGCGGCTTCGAGGCCGATGAAGGTCGAGTGCCCCTTGCGGCGCACCATTCGGCGCGTCTCGAGCGCGGCGCCGATGGCGCCCGCTTCGCCTGGGTGCGGATGAACATTGACCTCGGCGCCGGGCACGCGTTCGGTGATGTAGTCGGCCTGCGCCTTGACCACCGCGAGGTTGTACTGCGTGCCGCCCTGCAGCACGAAACTCCTGCCGAGTTCCGACATGCGCGGGATCTGCACGACGTACTGCCAGATGTTCTTGGGAAGGACCATCGCGAGGCCGGCCAGCAGCTCGTCGCGCGAGAAGCCCTCCTTCTGGAAGGTGACGCGGTCGGAATCGAGGAAGACGGCGCAGCCGTAGGAGAAGACCGGCGAAAGCCGGGCCGAGAAGGCGTGGTCCGAATAGTCGGCGACCTGCACGCCGAACTGCGCCGCCATGGCCTGGAGCAGCATGCCGTTGCCCGCTGAGCACTGGTTGGACAGACGGAAGTTGCGGATTTCGCCGTTGACCATGAACAGGACCTTGATGTCCTGCCCGCCGACGTCGCAGATCACGTCCACGTCGCCGAAGAAGTGCTTGGCGGCGATCATGTGCGCCACAGTCTCGACGACGTTCACGTCGGCGTCGAGCGCGCCTTCCAGCACCGAGGCGGCATAGCCGGTCGCGCCGAAGCCGGCGATCTCCAGCCTGATCTTCTGCTTGCGTCCGTACTCGCGGATGTTGGCGAGCAGGATGCGCATGTCCTCGATCGGGTTGCCCTTGGACAGCATGTAGGTCTTGAACAGCACGTCGCCGTCCTCGCCGACCAGCACCGCCTTCGACGAGGTCGAGCCGCCGTCGAGCCCGATATAGCCGCGCACCGTCATGCCGGGTTCGAACTGCGCCGGCGTGAACGGCGGGATGCGATACTTCGCGACGAAGTCCTGCCGCTCCTGGTCGTTCCTGACGAGCGCCGGACCCGCCTTGTCGCCGAGCCTGGCGGCGCGGCCGCCGCCGATATAGGCGCGCAGGCCGTCCAGCCCGTTGTAGCGGCCGAGCTCCTCGTCCTTGCCGAGCAGATACATCGCGGCGCCGTAAGCGGCGTAGAGATGCGAGTTGTCAGGAACGAAGATCAGTTCCTCGATGGGCACGTCCCTGGGCCAGTCGTAGCCACGCAGCGTCCAGGTCTCCGGGATGCGCTTGCGCCAGCAATCCTGGAGGAACTTCAGGTACGTGTTCGGCCCGCCGAGCAGGATCACGCGCGACGGCAACGTATTCCCGCGCGTCAACACCGAGAGGTTCTGCGCCACGATGGCATCGGCCAACGAGCACAGGATCTCGTCGGACGGGATGCCGGACTTCACCAGGTTGACGATATCGGTCTCGGCGAACACGCCGCACTTCGCCGCGACATGGTGCAGCTTGCTGTCGTCGAAGCGCAGCGCCATCGCACGCTCCCGCTCGACGCCGACCTTGATCATGCATTTGTCGATCGTGGCGCCGGTTCCCGACGCGCATTTGTCGTTCATCGACGAGTCGGCCTGGCGCTGGCCCGTCTTCGGATCGGTCTTGTAGATGATGATCTTGGCGTCCTGGCCACCAAGCTCGATGACGCTGCCCACGTCCGGATGCAGCGCGTCCACGGCCATGACGACGGCGTTGACCTCCTGGATGAACTCCGCGCCCAGAGGCTCGCGCAGCGGGCCGGCGCCTGAGCCGGTTATGACCGTGCGCATGCGCTCGCGCGGCACGCCGGGGAACATCTGCTCGATCTGCAGAAGCTGCTTTTCGACCGCCTCGGCCTGCTGGGTGCCGTGATACTGGTAGTCCGAGAAGAAGATCTTGCGTGTGGCGGCGTCGACAACGACGGTCTTCACCGTCGTCGATCCCACGTCGATGCCGATGACGAGCGAATCCAGCACGCGCTCGGAGGGTGCCGCGAAGCCGTTCCCAGGCTGTGTGTTCATGGCAGCTCCGGCTCTACGTCACTTGCGCTGTCGTCAGGCTGGGGGAAAGTTTGCTCACTGTCAACATATCAGGCCCGGCTCGGCTGAGGCGTGTCGCGCATGCTCTTCCAGACCACGCCGAGACCGACCAGCAGGAGGGCCACGGCCATGTATTGGCCCGGCGTAAACCCGAGATAGAGACGGTCGGCAACTCGCAGAAAGTCGAGCCCGAAGCGGACCGGCGCGTAAAGCACGCAGACGATCCCGAGCACCATCCCGGCCGGCATCTTTGCGCGTGGAAGCGAGAACACGACCGCCAGCATGAAGATGGTGTAGAACCATTCGTAGAGCCCGAGATCGTGGCGCGGTCCGTCCGGAAAGCGCACGCCGAGCGGGAACTGCGTCGGCAGCCCAGGATGGTCGTGCACGATCGAGCAGCCCATCCGCCCGAAGAACCAGCCGACCAGCAGGCCGACGATGAAGCAGTCGAGGTAGGCGAGGATCGGCTTCTTCTTGAGCCACAGATAGCCAAGAACGCCGATCGCGCCGCCGAGGAAGCCGCCGAAGGAAGACATGTTCTTCCAGAACTGCAGGAGAAGCAGGGGGTTCGCCCAGGCCTGCTCGGGGAAATAGAACGCCACCGCCACGAACGAGGCCATCGGGAAGCCGATGAGCAGGCCCCACATTCCCGCGCTCTCGACCACCTTGGGGTCGAGGGATCGCAGCCGCGCCTCTCGGACCGCAATCTGCCAGCCGAGCGCGCAGCCTATCACCACGAGGACGCCGAACGGCTGGATGACGAGCCATCCGCCGATGTCGAGCGGCGGGATGTGGATGTATGGCAGCAAGACGCGCTCCGCGTTTTCGTGTCAGCTTAGCGAAATTCGCGGGCGATCACAGTGCGATAGACAAGGCATCCGGGGATGACGCCTGGCAGCAACCGCATTTTTCTGCGCAATGCTCGCGCTGCAGCCATTCCATTTCTCGATTTGGCCCTATCGCCGGTCGACAATAGGATGGATTTTTCAGTCGGCCGGCGTCCCGCTGCCTCGGATCGCCACCACCCAGGAGTTTCGACATGACCGCGATCACCCTTACCCGGCGCTCCTTGCTGACTGGCACGGCGCTGTTGCTTGCCTCTACGGCGTTGCCGTCCTTCGCCTTTGCACAGTCCGGCAAGCGGCTGATCGTCGCCGCGGATTCGGAGCCGAAGAACCTCAACCCGGCCATCGTCGCGTCCAACGGCGTATTCTTCGTCGCATCGAAGGTGATCGAGCCTCTCGCCGAAGCGTCCTTCGACGGCAAGGACGGGCTGGAGCCGCGCCTTGCGACGTCCTGGGAAGGTTCGGCGGACGGGTTGTCGGCAACGTTCAAGCTGCGCGAGGGCGTCACCTGGCACGATGGCCAGCCGTTCACGTCCGCCGACGTCGCGTTCTCGGCACTCAACGTGTGGAAGAAGCTGCAGAACCTCGGCCGGCTGATCTTCGCCAACCTCGAAGCGGTCGATACGCCGGACGCGCATACGGCGGTGTTCAAGTTCTCCAAGCCGACGCCGTTCCAGCTTGTCCGCAATGCGCTGCCGGCGGTGACGGCGGTGGTTGCGAAGCATGTCTTCGAGGGCGAGGCGGACATCGCCGCGAGCCCAAAGAACAACCAGCTGGTCGGCACGGGTCCGTTCAAGTTCGCGGAGCACCAGCCCGGCCAGTACTATCGACTAGTGAAGAACGAGAACTACTGGGGCGAGGGGCTGCCGAAGGTCGACGAGATCGTCTACCGCGTGCTTCCGGACCGTGCTGCGGCGGCGGGCGCGCTCGAGGCCGACGAGATTCAGCTCGCGGCCTTCAGCCAGGTTCCGCTCACCGATCTCGACCGGATTTCCAAGGTTCCCGGCATCAAGGTATACTCGAAGGGCTATGAAGGCCTGACCTATCAGCTCGTCGTCGAGATCAACCATCGCCGCAAGGAGCTTGCCGACCTCAAGGTGAGGCAGGCGATCGCGCACGCTATCGACAAGGATTTCGTCGTCAAGACGATCTTCCTCGGCTATGCGCAGGCGGCCACAGGAATCGTGCCGAAGAACGCGCCGGAATTCTATGACGCTTCGGTGCCGGCATACGAGTTCAGCGTCGAGAAGGCCAACGCCCTGCTCGACGAGGCTGGGTACCCGAAGGGGGCAAACGGCACGCGCTTCCAGCTCAAGCTGCTGCCGGCGCCATACTTTTCCGAGACGCGCCAGTTCGGCGACTATCTGCGCCAGGCGCTGGCCGCGGTCGGCATCGACGCGCAGGTGGTCAACAACGATTCCGCCGCGCACCAGAAGGCCGTCTACACCGACCACGATTTCGACCTTGCGGTGGCGCCTCCGGTGTTCCGCGGCGATCCGGCGATCTCGACGACGATCCTGGTCAAGAGCGGCACTCCAGCCGGCGTCCCGTTCTCCAACCAGGGCGGCTTCGCCGACGCGGAAATCGACGGGCTGATCGACAAGGCCTCGACGACGATCGATGTGGCCGCGCGGACCCAGCTGTTCAAGGACTTCCAGCGTCAGGTCGCAGAGAAGCTGCCGCTGATCAACGTCGCCGAGTGGGGCTTCATCACCGTGGCGCGCGACAGTGTGAAGAACGTGTCCGACAACCCGCGTTGGGCCGTCTCCAACTGGGCGGATGTCGAACTGGAATCGTGATAGGTCGGGGGACCGATCCCGGACCTCATCATGCAACGTGCATTGCGACTTCTGAGACGGCGGCTGATCAGCAGCATCCCGGTGCTGCTGATCGTCGTCGTCGGCACGTTCTTCCTCCTCGAGGCCGCGCCCGGCGACGCCGTCGACGCCTATCTGCTCACCGTAGGCACCAGCGACCCGGCACTTGTGCAGCAGCTGCGCGAAGCCTACGGGCTCGATCAGTCGGCGGGCTCCCGGCTCTGGCTCTACGTCACCTCCCTCATCACCGGCGATCTCGGCATGTCCGTTCTCTTCGGCCGGCCGATCCTCGACGTGATCCTCGAGCGTCTGCCCAACACGCTGTGGCTCATGGGCAGCGCTGTCGCGCTGTCGTTCAGCCTCGGGACCGCGCTCGGCATCGTCGCCGGCAGCCGGCCCGGCAGCTTGCGCGACAGGCTGCTATCGTTCGGCTCGCTGGCGCTCTACGCCGTGCCGAGCTTCTGGCTCGGGCTCGTGCTCTCCGTCGTGTTCGCGGTCCAGCTTCGGTGGTTTCCGACCGCCGGCATCGAGACGATCGCGTCGGGCAAATCCGGCATCGCGCGTGCGCTCGACATCGCCCGCCATCTCGTCCTGCCGGTGGGGGCGCTTGGCTTCATCTACCTGGCTCTGTTCCTGCGCATGATGCGCTCCGGCATGGCAGAGGTCTGGCATCTCGATTTCGTGCTAGCGGCCCGCGCCAAGGGCCTATCCCGCTCTCGGATCGTGCTCCGCCACGTGGCGCGCAACGCGCTGCTTCCGCTCGTCACCATGCTCGGTCTGCAGGCTGCGGCGATGATCGGCGGCAGCGTCGTCATCGAGAGCGTGTTCGCAATACCCGGCTTCGGACGGCTTGCCGCCGAGGCGGTCGCTGGACGCGACGCCCCACTGCTCATAGGCATCATCGTCGTCTCGGCACTGCTGGTGATTGTCGTCAACCTGCTGGTCGATATCGTCTACGCGCTGCTCGATCCGCGCGTCGGCGCATCGGAAGCCTCGGCATGAGCTTCGTCGCACGGCTGCTGCGCTCCCCGGAGGGTCTGGCGGGGCTTCTGTTGCTGGCGCTGCCCGTGGTGGCGGCGCTGACCGCGGATTTCTTCTTTCCAGCCGACCCGCTTTCGATCGCGGGGCCAGCCCTGCTTCAGCCGTTCGCCGACCCGGCTCATCCGCTCGGAACGGATCGCCTTGGCCGCGACGTTCTTGCCGGCCTGATCCATGGCTCCCGCGCCTCACTCGTCGTCGGCATCGCGACCGCGCTGGTGGCCCTGATCGCCGGAGCGCTCATCGGCACGATAGCCGGATTCGCCGGAGGGATTGTCGACGAAGCGCTGATGCGGGTGGTAGACGCCTTCCAGATCGTGCCCTCGCTGCTACTGGCGCTCGCCTTCGTCAGCGTGACTGGCGCGTCGCTATCCGTGGTGGTCCTGGCAATCGCGCTCGGCGCATGGACCGGTCCGGCCCGGTTGGCGCGCGCGGAGGTACTGTCGATCCGTGAACGCGACTATGTGGCGTCGGCGCGCGTCGTCGGCATGCACCCCGCGGAGATCGCCCTGCGGCAGGTGCTCCCCAATGCGCTTCCGCCGGTACTGGCCCTCTCGTCCGTCATCGTCGCCAACGCGATCCTGATCGAGGCGGCGCTGTCCTTTCTCGGGCTCGGCGACCCGAACACGGTGACCTGGGGTTCGATGATCGCCGAAGGGCGCAATGTGCTGCGCTCGGCCCCGTTCCTGTCGCTCGTGCCCGGTGCCGGCTTGGTGGTCACCGTTCTCGGCGTCTACCTGCTCTCGGAGGGCGTCACCGAAGCGGTCGCCGCGCGCGGGAGCCGCGCATGAGCGCCGCGATCGCCACATTGCGCGACCTCACGGTCACCTACGCCGGCGCCGCGCATCCCGCGCTCGACCGTGTCAGCCTCGACATTGCCTCCGGCGAGCGTCTGGCGATCATCGGCGAGAGCGGCTCAGGCAAGAGCACGCTCGCGCTGGCGCTTGCGGGGCTGCTGCCGCCGCGCGCCATCGTTGCGGGAAGCATCGACTGGGAGGGCGCGAGGCCCGTTCCCGGCCGCGACATCGGCTTCGTCTTTCAGGACGCGAGCGCCAGCCTGAACCCGGTGCTGCGCATCGGCGAGCAGGTGGCGGAAGTGCTGGTGCGCCATGCGGGCTCGAGCTGGCGCGAGGCGGAGAGTGAAGCCGTCGCGCTGCTCGCACGCGTCAAACTGCCGGAACCCGAGCGCATCGCGCATGCCTTTCCGCACCAGCTGTCCGGCGGGCAGCGGCAGCGCGTGGCGATCGCAGCGGCGATTGCGGCCAGACCCAGGCTCTTGATAGCCGACGAGCCCACCAGCGCGCTCGACACCATCGTTCAGGCCGAAATCGTCGCGCTGCTCAACGCGCTGGTGCGCGAGGCCGAAGCGACGCTGCTGTTCATCACCCACGATATCGCCCTTGCATCGAGCTTTGCCGACCGCGTCGCGGTGTTCCACGACGCCAGGCTAGTGGAGGCCGGCGATACGCAGACCCTGCTGTCGTCGCCGCGCCAGGACTACACGCGGCGTCTCATCGCCAGCCACATCGACCTTTCCACTCCGCCGTTGGTAGCGGCATGAGCGCGCTTCTTGACATGTCAGGCGTGTCGAAGACGTTTTCCTCCGGAGGGCGGCGCGTAGTGGCGCTCGACAATGTCTCCGTCTCGCTCGAAAGAGGGCGCACGCTCGGTCTCGTGGGTCCGTCCGGCAGCGGCAAGAGCACGCTGGCGCGTATCATCCTGCGGCTGACCGAGCCGGATTCCGGCGCCATCTCCTTCGCCGGAAGCGACCTGCGGACGTTGTCGGGCGGGACGCTCCGAACCATGCGGCGGCGCATGCAGATGGTCTTTCAGGACCCGCTCGCGGCGTTCAACCCGCGAGCCACGGTTGGCGAGGCGATTGCTGATCCGCTGCGCATCCATCGCATCGTTGACCGTGCCGGCCGCCCCCGCGCCGTCGCGACTCTTCTCGAGCGTGTCGGCCTGCCGGCCGCGCTTGCAGAACGCAGCGTACGGGACGTTTCCGGCGGCCAGCGGCAACGCGTCGCCATCGCGCGCGCAATCGCAACGAACCCCGACCTGATCGTGCTCGACGAGGCGGTGTCGGCGCTCGACGTGACCGTGCGCGGGCAGGTGCTCGAGCTGCTGGTGTCCCTGCAGCGAGAGACCGGCGCGGCCTACGTTTTCGTTAGCCACGATCTCGCGGTGGTACGCGCGATTTCGCACGAGGTTGCCATCATTGAACGCGGACGGATCGTCGAGTCCGGCCCGGCCGGCGAGGTCGTCTCCGCGCCGCGATCCGATGCCGGCAAGGCGCTTGTGGCTGCCGTGCCGAAACTCGTGACTTCAAGGATGTGATGATGGCCGGATTCGATCCGAGAGCGTTGCTCGACGTGCCCCCGTTCCCTTCTGACCGCTATGCCAGGCTTGCCGACCGGCTTGCCGCGATTGTCGGCACGAAATCCGACGTGCTCCTCGTCCAGGGCGAAGCCATTGTCGCGCTGGAGGCTTCGGCGACAAGCCTCGCACGGCCGGGCCTGAAGGCGCTCAACATCGTTACCAGTCCTTACGGCACGATGTATGGCAGCTGGCTCAGACGGGGCGGTGCGGACGTCACCGATCTTTATGCTCAGCCCGGTATGCCGATCGAAGCCGCCGCGGCAGAGAACGCCTTCGGAATCGGCGACTTCGATCTCGTGGCGCTGGTGCACGCTGAGTCCGCCACCGGCATTCTCAATCCGCTCCCGGAGATCGCCACTCTAGCCAGGGCGCGCGGCGCGCTCCTGGTCGTCGATGCCGTGGCCTCGGCGGGCGGGCATGCCCTCGACGTCGATCGTCTGGGGATCGACATCTGCGCGATCGGCCCGCAGAAGTCTTTGGGCGGTCCTGCCGGTATCTCGGCACTCACGGTCAGCCCCGCCGCATGGAGGGCGCTCGAACGGACGGGTGCGCCAACCGGATCGGTGCTTTCGCTTCTTGACCACAAGCGGCTTTGGCTCGATTCGGGGCGCGGTGCGCTGCCGGGGATGCCGTCGGCGCTTGAGTGGCACGCGCTGTCGGCCGCACTGGACCGGTTCGAGGCCGAGGGCATCGATGCTGCGGTGGCCCGCCACGCGGTCGCAGGCAAGGCCACGCGCGCCGCCGTACGCGCGTTGGGCCTGCCGCTGTGGATCGCCGACGATGCGAAAGCCTCAAACCTCGTCACCGTCGTGCGCGATGCCGAAGCCGTCGTGAGCCGTCCCGCAATTGCGGAGGCCGGCATAGACCCGGCCGTCGGCGTCGCGGGGCTGATCAGGCTCAATCACACCGGCGAGCGCGCGCGTCGGCCGGCGGTGGAGGCGATGATCGATGCGTTGTGCTCGGCGCTCGGCTCGAAGCCGGACGCGGCGCGCGCAGCCATCGCGGCCGCATACGAGGGCGGCTGACTACCAGAGATCGTCTGGGTCTTCGCCGGGACCGACTTCGACCGAGCGGTAGGGCTCGGCGCGGCTGCGCGACTTCCATGGCGTCGTGTGGCTGTCGATCCGCATCTGGAACATGAAGTAGGTCGGCGAGCAGAAACCGACCTTGCCCTTCAGCTCGCGCACATTGGGCGTGTCGGCGGGGAAGGCCTGGCAGATATAGTCGTCGCGGCAGGGATGGTCGGCAGAGCAGGCGGCGCGGTTTCCGCGCTGCACGGCGCCGGCGAGGCACGAATCGACGTTTCCGCTCGATACGCAGAGGTCGAACTTCTTGCCGCCGGTCAGGCCGCACACCTCGCACGGCATGTCGCCGTCGCCGCGGAATGCGGAGAAGGCGCGATCCTTCTCGTTGCACTGCCGGTAGGCCATGCCGCCGGGTACGCCGATGCGCGGCGGCCGGCAGGTATAGTCGCGCGGCGACGCCTTCTCGGCGAAGGCGGCGAACTGCGTCAGCTCGTACTTGTCCTTGAAAGGGGTCGCGGCGCTCGCGGTGACGTCGCCCGCAAGACATGGGTGGCCCGAGAACATCTCTTCGCTTTCGGCAGGCAGCAGGCACTGTGCCACCTGGAGGTTGCCATCCTCGGTCCGCGCCAGCGGCGTGCATACCGTGCCGCCGGCGCAGCCCCAGGTCTCACCAAAGGCCGAATACGCGCCGGCGATGCATTGCTGGCCGGCGTCGGCGTCCTCGTAGGCCGGCCCGCCAGTAGTCCACTCCGCCGGCGGCGCGAACGACAGCGGGCGGAAGCGGTCCGGCTCACGCTCGGCCGATACAGCAGCGACATACGCGGCCCGTCGCGGCAGTTCGGCCAGCATGTGGGGCGACGTGCCTACCAGGATGCGGTTGAGCGGCGAGGTCGCCTCGTCGTCGAGGCCGAGCACGTGGAAGCCCGCCGTCGAGCCGGCCTGGTGGCAGCCTTGGCAGGTGCCGTTGTCGAGCCGTGCGATGAGCGCCTCGGCAGAGCGGACCAGTCTGCCTTCGGCGAAGTCGAGGCCGGCGAAATCAGAAGTCGAAAGCAGTCCCGCATAGGGGTGATTGACCGGCCGCGCGCCGCCGAATGTCGACCAGGAAACCACCTTTCTGGCAAGAAACCTTTCCGGCACAAGGTAGACGCCCTCGTCGATCTCGCCGCTGGCGCCGCGCACATAGGCGACGAGTTCGGCCTTCATCGCCGCGTCGTCCTTCAGTCGCGCCGTGTCCGGCGTGTTCTCCATCGGGATCTCGGCGACGCTGTTTCCGTCGATGCCGAATATGCGCATCAGATAGACGGCCTGACCGCCAAACTGCGGTTCCTGGCCGGACGGGAAGCGCACCATCTGAGCGTTCAGCTCGAGCTGGCGGAAGCGCAAGCCGTCGAGAAGGGCGCCCTTGATCCAGCCGGCATCGATCGCTTCGTCGGCTGACTGCGTGAGCCGCGCCGCGACACCGGCGCAGCCGCCGTCCGCATCCGTCGGCAGGTCGAATACGGCGTTGAAGTTGAACGGCATGCGCGAGGCCAGAACCTTGCCTTTGCCGTCCTTCCGGAAGCTGTATCCCAGCCGGTAGATGAGCCGCACTTCGCCGCAGCTCGTCTCGCCGTTGACGTCATGGAAGTCGCGCCGGTCGATACGGTTGACGATGCCGATGAGGCGCAACCGCGCCGCCGGCGAGCTCAGCCACCGCATGTCCATGACGCGGCCTGTCTCGTTGGCCGTGAATTCGTCGAGCCTGCGCCCGCCGGCCGCGATATCGGCGCGCAGTTCCTTGAGATCGCCCGAGATGATCTCGACGATCGTGCGATAGGCCGCAGAGCTGGCGTGAAGTGCTTCGAGATCGGCATCCTTGTCCGCTCCAAACAGATGTTCGAAGCCGAAACCGGCGGCCTCCAGCTTGCTCAGGACGGATCGGTTCTCGTTGTAGAGAAACGGCTCGCGCGTCGCAGCGGAAGCCGTGGTCAGCATGCCAGCGAGCAGGGCGATCAGGAGGACAAGTCTCATCAGCTCATTCCGCGCAGAAAGTCGGACCGTGATGGGGCAGGTGCGTTTCACCAGTGTGCCGCGCGCGGATGCTCGGCGTCCTGCCGCCATGGCGGCCGTACGATGCTGCGGTGGATTTCCGGCGGGCCCTTTCCGGCGTGAATGGCGCGCAGCTTCTCGGAATTCTCCGCGTCGGCATGCGTCGTGCGCTGGTTATGGCGGACATATTCGATCCAGTTTGCGAGCTGGTAGCTCTCGGTCCACAGGTCGGAGTGCTCGAGATCGCGTGTCAGCGTCCAGTGATGAGCGCCGTTGCGGCGCCGGATGCGGCGGCGCGCCCCCATCAGCTCGAGGAACTCGGGCACCTTGTCGTCGGGGATGATGTATTCGACCGAGATGAGGATCGGGCCGCTGCGCTGCTCGAGGTCGATGGCGAGCTTCGGTTCCTGCCAGCGGTTCACCGGCGCGAGGTTCTCGACCGTACGGTCCGGCATGGAAAGCCAAAACCCGATCGCCGCGCCGACGCAGCCGAGCGCGGCCGCGGCGTAGAAGGCGGTCGAAAGGCCGTACGCCTCGGCGACCTGGCCCCAGAGCCAGCTGCCCGCGGCCATGCCGCCGAAAACCGCGGTCTGGTAGACGGAGAGCGCGCGCGCCACCACCCAGCGCGGCGTCGCGAACTGGACGGACACGTTGAACAGCGCCAGTGCCCCGATCCAGCACGTGCCGGCCACGAGCATCGCGACATAGACAACCCAATCTGGCCCGTCGGCACCGATCGTGGTTGCGGCCGCGGCGAGCAGCAGAAACGAGAAGCGTATGGTCCACTCGTTGCCGAGCCTCTCGCGGATGCGGACCGACGCGAAGGCGCCGAGGATGGCGCCCAGGCCGAACAGCCCCAGGAGTGCGCCGTAGGTGCTGGCGCCGCCGCCCAGCATGTCGCGGGCGACGAGCGGGAGGAGCGCCTGCACGGCGACGGCCGAAATGCCGAACACGCTTGCGCGCAGGATCACCTTTTCGACGTTCGGCGACATGAAGACATAGCGCAGCCCGGCGCCGACTGCGCGGGCTATCGGTTCGCGCGGCAGCCCCGAACTGCTGGCAAAGGATTTTGCCCGCAGCAGTACCGAGATCAGCCCAAGATAGCTGACGGTGTTGATCACGAAGGCCACGGCGGGTCCCGCGGTGGCGACGATGATGCCGCCAATCGCCGGGCCGACGGTGCGCGTCGCGTTGGCGCCGATGCCGTTCAGCAGGATGGCCTGGCCGAGATCCTCGCGCGGCACGATATCGCCAACCGTGGCCTGCCACGACGGCAGGTTCATGGCCTGGCCCGAGGCGACGAGGAAGGTGAGCGTGAGCAGCAGCCACGGCGTCAGCAGCCCCGCATAGGCGAGGATCGCCAGAACGAGCGACGAGCCAAGCATGAAGATCTGCGAGGACAGCATGATGATGCGGCGGTCGACCGTGTCGGCCAGCGCGCCGGCAGCCAGCGAGAACACCAGAATCGGCAGCGTCGTGCTCGCCTGCACCAGCGCCACCATGCTTTTCGAGTCGGTCAGGGTGGTCATCAGCCAGGCCGCGGCGACGCCCTGGATCATCCCTCCGAAATTCGCCGCCATGTTGGCGGTCCAGAACGCGCGATAGGCGCGGTTCCGCAGCGGTCCGAATGTCGACGCTTTCTCGGCCAAATCGCCAATCCCGTACGGCCCGGAGGCGGCCGCGTTTCCAGCAATGAAGAGTCTGCTCGCCTTTGCGTTGCATAGCAACTTGGCCCGGACCGTCATACCGCCCGGTTTCAGCTGCGTTGCAAGGCGAAACGCGGCTGAAACCACAATGGTTAACGGCCGCGATGTCGGGGAAACGAGCAGGGCGCAGATAGCCGCCAACGAAACACGGAGCGTTGGGAGACAATCATGCGCAAGGGAAGCTTCAAGTTCATCGGTACGCTCGTTGGCGCCTTCATCGGCGCGGCCCTCGTTCAAGGCGCAACGGCAAGCGACGCCCTCGCTTCTGCCAACAGCGTGGTCGCCACGATCAGCATTTCGAAGCAGCGGATGGAGGTCGCGGTCGATGGACGTTTGGTCTTCGACTGGAAGGTGTCGACGGCGGGTAAGGGCTACGTCACGCCCACCGGCGCCTTCAAGCCGACCCGCATGCACGAGATGTGGCATTCCCGGCAGTACGACAACGCGCCGATGCCGCATTCCGTCTTCTTCCACGAAGGCTATGCGGTCCATGCCACCCCGCACGTCAAGAACCTTGGAAGGCCGGCATCGCACGGATGCATTCGCCTGCATCCTGACAATGCTTCGGACTTCTATTTCCTGGTCGAGGCGTTCGGTCCCTCCAACACCAAGATCGTGATCGTCGAATAGCGGATCGGCGGAACCACTCGTTTCGTCCGAAGTTACCGGGCTACAACGACGCGGCATCGATCGGAAACATCGCTGGGCGATAGACCCATCGAAGGAACAATAAGATGCGTGCGTTGAGATCCATTGCCGGGTGGCTGTTGGTTGCGGGAGCGCTGAGCGTGCTCGCAGCCCAGGCCGGCGGTTTTCTCGGCAGCGGACCGGTCGATGGACCGGTCGTACCGCCACTCAACCCGCCGGGCCGGATTGGCCCGTTGTGACAGGATACAGGACCCATGAATCCGCGGAAGTTCGCCGGCCTCTTGATCGCCGGACTGTTTTACAGCCAGGCCGCTCTCGCCCTCGTCGCAATCGGCACGCTGGCGACTCGCGAGAGCCAGGTTCCAAGCATCGACGCCGGCTATGGTCTCACCATGGCGCAGGCCGCCGGACAGGTGCAGCGCTACTAGTAGCTGCGAAGTCCGGTCGCCCGCTTAGCCAAGCGGGGGATCGAACCGATACCCTGCCCCGCGTACCGTAACGATGC
The DNA here is from genome assembly GCA_023457435.1 of Pseudomonadota bacterium. Lineage (GTDB taxonomy): Bacteria > Pseudomonadota > Alphaproteobacteria > Rhizobiales > Rhizobiaceae > RCIO01. The sequence goes on from JAEWLS010000027.1 coordinate 121,892, forward strand.
TGTCGGTATCGAGCTTGCGCCTTAGCCTGACGATCCGTGAATCGATCGAACGGTCGAACGCGTCGGCGGCCTCCGCGGGGGCTGCCGCGATGATGTCGTCGCGGGTCAGTACCTTATGCGGCTTCGCCATGAACAGGCGAAGCATCGCAACCTGTCCTGGCGACAGAAGCTCCTCTTCGCCGCTCATGCGCATGACAAGGGCAGCCTTGAGATCGATCGTAGATCGCTCGAGGCGCAGCAGTTCGCGTGCTGCGTGCCCGTTTCGCGCCAGCAGCCCGGCGACGCGAGCGGCCAGCTCACGTGGCGCCACGGTCATTTCGACGGCGTCGCTGGCGCCAAGCTCGAGCGCCAGCACGCTGTTCAGGACCGCACCGGAAGTGAGCACCAGGAACGACGTCCGTTCAGGCCGTGACCGAAGGAGAGTCAGCGCGCTCTCGCCGGGGCCGGTAATCGCGACGTCGACGGTGCCTGCCTCGAGCAGTCGGCCAGCCTGCCATTCCTCGGCGGCAACGCGTACGTCGTATCCGCGCCGGTTGAGATATTCCAATGCGGCCGCTGCGACGGCTGGCGGAACGCAAAGCAGCGCGATGACCGGGCGACTTGCCATCGCTAGGAACTCAACCCGAAAAACGCTCGACTGGACATCATGTTCGTAGCCAATCTACTTTCTGCCGGAAGCGGGGACCAGACACTGCGCGCACGTATCGCCATCGTTGAAGACGAGCCAGACCTTCGTGAGGCTGTTGCCGATTATTTGTCGGCCAACGGCTTCGACGTCACCGTCGCCGGCAGCGCGGCTGAGATGCGCGAACTGCTAAAGGACCATAGCTTCGATCTCGCCATACTCGATATCGCAATGCCGGGCGAGGATGGATTATCGCTCGGCCGGTTCCTGCGCTCGCGCATGCCGATCGGGCTCATCTTTGCGACTGCGGCCGGCACGTCGATCGACCGGATCGTCGGGCTCGAGCTTGGCGCCGACGACTATCTGGTGAAGCCGTACGAGCTTCGCGAGATGCTTGCCCGGGTACGCAGCGTGCTGCGTCGCATCCCGCCGCAGACCGAGGCGCAGGCTCCGGCTCCCGAGGCGCCGAAGCAGGTGCGCCGCGTCATCGGCTTCGGCGACATGAGGGCCGATCTCGACAGCCGCATGGTCATGGGTCCGTCCGGTTCCGTCGATCTGGCCAAGAGCGAGTTCGACGTGCTCGAGGTCTTCCTGACGAGACCGAACCGGGTGCTTTCGCGCGCCGCGATCTTCGAGGCGATCGGCCACCAGGAGGATGCCGAGGCGTCTCGTGCGCTCGACCTGCGCATCATGCGCCTGCGCCGCAAGATCGAGACCGATCCCGCAAGCCCGCGCTACCTGCGCACGGTGCGCGGGGAAGGCTACATATTCGCGTTGTCGCCCGGCCAGAACTGATGATCGACAACCAGTCTCCAAGCCGGCGCGAACGCTTCAGCGGCGAGGGGCACTCGATCGCGGCGGCACGCGTCATGTGGCGGCTGCGCGACAGCCACGATTGGCGCCAGGTCATCGACACCGCGCTCGAGGAACTCGGGCGGGCGATGAACACGCAGCGTGCGATCCTGTTTCGGCTGACCGATGTCCCCGGCGAGGGCGTCAAGCAGTCCGTGGCGGCCTACTGGGTCCAGAACGATATCGGGCTGCCGCTCAGGCCGCCGATCGTCATCGAGCAGGCGGTGGTGAACGCCGATCCGCTGCTCGACCGCCTCGGACGCGAGCTGCGCCAGGGCAAGATCTTCGCCGGGCATACCCGTGAGATCGAAGGGTTCCTGCGCGGCGACTTCGAGAAGCAGCAGATCAAGTCGTTCCTGTCGGTGCCGGTCTTCGCGTTCCGCAACGTCTGGGGCAATCTCGCCATCAACGACTGCGTGAGGGAGCGCGAGTGGTCGGACGACGAGAAGGCGTCGGTCGAGATCGCCGCGCTGGCGATCGGTGACGCGATCGAGCGCGGCCTGTCCGACGAGCACGTCAGCGAGAACATCCGCTATACGATGCTGCAGCTGTCCTACGACGCGATCATCGTGATCGACCAGACCGGCAGCATCGCCGAGTTCAATCCGGCCGCCGAGCGCATGTTCGGCTGGACGCGCGAGGAGATCCTCGGCCAGGATATGCTGTTCACGATCATCCCCGAGTTCTACCGCCGCGGCTTTTCCACCGGCGGCGAGTACATCGCGGTGCGCGGCGCGCCGATGGTCGGAAACCGAATGGAATCGGTCGCCCAGGACCGCAACGGCGTCGTCTTTCCGATCGAGATAACGGTCACCGAGATGTCGGTTGCCGACCGTCAGTTCTACGTCGGTTCGATCCGCGACCTGCGCAGCCAGCGGCGCCAGGAAGAGGAGATCGATCGCCAGCGCGAGAAGCTCCACCAGAACGAGAAGATGGCGGCGATGGGTTCGCTGCTCGCCGGCGTGTCGCACGAGCTGAACAATCCGCTCGCCGTCGTGGTCGCGCAGTCGACGCTCCTCTACGAGTTCGCGCCGGACCCGCAGACGCGCACCCGTGCCGAAAAGGTGCGTGCGGCGGCGGAGCGCTGCGGCCGCATCGTCAAGAGCTTCCTCGGCATGGTCAGGGTGCAGCCCGCGACGCAGGCCGAGACCAACCTCAACCAGGTGTTGCGCTCGGCGCTCGAGATCACCGCCTACGGCGCGCGCTCCAGCGGCATCGCCATCGAGACGGAGCTGATGGACGGCCCGCTTCCCGTCATGGCGGATGCGGATCAGCTGACGCAGATCGCGGCCAATCTGCTGGTCAACAGCCAACACTCGCTGATGGCGCGGACGAGCGATCGCCGCATCAAGGTGCGCACCTGGCGGGACAACGACCGCGTGCTGTTTTCCGTCGAGGACAACGGTCCAGGCGTGCCGGAGGACGTCCGCGCCCGCATCTTTGAATCCTACTTCACCACCAAGGCCGTGGGCGTCGGCACCGGCATCGGCCTGTCGATCTCGCGCAGCATCGCGGAACGCCACGGCGGCCGCATCTGGTTCGATCCTGTCGAGCCGAGCGGCGCCCGCTTCACGGTGGAGCTCCCCGCCTATGGCGGCGCTGCCGCCGATCCCGCCAAGCTCGGCGCGCTGAAGCGCGGCATCCGGCGTGCGCTGATCATCGACGACGAGCCTGACGTCGCCGGCTCGCTCGCCGACATCCTGCAGCTGATGGGCATCGAATCGCGGGTGCTCGGGGGCTGGCGCGGCGCGGCCGTCGAACTGGCCGGCTTCGATCCCGACGTCGTGTTCAGCGATCTCAGGATGCCATGGGCCTCGGGGATATCGATCTACCGCGAGCTCCTGGCGCATCGTCCGGGCTTCGCGCAGCGCTTCGTGCTGGTGACCGGCGACATGATCGGTGCGCGCGGCGAAGTCGAGGCGCTGCCTGCGCATCTGCGCCCGCAGGTGCTGGAGAAGCCGTTCACGATGCTGGACGCGCGCAGCGTGCTGGCGGCAATCGGCGACCAGCTCGCTGTCGCGACCTGACCGCCGATCTTCTCAGGTCCGCCGCCTGATCCGGGAATGAGCGATGTACTCAGCCGTTGTGCGCTTCGCCGAAGCCGATGATGCGAACTTCGCTTACATTGGCGCGGCCGCTATCCTTGGCGATGGCGACGAGGCAGCCGGCGCTCGCGTTGCCGTAGGTCGCGTTCCAGCAGGCGGCGTCGACTTCCTTGCTGCGCAGCCGGTCGCCCTTGGCCGCCACGCGTCCGGTCTCGATGACGCGCTCGACGACGGGCGTCGGCTGCGAGGCCTGCCAGGCCGGCACCACGATCGCCGCCAGAAGGGCCGCGGCGATCACGTAGAAGACGGTCATCTCGTCGGCCAGCGCGCGCATCCGCAGGCCGAGCAGGCTCGCACGCGAGAGACCGAACCCGGCTTCGACAGTGGCGGTCTCGACTTCTGCTGCACGCGTGAACATCGACGTAGCTCCCAATTGCTTGTTGCTTGATGCGGGTTCTAGGGAGCCGCCGTATCTGGCGCGTGGCGGGGGCAACGCCGCCTGAAACGAAGACGAAACGAAGTGCCGCAGGGGCATGAGGAGAACGACATGACACCGCATAACGAGGCGGCCGAAGGCGACTATGCCGAGCTGGTGCTGCTTCCCGGCGACCCGCTGCGTGCCAAGTGGATAGCCGAGACCTTTTTCGAGGCGCCGCGTCTGGTGAATCAGGTCCGCGGCTGTCTCGGCTATACCGGAAGCTATCGCGGCGTTCCGGTCAGCGTGCAGGCAACCGGGATGGGCCAGCCCTCGACCGCGATCTACGTCCACGAATTGCTGAACTACTACGGCGTGCAGACGCTCATCCGGGTCGGCACGTGCGGCGGCCTCGCGGAGAAGGTGAAGCTGCGCGATCTCGTTATCGCAGTGACCGCAAGCACGGACAGCTCCATCAACCGGGCGTATTTCAGCCCGTTCGACTTTTCGCCCTGTGCCGACTTCGGCTTGCTGCGCATGGCCGCGGAGATTTCCGAAAGGTTGGCGATCCCGCATCACATCGGCGGCATCGTCTCCAACGAGCAGTTCTACAACCCCGCCGGCCCGGACTTGTTCAAACGCGTCGTCGAGCATGGCGCGCTGGCGGTCGAGATGGAGACGAGCATGCTCTACACGCTCGCTGCGCGCTTCAAGGCGCGCGCGCTTTCGATCTGCACGATGACCGATTCCATGGTCACGGGCGAAGGGATCGACGCTTCGGAGCGGCAGACTTCGCTGGGCGACATGGTCAGGCTGGCGCTCGAAATCGCGGTCGCCGATCGAGCCGCTAGAGTTGCGACTCTACCGGGAGCCAGCTGACCAGGCGGGCCACGAACCGCCGGCGCAGGCTGGCCACCGGTTCATGCCGCAATATCTTTGCTTCTGTTCCGGCGCCGTCACGCCAACCCAGTCCATCTTCGTCAATGAGGACCTTCCAGCTCGCCTCGGGAGCCAGCAGGGCGGTGAATTGCGCCTCGATTTCCTTCGCGAGGCCCTCGCTTTCGAAAACGATGCCCATCTCCGTGTTGAGCGATATCGAGCGGGGATCGAAGTTGAATGAGCCGACGAAACCGGCCCGGCCATCCACCGTGAAGGCCTTCGTGTGGAGGCTCGCATTTCGGGAGCCGAAGAGCGAAATCGAGCGGCGGCGGGCCTTGGGACGAAGCTCGTAAAGGCCGACGCCGCCCTCCAGGAGCGCCTTCCGATACTTGCTGTATCCTCCATGCACGGCAGCTACGTCCGTGGCGGCGAGCGAGTTGGTGAGCACCGTCACCGACACACCGTCCGCCACCAGCTTGGTAAGGTTGGTGACGCCGAGCGGGCCGGGGATGAAGTACGGGGACATCATGTCCAGCCGCGATCGGGCCGAGAGGGCGAGAGCGAAGAGCGGTTTGTAGAGCCAGCGCTCCTTCTCGTTGCCGTCCGATTTGCCGGGCGGGTCGAAGATCACGGATGCGGTGCCGCACCAGTGGAACTTCGAGCCTGTGTCGAGCATCTTGTTGCTGAACGTGGCCTCGCCCAGCCGATCGAGGAACGGTTTGGCTTGTGCCGAATTGGTCACCGCGACGATGGCCTTTCGCAGGGCGTCGAGGTTGCCGGTGACGAGGAAACGGAGGGAGGACAGGGGATGCGCGCAGGCGCTGTTCCAGAACTCATCGAATACGGCTTCCGTCTGCTGAACGACCGGTCCGATCGCGCACAGGTCGAGATCGCGGAAATTGAACTTCGAGGCCGCATCGAAATAGGCGTCGCCGATGTTGCGGCCCCCTACGACCGCGAAGCGCCCGTCCGCCAGCCAGGCCTTGTTGTGCATGCGGCGGGTGGAAGAAAATGCTCGGATAATCAGTTCGAAGCCGCGTTGCAGGGCACCGACCCGGTTCCAGGAGGGATTGAAGACGCGGACCTCGATATTTTCATGTGCACTGAGCGAGAGGTAGTTGGTGTCGCGTCCGCGCAGGTTGATATCGTCGAGCAGCATGCGGACGCGAACGCCGCGATCGGCCGCAGCCAGCACTTCGCCGGCAAGCAGCGTACCGGTCAGGTCTTCCTTCCAGTAGTAGTACATCAGGTCGAGGCTGCGGCCGGCGGCCCGCGCCGAGGATGCGCGGATGGCGAAGGCGTCGAGGCTTTCCGCGGAGAGCTGAAGCCCGCTGAGACCGGGATGGCGTTCGGCCACCGGGCCAAGGCACGCGTCAATCTCGGTATCGCTGCCGAGTTGCAGCGCGTGCGTTTCGCGTCCGCGCAGGCGGTAGGCGAAACGGCCATAGAGATATACCGCGAGCCCGGTGAGCAGGGAGAGGCCAACGGCCGCAAGCGCGATAAATGCGACGATCTTCACGGTCTTGACCGCCTCGGGATTATCTCTCTTCGCCCAGTCGTGTACGGGAGATCGGATCCTGATAAAAAATGGCGTGACTGGCCCAAAATCACCATATCCTTAAGCGAATGGGGCTAGGATGCCAGACCAAGCACGCATGAATCGCGACGCAGGGAGTTCGTCGAGGATGCCAAAGCGTATGTGGAAGCCGGCGCTGGCCGAGTCGCTGAAGCCGCTTCTGCCACGCCGATTGAGCCTTGGCACCATGGTGCACCAGCACTGTGACGCATACCACGGCGACATGGTGGTCGCCTCGTACAATATCCATAAATGCGTGGGCCAGGACGGGCTGTTCGATCCCGAACGCGTTCTGGCGGTCATCACCGAACTGAATGCCGATGTGGTCGCGCTTCAGGAGGTGGATCAGCGATTTGGCGAACGGCTGGGCCTCCTCGACCTGTCCGCGCTGAAGGAGTCCGCGGGGCTTGTGCCGGTGGGTCTGCGTCCGACCCGGAAGGGTCACGGCTGGCACGGTAACCTCGTCCTTGTGAGAGAGAACACGCTGGCCACCGCGCGCCAGATCGCTCTTCCTGGTGGAGAGCCGCGCGGAGCCTTGATCGTGGATCTTGAGCTCCCGGCCGGACGCTTGCGTGTCGTCGGCGCTCACCTCGGCCTGTTGCGCCGTTCCCGCGCCCTTCAGGTGAAGACGATCCTCTCGGTGCTTTCCGAGATGCCAGCCGTGCCTACGCTTCTTCTGGGTGATCTGAACGAGTGGCGGCAGGGCGAGCGCTCCTCGCTGCGTCGCCTCGAGGAGAACTTCCCGGGCGGCCGGCTGCTGCTACCGAGCTTTCCGGCCGGATACCCCGTGCTCCCGCTCGACCGCATCATGTCGAGTCATGACGGGCTGATCACCAGGGCGGCAGTTCACGACTCGCCGCTTGCGCACATGGCGTCCGACCATCTGCCGCTCAAGGCATGGGTTCGCCTGCCTCAGGTCGACGGCGTCGCCGCCGCGGCCTGATCCTGCCCAGGCGGGATCGGAAACTGCACGACGAAGCGGGCTCCACCGCCGTCCGGGCTCTCGACGCGGACTTGGGCGCCATGGTGCCGCGCTATCTGCTGCACGAGTGACAGCCCCAATCCCCAGCCTCCCGCAGATTCTGAACGGCCTGCGGGCCGGTAGAAGGGTTCGAAGACCCGCGTTCTCTCGGCTTCGGGGATACCGGGGCCATGATCGCGGACGCTGAGTTCGATTGCATCGCCGACACGTCCGACCTCCGCAGCGACCGGCGGTACGCCATGCCGCGCGGCGTTCTGGAAAAGGTTGCGAACGAGGCGGGTAAGCAGAACCCGATCGCCACGGATCGTGGCGGGCTCGCCGGTAACGGAGGCGCCGTTCCGCGAAGCCTCTTCGGCAATTAGCGCCAGAAGTTCGACCTGCTCGGCGCGCTCCAGGTCTCTGACGTGGTCAAGCCGGCTTGCAAGCAGGATTTCTTCGACCAGCATGTCGAGTTCCGCGAGATTGCGTATGATCTCGTCGCGCGTCGCCGGCGACTTTGCTCCGTCACGCTCGAGCAGGTCTATTGCCATGCGCAGTCGAGCGAGCGGCGAGCGCAATTCGTGGCTGGCATTGGCGAGGAGCGCGCGGTTCGCATTGATCATGCGCTCGATGCGGCCGGCCGTATCGTTGAAGGCGCGGGCCACCGTCGCCACCTCGTCGCGGCCCTCGACCGCGACGCGCTCGCCCAGCTCACCGCCGCCGAATGCCGCCATTCCCCGGCGGAGCTTTTCGAGCCGCCGTGTCAGGTGCCGCACAACCGGGTATGCAGCGAGCCCGGTCAGCGCGGCGATCAGCACAAGGTAGGTGAGGGGATTTCGCCGGACGCCCGGTGGCGTCAGGAAGGGAGCGCGGAAATGGGCGGCGACGTAACGGCCGTCCGGCAGTCTGGTCGCGAACACCTGCGGTGGGTGTTCGCGACCGCCGCGCCGCATCCCGTCCAGCGCATCCGGCGGCGGCGGATGGCCGACACTGGCGATTGGCCGCTTGTTCGCGTCGTAGACCGTGATGTCGGCATCGAATGCGCGTGCTAGGCCGCGCAGCACCCCCATCAGCTCCGCCGGGTCGCCGCCTGCGGGAATGATTGCTGCCAGGAAGGCATCGCGCCGCCCGGTCCAGCCGCGTTCCATGTCGTCGTCGCCAAGGAAGATGAATGCCGCGCTTGCGATCGCCACTATGGCCAGTGCGGCCAGAAGGGTCAGGTAGACCTTGGCGAAGAGGCTGTTTCGCCAGAATCTCATCAGATTCCGTCCTGGTTGCGCGCGAACACATAACCGGCGCCGCGAACCGTGATGATCCGCCGCGGGGCCTTCGGATCCGGCTCGATGGCCGCGCGGATGCGCGAGACATGCACGTCGATGGAGCGGTCGAATGCCTCGAGTTCGGCGCCGCGCACGAGATCCATCAGCTGTTCGCGGGAAAGAATCCGGCCGGCGTTCTCCGCCAGGGCGACAAGGATGTCGAACTGATAGCCCGTAATCGCGCACGCAACGCCGTCGACGCGTGCACTGCGCGACCCGGGATCGATCTCAAGCCTGCCGAACCGCATCACCTTGTCATGGTTTGCTCCGCCGCCGCGCCTTCGCAGGACGGCCTTCAGCCGTGCGAGAAGCTCGCGCGGATTGAATGGTTTCGGCAGATAATCGTCGGCGCCGATTTCCAGCCCGACGATACGGTCGGTTTCGTCGCCCTTTGCCGTGAGCATCAGCACTGGAACGTCGGACACGGCGCGGATGCGGCGGCAGGTCTCGAAGCCGTCGAAATCGGGCAGCATCACGTCGAGAATGACGGCGTCGGGCGTATTGCGGGCGAGTTCATTGAGGCCGGCGCGGGCCGTCGTAGCCGCGCGGACCCTGAAGCCGTTGCCGGCCAGGTAGTCGGCAAGCATGGCGGACAGCCGTGTGTCGTCATCGACGATCAGGACGTCGTCCGCCATGTTCGCTCCTTCAGGACCCGGAGGGTTCTAGCACCCGCTTACCAGCGGCCGCGAGGCCCCATGTCCTCGATCGCCGAGGCGAGCTTGGTGCGCTGTTCGGGCGTCAGCACTTCGGCGGCCTCGATCAGTGCCGCGCTGAGCGTCTTCGACGCCGCATCCACCTTGGCGACGCGGTCGGCGCGCAGTGTCTCGACCGCGTTCTTGTCGATGGCGGCGGCCGAAAGCAGTTCGGCCAGGTCCTCGCGCGTGTCGCGGAAGTCGCGCATGACCGGACGTGCCTCGGTGCGGACGCGGTCCATGATGGCCCAGATCTTGTCCTCCTGATCGTCGGTCAGGCCGAGTTCCGAGAAAAGCCGCATCGGTCCGCCGAAACCCGGCCCGCCGTGGCGGGGGCCGTGCCCTCCCCAGGCCGCGTCCATTGCGCGCGGGCCGAAATCCTGGCTGATGGCGCCGGCGACGCCGATACCGCCGATGGCGACGAGGCCGAGCCCGCCGATCATCGCAAAGCGCACCCAACCGCGGGCCTGGGGAGGGGTGTTTTCGATGTTGTGTTCCATGGTCGTCTTCCTTCGCGTGGGCAGCAGGGAACGCTGCGAACTAGACGATGGTCCTCCACCCATGTTTCGCGCCTTGCCTCGCCAGGTAAAGTTATGTGAAGCAGGCCGGCGGCATCGTGGCGAAACAATCGGCACGATAACTGCGTGTGTTCAAAGGGGAATCCGGCACGCATGGACGAAAGCGGTGAGGAGCGGATACGCAGCCTTCCAGTGTGGCGCGGTGATATTAGCATCGAGCCCCTGATGGGCGGGCTATCGAACAAGAGCTGGGTCGTCACTGACCGCGGCGGTCGGCATGTCGTGCGCTTCGGCCGGGATTTTCCGTTCCACCATGTCTATCGCGAACGCGAAATGATGACCGCCCGTGCCGCGCATGCGGCCGGGTTCGGACCAGAGGTACGCTTCTCCGAACCCGGCTTGATGATTACCGCCTACGTGGAGGCGCGCACATTCAAAGCCGAAGATGTACGAGCGAATATCGAGACGATCGCCGGGATGATCCGGTCGTTTCACACTAAGATGCCCGCACAGGTATCCGGCGCAGGCTTCCTGTTCTGGGTGTTTCACGTTATCCGCGACTACGCCCGGACCCTGCAGGCGCATCGCAAGCGTCTCGGATTTTTGCCGACCTATCTTGCGCTCGCCGACGAAATGGAGGCCGCGCAGGTGCCACTGCCGATCGTCTTCGGCCATCACGACCTGCTGCCGGCGAACTTCCTTGGCGACGGCAACCGCATCTGGCTTATCGACTATGAGTATGCTGGGTTTTCGACCCCGCTCTTTGATCTTGCGAACCTTGCCTCCAATGCGAATTTCGACAAGGCCGAGGCCTCGCGCCTGCTTTCTGCCTACTTCGGTGGCCCCGTCAGTCCTGAGCTCGATCGCGCCTTTGCTGCGATGCAGGTCGCCTCGCTGCTCCGCGAGGCGATGTGGAGCATGATCTCGGGGCTTTATCTGGAGACCCCCGGCGTCGACTATGCGGCGTATGCCAACGAAAACCTTCGCAAACTGAGCACGGCGCTCGAGGCCTATCGCGCCACGTACGGAAAATCCCAATGATCCCTTCGCACGCTGAGATCGTCGTCATCGGCGGCGGCATCATCGGCTGCTCCACTGCCTACCACCTCGCGAAGGAGCACAAGGCCGACGTCGTGCTTCTGGAGCAGGGAAGGCTCACCTCAGGCTCGACGTGGCACGCCGCCGGTCTGGTTGGCCAGCTTCGCTCGTCTGCATCAATTACGCGGGTGCTGAAGTACTCTGTTGAGCTCTACAAGAACCTCGCAGCGGAGACGGGTCTCGAAACGGGCTGGAGGATGACCGGGTGCCTTCGGCTCGCGACGAATGACGACCGATGGACCGAGTTCAAGTGGCTTGCGACAACCGCGAAGAGCTTCGGCATGGACATGCACCTGATCTCTCCGGCCGAGGTGAAGCGCATGTGGCCATTGTTGGAGGTTTCAGACCTCGTTGGCGCCTCATGGCTGCCGACCGACGGCCAGGCGAACCCGTCCGACATTGCGCAGTCACTGGCCAAGGGCGCGCGCATGCACGGCGCGAAATTGCATGAAGGTGTGCGCGTTTTCGGCTTCGAGATGGAAGGCAAACGCATCGTCAAGGTGAGGACAGACCAGGGCGACATCGCTTGCGAAAAGGTCGTCAACTGCGCGGGGCAATGGGCACGCCAGCTTGGCGCAATGGCCGGAATATCCGTGCCTTTGACGCCGGTGAAACATCAGTACGTCGTCACCGAGAAAATCGACGGGCTCGCTTCCGATGCGCCGACAATTCGCGACCCCGATCGACGCACGTACTTCAAGGAAGAGGTCGGCGGTCTCGTCATGGGCGGCTACGAGCCGAATCCGCAGGCGTGGGAAACGGGGTTGGCGGGGGGCGATGTCCCGGGCGACTGGGAGTTCCGGCTGTTCGACGACGACTTCGATCATTTCGAACAGCATATGACGCAAGCCATCGCGCGGGTCCCGGCGCTCGAAACCGTCGGGATCAAGCAGATGATCAACGGCCCGGAGAGCTTCACGCCGGACGGCAACTTCATCCTCGGCCGGGCGCCGGAATGTTCCAATATGTATGTCGGCGCCGGGTTCAACGCTTTCGGGATCGCATCCGGCGGCGGCGCCGGCTGGGTGCTGGCCCAGTGGGTGGTGGACGGCGTCGCGCCGCTCGACCTTTGGGTCGTCGACATCAACCGCTTCTCCGCGTTGCATCGCGACCGCGACTGGGTGCGCGAGCGCACGCTGGAAGCTTACGGCAAGCACTACACGATCGGTTATCCGCACGAGGAGTACGAAAGCGGGCGGCAGGCGATCCGTTCGCCACTGTATGATCGTCTTGTTGCGTGCGGCGCAGTGTTCGGGGCGAAGCTTGGATGGGAGCGACCCAACTGGTTCGGCATTCCGGGTGCGCATGCCCGCGACGTCTATTCAATGGGGCGGCAGAACTGGTTCGAGCCCGTCGGCGAAGAGCACGTCCACGTTCGCGAGCACGTGGGCATCTTCGACCAGTCGTCTTTTGCGAAATTCGAGCTTTCCGGATCCGGCGCGCAGGCGGCTCTCGACTATCTCTGCGCGAACGACGTGTCGGGGCCCGTGGGGCGTCTGACCTACACCCAGCTTCTTAATGCGCGCGGAGGCATCGAAGCCGATCTCACAGTGGCGAAGCTCGCCGACGACCGCTTCTACGCGGTCACGGGAACCGGCTTTCGCACGCACGACCAGGCATGGATCTCGGAGAACGCTCCGTCCGGACTGGACTTCCGTCTCGACGACGTCACCGAGCAATTCGGTACTCTGTCGCTCATGGGACCGAAGGCGCGTCCAGTTCTCGCAAAGGTGACGAGAGCCGATATCTCCAATGCCGCTTTCCCGTTCGGCCGTGTCCGCGAGATCGGCATTGCCGGTCATTCGGTACGGGCGCTGCGCGTAACCTATGTTGGCGAGCTCGGCTGGGAACTCCATGTGCCCATCTCGGGTCTCACGGACGTTTTCGACGCTTTGACGACAGCGGGCGCCGAATTCGACCTCCGCCCTGTTGGCTATCGCGCGCTGGAGTCGCTGCGGCTGGAAAAAGGTTATCGCGCCTGGGGCTCCGACATCACGCCGAACGACACGCCTTTCGAAGCAGGTCTTGGCTGGGCCGTTAAGCTCAAGTCCAACACCGCGTTCCTCGGCCGCGAGGCGGCCCAGGCGTTCGCATCCCGACCGCTGAGAAAGCGACTTGCCTGCTTTACCGTCGATCCTGAGGTCGTGCTTCTCGGCCGCGAGACCATCCTGCGTGACGGTGAACCTGTGGGCTACCTCACATCCGGCGGCTACGGATATACGGTGGGCAGGAGCATCGGCTACGGCTACGTGCGCAACGAAGCTGGCGTTGACGATGAGTTCTTGCGGGCCGGCACCTATGAGCTGGTGGTGGCCATGGATCGCGTCCCGGCCGTGCTGCACACAGGCGCGCTTTACGATCCAGGCAATTCACGGGTCAAGGTCTAGTTCTTGATCAAAACGATCGCTCGGCTCGGTACGGTACCGGTTTCGCCCGGCATCGAAACGTAGGGCACGGTTTCCTCAGCCAGGCGAATGGCGCCCGCCTCGACCATGCGCGCTATCTCCGCTCGAAAACTCTCGTCCCATAGCGTGTTCTTGACCGTGAGCACCACGGCCCCGCCCGAGCGGCAGACTCGCAGGAGCTCGGGCAGACCTTCGATGCCCACATGACCGGTCGTAAAGACGCCTGCAGAGACGATGCCGGCGAACTGCCCGTCCGCGAATGGCAGCACAGTCCCGAGCGCAAGGTTGTGGAGCGCTTGGTAGACGCCTTTTGAGCGCGCCACTTCGAGCATCCCGGTGGAAATGTCCAACGCCTCCACATGCGGGAAGCCCATGATGCCGAGCCATTCGCCAATGATGCCCGTGCCCGCGCCTGCGTCCAGTATCGGCTTTGCGCCTCGGGGCACGTAACGTGCCAGCAAAGCCAGGCAAATCGACGGATGACGATACCCTGCAGACGCCATTTCGGCGTCGTAGGTGTCCGCCCACTTGTCGTAGACGGCAGCTACCTCCGTTGAACTTCGGGCGCTGTAGACCGCGCCGAGGGAGCCATCGTGATGTCCGCTGGTCATGGCCGTGTCTAGGGCAGATGACGTCGTTTAGCGATGCGCTCAGGAACTGCTGCCGACCGTCCGGCTGGGAAGCAGAAAGGCGATCAGCATGTCCCGGTCGACGACCGGAGCCGCCACCAGCCGCGCGTTTCCCCGTAGTCGACGGTCCTCAAGGTCGAGGTTAAAACCCGTGTTCAAGGCGTCGCTGCCCCGCAAGCGCTGCATCGCAGTATCCGGTTCAATGTCCAGTGCAAGTGCGAGCCGACGTATGAGGTTCTCTGAATCTGACGTGCCGTTGAAACTCTCGTTCACGAAGCTGACGAATGGCCGGTTGCAATTCACGATCTCCTGCTTGGCTGAAATCACGAAACATGGCGTGGGGCAGGCGTTCAGGACGAGGAACGTGCGTGCGGACGACGCCAGAGACCGCGTGGTATCCAAAGAGCGTCGAAGATAGGCCGTTCCTGTTACCCGAAGCGCCGATGCGAGGTTGTTACCTTCCATGCGTTCGGCGGTCTCCGCAACGAGCGCGGAGAGCGTGATCCCCCTTGCTACCGCGGCATCGGACAATGCGTCCCAGAAAATCCGCTCCAGCCTTATGCCGCGGCGCTCACCGCGCGTTGTAATTGCTCGGAATATCAGATCGCTTTCGCCCTGCCCCTCCATCGTTGAGGCGGCATCGCTTCGCGTCTGTCGATCATCAAAGTTTCCCGTCAACGCCACGTAGGTTCTGCTCCCGCGCCCGTGCTTTGCGCTATCGCTCGTGGACCCGCCCGTTCAGGCGAAGTGGCTTCGAGATGCGTGAACACTGGCAACCTTGCCGCTGCCTACAAACGGGCAAGTCTTTCGCGAGTTCCGTGGCTTAGCTCAGTCGGCGGCGAAGGCACCGCGAAGCGCAGGAGGGGATGCCAGCGCGCCCCGGACCCGGATCACGGTGCCTGCTACGGAGTGGGCCCTGCCAACGGCATTGGCACTCGTGAGCCCGCTCAGGCGCGATGCGAGATAAGCGCCGTTGAACGAATCCCCGGCTCCCGTCGTGTCGACCGCGTCAGCAACCGGTTGCACCGGGATGACCTCAGTCGTGCCGTTCAGCCCGAGAGTGGTAGGCGAGTCGCCATTCTTGACCGCGATTTCGGGTACCCCCGCAGCGGCAATGCGCGCGACGGTCGCCAGCGGATCCCTGTCGCCAAACAGCGTTTGTTCATCGGGGAAGGTCGGCAAGACGATATCGCAAAGCGGCAGTACGGCTTCCGTTGCCGCCCTGGCCTGAGCCGCATCAGCCCAGAGGCGGGGGCGGTAGTTCGGGTCAAAAGCGACTTTCGCTCCTTTCGCCCTCGCTGCGTCGATTGCCCTCAGCAGAGTGTGGCGGGCTTCCGGAGCGAGGATGGCCAGCGTGATGCCTGAGAAATAGACGAGGGTGCGTGCGGCGAGGCTCCGGGCGAGCGCGGACCCGTCATCCGCCAAACGGCGCGCGGCGGAGTCGGCGCGCCAATAGGTGAAGGAGCGTTCGGCGCCGCTCAACGTGATGGCGTAGAGACCCGGCCGTGCGCCGGGTATTCGAGGGCTGGCGGCCGTGCCGATCCCGCTGGCCGCGAAAAAGTCCAGCTGGCTTTGCGAGAAGGGGTCGTCCCCGAATGCACTGACGTAATCGCAGGTCGCACCCGGCAGAAGCGCCCGCAGCGTCCACAGCGTATTGAACGTGTCGCCGGCGTGTCCCATCCGCCAGGCGTCGCCGGAGCCCGACAGCTCCAGCATGCACTCGCCGATCGATGCGATGGAAGTCACAGAAAGTCCGCACGGTAAGGCGTGAAGCTGTCCACCAGGCGGCCCTTCGCCAGTGCCTTGACACCGTGCGTCGCGCCGGAGGGGACGATGAAGCTGTCGCCTGCCGAAAGCACCGAGGTTTCATCGCCGACCGTGACCTCGAAGCGGCCCTCGGCGACGTAGCTCGCCTGGACGTGCGGGTGCGAATGCTTCCAGCCCTCGCCGCCTTCGGGGAAGGCGAATTCGACCATCATCAGCTGATCGGTGTGGACGAGCACGCGGCGGCGGTTGCCGTCCGGCGTTGCCGTCCACTCGCCCTCGCCGGAGCGGCGGAAGATCGTGGTCATCAGCGCCTCCTACCTGGCCAGCCAGCCGCCGTCGACCGGGATGACGGCGCCGTGCATGTAGTCCGAAGCAGGTGCCAGCAGAAACACAGCAGCGTCGCCGATGTCGGAGGGCACGCCCCAGCGTCCGGCCGGAATGCGGGCAAGGATCGCCGCGCTGCGGTCCGGGTCGGCGCGCAGCACCTGCGTGTTGTTCGTCTCGATGTAGCCCGGCGCAACCGCGTTTACGTTGATGCCTCTGGCCGCCCACTCGTTCGCCAGGATACGCGTGACGCCGAGGACACCGTGCTTGGACGCGGTGTAGGATGCGACGCGGATGCCGCCCTGAAACGACAGCATCGACGCCACGTTGACGATCTTGCCGCCTCGGCCGGTGGCGAGTGCGTTCTTGGCGAAGACCTGGCTGACGAAGAACATCGTCTTCAGGTTGACGTCCATCACGTCGTCCCAGTCGGCTTCCGAGAAGTCGATGGCGTCGCCGCGACGGATAATGCCGGCATTGTTGACCACGCCGTCGATCGGAGCGCGGGCATAGCATGAGTCGATCATCGCCATGGCGGCAGCGTTGTCGGCGAGGTCGCATGCGACCGCCTCGAACTCCGCGCCCTCGGCCTGCACGAGCCGCGCTGTTTCATCCATCGACGAGCGGCCAACGCCGACGACGGCCCCGCCGGCGCGCGCGACGGACACGGAGATGCCCTGACCTATGCCGGTGTTGGCACCGGTGACGAGGATACGCTTGCCCGCCAGACTGAAGGCCTTCACCGCAGCGCCTCCACTGGAACCGGGTCGACGTCGGTGTAGTCCACATTGTCGCCAGCCATCGCCCAGATGAAGGTGTAGTTCGACGTGCCGCAGCCGGAATGGATCGACCAGACCGGAGACAGCACCGCCTCCTCATTGGCCATGACGATGTGGCGGGTCTCGGCAGGCTCACCCATGAAGTGCATGACACGCGCCGTCGGTGCGAGCGCGAAGTAGAGATAGACCTCCATGCGCCGATCATGGACGTGCGCCGGCATCGTGTTCCAGACCGAGCCCGGCGCCAGTTCCGTCATGCCGACGACGAGCTGACACGTCTTTGCGCCGTCGGGGTGGATGAAGCGGAATATGGATCGCTGGTTCGAGGTCTCCGCGCTGCCCAGATCCATGCGCAGCGCGTCGCCAATGCGGATCAGGCGGGTAGGGTAGCTGGCGTGGGCCGGCGCGCTGAGAAGGTAGAACTTCGCCGGTTGAGCGGAGTCCGTGGACATGAAGGCGACTTCCTCGCCCATGCCCACATACAGCATATCGCGGTGGGCCATCTCATGGTCCGCGTCGCGCGTGCTGACGATGCCCGGTCCGCCGATATTGACGACGACCAGCTCGCGACGCTCGAGAAAGCTCTTGGTGCCCATTGGCTTCACGGCTTCGAGCGCGAGCTTGGCGCCGGCCGGCATAGCGCCACCGACCACCATCCGGTCATAGTGCGTGTAGACCAGCTCGACCTTGTTCGGCTGGAACAGGTTCGGCATGTGAAAATTCGCACGCAGTTCGGCGGTGTCCATCGCCTTGGCGCGCGAAGGATCGATGGCGTGGCGGCTTGTATAGCTCGTGGACATTGATCCTCCAGGTGCGGTCAGTAGGCAGCGCCGGCGAAGGTGTACCGCTGCTGCTCGCCGTCGAGGCGGTCGCGGTAGCGCTTCTGGCTCGCGGTCAGGTGGTCGCGCATCGCCTGTCGGGATGCGTCGGGATCGCCGGACGAGATGGCACGCAATATCGCGAGATGCTCGTCCTGAAGACCCTTCTGGTATTCGCGCGACAGGACGCTGTCGGTTCCCCAGGGGGAGGTAATGTCGCAAGGAATGGCGCGCATGCCGAGCGCGTCCAGCACCTCGACATAGAACGGGTTGTTGGTCGCAGCGGCGATGGCGCGATGGAACTCGAAGTCGTTGCGCCCGGTCGCCTCGCCGAGGTTGAGACGGCGGTCGAACTCGAAGAACGCCTCCTGGATTGCAGCCTGCTGCGCGCCGTTGCGGCGCTGCGCGGCAAGGCCGGCGCTTTCGATCTCGATGCCCATGCGGACCTCGATGACGTTAAGCGCATGGCTGATCTTGTTGCCGATATCCGCCGTGATCTGGCCGAACGTCGCCGTCGGCCGCACCAGAACGAACACGCCGGCGCCCTGCCGAGGCTCGACGAAGCCGTCTGCCGCAAGTGAAGCCATTGCCTCGCGGATCACCGTCCGGCTCACGCCGAAGCGGTCCGTAAGTTGGCTCTCGGTAGGCAGCTTCTGCCCAGCCGGGAAGGCGCCCGAGAGAATCTGCTGGCGCAGTGCCGCGACGACACGCTCGGACAGCTTTGGCCGGCGCTCCAGACGCGTTTCGATGTTCGTATCGGCCATGGCGATCTCCTCGATGGCCTATTTGAAAACGCCTGGCAACCAAAGAGAAAGCTGCGGCACGAAGGTGACCAGCATCAGCACCGCCAACCCCGCCCCATAGAACGGCCAGATCGAGCGCATGGCCTCCCAGACTGTTATCCTTCCGACGGCGCAAGCCACGAACTGGACGGCACCGACCGGTGGGGTGTTAAGGCCGATACCCAGATTGAGGATCATGATGACGCCGAAATGGACCGGATCGACCCCGTAATGCACAGCAACCGGCAGGAAGATCGGCGTGGCGATGATGATCGTCGGACCCATGTCCATAAACGTGCCGAGGAGCAACAGCAGCACGTTGATCAAGAGCAGGATCACCAGGGGATTCTGCGAGATTGTACCCATCCAGTCGATCATCGCGGCCGGAATGCGAAGGAACGCCATCAGCCACGCGAAGGACGCGGCGGTCCCAATGATAAGCAGGACCATCGCGGTGGTGCGCACGGCGCCGACGGTGGCATGGACGAAATCCGACCAGCGCATCGAGCGATACACCGTGAGTGTAACGAGCAGCGCATAGAACACGGCGATGCACGAGCTTTCCGTGGCCGTGAACACCCCCGAGCGGACGCCCCCGAAAATGATGCCGATAAGCAGCAGGCCGGGAAGCGAATAGAGAAAGAACCAGCCGACGCGGGCCAAACCCGGAAACGGCTCGGTCGGGTAGCCGCGCCTGCGAGCAACGAGGTAGGCGGTCACCATCAGCGCCGCTGCAAAGAGCAGACCCGGAACTACGCCGGCCGTGAACAGATCGGCAATCGAGATCTTTCCGCCTGCCGAGATCGAATAGATGATCATGTTGTGGGACGGCGGCAGAAGCAGCGCGATGAGCGCTGCCATCGACGTGACGTTGACGGCGTAGTCGGTCCCGTATCCGCGCGCCTTCATCTGCGGAATCATGAGACCGCCGACTGCAGCGGCTTCGGCCACCGCCGAGCCGGAAATGCCGCCGAACAGGGTTGAAGCGGCGATATTGACCTGGCCAAGCCCGCCGCGAAGGTGTCCGACCAGCGAGCCGGCGAAGTTGACGATGCGCTGCGCGATGCCGCCGCGCACCATGAGGTCGCCGGCGTAGATGAAGAACGGAATGGCGAGCAGCGTGAACACGCTCATGCCCGAGTTCATTTGCTGGAACACCACGAGCGGCGGAAGACCCATGTACAGCACGGTCGCGAAGCTCGCGGCGCCGAGGCAGAAGGCGATCGGCGTGCCGATCAGCATGAGAAGCGTGAAGACGCCGAACAGGATCAGAGACGCCATCTCAGACTTCCTTCACTTCGGAAATGGACGGGACGTCCTGCTGATCGTGAATATCCTGGTCGACGTCCGTGCCGGTCCAGCGGAGCGCGATGCGCTCAAGCGAGAACAGCGAGATGAGCACGCCGCCAGCGGTCAATGGCAGGTAGCGGAACGCACCCGAAATGCCGAGCGACGGCATGACCTCGTTCCACTGCAGGTTCATCAGGCGGATGCCATAGACGATCATGCCGATGGCGAAGGCGAGCACGACGATGTCGGATATCGTGCGGAGGATCCTCTTGCTGCCGTCAGGCAGCACGTAGAGCAGCACATCGAAGCCAAGGTGGTAGTTCTCGCGCACCCCGACCGCTGCACCGAGAAAGATGAACCAGCTCATGATCATGATCGAGGAGAGCTCGGTCCAGGCCTGCCCCCAATTCAGGACGTAGCGCATGAACACTTGCCAGAACACGATGACGGACATTGCCACGAGGCCGACGCCGGCGACGTAAAGCGCTGCGTTGGACGTTGCCGAAAGTACGCGGCTCAGCCCTGCAAGACGTGTTGACATCGGAGGGGGCGATGCTTCGCCCATGCTGATCGGTTCGGCCACGTGATTGGTTCCGGATGGGGTAGGGGTCCGGGCGCGAGGCCCGGACCCTTCAGCTGGATTACTTCACCGCGCGGATGCGCTCGACGAAGGCCTTGAGCTCAGGCGTGCCGACATACTTGTCGTAGACCGGCTTCATCGCATCGATGAACGGCTGCTTTTCCGGCGTCGTGATCTGCGAGCCTGCGTCCTCGACGATCTTGCGCGACTTCGCGACGCGCTCGTCCCACAGCTGCCACTGCTTCTCCATCGACTCCTTGCCGGCAGCCTTGAAGATCGCCTGGTCTTCGGCCGAGAGCTTGTCCCAGGCCATTTTCGACATGACGAAGACCTCCGGCACGATGGTGTGCTCGTCGAGCGAGTAGTGCTTGGCGACCTCGAAATGCTTCGCCGATTCGTAGCTGGGGAAGTTGTTCTCGGCACCGTCGATAACGCCGGTCTCGATGGCCGAGTAGACCTCGCCGTACGGCATCGGGGTTGCCGTGGCACCGAGCGCCGCGACCATGTCGACGAAGACGTCCGACTGGATGACGCGATACTTCTGGCCCTTCAGGTCGGCCAGCGAGTTGACCGGCTTCTGCTTGTTGTAGAAGGAACGGGCGCCGCCGTCGTAGAACGCGATCACGACCACGCCGTGCTGGTCGAACCCTTTTGCGATCTCATCGCCGATCTCGCCGGCCATCACCTTGCGGGCGTGGTCAGGCGAGGTGAACAGGTAGGGCAGCGATGGGATCTTGGTCAGCGGCACGAGCGAGTTCCACGGAGCCATGGAAACGCGGTTCAGGTCGATGACGCCCGAACGTACCTGCTCGATCGTGTCGGCTTCCTGTCCGAGCTGGGCCGAGTGATAGACTTCGACCGAGTAGCGGCCATTGGTGCGCTGCTTCACGAGTTCGCCGAAGTATTTCACCGCCTCGACGGTCGGATAGCCATCCGGATGTGTGTCGGACGAGCGCAGTACGGTCTGGGCGCTGGCGGAACCCGCCAGCAGCGTCGCTGCGGCAAAGGCCGCGGCGGCGATTTTCGAGAAATGAAACATCGAATTCCTCCCGTTGGTAATCGGGCCGCAGCCCCTCAGAGCCGATACGCCTTTTTGGCAAGCGTATAGGCAAGTTCCCCGGCCAGCTCGAAAGCTTCGTCCTCACCAAGCCGGTGTTCGGTGACGAGCCGCGCCAGGAAGGCGCAATCAACTCGCCGCGCGATGTCATGGCGCGCCGGTATCGACGGAAAGGCGCGCGTGTCGTCGTTGAAGCCGACGGTGTTGTAGAAGCCGGCCGTCTCCGTGGTCATCTCACGGAAGCGGCGCATCCCCTCGGGGCTGTCGTGGAACCACCAGGCGGGGCCGAGCCTCAGCGCCGGGTAGACGCCGGCAAGGGGCGCAAGCTCGCGCGCGTACGCCGTTTCGTCCAGGGTGAAGAGGATCACCGTCAGGCTGGGCTCGAGACCAACGGCGTCGAGCAGCGGCTGCAGCGCACCGACGTAGCTTGTCGGCGTCGGGATATCGAAGCCCTTGTCGCGGCCGAACGTGCCCATGATGGCCGCCGAGTGGTTACGGTGCGAGCCGGGATGGATTTGCAGGACCAGCCCGTCGTCGACGCTCATCTTCGCCATCTCGGTCAGCATCTGGCCGCGGAACAGGCCCCGCTCGCGCGCGTCCGCCTGCCCGGTACGCACCTTGTCGAAAAGCGCCTTCGCCTCGACTGAGGAGAGGTTCGCGGTCTCGGCCGTAGCGTGCCCGTGATCCGAGGAAGTGGCGCCGAACGACTTGAAATAGGCGCGGCGCGTGCGGTGCGCGGCGAGATAGCCGCTCCAGCTGCCGGTATCCTCTCCGGTCATCTGGCCAAGCTTGTCGAGATTGGCCGAAAAGCCTTCGAAGTCCGGATCGATCACGCCGTCCGGACGGTACGCAGTGACGACCCGGCCGCTCCAGCCGCTGTCCACGATCATGCGATGGTATCCGAGGTCGTCGAGCGCGCCCTCTGTCGTCGCGATGACCTCGATGTTGAAGCGCTCGAACAGCGCACGCGGGCGGAATTCGTCCCGAGCGAGACATTCGGCGATGCGGTCGTATGACGAGTCCGCCGTCTCGGCGCACAGCCGGTCGGTCACGCCGAACAGGTTGGCGAGGACGTAGTCCATCCACAGACGCGTTGGCGTGCCGCGGAACAGGAAGTAGTTCTCGGCAAAGATGCGCCAGATGGCGCGCCCCTCGGTTTCCACCGGGGCGCCGTCAAGACGCGGGACGCCAAGCTTCTCCAGGGGAATGCCCTGGCTGAACAACATGCGGAATATGTAGTGGTCAGGGACGATCAGCAGCCGCGCGGGGTCCGGAAACGGATCGTTGAGCGCGTACCAGGCAGGGTCGGTGTGGCCGTGCGGGCTGACGATCGGCAGGTCGGCTACGGTTTCGTAAAGCGACCGGGCAAGACCGCGCGTGGACGGGTCCGCAGGAAACAGCAGATCGCGTTCCGGACGTGCCAACATGCGGACGCCGCTCCTCCATCGGCTGCGCCTTCGCTATCTGTTGCGGATACATCGTGTCAACATACAAAAAAACACTCACTTGTATGACAAGTTGGATTGCGTTTCGGCAACGCGCCGTTGTACGCAGTCTGCGCGCGGATGCGGGAGAGCTGCGCAAGGAGGGGGATGTATGACGGGTCGGGGGCGGCTGTCCGATCGCACGCTCGGCGATGCCAGAGGCGCGGCCACGCCGCGCTACGACCGCCGCGCCACAGGCGTCGGCATCGTCCACCTCGGCGTCGGCAACTTCTTTCGCGCGCATCAAGCGGTGTACACCGACGACTGCCTCAACGACGGCGAGAGCAGCTGGGCGATCCATGGCGCGTCGCTCCGCAGCCCGGAGACGCGCGATGCGCTGGCGCCTCAGAACGGTCTCTACACCGTGGTCGAGCGCGACGGTGCAGAGGAGCGAGCGAGGATCATCGGCGCGCTGAAGGAGCTCAGCGTCGCACCTGAGGACCCGTCCGCGCTTGTCGCGCGGATGGCGGACCCGGCCGTTCGCATCGTGACCAGCACGGTCACGGAGAAGGCGTATCTGCGCGACGCGTCGGGCAATCTCGATCTGTCTTCGCCAGACGTCGTTCACGACCTGCGCCATCCCGATCAGCCGAGAACGGTGCATGGCTTCATTGCTGCGGCCCTGGCTGCGCGGCGCAAGGCAGGTGTCGCTCCGTTCACCGTACTGTGCTGCGACAACCTGCCGGCGAATGGCGAAACGGTGCGCAAGCTGTCGCTGCAGTTCGCCGACGCGCTCGGCGGCGAGCTTCGCGGCCACATCGAGCGCGACGTCCTCTTCCCCTCGACGATGGTCGACCGCATCGTACCGGCAACCACCGACGACGACCGCGCCCGCGCCGCCGACAGACTGCAGCTCGACGACGCATGGCCGGTCTTCACCGAGCCGTTCATGCAGTGGGTGGTGGAAGACCGCTTCTCGCTCGGGCGGCCATCGTGGGACCGCCACGGAGCGACCATGGTGGCCGACGTGCGGCCCTACGAGGACATGAAGCTCAGGCTGCTCAACGGAGCGCATTCGGGTATCGCCTATCTCGGGCTGCTATCGCGCCACGAGACCGTCGCGGATTCGTTCGGCGATCCGCTGATCCGGCGCTTCGTCGACCGACTCTGGGAAGAGGCGGCAGCGACGCTTTCGCCGGAGCTCGACAGCGAAGCATATCGCGCCGCGCTCGCCGCACGATTCTCCAACACCGCGATCCGCCACCGCTGCGCGCAGATCGCCAATGACGGCTCGCAGAAGCTCCCGCAGCGAGCGATCTCCACCGCGCGTGACCGCCTCGGCAAGGGTGCGAGCATCGCCGCGCTGATGCTCGTCGTCGCCGCATGGATCGCGGCGGCCGAAACGCGCGGCAGGGCGCTGCCGGTCAGCACCTTCACCGACCCGCTCGACAGCAAGCTCGCGGCGATCTTCGCGAAAGGCGAGGGCGCCGAGGCAACGACGCGGGCTGTGTTCGAGGCAGCCGGCTTCTCGGTCGCGAGCGCCGAGGATCCCATGATTCCGATGGTCGCCCGGCACCTTCACGCGCTTAGGACGAGCGGCGCACGCGCCATGCTCGCCGCATTCCTGGAGACCACATGAAGCAGACCTGGCGCTGGTTCGGGCCGGACGATCCGGTCAAGCTTTCGCATGTGCGTCAGGCGGGCGCGACCGGTGTCGTGTCGGCGCTGCACCACCTTAACGACGGTCGCGCGTGGCCGCAGAACGAGGTCGACAAGCGCCGCGCGGAGATCGAGGCGGCTGGCCTTGAATGGACGGTCGTCGAGAGCATCATCGTCCACGAGGACGTCAAGACGCGCTCGGGTCGTTACCGCGAGCTGATCGAGAACTACAAGGCTTCCATCCGCGCCGTATCGCAAGCCGGCGTGAAGGTGGTCTGTTACAACTTCATGGCCATCACCGACTGGACACGTACGGATCTCGACTATTCGATGCCGCACGGCGGTACGGCACTGCGCTTCGACCTCATCGAGTTCACGGCCTGGGATGCCTTCGTGCTGAAGCGCAAGGCCGCCGAAGAACAGCATCCGAAAGAACGGCTCGAGGCCGCGAAGGCACGACTGAAGACCCTTTCGGACAGCGACCTCGCGCGCATCGAGCGCAATCTCATCGAATGGGTGCCTGCGCGGGAATTCGTCTACGATCGCAAGAGCTTCCAGGCGATGCTGGACAAGTACCGCGAGATCGACCACGGCGTCCTCGCTGGCAATCTGTCGGAATTCCTCCGGGAGATCGTCCCGACCGCCGAGGAGGAGGGAGTGCGCCTCGCCATACACCCCGACGATCCTCCGTTCCCGATCTTCGGCCTGCCGCGCGTCGTCTCGTCCGCCGCCGACGCGCGCCGCATCATCGCCGCGACGAAGTCGCCCGCGAACGGCATAACGCTCTGCACCGGTTCCTATGGCGCGGGCCTGCACAACGATCTGGTTGCGATGGCCAAGGAATTCGGGCCGGACATCCACTTCGCGCACCTGCGCAACGTCGCTCACGAGCCGGACGGTTCGTTCCACGAAAGCGAACATCTCGACGGGCGCGTCGACATGGTGGCGGTCGTCGCCGAACTGATGGCCGAGGAGAAGCGCAGGCGCGACGAGGGCAGGGCGGACGCGGAGATGCCGATGCGGCCGGACCATGGCCACCTGATCGTCGACGACATCGGCAAGAAGGTGAATCCGGGATACTCGGCGATCGGACGTCTCAAGGGATTGGCCGAACTTCGCGGCGTCATGCGCGCGGTCGAGCGCTACGCGCCGCTCGGCGGGCGCGCTCTGGACTGAACAAGGCCGTCGGAAACGTGTAGGGTGATGTGATGCTCGACCGTGCTCCACGCTTCATCCGGCTGAGCGCCGCCGACAATGTCGTCGTCTGCGTCGACAAGGCTCCGGCTGGCGGCGTGATCGAGGGCGTGACGACGCGCGAGCCGATCATGCGCGGGCACAAGATGGCCGTGCGCCCGATCGCGCGCGGCGAGGCCATCCGGAAATTCGGTCAGGTCATCGGCTTCGCCTCGGTCGACATCGGCGCCGGCAGCCACGTGCACGAGCACAACTGCGCGTTCGATGGCGGTTTCGCGCGCGACTACGCACACGCGACCGACAACGATTGGACCGTGCCGTCACTCGACGGCCTGCCGAGAACCTTCCGAGGCTATCGCCGCCGCGACGGGCGCGCTGGTACCCGCAATTACGTCGCCATTCTGACCAGCGTGAATTGCTCGGCTTCGGTGGCGCGCTTTGTCGCACAGGCGGCGCGCGAGCGCGGCCTGCTGAACGCCTTCCCCAATATCGATGGCGTGGTCGCCTTCACTCACGGCACAGGCTGCGGGATGGCCGGGCAGGGAGAAGGCTATGAACTTCTCCAGCGCACGGTCTGGGGACACGCGGCAAGCCCTAATGTCGGCGGCGCTCTACTGATCGGTCTGGGATGCGAGGTATTCCAGATTCCGCGCCTGCTCGAGCGCTACGGGCTCAAGGATTCGCCCACCTTCCGCACCATGACGATCCAGGCGACGGGCGGCACGCGCAAGACGATCGACCAGGCGTTGGAGGCGCTGCAGGCGATGTTGCCCGACGTCAACGCTGCCCAGCGCGAGGACATACCGGTATCGGAGTTGATGCTGGCGCTGCAGTGCGGCGGCTCCGACGGCTATTCCGGGATCACGGCCAATCCGGCGCTCGGCTACGCCGCCGATCTGCTGGTTGCCGCCGGCGGCACCGCGATCCTATCGGAAACCCCGGAAATCTACGGCGCCGAACACCTGCTCACCCGCCGCGCGAGCGACGTCGCAACCGGCGAAAAGCTGGTCGATCTCATCCGCTGGTGGGAGGACTACACCGCGAAGCTCGGCGGCGACATGAACAACAATCCATCGCCCGGCAACAAGCTCGGCGGGCTGACGACGATCCTCGAAAAGTCGCTCGGTGCTGCCGCCAAGGCTGGAACGTCGCCGCTTGCCGGCGTCTATCGCTATGCGGAGCCGATCGATCGCCGCGGCTTCGTATTCATGGACTCGCCCGGGTACGATCCAGCGTCTGCAACCGGGCAGGCTGCGTCGGGCGCCAATCTCATCGCGTTCACGACGGGGCGCGGTTCCGCCTTTGGCTACAAGCCGGTGCCGTCGGTCAAGCTCGCCACGAACAGCGAGCTGTACGCCAATATGACGGAAGACATGGACCTGAACTGCGGCGACGTGCTCGACGGCGTCAGCA
This sequence comes from Pseudomonadota bacterium, assembly GCA_023457435.1. GTDB lineage: Bacteria > Pseudomonadota > Alphaproteobacteria > Rhizobiales > Rhizobiaceae > RCIO01. Next base: position 148,993 of record JAEWLS010000027.1, read on the forward strand.
TCGAGGAGAAGGGCCGCGAGATCTTCCGCTATCTCGTCGACGTCGCCTCGGGTAAGGCGTCGAAGTCCGAGCAACTCGGGTATGGCGACAACGAATTCGTGCCGTGGCAGGTCGGCGCGGTGATGTAGCCTGCCGCTCCTCAGGGGAGCGGCGGACACGCCCGTCAGTGGTTGTCGCGGGGCACGCCATAGGTCGTTGCGACCTTCTGGTAGCCGGTTGCGAAATCCAGGCAGCCGCCGTCGGACAACTGGCCGACATAGCGGCGATAGAGTTCCTGCCACGGGGTTTGGCTGACGAGCGCCGGCGGCGTCCAGGCCGCCTTGCGCGCGGCGTACTCGTCTTCCGAAATCATGATGTTCGCGGTTCGCCTTCCGATGTCGAAACGCACGCGATCCCCGGTCCGGAGAATTGCTAGCCCGCCACCGAGCGCGGCCTCGGGCGAGGCGTTGAGGATCGACGGGCTGGCCGACGTTCCGGACTGACGGCCATCGCCGACGCAAGGAATGAGGGTGATGCCCTTTCGGATCAGCTCCGCCGGCGGCTGCATGTTCACGACTTCCGCAGCGCCGGGATAGCCGATCGGCCCGGTGTTGCGGATGAACAGGATGGAATGCTCGTCGATACCCAGCGACGGGTCCTCGATCCGATGATGATAGTCCTCCGGACCCTCGAAGACGATCGCCGTGCCCTCGAAGGCGCCAGGATCCTGCGGGTTCTCGAGATACAGCTTCGCGAACTGCTCCGAGATGACGGAGAGCTTCATCACGGCGGAGTCGAACAGATTGCCCGACAACACCGCGAAGCCGGCATTCGCCTTCAGCGGCTTGCCATAGGGGCGAATGACGTCCTGATCCTCGATAGCGGTGCTGCCGTAGCACTCGGCGATGGTCTTGCCCGATACGTTCAGTGCGCCGCCGTGGAGCCGGCCGGCCTTCAGCAGCTCGTTCATGATGGCGGGCACGCCGCCGGCACGATGGAATTCCTCGCCGAGGTATTTTCCGGCGGGCATGACGTTTGCGAGCAGCGGGACGTCGAAGCCGACGCGGTCCCAATCCTCAGTCGTCAGCTCCACGCCGACATGCTTCGCAACGGCGACGAGGTGGGGCGGACAGTTCGTCGAGGCGCCGATGGCGCTCGCTGCGACGATGGTGTTTTCGAACGCCTCGCGGGTCATGATGTCGGAGGGCTTCAGGTCCTCGTGGACCATGCCGACGATCCGCTTGCCGGTGGCGTAAGCCATCTGCGGACGCTCGCGATAGGGTGCGGGGATGGCCGCGCAACCGGGCAGGCTCATGCCCAGCGCCTCGGCGAGGCTGTTCATCGACAGGGCGGTGCCCATCGTGTTGCAATGCCCAACCGACGGCGCCGAGTTCGCCACCATGGAAAGGAATTCGTCATAGCCGATGCGGCCGGCCGCGAGCTCGCTGCGCGCGTGCCAGACCATGGTGCCCGAACCGGCCCTTTCGCCTTTGTACCAGCCGTTAAGCATCGGCCCGCCGGACAGCACGATAGCCGGGATGTCCACGGTGGCCGCGCCCATCAGAAGTGCCGGGGTGGTCTTGTCGCAGCCGGTCATCAGCACGACGCCGTCGAGCGGATAGCCGTACAGGACTTCGACCAGCGACAGGTAAGCGAGGTTTCGGTCGAGCGCGGCGGTCGGCCGCTTGCCGGTTTCCTGGATGGGATGGCACGGAAATTCGAGCGGGATGCCGCCGGCGTCGCGGATGCCGTCGCGCACGCGGCTCGCCAGATCGACATGGTGGCGGTTGCACGGCGCCAGATCGGACCCAGTCTGGGCAATGCCGATCACCGGCTTGCCGCTGTCGCGCAGCTCCTCGAGAGTAAGCCCGTAGTTCAGGTAGCGCTCGAGGTAGAGCGCCGTCATCCCCGGATTCTCGGAATTGTCGAACCATGCGCGGGAGCGCAAAGGCTTGCGGTCGGTCTTCACACTGCCCCTCCAGGCCAGCTCGTGCCGGCACAACACTTATTCGCATTGCGAAACGTACGGCAAGCGGGTCCCGCCGATTATCCGGCGCTTACCCCCGCGTCGGCGAATGTTGCCATCCCGTCGAAGCAGGCGAGGGCGCCGCGCAGGATGGAGACGGCCAGGCAGGCGCCCGACGCCTCGCCGAGGCGCATGTTGAGGTCGAGGATCGGGTCGAGCCCGAGCGCCATCAGAAGGCGGCCATGTGCAGCTTCGGCGGAGACGTGGCCCGCCATCGCGTGGGCGAGACCCTTGCGATTCAACTTGGCAAGCGGAGCGACGGCCGCTGTGGCGACGTAGCCGTCCACCATGAGCGGAACATGCCGGTGCCGACAGGCGAGGGCGGCGCCGAGGATTGCAGCCAGCTCGCGGCCGCCGAGACGGCGCGCAATCTCCAGCGGATCGCTGCCGGCATCGGCGTGGAGCGCGACGGCCTCGGCTACGACCATCGTCTTGCGCGCGAGCCCCTCGTCGTCGACGCCCGTGCCGCGGCCTGTCCAATTGCCGGCGGGTCCGCCGAACAGGCCGCAGCACAGGGCCGCCGCCGCCGTCGTGTTGCCGATGCCCATCTCGCCGACGCACACCAGATCGGTGTTGGGCTCGACCGCTGCATAACCGGCATTCACCGCGGCAAGAAACTCCTCGTCGCTCATCGCCGGCGCGGCAGTAAAATCTGCGGTGGGCTTCTCGACGGAAATCGGGATCACGGAGAGTTCCGCGCCCACGGCGCGGGCAAGCTGGTTGATCGCGGCTCCGCCTGCCGTGAAGTTGGACACCATCTGCGCCGTAACCTCCGCCGGGAAGGCGGACACACCGCGCGCGGTGACGCCGTGCGATCCGGCGAACACGAGAACCTTGACGCGGTCGAGACGCGGGCGCGGCAGCCTCTGCCAGGTCGCGAGCCATGCGACGAGTTCTTCGAGTCGGCCGAGGCTGCGCGGCGGCTTGGTGAGCTGGTCCTGCCGGTTCCAGACCGCCTCCGTTGCGGATTCTTCCGGTCCAGGCAGGTCGGTGCATGCCTGCCGCAGCTCGTCTATGCTCGCGAATTCCATCATTCCCTCACGTCAGCGCCGCCGCGGCGACGCACAACACGGCGATTTCGCCCACCTGCTGCAAAGCCCCGAGCACGTCGCCCGTATGTCCGCCGATGCGGCTTATCGCCTGCCGGCGAAGCCAAAGAAAGAGCAGTGCGACGGCCGATGCGGCAATCAGCGCCTTCATCGGCCCAATCGTCAGGAGCGCCAAAGCGCCGATGCCAAGCGCGCCAACCGCCGCCTCCCGCGGGATGGCGCCGACGGAGGCGGCCAGTCCGTCCGGCTTCGAGGGCGGCGTAAACAGCATGAAGGCAGGAAGAATGGCGCGCGACGATGCGTGCGCAGCTACCAATGCGCCTACGGCGGCAAGGGAGGCGCCGATCTCGGTAAGCGCAGCCGCGCGCAATCCGATGGAGAAGACGAGGGCCGCCGCCCCAAACGCGCCTATGCGGCTATCCTTCATGATCTCCAGACGACGCTGTCGCGAATAGCCGCCGAAAAATCCGTCGACCGTATCCGACAGTCCGTCCTCGTGAAGCGCGCCGGTGACCGCCATCGCTGCGGCTATGGCCATCAGCGCGCAGATCGCTGCCGGCAGGGCGAGCGCAGCGCCGGCGAGGAGAACCACCGCGCCGACAAGGCCTACAATCGCGCCGGCAAGGGGAGCAGCCCAGAGAGCGCCGGCGAAGTCGCGATCATCCGCGGAAGCGATCGGCAGCCGGGTGAAGAAGCTTATGTTCGCGGCAATGTCGGCGAGGAGGGTTCGCGGCTCGCGCATTGCTAATCCGCTGCGATGGCGTGGAAGAACGCCCCGGAGACGAGGCCTCGCCGGCAGCCTGAAGGTCCGATTGGGCTGCCGAGACCATCGGCAAGCTCGGCAAACGGCGCATCGCGGCCTATGTCCGTCACGGATGCGTAATGGAACTCGTGGCCGCGCAGCCGGCCCCCGGCGGCGCCCAGCGGGCCGGCGGCGGAAAGGATGGCGCGGCGGTAGCCGAGGTTCATCTTCCGCTTCGCGAAACTCGTGGCATGGGACAGCAGGCCGAGCATGCGATGCGGGTTTCCGTCGGCGTCGGTAAGCGTCTCGCCGAGCACCATGTAGCCGCCGCACTCGCCATGCACGTGCCGGGTCTGCGCGAACTTTGCCATGCCGGTGCGAAAGCCTTCCGCCGTCGCCAACCGCCCGGCGTGCAGCTCGGGATAGCCGCCGGGCAACCAGCAGGCATCACAGCCCATGTCCGGAGCCTCATCGGCCAGCGGCGAGAACGGGACAAGCTCGGCGCCGGCGCGGCGCCATTCGGCGACGACGTGCGGGTAGAGGAAGGTGAATGCCGCGTCGCGGGCAATGGCGATGCGCTGCCCGGGCGGCGGTAGGGCCTTGGCGGACGCAGATGGTAGCTCGAGTGGGGCAGCGAGTGCCACAACCGCGTCGAGGTCGACCGAGGCTTCCACGATGTCTGCCAGCGCATCGATGTGGGCGTCCAGCCCGGCATGTTCTTCGGCCTGCACCAGCCCAAGGTGGCGCTCGGGAAGCACCACGCGCTCGCTGCGCATGATTGCGCCGACGACTGGAAGCCCGACTGCCTCGACCGCCTCCTTCGCCAACCGCACATGGCGCTCCGAGCCGCAGCGGTTGAGCACCACGCCGGCGATACGTACCGCGGGATCGTAGGTGGCGAAGCCCTTGGCAACCGGTGCGGCAGTTTGCGACTGGCCGGATACGTCGAGCGCGAGCAGCACCGGAATACCAAATCGCCGCGCGAGGTCGGCGGCAGAGCCGGTGCGGCCTTCGCCTGCAGGAATGCCATCGAACAACCCCATGGCGCTTTCGATGACGAGGATGTCCGCCTCGCCGGCCTTGCCGGCGAGAAGCGCTGCGATCAATTCCGGCGGCATCGCCCAACTGTCGAGGTTGACCCCCGGTCGCCCGGTGGCCGCCGCGTGGAAGCCGGGATCGATGTAGTCCGGTCCGGACTTGGCACCGGCGACGCGGTGGCCGCGGCGGGCCAGCGCCCGAAGCAGACCGATGGTCAGGCTAGTCTTGCCCGAACCGGAACGCGGCGCGCCGACGATGATGGCGCGGGTCACGGCGCGAGCCTTGCACGCATCGTCACGATGCCGCCGATGACGATCAGCGCCGGAGCCTCGATACTCGCATCGGCCACCTCGCGGGCGATGCCGCCGAGGTCGGCCACGATGGTGCGGGTCGCGCCGGTGGTGGCCGACGCGATGACGGCTGCGGGCGTATCGGCGGGCATGCCCCCCGCCCTGAGCGCCGCTGCGATGCCGGCCAAATTCTTCAGCCCCATGTAGATGACGACCGGCTCGCCAGTTTTGGCCAGGGCGGCCCAGTCGACGTCATCGTCCTCCCCGAGAGCGTGGCCGGTGGCGAAGGTGATGGCGCGCGAGATGCCGCGCATCGTCGCCGGGATGCCCGCTTCGGCGAGCGCCCCGAGCGCCGAGGTCAGCCCGGGTAAGATGCGAAACGGGATTCCGGCCGCGGCGAGCACGAGCGCCTCTTCGCCACCGCGTCCGAATACGAACGGGTCACCGCCCTTGAGCCGCAGCACCTTGCGGCCGGCGCGGGCGAGCGCGACGAGACGCTGCGAGATATCATCCTGCGCCGGCGAGGGCTTGCCGCCTCGCTTGCCGGCGAAAATCAGCTCGGCGTCGGCGGCGAGATCGAGCACACGGCGGTTGACCAGCGCATCGTAGACAACGACATCCGCCTGACCAAGTGCTGCCGCGACGTCGAGCGTGAGCATGCCCGGAGCACCGGGCCCGGCGCCGGCGAGCCAGACATGGCCGGGCTCCAGCTGCGGACCGCCCGCGAGGAGCGCCTCGATGCGCGAGCCAGTCACAGCGCATCTCTCCCGCGGAAGCGACGCTGATAGTCGGCGTCGTAGAGGGCGCTGTTGCGGAAACCGGCGGCCGCCAGACCGGGACCGACGAAGACGATCGCCGTGCGCTCGACCGGATCGACCGCGAATCTCTCTTCTATGTCGCCCAGCGTACCGCGAAGCACCTTCTGAGCAGCGGTCGAAGCATGGGCGACGATGGCCACCGGACAATCGGCGCCATAAAACGGCGTCAGTTCCCGGACGATTCGGTCAAGAGCGTGGATAGCGAGGTGGATCGCCAGCGTCGCGCCGGTCGCGCCGAAGGCCGGGAGCGTCTCGCCTGCCGGCATGGCCGAGGCGCGGCCGGAGACACGGGTCAGCACCAGGCTCTGCGCCACTTCCGGCACTGTCAGTTCGCGACCGAGTGCCGCTGCGGCCGCGGCGAACGCTGGCACTCCGGGCGTCATGGTCCATTCGATGCCCATCGCGTCGAGGCGTCGGATCTGCTCGCCGACCGCGCTCCAGACTGAAAGGTCGCCGGAATGCAGCCGCGCCACGTCCATGCCCTGCGCATGCGCCAGCTCGAACTCGGCGGCGATCTCGTCGAGGGACATCGGCGCCGTATCGACGATGCGCGCGTCAGGCGGGCAGTATTCGAGCAGCTCGGTGGGCACGATCGACCCGGCGTAGAGGCAAACGGGGCAGGCGGCAATCAGATCGCGTCCGCGCAAGGTGATGAGATCGGCCGCGCCGGGACCGGCACCGATGAAGTGGACCGTCATGACGCGCTCTCCGCCAGGGCGCAGGTCACGGGGCCGTGAACGGCGCGCGGGCCAAGCAGACGGGCGCCGGCGCCGGCGGCAGCCAAGGCTGCGGCTTCGGCCAGGCTGCCGGTGCCGGTCGCGGCGCGGCTGGCTGCGGACTCGGTCTCGACCGACTGTTGCCGAAGCAACGCGGTGCCTACGATCTCCAGCGGAATGCCAAGATGCACGGCAGCCTCGCCGAACGCCGGCTCCGCCGCTTTCGTCTCGCCGGTGGCAAGCAGGCCGATGCGGTCGAGCCGCACGCCGTACTCCTCTGCTGCGGCGCGCAGCGCGTCCAGAACCGCATCCGCCGCCACGCCGTTGCGGCTGCCGAGGCCGGCGACGATCATGGTTTGACCCATGACCATTGCGTGACAGGCATTGCCGGCCGCCAGCCGCTCATCGAGCCGACCGCAGCGGCGCGGCTGACTGCAATACGCGTCAGTTCGCCGCCAAACTCGATGTGGCGGGCGAGGAGGATCGCTTCCATCTCGAGCGTCACCGCGTTGGCGACAAGGCGGCCGCGCGGCTTCAGTGCCGCAATCGCGGCGTCGAGCACGCCAGTTTCGCTGCCGCCGCCGCCGACGAAGACCGCATCCGGCGCCGGCAGATCAAGCAGCGCCGCTGGCGCCGCGCCTTGCACAAGGTGAAGGTCTGGGACGCCGAGGGTCGAGGCATTGCTGCGAATCCGCGCCGCGCGCGCCTGATCGGCCTCGATGGCGATGGCGCGGCAGGAAGGATCTGCGAGCATCCATTCGATCGCGACGGAGCCGGCGCCCGCGCCGACGTCCCACAGCAATTCGCCGCGCCGCGGAGCCAGCGCGGATAGCGCGAGCGCGCGGATCTCGCGCTTGGTGATCTGGCCGTCATGCTCGAACATATCGTCCGGCAGGCCCGGCGTCAGGGGCAGGGCCCGGGCAGCCGATGTCGCCTCGACCTCGATCGCGAGCAGGTTGAGCGGATGGATGTCGACAAGCGCGAAGCGCTCCGCAGTTGTGGCGCGGATGCGCTCCCGCGGGCCGCCGAGTGCTTCGAGTACGATGAGGCGGGATGGGCCGAAGCCCAGTTCATCGAGCCATGCAGCTATGGTTGACGGCGCTGCAGCGTCGGAGGTCAGGCACAGGACCCGGCGCCCGGAATGCAGCAGTGGCCGCAGGCGAGTGATCGCCTTGCCGTGCAGTGAGGTGGTTTCAACCTGCTGCAGCGCCCAGCCGAGCCTCGCTGCGGCCAGGCTGAACGCGGATGGCGCCGGCAAGATCTCCATCTCCTCGGCCGGCACATGCCTGAGCAAGGTGGAGCCGACGCCGTGGAGCAGCGGGTCGCCGGAAGCGAGCACGCAGACGCGGCTGCCGGCGTGCGCAAGCAGCGGCATCACGTCGAAGGGTACCGGCCATTTCCGGCTCTCGCCACGGATAAGGGGGGCAGCGAGGTCTAGATGACGAACGCCGCCGAAGACCATGTCGGCGCCGGATATCAGCGCCCGCGCTTTGTCTGCGAGGCCGTCGACGCCGTCCTCGCCGATGCCGACGATTGCCAGCCAGCGGCCGACGGGTGCAGGCTGGGCACGCAACTCAGCAGGCATGATGACGACCCGCATCCTGATTCTCGGCGGCACGACCGAAGCGCGCGAACTCTCGGCGCGGCTGGCAGGCGTGGCCGGTGTCGAGGCGACGCTGTCGCTCGCCGGCCGCACGCGCGAGCCTGCGGCCCAGGCACTGCCGGTTCGACGCGGCGGCTTCGGCGGCGCAGACGGCCTGGCCGGTTACCTGCGCGACAACGGCATCTCCCTGCTGATCGACGCGACGCACCCCTTCGCTGCGCAGATTTCGGCCAACGCAGCCCGTGCGGCGGAGATTGGAGGGGTGGCGCTGCTCGCCTTGAGCCGTCCGGAATGGCAGCCGCAGGCCGGCGACCGCTGGACCGAAGTCGAGACGCTGGCGGAGGCGGCGATGGCGCTGGGCGCAGCACCGCGCCGCGTTCTGCTCGCCGTCGGACGCCAGGAGGTGGCGACGTTCGAGGCCGCGCCGCAGCACTTCTATCTCGTGCGCAGCGTCGATCCGGTCGAGCCCGTGCCGGCCCTGCCGCGCGCGCTCTACATCCTTTCGCGCGGACCGTTCGGCGTCGCGGACGAGACGGCGCTGGTTTCGGCCAATGCCATCGACACGATCGTCTGCAAGAATTCGGGCGGCGACGCGACCTACGCCAAGATCGCGGCGGCGCGAGACCTTGGCCTCGAGGTGATCATGGTGCGCAGGCCGGCGAAGCCCGGCGTCCCGACGGTCTCCAGCGTCGCGGAGGCGGCAGCTCACGTCGCGGCCTCGGCGAAACGCGGTGAATAGACCAGCGGCGCGCGTCCGGGACGCTCGACGATGCGCGTTTCCGGAGAACCGACGACGACGCAGGTCGCCATGTCGGCCATGTCGGCGCGCGCTTCGCGCAGCGGGACCACAACGATCTTCTCGTCCGGACGGCCGGCAGCGCGGCCAAATATCACTGGCGTGGCCGCGGGCAGGATCGTGGCGAGCAGCTCGAACGCCTTTCCGAGCTGCCACGGCCTCGCCTTGCTGATCGGGTTGTATAGGGCGATCACGAAGCCGGCGGACGCGGCGGCGGCCAGCCGCTTCTCGACCATGTCCCACGGCTTAAGGTTGTCCGACAGCGAGATGGCGCAGAAATCGTGTCCGAGCGGTGCGCCGGCGCGCGCCGCCACGGCGAGCATGGCGGTTACGCCCGGCACGATCTCGACGTCCAGCTCGCGCCATGCGGCGGGGCCGTGCTCGATCGCCTCGCACACGGCGGCGGCCATGGCGAACACGCCCGGATCGCCGCCAGACACCATGCAGACGCGCGCACCCGCCTCGGCGCGCGCCAACGCCTCACGGGCGCGCTGCAACTCCTGGCGATTGTCCGATGCCCGGCGCTTCTGGTGCGGAGCGAGGGCGAGGCGATCCAGGTAGGGTCCGTATCCGAAGAGTTCGTCGGCCTCGGCCGCGGCGCGCGCGGCCTGCGGCGTCAGCTGATCCTGGCTGCCGGGGCCGGTGCCGATAATTGTCAACTTTCCGCGCTCCCGGCCAGTCACTCGGCGGCCTCCGCGCGTGGACGCGCATGCCAGCCGGGCACAAGGACGATGGAGAAATACGGCGCGACCAAGTCTCCGGCGCCGGCGAGCGGCACGATCCTGGCTTCCGCCATCGTGCCGCGTTCGACATAGACCGCGCCTTCGAGCCGGCCCGTCGCAGCCAGGGCGGCGCGGATCTTCGGCAGGTTGCGGCCGACTTTCATGACGATCGCGGCATCGGTGTCGCGGAGTCGACGTGAAAGCTCGGCCTCGGGCAAGGTACCAGGCAGGACTGTGGTGACATCGTCACCCTGCATCAGCGGCAGGCCTGCCGCCGACCAGCAGCCGGACATGGCGGTGACGCCGGGAATCACCTCGGTGTCGAAGCGGTGCGCCAGCCGGACATGCAGATGCATGTAGGAGCCATAGAACAGGGGGTCGCCCTCCGAAAGGACGGCGACGCTGCGGCCGGCTTCGAGCTCGTTTGCGACACGAGCCGCGGCTTCCTCGTAGAAGGCGCCGATGGCGGTGCGGTAGTCCTCACTGCCAGCGTCGATCTCGGTGGTGACGGGATAGTGCAGCGCCAGCTCGCGGTGGTGCGGGCGGATATGGGCAGCGACGATGGGGCGGGCATTGCCGGTGCGGCCGGCCTTGGCGAAATGGGCAATGGTATCGGCGGCGGCGATGGCGCGAACGGCCTTGAGGGTCAGCAATTCGGGGTCGCCCGGGCCGGTGCCGACGCCGTACAGCCTGCCGCTCACAGCCCCGCCCTCGCAATCGAGTTGACCGCGGCGGCGGTCATTGCGGAGCCGCCCATGCGGCCGCGGACGATGGCGAAAGGCACGCCGTGATTGCCCTCGGCCAATGCTTCCTTCGATTCGGCGGCGCCGACGAAGCCGACGGGCATGCCGATGATGGCGGCAGGCTTCGGCGCTCCGCGGCTGAGCATGTCCAGCAGGTGAAAGAGCGCAGTCGGCGCGTTGCCGATAGCGACGAGCGAGCCGGCGAGGCGGTCGCCCCAAAGCTCCAGCGCTGCGGCCGAGCGCGTGTTGCCTATCTCGCGGGCGATTTCGACCGTGCGCGGATCGCGCAGCGTACAGACGACGTCGTTGCCCGCAGGCAGACGCGCCCGGGTCACACCGTGAGCCACCATCTCCGCGTCGCACAGGATCGGGGCGCCCGTCTCGAGCGCGGCGCGGGCGGCCTGCGCGAAGCCGGGCGAGAAGACGAAATGGCGTGCCGCCTCGACCTGACCGCAGGCATGGATCATGCGGATGGCGATATCGGCCTCGGCTTCGGAGAAGCGCGACAGGTCCGCCTCGGCGCGGATGATCGCGAACGATCTCTCATAAATCGCGTCGCCGTCGCGGATGTAGTCGAGCGTGCTCATGCGGCGGTCTCGATAAGCTCCCGGCGCAGGAGGTCAAGCGCGGCATCGGCGTCGGGTGAAAGAGCGACCGGCGCATCGGAGGCCCTGCCGTTGCGCATGAACGCGACACCGCCGAGCGCGCCGGCCAGGGTCAGCGCCGCCGGAGCAGGATGCGCGCACCCCTTGGCGCAGCCCGAAACATGCACGGTCCCGGCGAAACCCGAGGGCAGCAGGGCTGCGATCCTGGTGCCCAGTCCGCGCGCATCGAAAAGGCCCGAGGCGCAAGCCGGCGCACCGGCGCAGGCGGCGACCCACAAGCGCGGATCAGCGGGATCGGCGATGAAGCCGAGACTGTCCGCAGCGGCAGCCAGCGCCTCGCAGGCAGGGCGCGGGCCAAGCGCCAGCAGCCGGCGACCGGGCGCAAAGCGAAAATCGTGGATGCCGTCGGCCGCCCAGGCCAGACTCGCGAGGGCAGACGCGTCGCACTGACCGAAGGGCACGGCGATCGCCAGGGCGGAGCGGTTGGCCCTCAGCGGCATCAACCCGAGGCGCGTTCGTTCTGTCGCGCCCGCCTCAGTCCTGCCGGACATCTCCCTCTCGGTGGGGGAGATTGGCAGTTGCGATGTTTGCGATTGGCCGATCTCCTCCCTTGTGGGGGAGATGTCCGGCAGGACAGAGGGGGGCAACGTAGAGCTTAAATCTTTGCCGCGTGCAGCGGTGCCCAGAGCGGCAATAGCGGCGAGCGCCTCGATAACGACCGTCGCAGTTCTGCCTGCATCGCCGCAAAGGCAGCCTTCACCATTGGCCGCAGATACCACCCACCCGCCACCTGCCTGGGCTGTCACCCGCACGTCTGCGGTTACCGCGTCGAGTGAAACCTGCCCGCCGCCGTCCACGATCACAGACACTTTCGGCCCGAGCCGGCGCGAAAGGCCTTCCCGTTCGGCTTGCGCCCGAATGGCGCGCACCAGCGGCCGCGGATCGGCGATTTCCTGGGGATCCAGCCCGGCGAGTGGCGAGGTCTCGACAGGCACGCCGTCACGGACGGGAATGTCCAGGGCATCGACCTCGGCGGCGAAAAGCGGCGCGGATGACGGCGTCAGACCGCGCACCTGAAACGAGCCGCGTGCCGTGATCTCGACCAGGCCGTTACCGTGTCGCATCGCGGCTTGGCAGAGTTCGGCAAGTGTTCTCGGCGCGATGCCGCCTTCGGAAAGGTTCAGCCTCACCAGCAGACCGTCGCCGGTCATCATCGGTGCCGAAAGGGCAGGGCAGGCGCCGCGGCGATATTGCGCGTTCATGCAGCCTCCCTTTCCCGCGCCTCGGCAATCATCGACGCGAGGTCGGAATCGACAGAGTTGCGCAGCGGGTGCCACAGGCCGCGACGGCGGGCGCCGTCAAGCCGCTCGGCCACGAAGCGCGCAGCCGCCGGATTCTCGCGCAGCATGAAGTCGCGCACCTTGTCGTCGCCGAGATAGGCGTCGTGTACCGCCTCGATCAGCCGCGCCGGCACGGCGAGAGTCGTTTCGGCGAAGGCGACCAGCCTGTCTACCGTTTCCGCGAACTCCGCCGCACCGCGCGGCCCATGACGCATCTGACCTTCAATGAAGCGCGGATTCGTGGCGCGTGCGCGGACGATGCGTATCACAGCCTCGGTTACCGAGCGCGCACGCGGCCGTCGCGGGTCGGTGGTATCGAGGGTTACGATCGCTGCCTCGTGCCCAAGTGCCGCCAGCGCCGCCGCAAACCCGCCGATGTGCGCCACGTCGGCCGAACCGTCGAGCAAATCGCGTCCGGAATCGTCTCCCACGTGGACCAGCAGATCGGCGCCGGCGACGCGTTCCGCGAAAGCGTGCGGCGCGGCTTCGGCAGCACCTTCGGCGCCCGCATAGGCATGGCTCGTCGCATCGAGATAGGCGCGGCCGATCTCGGCCCGTTCGTCCCAGTCGCCCGAAGCAAGCAGATCCTCGGTGCCGGCGCCATATGTGCCCGGGGCAGAACCGAATACGCGGCGGGGCCTGGAGGCGGTCGTGTGCGCGACTTCGGCCAATGGATTTTCGCGGCCCTCGCCGGCGCGCGCAGCGATGGCGCCGACGGCAGCATCGATGAGCGCGATCTGGGCGGGAAACATGTCGCGGAACAGGCCCGAAATGCGGAAGGTGACGTCGACGCGCGGCCAGCCAAGACCAGCCAGCGGCAGGACCTCGATGCCGGTGACGCGCCCCGTCGCTGCATCCCACTGCGGACGGCAACCCATCAGCGCCAGTCCGTGGGCGATTTCCTCGCCACCGGTGCGAAGGCTGGCGCTGCCCCACAGGTCGAGTACGACGCTGCGGGGCCAGTCGCCATGGTCCTGCAGATGCCGGCGCAGCACCTCGTCGGCGGCCAGGCGGCCGAGCTCGCACGCGGTGGGCGTCGGCATCGTGCGCGGGTCGGAGGTGTAGAGGTTGCGCCCGGTGGGCAGAACGTCGGCGCGGCCGCGCGACGGCGTACCGGATGGGCCCGGCGCGACATGACGGCCATCCAGCGCCGCGATCAGCGCGGTTCGCTCGGCATGTGCGCTCGGCGTGTCGCCGCGGCCGAACACGTGCTGTCCATCGCGCAACGCGAAATCCTTGATGTCGCAAAGCCAGGCGTCGATCCGGCGCAGCGCCTCATCGGCATCCTCGCCCTTCGCCATCCCGGCGTCAGCGGCAAGCCCGGTGCGCTCGGCGGTATCGACGATCAGCCGCGCCAGCCGATCGCGGCGGCGGCGGTCAAGGCCGTCCGCCTGGGCGTATTCGTCAACCAGCTGCTCCAGCTTCTGCTGGTCCGGCGTCAGACCTGCGTCGGACGACGGCGGCGGCAGGTGGCCAAGGGTCACGGCAGCAATCCGCCGTTTGGCGACCGCCGCCTCGCCCGGATTCGACACGATGAACGGATAGACGACTGGCAGACGACCCGTGACGATTTCGGGAAAGCAATTCGAAGTCAGCGCCACCGCCTTGCCGGGCAGCCATTCGAGCGTGCCGTGCGCGCCGACATGGACGATCGCATGGCAACCCAGTGTCTCGCGCAGCCAAAGGCCGAAGGCGACCAGTTCGTGGCGCGGCGGCAGGACCGGATCGTGGTAGTCGGCGCGCCTGTCCGCGGAGCGTCCGCGATCGGGCGCAAGTGCGACTGTGACGTTGCCGAACGTTGCGGCTCGGAAGGCGAAGTCTCCGACAGGCTCCCCCCATGCGTCGGCGAGCGTTTGTCGAGTCGTATCCGGCAGTTGCGCCATCGAGCGCTCGTAGTCCGAGAAGGACATGCCGATTCGATTCAACTCCAGCCGCGCCATTAACTCACGGGCGGTTTGCGGAATCCCCTCAACCGCATAGCCCTCCTGCTTCAGGTCCCGCAGCATCTCGAGCACGCTCTGCGGCACGTCGAGGCCGACGGCGTAGCCGGCGCGGCCGGGGGCGTTCGGGTAGTCGGGGATCAGGATCGCCAGCCTGCGCGCGGCGCGGGGCGTACGGGAGAGCAGGACCATTCGTGCCACGCGATCGGCCACAGCCGCTACGCGGTCCGGCTCGGGACGGTTGACCCGGGCTGCGTGGCCGATGGCGGCGTCGAGCGGGGCGGTGTCCTTGAAAGAAATGGCGCCGGCGAGGAGGCGGCCGTCCAGTTCCGGGAGCACGACGTGCATGGCAAGGTCGGCAGGGGCGAGGCCACGCTGATTTTCAGCCCATGCCTCGCGCCGGGTGGTGGCCACGATGGCCTGGAAGACAGGCACGCCGGCAAGGTCGAACAAGGTCGCCTCGCCGGGCGTCGAGCCGGCGGCGAACGCGGTCAGGCTGACGAGCGCAGCCGGCGGGAAGTCGGCCAACGCCCGCTCGACGAAGGCGACGGATTCGGCATCTTTCAGGCTGGAGACGAAGACCGGCAGCGGACAAAGGCCGCGGCGCTCAAGCGCCTCCGCCAGAGCGTCGACGGGCGCCACGTCAGCGGCGAGGAGCATGGAGCGGTAGAAGAGGATGGGGATTACGGGACTCTCGGGGACTGACGGCTGCCGATAGAATCCTGCCCTCGGCACCGGGCGGGCCGCGGCGGCTGCGTGTCCCGACAGCCGCTCGAGCAATGCGCGCAGATTGTCCGGACCGCCCTCGCGGAAATAGGCGAGCAGCGCATCCAGCTCGGCGCGCGGGACCGTGGAGGCCTCGATCAGGCGTTCGTCGACGTCGCGGCATTCGCCCGGCAGCAGCGCCAGCCGGATTCCGTTGCGCCTGGCCGTCGCGGCCAGCTGGTCGACGCCGTATCGCCACCACTCGTAGCCGCCGAGGATGCGCACCAGCACCGTCTTCGCCCGCGCCGCGGTCTGCTCGATCCACAGATCGACCGACATGGGGTGACGCAGCTCCGCAAGCGGCGCGAGACGGAGCGAAGGGAGATCGCCCGCCGCGCGCCATGCCGAAGCAAGGCCGGAAAGATCGCTGTCCGAAAAACTCGCCACGACGATGTCTGCCGCGCCCTGACCCAGATCGACCGGCTGGGCGATCTCGTCGAGCGTTGCAGACGATGTGGCGAGCAGATGCATGTCAGGCCCGCAGCGCCGCCTCGATCGCGCCGCGGTCGATGCCCTTCTCGCCGATGACGACGAGGCGGCCGGCGCGCTCCTCACCGGCTTTCCAAGGGCGGTCGAAATAGTGGTTCACGCGCGGGCCGACGGCCTGGACGAGCAGACGCATCGGCTTGCCCTCAACCGGCAGGAAGCCCTTCATCCGAAGCACGTCGTGCTCACCGGCGATGGTGGCAATGCGGCTCGCGAATGCCGCCGGATCGGCCACCGGCGGCACATCGACGACGAAGGAATCGAACTCGTCGTGCTCGTGGTCGAGCTCGTCGTCATGGTTGGTCA
Source organism: Pseudomonadota bacterium (assembly GCA_023457435.1). Classification (GTDB taxonomy): domain Bacteria; phylum Pseudomonadota; class Alphaproteobacteria; order Rhizobiales; family Rhizobiaceae; genus RCIO01. Next base: position 164,957 of record JAEWLS010000027.1, read on the forward strand.
TGCGGTTGTCGATGTCGTCCTCGGTGCCGACGCCGAGGCCGAGCAGCACGGCCGGGTCGACCCTTCCCTCCTTCGCCGCGACCACCTTCACCGCTCGTGGCAGATGCTCCGCGATCGCCGCTTCGGCGCGGACGCGGCCGGCCGCATCGATCAGGTCGCTCTTGGAGAGGACCACGAGGTCCGCGCAGGCGATCTGGTCCTCGAAGACCTCTTCGACCGGGTCGTCGTGGTCTAGCGTTTCGTCGGCGGCGCGCTGCGCAGCAAGCGCGTCCATGTCGGCGGCGACACGGCCTTCGGCCAGCGCGGCGCCGTCGACGACCGTGACGACGCCGTCGACCGTGACGCGGCCCTTCACCGTCGGCCACTGGAAGGCCTGCACAAGCGGCTTGGGCAGCGCCAGGCCGGAGGTCTCGATCAGGATGTGATCAACCTTCGGCGAGCGGGCAAGAATCTGGTCGAGCGCGGGGACGAAATCGTCGGCGACGGTGCAGCAGATGCAGCCATTGGCGAGCTCGACGATGTTTTCCTCGGGGCAGGCATCCGCGCCGCAGCCTTTGAGGATGTCGCCGTCGATGCCGACGTCGCCGAACTCGTTGACGATGATGGCCAGCCGCTTGCCGCCCGCGTTCTCGATGAGATGGCGGATGAGCGTCGTCTTGCCGGCGCCGAGAAAGCCGGTGACCACGGTGCAGGGGACGCGTTCGAGCGAGGCGGTCATTCGGCTTCCTTCAGGTGATCGATCAGGGGCACGCGGGCTATCAGCCCGCGCTTGAGCGCCTCGGGTCGGGCGCGGAACGGCATGAAACCATCGGTGGACCCTGCAAAGAGCAGCGCCCCGGCGACGAGGTCGGCCGCGCTCTCCTCGGTCAGTTCGCCGAAGACGTAGCTCCACGAGCCGTCGCGCAACACCGCAGCGGAGATTCCGCGCTTGCAATTGCCGAGGCAGCCGATCTTGCGCACGGCGACGCCGGAGCCGGCCGCAGCCGCCCTCACGGCGTCGTGCAGACGCGCGCCGGGTCTCGGATGGTCGAGCGAGTCGCCGTCGCGGCGGCAGGAGTGGCAAACGACGATGGTCACCCCGGCGCCGGACGGGCCATCCAGCGGTGCCGATATAGTCTCGGAAGCGACGTCTGCTCTCACGCACATCTCCATGCCCGGGTCACCCGCCGGGCAGCTGGACTGAACAAGCGCGACGGCAGGTCTCCTGGCTCGCGGGTCTCCGTACCTGACCGCCTTCCCGGAATTCTCCAGTGGCTTTCGGACCAGGAACTCGCCGCTCACAGTTGCGGGGACAGCTCCGGAATTGCCCATTCGACGAAAGGCGGCACCGGATTCCCTCTTAGCCTGCACCGTTGCGGGTGCAGGACCGTCACGCGGCCATTTGACCGTGTCAGGCGTCCAAGTCAACGCGAGGCGGCGTCGCGCGACGTCGCATTTGAGATTGCGCCACCCCGGGATTCGGATAATGGTGCCTCAGTCGTCGGTCCCGCAAGGGCCGAAGGGAATGCGGTGCGGGTCGTCCGAAAAGCTGACCCAATGCCGCGGCTGCCCCCGCAACTGTATGCGGTGCGCTTTCCAATGAAGCCACTGGAGAGATCCGGGAAGGCGGAAAAGCGCTTCAACCGCGAGCCAGGAGACCTGCCGGCGACGCGGACGCAACACCGGAGCCCTCGGGTGGAGGGCAGGAGGACGAAACATGACGACCAAAGCGCTCGGGACTTCAAGTTCCGCTCAGTCGCGCCTCATGCAGCTGGCGTTCGCCGCGCTGCTCGGCGTGTTCGTAGTCGGCTTCGTGGGTTTCAGCCACGTCGAGGCTGCCCACAATGCGGGCCACGACTATCGCCACTCCATGGCCTTTCCCTGCCACTAAAGGGGGTATGACATGACCGTGTTTCGCAACGTCGTGTTCGTCGCGGCGCTGGCAGGGCTCGTGGCGGGCGTGCTGATGGCCGCCATGCAGGCCTACGCAACCGTGCCGCTGATCCTTCAGGCAGAAACGTTCGAGGGTGCGGGCGGAGATCATTCGCACGACGCCGGGGCGCCCGCAGTCCCACCCGCCGCGCACGTTCACGAACACGACGACGGAGGCTGGGCGCCTTCCGACGGGTTCGAGCGCTTCTTCTACACAAGCGCCGCCAATATCGTGACCGGCGTCGGCTTCGCGCTGATCCTCGTGGCGTTCTCGGAACTTGCTGGCGGGATCCAAGGCTGGCGGCAGGGCCTGATGTGGGGGCTCGGCGGCTTTGCCGCGTTCACGCTTGCGCCCGGCCTCGGCCTGCCGCCCGAGCTTCCGGCGATGCCCGCTGCCGACCTCGCCGCGCGCCAGCTATGGTGGATAGGCACAGTTGTGGCTACCGCTGCAGGCATAGCCCTGATCGCATTCAGGGCATCATTGCCGCTCGCCCTCTTCGGCATCGCGCTGATCGTGGTCCCTCACGTCATTGGCGCGCCGCAGCCGGAAAGCCACGACTCGCCGGTACCAGCAGACCTTCATCATCAGTTCGTGGTGGCGGTTACGGTGACGAACCTGATCTTCTGGGTGGCACTCGGCGCGCTTGCCGGTTTCTTCCGCCAGCGCGTGGCGGGGGGCGAGGCCGCGGCCCGGACGAGCCTTGCCTGACGGCGAGGGGCGACTCACCCTGCTGATTGGCGGTGCGCGCTCCGGCAAGAGCGCACACGCCGAGCGTCTCATCGCGGCGCTGCCTCCGCCCTGGGCCTACATCGCGACGGGCCAAGCGTTCGATGACGAGATGAGTGAGCGCATAGCGTTGCATCAGGCGCGCCGCGACGAACGGTGGCGCACGCTCGACGAGCCGCTCGACGTTGCGAAGGTGCTTTCTGTGATGCCGGACGGCAGGCCGCTGCTGCTTGACTGCCTGACGCTGTGGCTGTCGAACACGCTGCTTGCCGAACACGATATCGACGCGCGGTCGGAAGAACTCATCGCCGCTCTCGCCAAGCCGCACGGACCGTGGTTCGTCGTTTCCAATGAGGTCGGGCTCGGGATCGTGCCCGAGACGCCGCTCGGGCGGAGGTTCCGCGATGCGCAAGGGCGGCTGAACCAGCAGGTTGCGTCGATCGCGCACAGCGTCATCCTGATGGTCGCTGGACTCCCGGTCAAGGTGAAGTGATGGACGAACAGGAACGCCACCGCGCCAAGATGGAAAAGCGCAAGGCGGTGCAGGATGCCGAGGTTGCTTCGAAGACCATCGAGAAGGGGCTGCTGATCGTCAACACGGGGGCAGGGAAGGGCAAGACCACGGCTGCCTTCGGGCTGGCGTTGCGTATGCTGGGGTATGGCAAGCGCGTCGGCGTCGTGCAGTTCATCAAGGGCGCCTGGCACACCGGCGAGAAGGATTCGTTTGCCGCATTCGGCGACCGCGTCGCCTGGCATGCGATGGGCGAAGGCTTCACCTGGGAAACGCAAGATCGCCAACGTGACATAGAAGCTGCAACCCGGGCCTGGGGCAAGGCGCGCGAGCTGATGGCGGATCCGACCATAGCGCTCGTCGTGCTGGACGAGCTCAACATTGCTCTACGTTACGACTACCTCCCTATCGACACTGTCGTCGCCGACCTCTCGGCGCGTCGGAGCGACCTGCATGTCGTCGTCACCGGGCGCAACGCCAAGCCGGAACTGGTAGCGGCTGCGGACCTGGTGACCGAAATGGGCGCGACGAAGCACCACTTCGCGGCCGGTGTGAAGGCACAGCAGGGTATCGAGTTCTAGTCGATGGCGGTCGCGCTGATGTTCCAGGGCACCGGCTCGGACGTCGGAAAGTCGCTGATCGTGGCCGGGATTGCGCGCCTTCTCACCAACCGGGGGATGCGCGTGCGGCCGTTCAAACCGCAAAATATGTCCAACAACGCAGCGGTGACCGCAGACGGCGGCGAGATAGGGCGGGCGCAAGCGCTCCAGGCGCGAGCGGCGCGCGTGGCACCCTCAGTGCACATGAACCCTGTGCTGCTCAAGCCGCAAAGCGAGACAGGCGCTCAGCTCGTCGTGCAAGGCAAGGTCGAGGGAAACGCCAAGGCGGCGGAGTATCAGAAGGTAAAGCCGACGCTCATGCCGCGTGTGCTCGAAAGCTTCCAGCGTCTGCGCGCCGAGGCCGATATCGTGCTGGTCGAGGGGGCGGGCAGCGCCTCTGAGGTCAATCTGCGTTCCGGCGACATCGCCAACATGGGCTTTTCGCGCGCGGCGAACGTGCCGGTGATTCTGATCGGCGACATCGATCGCGGTGGGGTGATCGCCAGCCTGGTCGGCACGAAGGTAGTGTTAGACCCTAACGATGCGACGATGATCCATGGATTCATCGTCAATCGCTTCCGCGGCGATCCGGCTCTGTTTGCCGACGGCATGAGGCTCGTCGCGGATAAGACCGGTTGGACGCCGATCGGCCTTGTGCCCCATCTGCCCGATGCCGCCAGACTTCCGGCCGAGGACGCGCTTGCGCTGGCGGCGCCGCGAGTGCCGAAGCCGAGCGCGCGGGTGAAGATCGCGGTGCCGATCCTGCCGCATATTTCCAATTTCGATGATCTCGACCCGCTGGACGCCGAGCCCGACGTCGAAGTGGTGCGCATTCGGCCGGGACAGGCTTTGCCGGCGGACGCGGACCTGGTGCTGCTGGTGGGATCGAAGGCGACGGTCGCCGACCTGTCGGCGCTGCGCGCGGCGGGTCTCGACAAGGACATTGCTGCTCACGCGCGCCGCGGCGGTCGCGTACTTGGCCTGTGCGGTGGTTTCCAGATGCTCGGCAAGCAGATCAGCGATCCCGATGGCATCGAGGGTCCGCCTGGAGGGTTGCCGGGGCTCGGCCTCCTGGATGTCGAGACGCGGCTGACCAGCGACAAGCGGCTCATCGAGGTCGTCGGTACGACGTCCGACGGAACGCCGTTCTCTGGATACGAGATGCATGTCGGCATCACAGAAGGGGCCGACTGCGCGCGGCCGTTTGCGACGTTGGCAGGTGGCGCGGAGGACGGTGCGGTCTCCGCCTCGGGACGCATCTGCGGCACCTACGTGCATGGTCTTTTTGCCGACGATCGGCAGCGCGCTGCGTGGATCGAGCGGCTCGGTGGAGCGGCCGGCGGGATCGACTACGAAACCGGAGTGGAGGAAGCACTCGATGCGCTGGCCGCACATCTTGCCAGGCATCTCGACGTCGAGGCACTGCTCAGAATTGCGCGATGAGGATCGCCACTGCGCCAAACAGCGCGATCAGAACCGCGTCGGCAGCCCGATAGAGTGCCAATGCGCGGCGGATGTCGGCGACGGTAGCCTGGCGCCGGCCGCCTTCGCCCATGTAACAGTCATCGACCACGACGCCGCCGTAACTGCGCGGTCCCGCCAGCGCCAGGCCGAGAGCGCCGGCCATCGCGGCTTCAGGCCAGCCGGCGTTCGGGGAGCGATGCCGGCGCGCGTCGCGGCGCACGGCGCGCCAGGATTCATGCGGCGACGTCCTCGGCACGAACCAAGCGCCAACCCAAAACAGTCCCGCAGAGAGTCGCGAGGCCGGCAGGTTGACGAGGTCGTCGAGGCGTGCCGCGGCGCGGCCGAAATCGATATGGCGCTCATTCTTGTGGCCGATCATGGAATCGGCCGTGTTGACGGCCTTGTAAGCGGCGCCACCCGGCAGGCCGAGAAGTGCGAGCCAGAAGGCCGGGGCCACGACGCCGTCGGAGAAATTCTCAGCGAGGCTCTCGATGGCGGCGCGAGACACGGCCGCTTCGTCGAGGGTCTCCGGATCGCGGCCGACGATCATAGACACGGCGCGCCGGCCGGCGCCGAGTCCTTCGGTTTCGAGTGCGGTTGCCACTGCAGCGACGTGATCTTCGAGGCTGCGCTGCGCGAGCAGGCTGGAACTGAGCACTGCGAGCATCGCTATTCCGACAATCGTGCCGGAGAGCATGCCCGAGACGAGAAGTGCCGCGCCACCAGGCACGCCCACGATGACGGAAAGGGCTATCACGCCGGCGGCTCGGCGGCGGCGACCGCTCGCGCCGCTCTCATTCCAATTGCGGTCCAGCCAGCCAATGAAAGCCCCGATCCAGGTGACCGGGTGACCGAGGGCACGATAGAGCGCGTCGGGATACCCGAAGATCCGCTCGATCAGCAGCGCGGAAAAAGCGATGAAGACGGCCATGACTGAGCTTGGTCCCGAACTCCCCGGCGCGGTCGCCGATCACGGCGGCAGCCTCGGCCGCGTCCGTGCGCGGTTCCCCGACGCGCCGGAGCCGTGGATCGACCTTTCGACCGGGATCAATCCGCACTCCTATCCGCATTCCGCCGTGGCTGCCACCGCGTTCACGCGGCTTCCCGAACCCGCGGACGAAGAGCGACTCCGGGACGCCGCAGCACTGGCCTATCGAGCCCCTGCGGCAGCCAACGTCGCAGCTGCGCCGGGAACGCAGATATTGTTGCCGATGCTGTACGGGCTGATGAAAGCGGGCAACGCTGCCGTCTTTTCGCCGACCTATGCCGAGCATGGCCGCGCAGCGAAGCTGGCAGGACACCGCGTCGTGGAAGTCGCCGACCTTGGGGCACTAGCTGATGCCGACCTCGCCATCGTCGTCAATCCGAACAATCCCGACGGTCGATTGCACCGGCGAGGCGAACTCGCAGATGTCGCCCGCCGACTCGCGGATCGCGGCGGCATTCTCGTCGTGGACGAGGCGTTCATGGACGTGTCCGAGGCGGATGCAAGCCTCTGCCCGCTGGTGGACGAGATTCCGGTCGTCGTGCTCCGCTCATTCGGCAAGTTTTACGGGCTGGCAGGGGTGCGTCTCGGCTTCGCGATCTCGTCGCGGCACCTGGCCGAACGGCTGGTTGCACGGCTTGGCCCATGGGCCGTCTCGGGGCCCGCGCTGTCAATCGGCATTGCGGCCCTCAGGGACGATGACTGGCGCGCGGCAATGCGGCGCCAACTTCACACGGAGAGTCGGAGACTTGACGATCTGATTCGGAAGGCAGAGCTAAGTCCCTGCGGCGGAACGGACTTATTCCGGTTCGTGCGCGATCCGAAGGCTGCGGAGATCCACGACGCCCTAGGACGCGCGGGAATTGCCGTGCGGATCTTCGACGCTCTGCCGGGCGCATTGCGCTTCGGACTACCGGACAACGAGACGGCGTGGCAGAGGCTGGAGCAGGCGCTTTCCGGCTGGACCCGGGCGCGGGAATGGTGAAAGTCGAACCATGATCTACGTCTGTCCGCTTTCGAAATTGCACGAGACCGTCGCTGCGGCAGGGGCCGGCAGCGTCGTCACGTTGATCAATGCCGGTACGCCTGTAACGCGGCCGGAGAGCATCGCCGCGGACAACCATCTGATGCTTGCGATGAACGACGTCGTCGAAGCCGCGCCGGATATGACGCTGCCGGGAGCGGAGCACATCGAACGCCTGATCGCATTCGCGCGGGCCTGGGATCGCCGCCGGCCCAAAGTCGTCCACTGCTTCGCCGGGATCAGCCGCTCGACAGCCGCAGCCTACATCATCGCCGCCGCCCTTGCGCCGGAACGCGACGAGCGTGAGCTGGCGCAGACGCTGCGCAAGCTGTCACCGACGGCGACGCCGAACAGGCGCCTGGTCTCGCTCGCCGACGACATTCTGGGGCGCAGCGGGCGCATGGCCGATGCGATCAGGGACATCGGGCGCGGCGCGGACGCCTACGAGGGCGTTCCCTTCGCACTGCCGCTGACGAGGAGCTGACGATGACGACAGGCGCGAAGCTCTCCGGCGTGATTGCCGCCATCGCGACGCCACTAGACGATGGTGGTGCCCCCGACATCGGCCGTTTCGCGCGTCTCGCGCGATACCTTCTCGAACACGGCTGCGACGGCCTCAATGTGCTTGGGACCACCGGCGAAGCGACGTCGTTCAGCGTCGACGAACGTATCGCCGTCATGCGCGCGGTGGCGCGTTTCGATCTGGATCTGACGCGCATGATGGTCGGGACCGGCGCCGCAGCGCTGCCAGACGCGGTTCGGCTGACACGCGAGGCGGCCGATCTGGGCTTCGCCGGCGCTCTCGTGCTGCCACCCTTCTACTACAAGGGGATTCAAGCCCCGGAGGAGGGGATCGTTGCGGTGTTCCGTGCTCTGGGCGAGGCGATCTCCAGCCACGACATGCCGCTCTACCTCTACAACTTCCCGGCAATGACAGGCATCGCGTACACGCCATCGCTGGTGCAGGCGATCATGACGGCTCTGCCTGGGCGCATTGCCGGGCTCAAGGATTCATCTGGCGACCTGACTTATGCCCGCGATATTGCCGCACTCGATGAAGGCCTTGCGGTGTTTCCCTCGAGCGAGTCCGTGCTGACCGAGGCGCGGACGGGCGTCTTCGCAGGCTGCATATCGGCTACAGCAAACCTGAATGCCGATCTTTGCGCACGCGCGCTTCAGGGCGATGCAGCCGCACAGGAGAGGGCCAACGCGATACGTGCCTTGTTCGACGGCAGGGCGCTCGTTGCAGGCGTGAAGGCAGTGCTTGCTCACGTTCACAACGACCCGGCGCTCGCCGCGGTGCGGCCGCCAATGATCGCGGCATCTGCTGGCGAGGCATCGTCGCTTGCTGCGGCATACGACGTCGCACGGGCTTCGTAGGTGTACCGTAACGTACGGTACGCATTTTTGGTTGCCGCTGGAGCGCTTTCGTATTAACGAGACGCGCTGATCGATACCGTCGCGGAGATCGCGACGACGAGTCATTTCCGAGGAAACGACATGCCCGCACTTCGCTCCCGTACCACGACCCACGGCCGCAACATGGCCGGCGCCCGCGGCCTCTGGCGCGCAACGGGCATGAAGGATGGCGATTTCGGCAAGCCGATCATCGCGGTCGTCAACTCATTCACCCAATTCGTGCCGGGCCACGTGCATCTCAAAGACCTCGGCCAATTGGTGGCGCGCGAGATTGAAGCAGCCGGGGGCGTGGCCAAGGAATTCAACACGATCGCCGTCGACGACGGCATCGCGATGGGCCATGACGGCATGCTTTATTCGCTGCCGTCGCGCGAACTGATCGCAGATTCCGTCGAGTACATGGTGAACGCTCATTGCGCGGACGCCATGGTCTGCATTTCGAACTGCGACAAGATCACGCCCGGCATGCTGATGGCGGCGATGCGGCTTAACATCCCGGCCGTGTTCGTGTCCGGCGGGCCGATGGAAGCCGGCAAGGTCGTCTGGAAGGACAAGGTTACCGCCGTCGACCTCATCGATGCGATGGTTGCTGCGGCCGACGATAAGGTTTCAGACGAAGAGGTGAGCGTAATCGAGCGCTCGGCCTGCCCGACCTGCGGGTCGTGCTCCGGTATGTTCACCGCCAATTCCATGAACTGCCTGACCGAGGCACTGGGGCTGTCGCTTCCGGGAAACGGCTCGACGCTTGCGACCCATGCCGACCGAAAGCGGCTGTTCGTCGAGGCTGGCCATCTGGTCGTCGATCTCTGCCAGAAGTACTACGAGCAGGAGGACGAGAGTGTCCTGCCGCGCTCGATCGCCAACAAGAAGGCGTTCGAGAACGCGATGGCGCTCGACATCGCCATGGGCGGTTCGACCAACACTGTTCTGCATATCCTGGCTGCGGCGATCGAGGGCGGCATCGACTTCAACATGGACGACATCGACGCGCTGTCGCGTCGCGTGCCTGTCTTGTCGAAGGTGGCGCCTGCCAAGAGCGACGTCCATATGGAGGACGTGCACCGCGCCGGCGGCATCTTTGCCATTCTCGGCCAGCTCGACGCGGCCGGGCTGATCAACCGCGACAGCCCGACCGTGCATTCGGCGACCATCGGCGATGCCATCGACCGCTGGGACATATCGCGCACCAATTCGGAGAGCGTCCGCCACTTCTTCATGGCGGCGCCGGGCGGCGTGCCCACTCAGGTCGCGTTCAGCCAGGATCGCCGCTGGGACGACCTCGACCTCGACCGCGAGCACGGCGTGATCCGCAGCGCCAAGCATCCATTCTCCAAGGACGGCGGCCTGGCGGTGCTCAAGGGCAACATCGCGCTCGATGGCTGTGTCGTGAAGACGGCAGGCGTCGACGAGTCGATCCTGAAGTTCTCAGGGCCGGCCAAGGTCTATGAGAGCCAGGACGACGCGGTGAAGGCAATCCTCGGCAACGAGGTCGTGGCTGGCGATGTGGTCGTGATCCGTTACGAGGGACCGCGCGGCGGGCCCGGCATGCAGGAGATGCTTTATCCAACCAGCTACCTGAAGTCGAAGGGGCTGGGCAAAGCCTGCGCTTTGCTGACCGACGGCCGGTTTTCCGGAGGAACGTCCGGGCTGTCGATCGGCCACGCCTCGCCGGAAGCCGCCGAGGGCGGGGCGATAGGGCTCGTGCGCAACGGAGACATTATCGATATCGACATTCCGAACCGTACCGTGAACCTCGCAATCAGCGACACCGAGATGGCGGCGCGCCGCGCCGAGCAGGATCGTCTTGGCTGGAAGCCGGCGGCTCCACGTAAGCGCAAGGTAAGCGCCGCTTTGAAAGCCTACGCGGCATTCGCGACCAGCGCCGCACGCGGCGCGGTGCGCGACCTTGGTGATCTGGGGTAATCAGGCAGCGGCGACGCGCTTCAACCGTTGGGTGATATGGACGGCGTTCAGGCGTACCCCGTGTGGCGTCGTACGCCGCCTGCTGGGCAACATCGCGTCAACCCAAGGTAGAACGCCTACCTTCCGCGAATCCGCGGATCGAGCGCGTCGCGCAGGCCGTCGCCGACGTAGTTGACCGAAAGGACCGTCAACGAGATCGCGATACCGGGCCAAAAGACGCGATCCGGATACTGGTTAAGGTAGTCGACCGCGTCGAAGAGCAGACGGCCCCAAGTCGGGAAATCGGGCGGGAAACCGAGACCGAGGAACGACAGCGCCGACTCCGTGATGATGGCATTGGCGATGCCCAGGGTCGCCGAGACCATGATCGGGGACAGCACGTTCGGCAGGATATGGCGGGTGATGATGCGGCGGTCGGGCGTGCCTATCGAGCGACCGGCGAGCACGAACTCCCGCTCCTTCAGGGCCAGGACCTCGCCGCGCACGATACGCGCAGTCTGCATCCACGACGTGATGCCGATGCCGGCGACGATGAGAATGAAGATGCCGGTTTCGGGGCCGAAGCGTCGCGCGATCGTCTCGCGAAACAGCATCATCGTGACCAGCAGCAGCGGCAAGAGTGGAAGCGCCAGAAAGAGATCGGTCGCGCGCATCAGCACGCCGTCCAGGCGGCGGAAGTAGCCGGCGAGGATGCCGACCGTGGTGCCTAGCGTAACGGCGATCAGCATTGCGGTGAGCCCGACAGCGATTGAAACCCGACCGCCTGCCATCATGCGCGCGAGCATGTCCCTGCCGAGCTGGTCGGCGCCGAGAGGATGAGCCCAACTCGGCCCCTGATTGCGCGCACGGATGTCGATGAATGTCGGCGAATAGGTCCAGACGTACGGGCCGGCAAGCACGATCAGGATGATCAGCAGGAAGACGGCAGCTCCCACGAGCGCCCCTTTGTGTGTCTTGAACTGGTCCCAGACGTCCCACCACTGCGAGCGTGCGGCACGCCGTTCTGCCGCGGTCTGTGCCGGCGGCGCAGATCCGGCGGCCACATCAGTCATAGCGGATCCTCGGATCGAGAACGCCGTAGAGCACGTCGGCGATCAGATTGAAGGCCACGATGAGCACCGCGAACATGAAGGTCAGCGTCTGCACCATCGGGATGTCGTTGGCATAGATCGCCGTGATCAGCAGTGCGCCCAGGCCATTCACCTTGAACACCTGTTCGGTGATGATGGCGCCGCCGAAGATCGTCGGGACGCCGAGGGCGATGACTGTCACGACCGGGATCAGCGAATTGCGCAGGACATGAACGAGGACGACGGTCTTCTCGCGCAGGCCCTTGGCACGTGCGGTGCGTACATAGTCCTGGTTGAGATTGTCCAGCATCGAGGCGCGCATGAAGCGGCTGATCTGTGCCGCGTTGAAAAGCGCCAGCATCGCGACGGGCATGACCATCTGGCGGACCTGCTGCCAAAAACTCGACCAGTCGCGCACGACGAGAGTCGTATCGTAGATTGAAGGGAACCACTGCAGGTGAACGGCGAAGATGACGATCAGCATGACGCCGGTGAAGTAGGTCGGCACCGAGAAGCCGATCATCGACACGAAGGTGCCGACCTGGTCGAACAGGGAATACTGACGGTAGGCGGAGATCACCCCGATGGGCACCGCGATCAGCACGGCAACGAGGTAGGCCATACCGACCACCCATAGCGTCTGCGGCAAGCGCTGCGCGATGATGTCAAAGACCGGACCGCGCGTCTGCCAGGAGATGACCCGCTGCGCCTCGCCGGCAATGTCCCAGCCGGTTAAGGATCTGAGGATATGGAGCGGCTCGTTGAGGAAGAACTGCTTCAGCCAGAGAAGGTAGCGCACATAGATCGGCTCGCCGAGCCCGAGTGAAAGCCGGATCTTTTCCTTCACGTCCGGCGGTATTGTCATCGGCATGTCGGCGGTCGGGTCGCCCGGCGCCAGATCCAGCAGCAGGAAGATGACCAGGCTGATGAGCAGGAGTGTCGGGACCGCGAGCAGGAGTCTGCGGAACACATAGGTCAACATGACCTGGCAGCCTCCGTCGATTACGGGGAAAGACGGATCCCGGCCCGCACAGGGCCGGGATCCAGGCTAGCTCACTTCACACGGTGCCAGTCGGCTACGTTCCACAGCTCGCTGTCCCAGGTGTTGAGGATCACGCCGCCAAGGGTATTGGAGTGGGCGGAGACGCGGCCGCGGTCGACGAGCGGGATGATGACCATGCTTTCCTTGGTCAGCATCTCGTTGAGCTTGCGGGCGATCTCGCCGCGCTTCTCGAGGTCGGCAGTCTGGCCCAGCTCAGCGACCAGCTTGTCATAGTTGGCGTCGCAGTAGCGATTGACGTTTTCGCCCTGCCACTGCGTTTCGGGACGCGGTGCCTTGCTGCAGGTATGTTCGGCGAGATAGGCCTCGGGGTCCGTCCCATCGAAATTGTTGGCGTACATCTCGACGTCGGCGAAGAACTTCTGGAAGGTGTCCGGCGAGCCTGGATCACCGCCGAAGTAGACCGACGCATCGATATTCTTGAGCTCGGTTTCCACGCCCACATCAGCCCACCACTGTTTGATGAGCGCTTGGAAATCCTGACGCACGGCGTTGGTCGAGGTCTGGAAGAGCAGTTTGAGGCGCTTGCCGTCCCTTGTGCGTACGCCGTCGCCGCCCATGGTCCAGCCTGCTTCGTCCAAAAGTTTCTTCGCGCCGTCGACATCCTGCGCGATGCACTCCTGGTTCGGTGAGGCGTAAAGCTCCGGCGCCGGCACGAGGTTGCAGGTAGCGCGACCAGCGCGACCATAGCCGACCTCGACAAGCAGGTTCCGGTCGATCGCCTTGGAAAGCGCGGTGCGAACCTTGATATCGCTTAGGATTGGATGCGGATGCTTTGCTGTGGCCCGCTCGTCGCCGAGTGCCGGGTCCGGATCGGTCATGTTGACCTCGATACGCTCGACCAGCGTGCCGAACGCCGAGACAGCCTTGCCCTTGCCGGCTTCCGCCATCTTGTTGATGACCTCCGGAGCGAGTTGCAGGTTCCAGGCGTAATCGAACTCGCCGGTCTCAAGCACGGAGCGGCCCGCCGCGGCAGCGTCGCCGCCGCCCTTCAGCGTCATGGTCGCGAAGGCCGGCTTGGCGGCGTCACGATAGTTCGGATTCGCGGCCAGCGAGACGACGTCGTTCGGGCGAAACTCCTTGACGACGAACGGACCTGTGCCGATGGGGCCAAAGTTCTGTGTGGTGCAGGCAGACGCCCTGGCGCCCGTGCAGTCGGCGAACTGCTTCTTCTGCAGGATCGGAGACTGCCCGCCTACGAAAGGCAGGTAGGGATATGGCTTCGGCGCTGCGAACGTCACCTTGACGGTCAGTGGATCGATGGCCTCGACCTTGCTGACGCCCTCGAACTTCGCAAGCTGCGCGCAGCCGCCGGCCGGATCCGTGCAATACTGCCAGGTGAAGATCACGTCGTCGGCGGTGAAGTCGGAACCATCCGACCATTTCATGCCGGGCTTGATCTTCCAGGTGATCGTGGTGAGGTCCGAAGAGACGCCGCCGTTGGCAGTCGTCGGGATCTCCGCGGCCAGGTAGGGGATGATTTCACCCTTCTCATTGTAGCGGGCGAGAGGCTCGAGGATCAACGACGATGCCTCGACGTCCTTGGTGCCGCCTGACAGGAACGGGTTCAAGATCGATGGCGCCTGCCAGTAGATCACGTTCACCTGGCCGTCCGACCCCCGCTCGGCATGCGCGACAGTAGCGAGCGCGGCGGCGGCGACGCCTAGCGCCAATGCTTTCAATGCTCTCATTTCACTCTCCCATTTTTATTTCCGGTATGGAAACAGTCGCGCCCCCGACATCTGACCGAGTTCTCTTGGGCCGGCTGATTACCATTTCTTCACAAGTCAAAACCTTTGGCAATTCGCCGACAGCGCCCTGTTCGGGCTCTATTCGGCAAAATGGCACGCGACCGATCCCCCATCGGCAAGCTGCCGCCATTCGGGCTCGACAGTCGCGCAGACCTGCGCGGCCCACGGGCAGCGCGTGCGGAAACGGCATCCGGATGGCGGATTGACGGGGCTCGGTATGTCGCCTTTGAGGAGGATGCGCTTACGAGTGGCCTCCACTCTGGGATCGGGCACTGGCACGGCAGAAAGCAGAGCCTTGGAGTAGGGGTGCTTAGGCGCATCGAAGAGACGCCTTACGTCGGCGAGCTCGACCATCTTGCCAAGATACATAACCGCGACGCGCGTAGCGATATGACGGATCATCGACAGGTCGTGGCTGATAAAAAGGTAGGTAAGGCCAAGCTTTTTCTGCAGATCCTGCAGCAGGTTGATGACCTGCGCCTGGATAGACACGTCGAGTGCAGCAATAGGCTCGTCGCAGACGATGAAGTCGGGATCGAGCGCGAGTGCCCGGGCGATACCGATACGCTGGCGCTGCCCACCCGAGAACTCGTGGGGGTAGCGGTTGACGTAGTCGGGATTCAGTCCGACCGCATCGAGAAGTTCGCGCACGCGGCCGCGCCGTGCAGCGCGTTTCCGTATGCCATGCTCGATCAACGGCTCCGCGATGATCGAGCCGACCGTCAGCCGCGGGTTGAGCGACGCCTGGGGATCCTGGAAGATCATCTGCATGCGCGGCCGCATTGCGCGCAATCGTTCGCCTTCGAGGTTTGCGATCTCGTTGCCCTCGAACTGCACCGAGCCGCCGCTCGGCTTGTACAGGCGCAGTACGGCGCGGCCGGTCGTAGACTTGCCGCAGCCGCTTTCGCCGACAAGTCCGAGTGTTTCGCCTCGGCGGATGTCGAAGCTGATGCCGTCGACCGCCCGGACCTCTCCCGCGCGACGCCTTAGGAGGCCCTCGTAGATCGGGAAGTGCAGTTTCAGGTCGGTGACCCGAACGAGCGCGTCTACAGCGGGCGGGGCGGGGGCGGTCTCAGTTGCCACGCTGGGCTCCGCTCTGGTGCGTTTCGAGCCAACAGGCGACGTCGTGCCCCGGAGCGACGCGCTCGAGCGGCGGGTTCTCCTCGCGACAGCGGTCGAACGCGTGGCGGCAGCGCGGGGCGAACGGACAGAAGGCAGGCCGCGCGCGCAGAAGCGGCGGCTGTCCGGCGATCGAGCGCAGGCGCTCGTCGCGCTCGTGGCGGCCCGGCAGAGAGTCGAGCAGCGCTCGCGTGTACGGATGACGCGGACTTTCGAAGAGGTCGCCGACGGCGGCGTGTTCGACGATCTGGCCGCCATAGAGGACCATCGTCCTGTCGGCGATGCCGGCGGCGACGCCGAGGTCGTGCGTGATCCATATGATCGCCATGCCGAGCTTCAAGCGCAGCTCGCGGATCAGCTCGAGGATCTGCGCCTGCACGGTAACGTCGAGCGCGGTCGTGGGCTCGTCTGCGATCAGCACCTTGGGATCACAGGCCAGCGCCATGGCGATCATCACGCGTTGGCGCATTCCGCCGGAAAACTGGTGCGGATAGTCCTCAAGGCGGTTGCGGGCGGAAGGAATTCCGACGAGATCCAGCAACTCGGCGGCGCGGGTGCGCGCCTGCGCCTTCGACATCCCCATATGCGTGCGCAGCGGCTCCATCAGCTGAAAGCCGACCGTAAAGACAGGATTCAGCGAGGTCATCGGATCCTGGAAGATGAAGCCTATGCGCGCGCCGCGAACCTGCCTGATCTCGTCCGCGTCCGCCTTGACCAGATCGCGACCCTGGAACATCACGCTGCCGGATGAAATCTCGGCGGGCGGCATCGGCAACAGCTGCAGCAGCGACATCATCGCCACGCTCTTGCCCGAGCCGCTCTCTCCCACGACCGCGAGAAGCTCGCCTTCGTCGACATGGAAGGAGATGCCGTTGACCGCGTGAACGGCGCCATCCTGCGTATGGAACACGGTCCGCAGGTCCCGGACTGCCAGTACGTGGCCGATCGGACATCCCCAACGCTAAGCCCGGCGACGCCAGGCCTGTTCCCCGATGCCAGCGTCGTCTATCGCGACTTTTTGGCAGCAGGTGGCAGTTGAGCACCTGCAGGAGCGCAAGACAAGCTCGCTGCCCCCGGGAAATTTTTTGCAGGCAACCCTATTCCACGAACACCTTGACGGTAGCAGCACGGCCGACGGCGTCGATAACGGTCAGGGTCGAGAAGCCGGCACCATCGGGCGTCCACATGGCGGTGCGGCGGCGCTGTGGCTCGTCGAGCGGACGGCCGTTAGCCAGCCACCGAAACGGGGCACGGCCACCCTGCAGCTTTAGCGAAAGGGATGACGGGTCGCCGCTCGCCGCAGCGAGATCGACGCGCGCCCCGTCCGGCGGGAAGACGATCTGCGGCGCCGACTCGACGGCGCCTACGGGCACCGCCTCCGACCGCGTCGCCTCAAAGCGCCGCTGGGTGACCGGAAGGTCCGCCTTGGCGGTCCGCAAGGCGCCGGCGGGGGGAGGGGCAAACGGTACTATCGCCACGCCGGACCTCCTGAACGCCTCGAATAGGACCGGAGCCGCGCTGTCGTAGCCGGCAAGCCCGGGAACGGCGCCGCCGTCGGGCCGACCGAGCCAGATACCGATGACATGACGGCCGTCGAAGCCGACCGACCACGCGTCGCGGTAGCCGTAGCTGGTGCCGGTCTTGTAGGCAAGGCCGAGGCGCGGCGCGCCCTTCGGCGCCTTCACGCCCGACAGGATGTCGGTGATCTGCCAGGCGGCAACCGGGTCGAGCAGCCGCGCGCTGGAAACCTGGCCCGGCCGGTCGCGCAATCTGGCCGTGAAGCCACCGTTCGGGAAGGCGGTGTAAAGCTGGACGAGCTCCCGCAACGTCACGCCGACGCCGCCGAGGCCCATGGCGAGGCCTGGTTTCTCCCCTGCCTGAACGCGCGGCGCCACGCCAGCCCCGCGCATCCGGGCCGCGAGACGAGCAGGACCGAGTGCATCCAGCAGACGGATGGCGGGCACGTTCAGCGACATCTGCAGCGCGTCGCGGATCGTGACGTCCCCCATGTAGTCCATGTCGAAATTGCGCGGGCGGTAACCGGCGAAGTTCGCCGGTCGATCCTCGATCATCGTCTGCTGCGCAATCATGCCCTCCTCGAAGGCGAGGCCGTAGATGAACGGCTTCAGCGTCGATCCTGGCGACCGCACGCGCTCGGTCATATCAATCCAGCCACGGCGGCCTGCATCGAAGAAGTCGGAGGAGCCAACTTCGGCAAGGATCTCGCCGCTTCGCGCGTCAGCCATGACAATCGCCACCGACAGGCCCTGGCCGATATTCGCAGCTGCCTCAGCGGCGACGGCCTCGAGGTTCTGCTGGATGGAGCGATCAAGCGTCAGCTGCGGCGTGGCGACGTCCGGCTCGAGAAGTCGAACCTTGTCGGCGGCGTGTGCCGCGAGGGACGGCATGCGGTTGCGGCCATCGGGCAGGCCGGCCACGCCGGATGCCCGGCTTGCCTCGCGCTCCTCGATCAGGCCGGAACTGACCATACGTGAGAGGACGCGATCACGCGCCGCCGCAGCACGCTGCGGGAAACGGTCTGGCCGGCGCGCCTCCGGCGACTGCGGCAGGGACACGAGCAGCGCGGCTTCGCCGACTGTCAGCCGGTTCGGTTCACGGCCGAACCAGGCGAGCGTTGCGGCGCGAATGCCTTCTATGTTGCCGCCGTAGGGCGCCAGCGTGAGGTAGCGCTCGAGGATCTGATCCTTGGTCAGCCGGCGCTCGATCTGTACGGCGCGCAACGCCTGCTTCGTCTTGGCCCAGAGCGAGCGGCTCTCGCGCGGCTCAAGCAGTCGCGCGAGCTGCATCGTGATCGTGGAGCCACCGGAGACGATGCGGCCATTGCCGAGGAGCTGGCTGGCGGCGCGGACGATCGCCAACGGGTCGACGCCACGGTGTTCGCGGAAGCGGCGATCCTCGAATGCTATCAGCATGTCCAGGAAATGCGGGTCGACCTTGGCCAGTTCGGCCTTGAAGCGCCAACGGCCATCGGGCGCAGCATATGCCCGCAGCATCTCGCCATTGCGGTCCACAACCTCCGACGAGTAGCCGGGCGGGTCGAGCGGCGGGGGCAGGGCCTGGTCGAGGGTATTGAGGCCGAGGGTCGTTGCCGCGGCCATGCAAATGCAGGCAGCGTAGAAGATGCCGGCGCGGCGCATGAGCGCCGGCGCCTTTTTCATGATGCGCGATGCGACAAGCATGGGGGCAGCCGGCGCATCACTGCGCCGACTTGACCTCCATGAAACCGGACGCAGTGCGCGCATTGAACTCGGGGCGGTACATGTCCTCGACCTGCGCGGCCGGATGCACGTAGACGCCGGGAGTCACCGCGCGGACGACGTAGGCAAGGGTGATCTCGCCGGTCGTGCCGCGGTCGAAGGCCGCGACGAAGCGGTCGTCGCGGAACTCCAGATGCGCGGCCTCGGTCTTCTCCAACCAGTCGAAGTTCGACAGTTCGGCACTGGAGACCAGTCCGGGATTGTCGATCTCGAAGCCGGCCGGCAGGAGGTCCGTGACCAGGGTCCGCGACGGCCAGGCGTTGAGCTGATTGACCTTGAGCACGACGACGAAGCGGTCGTTCTGATGCGCTTCCTGGACGTTCGCATCCTCGCCTTCGAGCGTGTAGTAGGCGCGCTCGATCGCGAAGCCCTCGCCGCCCGCGGGCAGCGGCTGCGACGGCGCCGCGACGGTGGTGATGACGGCGTCGACGGGGGATGTGCCGCGGTTGACGATGCTGATCGGCTCGGCCGCGATCTCGTCGCCGGTCATGCGCCTGGACCAGCCGCCCTGATGCGGGCTGCCGTTCACGTCAAGACTGATCGCATCGGTGCCGGCTGACAGCGCGCGCGCCGCCATCAGCATCCATGCCTCTTCCTGGGTCGATGTCCAGGTCTTGCCGACGCGCGACGCCGAGGCGTAGCTGATCAACTCCGGCACCAGCGCCGGCACAGGACGCGACTCCGCCGCCAGCGCCAGCATGGCAGCAGCATCGCGCAGCTTCGTGCCGTAGTCCGCCCGATAGTAATCGTCCGGGTTGTCGCGTGCGAGCGACAGCGCTGACCGGAAAGCCTTCTCGGCACGCAGCGTGTCGCCATAGAGGGCGAGGCTGGCGCCGATCTGGGCGCGCGACAGCGGCGTGCTGAACTCGTCCAGCTTAGTATCGACGTAGTACCGAAGATCTCCGGCCGAGGCGCGGCTGTTGCGGGCCAGAACGTAGAGCGCGTAAGCGATCTCCGCGCCACGCTCGGTGACGTCGGCGTCGTAGGCCAGTGAGTTCTGCAGATTGTCCAGCGACTGCCTGAAGGCCTGCGTTGGCACGTCGAACTTCTGCTCGCGGGCGCGGGTCAGGAAGTCTGTGACATAGGCGTCGAGCCATAGGTCGCCGTAACCAGGACCCCAAAGTCCGTAGGAGCCGGAGTTGGACTGGTAGGAGAGAACGCGGGTGATTGCACCCTGGATACGCTCCTGCAGCGCGGTGTCCTGCTCCAGCCCGGCCTGGCGGGCCAGATCGGCGACGTAGAGCAGGGGCATCGCACGGCTCGTCGTCTGCTCGGCGCATCCGTACGGATAACGGTCAAGGCTGACCAGCAGGCCGGGAATATCGAATGCTGCGAGCGGCGTGACGCCGAGGCTCACCGAAGCGCCGTCGAGCAGGGAGTCGCCAAGCAACTCCCCGTCGACCTTCACCGAACCGCCATTGGCGGCCAGCTGAACGACGCGGCGGGTGGTCATCGGCATCGCGCCCGGACGAACCGGGATGCCAAGCGCATGGCCGACCTCGGTGCCGTCGGCATGGGCAAGCTTCACCATGACCGAGCCGGCGCCGGTCTTGACCGCCGCAAGCGGAACGGTGACTGCCTGGCGCTTGCCCGGCTGCAGGTCGAGCTTCTGCTCGGCCGCCGATGAGGTGATCGCGCCGTCGGTTTCGACCGTCAGCGTATATTCGCCGGCCGGACCATCGGTGTTGGCGATGTCGAGCCGCATGGCGGATTCGTCGCCGGGCGCCATGAAACGCGGGTAGCCGGCGATCACCACGATCGGTTCGCGGATGATCACATCGGCAGAGGCGCTTCCGACGGCGTCCATCGTCCAGGCAACGGCCATGACGCGGGCCGTTCCATTGAACTGCGGGATGTCGAACGAAACTACTGCGCGACCCTGCGCGTCGAGTTCGACGATGCCGGAGAAGAAGGCGACGAGCTTCTCGGTGGGCGGGCTGCCTTCTGCGGCCATGCCGCCGCCGTCACCGCCGGTGCGGATGCGGCCCATCGCGCCGAGCGAGCCGTCGATCAGCTTGCCGTAGAGATCGCGCAATTCGATCCCCAGCTTGCGCTGACCGTAATACCAGCCAGCTGGATCCGGCGCCTTGTAGCTCGTCAGATTGAGGATGCCGACATCGACCGCGGCAACGGTCACGTAAGCCTTCTGTCCAGCCGCGGCCGGAACCGAAACCGGCACGACCAGCGACTGCCGTGGAAGCGTCTGCGCCGGGGCCTCGATCGCCACGTCGAGCTTGCGCTTGCCGGGATCGACCGCCAGCCATTTGATGCCGATGGCGCGCATCGGCATGCGGCTGTCGGTGGCGTCGCCGGGCCGGAAGAGCGTCGCCGTGACATAGGCTCCGGCACCCCACGATGCCGACACCGGAATATCGACCGTCCCGCCGCCGGCGGGGATCGTGGCGTTGATGGTGGTGAGCAACCGCTCCGAGCCGACCGTGACCAGCACCTCACCGGCGAAGCGCGGCGAGATATTGAGGCGGGCGGTATCGCCGTCGGCATACTTCTCCTTGTCGAGCGCGATCTCCAGGCCGTCGGGCGTCTCGGTGGAGGATGCCTCGACGAACCAGCCGGCGGAGAACTCAACGCTGCTGACCGGGCCGTCATCTTCCGGCGCGGTGACCTCAAGACGGTAACGGCCCCAACGCACCGGCGCGACGATCTGGACCTCGCTGTCGGCCCTGGCGGCGATAACCCCCGCCGCCACCTTCGACGTCGTGGTAACGGGTTCGTAGTTCCACGAATTGTTTGACCTATACCACTGGTAGGAGCGCTCAATCCGCTCGAGCTTCCAGCTGAGGTTGGCAAGATCGATGCGCTCGCCGTCAGGATCGAGCGCAATGACGCTGAAGCTGGCCTGGGAGCCTTCCGGCACCTCGTCGCCGGCGAATCCCGGCCTGATGCCGATCATGTCGGTCTGCGGCGCCACGGACACGTCGATCGAACGCTCGACCGCACGGCCGGCGCCCTCGCGCATCCGGACCGTGATCTCGGCGTTGACGAAGCGCGTCGTGGAAGGGATGGCGTCGATCGAAACCGGGAACTCCGCCTTGCCGTCCTCGTCGGTAAGCGGCAGGTCGGACAACTCGGTGACGTTCGACTCGTTACCGTCGCTCTCGTCGGACAGACCGAAGCGGTAGCCCGGGAACGCGTCCCACTCCGTCGTGGTGGTCAGCGACACGTCGCCTTCGAGGGACAGGCCGGAAGCCGGCGCGCCGTAGAGGAAGCGCCCGTCGACAGTGATGTTCGCGGCTTCACCGACGGCGATCTCCTCCTCGTCGGAGGCGAGGTCGAACTCGATGCGATCCGGCACGAAGTCCTCGACGAGGAAGCTCAGCGTGGACACGGCCGGCTGCTCGGGATCGGCATGCACGCGCAGCTGCCAGGTGCCGCGCATGGCATTGGCTTCGAGAGGCAGGTCTACCGCGTATCCGCCAAGCTGCTCGCCGCTGTCGATGATGCGGCGGAACTCCACGCCGTCGGGACGCGTGAAGATGAAGGTGAGGGGCAGCTTCTCGACCGCCGCGGCCTGATCGTCGCGGGCAAGCGCCGCCGCATGGACGGTTTCGCCGGCGCGGTAGATGCCGCGCTCCGTCCAGGAGAAGACGTCGAGGGCGCCGGGCGCGGCGCGCCCTGTCACACCGCGGTCCGAGAGGTCGAAGCCGGCGCGGGTCATGTCGAGGAAGACGAAGTCGTCGGCGGTCTTCGCCATCAGGACGGCGGGCGCCATCGAGCCGGTGCCGCGCATCAGGCCGGCCGTGAGTATAGCCTTGCCGTCGGCGTCGGTCGTCGCGGTGCCGAGGACCTCGTTGTTCTTGGCAAGGAGGGTGACCTCGACGCTGCCGGTCGGCTTGGCGGTGGCGAGCGAGCGGGCGAAGACGTTCAGACCGTCCTCGCCGGCGTAGGTCTGCAGGCCGATATCCGAGACGACGAACCACTGGGTGGCGCGGCCATACCAATAGTCGGTGTTGTCGCCCTTCGGCACAGCAACGAGCACATAGACGCCGGGCTTGCGCTCCTTGAGCGCCTCGTCGACCGGAAATGCCGTGAGCATCTCCTTGTTGAGTTCGGAGGGCAGGTCGATCTTGCCCTTCCAGATCTGCTGGCCGATCGTCTCGTCGAAGCTGCCCGCCTCATAGCCGTCGAGCTGGCGCAGGAACTGATAGCCGGAGAGCAGCTGTGCCAGCGCGCGGTCGCCGACGCGGTGCAGCGAGACGTCGGCCTCGGTGGTGTTGACGCTGACGAGCGGGATGCCGCGCCGCGCGGTCGACGGAAGCACGAAGCTGTCGCCGGTGAAGCGGATCGAAGGGGTGCGGTCGCGGACGTAGACGTTGAGCGCGATGGGCGCGGCGATCGACTCGCCGACGCGCGAGGGAAGTCCCTCGCGAACGACGATGTCGTAGTACTTGCCGTGCTCGAGGCCCTCGACGCAGATCTGACGCTCGGCGGCGTCGATCGCCTTCGGCGCGCGGCCGTCGACGGTGAAGAAGGAGGCGTAGTCGGTGCCGGATTCGAGTAGCGGCTCCGAGAACTGGACGCAGACACGCGGCTCGGCCGTGTCGGAATCGATCGTATGCTCGACCACGCGGAACCCCTTGCGGGCGCGCAGATCGTCGAATGCGGCTTTCACCTCCGCGCTGTTCACCAGCTCGAGGCTCGCCTTGTAGGCCTCGAGGGCAGGGCGATAGAGGTCGCGCCGATCGAGCGCCCGCGCCAGTTCGGACAGCGCCGCGGCACGCTCGTTCTTGCCGCGCGTGAGCTTGTATGCCTGGTAGGTCGCCGACGTGGCGGCGGTGACGAGACGTGCACGCTCCGAGTAGTCGGTGCTCTCGATCAACATGAGAGCGGTGCCGAGGCGGGTCCAAAGGTCGCGGTCGTCGGGCGAGATCCTGAGCGCCGCGCGATAGTTGTCGACCGAGGCACGCGGATTGGTCGACAACGAACCGTCGCCCGAGGTCATCAGCAGACCCATTCCGAGGTTTGGCTCGACCTGGCCGGAAGACAGCAGCTCGGCGCGGTAGCGCGTCAGTTCGTCAGGAACATAGCTCGGCAGGAAGGCTAGATCGCCGGCGGCGCCGAGGTCCGGCTCACCGGAGATGCTGACGACCTTGCCCGCAACGGCGCCGGGAAACGCGTTCAGAACGCTGAAGTCGGACTTCAGGAAGCACCATTTCGCCTTCGGATTGTAGGTGAAGGCGCGGCAGCCGTTGTCGCGAAGGCAGATGTTGGAGCACTGGTCCTGGGTGACGTTGCGCTCCGTCCTGAGATCGAAGCCGAAGTAGTCGCTGTCCGGCTTGAGTTCGACCTTCTTGCCCTGCGCCAAGGCCGGCGCCAGACCCAGCCCGATGAACATCGCGATCGCCGCGAACAACTTGCCAGCGCGCAATACCATACCGTCTCTCCCGAAATCCCCGACACAACGGATCGATGACTGAGGCGCCCGAGGGCCCATGATGTCAACGCGCCGCGATGCAACCATATGGGATATAATCTGTTTCCGCTTTGTGCCGGCACGCCGGCGCCCCCGGTCACGGGCCGAGTATGTCGCAGGGCACATGACGTTCGGGAAGTGGAGGGGGCGATTGTGGCTGGATTAGGTACGGCGTTGGTTGCGCGTTAACCGAAAACTTCATTCCAATTTCAGGAATAGCGT
This sequence comes from Pseudomonadota bacterium, assembly GCA_023457435.1. GTDB lineage: Bacteria > Pseudomonadota > Alphaproteobacteria > Rhizobiales > Rhizobiaceae > RCIO01. The sequence goes on from JAEWLS010000027.1 coordinate 189,451, forward strand.
TTACGCTGGTGGCATGCGCTGCCGAACCGATCAGTTCGACCGGGTGGTTTCGCGCGTCCCGTGGTTCGGGCGCGCCGGCGCCGCGATTCTGATTGCACTCTGCGTGGCTTTGACCGTGCAGCCGGCTTCGGCGTTCGAACTCTTTGGTGTCAGGCTGTGGGGCGAGGACAAGGACGAGACGGATGTTGCCGATCCGCTTCGCTACACGCTGACGTTCGATGCCGGCACAGCGGATGCAGCGCTGAAATCGACGCTCGAGGACGCTTCAGGTTTCAAGGCCGACGAAAAGCGTCCGGTCTCAGGGTCGCTCGGCTTGCTGGCGAAGGCCCGTGCGGAACGCGAGCAACTTGTCGGCGCTCTCTATGAAGCCGGCCGCTACAACGGCGTCGTCAACATCTTCATCAACGGCACGCCACTCGACGAGATCCCGCTCGACGCCAGGTTTGGCGAAGGACCGGTTCCGGTCAGCGTAGCGGTTGAACCGGGCTCCGTTTTCACCTTCGGCCGCATCGACGTTCGTGGCGATGGCGGACTTGCACCGGCTCGCTTCGGGCTGGTGCCTGGCGCCGAGGCGCGGTCGAGCACGATCCTCGAGGCCGAGCGCGACATGGTGCGCGCGCTCAAGGAGGAAGGTCGTCCCCTGGCGCGTGCCGCGGATCGTGAGATCGTGGCCGACCACGACACGAATACGCTCGACGTCACGCTCGTTCTTCAGGCCGGACCGACGGCACCGTATGGCGAGACGCGCGTCAGCGGCACCGAGAAAGTCGACGGCTCCTTCACCGCCTATATGGCAGGGCTTGAACCCGGGCGGCTCTATTCTCCGGAAGAAATCGAGAAGGCGCGGGAGCGGCTCAACAATCTCGACGTCTTCAGCAGCGTGGCGGTTACCGAAGCGGACAATCTGGACGGGACCGGCGCAATCCCGATCGACGTAACGGTGACCGAGCGCAAGCACCGTTATTTCGGCGTCGGTGCCACGATCTCGTCGACGGACGGTGGCGGCATCGAAGGCTATTGGGGCCATCGCAATCTCTTCGGACGTGCCGAGAAGCTGCGCATCGAAGGCTCGATCAGTCGCATCGGGCGAACCTGGAACCCGGGTCTCTTCAATTATAACGCGGCGATCCTGTTCGAAAAGCCGGGCGTGATCGGCCCGGCGTCCAAGTTCACATCGAGCCTGCGCGCGAATTACGAGAACCCCGACGCCTACAACAAGTTCTCCATCGATGGCCGCGCCGGCGTCGGCTACGAGCTGACGAGCAAGCAGACGGTATCGGCAGAGACCAGGCTTGAATGGTCGCGCGTTACCGAGGCTGCGACAGGCATCCAGACCCGCCATCTTCTCGTCAGTATTCCGCTGCAGTACGTGTTCGACGGGCGCGACGACCGGCTCGATCCCACCAAAGGCTATCGACTGCTGGCCTATGCGGAGCCTACCTACGACATCTTCACCGGGGCATTCTTCGTCAAGGTGCGCGGGGAAGGTTCGGCCTACAAGGCGATCGACGAGGACGGTCGTTTCGTTATGGCAGGACGACTTGCGGCGGGCTCCATTCTAGGTGCGCCGCTCGCCGCCGTTCCGGCGGATCGGCGCTTCTATGCCGGCGGCGGCGGGTCGGTTCGCGGTTATGGGTTCCAACGGGTAGGGCCGATCGATCCGGCAGGCGTGCCGACGGGAGGGCTCTCATATACAGAGGCTTCCGTGGAAATGCGCTTCAAGGTCAACGACAAGTTCGGCATCGTGCCGTTCGTCGACGCCGGTACGGTCTCGGGTCGAACGTTCCCCGATTTCGCCGACGTGCGCTACGGCGCCGGCCTCGGTTTCCGTTACCTGACGCCCTTCGGCCCGCTGCGCGTCGATGTCGCTGTGCCGCTCAATCCGCGCGCTGGCGATCCCGCTTTCGGCATCTACGCCGGCATCGGCCAGGCGTTCTAGGCGCGATGCGCCTCTTCGCCAGACTCGTGCGCTTCAGCGCGTGGGGCCTCGTCGGCATTCTGGCGCTCGCACTTGGTGCCGTCGCCGTCCTCACGATGACGGAACGCGGACGCTCCAACCTCGCGAGCATCGTATCGTGGGCCATCTCCGGGCCCGATGCACAAATCGCGCTCACAGGCATCGACGGACTGCTCAACGGGCGTCTTCGCGCCGAGAGCCTGGTGCTCGCCGATGCGGAAGGGCCATGGCTCGCGCTGCGCGACGTGGAGGTCGACTGGTCGCCCTTGGCGCTCCTCGGATTTACCTTCGACGCTGAGCGCGTGGCCGCGAGGCGAGTCGAGCTTGCTCGCTTGCCCAAGAGATCCAGCAGCACAGAATCCTCCGGACTGCCCGTGCAAATCCGGATTCAGCGCTTTGAATTCCCGGACGTCGCCCTCGGCGAGGCGTTGGCTGGCACCGTAGCAAGCCTGGCAGCCCAAGGCAGCGTGAGGATCGAGGGCAACCCTCTCGCTGTGTCGGGCCAGATCGATGCCAGGCGCACGGACGGGATAGAGGGAACGCTGTCGGCCAAGGCGGCCTACCTTCCGCAGGACAATCGCATCGAGCTCCAGGTGGATGGGCGTGAGCCCGCAGGGGGTATACTTGCCACGTTGCTGGCCCTGCCCGGCAAACCGGCGATTGCCGTCACGGCTTCCGGAAGCGGACCGGCAAGCGACTGGGACGGCCGAGCCGAAATGGCGCTTGACGGTCAGGTTGTGACACGCCTCACCGGCCGCCACCAATTCATCGACGCCGGCAGCCGCGTCGAACTCGAGGGTCAGGGCCGCTTCGCGCTGTTCCTCCCGACCGGCATCGCGCCGCTTGCTGAGGGTAATACGAGCTTTTCGGCAACAGCGACGATCGGGACGGAGGGACGTACCGAAGTTGCGGCTGCGGCGCTGCAGTCGGCAGCAGTCGACGCGCGTGCGAGCGGAGTTATCGATCCAACCGGCAGTAACGATTTCAGGCTCTCGGCGACCGCGCGGCAAGGAGCCGCACCGGTGCAGCTAGATATGCTCACAGCGACCCTAAAGAGCGCCGAGTTGACCGTTACCGGGCCGGGAAGCGCTGCAAGAGTCTCGGCGAACATGGAACTCCCGGCAGTGTCTCTACCCGACTACCAGGCTGAGAACGTCGCCATGTCGATCGGCTCCACTGCCTTCGACCTCCCCACACTGTCCGGCAACCTTACTTTCACGGCCACAGCCGAGGCGGCGGGGAGTGCGAACGCGACGGTAGCGGGTCTGCTGGCGGGAAAAATCGAACTGACGGGCGATATGCAGATCGCGGAACAAACGATCACCTTTGCCGCGAAGAACGTCCGGAGCGGAACCGCGTCGGCCACGGTCTCCGGCCGCTACGACCGGCAAAGCGGCGCGGTGGAAGCCGACGTCGCGGCGGAGCTGCGCTCGGTCGTGCTGCCTGCAGCAGCACGCATGGTTCTGGCCGATGCCGTTACGCTTACCGGGCGCGTCACAAGAACTGCCGACGCGGGATTGGCGCTCACGGCGCTCGATTTGAAGTCGGGACCGCTTGCACTGGCGGGCGAGGCGGCACTTGCTGGCGGAAACGTCGACGCCAAGTTCGCTGGGACGCTTGCGGATTTGTCGCGGCTGTCGCCACGCGCGAGCGGCGCCGCGTCATTCAGTCTCACGGCAAACGGCGAGACGACGCATCCGCGCGTGGAAGCCAAGGTGCAGAGCGCGGCAATGAAAGTCGCCGATCGCGACATACGCGACGTGACCCTGCTCGCGCGGCTGCTTGCCGATCCGGCATCGCCAAGCGGCGAATTCAGCGTCACCGGGAAGGTCGGCAGCGAGGAATTGGCTGGCGGAGCGAGCCTTGTGGCGAGTGCCGAGGGGAGCGAGTTGCGCGAACTGTCCCTCGCACTCGGCGCGAACAGAATCGAGGGCGCGCTTTCGCTTGATCGCCAACTACGCCCGCAGGGTGAGGTTGCATACACTCTGCCCGATATCGCGCCGCTGGCCGCGCTCGGGCTGCTTGAGGCGTCGGGCGCGGCGCGCGGCAGCGCACGGTTCTACGTCGACGATGGTCGCGCCAACGTTATGGTTGATGCGCTCGTCGACCATTTGGCGGCGTTCGGCATAGAGGCGGGCGAGGTGCGTCTCAACGCATCGTTGCAGGACTACCTCGGATCGCCCGGCGTCTCGGGCGCCGTAAGCGCCGGCCGGGTGATCCGTGACACGACCGAGTTCCGCGAGTTTTCCGTGGCGCTGACGCAGGACGGGGGCTGGACGGGCTTTGACGGCAGCCTCGTTCTCAACGGCATGCCTATCAAGGCGAAGGGGCGAGCCGCCTACGCCGGTGGTGCGGCGACCATCGAGCTCGCATCAGCAGGCGTCGAGCTGCGCGGCACACCGGCAAGGCTGGGCGCCCCGACAACGCTCATCGTGCGCGATGGAGCCGTAAGCCTGAACCAGCTCATTGTCTCCGCATCGGGCGGTCGCGCCACGATCTCCGGTTCGGCCGGCGCACAGCTTAATCTGGATGTTGCGCTCGCCTCGCTGCCGGCAAGCGCCATCAACGCGTTTGCGGCCGGGCTCGACGCCAGGGGCACCTTGTCAGGCACGGTGCGGGTGACCGGTCCGGCCGCAGCTCCCGCCGTCAGCTTCGATGCGAGACTGGCGGAAGGCGCAGTGGCGCAGACCCGCGCGGCGGGTTTCGGCGCGATGGACGTGCGATCGAGCGGCACTTATGCGGGCAACACGCTGCGCTTCACCGCGCGGGTCGGCGACGGGTCGGGGCTGGGCATGGACGGCGGGGGGACGATCAACATCGCCGCCCGCACCGCATCTCTGGATTTCTCCGGCTCCGTACCGTTTGGCTTCCTGACACACCGGCTGGCGGCACAGGGTGTGGCCCTCAGCGGCACGGCAAGCGTTTCGATCGCGGTGCGCGGAAACTTGTTCTCGCCGGATCTTTCGGGGCGCGTGTCGACGAGCGGAGCGCGCTTCGTGCACGCGGCGTCAGGGCTCGCCGTCGACGATCTCGCCGCCGATATCGCGCTCGCGGGCGGCACCGCCACGATCTCGAGCATGACCGGACGCCTGTCGACCGGCGGCTCCATAACCGGCAGCGGCAGTGTCGGCATCGACCCCTCCAAAGGCTTTCCGGCAGATCTCTCGATATCGGTCGGCGACGGACGCTACACCGATGGACGTGTCGTCACCTCCAGCTTTTCCGGCGACATCAAGGTGACCGGGCCGCTCGTCGCCGACCCGCTTCTGGCCGGCAACGTAAGCCTCGGGCGAACCGTGATCACCGTACCCGAGCGCATCGGCGGAGCTTCCGCCGGCAGTCTCGACGTGCAGCATCGAAACGCGCCTGCAAGCGTCGTGCGGCAGGACGCGGCGCTGCGGCCGGCGAACGGCGGCGGGGAGGGGGGCAGCGGGCTTGCGCTCGACCTCAATATCCAGGCGCCTCAGCAGATCTTCATCGTAGGACGCGGACTCGACGCGGAACTTGGCGGGAACCTGCGGCTGACCGGCCCGATCGCGTCGCCGCAGGCGGTGGGCCAGTTCACGATGCGCCGCGGCCGCCTGTCTCTGCTTGGACGCAGGCTCGAGTTCACCTCCGGCACGGTCGGGTTCTCGGGCTCGATGGTTCCTTATCTCAACCTGGTGGCGACGACACAGGCGGAGGGCGCGACCGTGACGGTCACCGTGACGGGGCCGGCTACCGATCCGACGTTCTCGTTCGCGTCGACGCCGTCGCTGCCGGAAGATGAGGTGATGGCGCGCCTGGTGTTCGGCAAGGCGATGGGCAGCCTCTCTCCGCTCCAGATCGCGCAGCTTGCGGCCGCGGTCGGCCAGCTCGCCGGGATCGGCGGATCGACGTCGTTTCTCGAGAACCTCCGCGAGCAGATCGGCGTCGACGACATCGACGTGCGAACCGACGAGAAGACCGGCGACACGTCGCTGTCCGTCGGCAAGTATCTCAACGACCGAACCTACCTGACGCTCGAGAAGGGAACTCAGCCCGGTTCGGGCAAGGCGACGATCGACCTCAACGTCGGCGGCGGGCTCAAGCTGCGCGGGCAGGCGAGCGACGACGGCAAGGCCAAGGGCGGCATATTCTACGAGCGCGAATACTGATCGCTCGCGGCGCATCCTGAACGAATTGACCGCCCGCCTATTGGATTTGCGTCAAGATTGTCGCAATCGCGGCATCCGCTGCGACGTCAAAGTTGCACATTTGGTCGTGGAACTGTCGGGCGAACCACCCATAAGAATTTTGACACAGGGGGTTCGATCGGGGATGTTGGCCTGAGCCGGCCTACCAATGGGAGATTGTCGCATGAAGTTTTTCCGCAGCAATGGGGGCAAGGTCCCTGCGCATATCGAGGCAATGTCCGAGCAGGTGAAAGCCGGCAAGGTCGATCGACGCGAGTTTCTCGCGCTGGCCAGCGTGTTCGGCGCGACCACCGCGATGGCCTACGGCATGGCCGGCCTCGCACTGCCGACGCCTGCCGCCGCGCAGGAGCCCCAGAAGGGCGGCGTGATCAAGGTCTCGACATTCGTCAAGGCGAACAAGGATCCGCGGACGGCGGACTGGTCGGAAATCGCCAATGCGATGCGCCAGACCCTCGAGCCGCTGGTCAAGTTTACGCGCGATGGCACCTTCGAAGGCCGCCTGCTCGAAAGCTGGGAGATCAACGACGCGGCGACGGAATACGTCCTGCACGTGCGCAAGGGCGCGACCTGGACCAATGGCGACGCCTTCAATGCCGATGACGTAATCTACAACATCACGCGCTGGACCGATCAGAACGTCGAGGGCAACTCGATGACGCAGCGCCTGGGCTCGCTGATCGATCCGGCGACGAAGAAGCTGCGCGAAGGCGCCGTCGAGCGTGTCGACGATCACACCGTGAAGCTCAAGCTCGCGGCCGCGGATGTGACGATCATCCCCGGCTTCTCCGATTACCCGGCGCTCGTCGTCCACCGCAGCTTCGACGAGACCGGCGCCGACTTCGTCGCCAATCCGATCGGCACCGGCCCGTTCGAGCTCGTCTCCTACGAGGTAGGCAACCGCGTCGTGTACAAGCGCCGCGAGAACGGCCAGTGGTGGGGCGGCGAGGCCTATCTCGACGGCATCGAGTTCATCGACTACGGCACCGACCCGTCTGCCGAGGTCAATGCGTTCGAAGCGGGCGAGATCCACGCTAATTACGAGACGACTGCCGACTTCGTGCAGATCCTCGACGCGCTCGACCTGGTGAAGTCGGAGGTCGGCACCTCGACGACGCTGACCGTGCGCATGAACGTCGCCAACAAGCCCTACGACGACCAGAAGGTCCGCAAGGCGATCCAGATGGCGGTCGACAACAATGTGTGCCTGCAGCTCGGCATCAACAATGCCGGCACCAAGGCCGACAATTACCACGTCGCACCGATCCAGCCCGACTGGGCGGAGATCGGCACGCACGAGCGCAACGTCGAGCAGGCCAAGCAGATGCTTACCGAGGCCGGCCAGATGGACTTCGAGCACGAGATCATCTCGGTCGACGAGAGCTGGCACAAGAACACCTGCGATGCGGTCGCCGCGCAGCTGCGCGACGCCGGCATCAAGGTGAAGCGCACGGTGCTGCCGGGCTCAACCTTCTGGAACGACTGGACGAAGTATCCCTTCTCGGCCACCAACTGGAACATGCGCCCGCTCGGCATCCAGGTCGTCACGCTCGCCTACAAGACGGGCGGTTCGTGGAACGAGACGGCCTACTCGAACCCCGAACTCGACAAGCTGATCGACCAGGGGCTCACCATCGCCGACAACGACAAGCGCAAGCCGGTGATGCAGCAGATCGAGCAGATCATCCAGGATTCCGGTATCATCATTCAGCCGTACTGGCGCAACCTCTACCGCCACACGACGGCGGCCGTGCACAATTTCGACATGCACCCCATGTTCGAGATCGACATGCATAAGGTCTGGCTCGACGAAGCCTGATGAACGGCGCAGTGGGAGGGGGTGCGGTGCACCCCTTCCTCGTTTTCGGGGCAGGGTTGGCATGAAGCGGCCGGGGGCGGCGATCCCGAGCTAGACTTGTTGCGCCTCGCGCAGCCGGCACTTGTTCCGTCACCCGACCCGCGAGGCAGGGGGCGACATGCTGACATTCATCTTCAGACGACTCGGCACGATGCTGCTCACGATGCTGTGCCTGACCTTCGTCGTCTTCTACATGATCAATCTCGAACCGAACTTGCGCAAGCTGTCGATCAGCCAGCTCGACATGCGCTCGTCGGATGCCGACATCGAGGCATGGCTGGCCAAGAACGGCTATCGGGACAATTTTCTCCTGCGGTACGGGCGCTGGCTGGGCGTGGTGCAGAAGCAGCCGAACGTCAACCCGCAGACGGGCCAGGCCGTGCCCCGGTTCTCCTACTGCAACGAGCCTGCCGAACCCTACCACGGCGGCATCCTGCAGGGCGACTTCGGCTGCTCGACCAAGTTCAAGACATCCGTTTCCAACAAGCTGTTCCCGGCGCTCGGGGCGACGGGCATCCTGATGTTCTGGGTCATGGTTGTCATGGTGCCGGTATCGCTGCTGATCGGCGTGCTCGCAGGGATGCGCGAAGGCTCACGCACCGACCGCGGCCTGTCCGTGGCATCGATCGCCACCACGGCGACGCCGGAATACGTCTCGGGCGTGATCTTCACGGTGATCTTCGCTTCGTGGCTCGGTCTGCTCAACGGCTCGGCCGCCAGCGCCACCAGCCAGGGCGTGACCTTCTACAACTTCACCCTGCCGGTGATGACCATGGCGATCTACGGCATCGGCTACATCGCGCGCATGACGCGGGCATCGATGGTCGAGGTCATGACGCAGCAATATATCCGCACCGCGCGGTTGAAGGGCCTGTCGTTCAACGCCGTGATCGTCAAGCACGCGCTGCGCAACGCACTGATCGCGCCGTTCACGGTGATCATGCTGCAGTTCCCGTGGCTGCTGACGGGCGTGGTCATCGTGGAAGTCATGTTCCGCTACCAGGGCTTCGGCTACACGCTGGTGGAAGCGGCGGGCAACAACGACATAGACCTGCTGCTCGGATGCTCGCTGGTCTCGGTCTTCGTCGTGCTGTTCACGCAGCTCATCTCGGACGTGGGGTATGCCTATCTCAACCCCCGCATTCGGGTCGGTTGAGGCTTCAAGATGCAGCTCGAATATCTCGGCGTCCTGGGCATAGTCGGCGGCATCCTCGCCGCGTTCTGGCCAGTGTGGCTGTCGCTCGCCGTCGTGCTGGCGGCCTCCATCGGCTACCGCAAGAGCCTCGGTCTCTACGGCCAGCTGTTCGACAGCTATGTCGGCATCACCGGCGTGACGCTCTGCCTGTTCTGGACCTTCACGGCGATCTTCGCCGACGTCGTCTCACCGTTCGATCCGCTCGCCCAGGTGCCGATCATGAAGGACGCGCTGCCGGGCGCGATCGAACCGCAATCGGGCAAGGCCTTCCTGCTCGGCGCCGACCGGCTGGCGCGCGACGTGTTCAGCCGCATGGTGTTCGGCAGCCAGATCGTGCTGATCATCGCCCCGGCGGCGACGCTGTTCGCGCTGATGGTGGGCGCAACGCTCGGCCTTCCGGCGGGATACTATGGCGGCAGGATCGACGCCGTCCTGTCGTTCACCGCGAACCTCGTGCTGGCCTTCCCGGTCATCCTGCTGTTCTACCTGCTGGTGACGCCGGGCATCATGGACACCGCCATCCCCTACGCGCTGGCGGGCGTCTTCTTCCTGTTCCCGATCATCTTCTTCTGCACGCTGTTCTTCACCCGTTTCAGGCAAAGGCCGGGCCTGCTCGCGGTCCAGATCGGGATCACGGTTCTGGTCGGCGGCTGGATCTATCTCGGCCTGGTCTTCAACGCCGATCCGCTCGGCATCATCTCGATCAGGCCGAACGAGCTGAACATCTTCGTCGCCGTCGTGTTTGCCTCGGCCCCGGGCGTGTTCCGCATCGTGCGCGGTCTGGTGATGGACATCAAGACGCGCGACTACGTCTCGGCGGCGCAGACGCGCGGCGAAAGCCCCTGGTACATCATGCTGTGGGAGGTGCTGCCCAATGCGCGCGGGCCGCTGATCGTCGATGCGTGCCTGCGCATCGGCTACACGACGATCCTGCTCGGCACGCTCGGCTATTTCGGCCTCGGGCTGGCGCCCGAAAGCCCCGACTGGGGCACGGCGATCAAGGAATCGAGCAGGTTGCTGCGCGCCTTCGTGCATCCGGCGCTGCCGCCGGTGATCGCGCTTATGAGCTTCGTGCTCGGCCTGAACCTCCTGGCCGACGCGCTGCGCGAGCAGTCGATGAAGGACTGACGGGAGACCGACGATGAACGAAGCAGCGCTTGCAACGCCGGTCGCCCTCGCCGACCCGATCCTCGAGATCGAGAACCTGTCCATCTCGTTCTTCACCCGGCGCGGCGAAATCCCGGCCGTGATGGACTTTTCCTGCACGGTTCTGCCCGGCGAGGCGATGGGGATCGTCGGCGAAAGCGGCTGCGGCAAGTCGACCGTGTCGCTGGGCATCATGCGAGACCTGTCGAACGTCGGACGCATCGTCGGCGGGCGCATCAAGTTCATGGGCAAGGACATGGGCGACATGTCCGAGGAGGAGCTTCGCTCCATCCGCGGCAACAAGATCGCCATGATCTATCAGGAGCCCATGGCGAGCCTCAATCCGGCGATGAAGGTCGGTCAGCAGCTCATGGAAGTGCCGCTGCTGCACGACAAGGTGTCGAGAGAGGAAGCCTACAACAGGGCGCTCGAGATGGTCCGCTCGGTGCGCCTGCCGGATCCCGAGCGCATGATGCGTTCGTTCCCGCACCAGCTTTCGGGAGGCCAGCAGCAGCGCGTCGTCATCGCGATGGCACTGCTTTCGAATCCGGCACTGCTGTTGCTCGACGAACCGACCACAGCGCTCGACGTAACGGTCGAAGCGGGCATCGTCGAGTTGGTCAAGGGGCTGGGGAAGCGCTTCGGAACGTCGATGATCTTCGTGTCGCACAATCTCGGGCTCATCCTCGAGACCTGCGACCGCATCACCGTCATGTACTCCGGCGAAGCCGTCGAGACCGGATCGATCAAAGACGTCTTCGACAATATGCGGCATCCCTATACGCAGGGGCTTTTCCGCTCGATTCCGCTCCCCGGAGCAGACAAGAACTCCCGGCCGCTGATCTCCATTCCCGGACAGCTGCCGCTGCCGCAGGAACGGCCCAAGGGCTGCAATTTCGGGCCGCGCTGCCCTCACTTCAGGAAGGGCCTGTGCGACGCCGACGAAATCCCCATGATCGAGGTGAAGGGACACGACCGGCACTATTCGCGCTGCGTGCGCTTCAACGAAATCGACTGGAACGCGCTTCCCGAGGGCGCGAAGGCCAACAAGGAGCCGGTCAAGCCGGGCGCCCCGGTTCTCAAGATCGAAAACCTGAAGAAGTACTATCAGGTGGCGGCAAACGCGATCTTCGGGGGTGGTGCGACTCGCGTCGTGAAGGCAAACGAGTCGATCAGCTTCGAGGCGCGCGAGAGCGAGACGGTAGCGATCGTCGGCGAGTCCGGCTGTGGAAAATCGACTCTGGCGAAGGTGCTGCTTGGATTGGAGACTGCGAGCTCCGGCCAGGTAACGCTCGGCAACGAGCCGATCCAGTCGACGCATGTCGAAAACCGCGACACGGGTACCGTCTCGTCGATTCAGATGGTGTTCCAGAACCCGTTCGACACGCTCAACCCCAGCCATTCGGTCGGCTCGCAGATCATCCGGACGCTGGAGAAGTTCAAGATCGGCAGTTCCGTCGAGGAGCGCCGACAGCGGATGTTCGAGCTGCTCGATCTCGTAAAACTGCCGCGCGCCTTCGCGCAGCGCATGCCGCGCCAGCTTTCCGGGGGTCAGAAGCAGCGCATCGGCGTGGCGCGCGCCTTTGCCGGCAGGGCGAAAGTCGTTGTCGCTGACGAACCGGTCTCAGCGCTCGACGTCTCGGTGCAGGCTGCTGTCACCGAACTGCTGATGGACATCCAGCGCGAGAACAAGACGACTATGCTGTTCATCAGCCACGACCTCTCGGTCGTGCGCTACATCGCCGACCGCGTGATCGTCATGTATCTCGGCCATATCGTCGAGCAAGGCACGACGGACCAGATATTCTCGCCTCCTTACCACCCCTATACCGAGGCCTTGCTATCGGCGATCCCGATCGCCGACACGAGTGTCGTCAAGAAGCACATCGTGCTCGAGGGCGACATTCCTTCGGCCATGAACCCGCCGCCCGGCTGCCCTTTCCAGACGCGCTGCCGCTGGAAGAGGTTCGTGCCGGACAATCTCTGCGAAACCCAACTCCCGCCGATGCGCGATCTCGGCGGTGGTCACCGCAGCCTTTGCTGGCTCTCCGACGAGCAGCTCGCGACGATGGAGCCGGTCATCAGCTTCAAGGCGCGCGACCGCGTGGCCGAGCCGCTCGATCCCGATGGGTCGCCGCTCGGTGAAGGCCCGGGCTTCGCTGGAACGCCGCCGAAGAGGCCACATGGAAAGACCGGGACCGCGGACCTTTCGGACGATGCGGATGCGGAGGAGGAGGCCGAAGGTTCAGCCAAATTCAGCCGCAGCGACGGGCCGCGGCGCCCTCAGAAAACGAAGTCCGCGCCGGTCGGGTGGGGTAGCCAGTCAGACGATGCCAAGGCGCCGTCACCCTTTGCACCTTCGCGCACACCGAAGGGGAGGGATGGCAAGCCGGAGGATTGACTGGCCGCAGGAAATCAACGACCCACGCCTCCGGTTCTGCGTGGATTGTACAAGCGATGGCAATACACGTTCAGGACGAAGAGGCCGATTGGCTGATCAGAGATTTCGCGCGGAGACGCGGAGTCGGAATCACTGCTGCAATTAAGTTGGCGGTGCAGGAGGCATCGCGTCACGAACGCGACAACGTCGATGAGTTGCTTCGTCGGATCGAACCCATAATCGCCGAGTTTCGCGGAAAGATTGCGCCGCAGACGCAGAGCGACAAGGAATTCATGGATGATATGTGGGGAGACAGCGACTGATGTTCGTGGAAACCTCCGCCATCGTGTCCATCCTGCGCGATGAGCCCGAGAAGAGTGAGTTGGTGGTGCGCATAGCATCGGCTACCAGACGTACGACTTCGGTTGTCAACGCCGTCGAAGCGGCGATCGCGTTTGGAAAAGCGACATCGAATTATCTGGCCGCCCAGCGCGCTGTAGTCCAAGTGTTGCTGCGGTTGGATATAGCGTTGAGGCCATTCCCGCGGATCTCTATGACGACGTTTTGACTGCTTATGTGCGCTACGGGAAGGGCACCGGACAACCGGCTCAGCTAAATCTCGGCGACTGCTTTTCCTACGCGATGTCGAAACGCGCCGGGTTGGCGCTTCTGTACAATGGCGACGACTTTAAGAAGACAGACATCGGCCAATTGGCAATCGGCATCCGTCTTGCTGCCAGCCGGTTTGCCCCACAGCAAGAAGCCGACTGCTAGCCTTGCGCCAACTGTAGTCGGTTCACGACGTGACCTGCTCCTTCTTCTTGCTTTCGCACTCGTGGCCGCCGGAGTTATCCGACGGACGATCTGTCTGTGGAGCGGTGCTCTGTGCGAGTGCAGTACCGACACCACACAAGAGTGGCGCCGAGACGAAGAGCGTTGCGATCAGGATTCGGAGCATGGTGGCTTCCTCGTAAGGTGGCTGCCTCAAGGTTACCCCTGCATGCCGGGCTTGGGGAAGCTCCGGCGGGATGACTTTTGCGCGATGCATTTTCTGAGAAGGTATGGTGCTCTTGCGCGTGCGCCGTGATGCAGCATCTTCGCAATCCGGTCCTCACGCGGCGCAATCCTGACAGCCGGGGACCTCTACCTGAGCAAGCATCCTTGGTATGTCGGATGCTGCACCTAGACGCCGTCGATCCTCTGCCGAGCGCAACGCCCTTCGCGGAGAGAGCCGTATTCCGCAATTGAGTCGCGGCACGGTGCGAAATCCCTATCCACCGATGCAGGTCCTGTCAGCGGACCATATCGAGGCCATCCACGACGCGTCGCTGCACATACTGGAGAATTTTGGCATCGAGCTGATGAGCGCAACCGCGCTCGAACGCTTCGCCGCCGCAGGCGCCAAGGTTGACCGGAGCACGAGTACGGTATTCCTCGATCGCGGCTTGCTAGCCGACTGTCTGGCGACGGCGCCATCCGTCGTGACGCTGACGCCGCGAAACGCCCATCGCGCTGTGCGCATCGGCGGCGACAGCATCGCGTTCACACTGGTCGCTGGCCCGCCAAATGTGCACGATTTCGTCCGGGGTCGGCGAGCAGGGAACCTCGCTGACTATTGCGAGCTGATCCGCCTGGCGCAGCACTTCAATGTCATCCATATGCTCGGAAACCAGGTTTGCGCTCCAGTCGAGCTACCTGCCAATACGCGCCATCTCGATACCTACCGTGCCAACCTGACGCTGACGGACAAGTCGTTCCACGTTTCGGCGATCGGTCGTGGCCGGGCGATGGACGGCATCGCCATGATGGCGATTGCTCGCGGAATGAGCGTCGAGCAGATGGCCAGCGACCCTGCACTGACGACGATCATTTCGGTCAACTCACCACGCCGTTTCGACGAGGCGATGGCGGACGGCCTGATGGTGATGAGCGAGCACGGACAAGGTGTTTGCGTCACGCCGTTCACATTGATGGGTGCGATGAGCCCGGTCACGCTTGCCGGCGCTCTCGCACAACAGAACGCCGAGGCATTGTTCGGCATCGCGCTTACACAGCTTGTCCGGCCGGGTGCTCCGGTCATCTACGGCGCTTTCACGTCGAACGTCGACATGCGCTCGGGAGCGCCGGCGTTCGGCACACCCGAAAATTCCAAAGCCAACATCGCCTCGGGCCAGCTCGCGCGGCGCTACAAGCTTCCGTATCGCACAACGCCAGGCTCGGCCTCGAATGTGGCGGACGCGCAGGGTGCCTGGGAGACGATGATGGCGCTGTGGGGCGCCGTGCTCGGACACGGCAATCTGATCTATCATGGTGCCGGGTGGCAGGAGGGCGGGCTCACCGCGTCGTTCGAGAAGTTCATCATCGATGTGGAGATGATCCAGCACATGGTTTCGTTTCTCCAGCCAATAGCGGTCGGCGAGCAGGAGCTTGCGCTGGAGGCGTTGGCGAGGGTGCCGACCGGAGGGCATTTCTTCGGCGATGCGCACACCCTGGAGCGTTACTCGACCGCGTTCTATCAGCCCATGCTGTCAAACTGGCAGAACTTCGAAGCGTGGCACGAGGCCGGTGGTCTGGACGCCACGCAACGTGCCACGAAACTTTGGCAACAGGCTCTCTCTGAATACGAGGAGCCAGCGCTCGAGGCCGATCGGCTCGAGGCAATCGACGAATATGTCGCGATACGGCGGGAGAAAATCGGCACCCACGAGCCATAACATGAAAGTGCTGCTCATATTATGAGCCAAGCAAAACAATGACTTCCGCAAATTTTGACCGATTGATAAAATCTGGCGTCGTGCTAGCCTTCCCTACGACAACAAAGTGGGGAACTCCGGATGGCTTCGGGCCAGTATGCGCAGGGCATAGTTTCCGGGCGGCTGCCGCCTGACGTCATCGCCGATAATTTCGCCGATCTCCACCCTCCGCTCGACCATCACGAGGCGCTGGTCGAGAGCGATCGCTGCTACTTCTGTTACGACGCGCCGTGCATGCAGGCATGCCCGACGTCGATCGACATCCCGCTTTTCATCCGCCAGATCCAGACGGGCAACGAGATCGGCGCTGCGAAGACGATCTTCGATCAGAACATCCTCGGCGGCATGTGCGCTCGCGTCTGCCCGACCGAAACTCTCTGCGAGGAAGCCTGTGTGCGCGAGACGGCGGAGGGCAAGCCGGTGCAGATCGGCCGGCTCCAACGCTTCGCCACGGATTCGGCGATGGTGACCGGCAAACAGTTCTATGAGCGTGCGGCGCCGACCGGGAAGAGGGTTGCCGTCGTAGGCGCGGGGCCAGCGGGTCTGGCTGCGGCCCATCGCCTGGCGATGAAGGGTCACGAGGTGACGATCTTCGAGGCCCGGCCGAAGGCCGGCGGGCTCAACGAGTACGGCATCGCGGCCTACAAGAGCACGGAGAATTTCGCGCAGGCCGAGGTCGATTACATCACCTCAATCGGCGGTATCACTATCGAGTACGGTCGGGCTCTCGGCCGCGACATCCAACTCGGCGGCCTGGCGAAGTTCTACGATGCCGTCTTCCTCGGCATGGGACTCGGCGGTGTCAACGCGTTGCGGGCGGAAGGCGAGGAGGCTGATGGCGTCGACAATGCCGTCGACTTCATCGCCGAGTTGCGTCAGGCCAGCGATCTCGCGGCACTTCCGGTCGGGCGGCGGGTCGTCGTCATCGGCGGCGGCATGACAGCGGTCGATGCCGCCGTGCAGTCGAAACTTCTCGGCGCAGAGGAGGTGACGATCTGCTATCGCCGCGGCAAGGAGCAGATGAACGCCTCCGGGTTCGAACAGGAACTCGCGTCGGCGCATGGCGTGACGATCCGGCACTGGATGCAGCCGAAAAAGGTCGTGGTCCAGAACGGCAAGGTGGCCGGCATCGAACTCGAATACACGGCCGAGGCGGAGGGCCGGCTTTCCGGCACCGGCGAGACGGTCATGTTGACCGCCGACCAGGTGTTCAAGGCGATAGGACAGACCTTCGTGCCGGCGGCGCTGAACGGCTCGGCCGATACCCTGGTGCTGGAAGGCGGTCGCATCAAGGTCGACGCCGAAGGGCGGACTTCGATGGGCAAGGTCTGGGCGGGCGGCGACTGCGTGGTCGATGGGCGCGAAGATCTTACCGTCTCGGCAGTGGCTGCCGGTCGCGATGCGGCTGAAAGCATCCACAGGGCGCTGGCCGCGAACGGAGGGGCATAACATGGCCGACATCCGCAACAACTTCATCGGGATAAGGTCGCCCAACCCGTTCTGGCTGGCCTCGGCGCCGCCGACCGACAAGGCCTACAACGTGGAGCGCGCTTTCAAGGCGGGATGGGGTGGCGTGGTCTGGAAGACGCTGGGCGAGGAAGGCCCACCGATCGTCAACGTCAACGGCCCGCGTTACGGCGCGATTTGGGGCGCTGACCGCAGGCTGCTCGGGCTGAACAATATCGAACTGATCACCGACCGCGCGCTGCAGCTCAACCTGCAGGAAATCAAGCAGGTCAAGCGGAACTGGCCGGACCGGGCATTGGTCGCCTCGATCATGGTGCCGTGCGAAGAGCACGCATGGAAAGCGATCCTCCCGCTGGTCGAAGAGACCGAGTGCGACGGCATCGAGCTCAATTTCGGCTGTCCGCATGGCATGAGCGAACGCGGCATGGGGGCCGCGGTCGGGCAGGTGCCGGAATACATCGAGATGGTGGCGCGCTGGTGCAAGCAGTACACGCGCATGCCGGTGATCGTGAAGCTGACACCCAACATCACCGACATCCGCTACCCGGCGCGCGCGGCCAAGAACGGTGGCGCAGACGCGGTGTCGTTGATCAACACCATTTCCTCAATCGTCTCGGTAGACCTCGACACGTTCTCGCCGGAGCCCTCAATCGACGGCAAGGGCAGTCACGGCGGATATTGCGGCCCAGCCGTCAAGCCGATCGCGCTCAACATGGTGGCGGAAATCGCGCGCGATCCTCAAACGCGCGGGATGCCGATATCCGGCATTGGCGGGGTGACGACGTGGCGCGACGCGGCGGAGTTCCTGGCGCTCGGCGCCGGCAACGTCCAGGTGTGCACGGCCGCCATGACCTACGGCTTCAAGATCGTCCAGGAGATGATCGCCGGGCTTGAAAACTGGATGGACGGGAAAGGCCATCGCACGCTCGACGACGTTATCGGCCGTGCAACGCCGAACGTGACCGACTGGCAGTATCTCAACCTCAATTATGTCGCCAAAGCCAAGATCGACCAGGATCTTTGCATCAAGTGCGGCCGTTGCCACATCGCGTGCGAAGACACGTCGCATCAGGCGATCATGGCGATGAAGGACGGCATGCGGCATTTCGAGGTGATGGAAGACGAGTGCGTCGGCTGCAATCTGTGCGTCAACGTCTGCCCGGTCGAAGACTGCATCACGATGGAGCCGCTGGCGCCGGGGGTCATCGACCAGCGGACGCAGAAGCCCGTGTCTCCCGCGTACGCCAACTGGACGATGCACCCCAACAATCCCATGGCGCAGAAGCCGACACCCACCCAGGTGCCGGAACCCGCCGAATAGTTCCTCCCAGAGCGTGCAGGGCTGCCAAAGTATTGCGTAACGGCAGCCCTGCACGTTCGTCATCAGACGCGCTAACGGTTCGAGAACCTTCCGGCTGTAAAGGTCTCGCTAGGTAAGGCGCAATGGGCTCGCCCTTGCCGCGCGAGCTTTGCGGATGTCCAATGTCAGCGGTGAGTTAAGGCGCGCCAGGCGATTGATAGTCGCCTGCGTAGTGGTGCTCGTCGTATCTTCATTCGGGTTGATCAAGACAGCGCGCGATATTGCCGCATGGATCGATCACGAAGCCTCGACGATAGAGCAGAGCCGTGCGAACCTTGCCTTGGAACGCATGGTGGCGGCGCGACCAGACGTGCCTGCAGCAGAGATGGCGATGAGCCTCGCCGGCGACATGCACATGCCGGACGCGAGGATCCAGGCTGAGCAAACTTCGTCGCGACGCGAACTCTCCGTCCCTCTCCAAGGGGGAGGGTGGCTGGTTTGGTCCGCGCCGCAGCTTGGCAGCAAGGCGCGCGCACATTTCGCGCCCACGCGCCTGCCGTTTATCCTTGGCACCAGCATCGTCGTGCTGCTTCTCCTTTACCGACTCCACAAGCTGGCGCTCGTGCTGGAAGATCAGCGCGTACTTGCCAAGGAGATGGCCCGCCGCGACCCGCTTACCGGACTGGGGAACCGCCTTGCGTTCGACGAGGAAATGGTGCGGCGTTTCAGCGGTGCCGGTGGCTTTGCGCTGGCCTGCATCGATCTCAACGGCTTCAAGTCGGTCAATGACCGCCACGGTCACGCAGCTGGCGACGCTGTCTTGCGCGGTGTCGCTGCGCGACTGCGCTCCGTAGCGGGTGAGCAGGACGCCGCTTTCCGGCTCGGTGGCGACGAATTCGCGCTGCTGATCGCCGACGACGGGCGGAGCCTTGAACGTCAAGCCCGCCGGATCGTTCTGACCATCGACGACGCCTACACCGTGTCCAGCGAGGCGACGGTAGTCGTCGGTGCTAGCGTCGGCGTTGCCATCGCTCCTCAGGATGGCATCAACGCGCGCGAACTTCTCACCGCGGCGGATGCAGCTCTCTACCTCGCAAAAGCGGCGCGCGGGAGCAGCTTCCGCTTCGCCGCCGATACTTCGCAACCCGGTGCCTCGGCCGCAGTGAGCCAAGCTGCCTAGTCGGCGCTAGCCAAGGGCATAGCGCTCGACGAACGGATTGCTGAACTTGGCCGCTGGATCGAGCCTCTCCGCCAATCGCCGGAACTCCGGCAGACGCTCATAGCTTGCCTCTACAGCATCCGGATCGAGGGTGAAGAGCTTGCCCCAATGCGCGCGCGGCTTGAATGGTTCGAGGCGCGCTTCGATCAAGGGCAGGACCGCGCTGACCGCCGGCCAGTCCTGGCGCCAAGTGAAGTGCAACCCGACGCTGTCCTGCCGGTAGTTGTGACTCAACCAAAGGTCGTCGGCAGCGACCGTGCGGGTTTCGCAGACCAGGAGAAGCGGAGCAAGATCGTCTTGTAGTTCCCTGATCGCCATAAGCGCGTCGGCGGCGCGGCTCCGCGGCACGAAATACTCGCTCTGTAGCTCCTCGCCGGCGCTTGGGGTGAATTCGCTCCTGAAGTGCGAAAGGCGCTCGTGCCAAGGTCCCGGCACGCCGAGTTGCTGCGTGCAGCTCTCGGCGCTCATGGTCGAAATCGGATGATACGCTTTTTCCGCCGGTCCGATCCCGAAAATTGCCGGATCGAACTCGAACGGGCGATCTGCGCGACTCTTGACCCACATCTGGTCGACGCTGTTTCCGCGCCAGCTTGTGAAGAAGCTGACGCTGTAGCCAGCGGCAGCCAGCGCGTCGAAGTTCTCTACGAGTCGCGCGAACGGCAGATCGAGAAACACGTCCTGGCGGACCTCGTAGGCGGGTTCCAGATCGAGCGTGACCTCGGCCACGACGCCCAGCGCGCCTAGTGACACCACCGAGCCTTCGAAGCCGTCATCGCCTCGCGATATGCGGACGGTTTCGCCGTTGGCAGTGACCAGACGCATCGACCGCACCGCGGCGGCGAGGTTGCGATTGCCGACGCCCGACCCATGCGTGGCAGTGCTCACGGCGCCGACGACCGAGATGTGCGGAAGGGAGGCGAGGTTGGCGAGAGCGAGCCCGTGCCGGTGGAGATGAGGGGAAAGCGCGCCGTAGGTAATACCGCCTTCGACGGTCGCGGTCCTCGCCGCGGCATCGACGTCGAGGACCCTGTCGAAGCGGCGCATCGAGATAAGGTCGGCATCGGTATCGGCTATGCGGTTGAAGGAATGGCGGGATCCAAGCGCCCGCGCTTTTCGCGCCTTCCGAACGATCTCCTGCAGCTCTTCCACCGAGCCCGGTTCGTGCAGGCGGGCGGCGGAGTAGGCTATGTTCCCGGCCCAGTTGCGGATTGCTGCGGTCACTGCGAAATCCTTGGCGCGAGGCCTTCGAGAAAAAGTTGCTCGAGGAAGCGCGCCGCGTCCTCGAAACGACCGTCGCCGCCACGGTCGGGACCGAGAACCGCCCGAACCTGAACGTCGAAATCGGCGTAGTGCTGCGTCGTCGCCCAGATCGAGAAGATAAGGTGGCGGGGGTCGGTCCGGTGAATCTTGCCGGCGCGCATCCAGCCTCGGATGACCTCAGCTTTCTCGTCGACAAGCGCCTTCAACTGACCCTCCAGCATCGGAAGGATCCGTGGCGCGCCCTGGAGTATCTCGTTGGCGAAAAGCCGGCTCTCGCGGGGGTAGTCGCGTGCCATCTCAAGTTTGCGACGGATGTATCCGCGCAGCTCGGTCAAGGGATCGCCGACATCGTCCAGCTCGCGCAAGGGGGCGAGCCAGGTGGCGAGCAGACGCTCAATCAGCGTCTCGTGGATGTCTTCCTTGGAGCGGAAATAGTACAGAAGGTTTGGCTTCGACATGCCCGCTGCCTCGGCAATCTGATCGATGGTCGCGCCTCGAAAGCCGGTCGCCGAAAATACGTCGAGCGCAGCGTCGAGGATCAGCTCGCGCTTCTCGGTCTGGATCCGCGTCCGGCGCGGCGCGGCAGTCTGGGTCATGTTAGCTGAAAGATGGAGAAGTTTGGCCCAAAACGCTGGACCAGTTAGTGTAGCGGGCTGGCGCGCCACTTCGCATCGCGTCTCACCTAGTATCTTCTTGACCGCCTATAGCGCGGTGCTAACGTTTGTCCAATCGGTCAAAAACCAGCCTAGCGGCGTGGCTACCGAACGCCAAGCGTCGGCCGCAATCCAATCGAAAGGAAGCTTGGTCATGTCCAACAGGCTCACTGTGGCGCCGAACGATCTGCGCGCATTCTGGATGCCGTTCACCGCGAACCGGCAGTTCAAGCAGGCGCCGCGCATGCTCGTGTCCGCCAAGGACATGCATTACACGGCGTCGGACGGTCGCAAGATTCTGGACGGCACGGCGGGGCTGTGGTGCGTGAACGCCGGGCACACGCGGCCGAAGATCACGCAGGCGATCGCCGAGCAGGCTGGCGAGCTCGACTACGCACCTGCCTTCCAGATGGGGCATCCGCTTGCGTTCGAACTGGCGAACCGCCTGGTCGACGTGGCGCCGGAAGGCATGGACCACGTGTTCTTCACCAACTCGGGCTCTGAGTCGGTCGAGACCGCACTGAAGATGGCCATCGCGTATCATCGCGCAAAGGGAGAGGGCGCCCGCACGCGCCTTATCGGCCGCGAGCGCGGCTACCACGGCGTCAATTTCGGCGGCATCTCGGTCGGCGGCATCGTCACCAATCGCAAGATGTTCGGTACGCTGCTGGCTGGCGTGGACCACATGCCGCACACCCATCTCCCCGCCAAGAACGCGTTTTCGAAGGGCGTGCCGGAGCACGGTGCGGAGCTGGCCGACGAGCTCGAGCGCATCGTCACCTTGCACGATGCGTCCACCATCGCTGCAGTGATCGTCGAGCCCGTCGCCGGATCGACGGGCGTGCTGATCCCGCCGAAAGGTTATCTCAAGCGCTTGCGCGAGATCTGCACCAAGCATGGCATCCTGCTCATCTTCGACGAGGTCATCACCGGCTTCGGTCGCCTCGGCACGCCGTTCGCCGCCGACTATTTCGACGTCATCCCGGACATCATCACAACTGCAAAGGGCGTCTCCAACGGCGTCATCCCGATGGGCGCGGTATTCGTGAAGAAAGAGATACACGACGCCTTCATGAACGGCCCGGAGAACCTCATCGAGTTCTTCCACGGCTACACCTATTCCGGCAATCCGATCGCGTGCGCGGCCGCCATTGCCACGCTCGACACCTACAAGGAAGAAGGGCTGCTCACCCGCGGCGCCGAACTCGGAAAACACTGGGAAAAGGCGCTGCATTCGCTCGCCGGCGAGCCGCACGTCATCGACATCCGCAACATTGGCCTGGTGGGCGCGGTGGAACTTCAGCCAATCGCGGGCAAACCGACTGCGCGCGCCTTCTCGGCATTCGTCAAGGCTTTCGAGAACGGCTTCATGATCCGCACGACAGGTGACATCATCGCAATGTCGCCGCCGCTGATCATTTCGGAAGCGCAGATCGACGAACTGGTAGAAGGCCTACGTAGCGTGCTGCGGGCCATAGACTGACACGAAGGATAACAAGAACGCATGGCAGCCCCCGGCGAGAACCTCCGCATCGACGCAGACCGGCTTTGGGATTCGCTCATGGAAATGGCGAAGATCGGGCCGGGAGTCGCAGGGGGAAACAACCGGCAGACGCTGACCGACGAGGACGGCGAAGGCCGCCATCTGTTCAAGCGCTGGTGCGAGCAGGCCGGGATGACGGTATCCGTCGACCGGATGGGCACGATGTTCGCAACACGGCCGGGAACCGATCCCGACGCGCTGCCGGTGTATGTCGGCAGCCACCTCGATACGCAGCCAACCGGCGGCAAGTATGACGGGGTGCTCGGCGTTCTCGGCGGGCTAGAGGTCATCCGGACGCTGAACGATCTCGATATCAGGACCAAGCACCCGATCGTCGTCACCAACTGGACGAACGAGGAAGGCACGCGCTTTGCACCTGCGATGCTGGCGTCCGGTGTCTTCGCGGGTGTTC
This sequence comes from Pseudomonadota bacterium, assembly GCA_023457435.1. GTDB lineage: Bacteria > Pseudomonadota > Alphaproteobacteria > Rhizobiales > Rhizobiaceae > RCIO01. Next base: position 212,766 of record JAEWLS010000027.1, read on the forward strand.
ATAAACTGGACTGGGCGTACGACCGCGCCGACTCCAAGGGCAAGAAGTTCGGCGACGAGCTGAAGCGCATCGGCTGGCAGGGTGACGAGGAAGTCGGCGCCCGCAAGATGAAGGCCTTCTTCGAGCTGCACATCGAGCAGGGCCCAATCCTCGAAGACGAGAATATCGATATCGGCGTGGTGACGCACGGACAGGGACTGTGGTGGCTGCAGGTCACGCTGACCGGCAAGGATGCCCATACAGGCTCGACGCCGATGCCGAAGCGCCGCAACGCCGGGCTCGGCATGGCGCGCGTGATGGAACTCGTCCACGACGTCGCGATGGACTATCAGCCCGATGCAGTGGGGGCGGTGGGCCATGTCGAAATCTATCCCAACTCGCGCAACGTCATTCCGGGCAAGGCGGTCTTTACGATCGATATCCGGTCGCCGGATCAAGGGGTGCTCGACGAGATGCGCGCGCGCATCGAGGGGGGGATAGCGCTGGTCTGCGAGGCGATGGACATCGGCCACACGGTGGAAGCGGTCGGGCATTTCGATCCGGTCACTTTCGACGAAGGCTGCGTCAAAGCGATCCGCGATGCGGCCGAGCGGCTGGGCTATTCGCATCGGGATATCGTGTCGGGCGCGGGCCACGATGCCTGCTGGATCAATCGCGTGGCGCCGACCGCCATGGTGATGTGCCCCTGCGTCGATGGACTCAGCCATAACGAAGCGGAAGAGATCACGCGGGACTGGGCGCGCGCCGGCTGCGACGTACTCTTTCACGCGGTGCTGGAGACGGCGGAGATCGTTGAATAGTTGGCTGAAGCGGCGGATAGTGCCGAATTCGCGAAATGGAGGCTGCCATGGGCCGCCCGAAGGAACTGACGGAAGAGGATCGCGCCAAGTTGATCTCCGAGGGCTACAGGCCCATCGAAGTCTGGGTGCGCGATATCGAAAATGAAGCTTACAAGGCCGAGGCATATCGTCAATCGCGCAATGCGGCGTCGGCCGATGTCGAAGATCGCGTAATGGAGTGGGTCGAGGCGGTGTCGGCCGAAGCGTGGGACGATCTGTGAAGCTCGCACGGGGGGACATGGTGACGGCGTCCCTGCCGGGCGATCTCAAGAAGCCACGGCCAGCGGTCGTACTTCAAGCCGATGAATTCAGCGAGGGACACCGGACGGTGCTCGTCTGCCCGCTGAGCAGTTATCTGGCCGACGCGTCGCTATTCCGACCAGTTATGGAACCGGACGCCGAGAACGGCTTGGAGTTTCGCTCCGAGGTCATGGTCGACAAGATTACACCCGCTAAGAAGACGGAAATCGATCGCGTTATCGGCCGGTTAGGCGAGTCGGACATGGCGCGCGTGGCAGCGGCGCTTATCAACATCACCGGACTACGGACGCTGGTTCTGCCAAAATTGCTCTAGGGGAACTCCATGACCAAAGTCATCAAGAACGGCACCATCGTCACCGCCGACCTGACCTACAGAGCCGACGTGAAAATTGACAAAGGCCGCATCGTCGAGATCGGGGAGAACCTGAGGGGCGACGAGGAGCTCGACGCTAGCGGCTGCTACGTAATGCCGGGCGGCATCGATCCGCACACGCACCTCGAGATGCCTTTCATGGGCACCTATTCGGCCGACGATTTCGAGACTGGTACGCGGGCGGCGCTTTCGGGCGGCACGACCATGGTCGTCGACTTCTGCCTGCCGAACCCCGGCCAGTCCCTGCTCGACGCCATCAAGATGTGGGACAACAAGTCTGTTAAGGCCTGCTCCGACTACACGTTCCACATGGCGATCACCTGGTGGGGCGAGCAGGTGTTCAACGAAATGGCCGAAGTCGTCGACCGCGGCATCAGCACCTTCAAGCACTTCATGGCTTACAAGGGTTCGCTGATGGTGGACGACGACGAGATGTTCGCGTCGTTCCGGCGCTGCGCCGAACTGGGCGCGCTGCCGCTCGTCCATGCCGAGAATGGCGACGTGGTCGCCCAACTCTCGCAGAAGCTGCTGGCCGAGGGCAACAACGGCCCGGAGGCGCATGCCTATTCGCGGCCGCCGGAGGTCGAGGGCGAGGCGACAAACCGCGCCATCATGATCGCCGACATCGCGGGCTGCCCGCTCTACGTGGTGCACACGTCGTGCGAACAGGCGCACGAGGCGATCCGGCGGGCACGGCAGAAAGGCATGCGCGTCTACGGCGAGCCGCTGATCCAGCACCTGGTCCTCGACGAGAGCGAATATTTCAACAAGGACTGGGACCACGCGGCGCGGCGCGTCATGAGCCCGCCTTTCCGCAACAAGCAGCATCAGGATTCGCTGTGGGCCGGGCTGCAGTCCGGCTCGCTCAGCGTCGTCGCCACCGACCACTGCTCGTTCACCTCCGAGCAGAAGCGCACCGGCGTCGGCGATTTCACCAAGATTCCCAACGGCACCGGCGGCCTCGAGGATCGCATGCCCGTGCTGTGGACCAAGGGGGTCAATACCGGCCGGCTGACGATGAACGAGTTCGTTGCAGTCACCTCGACGAACATTGCCAAGATCATGAACATGTATCCCCGCAAGGGCGCGATCCTGGTCGGTGCCGACGCGGACATCGTGGTCTGGGACCCGAAGAAGAAGAAGACGATCTCAGCCAAGAGCCAGCAGTCGGTGATCGACTACAACGTCTTCGAAGGCATCGAAGTGACAGGCCTGCCGCGCTTCGTCATGTCGCGCGGCGAACTCGCGCTGAACGACGGCACGGTGACCGCGAAGCCCGGCCATGGCGAGTTCGTCAAGCGGGAAGCCAACGCTCCGGTCAACCGTGCGCTGTCGACGTGGAAGGAACTGGTCGCGCCGCGCAGGGTCGAGCGCGCGGGGATTCCGGCCAGCGGGGTTTGATGCGAACCGTCCTCGCCGCGCTTCCAGTTCTACTGCTTGCAGGCGGCGCGGCGGCAGCGTCGCTCGATATCGTGGGCACCTATGGCTCGCCCGCCGGCTGCAAGTATGCGGCGGACGGACAGTACGGCGATGAATCGGTCGTCATCCTCGATGCCGAGCACTATGAGAATTTCGTCACCCATTGCTCGTTCGTGCAGGTGCTGACGGCCAGCGACGGCAGCAAGATCGTCACGCTGCTGTGCGGACATGAGGGCGACGAGGCGCTGACCGTCGAGATGGCCAGGATCGCCAAGGCCGCGCAGGGCGACGCCTACGCGATGTTCAGTGCACAGGGCGATCTGTGGGACGAGGTATCGAGATGCGGGCCGGTCAATGATGGCGGCAGGTAAATACTTGGCGCCGCTCGTGGCCCTGATCGCGTCGGGTAGCGTCACCGCTGCCGCGACGCTGGACCTGCCGGGCAGCTACGGCACGCCGGAGGGGTGCATTTACCTGAAAGATCGCACGCAGTGGGGAGAGCCGGTCACCGTGCTCACTCCTACGGAGTACAAGGATTTCGTCACGGCGTGCGAGTACGTCCAGGTGCTGCCGGCGGGCGATGGAAGCCGCATCGTCACCCTGCTCTGCCAGCAGGAGCTCGACGTGACCACCATCGAAACCTGGCGCGTGGCCAAATCCCCGGATCAGGACGCCTACAGCATCTTCAATGCCGCCGGCGATCGCCTGGTTGGTGAGTTGGCTGCATGCGAGGTGCCGAAGTGATCACGGCCGGTACCCGCGCGCTCGTGGCGGGCGCGGGCCTGCTATGCATGGGTCTGGTCGCTCACGCCGGCGTACTCGACCTGCCGGGGATGTACGGCAACAAGGCCGGTTGCAACTGGCTGTACAATGCCGACCGCGAGGACGACAGCCTTGTGGCGCTCAGCGTCGAGGGGTTCGAGCGCTACGCCAGCGGCTGCGAGTTCGTGTCGGCAGCGAAGGCGCTGGACGGCAGCCAGGTCGCGACAATGCTGTGCAGCCACGAAGGAGAGACATTCCGCTCCATCGAATTCCTGCTTATCGTGAAGGCAGGCGAAGGGGACGCCTACGAATTGTACAGCCAGACGGGCGAGGCGATCGCGACCGTCAAGAGATGCGAGTGACAGGTGCGTATGGCGGGTGCGGTTAAGTCGGATTCGGTAGTCGAGGCGAAGGGTCTCGGCCTCGTGTTCAGCACGAACGACGGTCCGGTGCAGGCGCTCACGGATGTGAACCTCGACATCAGACGCGGCGAGTTCGTTTCCTTCATCGGCCCATCCGGCTGCGGCAAGACGACCTTTTTGCGTGTCATCGCCGATCTCGAGCGACCGACCTCGGGCACCATCACCGTCAACGGCATGACCCCGGAGCAGGCGCGACGCGCGAGGGCCTACGGCTACGTGTTCCAGGCGGCCGGGCTGTTCCCGTGGCGGACAATCGAGCGCAACGTCGCGCTGCCTCTGGAAATCATGGGTTACCCGAAGGCTCAGCAGGCTGAACGCATCCGCAGGACGCTCGATCTCGTCAATCTCTCCGGCTTCGAGAAGAAGTTCCCGTGGCAGCTGTCCGGCGGCATGCAGCAGCGTGCGTCGATTGCGCGGGCGCTAGCGTTCGATGCCGACTTGCTCCTGATGGACGAACCCTTCGGGGCTCTGGATGAGATCGTCCGCGACCACCTGAACGAGCAGCTTCTCGAACTCTGGGCGCGGACCGAAAAGACCATTTGCTTCGTAACGCACTCGATCCCGGAAGCCGTCTACCTGTCCACCAAGATCGTGGTGATGTCGCCGCGGCCGGGCCGGGTCTCCGACGTCATTGAGTCGACCTTGCCGAAAGAGCGTCCGCTGGACATCCGCGAGACGCCCGAGTTTCTGGCGATCGCCGCGCGTGTGCGGGACGGACTGCGTTCCGGTCACAGCTATGACGACTGACACCGTCATCCGACCGGCCACAGCCGACGACCTTTCGGCCTGTGCCGCGATCATCAACGACTACATCGACGCGACCGACTGGCTGCCGCGTATCCACTCGCGCGACCAATTGGCGAACTTCTTCGCGCCGGAGCTGCTGGACCGACGGACGGTGCTGGTGGCCGAAAAGGGATCAGCCATCGTCGGCTACATGACGATGTCGGGCGAGGGGTTGGTGCCGGCGCTCTACTTGGCGCCCCACGCGCGAGGCTACGGCATAGGGGTAGAGCTTCTGGACCACGCCAAGGCCCTTGCCGCGGGACGCGTCGAGCTGACAGTGTTCGAACCCAACATCGCGGCGCGGCGCTTCTATGAGCGCGAGGGGTTCGCCGAGGTTGCCGGGTCGCGCAGTATTGCGGACGAGGGCATCCCGATCATCACATTGCGATGGGAGGCGGCTGCGTGAGAGACCTGATCGACCGCGTCCTGCCGGTGCTGGCGATCGTCGCGATCATCGTCGCCGCCTGGTATGCCTTCGCCTTCTACATGAATGCGCCGTTCCAACGCGATCTCGACAAGCGTTCGGGCGTGGAGTCGACGTTTCCGGAACTCTTCGTGAAAACGATGACGCAGCCGAAGCCGACCCTGCCAGCGCCGCATCAGGTTGCCGTGAATTTCTTCGAGAACACGTTCATGCGCAGCGTCACCAGCGGCCGCAGTCTGGTCTACCACTCGTGGGTGACCCTGTCCTCGACGCTGCTCGGCTTTGCCTTCGGGACTGCGTTGGGCATCCTCATCGCCGTCGGCATCGTTCACTTCGCCGCGCTCGACCGCAGCCTGATGCCATGGATCATCGCGTCGCAGACGATTCCCATCCTGGCCCTGGCGCCGATGATCGTCGTCGTCCTCGCCGCTGTCGGATTGACGGGATTGATACCCAAGGCGCTGATCTCGACCTACCTGTCGTTCTTCCCGGTCGCGGTCGGAATGGTGAAGGGCCTACGATCCCCTGAATTGACGCACCTCGATCTGTTGCGCACCTACAATGCGAGCCCGCGCGACGTGTTCTGGAAGCTGCGGATGCCGGCCTCCGTGCCCTATCTTTTCGCGTCGATGAAGGTTGCGGTCGCCGCAAGCCTCGTCGGAGCGATTGTCGGCGAGCTTCCCACGGGAGCCGTCGCCGGCATCGGCGCCAAGCTGCTCGGCGGCTCGTATTACAGCCAGACGATCGACATGTTCGCGGCGCTCGTTGCCGGCTCTGTCGTGGCCGTTCTGCTGGTCACTGGGGTCGGCCTGGCGGGGCGGATCACCGAGCGCGCGATGGGCGCTCGGCCGACATGATCCGCCTGCGTCCATCGGTGCAATCTCTCGTCGCAGCGGTCTTCCTGCTGCTTGCGCTCGTCATGCTGCCAGCGGCGAGCCGAGAAGCCGCAATAGCCTCGGCATCCTACGCCGTTCCACTGATCGCGCTGCTCGCGATCGGCATTGTCGTGTCGAGCATCACCATTCCTACCCCGGTGGTGATCGCGACGCTGCTGGTTGCGTCCCACGGCGCGGCCTGGCTCCTGATACAGGGTATAGCGGGAGCCGAGGGGAGTGCGCGGGCCGCGTATTTCCTTATGCTCTTCGCCGCCTGGCTGCTTGCCTGGCTGCTCGTCTCGCGACTGGCGTACCTGAAGCCGACGGGTCGCGCCGCCAACACAGTGCTACGGCTCGTGATTCCCGCGCTGTTCGGGCTCTGGATCCTGATCCTGTGGGAGGCCATCGTGCGCGGGGCGGGCGTTCCGTTCGTGCTGCTGCCGCCGCCCAGCGCCATCGGCGCGCGTCTCGTATCGTCGGTGCCGATCCTGACCGCAGACGTCTACCAGACGATCTTCAAGGCGGTGATCTCGGGATATCTCATCGGCTGCATCTCAGGTTTCGGCATCGCGATCCTGGCCGACCGCTTCCTGTTTCTGCGACGCGGCCTGCTGCCGCTCGGCAACCTCGTCTCCGCGCTGCCGCTGATCGGCATAGCGCCGATCATGGTGATGTGGTTCGGCTTCGACTGGCAGTCGAAGGCTGCGGTGGTAGTCGTAATGACCTTCTTCCCGATGCTGGTGAACAGCGTCGCCGGGCTCGCGGCGTCGGGGCACATGGAGCGCGACCTGATGCGCACCTACGCCGCCGATTACGTGCAGACGCTCATGAAGCTGCGCCTGCCAGCAGCGATGCCGTTCATCTTCAACGCGCTGAAGATCAACTCGACGCTGGCGTTGATCGGGGCCATCGTGGCCGAGTTCTTCGGCACCCCGGTGGTCGGCATGGGCTTCCGTATCTCGACGGAGGTCGGCCGCATGAATGTCGACATGGTCTGGGCCGAAATCGCCGTTGCGGCGGTCATCGGTTCGGTCTTCTATGGCGTCATCGCCCTCGCAGAAAGGGCAGTGACGTTCTGGCATCCGTCTGTCCGAGGTGGATAGACCAATTCAAGAGGGTGAGCTTATGAGAAAACTGATCGTGTCCATGATGGCGGGGGCGTTTTCCCTCGCCGCGGTGCAGGCGTTAGCCGCCGATGCCGTAACGCTGCAGCTCAAGTGGGTCGCGCAGGCCCAGTTCGCCGGCTATTTCGTCGCCAAGGACAAGGGCTTCTACACCGACGAGAACCTTGACGTGACGATCAAGCCGGGCGGCCCCGACATCGCGCCGGAGCAGGTCATCGCCGGCGGCGGCGCTGACGTCGTGGTGACTTGGATGGCGGCAGCTCTCGCTGCGCGCGACAAGGGCGTCGGCCTCGTCAACATCGCCCAGCCATACAAGAAGGCCGGCATGCAGCTCGTCTGCCCGAAGGACGGCCCGGTAAAGACCGAAGCCGACTTCAAGGGCAAGACGCTCGGCGTCTGGTTCTTCGGCAACGAGTATCCGTTCTACGCCTGGATGAACAAGCTCGGCCTCTCGACCGAGGGCGGTCCGGATGGCGTCACCGTGCTCAAGCAGTCGTTCGACGTCCAGCCGCTGATCCAGAAGCAGGCGGACTGCATCTCGGTCATGACCTACAACGAGTACTGGCAGCTGATCGACGCGGGTTACAAGCCCGAGGACCTGACCGTGTTCAACTATACCGCCATGGGCGTCGACCTTCTCGAGGACGGCCTTTATGCGCTCGAAGACAAGCTCAAGGACGCCGCCTTCCAGGACAAGATGGTCCGCTTCGTGCGTGCTTCGATGAAGGGCTGGGAGTACGCCATCGCAAACCCGAAGGAAGCTGCCGAGATCGTCATGGACAACGGCGGTCAGGACGAGAACCATCAGGAACGCATGATGGGCGAGGTCGCCAAGCTGATCGACAAGCCGGACGCGAAGCTGATTCCGGCGGCATACGAGCGCACCGCGAAGGCGCTGCTCGACCAGAAGATCATCACCAAGGAGCCGGCCGGCGCATACACGACGGCGATCACCGACAAGCTCTGAGTTTCACGGACGACGACTGAAAAGGGGCGGGCAACCGCCCCTTTTTCTTTAGGCCGCGCGCTGTCGCTCGGACGCGCGGTACGCGCCCGGCGTCATCCCGGTTGCCTTGCGGAAGAAGCGGTTGAAATAGGTAGGATCGGAAAAGCCGAGCGCGAAGGCGATCGCCTGCACCGGCAAGGGGGTGAACAGCAGTTCGCCGCGCGCCGCCTCGACCAGACGCCGGGCGAGCAATCCCTGCACCGAAAGGCCGGTCGATGACCGTGCAACCCTGTTGAGGTGCGTTTCCGAAACTCCGATCCGTTCAGCGTAGAAGCTCAGCGGGCGGTGCTCGCGGTAGTGCGTGCCGATCAGCGCCAGCAGCGCGTCCGCGCGCGCCTCGCCCGATACCGATGAAACGCGCGCCTCCGATCCTGCCGCACGCGCCAGGCAGACGATGGCGGTGGTCATCAGGGCCTCGAGGAGGACGGCCCGGCCCGGTGCGGATTCGGCGCGCTCGGTTGCGACAGCCTGCAGCGTTTCCGCCGCGCGGCGCGCTTCAATGCCGGTTTCGAGGCCGACGATCCTCAATCTGCCGGCAAAATCGCCGATCGAGCGATCCGACGCCGCGACTGCCTGAAGCCGGTCGGCCCGCGCAGTGACGACAAGTCCGTCAATGTCGCGCGAATGACGGAACCCATGTCGCGCCTTGGGCGGTATGAAGATGGCGCAGGGCGCCGCGAACTCCCGGATGCCGCCCTCCGACAGCATCTCGCCACGGCCGCTCGTCACCAGGAAGATCTGGAAGAACGCGTCGTGCTTGTGCTCGGCGATTTCGAAATTGTGCAATGTGGTGCGCTCGGGGATCGTCTCCGTGTGCAGCCAGAAGTCGGGGGATGCAGCAAAATCCTCTCCGTAAAGCTTGTAGGTCGGGATTTCGCGTCGTTGCGCCATGTTCGGAATGTGCAATCGAATGCGAGGAAAGTCCATTGTATACATGGACGCGGCGCGACAAGGTTGCGTCCAAGCCGGTGCAGGCCGGCGCGGAGGAGTCTCGTCTATCGATGCGAACCCAGGTCGCCATCATCGGGTCCGGTCCTGCCGGGCTGCTGCTCGGTCAGCTGCTCAGCGACGCCGGCATCGACAACGTCATCCTCGAACGCCAGTCGCGTGACTACGTACTCGGCCGCGTGCGCGCCGGGGTCCTCGAAGAAGGATCCGTGCGCCTGCTGGAGCAGGTAGGGGCTGGGGCGCGGATGCGCGCCGAGGGACTGCCGCACGACGGCTTCGACCTCGCCTTCGACGGCACGCATCATCGGATCGACCTCTACGGCCTAACCGGCGGCAAGCGCGTTATGGTCTACGGGCAGACCGAGGCAACGCGCGATCTCATGGACCGCCGCCTCGAGACCGGCGGGGTCACCCACTACGAAGCCGCGGACGTGCAGTTGCACGATTTCGATGGGAACGCTCCCTATGTGACCTGGAAGTCGGGCGGCGCGACGCACCGGCTCGATTGCGACTTCATCGCCGGTTGCGACGGTTTCCATGGCGTGTCGCGGAAGTCGGTGCCGGAGAAGGCGCTCGAGGTGTTCGAGCGTGTGTATCCGTTCGGCTGGCTGGGGCTGCTCGCCGAACTGCCCCCGGTCAGCCACGAGTTGATCTACGCAAACCATCCGCGCGGTTTCGCGCTTTGCTCGATGCGGTCGATGACTCGCAGCCGCTACTACGTGCAGTGCTCGCTGGACGATCAGGTCGAGGCGTGGAGCGACGACCGCTTCTGGGACGAGATCAGGGGCCGCCTGCCCGCCGACGTCGCCGAGCGTATGGTCACCGGGCCTTCCTTCGAGAAGTCGATCGCGCCGCTGCGTTCCTTCGTCGCCGAGCCGATGCGCTTCGGGCGTCTCTTCCTGGCAGGCGACGCCGCGCACATCGTGCCGCCGACCGGCGCGAAGGGGCTCAACCTCGCCTCGAGCGACGTCTACTATCTGTTCGAAGGCCTGCGCGAGCACTATGCCGAGCATTCCGACGCCGGCATCGACGATTACTCGCAGCGTGCGCTGTCGCGGGTCTGGAAGGCGGAGCGGTTTTCCTGGTGGATGACCAACACGCTGCACCGCTTCCCGGATCAGGGAAGCTTCGGCCAGCGCATCCAGGAGGCGGAGCTGCACTATCTCGTGAGCTCGCGCCCCGCATCGACATCTCTCGCCGAGAACTATGTCGGGCTGCCTTACTGAGGAGATGGCGATGGCAGAGTCCGAGATGCACAAGAAGGGAATGGCGACACGGCGCAAGACGCTGGGCGCTGCCCACGTCGACAGGGCGCAGGCGGCAAAGACACCGTTCGACGCCGATTTCCAGACGCTGATCACCGAAGCTGCCTGGGGTCACGTCTGGTCCCGCGAGACGATCAGCGCTCGCGAGCGCTCGATGATGACGCTCGCCCTGCTGGCCGGGCTCGGCAATTTCGAGGAGCTGGCGCTGCACACGCGCGCGACCGCAAATACGGGCGCCAGCCCCGACGACATCATGGAAGCGATGCTGCATGTGGCGATCTACGCCGGCGTGCCGCGCGCCAACCATGCGATCAAGATCGTGAAACAGGTCCTTGCGGAGATGGACCGGGAGAAAGTCAAATGAGCACCATGCTGCCCAACAGAGGTCCGGAGACCGGCGCGTTCTACCAGCGCGACAGGAGCTGGCATCCGCCTGCATATTTCCCGCGGTACAAGACATCCATCCTTCGCTCGCCGCAGAAGGCGATGATCTCGCTCGACAACACCCTGTCCGAGATTACGGGACCGGTGTTTGGCCAGAACATTCTGGGCGAACTCGACAACGACATGATCCACAACTTCGCCAAGCCGGGCGAAAGCGCGATCGGGCCGCGCATCATCGTCTACGGCCGCGTCGTCGACGAACGCGGCAAGGGCGTCGCCGGAGCGCTGGTCGAATTCTGGCAGGCCAACGCCGGCGGGCGCTACCGCCACAAGAAGGAAGGATATCAGGCGGCGCTCGACCCGAACTTCGGCGGTTGCGGACGCACCATCACCGACGACGACGGCAACTATTTCTTCCGCACCGTGCAGCCGGGACCCTATCCGTGGCCGAACGGTCCGAACGACTGGCGGCCGGCGCACATCCACTTCTCGATCTTCGGCAACGGGTTCGCCCAGCGGCTGATCACCCAAATGTACTTCGAGGGCGATCCGCTGATCCCGCTTTGCCCAATCGTGCGGACGATCCCGGACAAGCGCGCGATCGAAGCGCTCACGGCAGTGCTCGACATGGGCGCGACGACGCCGATGGACAGCCGCGCCTTTAAGTTCGACATCGTCCTGCGCGGCCGGCGTCAGACCTATTTCGAAAACAAGCCGCAGGGGAACTGAGATGGCTCAGTCGCTCGACCGCCTGAAAGAAAGCGCTTCGCAGACCGCAGGCCCGTACGTCCACATCGGGCTCACGCCCAACTTCGCCGAGATAACGGGTGTCTACGACAAGGACCTCGGAATCTCGATGGTCAACGACAAGACCAAGGGCGAGCGCATCACCGTCGTCGGCCGCGTGCTCGACGGCACGGGCACGCCGTTGCGCGATGCGCTGCTCGAGATCTGGCAGGCAGATGCGGCCGGTCGCTACGACAGCCCGTCGGACGTGCGCGGCGGGGCAGACCCGAACTTCACCGGCTGGGGCCGTTGCCCGACGGACATGGACACCGGCGAGTTCCGCTTCGAGACGGTGAAGCCGGGAAGGGTTCCGTTTCCGGACGGCCGGCTCATGGCGCCGCACATTACGATGTGGATCGTTGCGCGCGGCATCAATATGGGCCTCCAGACGCGCATGTACTTCGCAGAGGAGGAGAAGGCCAACGCGGAAGACCCGATCCTGCAAAAGATCGAGCATCGCGTGCGCGTCTCGACCCTGATGGGTCAACGCGATGGCAACACCTATCGCTTCGACATACACTTGCAGGGCGACAAGGAAACGATCTTCTTCGATATCTGAGGGGCGCGACGTGCCGGCATCCGCGGCGGACCATCCATTCCTGTCGCGGCTGCTCGGCGACGAGGGCCTTTCCGCGCTGTTTTCGGCGGATGCCGACATCGAGGGCATGCTAAGGTTCTGGCGCGCCCTCGGTCGCGCCGAGGCGGAGGCAGGGCTCATCTCCACGGACGCCGCGCAGGCGATCGCGTCGGCATCCGACGGTTTCCGGCCTGACTTCGAGGAGCTCGCTATCGGAGCGGCCCGTGACGGTGTCGTCGTGCCTGCGTTGTTCGACCAGCTACGGGCGCGGATGCCGGAAGCGCATCGCTCGAAGCTCCACTTCGGGGCGACCAGCCAGGATGCCATTGACACCTCACTTGCGCTGCGGCTGAAGCGGGCAAGCGGCGAGCTCCACGGCCGAGCGACGCGCCTGGTCGCAGCCCTGGATCGCATGGAGGCGGAAGTCGGCGCCGTCACCGTGATGGGGCATACACGCATGCAGGCAGCAATCGCGGTGCCTGCGTCGCGCAAGATCGCCGCCTGGCGGAACATGCTGGTCCGCTGCAATGCCCGGCTCGACGCGGCGACACAGGACGTTGCGCTCGTCTCGCTCGGCGGAGCGGCCGGCACGCAGGAGAAGCTCGCCGGAAAGGGGCCAGCGATCGCGGCGCGCGTTGCGGAGCTTCTGGACCTGGCGTGCCCGGAGCATGCGCGCCACAACGAGCGCGACGGCATCGTGGCCTACGCGTCCGCATTGGCAGGCCTGACGGGGGCTCTCGGCAAGCTCGGCCAGGACATTGCGCTCGGGGCCCAAACCGAGGTCGGCGAGATCAAGCTCGCGGGGGGCGGGGGATCATCGGCGATGCCGCACAAGGTTAATCCGGTCGGAGCCGAGACGCTGGTTGCGCTCGCCCGCTTCAATGCGACGCTCGCGGGCGGAATGCAGCACGCCATGATCCATGAAAACGAGCGTTCGGGGGCGGCGTGGACGCTCGAATGGATGCTGCTGCCACAAATGGCCGTGGCTGCTGGCGCCGCGCTGCGCACAGCTGCCGCGCTCCTCGATGGAACGTCCTTTCGACCGACATCGGTGAATTCTTGAAGCCAGGCCTGATCGTAGCGTTCTGCGGCATCCTGATCGCAGCCTCCGCCATTTCCATCGACACGACGCTGCCGGTCCTGCCGGCCATTCTCGCCGATCTCGGCGGAAGCTACGCGGCCGTGCAGATGACCATCACCATCTACATGTTCGCGTCCGGCTTCTCGCAGGTGCTGTGGGGCCCTCTGTCGGACGGTTGGGGGCGGCGGCCGGTGCTGGCGCTGGGGCTTGCCGCCTATCTCGTCGGTTGCCTTGTGGCGACGCTGGCGCCGACGGTCGACATGCTTCTGGTCGGGCGCTTCCTGCAGGGTTTCGGCGGTGCTGCGGCGATCGTCATCGGCAGGACGATCCTGCGCGACCTCTACACCGGCCAGACGCTGGCGCGGCACATGGCGATGGCGAGCGCGGTCTTTGCCGCCGGCCCGATCGTCGCGCCGTTCTTCGGTGGCGGGTTTGCCGTGCTGGCAGGATGGCGGGGCGTGTTCGCGGTACTTGCCGCGCTGGCGGTTCTGGCTCTGCTCGTGCTGATAAAGCTGCCGGAGACGGTGCCGCAGCGGGTCGCCAGCCCGCTCGCGCCGCGTCTGATGCGGGAGCGGCTCATGCGAATCCTTCGCGAGCCGCAGTCGCGGCATTTCCTCATCGTCGGCGTCGTGGCGATGTCGACGATGGCGTTCATCATCGCGTCATCGGCGCGCCTCTACGACGAAAACTTTCGCCTCACCGGGCTGGCCTTCACGGTCTACTTTGCCCTGCACGGTTTCGGCATCGTCATCGGTCAGTTCGCGAACCGGCGGCTGATCACGCAGATAGGCACCGTCGGCGCCATGAAGATCGGCTGTTCCGTACTGATCGTGGCTGCAATGCTGCTGCTTGGCACCGCCCTATCGGGCTACGCGACAGCGGCAAGCACGACCGCCATCTTCATCCTCTACGCCACGAGCTTCATGATCGTCTTCTCGAACTCGGCTGCGCTCGTGCTCGACCCGCACGGCCAGATTGCCGGTTTCGCGGCGTCGATCTACGGCTTCGTCACACAAGGCGGCAGCGCCATCATCGCGTCTGTGCTGGTGACGCTGGTGGGTGGAAGCCTGGTCCTGTTCTCCTCGGCTCTGCTGACGCTATGCATGCTGTGCATGCTGCTGCTCATGATATGGCCCGCCGACAGGGTCGGCGGGCCAAGTGATAGTCGCTAGTTCGACAGTCTCAGTGCCCGAACCATGGGCTCAGGAAGCTGAGCTGCTCCGGCCAATAATCCACCGCGCCGTCGAGCAGCATGGAGATCGCGACGTACAGAATGACCAGCAGGCCAATCCAGGCAATCCAGCGATAGCGGTGCAGAAGGCGCGCGACGAACGTCGCCGCAAAGCCCATGAGCGCGATCGACAATACCAGACCGATGATCAGGATCGTCGGATGGTCTTTGGCCGCGCCTGCGACCGCAAGCACGTTGTCCAGCGACATGGAAACGTCAGCGATGACGATCTGCCAAGCGGCCTGCGCAAAGGTCTTGCGCGGCATGCCGCCGGCGACCGAGCCATTGCGGTTCAGATCCTCGTTGGCCAGCGCTTCCGTTGCCTCCTGCTCGTCCTCGTGGCTCACGCTGAGCTCGCGATACATCTTCCAGCAGACCCAAAGCAGAAGCAGTCCGCCCGCGATCAGCAAGATGGGGCCAATTGCGAGCAGCCATGTCGTGATCAACGCAAAGCCTATTCGCAGAACCGTCGCTGCCAGAATGCCGACCAGGATTGCCCGGCGACGCTGATCGGCCGGGAGGCCGGCGGCCGCGAGCCCAATTACGATGGCGTTGTCACCGGCGAGGACCAGATCGATGGCCATGACCTGGAGCAACGCCCACAGTCCTGCCGTCGTGAACAGTTCCTGGAAATCGAGCGCGAAATTCTGCATTTGCACAACCTGCTGTATGAGCCGTCAGCAGCCTTTGACATAGCCCGACCGCAAATGTCCATCGGCCAGAGGGCGTCTCTAACTATGTATGCGGGCAGCGTCGGCAGCTGAGCGTTCAGCGCCGCTCGCGTATCTGGGTCAGCGTGCGCGTCGGTGTGATGGCCTCGGCGGAGAGCATTATTTCGACGATCGCCGGCTTGCCGCTCTCAACCGCGCGGGCAAATGCCGGAGCGAACTCGTCGGTGCGCGCGACGGTCTCGCCATGTCCGCCATACGCCCGGGCCAGAGCCGCGAAATCGGGGTTCGAGAGATCGGTGGCGGAGACGCGTCCCGGATACTCCCGTTCCTGGTGCATGCGGATCGTGCCGTAGGTGCCGTTGTTCACGAGGATCACCACCACTGGCAGCCCGTACTGGCAGGCAGTGGCGAACTCCTGTCCGTTCATCAGGAAGTCGCCGTCGCCGGAAAACACGATGACCTGGCGCTCGGGAAACAACTGCTTAGCGGCCACGCCCGCCGGAACGCCGTAGCCCATCGAGCCGGAGGTTGGGGCCGCTTGCGTGCCGAAGCGGCGGAAGCGGTGGAAGCGATGGACCCATGTCGCGTAGTTTCCGGCGCCGTTGCACATGATCGCATCGGGCGGCAGGATCTTTTCGAGATGTGCCATGATCGGCCCCATCAGCACCTCTCCCGGACCAGTCTCCGGCGGCGTCGACCAAGCTCGATAGTCGCCATGGGCCACCGCCGTTTCGTCCGCCCAGACAGGACGCGGCAGGTGCGCAAGGGCGGCAAACGCATCGACGAACGCGGCCGGAGAGGCGTTGATCGCGAGGGTCGGGCGATAGACGCGTCCAAGCTCGCGCACATCCGGATGCACATGAACGAGCTTTTGGTCGGGGTAGGGGCTCTTGATCAGGCTGTAGCCCGAGGATGGCGTCTCGCCGAAGCGCCCGCCGAGGAGGATGAGAACATCGGCGTTCCTGATGCGCGCGGCGAGCTTGGGGTTGAGGCCGATGCCGACGTCGCCGGCGTAGGAGGGGTGGAGGTGATCGAACAGCATCTGCCGCCGAAACGAGACGCCGACCGGAAGTGCCCAGCGCTCTGTCGCCGATTGCAGGCGCTCGACAGTCTCCGTCGACCAGCGCGAGCCCCCGAGGATCATGAACGGGCGCTGTGCCCCCTCAAGCAGCCGCGCCAGCTCCTCCATCTCCCTGTGGCCAGGGTGGGTCTCGACGGGTATCCACGGTAACGGCGACGGCGCATCGACTTCGTCGGTCAGCATGTCCTCCGGCAGCGACACTACGACCGGGCCCGGACGGCCCGACGTCGCGGTAACGTAGGCGCGGGTGACAATTTCCGGGATCCGGCGCGCGTCGTCGATCTCGACGGCCCACTTGGCAATAGGCCCGAAAAAGGCGCGGAAGTCGATTTCCTGGAACGCCTCGCGATCGCGGTTACCGCGCGCCACCTGGCCGATGAACATGATCATCGGGGACGAATCCTGCATGGCGATGTGAATGCCCGCAGACGCGTTCGTTGCGCCGGGGCCGCGGGTGACGAAGCATATGCCTGGCTTGCCTGTCAGCCTGCCGTGGCAATCAGCCATCATGGCCGCGCTGCCCTCCTGCCGGCAGACGATGGTGCTGATGGATGAATCGTGCAGCGCATCCAGCACTGCGAGGTAGCTTTCGCCCGGCACGCAATAGAGCCGGTCTGTACCGTTCGCCTCAAGCGCGTCCACGATGAGCTGGCCGCCGGTCTTCATGTAGCCTCCGCATATCTTTTAAGAGGCTGTAACAGATCAGCGCCGCACCACGCCATCCAGCCAGTCGCCGAACTCGGCCATGATGAGATCGCGATTCAACTCGTTCAGACTTTCATGGCGCGTCTGCGGATAGATCGTTGTTTTCAGATTCGAAAAGCCCATCGACTGCATCCGCTGGGCGAGCTTCAAGACGGCCTTGCCGCCATTTGTTGCCGGGTCCTTCTCGCCACCGACAAGACTCAGCGGCATTGAGCGCGGCACTTCCGTGAAGTTGCGATCATTCGCGCCAGCGAACACGAATCCGAACACTGTCTGCCACATGCCGACCGATGCGTCCCATCCGCACAGCGGGTCATCGATATACTTTTCCACCTCGGCAGGATCGCGCGACAGCCAGTCGAACTCGGTCCGACGCTCGGGAATCTGCTTTGCCCATTCGCCGAACGTCATGCGCGGAAGCAGACGTGACGGTACGTCAGACCCAAGACGAAAGCGCTCCCAGGCAAGAAGCGCCTGCGCAGCGCGTCCCGCCGCGCCGGCGGAGAAGTTTGCATTCCAGATTGCCGCGGCGTGAATGCGGCCCGGGTGCCGCAGGACGAAGTTGAGTCCGATTAGCCCGCCCATCGAATGGCCGAAAAGGACGACCGGCAGACCCGGGTGGCGTCGGCCGATCTCGTCATGAATCGCAGCCACGTCGGCGATAACCTTCTCGTCGCCCGCTTCGCCTGGCTCTGAGAAACATCGCGGCGGCGCGCCGGTCGTGCCGCCGTGCCCGCGATGGTCATGTGCGAACACATGGTAGCCTCGCGCGGCGAGAAAATCCGCGAACCGCGCGTATCGCGCAGCGTGCTCTGCCAGGCCATGGTTGATCTGGACGACACCGCGTGGCTCACCAATCGCGGACTTCGTCAGAAGGTTGAGCGTCGCGCCGCTTGGCGAGACCAGCATCTCGGGGGGATTGAACGGCATGACGTCCTCCAACGCGACCATGTGTGGCCGCCGGAGGTGCGTCAAGCTCCGGTCTTCAGGGAATGCGACAGGGGAGGGCCTGCGCCGTGCACCGCCACAGGTTGAAGCCGATGGCACTGGTGTAACGCTCGCACCAAACGGTGGTCGAGCGTGCGTTGGACCAATTGGCAAAGACTGGGAAGTACTCGGCGGTGACCTTGGCGGTCCACACTGCGATCGCCGCAGCCTCGCCGACTTCCTGCGTCGGCTGGGCGCTCGCAGTCCCGCTCATTGCCGGCTTGCACTCCAGTTGCTGTGCCGACGCGACGAGCGCGCTCGCTCCGAGTGCCACGCCCGCAAACAGCACTGTCGAGATGAGCCGCATCCTGTCTCTCCGATTCGTCGTCGAGCCACGAAGGCTGGACGCGGAACGCGACTTGATCAAGGCGAGATCGGCGCAGTCGCTCCTGGTCCGAGTGGCCAGATTCGAGGCGGCGTCGGCCTCAGCACTAGGGGCCAAGAAGCTCGACACTATGCTCAAGGTCGGCATTCCGCGCTCGATGCCTTACTTCTTTGGTTCGCTGAAGGTGGCGATCACCCTCGCCTTCGTGGGATCGGTCGTATCGGAGACGGTCGGTTCCAACAACGGACTTGGGCAGATGATGAGTCAGGCGCAGAGCCAGTTCAACACACCGCTGGTCTTCGCCGGTCTCATTATGCTCGCCGTGGAAGGTATTGCGATGTACGCGCTGATGGCGTGGATAGAGGGTAGGACGACCGGCTGGGCTCATCGAAGCCAGATGGGTAACGTGTGATGGGTGTCCTTCTTCCAGTCATCTCGGCGATTGAAAGCACTGTGGTTAAGCTTGGACGATCCTTTCCGGCTAACGCGTCATTAACCCGAAGCGCCGACACTTCATGCGTCGGGCTGCGTGGGGTGGCTCGTCGCCGAGAGATCTGATGTCATCAGCCGCAGTACTGACGCTCCCGCCATCCGAGGATGCGGGACTGGAATCGTTGACGCTCGAACTGTCGATGGCGCGCGGGGTGGACGAAGTTCTCGCAGCAGTTCGACGCTACTCGCGGCGACTGGTCGGTTGCGACGGCATAACCTTCGTGTTGCGCGAAAATGACAAGTGTCACTATGCCGACGAGGACGCGATAGCGCCGCTCTGGAAAGGCCAGCGCTTTCCGCTGGGAAACTGCATCTCCGGATGGGCGATGCTGAACCGCGAGCCGGTTGTAATAGAGGACATCTACCTCGACGCGCGGATTCCGCACGACGCCTACAGGCCGACCTTCGTGCGCAGCCTGGCGATGATGCCGGTGCGCGCCGACGATCCGGTCGCCGCGATCGGCGCCTACTGGTCAAAGGTATATCGCCCGGCGCCGCATCAAATCTCGATGCTACGCCACATCGCGAACTCGGCGGCAGTGGCGATGACGAACGTGACCTTGCTCACGGACCTTATCAATGCGCGCGAGGAGGCGCTCCGCGCCAAGGAGGCGATCATCCTCGCGATGGCCTCGCTTGCGGAAACGCGTGACAACGATACAGGCAATCACATCTATCGCACCCAGCATTACGTGCGGCTGCTGGCTCAGGCGGCAAGCGAACGTGGTCTCTATGGCGATGAACTGAAGCCCGGCACGATCGACCTCCTGTTCAAATCGGCGCCGCTGCACGACATCGGCAAGGTCGGCATACCTGACCGGATCTTGCTCAAGCCGGGGAAACTGGAAGACGACGATTTCGAGGTGATGAAGACGCATGCGGACCTGGGCCGCGTTGCTATAGCCACGGCCGAGCGGCACCTCGGGACCTGCACGCCGTTTTTCCAGATGGCAAAAGAGATAGCGCACACTCATCACGAGCGCTGGGATGGCATGGGTTATCCGCAGGGTCTTGCCGGAGCCGACATACCACTGCCTGGCAGGCTGATGGCGATCGCCGACGTCTACGACGCGCTTGTCTCTGAACGGGTGTACAAGTCAGCGATGCCGCACGACGTTGCCGTGGCAAACATCGTCGCCGAGCGCGGAAGGCATTTCGACCCGGCTCTTGTGGATGTGTTTCTCGAGATTGCCGCCGATTTTCATCAGATCCACGAGCGCTTCGCAGACGCCGCCTGATCGCATTGCCCCGCGGGCGCCTTTCGCCTACATAGCGCACAATTCCCCATTGACTTGGAACAGGAAAAGCGCGCGTGGCACGCCAGTTCATCTATCACATGTCGGGCCTGTCGAAGGCCTATGGCGCCAAGAAGGTGCTCGACAACATCCATCTGAGCTTCTACCCGGACGCCAAGATCGGTATCCTCGGGCCTAACGGCTCTGGCAAGTCCTCGCTGCTGCGCATCATGGCCGGCATGGACAAGGACTTTCAGGGCGAGGCATGGCTCGCCGAAGGCGCGACCGTCGGCTATCTGGCGCAGGAACCGCAGCTGGACCCGGCCAAGACCGTCTTCCAGAACGTCATGGACGGCGTGAAGAAGAAGACCGCCATCATCGAGCGATACAACGAGCTCATGATGAACTACTCCGACGAGACGGCTGACGAGGGGGCCAAGCTCCAGGATGAGATGGACCGCCTGAACCTTTGGGATCTCGAGCAGCAGGTCGAGATGGCCATGGAGGCTCTGCAATGCCCTCCGGGCGATGCCGACGTCAACAACCTGTCGGGCGGCGAGCGCCGCCGCGTGGCGTTGTGCCGGCTCCTTCTCGAGGCGCCAGACCTGCTGTTGCTCGACGAGCCCACCAACCATCTCGATGCCGAAACGACTGCGTGGCTTGAAAAGCACCTTCGGGCATATCCGGGGTCGGTGCTGATCATCACCCACGACCGCTACTTCCTGGACAACGTCACGGGCTGGATCCTCGAGCTCGATCGCGGCCGCGGCATCCCCTACGAGGGCAACTACACCAAGTATCTGGACGCCAAGGCGAAGCGCCTGATCCAGGAGGGCCGCGAGGACGACGCGCGCCAGAAGGCGATCTGGCGCGAGCGCGAGTGGATCGCTTCCTCGCCGAAGGCGCGCCAGACCAAGTCGAAGGCGCGTATCCAGGCCTATGAAAACCTGCTGGAGCAGGCGCAGAACCGCAAGCCGACGGACACCCAGATCGTCATTCCGTCGTCCGAGCGGCTTGGCAATGTCGTCATCGAGGTCGAGGGCCTGAAGAAGGGCTATACCGACGAGGTTCTTATCGAAGACCTGTCGTTCCGCCTCCCGCCAGGCGGTATCGTTGGCGTCATTGGCCCGAATGGCGCCGGCAAAACCACGTTGTTCCGAATGATCACCGGCCAGGAAAAGCCCGACGCCGGGACCATCCGCATCGGCGACACGGTGCGTCTCGGTTATGTCGACCAGAGCCGCGATGCGCTCGACGCAAACAAGACCGTCTGGGAAGAAATTTCGGGCGGCGCGGAGGTGATCAAACTCGGCAAACACGAGGTCAATTCTCGCGCCTACTGCTCGTCGTTCAACTTCCGCGGCGGCGATCAGCAGCAGAAGGTCGGCAACCTCTCGGGCGGCCAGCGCAACCGCGTGCACCTCGCCAAGATGCTCAAGAACGGCGGCAACGTGCTGCTGCTCGACGAGCCGACCAACGACCTCGACACCGAGACGCTGGGCGCGCTCGAAGACGCGCTCGAAGCCTATGCCGGCTGCGCCGTCATCATCTCGCACGATCGCATGTTCCTCGACCGTATGGCGACCCACATGCTGGCGTTCGAGGGCGACGCTCATGTCGAGTGGTTCGAGGGGAACTTCGAAGAGTACGAGAAGGACAAGGTCCGCCGCCTCGGCGCGGAGGCTGCTGCGCCGCACCGCATGACGCACAAGCGGCTCACGCGCTGAAGGGAACCAGTTCGGTCCCTTCGCGTTTAAAGCGCCGCTAGGGGTTCGCCGCTTCGCCGGCGGGGCAATGATGCGCCCTCACTCAACCCTGGGGGCGCTGTGTTGTCCTGGAAGTATGAGGGCGTAAACCGACATGTGACGCCCGATTGGCGTGAGCAGTGCGGCCGGTGTCATCAATGCGGAACGTCGCGGGTCCGGATCTCGCATGATCGAGCATATCGTCTGTGGCCGAGTTCTCGGCGTTCTATCAAGCTGACGAGCTTCATTCTAAGATGGTAGTGCTCCACAAGCCGGAATGGAGAGTTTGAAGCGATGACTGCGGCGAATCGATTGCCCAATGGGCTGCGAGTCTTCGTCGTCGAGGACGAGGCTCTCGTCCTTCTCAACCTCGAGACGATGCTGGAGGATTTGGGTTGCGTGGTCGTTGGGCCGGCGATGCGGTTCGCCCAGGCGGAAGAGATGATCGGAAAGGGCGTCGCGGCGGACGTTGCCCTGCTCGACGTCAACCTCGGCGGCAAGCCGGTGTTCGATCTCGCGGGGCGGCTGGTCGAAACCGGTATGCCGATCGCCTTTACGACCGGATATGGTCGTGGAGGACTGCCTGAGGAATGGCAGAATCGTCCGGTCCTGCAGAAACCTTACAGCCTGAACGAAGTTGCAGAAGGGCTTGCCGCGGCAATCGGCGTGTAAGCCAATTCGCGGAGAACGGCGGAGTCGACATATGCGCCATGTAAATGGGCTTGCCCTCGTCGCGACCGCAGGGGGATTCCTCATGCTCCTCGTCGGCGTTGCGGATACGAAGCCGGCCCGCTGCTTCACATCCGACGATGGCTATTTCAACTGCGATTTCCGTGGTTTGGACAGCGCAGGCAGCTTCCGCATATCTGGCAAGGGCTATCCGACCTATACTCTCGAGGTCGACACGCCCGGCTTTGCCTTCGGCTATGTCCACCTAGGCACCGGCCGCACGATCCCGTTGCCGGGACAGTTCGTCCGTCAGCGCGACGACGCTGCTTGCTGGGCAAATCCCGAGACTGACGTGAAAATTTGCGCCTGGTGACGACGCTAGCGTCGTTTTTGCAGGACAAATCGCAGAAAATATCCAGGCGACACGATGCTTGTTCTAGGCATCCGTGAAAAGTGGGCGTAAACGTTCACCGCGCAATAAATCTCGTCGATTTTTTCACGGCGGGTGCGGGGTGCGCGAACGCCGGGACTGACATCATGAAGCGTGTGGCGATCAGCGGCATCGGGATCGAGATCCCGCCGGCCGTCATCGGCAATGAAGAACTGGTTGCCAGCTTCAACAGGTGGGTCGACGATGAGAACGTCGATCGGCTCGCTCGCGGTCTCGAGCCTCTGCAGAAATCCGACGACGATTTCATCGTTTACGCATCCGGCGTGAAGCAGCGGCATGTATACGAGCCGACCGGTATCCTCGATTCCACGCGGATGACGCCGCGGATACCGGCCCGCAGCGACAACGAGATCTCGGTCATGGCCGAGTTCGGCGTGGCATCGGCGCGCAAGGCAATGGACGATGCCGGGCTAACCGCCGACGATATAGATTTCGTGATCTGCTCCGCCTCCCACCAGCAGCGGCCGTATCCGGCAATTGCCGTGGAGATCCAGAACGAGCTGGGCATTCGCGGCGCTGCCTTCGACATGAATCTTGGATGCTCTTCGGCGGCCGCCGGTCTGCACGTGGCTTACAATCTCGTGCGCTCGGGCGCGCAGAAACGAGTACTCGTCGTCACCCCCGAGCTTATCACCGGGATGCTCAACTTCCGGGACCGGCAGACGCACTTCATCTTCGGCGATGCGTCGGCAAGCGTCGTCCTCGACGGCATGGGCGAAGGCGAGGAACGCCGCGGCAAGCTCGAGATCCTCGACACCCGAACCTGGACGCAGTTCTCGAACAACATCCGCACCAATTTCGGCTTCCTCAACCGCGCGGCTCAGGACGAGGTCGACGCGGTGCAGATGGAAGGAAACATGATCAAGCAGGTTGGCAACAAGGTCTTCAAGGAAGTCACTGTCGCCGGCCACAAGTTCATGATCGATTTTCTCGCCGATCACGGTCGCAGCGTCCACGATATCCGCCGGTTCTGGCTCCACCAGGCGAACGCGCGCATGAACGCGATGATGCTCAAGCTCGCATTCGGACACGAGCTGGACCAGGACCGCGCGCCAACCGTGCTCGATCGGCTGGGGAATACGGCGGCTGCCGGAGCGATCATCGCAATGAAGGAAAATCACGAGGACATGCAACCGGGCGATCTCGGGCTGCTCTGTGCTTTTGGTGCAGGCTATTCGATCGGCGGCTCGCTTCTGAGGATGATGTGAGCGAGCAGGCCGAACTCTTCGAGCGGCGTAGCGACGAGCCGGAGATTCTCAAGGCAAGAAAACTTGCGGCGCGCGTCGTCGGGCTTTTCGTCGCCCCGGGAAAGGCGTTCGTCACCGAACCGGTGGATACCCTTCAGCTGACCTATGAGGGCATTCCTGGCGACTTCCACGCCGGGCCGACGCGGCGCTCCGGCAGCAGAGAACCCTGGTATCCGCGCGGCACCGAGATGCGCAACGAACGCCAGCTATCGATCGTCGCCCCCGACGAACTTCAGCTGGTGGCGAACCGCATGGGGCTTCGGGAAGTGCAGCCGGAATGGCTCGGCGCGAACATGTCGATCGACGGCGTGCCGATGCTGTCGATGCTGCCGGCCGGCACTATGCTGTTCTTCAAGAATGGGGTGACCGTAAAGGTCGACGCGCAGAATGGACCGTGCCGGATCGCCGGCAGGGAAGTCGCGAAGGGGGCCGGCATGGAAGACGTCGAAGCAGGATCGCTCCTGTTCCCCAAGGCCGCGAAACGCCTGAGGGGACTGGTCGCCTGGATCGAGAAGCCCGGGACGGTAACGGTTGGGGAAGAGATTTCCGTTCGCATTCCCGAACAGTGGATCTATCGCTAGTCAACTCTCGTCATTCTCGTCGAGCAGTCGCGTCGCGCGCCACTGCGTCAACCGAGCATTGATCTCGTCTACCACGAAATGCCGCGCTGACTCCCTGTCGTAGCCCTCGGCAAGGAGCCGATCGTACTCGGTGTGTCGATGGCGGACGTGTGCAATCGTCGCGAGCCACACGGCGATCGACGGAGGGAGTTCGCGCATGTCTCGGGCGAGCGCAGCCTCGCGGATCGGCTCTGCATCCGCGTAGGGGGCAAGTGGGATGAGTACGGTCAAAGCTCGGGCGACCGCGCGCTGGCGCTCCGTGCGGGCCGGCATCAGAGGTGACACCTCACGGGCTTGCCTTCTGCGACGTTTGATATAAAGATATCTTTATGTCTGGAACGGAACGCCCATGCTGAGCAAGACGTCTATCGGCCTCGACACGATGGTAGATACATTGAAGGCGGCGGGAGAATCCAGCCGGCTTCGCATTCTCATGCTGCTAGCACGATGCGACCTGACGGTATCCGACGTCACCGAGATTCTCGGCCAGTCGCAGCCACGTGTGTCTCGCCACCTCAAGCTGTTGCTCGATGCCGACCTGATCGAACGATATCAGGAAGGCTCGTGGGCGTTTTTCCGTCGCGCCGACACCGAGTCGGCGCGCGAATTCGTCCAAGGCATAGTGTCTCGCGTTGATCTGACCGATGCAGTGGTGGCGCGCGACAGCGAGAGACTCGAATCGGTGCGCAGCCGACGACAGCAGCGTGCCGCTGAGTATTTTTCGGCAAACGCGGAAAGTTGGGACCGGATCCGTTCGCTGCACGTTCCAGACCAGGCGGTGGAGACCGCCATGCTCAAGCTCGTCGGCAACCGGCCGTTCCAGGCAATGGCCGATCTGGGAACCGGCACCGGGCGTCTGCTCGAGCTGTTCGCTCCGCTTTACCGCCGAGCCGTTGGCATCGACATGTCGCGCGAGATGCTTGCGGTCGCGCGCGCAAATCTCGACCGCGCAGGCATTGCTTCGGCCCAGGTTCGGCAGGGCGATATCTACTCGCCGCCGGTGGAACGCGACGCATTCGACCTGGTGACGATGCACCAGGTGCTTCACTACCTCGACGACCCAGCGAGGGCAGTTCGTGAGGCGGCGAGACTGCTACGCCCGTCTGGACGGCTTCTGATCGTCGATTTCGCGCCGCACGGGCTCGAGTTCCTGCGTGACGAGCACGCGCACCAGCGCCTGGGCTTTGCCGACCGGCAGATCGAGGAGTGGCTGGCGGACGCCGGCCTGGAACTCGTCGAAAAGCGCGATTTCGATCGGCGCGCCGCGGCGGCGCCTGGCCTGACTGTCAAGCTGTGGCTTGCCCGGGACAGGCGTCTGCTGATCGCATCTGCCGAAGGTCCGACGGAGACTGCATGATGAACCAGTATCGCTACTCGCGGCGTTCCGATGTGGGCAGCCGTATACGAGTGTCTTTCGAATTCTTTCCGCCGAAGAGCGACGAGATGGAGGCACGGCTGTGGGAGACGGTGCAGCGGCTCGAGCCCCTGCAGCCGCAGTTCGTGTCGGTGACCTATGGCGCGGGGGGCTCGACCCGCGAGCGGACTGCGCGAACGTTGCGCCGGATCCGTAACGCCAGTTCGCTCGTGCCGGCGGCGCATCTAACCTGCGTCGACGCGAGCCGCGCGCAGGTGGACGAAGTAATCGCCGATTTCGTCGGCATGGGGATCCGCAACTTCGTGGCGCTGCGCGGAGACCCGACGGCCGGTGTCGGCGCGAGATACGAGCCGCATCCCGATGGCTACGCGAACGGTGCCGAACTGGTCGCAGCGATCGCGCGCCAGGGCAGCTTCGACATCTCTGTCTCCGCCTATCCGGAGAAGCATCCGGAGAGCCCGGACTTCGCCACCGACATCGACATGCTCAAACGCAAGGTTGACAACGGCGCAACGCGTGCCGTGACCCAGTTCTTCTTCGACAACGATCTGTACGAGAGCTACGTCGAGCGGGCGCGGCGCGCCGGCATCTATGTGCCGATCGTGCCCGGCATCTTGCCTGTCCACAATTTTTCACAGGTTGCGAACTTCGCTGCGCGGGCGGGCACTCACATACCGCGCTGGCTCGGCGAGCGCTTTTCCGGGCTCCAAGAGGACCCGCTGACCCATATGCTCGTGGCAGCAGCGGTAGCAGCCGAGCAGGTTTTCGATCTCGTCGAGCGGGGCGTCTCCGACTTCCATTTCTACACCATGAACCGTGCAGATCTGGCGTTCGCGATGTGTCACATGATCGGCATCCGGGCAACGAACCCATCGCGGCAGGCCGTTGCCGCCTGATGCACCAATGAAAAGGCCGGGAGAATCCCGGCCTTTTCTCGATTGGTCAGCTGCGTTCGTCGCTCAAGGCAGAATGCCAACGACTGCTGCGCCGATGAATGCGAACACTGCACAAAACACCAGTGCATTTAGCGGTCTGGCGAGTCCCATGTGTCGGCCTCCTCTGCAGACTGTGTGGGGAGTCTAACTCAGACTGGGATAGCGGCAAGGGGCAAATTTTCCCGTACGATCCCCCTCCCGGGAACGTCATACCCCTCTGCAGGCGTAAGTCGTTGGTCTTTAAGAAAATTCCTGCGGTGCAGCTAAGGCAACATTTTTGCAGAAAACATTCCGTGATCGAGCGTCAGCGCGAACGGAGGAGCCTCCCGTCGATGACCAGGAGACCGGCACCGATAAGCGCCATCCCTGCCAGTTCAAACGATTCGAGCCGCTCGCCCAAGAACAGCGAGCCGAGCAACAAGGCGCTGACTGGCACAATCAGCGTGACAAGCGAGGTATTGCTTGCGCCGGCCTCGGCCAGGATCCGGAAAAAAATCAGGTAAGCCAGCGCAGTAGCAATGACAGCAAGGCCAAGCACCGCGCTCCAGGTCGTGCCGCTCGCGGTGAGCAGACCAGATAGGTCCTGTGTCAGCACAACGACGGGAAGCATGATTGCAGTCGACGCCGTAAGCTGGCCGGCGGCCATAAGTTCTGGCCTAAGGGTCACAAACTTCCGCGAATATATGACCGAGCAGGCATATGACAGGGCCGTTCCGATCAGCGCCAGCTTCGCCCATACCGGCCCGCCCAGCCCGCCGATGAGGCCCGGCCCGACCATGACCGCCGTTCCCGCAATGCCGATCAGGATTCCGGCGAAGCGCTGCGGCGTCAGCCTTTCGTCGGAGAGGAAGATGTTCGCAAGGATCATCGTCCAGAACGGCGTGGTGGCGTTGAGGACAGATGCCAGGCCAGCCCCGATCGCCGTCTGGCCAGTGAACATCAGCGAAAAAGGGATGACGTTGTTGAGCATCGCCAGTCCAGCGAAGCCGAGCGCATGGGGCAGCACGGCTCGAAAAGAGATGCCAGCTGCCAGCAGGTAGAGCTGCAGGACCGCCGCCGCGATCGAAACGCGCAAGAGCACCAGCACCAGGGGTGGAATCTCCTGGACCGCCACGCGGGCGAAGAAGAACGCGCCGCCCCAGATCGCTCCGAGCACGAGCAGCATGATCCATGCGCGTGAAGATATGGCGCGGGATGCGGTGCGTGCTTCTGCAGTCACTGTGTGTCCGATCGGTTGAGCGAGAGCCATAGTCCCCGGCGGCGCCGCGCGCCACCCGTTTCCCGATGTGGTCCAGTCGCCCGGAGGGCGTGGATGGTTCTCGCGACCTTTTGCCTCCCGTCGCACCTTGGTAACTTGCCTGCAAAAGAAGGGACGCCGATGCAGAGATTCGATGACGCGCGCCAGGCCGCGCTGACGCTGCGGCCGGATGATCCGGTCTACTGTTTTCGGCCAGAGGTCCTCAGGAAGGATGCTCAGGACTTCATGGCTGCGTTTCCGGGCAAGACTGCCTACGCGGTGAAGACGAACGGCGAGCTTATCGTCCTCAAGACCCTGGCCGAAGCGGGCGTCACCGCTTTCGACGTCGCATCACCCGCCGAGTTTGCCGCGGTTCGCGAGGTCGCGCCGCAGGCGGAAATGCTCTACATGCATCCGGTCAAGGCGCAGTCGGACATCCGGTTGGCGCTCGAGACCTACGGCATAAGGGTCATTGCCGTCGACCACGAGGACGAGATCGCCAAGCTGACGCGCATCGTGCGCGCGCTCGACATTGACCCTGGCAGCGTCACGGTTTTCGTCCGTATCCAGACAAAGGGTAGTGCGACCTACGAGCTGTCGAAGAAGTTCGGCGCCGGTCCCGCCGCCGCGGTCGAATTGATCGAGCGCCTTGCGCGAACCGGCTACAAGGTCGGTATCTGTTTTCACGTCGGCAGTCAGATCGAGGATCCCGACATATACGAGAGCGCGCTGCGCTCGGCTGACTGGGTACGCAATCGCGTCCAGCGAATGGGAATCGAGATCAGCGGCGTCGACGTTGGCGGCGGATTTCCTGCCGATTATGGGCACGATCCGCAGAGCAGGAAGCCGCGCATGCCGGAACTCCCGGAGATCATGCGCCGCTTGCGCGAGGACATCGTCGAGTGGGGCTTCGACCAGACGCTGCTGGTCGCAGAGCCCGGCCGCGTCGTCGTTGCGCGCGCTTTCTCGCTGATCGTGCGCGTACTGCTGCGCAAGGGCCGGCGGCTCTATATCAACGATGGGATCTGGGCGTCCCTGTCGGACTCTTGGACGGGGAAGATCACCTTGCCCGCGCGCTTTATCCCGGATCCGGCGATCCGGACGCGCAACGGCAGCGCCGACAACATCGTGCCGTTCAAGGTGTGCGGGGCGACCTGCGATTCCGTCGATATCCTGTCGCGGCCATTCTGGCTGCCGGAGACGGTAGATACTGGAGATTGGATCGAGATAGGCCACATTGGCGCGTACTCGATGTCGCTCCGCACGCGCTTCAACGGATTCTATCCCGATACGTTCGTCGAAGTCGCGACCCCGTTCGACGCCGGAAAGGCGCCGGAGGGACTTGCAAGTCTTGAAACGATGAATGCGCGCCCGGACTGGTAGTCCGGGCGCGAAATTTGTCACATGCTGAGCTTGGCGTTGTCGCCGATCTTCGGCTTCGCACCGGTCACCGCAGCCGACAACATCAGCGCGGTCGAGACGAGGAAGTTCGGGCTGTCCCAGAGTTCGGCCTGATCGGGTCGGAAGGTGAGAAGGCGGATAGACGGATCCTCAGCGGAGTCCCACCATGCCTTGTCGGAAGCGTCCCACAGCTCCTTGATCTTAGCGCGATCGTTTGAAACCGAAGCGTTGCCGCTCATGGTGACGAACTTGAACCCGGACGGGTTGGCGAAGGTCACGGTGACTACCGGGAAGCGCTCGATCTCGTCGTCCTTGACGCCGTCCTTG
Organism: Pseudomonadota bacterium; assembly: GCA_023457435.1. GTDB lineage: Bacteria > Pseudomonadota > Alphaproteobacteria > Rhizobiales > Rhizobiaceae > RCIO01. The sequence goes on from JAEWLS010000027.1 coordinate 242,832, forward strand.
TCCGTCAGGAAGTAGATGACGCCGGCGTCATCATCGATCCGCGCATGCATTGGCCGTGCGTGCTGCTTTTCTCCGTCCCAAGTGACGAGCATACAAAACCCGATGTCCTCTGCGAGTTCCCAGACGCGCTCGCGCAGCTCGGCATCAGTCTTGTTCGTTTTCTCTTCACGCGCCATGTCCGTTCCTCGTGCTGGGTTGATAAGCACCAAGAACAGAAGAACCCGCGAGTTCGTTCCGATCAAAGGTTGGCGAGGAGAGCCGGCGTTGGCCAGCCGTCGGCCGGCAGCCCAAGTCGGATCTGCTCCTTCTGGACTGCATCGCGGGTGCGGGCGCCAAGAATGCCGTCGATCTTGCCGACGTCATAGCCCCGCGCCGCCAGCTTCTCCTGAAGCAGCTTCATCGAAGCGCCGGACAGCCCCTCGTCTGGGCTGCGGGGATCGAATTTCGGCGCGCCGGTGTAGCGGGTCGCGAGATTGGCCGCCGTCAACGTGTAGACGAATGACTGATTCCACTCGAGATAGACGTCAAAGTTCTCGAAGACCAGGAACGCGGGGCCTTTATGACCCTGTGGCAATGCCAGGCCAGCGGCGGGGCCGTTGCCAAGCGGTGCACCATCGCGGCGGGTGACGCCCCAGGCTGTCCACTGCGACATCGGAAAGCGGTTGACGCGTCCCGTCTGCTCCCAAGGCAGGTTCGCAGGAACCTTGACTTCGAGCATCCAGGGCTGACCGGCTTTCCACCCGCGCGACTTGATCTTGTTCGCGGTGGTGAGGATGACGTCCGGCACGCTCTTGCGCATGTCGACGACGCCGTCGCCGTCACCGTCGACGCCCTTCGTCAGGATATCGGACGGCAGCATCTGCGTCTGGCCGATCTCGCCTGCCCACGCGCCCGTGACTGAGGCCGGCAAGGTGCCGTTGTCGATAAGCGTGAGCAGCGGGGCGATCTGTGGCCGGAAGAGCTCCGGGCGCCGGCAGTCGTGCGCCAGGGTGACGAGCGCGTTCAGTGTGTTGAAGTCGCCCTGGACCGCGCCAAAGTCGGTCTCAAGCGCCCAGAATGCGGTGATGACCGCACCGGGCACGCCGTACTCGCGCTCCGCCTTGTCGAAGACTGTCTTGTACTTTTCGAGATTGCGCTTGCCCCGGGTAAGCCGATCGTTGCTGATCATGCGGCCGGAGAACTCAGTAAAGGTCTGATTGAAGACTCCCTGAGCGCGATCACGCTGCAAGACCTTGGGGTCCACTGTCGCGCCGGCCAGTGCAGCGAGTCCGCGCTGGCCCATGCCGGTCGCGCGGACTTCCTTCGTGAGCTCCGACTTCCATGCCGAGAAGTCACCGCCGCACTGTTGCGCCAGCGCCGGGCCGGAAGCCGCTACCGCCGACAGCGCAACCACCGCCAACAACCTGCTCATGGCAATCTCCTTCTGCCGCTCGCACTTAACACACAGGCTTGTCTAGCCGCACCAAGCCTTTGAGCGGCAATGAACAATCGGTTACCGAGCCACCGAGCGCAGCCATTTGCGCCACTCGCCGGCGTCGCCGTGAAAAACGTTGATGTCAGCGTCGCCCGCAATGCCGGGAACAATGCCCGTCCCGGTGTACTGCCAGAACAGCCAGCGTCGGCCGCCGTAGCGATCGTGCGGGTGCATGGCAACCGATCGCAGCCACCAGTCATAGCCGTGGAAGTTCACCAGCCTGTTGTCCTCGTAGAAGTCCGTCGAGGTGTAGATGATGGGGCGTTTGCCGTAGTGACGGCCGACGATTTCGAGCCAGATCTTCATCTCGGACTGCACCGTGGCTGCGTCGGGTCGCAGCTTGCAGGTAGGGGACAGGTGGTTCCATTCCATGTCCAGAACAGGCGGCAACGCCGAGGCATCGCGCGGGACGTTGCGAATGAACCATTCCGCCTGCTCCTGCGCCGTGCGACAGAAATAGTAGAAGTGGTAGGCGCCGCGGGGGATGCCGGCGGCCTTGGTGTTGCGCCAGTTGACCTCGAAGTAATCGTCTACGCGGTCGCCGCCCTCGGTCGCCTTCAGGAATGCGAACGAGATGCCGTTCTTGCGCGTGGTACTCCAGTCGACGGCGGCCTGGTATTTCGAGACGTCCGTTCCGTGCACCGCGTAAGTCCACGGCGGAGAGCGCTGCCAGTCATGGGGATCGCGATCTCCAAACCGCGGCGCGGTGGCAAGTATCTGATTGGGAGAAGGCGCGGACGACGGAGCGAGGCCGTCCAATGCGCTGTTCGACGACGTGGAGCAGGCGGCAAGCAAGGTCAGTACGACAAGCGCAAATCTCCCGCTCCATTGCGCCATACGACAACCCCTTCAGTGCGCGCGAATCATTCGCTCCCGCGCAATCCCGATAGGCGATAGCCGGCGTATCGTCACGAGCGCGGTAATCCCGCGAAGTGCCATTGATTTTCCGACCGCCACCGCCCAAAGCTGGCGCAACTCGCCTGGTGAAGGCGGCGAATGAATGGCGGCGGGGAGTGAGATGCGGGTTCTGGGTCTTGCCCTGAAGTGGCTGATTATTCTTGTCCTGTCGGCCATCGTCGCAATTGCCGCGTGGCTCTACTTCGCTCCGCCAGACCTCATTCGCGTCGGCACCGGCTACGCTGCCAAGATCGTCTGCTCGAATGTGTACATCGCCGGACGCGACCCACAGGAGGTATTGGCGGTTGATGTACAGGCGCCGGGGCATCCTATCCTCAAGCTCGTGCGGGTCGACGTCGATCGCGGGGCGGGAACCGTCAGTGCCGCGCTGTTCGGCATTTTCGGAAAGTCCACCGCGGTCGCACGAGACGGACTTGGATGCGCGTCGGTGCCGGACGGCGACGTGTCGCGCGCCAAGGAAAGCGTGCTACCGGCGATCTCTCCTGTAGACGGCTCGGATGCCGTATGGCCGGAAGGAGAGCGCGCCGATTCGAGCAACCCGCATGTGAAGGCGATCCTCGACGACGACGGCATGACCGGTCAGGGGATGCGCGCCGTCGTCGTGGTTCACAATGGGAGGATCGTCGGCGAGCGCTACGGTCCAGGCTTCTCGGCCGCCACTCCGCTTCTCGGCTGGTCGATGACGAAGACGGTCAACGCCGCTTTGATCGGGACAGTGATCGCGGAGGGACGTGTCCAACTGGAAGACGCCGGCTTCTTCGAACAGTGGGAGGGCGATGGCCGAAGCGGCATCACGCTTTCCGACCTCATGGCGATGTCGAGCGGTTTGCAGTTCAACGAAGACTATGGCGACGTCACTGACGTGACGAGGATGCTCTATCTGCAGCCCGACATGGCCGGCTTTGCCGCAGACAAGCAGATCGAAAGTTCGTCCGGGGGCGTTTTCAACTATTCCAGCGGGACCGCGGTCATCATCGCACGCATCTGGCAGGACCTTTTCGACGACCCACAGGTGTCGCTCGCCTGGCCGCGAAAGGCGCTGTTCGATCCTCTGGGGATGACGAGCGCGGTGATGGAAACAGACGCAACGGGTACGTTTGTCGGCTCCTCATATGGGTTTGCGACAGCCCACGACTGGGCCCGCTTCGGGCAGTTTCTGCTGCAGAACGGCGAGTGGGGCGGTCGACAGCTGTTGCCTGAAGGGTTTGCTCAATGGATGCGCGAGCCTGCTCCCGCCTCGAACGGCGAGTACGGGCGCGGACAGGTCTGGCTGCACGGTCCGCAAGCAGGCACGCCTGATGGGCAAGACCCGGACGCAGGCTTCGAACTGCCTGAGGATGCCTTCTGGCTCCTCGGTCATGACGGCCAGTCGACCGCGATCGTGCCCTCGAAGAACCTCGTCGTGGTCCGGCTCGGACTGACACCGACCAAACTCGGCTACAAGCCGCAGGCCATGGTCGCCGCGCTGTCGAAGGTGCTCGACTAGCGCCTGTAACCGCCTGGCGACGGTGTGGTGACGATCACCGCGTCGCCGGGTGACACGCTGATCTGATCGCAGGCCTTCAGTTCCTCGATGCGACCGTCGGCACGCCTGACCTCCGTGCGCCCGGGCTCGCCGTCGCTGCCGCCGTCGAGGCCCGCGGGCGGGCGGGCACGATGCGAGGAGAGGATAGCCATGTCCATGTCCTGCAGGAAACGGATGGTGCGGCTCGTGCCGTCGCCACCGGCATAACGGCCTCCGCCTCCCGATCCATTTCTGATGTGGAAGTCCTCGAGCACGACCGGAAACCTCAGCTCGAGTATCTCCGGATCGGTCAGCCGCGAGTTCGTCATGTGCGTATGGACACCCGCGGTACCCGCGAAACCGGTGCCGTCGTTCAGCCGGCCGGCCGGCGAGCCCGAGCAGATCGTCTCGTAGTACTGGTAGGTCGCGTTGCCGAACGTCAGGTTGTTCATTGTGCCCTGCGCGTTGGCGAGCGCGCCCATTGCGCCGAAGATGGCGTTGGTGACATGCTGCGACGTCTCTACGTTACCGGCTACAACCGCGGCCGGGTAGACGGGACGCAGCATGCAGCCTTCAGGGATGACGATGCGGATTGGCCGCAGGCAGCCCGCATTCATCGGGATCGCACCTTCAACCATGACGCGGAAGGCGTAAAGCACGGCGGCGCGCGTCACAGGCTCGGGCGCGTTGAAATTATTCTTCATCACTGGCGAGGTGCCGGTGAAGTCGACCGTCGCCTCACGCGCCGTCCGGTCGACGGTGATCCTTACCCGGATCACCTGGCCGGTGTCGGTGGGATACTCATAGGCGGCTTCGTCCGGCAGCCGCTCGAGCACGCGGCGCACGCTTTCCGCCGCATTGTCCTGGACATGTCCCATATAGGCTTCGACCGTCTCCAGGCCGAACTGCGCGTTCATCTTGCGCAACTCGGCGACGCCTTTCTCGTTCGCGGCGATCTGAGCCTTGAGATCGGCGACGTTTTGATCAGGATTGCGGGCGGGGTAGGGGTGTTCAGACAGCAGGCGCCTCAGATCGGCTTCCCGAAAGCGTCCGCGCTCGACCAGCAGGAAATTGTCGAACAGAACGCCTTCCTCTTCGACCGTCGTGGCTAGCGGTGTCATCGAGCCCGGTGCCGTGCCGCCGATGTCGGCATGATGCCCGCGGGATGCGGTCCAGAACAGGATGCTCCGCGCGTCGTCGGAGAATACCGGTGTGACGACTGTGATGTCCGGCAAGTGGGTGCCGCCATTGTACGGCGCATTGAGTGCAAATACGTCGCCGGGTCTCACCTTCCCTTCATTCAGCCTGATAATGGTTTCGACGGACCGATCCATTGATCCGAGATGCACCGGCATGTGCGGCGCGTTGGCTACGAGCGCTCCCTCGCTGTCGAAAACGGCGCATGAGAAGTCCAGCCGCTCCTTGATGTTTACGGAGTGAGCTGTGTTCTGCAGCGTCACGCCCATCTGCTCGGCGATGGACATGAAAAGGTTGTTGAAGACCTCGAGCAGCACCGGATCCGCCTTTGTGCCGGCCGCTGCGGCTCGCACTTTCTTTTCCACGCGCCGCAGAAGAATATTATCGTTGCCGGTGATGTGGGCGCGCCAGCCGGGCTCCAGGACGATCGTTTGGTTCGGCTCGATGATCAGCGCCGGGCCGGCGATCCAATGCCCCGGCCGAAGGTCTTCCCGCAGGAAGATGCCGGCGCTTCGCTCCGAACCCTCGAAATAGATCATGCGCCGGCGCGCCGGCACGGCTTCGCGCTCGTCGAGCGGCCGCTCGGTCTCGTCGCGGCCGGCGATGCGGCCGTCATGGGCCTGGAGGTCGACCGATTCGATGATGACCGGCTTGCCTTCGTAGATGAAGCCGAACTGCGCCTTGTGAGCGTTCACAAAGTCGCTTCGTGCCTGTCCGATGCTACGCGCGGCGAAGTTGACGGGGATCGTCGTGTCGGTGCCGTCGTAGCGCAGATGCAGCCACGGCGCCCAAACGACCCGGTCCTCGGGCACGCCTTGGCCGGTAAGCTCCACGACAACCAATTCGAGCAGCGTCGCGATCAGGGCGCCGGTCGCCGGCATCGAGGCCTCGTCGAGGGGCTCAAGCAGGGCTTGCTGGCGCGAAGCGAATATGGAGGCCTTGCCGATGCCATAGGCTGAGAGCAACCCCGAGAAGGGATGCACAAGCACCGCTTCCATGCCGAGCGCGTCAGCCACGAGACAGGCATGCTGACCGCCGGCACCGCCGAAGCAGTTGAGCAGGTAGCGAGTCACGTCGTACCCGCGCTGCACCGAAATCTTCTTGATGGCGTTCGCCATGTTCTCGACGGCTACGGTGAGGAAGCCTTCGGCAACGGCTTCAGGCGTTCGCCCGTCGCCGATCGTCTCTGCAAGCGCCGCAAACTTCCGACGCACGACGTCAGCATCGAGCGGTTGGTTGCGTTCCGGTCCGAAGATGCTCGGGAAAAGGTCCGGCTGGAGCTTGCCCAGCATCACATTGGCGTCGGTGACGCAAAGCGGCCCGCCGCGCCTGTAGCAGGCCGGCCCCGGGTTGGCGCCTGCAGAATCGGGTCCGACGCGGAAGCGGCCATCCTCGTAGTGCAGGATGGACCCCCCGCCGGCCGCGACGGTGTGGATGCGCATCATCGGCGCGCGGATGCGAACGCCGGCGACTTCAGAATCGAGGGTGCGTTCCAGCGTCCCGTCAAAGTGAGCGACGTCCGTCGAGGTCCCTCCCATGTCGAATCCGATGACCCGCTGGAAACCCGCCATGTCGGCTGTCTCCACCATCCCGACGACGCCTCCGGCCGGACCTGATAAGATGGCGTCCTTGCCTTGAAAGAGCTCGGCGGCGGTGAGGCCGCCGGACGACATCATGAACATCAGCCGCGGGCCAGGGCCGAGTTCTTCTGCCACCTGCCTGACATAACGCTGCAGGATCGGTGAAAGGTAGGCGTCGACGACCGTGGTGTCGCCGCGTCCGATCAGTTTGATGAGCGGTGATGCCTGATGGCTGACGGAGATTTGGGAGAAGCCGGCTGCTCGGCAGGCAGCCTCGACAGCTAACTCATGCTCGGGGAAACGCCACGCGTGCATGAGCACTACGGCGACGGCGTCGATGCCGTCGGCGCGGGTTGCCGACAGGGCGGGTCGTAATTTTTCCGTATCCAGCGGGCGTTCGACCGTACCGTCGACCAGCACGCGCTCTTCGACCTCAATGACCCGCTCGTAGAGCTGTTCGGGAAGGACGATCTTCTTAGCAAAAATGTCCGGACGCGCCTGGTAGGCAATCCTTAGCGCGTCGCGAAACCCTTTGGTGATCAGCAGCAGCGTGCGGTCGCCCCTACGCTCCAGCAGAGCATTCGTCGCTACCGTCGTGCCCATGCGAACCTCACCGACCATGTCGCGCGGCAGCGGCTCGCCAGCCTTCACACCGAGGAGGTCGCGGATTCCCTGAACCGCCGCGTCGCGGTAGGCGCCAGGGTTCTCCGAAAGCAGCTTGCGCGCATGGAGCACGCCGTCGGGAGCGCGACCAATAATGTCGGTGAACGTGCCGCCGCGGTCGATCCAGAAATCCCACATCGTGACTCGTGCTCCATTCGGCCGGATCGGTTTGCGAGCGCCGCTCGCGTCACTGCGTGACAATCGGACTCGGACTGTGAGGAAACCTAATGCAGTCGAGGATGTTCTGACATCAACGCTCTATCCAGCCACATCCTCAGGAGTTCAGGTCATGAAGAAGCTGCTCATTGCGTCCGCCTCCGTCGTCGCCCTTTTCGGGCTGGCCGCTTGCTCGGATACCGACGAGAATACCACGCAGAGCATCGACCCCCCGGCGCAAACGAATCCCGCCCCAATGCAGCCGACGCCGAATACTGAGCGCCCCATGGCGAACGAGCCGGCTGCCGCGCCTGCTGAGGGTGAACAGACCGGTAATGGGACTGCGCCCGGCGAGATACGTCCCGTCGAATAGGCATCCCGGACGGAGAAAGGGAATCAGCCCTTTCTCCTCTGCGCGCATGCTGCATCTGCGAAAAGACCGCGGCTGGCTCCTCGCCATGCCGCGGTTTTGGCCGTAAATAGCGATCATGTCGGTTTGGACACGCCTAGCGCATTTTCTGTCAGAGCGATCGATCACTGCGTTCTCGCAGGTTATCGAAGCGGTACGCACCTTCTTTGCCGGTGACCCCGAACTCCGGCAAAAGGTGGCCTTTTCCGTCGCCATGATCGCCCTGTCGGCAAAGATGGCCAAGGCGGATGGCATCGTCAGCGACGCCGAGGTGAAGGCGTTTCGCGAAATCTTCGCAATACCTCCAGAAGAGGAGCGAAACGTTGCGAGGCTATATAACCTGGCCAAGCAGGATGTGGCTGGCTTCGAAGCATACGCCGTAAAGATGGCTGCGCTGTGTGGTTCAGGCGGACCCAATTGCCTTCTGCTCGAAGATATTCTCGACGGCCTGTTTCACATAGCCAAGGCCGACGGTGTCATCCACGAGCGGGAGCTCGGCTATCTTAGCCGCGTCGCCGAGATATTTCAGATCGAAGAGGCCCACTTCGAAGCGATCGTTGCGCGCCACGCCGTGCTCGGCGACGGTGACCCCTATGCCGTACTAGGCGTCACCCGCGAGACGCCGTACAGCGAAATCCGAAGGCGATACCGTAAGCTCGCGGCCGAGAATCACCCCGACCGGATGGTAGCCCGCGGTTTGCCGGCTGAGTTCGTCGAGATCGCCAACCGTCGGATGGCCTCGATCAACGACGCCTTCGCGATGATCGAGCGAAGCCTCCATCCCGCATGAACCGTTTCGCGCCGGACGAGCCCAGTGTTCGGGTACGCCCATCGCCGAACTTCGGGGAGCGGCGCGGCGATTTCGGCATCGACACGATCGTCTTGCACTACACCGGGATGAAGAGCGGGGAGGCGGCCGAAGACTGGCTTGCCGCTGACGAGAGCCAGGTTTCGGCGCACTATCTCGTCTACGAGGACGGAGAGATCGTCCAGATGGTGCGCGAGGCTGATCGTGCCTGGCATGCGGGCGTGGGTTCGTGGAAAGGGCGGAGCGACGTCAACTCCTGTTCGGTCGGGGTAGAAATCGTCAATCCGGGCCACGCGTTTGGGTACCCTGACTTCCCCATGGCCCAAGTCGAGGCAGTTTCCCGGCTCTGCGCAGGGATCGTGGCGCGGCATGCAGTCGCGCCGGAGCGTGTACTGGCCCACTCTGATGTCGCTCCCGGCCGCAAGATCGATCCGGGCGAACTGTTCCCATGGAGGTTCCTGCACGAACAGGGGATCGGACACTATGTGCCGCCTGCAACGGTCAGCGGCGGACGGTTCCTTTCGGCAGGCGAGCGCGGCCAGCCGGTCGAAGCACTGCAGTCGATGCTGGCGCTCTATGGCTATGGTGTTGAGATCAACGGACTATTCGACAGCCGGACCAAGGCCGTGGTCGAGGCTTTCCAGCGACACTTCCGGCCAGAACTAGTCGACGGCGTGGCCGACCGTTCCACCATTGAGACACTCCACCGCCTCCTGGCTTCGTTAACATCGCCGGTGGGTTGAAGTTTACGCTGTAACAATGCGTTACCAAGATTGAGGGCCAGCGCCACGCTCAACGCGAAATGCGCTCCCATTGCCGTCCACAAGCATCAGCAACTCGTGGCAGGCAATGGCCAAGACCCTGAACTCAATCCTCGCCGCAGTCGGTGCCGGACTTCTCGCCGGCGTGTGCGCAATTGGTGTCGCGCAGGCGCTTGACGGTTCGATGATCAGGCTCGATCCAATCCTCACCGGCTCGGTGCCCGCCAGCGCTGCCACGACCGCGAAGCGCCAGCGCGGGCGCCTCGACGGCATTATAGCCAAATATGCGAACGCTTATGGCGTTCCGGTGAAGCTCGCACACGCCGTGGTGCGCGTGGAAAGCAACTATCGTCCCGGCGCCAAGGGCAAGGCGGGCGAGATCGGTCTCATGCAGATCAAGCCGGCAACGGCAAAGCTCATGGGATATCGCGGCTCTCCCGATCGGCTCTTCGACCCGGACACGAATATCAAGTTCGGAATGCGGTATCTGGGCCTCGCACACCAGCTCGGCGGGAAGTCGGTCTGCGGCACGATCATGAAATACAACGCGGGCCACGGCGCCAAGAAGATGAACAGCGTCTCCTCGGCCTATTGCGACAAGGTCGAAGCCCATCTCGCTGAGTAGGGTTGCGTTTCAGGTCGCGAACCCCTTTATACGCGCTGCCAGTCGGCTGGGCGGCCGCACATGCAATCGCCGAAAGGCCGCATGTGAGGAAAGTCCGGGCTCCACGGAGATACGGTGCCGGACAAGATCCGGCGGGGGCGACCCCAGGGACAGTGCCACAGAAAACAAACCGTCCTGCGTTGCAGGGTAAGGGTGAAACGGTGGGGTAAGAGCCCACCGCGCGACCGGCAACGGAAGCGGCACGGCAAACCCCACCGGGAGCAAGACCGAATAGGGACGGCGCGAAGGGCAACCTTCAGGCCCATTTCCGGCCGAGCCGTCCGGGTAGGTTGCTTGAGGCGGTCGGCAACGTCCGTCCCAGAGGAATGGCCGCCACGTTTCGCCTCCGGGCGAGGCCATACAGAACCCGGCTTACAGGCCGACTGGCAATTCTCGCCCGCTTCCAGGCGCAGTCCATAACGCTTCGTTAGGCTTAATCTCGCATAAACGCGCCAAGGCTTCAGGAGGCCTAGCTGCTGCCGTTTCTGCGATGTGGATGCAGGTCATTCCCGTTGACGCCCATATAGCCCCATGGTATCCCAAAATCATCAATCCGCAGTTCCAGTTGGACGTAGCGCGTACGCCACTCCGGCAGCCTTTGAAGGCTGTGGGATTGCGTCGTCACGCGCCTCGTCGCAACTGGGTCCGGGTTTCGAGACGACGAAGTTCCTGAGGGGAGACAAGGCGGCCGAGATGGTTGCCGGGCGCGATGGATCGGTTCCTTTCAACAGCGACGAACCGCATCGATGCGAAGGGACGGGTTTCCGTTCCGGCGCACTTTCGCGCGGTGGTCGCCAAGCGCGGCTACTCCGAACTCTATGCCGTGAAGTCGCTGGAAGCGCCGGCGTTCGAGGTCGGCGGTCCGGACCTGCTCGACGGGATCGAGAAGCGGATTGCGCTGGAGGACCCGCTCGGGCAGGCCGCGGACGATCTGGCGCTGCATTTCTACGGGGACGGGACCTTTCTGAAGCTCGACCAGGACGGCCGCATAACGGTTACCGATGCGATCCGCGCCTATACCGGGATCGCGGCAGAGGTTGCCTTCGTCGGCAAGGGTTACTGCTTTCAGATCTGGGAGCCGGAGGCGCTTCGCGCCCACACGGAAGCGGCCTTGCAGCGGCTGCGGGATACACGCCGCCGTCTGGCGGACTTCGCGAAAGCGCAGCCGTGACCGAGCCCGCGCCGCGCCACATCCCGGTCCTGCTCGAGGAGGTGCTCGCTTCGTTGGTTCCCATCGACGGACGTAGCGTCGTAGACGGAACCTTCGGCGCGGGCGGCTACAGCCGCGCATTCCTTGCAGCTGGCGCAAATGTCATCGCGATCGACCGCGATCCCGAGGCCATTGCCGCCGGCGAGGCTCTGGTCGCGGCCTCGAACGGGCGGCTGCGACTGGTCCACGGCGCCTTCGCCGCGCTGGACGAGATCGCGGGCACGAAGGTCGACGCGGTGATCCTCGACATCGGCGTCTCGTCGATGCAGCTCGACGAAGCGGAGCGCGGCTTCTCGTTCCGCTTCCGCGGGCCGCTCGACATGCGCATGGCGCGCTCCGGCCAGAGCGCGGCGGATATCGTCAATGGCTACAAGGTCGGCGACCTGACGCGGATCATCGGGCTGCTCGGCGAAGAGCGCCAGGCCTCGCGCATCGCGCGCATGATCGAGAAGCGCCGCGCCGAAAAGCCCTTCGAGACGACGTCCGATCTCGCCGCCGCCATCGAGCGGCTGATCGGCCGCAAGCCGACCGACAAGATTCATCCTGCAACCCGGACCTTCCAGGGACTGCGGATCTTCGTCAACGACGAACTCGGCCAACTGGCCCGCGCGCTGCTTGCGGCGGAGCGGTCGCTGAAGGCCGGAGGCGTCCTGTCCGTGGTGACCTTCCACTCGCTCGAAGACCGCATCGTGAAGCGATTCCTGAGCGATCGTTCCGGCAAGGCCTCAGGCTCGCGCCATCTTCCCGAAGTCTCCGTGCAGGCAGCGACTTTCGAGAAGCCTGCCGCTGCGGTGACGGCAGGCGACGCCGAGCTCGAAGCCAACCCACGCGCGCGCTCAGCACGCCTCCGTTCGGCCGTCCGCACAGGGGCACCCGCCGGCGACGACGATCTATCGATTTTCGACCTGCCGCTGATCGGCGGAATCAGCGGCGTAGGAGGGGCTTGATGCGTCTGTTCAGGACCAGCGACACCGTGCTGATCTGCGTCATGATCGCGGCGGCGGCGGCGACCTACAAGGTCAAGCACGACGCCGAGGTGCAGCTGGCCGAGATGAAGAAGGTGCAGGCGGAGATCCGCTACGAACGCGAAACCATCGACGTGCTCAGGGCCGACTGGAGCCTGCTGTCCCAGCCGGCGCGGCTCCAGAAGCTCTCCGAGGCGTTCGCCGACGAGTTGCAGTTGAAGCCGGTCGAGGCGACGCAGATCGGGACGCTCGACGAGCTGCCGGAGCGGCCGCTCGACATCGAGCAGATCCTAGAGAAGGTCGGGGAGCGCACAGCCGCCCTGCCGGACAGCACCGTGACGGGGGCACTGAAGCCATGATCGCCCTGCCGCGTCTTCGTCTTCCAAAGCTTTCGCTCATGCGCCGTGCGGCAGCATCGGCAGGGGGCACGCTGGTCCACTCCAGTCGCAAGTCGGGCGCCGGGCGGACACGGACGCGCATGGTGATGACCATGGTCGTCTTCTTCGTCATGTACGCCGCCATCGGCATGCGGCTCGCGCATCTCGGCTTCCTCGAGCCCGAGACTGGCGGAGGCCCGGCGCAGCGCGTCATGGCCTCGCGCCCGGACATCGTCGACCGCAACGGCGAAGTGCTGGCGACCGACATCAACACGGCCTCGCTCTTCGCCGAGCCGCGCCGCATCGTCGACGCCGACGAGGCGCTGGAGAAGCTAGCGCGCGTCCTGCCGGACCTCGACTACGAGCAGAACTATCACAAGCTGCGCAGCCAGGCCGGCTTCGTGTGGCTGCGTCGCCAGCTGACGCCGCGCCAGCAGGCCGAGATCATGGCGCTGGGCATTCCCGGAATCGGCTTCCGCACGGAGAAGCGCCGCTTCTATCCGGGCGGTGCGACGGCAGCCCACATCCTCGGCCTGACCGACATCGACAATCGCGGCATCTCCGGGATCGAGAAGTACATCGACCAGCAAGGCCTCGCAGACCTGCGCGAGACCGGGCTCGCGAAGCCCGACGATCTGAAGCCGTTTCGTCTGTCGATAGATCTGCGCGTCCAGCACATCGTGCACGACGAACTGACACAGGCGATGAGCCGCTATCACTCGATCGCGGCCGGCGCGGTGGTGCTGAACGCCAAGACCGGCGAGGTCGTCGCGATGGCGTCGCTGCCGGACTACGATCCCAACAACCCAGTCAACGCCCACGAAAAGGACCGTCTGAACCGCATGTCGGGCGGCGTGTTCGAGATGGGATCGACGTTCAAGGGCTTCACCACTGCGATGGCGCTCGACGCCGGCGCCGTCACCCTGCGCGACACGTTCGACGCTTCGCGCCCGCTCAGCATCGGCAAGCACACCATCCGCGATTTCCATGGAAAGGGCCGCGTGCTCTCGGTGCCGGAGATCTTCATCTATTCGTCCAATATCGGCACCGCCAAGATGGCGGAGCAGGTGTCGATCGATCAGCATCGCGCCTTCTTCAGGCGGATCGGGCTGCTCGACCGGATGACGACCGAGCTGCCGGAGGTGGCGAAGCCGACCGAGCCGCGCGAGTGGAAGCGCATCAACCGCATCACCATCTCGTTTGGCCATGGCGTTGCGACAACGCCGCTGCAGACCGCAGTGGCGGCGGGTGCGGTGATCAACGGCGGCATCCTGCACAATCCCACGTTCCTGCCGCGGAACGAGAAGGAGGCAGCGCTCACCGGCGAGCGCGTGCTGCAGCCTTCGACCAGCGATTCCATGCGCTACCTGTTTCGTCTGAACGTCGAGAAGGGCTCGGGCAAGCGCGCCGACGTCCCCGGCTTCTTCGTCGGCGGCAAGACCGGCACCGCGGAGAAGGTGGTGTCCGGACGGTACTCGAGCGACAAGCGTTTCAATGCCTTCCTGTCGGCTTTTCCGCTCAACGACCCGCAATACGTCGTTCTCGTCATTCTGGACGAGCCCAAGGCCGAGAAGCCGGGCATGGGCGCGACGTCCGGTCTCAACGCCGCTCCGGCCGTCGGCGCGATCATCAGACGGGCGGCGCCGCTGCTTGGCGTAATGCCGGAATTCGGCCATGAAAGTGCGGCCCTGCTCGTTTCCGCACGTTGATTCTTGCGGCGGGAGGGGTCTCGGCCGCACCGGGGAAACAGATTGTTCGAATTGCGCAACTTAGCCGGCATTTTGCCCGTCGACGTCGATTCCGGCGTGGCGGTGGCCGGCCTGGCGACGGATTCGCGCAAGGTCGCCGCTGGCGAGCTTTTCTTCGCGTTGCCCGGCAGCAAGACTGACGGCGCCGCGTATGCGGCGGCCGCTGCGGCCGCGGGCGCGGTGGCAGTCGTCGCCGCGAAGGGCGCCATCAAGGACGGCCTTTCCGTCCCTCTTATCGAGGTCGACGAGCCGCGCCGCGCGCTTGCCCTCAGCGCCGCGCGCTTCTTCGGTTCGCAGCCTGCAACGATGGTGGCGGTAACCGGCACGAGCGGCAAGACTTCAGTTGCATCCTTCACGCGCCAGATCTGGGAACGACAGGGTCTAGCCGCCGCCAGCATCGGTACGACGGGCGTCTCGGCGCCTGGCCGCGAAGAGTATGGCTCGCTCACCACCCCCGATCCGATAGCGTTGCACAGGCTGCTCGCCGAACTAGCGAAGGCCGGGGTGACGCATGCCTCGATGGAAGCGTCGAGCCACGGCCTCGATCAGCACCGACTTGATGGCGTGACGCTTTCGGCTGCGGGCTTCACCAATCTCGGCCGCGATCACATGGATTACCATCCGACGATCGAGGAGTATCATCGCGCCAAGCTCAGGCTGTTCGAGGATCTGCTCCCCAAGGGCGCGCCGGCGGTCATCTTCGCCGACGACCAGTGGTCAGGCCCGACGATCGCCGCCGCCCGTTCGGCCGGCAACACCGTGCATACCGTGGGCCGGCATGGTGACCTGCTTGTCCTGAAACGGGTCGAACACGAGCGGTCCCGCCAGCGCGCCGAGATCGAGGCTGCCGGCACGATCCACGAGATCGACCTGCCGCTTGCCGGCGAGTTCCAGATATCCAACGCGCTGGTCGCGGCGGGACTGGCCATCGTCACAGGGACTGCGATCTCCGATGCGCTTTCCGCGCTGGAGAAGCTGAAAGGCGCCTCCGGGCGCCTCGAGCATGTCGGCACGAAAGCGAATGGCGCACCGATCTACGTGGATTATGCGCACAAGCCGGAAGCGCTGGAAAACGTGCTTTCCGCGGTTCGACCGTTCACGACCGGCCGCGTCGTCGTGGTGTTCGGCTGCGGCGGCGACCGTGATCGGGGCAAGCGCCCGATCATGGGCGAGATCGCCGCCCGTCTGGCAGACATCGTGATCGTCACCGACGACAATCCGCGCAGCGAGGAGCCGGCATCCATCCGCGCCGCCATCATGGAGGCAGCACGCGGGGCCACGGAGATAGGTGACCGCCACGCCGCGATCGAGCAGGCGATCGGGCTGCTCCAGTCGGGCGACACTCTCGTCATTGCCGGAAAGGGTCATGAGGAAGGGCAGACCGTCGGTTCGGTCACTCTGCCCTTTTCCGACCATGCCGAAGTCCGCCGCGTCCTTGCCGGGCGCGCCGCATGAGCGCGCTCTGGTCGTCAGGGGACCTGGTCGCGGCGATGGGCGGACGCCCGGTCGGGCGGCTGCCTGACGCTATCAACGGCATCTCGATCGACACGCGCACGCTTAGGGAGGGCGACGCGTTCTTCGCCATCAAGGGCGACCAGTTCGACGGCCACGATTTCGCTACCGCGGCCATGGCCGCCGGTGCTGGCCTGCTGGTCGTCTCTGAGGCTCGGCTACCGTCGCTCGGTCGTCTTTCGGTGCCGATGATCGTCGTCGACGATGTGCTCGAAGCTATGGTGAAGGCCGGTCTCGCCGCCCGTGCGCGAAGCAAGGCCAAGATCATCGCGGTCACCGGCTCTGCGGGCAAGACGACGACCAAGGAGGCGCTGCGTCTCGCGCTCTCGGCCGTCGGCAAGGTCCATGCGTCCGACAAATCGTTTAACAATCACTGGGGCGTGCCGCTCACTCTCGCGCGGCTCCCGGCCGACGCCGATTATGCCGTGTTCGAGATAGGCATGAACCATGCCGGGGAAATCCGGCCTTTGGTCTCCATGGTGCGCCCGCATGTTGCGATCGTCACGCTGATCGCGGCCGCGCATCTCGGACATTTCCGAAACCTCGACGAGATCGCGCTGGCAAAGGCCGAGATATTCGAAGGCGTGGAGCCCGAGGGCCACGCGCTGATCAACCGAGACGACGCTCGCTACAAGTCCCTGGAGAAGCAGGCGCGACGTGCCGGGGTGGAACATGTCTGGGGTTTCGGCGAGCACGCCAGGGCAAACTTCCGTCTGCTCTCCTATGAGCCGGTTGCGGGCGGCGCGTCAGCCACTGTTCGCATGGCGGGAGAGGACTTCTCGGTCCGCCTTGGCGCCCCCGGCCGCCATATCGCGCAGAATGCGATGGCCGTTCTGGGCGCCGCTTATCTGGCGGGCGCGGACGTCGCGAAGGTTTCCGCGGCGCTGGCTGCTCTGGAACCGGAAAAAGGTCGCGGGCGGCAACACATGCTGCGCCTGCGCGACGGCTCCTTCACGCTCATCGACGAGAGTTACAACGCCAATCCGGCGTCGGTGAAGGCGGCCCTGGAACTGCTTGCAGCGACCCCCGTAGGCGAAGGCGGACGGCGCGTCGCAGTGCTTGGCGACATGCTCGAACTCGGCGCACATGCACAGAAGCTTCATGCGGGCCTGGCACCGGTTCTGGTCGAGAATGGCATCGAGGTGGCGCTGCTCGCCGGCGCCGAGATGCGAGCTCTCGCAGACAAGCTGCCGGATACGCTGTCCGTCGTTCATCGGGCAACGATCGAGGAACTGCTGCCGCTGGTCCTGAACAACGTGAAGGCGGGGGACGCCGTTATGGTCAAGTCGTCGAACGGCATCGGCTCGTCGCGTATCGTCGACGCATTGCTCAAGAAACATCAGCCGCCTGCCGACGGCAGCGCGGACGCCGCCTGATGGCGAGGGGGAAACGCTCATGCTGATGTTTCTCGTTGAATTCGCGGAGGAAATCTCCGCGTTCAACGTATTCCGCTATATCACCTTCCGCACTGGCGGGGCCCTGATCACATCGGCGATCATCGTCTTCCTGTTCGGCCCGCGCATCATCGCGGCGCTGCGCATCCGCCAGGGCAAGGGCCAGCCGATCCGCGCCGACGGTCCTCAGACGCATTTCAAGAAATCCGGCACGCCGACGATGGGCGGACTGATGATGCTGTCGGGCATCATCGGTTCGTCGCTGCTCTGGGCGAACCTTTCGTCGGTCTACGTCTGGACCGTGCTGCTCGTGACCGTCAGCTTTGGCGCCATCGGCTTCTACGACGACTACCTGAAGGTCACGAAGCAATCGCATCTGGGTGTGTCCGGGCGCTGGCGGCTCGCGGCAGAATTCTTGATCGCGGGCATCGCGGCCTGGGTGATCATGCGGGCAGGCCAGGCGCCGTTCTCGTCGTCGCTGACCATACCGTTCGTGAAGGACTTCCTGATCAACCTGTCCTGGTTCTTCATCCCCTTCGGCGCCTTCGTCGTTGTCGGGGCAGGCAACGCCGTGAACCTGACCGATGGGCTCGACGGCCTGGCGATCGTTCCGATCATGGTCGCGGCGGCCGCGTTCGGTCTCATTGCCTACCTTTCCGGCAACGCGATCTTCGCCGATTACCTGCAGATTCACTTCGTGCCCGGCACGGGCGAACTCGCGGTGCTGCTCGGCGCGGTGATCGGAGCGGGCCTCGGGTTCCTGTGGTTCAACGCACCGCCGGCGGCCATCTTCATGGGCGACACCGGCTCGCTGGCGCTCGGCGGCCTGATCGGCACCACCGCGGTAGCCACCAAGCACGAGATCGTCATGGCGATCATCGGCGGCCTGTTCGTCATGGAAGCGCTCTCGGTGATCATCCAGGTGGGCTACTTCAAGATGACCGGCCGGCGGGTGTTCCTCATGGCGCCGATCCACCATCACTTCGAGAAGCTCGGCTGGACAGAGAGCCAGGTCGTAATCCGCTTCTGGATCATCGCGGTCATACTCGCGATGGTCGGCCTGTCCACGCTCAAGCTTCGCTAGACGATGGTCCCCGTCCGCAGCCTCGCCGGCAAGAAAGTAGCGCTGTTCGGGCTCGGCGGGTCCGGCCTTGCGACAGCGGAGGCTCTCGCCGAAGGCGGGGCTGAGGTGACGGCGTGGGACGACAATCCAGACAGCGTCGCGAAGGCCGCGATGCAGGGAATCGACACCATCGACCTGCGCAAGGCCGACTGGCGCGCCTTCACGTCCTTCGTGCTTTCGCCAGGCGTGCCGCTGACGCACCCGAAACCCCACTGGACTGTCGATCTGGCGAACTCCGCCGGGGTCGAGGTCATCGGCGACGTCGAGCTGTTCGCGCGCGAGCGCAGGGCGACAGCGCCGCAGTCCAACCTGATCGCAATCACCGGGACCAACGGCAAGTCGACCACGACCGCACTCATTGCGCACATGCTCGCGCATGCCGGCCGCGACAGCCAGATGGGCGGCAACATTGGCCGCGCAGTTCTGACGCTCGAGCCGCCGTCGGCAACCCGCAACTACGTCGTCGAGTGCTCTTCGTACCAGATCGACCTCGCGCCGTCGCTCAACCCGACCGCCGGCATATTGCTGAACATCACGCCCGACCACATCGACCGCCACGGTACGGTCCAGCACTATGCGGACGTGAAGGCGCGGCTCGTGGAAGGCAGCGACACCGCGATCGTCGGCGTCGACGATACCTATTGCGCGCGGATCGCCGAGCGGCTGAAACGGACCGGAAAGCCCGTGGTGCGCATCTCGAAGCGGCTCGCCGTGACCGACGGGCTCTACGCCGACGGCACCTCGCTGATCCACGTCGAGCATGGCAACACGAGGCCGGTCGCCTCGCTCGAAGGCATCGGCTCGCTGCGTGGCCAGCACAATGCGCAGAACGCGCTTGCCGCCGTGGCGGCCTGTATGCGCGTCGGCCTCGCGGAGCACGAGATCCAGGCCGGCCTTGCCAGCTTTCCAGGGCTCGCTCACCGCATGGAGCGCGTCGGCCAGAAGGATCGCGTGCTTTTCGTCAACGATTCGAAGGCCACCAACGCCGACGCTGCGGCGCCGGCACTTTCCTCGTTTCCGCGCATTTACTGGATCGCCGGGGGCCTGCCCAAGGAGGGCGGCATCGAAAGCCTGCGCGGCTGGTTCTCGCGCATTGCGAAGGCCTACCTGATCGGCGAGGCGGCTCCGGCCTTCTCGGCGACTCTAGGAGAGGCCGTACCTTACGAAATTTCCGGCACGCTTCAGGCTGCCATCGAGCATGCCGCCGAAGACGCGGCGCGCGATGCTGCTGGCGAGAGCGTGGTGCTGCTGTCGCCCGCCTGCGCCAGCTTCGATCAGTTTCGCAATTTCGAGGTGCGCGGCGACGCGTTCCGAACCGCCGTGCGCGCACTGCCCGGCGTCACGCCGATTGGAGCCTCATGATGGTAAGCCGCGTCGAACGGGGACCGGTGGCAAACTGGTGGTGGACGATCGACCGCTGGTTCCTCGCAGCATTCCTCGCACTGATGGTGCTCGGCGTGGTCCTGTCGTTCGCGGCAAGTCCGGCCGTGGCGGAGCGCATCGGGCTGGAATCCTACCATTTCGTGTCCCGCCAGGTCATGTTCATGCTGCCGGCGGTCGTCGTGATGATCGCGGTCTCGTTCCTCGATCCGCGCAATGTGCGCCGTCTCGCACTGCTCACACTCGCCGGCTCGCTGCTGCTGATGGTGGCGGCGCTCTATATCGGCGTCGAGGTCAAGGGTTCGCGCCGGTGGATCTACATGGCGGGGGTGTCGATTCAGCCCTCCGAGTATCTCAAGCCGGCCTTCGTGGTGATCTGCGCGTGGCTCTTCTCGGAAAAGTCGCGCAACCCCGACATTCCCGGCAATCTCTTCGCAACAATGATGCTCGGCGTCGTGATCACGCTGCTGGTCGCGCAACCCGATCTCGGGCAGACCCTGCTGGTCCTCGGCTCGTGGGGCGTGATGTTCTTCATGGCCGGCCTTTCGTGGTTCTGGATCCTGCTGCTCGGAGGCGCGGCCGCGGGCGGCGCCGCCCTTGCCTACACGGTGTTCCCGCACGTCGCGGGGCGCATCGATCGCTTCCTCACCGGCGAGGGCGACACCTACCAGGTAGACATGGCGCATGAAGCGATGGTGCGCGGCGGCTGGTTCGGTCAAGGTCCGGGCGAGGGTTCGGTCAAGCGCATCCTGCCGGACAGCCACACGGACTTCGTGTTCGCAGTGGCCGCGGAGGAGTTCGGCCTTATCCTCTGCTTCATCATCGGAGCGTTGTTCGCCTTCGTCGTCTTGCGCGGCCTGCTTACGGCATCGCGCGAGCATGACGACTTCAACCGCCTGGCCATCGGCGGGCTGGTGACGATCTTCGGCTTCCAGTCGATCATCAATATGGGGGTCAATGTACAGCTCCTGCCAGCGAAGGGGATGACGCTGCCGTTTATCTCCTATGGCGGCTCGTCGCTGCTCGCGATGGCGATCTCCATGGGTATGGTGCTCGCACTCACCCGCAAGCGGCCGGAGAAGCGCACTCAGATTGGGCTGAACTTCGGGGCGCAACGCCCGGTACCGGCCGAGTGATGGCAACCGGCACTATCCTGCTATCCGCAGGCGGCACCGGCGGGCACCTGTTCCCCGCCGAAGCGCTGGCGCACGAGCTGATCGCGCGCGGCTATGACGTCGATCTCGTCACGGATTCGCGCGCAGAGCGTTTCGCCGGCAAGTTTCCGGCCCGTGCGATCCACACCGTTGCCTCGGCAACGCCGGGCGGCCGCAATCCCCTGGCGCTGATCAAAGCGGGGCTAACGATCTGGCGCGGCGTGCACGAATCCTCGGCGCTGATTGCCAGACTGAAGCCGACGGCAGTCGTCGGCTTTGGCGGTTACCCAACGCTGCCGCCGCTGTTCGCCGCAACCCGCCGCCGCGTGCCGACGCTCATTCACGAGCAGAACGCGGTGATGGGGCGCGCCAACAAGGCACTGGCCGGGCGCGTCACTGCCATCGCCGGCGGCTTCCTGCCGGAAGGGCAGGGTCCGCACGCCGGCAAGATCGTCGTCACCGGCAATCCCGTACGGCCCGCCGTCATCGCCGCATCCGAGATTCCCTACGCACCCGCGGGCGATAGCGAGAAGTTCCGGCTACTGGTGTTCGGCGGCAGCCAGGGTGCGCAGTTCTTCTCGACCGCGATCCCGAAGGCGATAGCGCATCTCGGCGAGGCGGATCGCAGCCGCCTGACTATCGTGCAGCAGGCGCGGCCCGAGGATGAGGCCTCCGTGCACGCCGCCTATCAGGCCCTGGGCGTGCCGGCCGAAGTCTCGCCATTCTTCGGCGACATGGCCGCGCGCATTGCGGCGGCGCATCTCGTGATCTCGCGTTCGGGGGCCTCGACGGTATCCGAACTCGCCGCCATAGGCCGCCCCGCGATCCTGGTGCCTTATCCTCATGCGCTCGACCACGACCAGTCGGCGAACGCCGCCGCACTGGCTGCGTCCGGCGGCGCCGAGGTGCGTCAGCAATCGACGCTGTCGCCGGAGGTCCTGGCGGGGCTGATCGCGGATGCGATGGCTAACCCGGCGAAGCTTGCGGAGCGCGCCGCCGCGGCGCATGCGACCGGACGTCCGGAGGCCACAAGGTTGCTCGCCGATCTCACAGAAGCTATTGCCTCGGGCGTAAGCGCAGCGGAATTCAAGGGGAGAGCGCGGGCATGAGGCTGCCGCAAACGATCGGCGTCGTGCATTTCATCGGCATCGGCGGCATCGGCATGAGCGGCATCGCCGAGGTGCTGCACAATCTCGGCTATCGCGTGCAGGGCTCCGACCAGTCCGACGGCGCGAACCTCGAGCGCCTGCGCGCCAAGGGCATCAACTGCTTCGTCGGGCACCGCGCCGAAAATCTCGGCGAGGCGGAAGTGGTCGTCGTCTCCACGGCCATCAAGAAGTCCAATCCGGAGCTCGCGGCGGCCCGCGAAAAGCTGCTGCCGATCGTCCGCCGGGCGGAGATGCTCGCAGAGCTGATGCGTTTCCGGCAGGCGGTGGCGATCGGCGGGACGCACGGCAAGACAACCACCACATCCATGGTGGCTGCGCTGCTGGAAGCAGGCGGACTTGACCCGACCGTCATCAATGGTGGCATCATCAACGCCTACGGCACGAATGCGCGCATGGGCGCCGGCGAATGGATGGTGGTGGAGGCCGACGAGAGCGACGGTACGTTCCTGCGCCTTCCGGCCGACGTCGCGGTAGTCACCAACATCGATCCCGAGCATCTCGACCATTATGGCTCGTTCGACAACGTTCGTGATGCATTTCGCCAGTTCGTTGAGAACGTTCCATTTTACGGCTTCGGCGTGATGTGCATCGACCATCCCGAAGTGCAGGCGCTGGTGTCGCGCATCGAGGATCGCCGCGTCGTCACCTATGGTGAAAACCCGCAGTCCGACGTGCGCTTCGAGAATGTTTCGATGTCGGGGGGCACCTCCAACTTCGACGTCACCATCCGCAGCCGAAAGACCGGTGCCGAGACGCGCATACCGGGCCTCAAGCTGCCGATGCCAGGGCGCCACAACGTGTCGAACGCGACGGCAGCGATCGCCGTTGCGAGCGAGCTCGGCATAAGTCCCGCGGACATCGCGAAGGGTTTGTCGGCATTCGGCGGCGTCAAGCGCCGCTTCACTCCGACTGGCACGTGGAACGGAGTGCACATCTTCGACGATTACGGGCATCATCCGGTCGAGATTCGCGCCGTTCTCAAAGCCGCGCGCGACAGCTGCGACGGAAAGGTCTTTGCCATCGCGCAGCCGCACCGCTTCACCCGGCTTCGCGATCTGTTCGACGACTTTGCCGCCTGCTTCAGCGATGCGGACACTGTGATGGTCGCACCCGTCTACGCTGCAGGTGAGGATCCGATAGCGGGCATCAGCTCGGACACGCTGGTCGAACGCATCCGCTCGGGCGGACACCGCGACGCGCGACTGATCGCCGGGCCTGCGGACGTCGCGCCGGTGATACGCGGCTCTGCGAAGGATGGCGACTTCGTGGTCTTCCTGGGCGCCGGGAACATCACCCAGTGGGCCTACGCGCTGCCGGGCGAACTCAATTCGAGCGGCGCATGATCGACGGCGAGGGGCTACTCAGGAGACTATCGTCCGAACTTGCGGGTCTACGCGGCCGCTTTCTCCCGAATTCGGGCATGGACAAGATCACGTGGTTCCGCGCGGGCGGGCCGGCGGAAGTCCTGTTCCAGCCAGCCGACGAGGACGACCTGGCAGCGTTCCTGAAGGCGCTGCCGGCCGAGTTTCCGGTAACCGTCGTTGGGATCGGTTCGAACCTTCTGGTTCGCGACGGCGGCATCCCCGGTTTCGTCATCCGCCTGTCCGCCAAGGGTTTCGGCAAGGCGCAGCAGGTGTCGGATACCCGGATCGAAGCGGGCGCCGCGACGCCGGACAAGCACTTGTCGGGCGTGGCGTTCGACGCCGGCCTCGGCGGCTTCCATTTCTACCATGGCATTCCGGGCTCGATCGGCGGGGCGTTGCGGATGAACGCCGGAGCCAACGGCGTGGAGACGCACGAGCGCGTGGTCGAGGTGCGCGCACTTGATCGCCAGGGCAATCGCCACGTGCTGACCAACGCCGACATGGGCTACTCGTACAGGCAGTCGACGGCGCCGTCCGAGCTAATCTTCACCTCGGCGGTCTTCGAGGGCTACCCCGAGGACCAGGCACGTATCCAGGCGCTGCGCGACGAAGTTCAGCATCACCGCGAGACGGTGCAGCCGATCCGCGAGAAGACCGGCGGGTCGACCTTCAAGAACCCGGAGGGCACCTCCGCCTGGAAGGAGATCGACAAGGCCGGCTGCCGCGGCCTGATGATCGGCGGCGCGCAGATGTCGCCCATGCACTGCAACTTCATGATCAACATGGGTTCAGCCAGCGGACATGATCTGGAAGAGCTCGGCGAGACCGTTCGCGCTCGCGTTCTGGAAAACTCCGGCATCCGCCTGCACTGGGAGATCAAGCGCCTCGGACGTTTCAGGCCGCAGCAGGAAGTGCAGGAGTTCCTTGGGCGGCTTCTCTGAAAACTGAGTCTTCGAAGCAACGCCTCCGACGTTTTTCATACGTCGACGACTACGCGCTTGCCACGGATTCAACTCTCTGATTCTTAGGGACAGCGGCGTTTTCCTGATTTGAGTCGTGTGCGCGCGTGGGGCGCGAAGTCGCCGGACGGTCTTCCGTCCGGGGCGCAGCGATTCTGTTGGTTTGGCCGCATTGGACGGGGCGCAAGGAGAGGGAACCTGGCGCATGCAGAAGAAGCACGTTGCCGTGCTGATGGGCGGGTTTTCTTCCGAGCGGCCGGTCAGTCTCGCCTCGGGTGAACCGTGCGCAGACGCTCTCGAGGCCGAGGGCTATCGCGTGACCCGCGTGGACGTCGACCGCAACGTCAGTGCGTTGCTTGCCGAGCTCAGGCCGGACGTGGCGTTCAACGCCCTCCACGGCCCCTACGGCGAGGATGGCACGATTCAGGGCATCCTCGAGTATCTGCAGATCCCGTACACGCATTCCGGGGTGCTCGCGTCGGCCCTCGCGATGGACAAGGCGCAGGCGAAAAAGATCGCCAAGGCCGCGGGGATCCCGATCGCGGAGTCGAAGATCCTCGATCGCCATGCCATCGGCAACAAGCATCCGATGAAGCCACCCTACGTCGTGAAGCCAGTGACGGAAGGGTCAAGCTTCGGCGTCGTCATCGTCCAGGAAGGGCAGGAGCATCCGCCGCAAGTCATCGGGTCGTCGGAGTGGCCTTACGGCGATCGAGTCATGGTCGAGCGCTACGTTTACGGACGTGAACTGACCTGCGCCGTGATGGGTGACGTCGCGCTGGGAGTTACCGAGATCATTCCCGTCGGTCACGGCTTCTACGACTACGACTCCAAATACGTCGCGGGCGGGTCGAAACACGAACTTCCCGCAAAACTTTCACCGAATATTTACCAAAACATACAGACATTGGCGCTCAAGGCGCACCAAGCGATCGGCTGCCGCGGGGTGTCGAGATCGGACTTCCGATACGACGACCGCTTCTCGCCAAACGGCGAGGTTGTCTGGCTGGAAATCAACACCCAGCCGGGCATGACGCCCACATCGCTGGTGCCGGAATTGGCAGCCCATGCCGGACATACGTTCGGTCAGCTGGTGAGTTGGATGGTGGAGGACGCTTCGTGTTCTCGGTAAGACGCGGCAAGGATGATGCGCAGGCGGCTGCCGGCGGCGTGCTGCCGCGGGCCTTGCGCAAGCCTGCGCGCTTCCTCGCCCGCGTCTTCGCCGGCGAAGTCGAGGTGTCGCGCTTCGCGGCGCCCTCGCTCATCGCGACCTTGTTCGCTGCAACAGCCGTATACGGTGCCTGGCTAGGCGGCCACATGCCGGATGCCGCGAAGTCGGTTCTCGCCGGGGCAGGATTTGCCGTCACGCAGGTTCGCATCACCGGAAACCGGGACACGTCGGAGATCGACGTCATCGACGCCATCGGACTCGACGGGTTCACGCCTCTGTTCGGCCTGGACGTCGAAAAGGCGCGCGCCCGCGTGGCGGCCATGCCCTGGATTCAGGACGTCACGATCCGCAAGGTCTACCCCGATGCCATCGAAGTGCACCTCACGGAACGTACACCCTACGCGATCTGGCAGCATGACGGCACGCTCAGCGTGATCGAGAAATCCGGCGCGATCATCGCGCCGTTCGCCGGTACGCGTCACGCCGCGCTGCCGTTGATCGTGGGGAAAGGCGCTACGGCCGTCGCTCCGGACTTCATTGCGAAATTTGCCGAGTTTCCGGCTCTGGCCCGCCGCGTCACCGGTTACGTACGCGTTGCCGATCGTCGCTGGGATTTGCGCATCGACAACATGATCACCGTGCGACTGCCAGAGTCGGGCGAGGATGCGGCTATCGCGGAACTCGCACGCATGGACGGGGAGACGCGACTTCTCTCGGCCGACATCGTCGAGGTCGACCTCCGCCTGGCCGATCGTGTCGCGGTCCGCCTGTCGCCCGAGGCGGCCGAGACTCGCGCCGAACTCGTGAAGGCGCGGTTGAAGCCGAAGCCGGTGGAGCGGCAGACATGAATTGGCTGTCGGCCAGAGAGACAGGTCCGCGCCGCGCCGGCGTCGTCACCGTTCTCGATGTCGGTTCCAGCAAGGTTTGCTGCATCGTCGCGCGGCTCGAGCCGTGCGAAGATAGCCGCATGCTTCCTGGCCGCACGCACCAGGTACGCGTTCTCGGCATCGGGCATCAGAAATCGCGCGGCGTGAAGTCCGGCGTCATCGTCGATCTGGACAAGGCGGAACAGGCGGTACGGCTTTCGGTCGATGCCGCCGAGCGCATGGCCGGGCTGACGGTCGAGTCGCTTCTGGTCAATGTTTCTGCCGGCCGCCTCCGCAGCGAGACCCTTTCGGCCACCATCAAGCTTGGCGGTCATGAGGCCGACGAGGGTGACATCAAGCATGTTCTCGCCGCCGGTGCCCGCCAGGTTCTCAAGGCCGAGCGCCAGGTCGTTCATGCGCTTCCGTCGGCGTTCGTGCTCGACGCCGAGCGTGGCATCCGCGACCCGCGCGGGATGATCGGCGAGACGCTCGGCGTCGACATGCATGTCGTCACCGGCGACCTCGCGCCACTGCGCAATCTCGAGCTTTGCATCAATCGCGCGCATCTGTCGGTCGAGCGCATGGTCGCCACGCCCTACGCGGCCGGGCTCGCTGCCCTCGTCGAGGACGAATCCGAAATGGGTGCAGCCTGCATCGATTTCGGCGGCGGGACGACGACGATCGCGGTTTTTGCAGGCGGGCGTTTCCAGTTTGCGGACGCGCTGCCGGTCGGCGGCATACACGTAACCGGAGATCTGGCTCGTGGTCTCTCGACGCGCGTCGATCATGCCGAACGCCTCAAGGTCATGCACGGCTCGGCGCTTCCGGGCGGCGGCGACGAGCGCGACATGGTCGCCATTCAGCCGCTCTCCGGCGAGGACAGCGACCACCAGGTCCAGATCCCGCGCTCGGTCATGAACCGCATCATCCGCGCCCGCATCGAGGAGACTCTCGAGATGGTGCGCGACAAGCTGAATCGCTCGGGATTTGGAGCGACCGTAGGCAAGCGCGTCGTCCTTACCGGTGGCGCGGCGCAGCTCAACGGCCTTCCCGAGGCGGCACGCCGCGTGCTTGGCCGCAACGTTCGAGTCGGCCGCCCAATGGGTGTCGCCGGACTTCCTGAGGCGGCCAAGGGGCCAGCGTTCTCGGCCGCTGTCGGGCTGATGATCTACCCTCAGGTCGCAGGCATCGAGAGTCAGGGTGCAGGGCGCGCGTCGAGGATGCGTGCGGGCGGTGCGACTGGGGGTCGCCTGCAGCGCGTCGGGCAGTGGTTGAGAGACAGTTTCTAGAAAATCGGCGGCCGCGGCGGCGATGCGGCGGGAAAGGCGAGAAGGACCAGCGCGATGACCATCAATCTCAAGAAGCCGGATATCACCGAGCTCAAGCCGCGGATCACCGTCTTCGGCGTCGGCGGCGGCGGCGGCAACGCCGTGAACAACATGATCACTGCCGGCCTCAAGGGGGTCGAGTTCGTGGTCGCGAACACCGACGCTCAGGCGCTGACCATGTCGAAGGCTGAGCGGATCATCCAGCTCGGAGCGCACGTCACCGAGGGGCTCGGCGCAGGTTCCCAGCCCGAGGTCGGGCGCGCTGCCGCCGAAGAGTGCATCGACGAGATTCTCGACCACCTGTCGAACACCCACATGTGCTTCGTCACCGCCGGCATGGGCGGCGGCACCGGTACCGGCGCCGCTCCGGTCGTTGCCCGTGCGGCGAAGGAGAAGGGCATTCTGACGGTCGGCGTGGTGACCAAGCCGTTCCATTTTGAGGGTCAGCGCCGCATGAAGACGGCAGAGGCCGGCATCGAGGAACTGATGCGCAGCGTCGATACGCTGATCGTCATTCCGAACCAGAACCTGTTTCGCATCGCCAACGACAAGACCACCTTCGCGGATGCATTCGCGATGGCCGACCAGGTGCTCTATTCGGGCGTCGCCTGCATCACCGACCTGATGGTCAAGGAAGGCCTCATCAACCTCGACTTCGCCGACGTCCGCTCGGTCATGCGCGAGATGGGCAAGGCGATGATGGGCACCGGCGAAGCCTCCGGCGAGGGTAGGGCGATGGCCGCGGCGGAGGCTGCGATCTCCAACCCGCTGCTCGACGAGACCTCGATGAAGGGTGCGCGCGGCCTGCTGATCTCGATCACCGGCGGACGCGACATGACGCTCTTCGAAGTCGACGAGGCGGCGACCCGCATCCGCGAGGAAGTCGACCAGGATGCCAACATCATCCTTGGCGCCACCTTCGATGAAGAGCTCGAGGGCGTGATCCGCGTGTCTGTCGTGGCAACGGGCATCGACCGGGCGATCTCCGACATCGGCGCGTCGCCGGTTCAGGTCCGCGTGCAACCAAAGCCTCAGCCGCAGCAGCGCATGCCGGAGCCGAAGCCGGCTCCGGTCGTCGCAGCCCCGGTGGCGCCGCAGCCCGTCCACCAGCCGGCCGCCGTTGCCGGCGAGAGCTTCGATCCGGTTGCCGAGGCCATCCGCGCCGCAGAGTTCGTGCCGGAGGAAACGCGCGCCGCCGTCGGGGAGGACTTTCGTCCGGTGAATCGCATCTTCCAGCAGCCGGCGCCCGCGCCGCAGCCCGCGATGCAGCAGCGCCCCGCGCCGCAGCCGGTACAGCAGCAGGCCCCGCGCATGCCGCGCGTCGAAGACTTTCCGCCGGTTGCCCGTGCGGGCATCGAAAGCCAGGCTGCCGAACATGACGAGCGCGGTCCGATGGGCCTGCTGAAGCGCCTGACCAGCGGGTTGACCCGTCGCGAGGAGGAGCCGCGCCTGCAGCCGGCGCAGCCGCGCGAGCCAAAGCTCAAGCAGCCGGCTCCCGAACAGCGCCGTCTGGCGCCGCAGGATCCGCAGCTCTACGCGCCGCGCCGTGGTCAGTTCGACGAGCACGGCCGTCCCGCGCCGCAGCCGCGCGTTGCGGCCGATGACGATCAGCTGGAGATCCCGGCGTTCCTTCGCCGACAGGCTAACTAGCTCAGCTTGCAGATTTGGTTACGGGCGGCGTTGCCGCCCGTTCCTTTTTCGGATAAGCGTGCCGCAACAGGGGCTTGAGCCGCAAGCGCTCGCTGTATTAGCAGTTACAGCAAGTAAGAATCCGTGACTTGGAACCCGCTGGGCCCAGGGATACGTTTCTCGCTGTGTGAAGATGTTGCGTGTCGCCTGGGGGACGAGGGGCATGCGAGTTGCGGATCGCAACGGCCGGCGTCGCCAAAGGTCGTGCGTCGGCAGGCGGGCCTAGGGGACCGAGTTGCACGATTTCCAGACGACCATCAAATCCCGCGCCACACTTTCAGGCGTCGGAGTCCACAATGGCAAGCCCGTTTCCATCAATTTGATGCCCGCAGATCCCGATACCGGGATCGTTTTTCACCGCACCGACCTTGGGCCCGAGCCGGTGGAA
The DNA here is from genome assembly GCA_023457435.1 of Pseudomonadota bacterium. GTDB lineage: Bacteria > Pseudomonadota > Alphaproteobacteria > Rhizobiales > Rhizobiaceae > RCIO01. Next base: position 272,763 of record JAEWLS010000027.1, read on the forward strand.
ATCGCGGCATCCGCGGCGGCCGTGGGGGGCACGGACATGTGCACCGTGCTGGCGCACAGCAGCGGAGCGCAGGTTTCCACCGTCGAGCACCTGATGGCGACCGTGTTCGCGCTCGGCATCGACAATCTCATCGTCGAGATCGACGGATCCGAGATGCCGATCCTCGACGGCAGTGCCGCCCCGTTTGTCGCGGCCTTCGATCAAGTGGGCATCGAGCCGCTCGCAGTGAAGCGTCGCTACATCCGTGTCATCAAGCCGGTCCGCTGGGACCAGGGCGGGTCCTGGGCAGAGTTCCGCCCCTATGAGGGCACTCGCTTCGAGATCGAGATCGATTTCGCCAGTCCGGCTATCGGTCGCCAGCGCTATGCGTCCGACGTCACCCCGGCGGCGTTTCGCCGTGACATTTCTCGCGCCCGCACGTTCGGCTTCCTCAGGGACGTCGAACGGCTTTGGGCAGCCGGCCTGGCCCTCGGTTCGGCGCTCGAGAACACGGTGGTCGTCGGCGAAGACCATCGTGTCATCAATGTCGAGGGGCTGCGCTACCAGGACGAGTTCGTTCGCCACAAGACGCTCGACGCCATGGGCGACCTGGCGCTCGCCGGGGCGCGTTTCATCGGCTGCTTCCGCTCCTATCGTGGCGGACATCGGCTGAATGCCGAGGCAGTGCGGCGACTGCTTTCCGACCGCTCGGCCTTCGAGATCGTCGAGGCTCGCCGCGGCCGTTCTGCGGAGATGATCCGCGTCAATGCGCCGGTCTATGCGCCCTGGATGCTCTGAGACTCTTAGGAACCACCGCCCTCCGCCACAAAAAAATACCATTGCCCGAGCAATTCGTTGGAGGTCGGGGGCTGTTGTGCGTATGAGAAGCGCGCAGAGTTTCTCGTTCTTTGTACGCCGGAGGGGCGAAACATGACCATTCTTCGTCCTGCGGCCGGCCGGCCGGCCAGGCTTGTGACGGCGCTGATGCTAGTCGCGACGCCGATCGCGATCAGTGCCTGCTCGTCGAACGACGACATCGACCTCGCGACCTATGTCGAGCAGACCGAACCCGCCGACGTGCTTTACAACCAGGCTCTGGCGAACCTGCAGGCCGGAAAGGTTGGCGAGGCTGCGAAGAAGTTCGAGGCGCTGGATCGTCAGCATCCGTATTCGGACTATGCGCGCAAGTCGCTCATCATGAGCGCCTTCACGAACTATCGGCAGAACAATTACGAAGAGGCGATCACCGCAGGCCAGCGCTATGTGCAGCTTTATCCGTCGACGGACGACGCGGCTTACGCGCAATACCTGATCGGCCTCTCCTACTTCCGCCAGATCCGGGACGTGACCCAGGACCAGGGCGATTCGCGCCGTACGATACAGGCTATGGAAGAACTGACGACGCGCTGGCCGCAGTCGGAGTATGTCGAGGACGCGAAGACCAAGATTCGCTTCGCCCGCGACCAGATGGCCGGCAAGGAGATGCAGGTCGGCCGCTATTATCTCGAGCGCCGCGAGTACATTGCGGCGATCAAGCGCTTCCGCTTCGTCGTCGAGAACTACGGAAACACCCGTCACGTCGAAGAAGCGCTGGCGCGTCTGGTCGAAGCAAACCTGGCGATGGGTATCGCCAGCGAAGCTCAGGCGGCGGCTGCGGTGCTCGGGCACAATTATCCCGAGAGCCAGTGGTACAAGGACAGCTACTCCCTGCTGCAGTCCGGCGGTCTCGAGCCGCGCGAGAATTCGGGCTCATGGCTCTCGCGCATGCGCAACAGCGTGACCCGTGAGCGCGGATCGGTGAATCCAGGGCCGACGGCAGCACCGGCGCCCCCGTCGAGCACTACGTAGCTTTCAGCCTCTGGACGCAGTTCCAACCCGGCGGGTTATCGGTTAAGCCCCAACCATGCTGGCGCAGCTGTCGATCCGCGACATCGTCCTCATCGAACGACTGGATATCGATTTTCCAGACGGCCTTTCCGTGCTCACAGGGGAAACCGGCGCCGGCAAGTCGATCCTGCTCGATGCGCTCTCGCTGGCGCTCGGCGCGCGCGGCGATACCTCCCTTGTGCGCCACGGCGCCAGCCAGGGCCAGGTGACCGCGGTTTTCGACGTTCCGCGCAACCATCCGGCGCGGGCGCTGCTGTCCGCCAACGCGATCGACGATGACGGAGACATCATCCTGCGGCGCGTTCAGACCGCGGATGGCCGCACCCGCGTCTTCGTCAACGATCAGGCTGCAAGCGTGTCGCTCATGCGCGAGATCGGCCGCGCCCTGGTGGAGATCCACGGCCAGCATGACGAGCGCGCTCTTGTCGACCCAGCAGCGCACCGGGAACTGCTCGATGCCTTTGGCGGACATACCGGCGAAGCGATGCGGGTCTCGGATTTGTGGCGCGCATGGCGCGAGCGCGAGCAGGAGTTGTCTCGCCAGCGGGCGCGGGTGGAGGCGGCTGCGCGCGAGCAGGATCATTTGCGCGCCTCGGTGGACGAACTCGGGAAAGCGGACCCCCAACCCGGCGAAGAAACCGAGCTTGCCGGACGACGTGCCGACATGATGCGCGCGGAGAAATCGGCGTCTGACATCGCCGAGGCTCGCGACCTGCTGTCCGGCAGCGACTCTCCGATACCGCAGCTGTCGGGTCTGCTTCGCCGCCTCCAGCGCAAGGCTGCCGAAGCGCCGGGGCTTCTTGACGAGATCGTACGCACGCTCGACGAAGCGCTGGTCTCGCTGGATGCGGCGCAGTCGGCAGCGGATGAGGCGATGCGTCGGGCCGAATTCGATCCCCAGGCACTTGAGCGGGCGGAAGAGCGTCTCTTTGCCCTGCGTGCGCTAGCTCGAAAGCACGGCGTGCAGGTCGACGACCTGGCGCGGCTGCGCGACGACATGGTTGCCGACCTTGCGGACCTCGACGCTGGCGAGGGGCGTCTCGCGGGGCTGGAGAAGGATGCCGCCGCCGCACGTGATGCGTTCGACGCCGCCGCTGCCCACCTTTCAGGCTTACGTCGCGCCGCGGCCGACGCGTTGTCGACGGCCGTGGCAGCCGAACTTCCGGCGCTGAAGCTGGATCGCGCCGCTTTCCTGGTGGAAATTGCGAGCGATCCCAAGAACCGCAGCGTTTCCGGCATCGATCAGGTCGAATTCTGGGTGAGAACCAATCCCGGTACGCGTGCCGGCCCGATGATGAAGGTCGCATCGGGCGGAGAGCTGTCGCGCTTCCTGCTTGCGCTGAAGGTGGCTCTTGCCGATCGCGGTTCGGCACCGACGCTTGTTTTCGACGAGATCGACACCGGCGTCGGCGGGGCGGTGGCGGATGCGATCGGCCAGCGCCTGAGGCGCCTCGCTTCGCGTATCCAGGTTCTTGCCGTCACCCACGCACCGCAGGTCGCGGCGCGCGCCGGCGCGCATTTCCTGATCGCCAAATCCGGCACCGACCGAGTTTCCACGACGATCTCCTCGATCGGGCGCGAGCAACGGCAGGAGGAGATTGCTCGCATGCTTGCCGGCGCGACCATCACCGAAGAGGCGCGCGCGGCCGCGGACCGCCTTCTCAGCGAGAATGCCGTAAGCTCCTGACAGGCACGGCTTCAATCGATGCGCGAAAGCCAATATCGTCGCGGTATGTACTGGGTGAGCCGCGCATGACTACCGAACGAAAAGCCGTCGCAGATCTCAGCCGCGCAGAGGCGGAGGAGGAACTGGCGGGTCTGGCCCTGGAGATTGCCGAGCACGATCGGCGCTATCACCAGGAGGACGCTCCCACGATCAGCGATGCGGCCTATGACGAGTTGCGCAAGCGCAATGCCGCCATAGAACGGCGATTCCCCGACCTGGTGCGTGCCGACAGCCCCACCGGCATGGTCGGCGCGCCGCCGGCGGAGGGCTTTGCGAAGGTCCGGCACATGGTGCCGATGCTCAGTCTGGCAAAGGCTTACACAGACGAAGACGTCGTCGACTTTATCGAGCGCGGCCGGCGGTTTTTCGAGCGCGACAAGGACCTCGACATCGCGTTCACCGCGGAACCGAAGATCGATGGTCTCTCCGCCTCGCTGCGCTACGAGAACGGCGTGTTCGTCCAGGGCGCCACGCGCGGCGATGGCAACGTCGGTGAAGACATCACGGCAAACCTGAAGACGATCGCCGATATCCCTCACAGACTTGAGGGCAGCGGCTGGCCGGAGACGATCGAAATACGCGGTGAGGTTTACATGACCTACGCGGAGTTTCAGGCGCTCAGGGAACGGTCCGCGGCTGTCGGCGGGCAGGAATACGTCAATCCGCGCAACACCGCGGCGGGCTCGCTGCGCCAGAAGGATCCCTCGGTCACCGCCAGCCGCAACCTTCGCTTTTTCGCGTATGCATGGGGCTTCGCTACGGCCGAGCCAACGGCGACCCAGTTCGAAGCAGTTCAGAAGTTCGCATCCTGGGGTTTCAAGACGAGCCCTCTGATGATCCGCGCCAGGACTGTTGAGGAACTGACGTCGCACTACAAATCCATCGAAGAGCAGCGCTCGTCGCTCGGCTTCGATATCGATGGTGTCGTCTACAAGGTCGATCAGCTCGATCTGCAGCGGCGGTGGGGTTTCATCTCCGGCGAGCCGCGCTGGGCGATTGCGCACAAATTCCCCGCCGAGCGGGCGACGACAGTGGTTCGCCAGATCGACATTCAGGTCGGACGAACAGGCACGCTTGCACCGGTCGCCCGCCTCGACCCGGTGAGCGTCGGCGGCGTTACGGTAGTGAACGTCACGCTCCACAATGAAGACTACATCGCCGGGCGCGACAGCAATGGCGAGCCGATCCGCGAAGGCAAGGATATCCGTATTGGCGACACGGTCGTCATCCAACGCGCCGGCGATGTGATCCCTCAGATCGTCGACGTGGTGATCGAGAAGCGAGCGGCCGGTGCGAAGCCTTATGAAATGCCGCACGAATGCCCGGTCTGCGGCTCTCCCGCCACCCGTGAGATCAACGAGAAGACCGGGAAGGAGGATTCTCGCCGCCGGTGCACCGGCGAGCTGATCTGCCCGGCTCAGGCAGTCGAGGCGCTACGCCACTTCGTGTCCCGCGGCGCAATGGATATCGAGGGCCTCGGCGCCGAGAACATTGACTTGTTCTTCAACGCCGGACTGCTCAAGACGGCGGCAGACATCTTCGCGCTCAAGGATCGCCGGGCCGACGTGCAGCGGGCGCTTTTCGAGCGTCGCGAGGCGCAGGCGCGCGAGCGCGAGGCTGCCAGGGGCACGGCGCGAAAGAAGGTGCTGGCGGCGGAAGAGCGGACTTATGAAGGGCTCGACAAGCTTTTTGCGGCCATAGATGCACGCCGGGAGCCGGAGCTCGATCGTTTCATCTTCGCGCTCGGCATCCGTCATATCGGAGAGACGACCGCCGCGGTATTGGCGAAGACCTTCTCCACCGTCGAGGAGTTCATCCGCGTCGGCAAAGAAGCGGCCGCGGCACAGGACCCGCACACCGTTTTCCCGTCGATCAACGGCATCGGCGACACCGTAATCAGCGCGCTGACCGACTTCTTCGGTAATGAGCGCAACGATGCGGTGCTTGACGCTCTGCTCGCGCAGGTCCGCCCGAAACCCTACGTGGTCAATGTTTCAGCCGGCAGCCCGGTCGCGAACAAGACGATCGTGTTCACCGGGTCTCTGGAGAAGATGTCCCGCAGCGAGGCGAAGGCAATGGCCGAGCGGCTCGGGGCGAAGGTCGCGGGCTCCGTTTCGGCAAAAACCGACCTGGTCGTGGCTGGTCCCGGCGCCGGTTCGAAGCTCAAGCAGGCTGCCGAACTCGGTATCGAAGTCATCGACGAAGATCAGTGGTTCGAACGGATCGCCAAAGCCAGTTGACCTCTCGCTGGACCAGCCATTGGCCGATGACAGGACAGCATGGCTGACGTATCGTTCGTCATGGACCACGCGCCGCATACCAGCCCGCAATTCATGAACGGCTTTTGGCGTGGAGCCTCGATCGCCGTCGCCATGATCCCCGTTGGCATGCTGTTTGGGGCGCTCGCGGTCCAAAGTGGTCTCACCGCTGGCCAGGCCGTGCTTATGAGCGGCACGATTTTCGCCGGCGCCAGCCAACTCGTCGGCATCGAACTCTTCGGCCAGCACGTGCCGGCGTGGCTGATTGTGTTCTCGATCTTCGCCGTAAACTTCCGCCACGTGCTCTACTCGGCGGCGCTGGGGCGACGGACGCCTACCTGGAGCAGCGCGCAGCGCGCGTTCGGCTTTTTCTTCCTCACCGATCCACAATTCGCCGAAGCCGAGCGTCGTGCCGAGAGGCACCCGCCGCTGACCTTCGCCTGGTACATGGGGCTCGCCGTGCCGATCTGCAGCATCTGGATCGGAGGCACGGCCGTAGGGGCCTGGTTTGGCGGAATGATCCCCGACCCGCATCGCTACGGGCTCGACTTCCTGATGCCCATCTACTTCCTGGGCCTCGTGCTCGGCTTTCGAAAACGTCCGCTCTGGCTTCCAGTGGTACTCGCGAGCAGCGTCGCTTCCATTCTTGCCTACCAGTTCGTCGGCTCGCCCTGGCACGTGTCGCTCGGCGCGCTTGCCGGGATTGCGCTCGCCGTCGTCCTCACACCTTCGACGCAGGCGGAGACCAGATGAGCGCGGTTGTCTGGATCATCCTCGCCGGCGCTGCCCTGACATATCTAACCCGCATCGGCGGCCATCTGGTTCTGTCGCGTTTCGAGCGCGTGCATCCACGCGTCGAGGCTGGACTGAACGCGGTGCCCGCGGCCGTGCTTTCGACGCTGGTCGCGCCAGCGGCGTTTGGGGGTGGTCCCGCGGAGTTGCTCGGCCTGGTTGCGGGCGGCCTGGCCGCGCTGCGCGGCGGCACGATGCTCGTGCTGATCATCGGGGGCGGCACACTGATCATCGCCCGCTATTTCCTCGGCTAGAGCGGGGCGCAGGCCGCTTCCAGCCAGCCGAGCACCTCGCCATCGACCATCGGTCCGATCTCCGCCAAGACGCGCGCGTGGTACTCGTCGATCCAGACACGCTCCTCCTGCGTTAGCAGGGCAGTTTCAATCAGCCTGCGGTCGAACGGCGCCAGCGTGAGCGTCTCGAAGGAGTGCATGGCGATATCCCCGCCCTCGATCGCCTCGGGCTCGTCGACGACGATCAAATTCTCCAGGCGGATGCCGTAAGCGCCCTCCTTGTAGTAGCCGGGCTCGTTGGAGAGGATCATCCCGGTGAGCAGCTTTTCAGTACCGGTCTTCGCGATCCGTTGTGGTCCTTCATGGACCGCGAGGTACGCGCCGACGCCATGGCCGGTGCCGTGCGCGTAGTCGAGCCCAGCCTTCCACAGCGCCATGCGCGCTACTGCGTCGATGTCCATCCCGCGCGTACCGGCGGGAAAGCGCAGCATCGAGATGCCGATCATGCCCTTCAGGACCAGGGTGGCGTTGCGGCGCATCTCCGCGCTCGGCGCGCCGATTGCGACGGTTCGTGTGATATCGGTCGTGCCATCGCGATACTGACCGCCTGAATCGACGAGATAAAGCTCACCGGGCTTGAGCCTGCGGTTGGTCTTCGTCGTCACGCGGTAGTGAATGATCGCGCCGTTGGGGCCCGCGCCCGAAATCGTATCGAAGGAGATGTCGCGCAGCGGCATCTGCGTTTCGTCCCCGGTGCGGGAACGGATGCTCTCCAGCCGCTTTGCAACCTCGATCTCGTCGAGCGTTGCGGGATCGGCACGATCGAGCCATGCCAGGAAACGCGCCATTGCCGCACCGTCGCGCCGGTGCGCACTGCGGGCGCCTATCAGCTCTACGGCGTTCTTCGTCGCTCGCGGCAGTCTCGCCGGGTCACCCACTTCGACTACCGCACCGCCTGCTTCTTCGACGATCAATCGTAGTCGCTCGGCGGCCAACGACGGGTCGAGCCCGATCCTATCGCCCGCATCGACGCGCGCCCTCAGGTCGCCTACCAGTTCATCGGGCTCGCACAGATCGGCAAGTTGCGTCAGGTAGGCCCGCTGCTCAATGCCGAGCTTTCGTGTGTCTAGATAGACCGCGTGGCGACCGTTCGCGGCAATGATGGCAAAGCCAAGCGCCAGGGGCGTGTGCGGGACGTCGCCGCCCCGAATGTTGAATGTCCAGGCGAGCGATGACGGATCGGTAAGCACGGCGGCATCGGCGCCGGCCTTGGCCAAATTTTCAGCAAGGCGGGACAATTTGTCTTTGCCAAGCTCGCCAGCCAGGCTCTCGGGATGGATCTCGACGGGTGCCAGCGGCGGCTCAGGTTGGTCGAGCCATACGGAATCCAGCGGGTTGTCTTCAACCGCGACCAGCGTCGCGCCACGCTTCTCCAGCGCGGCGCGCAGAGTGCGCGCCTCCGAGATGGTGTGAAGCCAGGGGTCGAAGGCTATACGCGTACCGCTCCGAGCATTCTCGCCAAGCCACTTCGCCGGCGGGTTCTCGACGAGGCTCTCGATTGTGAAGGTGCCGGCGTCGACCTGCTCGCGCGCTTGGAGGGTGTAGCGGCCGTCGACGAACACCATCGTCTTGTCGGCCAGGACCAGCGCAACCCCCGCCGAACCGGTGAATCCGGTGAGCCACTGCAGCCGCTCCGAGCGCGGCGCGACATACTCGCCCTGATGCTCGTCGGCACGCGGTACGAGGAAGCCGTCCAGCCCGCGCCGCGCCAACTCGGCTCGCAAAAGTCTGACCCGCTCTACGCCCTGGCTCGGATCCGCCTTCACGTCGAATGTCTGAAACATGGCACCTCGCATCTCCGCTGCCGGTCTAGACCGCCCTACGAGCGCGATCAACGCACTCGATTTTGCGCAAAGTTTAATGAATCGTGTTGCGTTGCAGCATAAATTCTTCGCATCTGCAAAATCGCATAGGTGCCATGCAGCATGGACTCTGGTGCGCGGGCCTTGTCACGCATACGTGTGGCTACGTGGAGGTAAAAAATTCCAACAGCTTAAAGGAGACGGCAATGACCAGACATGCAGGACGCGGTTTCTTCCGCGGCGCGTTCGATGCCCTCGTTGAGGCGCGCGCTAAGCAGGCCAGCCGTTACGTCAACGGCGCTCTGCTGATGCTCGACGACCGCACCCTCGCCGCGAACGGTTACGATCGTGCGGAACTCATGCGCAGGGGCTCGAACTCGAGCTACATGCTCTAAACGACTTCTTATTGCCGGGGCAGGCGGGCGGTTTTCGGGGCCGCCCTTTTTCGTTGTAAACTCAGCGTTTCATGTGGATCGTCGACCAGCCTTCGCGGTGGATGGTGGCCACATGCCGGAATCTCTGCGCGACATAGGCCGCGACCACGCCATTGCGCTGGCGGTCGAGAATTCCGGACAAGACGATGGAGCCACTTGGCCCGATATGCGCCGCCATCTGCGGTGCGAGCTTCATCAGCGGCCGTGCGAGAATGTTGGCGACGATCAGATCGAATGGACTGGCCCGTGCGAAGGCAGGGTGGCCGAAGCCAGTGGCGGTTTCGCAGGCGACGTAGGCCGTCACCTTGTTCAACTCAACATTTTCGCGCGCGACGCGCGTCGCGACCGGGTCAATGTCGGTCGCAAGAACCGGTATGCGCGCAAGACGCGCCACAGCGATGGCCAGTACTGCGCTCCCGGTACCGAGATCGAGCGCATTGCGCGGCCTTTCCCGGCGGAGAACACGCGAGATCATCTCCAGACAGCCTGCCGTCGTGCCGTGATGCCCGGTGCCAAAGGCCAGACCGGCCTCGATCTCGATTCCGATCTCGCCCGACCGCGTCGCGCCTCGGTCGTGCGACCCGTGGAGGAGGAAGCGCCCGGCGCGCACGGGCTTCAAAGCTTCAAGCGTGTGCGCGACCCAGTCGATCTTCGGCAGGACTTCACGCTCGACGGCAATGTCCTCGCTCCCCAGAACCGCTTTCAAGCGCGCGTCGGCAGTGGCGTCGTCATCGTCCGCGTAAAGAGAGATTTCGTGGATGTCGGCGTCCTCGTCGATCTCGACGAACGCCAGCGGCCAGCCGTCTTCCTCGAACTCGCGTTCGAGGGCGGAATAGAGCGCGGTCGCACGCGCCTTGGGCCCGAGGCGGAAATGGAGCCGGATCTGGCGCAAGGTCAGCTGCCTGTCGCGAGCCGCCGCAGCTTTGCGACCGCGGTCTCGGCGCTTTCCTGATAGGCGATCGTGCCGAAGAAATCTCCCGACGGCTTCAACAGCAGCACCGAGGCGGTGTGGTCCATCGTGTAGTCGGTGCCCTCGAGCGGCACCTTCTTCCAGTAGATGCCGAACGATTTCGCCATCGCTTCCACCTTGGCCGGATCGCCGGTGATTCCGGTGATGCGATCGGACACGTTGGTGACGTAGCTCTTCATCACGTCAGGCGAGTCGCGCTCGGGGTCCACGGAGACGAAATAGGCGCGTATGTCCTTGCCTGCCTCACCCAACTGATTCAGCCAGCCGTCCATCTCGAAGAGGGTCGTCGGGCACACCTCCGGGCAGTGCGTGAAGCCGAAGAACACCGCGCTGGGGTGCCCACGAAAGGCGGCTTCGGTGATCGGCTGGCCGTTGTGATCCGTGAGTGCGAAAGGGGCGCCAAACGCCTCACCGCCCATGTTGCGATGGTACCAGGCGAAGGTCATGTACCCGATGCCGGCCAAGGTCGCGAAAACGATCCCTACGACGATGTAGCGCATGACGTTGGACATCGAGGACTTTCGGTTAGCCGGCTAGAAGCACCAAGACAGGCCGCTTTCGGCCATCGACATGAAGATCTGCGCGCCGTGGTCCAGCCATCCGGCGAGCGCAACACCCATGCCTGCGGACAGAAGCAGGGCACCGGCGGCTATCGCTGCAATGTGTGGGCGCGCGAGATACATATCCCACCCAATATAACGCGGCGGGGCCGCGCGCAAAAGGCCAACTGCCGCAGCGGGTTCACGTTGACGCTCGACAACGTCCGCCTAGTTTGTATGAACGGCGGTGGCGGGGGGAGCAGACATGGCAAAGCATTCGACGGGCTATTCGACCGTGCAGGTCGCGCTGCACTGGACAGTGGTCGTGCTCGTCACATTCCAGTTTCTGGCGCATGAAGGCATGGAAGAAGCCTACCGCGCCTTCCGGCGCGCAGAAATGCCGACCGGTGACGACGAGACGTTTGCCTACCTGCATATCGGTGTCGGGGTCACGGTCCTGCTGCTGATGCTCACTCGGCTCTTTCTGCGACTGACCCGCGGCGTACCCGCGCCGCCGAAAGACGATCCGCTGCCGATGCGGCTCGTTGCGGATGGCATCCACTGGCTAATCTACGCGCTGCTGATACTGCTGCCGCTGTCAGGCTCCGTGGCTTGGTTCGCCGGCGTAGAACGTGCTGCCGACGCGCACGTGCTGTTTCAGAACATTCTGCTTATTGCCATTGCACTGCACATTGGCGGGGCGTTGTTCCAGCATTTCGTGCGCCGTAGCGACGTGCTCCTTCGCATGATGCGCCCGGGGCGGCCGTGATCTTGCAATAGGTGCGCGCCGCCACCAAATCCCGCCTGGGATACGGAGGCCCAAACGATGCGCAATTTCGTCCTCGCCGCGGCGCTGGCTTGCACCCCGCTACCCGCCGCAGCGCAGCAGGTCGGCGAGGTGGGTGTCGACTGGCTTGGCAACGACATCGTCATCGAGGCGATATCAGACCCGCAGGTACAGGGGGTCACCTGCCACGTTTCGTACTTCGAGCGAGGTCTGGTTGACCGGCTTCAGAAGGGCAACTGGTTCGAGGATCCATCCGACAGTGCCATCGCATGCCGACAGACCGGGCCAATCGTCATCGGCGCCATCTCCCTCGACCAGGACGGTGACGAAGTGTTCAAGCAGGGTGTTTCGCTCGTCTGGAAGAAGCAGGTCGTGAACCGGATCTATGACAAGGCGAATGACACGCTGATCTATCTCGCCCATACGCGGCAGGTCCAGGACGGCTCCGCGAAGATGTCCATGTCCACGGTGCCGCTGTACAACCAGCAGGTGACGTGGACCAACGGCAAGCCCTGAGGCTTGCCGCAGCCTGCGCCGGCGCGTAATCCGCCGCCATGGCCGACGACCCTCGCTTCACGGACCCGCTGCCGCGCATTCACCCCACCGCGGAGCTGAAAGGCTGCAAGCTCGGCCCTTACGCGGCGGTCGGCGAGCGCGTCATTCTGCGCGAGGTCGTCGTCGGCGATTTCACTTATTTCGAGCGCCACGCAGAGGCGATCTACACCCAATTCGGCAAGTTCTGCTCGATCGCGGCGAACACACGCATCAATGCGCTGGAGCACCCGCTCGAACGGCCGACGACGCACAAGCTGAGCTACCGGCCGAACGAATACTTCCGCTATCTCGGCGTCGACCAGGCGTTCCGGGAGCGCAGGCGCGCGCGCAAGGTCACCATCGGCAACGACGTATGGATCGGGCACGGCGCCGTCATTATGCCCGGGGTGAAAATCTCAGACGGCGCCGTCATCGGCGCGAACGCAGTGGTCACCAAGGATGTCGCGGCCTACCATATCGTCGCGGGCAACCCGGCCCGGCTGCTGCGCACCCGCTTTCCTGACGACATTGTGGCGCGGCTCATCGAACTCGCCTGGTGGGATTGGCCGCCCGAGCGGCTGCACGAAGCGATCCCCGACATGCAGTCATTGCGGATCGAGCAGTTTCTGGACAAATGGGAGTCGCGCTGACGCAACTACGTCGGGCGCGAAGCGGGCGAGCCAAGCGGAGCAAGCGATGCTGGAAGAACTCTCGCGGATCGCTTTCGGCGGGGAGGACACGGCCTATCCACTGTTCTTCCTCGAGATCGTTTTCCGGACAACCGTCATGTACCTCTACACGATCCTGCTCGCACGGGTCGTCGGACACGACGCAATCGGCCAGCTCGGACCATTCGAGTTCGTACTGGTCATCGCCGTGGGCTCGGCCGCGGGCGACCCGATGTTCTACCCGGAGGTCGGCCTGCTGCAGGGCATCCTGGTGATCACTGTCGTCATGCTGCTGCATCGCGCCACCGGCTTCATCACCAGCAGAAGCTCGCGCGCAGAGCTATTCGTCCAGGGATCGCCGAAGATGGTCATACGGCACGGGCGTATCATCGAGGACGCGCTCGGATCCGGGAGCTTGTCACGCGGCGAGCTGATGGCCCTGCTGCGCGTGGAAGGCGTGGCCGATACCGGCGAAGTCGAGTTCGCCTTCCTGGAAACGTCGGGACGGCTGAGCGTCTTTCGCTGCGAAGACAGCGAAATCTCCGACGTCGAGTCGACGTTCCCGGAAACGTCATAGGAACCGGCTGCGCCTGCCATCGTTTTGCAGCCATGTCCGAGACGAAGCCATTCGAACCCGTCGAAGTGGGCGGTCAGTTTGTCGCCGACGTCCAGTCGGCGCTGACCTTGCTGCGCTCGGTCGACTGGCCCGAACGCGGCCCGCGCCACCGCGACGCGGTCGACATCTGCCTCAAGGTGCAGGACGGCCACCGCGTGGCGTCGGAGGCACGGGAGGCTCTCATTGCAGCCGCCAAAGAGGCTGGCATCGACACCTGACGGAGTTCAGCCCTGAGGCGACTGCGCCTCCGGCGGGCGATCCGCGAGCGGCATGATCAGTCCGAACGCAACGACGAGGGCCAGCGCCACGGCGGAAGCGCCGATGGCGTAAGGCGTCCCGACGATCTCGGCCATGCGGCCCCAGAACCAGGCGCCGACGCCGAGGCCGCCCCAGGTGGTGACCGAAACAGTCGACGTGATGCGTCCGATCAGCGCCTTGGGTGCCCAGAGCTGCGCAGACACGGTGAAGCCCGAAAGCGCCTGGACCCAGAACGCCCCGCCCACCACCAGAACGATCATCGTGACCGTGAAGCCGGGCCGCGCGACGATGATCAGGATCATGGTCGCGAAGACGATCCCCGCTGTGCGGGTCAGGCTCTCCGGCGAGAAGCGGCGACGGAACTCGTGGCTGAGCGCCGAGCCGATCAGCGCGCCGAGCCCCAATGCTCCGAGCAGGATGCCGAAGCGCTCCGGACCGCCGCCGACGATGTCGCGCGCGATGATCGGCATCAGGCCCCAGATCGACGTGCCGCAGAAGGTGAAGCCGAAGGAACGGATTGCGATGGAGCGGAGCTGCGGCGTGTCGCGAACCGCGCGAAGGCCCTCGACGATTGCCGGGAACACGCTTCTCAACCCCGTGATGGTGCGCTCGAACGCCGGAGCCTTCCAGGCGAAGAGGATGCCGGCGGCGACCAGCGAGAACACCGCGCTGACGGCGAACGCGGCGAACGCGCCGCCGGCAGCGACGATGGCGCCACCGACCGCCGGCCCGACGGTTCGTGCGACGTTGAAGCCGGTGACGTTGAGACCGATCGCGCCGGAGACCTCGCTGCGCGGCACGAGAACCTGGATGCTGGCGTTCACCGCCGGCTGGAAGAACGCGATGCCGGTGCCGAGCGCAAATGTCAGGCCAATGAGCAGCCACGGGGTCGCCAGGCCATTCCACGACAGCCAGGCCAGCACCAGCGAAATGCACGCAACGCTGATCTGCGCGGTCAACATGATCCTGCGACGGTCGTACAGATCGGCGATGGCGCCGCCGATCAGCGCCAGGAACATGATCGGCAAGGTGGTTGCGGAGTGGATCAGACCGACCATGTCGGCGCGGCCGTCGAGCGACGTCATCAGCCATTGTGCGCCGACGCCGGAGATCGAGTTGGCGAAGTGCGAAGCCATGACCGACATCCACACGAAGGCGAACGGGCGGTAGCTCAGCGGGGAGAAGGTCGTTCCGGTAGCCATGCGGGATCGATATTCCAGGCGGGTGGGAACGGCCCGTCTGTCACAGGCTGCCTGATATCACAAGCGCCAGAATTGCAGGAGGCCGCGCCCGCCGCGCGCGGCTCACGGCACAGCTTCGGACTATTGCGGCACGACGCGCCAGATGCGGTTGGCGAGATCGTCGGCGACGAGGAGCGCGCCGGTGCCGTCGATCGCCACGCCGACCGGCCGGCCGCGCGCCGTCTCGTCGGCATCGAGGAAGCCGGTGAGAATATCCTTCGGGGCGCCGTTCGGCATGCCGTTGGCGAACGGCACGAAGATCACCTTGTAACCGCTGCGCGGCTCGCGGTTCCACGAGCCGTGCTGGCCGACGAAGGCGCCGTTGGCATAGTCCGGACCGAGCAGCTCGCCGGTGTTGAAGGTGAGGCCGAGCGAGGCGGTGTGCGGCCCGAGCGCATAGTCGGGCTTGATTGCGCTCGCCACCAGGTCGGGACGCTGCGGCTGGATGCGGACGTCGACGTGCTGGCCGTAGTAGCTGTACGGCCAGCCGTAAAAACCACCGTCCTTCACCGAGGTCATGTAGTCGGGCACAAGGTCGGAGCCGATTTCGTCGCGCTCGTTGACGGCGACCCACAGCGCGCCGCTCTCTGGGTTCCAGGTGATGCCGTTCGGATTGCGCAGGCCGCCGGCGAACAGACGCATCTGCTTGCTGGCGATGTCGACTTCGTGGACGGCGGCGCGGCCTTCCTCCTCGTCCATGCCGTTTTCGCCGACATTGGAGTTGGAGCCGACCGTGACGTAGAGCTTGGTGCCGTCCTGCGACGCCACCAGATCCTTGGTCCAGTGATGGTTGCGGCCGGCCGGCAGGTCGACGATCTTTTCCGGGGCGGCGGTGATCTTCGTGTCGCCCTCGGCATAGGGATAGGCGACGATCGCGTCGGCATTGGCGACGTAGAGCTTGCCGCCGGCCAGCGCCATGCCGAACGGCGACATCAGGCCTTCGAGCAGCGCGGTCTTCATCTCGGCCACCCCGTCGCCATCGGCATCGCGCAGCAGGCTGATGCGGTTTGCCGACGGCGTCTGCGCACCGGCGGCGCTCATGACCAGGCCCATGACGAAGCCGCGCAGGCTGAACTTCTCCTCGGGCTTCGGCGGCGCGTTGCTCTCGGCGACAAGGATATCGCCGTTCGGCAGCACGTGCAGCATGCGCGGATGATCGAGGCCGGCGGCGAATTCGTTGACGGCGAGGCCCGCCGCCGGTGTCGGAAGCTCGCCGGCCGCGAACGGCTTGGTCTCGGCGAAGTTGATGGTCGGCAGGGTTTGCGGGTTGGGCTCGGCCAGCACGGGATCTGGGCCGTAGGTCTGCTCGATCGGCACGGTCGCCGTCTCGCGGGTGAGCCAGTAGTAGCCGAAACCGCCGGCGACGACGATCACGACGATGGCGAGGAGGACGAGCAGAAAGCGTTTCAAGGACATTCTCCGGAGGCGAAAAGACGCAACGCGCAAGGAGGCCGCGGGTTGCGCGGCCTCCTTGCGTCTACGCGCGGACGAAGGCGCGGATCAGTGATGCGCGTGGCTCTCCGCATTGCGCTTGCGGGTCGCGGCGGCTTTCTTGGCCGAGGCCGAGCGCTCTGCGGCGCTGCGGCTGGCAGAAGCCTTTCCGCCCTTCTCGCCGCCCTTGTGCGCGGCCGGATGGCCGGTGTGCTTGCCGCGGCCCGAGCCGCCCGGGTTCTTGCCGCCGCCGTCGTCCTTGTTGACGGTGGCCCAGGCGCGCCGTTCGGCTTCCTTCTCGGACACGCCCTTCTTCTCGTAGCCTTCCGCGATGTGGTCGGCCTTGCGTTCCTGCTTGTCGGTGTATTTCGACTTCTCGCCGCGTGGCATGACGCTCTCCCTGAGCAGATGTGGTTTCAGAAAAACAGCCGACCGTTCAGGATGTTCCAACGGTGCGCCGGCCGGACGCAATTCTTCGTCTCCACGCCCCGTTTCCGGTCTGGCCATTGAAAAGGAGCGCCCCACGAAGGGTGGGAGGACGGGCGGCCGTTCGGTCGCTCGTAGATTGGTGTGTATGCGGCCTTGCGGCCGCCCGTCCGGTGGTCTGCCCTCCGGCACGCCCCGGCAAGCCGGGCAGCGTGTGGTCCCGCAGGGCCCGGACGTCAGGGCTCAAGGCCCAGCCGCGCTACCGATTGCGCAGCCCATCCGGCACCGGCCTTCGCCCGACTGTTCGGTGCGCACCCGTCTCCCGTGCGAAGGCGGGGGGAAGAATAAGGGAGGTGGGAAGGGCGTGGATAGAATTTCGCGGGGACGTTGCCCCCTCCACCATGCTTCGCATGGTCCCTGCGGGGCGAGCCACTCGTCTCGCCCGTGCCCCGGACCCCCCGTAAACGGGGGAGGATCCGCCGGCCGCGAGCGCGGCCCTTAATCCTGAAACGTCGCAGGTGAGGCGCTTGATCCTCCCCTGCGGAGCGGGGGAGGGGGACCATGCGAAGCATGGTGGAGGGGGCGGGTGTGCGCGCCAAAGAGGAGAGGTGGCAAAATAAGAGAGCCCCTCACTTGCGATTTCTAAGGTTTAGCCTCCCGACGCCCTGCGGGCTGCTCGGCTAAAGCCTTGAAATCGCTTTCCTGCCCTTCGCTATGGCTCCGGGCGTTCCTCGCTCAAAAAGCCAAATCGTTGGCTTTTTGTCCCCTGCGGGGCCGCTCGTCACCCCGCAAGAGGAGAGATAAGGCGCTGTGCCTGCGCCATCCCGTTCTGCCGTGACCGCGAGGCATGGGTCCCGGATAGTTGTCCCCTCGCTGCCGCGAGTGTCCACCTTCCGGGATGACGAAGGGAGGGGGTTGATGACGCTAATCGCAGACGTTGCGGCTGTGGCGACGTTCGAGATTGGCGGCTTGCAACCTCAACTTCGTCATCCCGGAAGACGCGTCTGAGCGCAGCGAAGACCGGCTATCCGGGACCCATGCCTCGGCATTGCCGCACTGCGCTTCCGGCAATACGCTCGGGTCATGACCGGCTTCGTCTACATGCTCGCAAGCCAGAAGAACGGCACGATCTACACCGGCGTGACCGGCGACCTCGCACGCCGCATTCCCCAGCACAAGGAAGGCACCGGGTCGCGCTTCACGGCGAAATACGGTGTGGTGCGGCTGGTCTGGTACGAGGAGCATTTCGACATCCGCGACGCCATCGATCGGGAAAAGGCGATCAAGCGCTGGCGGCGCGACTGGAAGATCGCGATGATCGAACAGATGAATCCCGGGTGGGAGGAGCTGTTTCGCGGGACGGGGTGGCGAGGGGTCGCAGGGCGCTGTGCCTGCACCCGATCGCATTGCCGCGGTGGCGAGGCATGGGTCCCGGATAGTTGTCCACTCGCTGGCGCGAGTGTCCACCTTCCGGGATGACGAAGGTTGGGGTTTGGTGGCGCTAAACTTGGAGGTTGCGGCTGTGACGACGTTCGCGATTGGCGGCTAACAACCTCAACATCGTCATCCCGGAAGACGCGTCTGAGCGCAGCGAAGAGCGGCTATCCGGGACCCATGCCAAGCTACGACGAAACGGAGCTTTTGCTCTCGCGTTCATGCCCGCAGCACCAACGCAATTGACCGTAGATGCTACTGGGATGTCGGCTTGCAAACTCCGAAGCCGCTCCGAACGGCAGCTCCTACGAGACTTATGGCAAAATCCCCGGCAGCATCGAAATACCTCTTCATTACTGACATGCAAGCGATCGCCTATGGCCTCGTTCCTCCAAGGGCAACGTTGCAGAAACGCTTGATCAACGAACCCGGCATTGTGAACGATTGCATTGCGTAATCCGCATAGATCAGAAAGAGCTCGCGACGACCCCGTGTCCCTCAGTTGGATGTCGACGCCAAGGGCCGAAAACATCTCGATTTCACATTCCATAATCTCCGCAGCGCGAAGTGATCGCCGCCAATTAGCTATTGTGGCTTTTTGATTGTCGTTCACTTTTGGCGGCTTAGCGCCTTCTCGCACAGGATGAGCGAGAATTTGCAATTCCGCTCCGGGAATATTTCTCAGGATATTAACTAGCATATGCTCTGTGGTCGTTTCGACTGCCGACCAAATGGCGACTAAGTGGTGCTTTCTTACGCGCTGCATATCATCGTCTACTTCTCGCTGCGCCAAGAATGCGTTGTCTTTTGCGGCGCTCGCGAGCTCGGCGATAAGAGAACGCATCCGAGCATTGCGAATTTCACTTTGCGCTGTTCGTAGTATATCTGGGAGGGTGGTCGAAATCCTGAAGGCGCTCTCAGTAAGTCCAGCAACCATCATTTCGTCGCTGAGGAAAGTTACGAGATTTGCTGCCGGTGAATAGAGCCAGTCGTTCGGCGCAGAATTGTTTTGCGACTCAACTGCCGTCAAGAGAATTCCTCGCTCTATCCATGCTCACACCGCCTTCACAAACCCATCCAGCACCTTCTTCTGGCCGGCGCGGTCGAAGTCGATGGTGAGCTTGTTGCCTTCGATCGCGGCGACGTTGCCGTTGCCGAACTTCTGGTGGAAGACGCGGTCGCCGACCTTGAACGGCGAAGGGGCGTCGGAGACCGATTTCGCCACCAGCTCGCCCTCGATGGTGCGGCCCTTCACCGAGCCGGCGCCGGCGCCGTAGCCGGAATCGACCTCGCCATAGCCGATGCGCTCGACGGCGTGGCCGGAGCGCGTGCCCCAGTTGCGGTCGGTCGCCTCGGTGCGGTTCTTCTGGGCGCGCTGCCAGCCGGGCGTGGCGTAGGTGTTGGAGAACGAGCCCTGGCCGGAGCCCACATTATCGAAGCGCGAGGCGCCGTAGGGATTGCGGCGGCCGGGTTCGGCGGCGCTGCCGCGGCCTTCCGAACCACGCCCGTACGAGCCGCCGTAATTGTTGTAGCCGCCGTAGGAGTTGCCGGTGTCGGCGATTTCGACATGGCTTTCCGGCAGCTCGTCGAGAAAGCGCGACGGGATGGTCGACTGCCACAGGCCGTGGATGCGGCGGTTGGAGGTGAACCAAATGTGCAGGTTGCGCTTGGCGCGGGTGACGCCGACATAGGCGAGGCGGCGCTCCTCCTCGAGGCCGGAGCGGCCACCCTCGTCGAGCGCGCGCTGATGCGGGAACAGACCTTCCTCCCAGCCGGGCAGGAAGACGGTGCGGAACTCGAGGCCCTTGGCCGAGTGCAGCGTCATGATGGTGACGGCGTCGAGCTCCTCGTTCTGCTCGGCGTCCATGACCAGCGCGACGTGCTCGAGGAAGGCGCGGAGCGACTCGTAATCCTCCATCGCGCGGATCAGCTCCTTCAGATTGTCGAGCCGGCCCGGCGCCTCGGCCGACTTGTCGGCCTTCCACATCTCCGTGTAGCCGCTCTCGTCGAGGATGATCTGGGCGAGCTCGGTGTGCGGCGTGTTGTCGAGCAGGCCCTGCCAGCGCGCGAAATTGGCGGAGACCTGGCGCAGCGCGGCGCGCGGCTTGGGCTTCAGCTCGTCGCTCTCGGCAAGGTTGGCGGCCGCCGTCAGCATCGGCACGCCGAGGGCGCGGGCGGTGTCGTGGAGCTGGCGGATGGCGG
The DNA here is from genome assembly GCA_023457435.1 of Pseudomonadota bacterium. Classification (GTDB taxonomy): domain Bacteria; phylum Pseudomonadota; class Alphaproteobacteria; order Rhizobiales; family Rhizobiaceae; genus RCIO01. The sequence continues at coordinate 293,040 of JAEWLS010000027.1, forward strand.
CGTCGCCCAGGCCGCGCTTCGGCACGTTGACGATGCGCTCGAAGGCGAGGTCGTCGCCGGAATTTGCAACGACGCGCAGATAGGCCATGGCGTCGCGGATCTCGGCGCGCTCGTAGAAGCGCGGGCCGCCGATGACGCGGTAGTTGAGGCCGAGGGTGACGAAGCGGTCCTCGAACTCGCGCATCTGGAACGAGGCGCGCACCAGAATCGCCATGTCGTTGAGCGCTTCGCCCTTGCGCTGGAACGCCTCGATCTCCTCGCCGACGGCGCGCGCCTCCTCCTCCGAATCCCACGCGGCGTGGACGTGGACCTTGGGGTCCTCGGGATCGGGATGGTCGGTGAACAGGGTCTTGCCGAGGCGGCCCTCATTGTGGGCGATCAGGTGCGACGCGGTGCCGAGGATGTGTGCGGTGGAGCGGTAGTTGCGCTCCAGGCGGATGACGGTTGCGCCGGGAAAGTCCTTCTCGAAGCGCAGGATGTTGTCAACCTCGGCGCCGCGCCAGCCGTAGATCGACTGGTCGTCGTCGCCGACGCAGCATAAATTCACGCTCGCGCTGTCGCCGCTGCGCGGCTCGCTCCGCGGGGGCGCGCCATCGGGCGCGACGGCCGGTCGGCCTTGCGGACCTGCGGTCCGAAGAGCGCTCGTGCCGGACGCGTTTGGCCGCTGGGCGATCAGGCGCAGCCACATGTACTGGGCGGTGTTGGTGTCCTGGTACTCGTCGACGAGGATGTACCGGAAGCGCTTGTGGTACTCGGCAAGCACGTCGGGATGCTCGCGGAAGATCCGGATCGGCAGCAGCAGCAGGTCGCCGAAATCGCAGGCATTGAGCGTCTGCAGGCGTGCCTGGTAGGCGGCGTAGAGCTCGCGGCCCCTGCCGTTGGCGAAGGCGCGGGCGTCGCCCTCGGGGATGTCCTTCGGCCCGAAACCCTTGTTCTTCCAGCCGTCGACCATCTGGGCGAACTGGCGCGCCGGCCAGCGCTTGTCGTCGAGGTTCTCGGCCTGGATCAGCTGCTTAATCAGCCGAATCTGGTCGTCGGTGTCGAGGATGGTGAAGCCGCTCTTGAGACCGGCGAGCTCGGCGTGGCGGCGCAGGAACTTGACGCCGATGGAGTGGAACGTGCCGAGCCAGGGCATGCCCTCGACCGCCTCACCGACGAGGGTGCCGATGCGCGTCTTCATCTCGCGCGCGGCCTTGTTGGTGAAGGTCACGGCGAGGATCTGCGACGGATAGGCGAGGCCGAGCGACAGGATGTGGGCGATGCGGGTGGTCAGCACGCGGGTCTTCCCGGTGCCGGCGCCGGCCAGCACCAGCACGGGCCCCTCGGTGGTCTCGACGGCAAGCCGCTGCTCAGGGTTCAACCCGGCGAGGTAGTCCGGCGGGCGGTTGTGCCCGGCGCGCGCGGCCATGGCACGCGCGGCGATACCGCCCCCCGATCTCGACGGCGGCGCAGCTTCGGGGCCGTCGAAGAACGGCATGTCATCATCGGGGAAGTCGGACATTCAGCCGAATGTAGTGATTCGGCCGGCAAAGGCCAGAACGACCCGCGAACGCCGGGTCAGTGGTCGGTGTCGCACAGCGCGTGATCGGCGAGCGCGCGCAGCACGTAGCAATCGCCGGCAGTCCCGTGAGCGTGGCTCGCGGTCATGTGCTCGAGCTCGGCTTCCAGGCGCCTGAGACGCTCGATGCGGGCGCGAACGTCGGCAAGCCGGGCGGCGGCGATCGCGTCGGCGTCGGCGCAGGGTTTCTCGGGATGGCCGGCGAGATCGATGAGTTCTCGAATCGAATCAAGGCCGAAGCCGAGATCGCGCGCGTGGCGGATGAAGGACAGCCGCTCCAGGTCGCGGCGTCCGTAGCGGCGCTGGTTACCCTCGGTTCGGCCGGGCTCGTCGACCAGCCCGGCCTGCTCGTACCAGCGGATGGTCGGCACCTTTACGCCGGTGCGGCGGGCCAGTTCGCCGATCGTGTACATGGCGATTTTTCCTCTTGAAGCTCTAATCGCTAGAGGAATTATGAACTCCGGCATCGCAGTGCAAGCAGGGATGACCATCATGGGTGCCAACCACGACCACGGAACGTTCGAAGGCCTTTCGGACGACTACAAGAGGCGGCTGTGGGCCGTGATCGCCATCAACGGCATCATGTTCGCGGTGGAGATGACGGCGGGGCAGATTGCCGGCTCGCAGGCGCTCAAGGCCGACGCGCTCGATTTCTTCGCCGACGCGGCGACCTACGGGCTGTCGCTCGCCGTCATTGGCATGTCGATCAAGGTCCGCGCCGGCGCGGCACTTGTGAAGGGCTTCAGCCTGCTGGCGATGGGGCTGTGGGTTGCGGGGTCGACGCTGTGGCAGCTGTACTTCCAGGGCGTGCCGGAGGCGCAGGTGATGGGGGTCGTGGGCGCGATGGCGCTGGCCGCGAACGTCGCAAGCGTGCTGATCCTGATGCGCTACAAGGATGGCGATGCGAACGTCCGGTCGGTCTGGCTGTGCTCCCGCAACGACGCGATCGGCAATCTGTTCGTGATGGCGGCGGCGCTCGGCGTGTGGGGCACCGCAACCGGTTGGCCGGACCTGGCGGTCGCGGGGGTGATGGCGGGGCTGTTCCTGTCGTCAGCCTTGCAGATACTGCGCCAGTCGATCGGCGAGTGGCGGCATGGCGGGCACGACCATGCGCACCACACGCACGCCTAGGCGGGCCTCACCGCCACTGTCCGGAGTATTGAGGCGACAGAGTAAAGCCGGACGGACGGCTCGACGCGGGGGGAGGATCGAAGACACCCTCCTGGATATAGCGAAGGGCGGCCGTCAGACCGTTGGCAGTGTAGGGCTTGCTGATGACGCCGATGGCACCGGCATAGTCCTCGGCGATACGCCGCGGGTTGGCGGTCAGGAACACCACGACGGAGGCCTTCCTGTCGCGGATGTAGGCAGCCACGTCCATTCCGGTCAGGCCGTCAGTCAGATTCATGTCGACGAAGGCGACGTCCGCCTCGACTTCGTCGATCATCCGCTTCGCCTTCACGGACGATGTAGCCCAGCCGACGACAGTGTGGCCGGCATCCTCGATGATGCCTTCCAGCTCCATCGCGAGAAGTGCTTCGTCTTCGACAATCAATACGCGCAAGGACTTAAGCATCGTCAGGAAGGCAGGCGGGCGGATTTCGTTCCAAGCGGCAGCGTCAACGTCGCCAGAGTTCCGGGGTCCGCGCTGGACCACTCCATCTCCGCGTCCAGCTGATTACCGATCGACCGGATCAGCCGCATGCCGAAGCTGTCGGAACCCGGGATGACCCCACCGAGGCCCTTGCCGTTGTCCTCGACCTCGATGCGGCAGACCCCGTCGTCGGCGGCGATGCGTATGACGAGCTGGCCCGGAACGCCGTCGACATAGGCGTGCTTGATGGCGTTGGTGACGAGCTCGTTGAGGATGAGCGCGATCGGCGCGGCCTTGTCCGCCGCCACCTCGACCGCGTTCGCGATGTCGAGCCTGATATCGATGCGCCTGCCGGAGGCGGCAACCAGACCGTCGACGAGGTCGCGGGCGAAATCCGCGAGGTCGAAGCGCGAGATGTCCGCCGACTGGTACAGCCGGCGGTGAACCGTCGAAAGAGCCTCCACGCGCTGGAGCATCGACCGCAGCGACAGCCGGATGTTCTCGTCCGGGATCGTGCGGCTCTGCATGACGATCAGCGACGACACCATCTGCAGGTTGTTCTTGACCCGGTGATCGACCTCATGAAGCAGGGCGGTCTGCATCTCGAGCGCCGACTGGAGCTCGGCGGTGCGCTCCCGAACCGCGCGCTCGAAGCGCTCCTTCTCCTCGAGGATCGACTGCTCCTTCTCCATCCGCTCGGTGATGTCGAGCTGCGACGAGAAGAAGAACTGCAGCTCGTTGGTCTCGGTGAAGACCGGGCTGATGTAAAGGGCGTTCCAGAAGGTCGAGCCGTCCTTGCGATAGTTCAGGATATCGACGTTGATGTCAGTCCTGTCCTTCACTGCCTCCCGTATCTTCGTGACAGCCTTCGGGTCCGTATCCGGACCCTGAAGGAAACGGCAGTTGCGCCCGATGACCTCCTCGCGGGTATAGCCGGTGAGCTTCAGGAATGCGTCATTGACGAACACAATAGGGATATCCGGCAGGCGCGGGTCGGCGATGATCATAGCCATACGGGTAGCCCGGATCGCCGCGGCGAAGGGGTCGCCCTTGCCGTGCTCGATCGGGATATCGCCTGTCAGATGCCAATCGTCCTTCGTTCCCCCGTCTGGAGTCTTGGGGCTCATCATGCACTGCCTTTTGTTGCCTTCGGCGACGAAAACGAATGGGAGGGCCAAATGGTTTCCGCGCCAATATGTCGTGCGCCCGGCTGGGGCGCATGTCACTTAGCGTTTGGCAATATTTCAGCCGCGGCGTGCGATGCCGATCGACCGGCCGGCACGGGCGGGCCGCGGAAGCGAAGCGTGGGCCGCGCGCATCGCTTCGATCTTTTCCAGAACGTCGGTCGGGAACGGGGCGACCCGCGGGCCGCTCTGGTCAATATGCAGGACCAGCGATTCGCCCGTGGCGGCGAGCCAACCGTCTTCGTGGAACAGCTCCTGATAGGTGTGCAGGCGCTTGGCGTCATAGTCGAGGAGCTGGAACGTCGCCCTGACGCGGTCGCCGACGTGCAGCTCTCGCACATAGGAAATGTGGAATTCCGCCGTGTAGGTCGTATGGCGGCGCGTCTCGGCGTAGGCCGGCCCAAGGCCCATTGCGAGGAACGCCTCGTCCACGGCGCGGTCGAACAGCACCGAGTAGTAGGCCATGTTGAGGTGGCCGTTATAGTCGATCCACTCAGGCAGCACGGTCTGCGGCGACGATTCAAAAAGCTCGGGCAAACGTCCATTCCTCCTGCGAATACCGGATGATCGCGCTTTGACCTGCCGCCGACAAGCGACTACCAAGCTTGCGGGTCGAGGAGGATGCGATGGCGCTTGCGGACATCGTCAAGGTCGAACGCAACGAAGCCGGCATAGCGACCGCGCTCGGCATCCTGAAGCAGCGTTTCGGCGAGCGGTTCGGCACCGGACACGACGTTCGCCACCAGCACGCGCATACGACCACCTACATCCCGACCCAGGCGCCGGACGGCGTCGTCTTCGCCGAGAGCGCCGAAGACGTGCAGGAGGTGGTCCGCGTCTGCGCGGAACATCGCGTCCCGGCGATCGCATTCGGCACCGGCTCGTCGCTCGAAGGCCACCTCAACGCGCCGGCTGGCGGCATTTCGATCGACATGTCGCGCATGGACCGGGTGCTCGCCGTTCACGCCGAGGACCTCGACGTCACGGTGGAGGCGGGCATCACGCGCGAGGCGCTCAACGCGCAGCTGCGCGACACCGGGCTGTTCTTCCCGATCGATCCCGGCGCCAACGCGAGCATCGGCGGGATGGCAGCGACGCGGGCCTCCGGCACGAATGCGGTGCGCTACGGCACGATGCGGGAGAACGTGCTGTCGCTGTCGGCGGTCATGGCCGACGGCCGGCTGATCACCACGGCGCGGCGGGCGAAGAAGACCTCCGCCGGATACGACCTGACGCGGCTGCTTGTCGGCTCGGAGGGTACGCTCGGCATCATCACCTCGCTGACGCTGAAGCTGCAGGGCATTCCGCCGGCGATCTCGGGCGGCGTCTGCCCGTTCCCCAGCGTCGAGGCGGCCTGCAACGCGGTCATCGCGACGATCCAGATGGGCGTGCCGGTGGCCCGCATCGAGCTGATCAACGGGCTCGGCATGAGGGCGCTCAACAACTATTCGAAACTGTCCTACCCCGAACAACCCTGCCTGTTCGTCGAGTTCCACGGCACAGACGCCGGCGTGCGCGAGCAGGCGGAGATGTTCGGCGCGATCGCGGAAGACCTGCAGGGCGGGCCGTTCCTGTGGACCAGCGTGGCCGAGGAGCGGACCAAGCTCTGGAAGGCGAGGCACGACGCGTACTGGGCTGGCCTGGCGCTGCGGCCCGGCTGCAAGGCGCTGTCGACCGACGTCTGCGTGCCGATCTCGCGACTTGCCGACTGCATCACCGAGACGGAAGCGGACATAGCGGAAAGCGGGCTGGTCGCGCCGATCGTCGGGCACGCGGGCGACGGCAACTTCCACGTCATGGTGCTGATGGACCCCGAGGACCCGCGCGACATCGCCGCCACGGAGGCCTTCGTGTCGCGGCTGAACCTGCGCGCGATCGCCATGGACGGGACCTGCACCGGCGAGCACGGCATCGGCCAGGGCAAGGCACCCTACCTCAGGCGCGAACTCGGCGACGCCGTCGACTTCATGGGCGCGGTGAAAGAGGCGCTGGACCCGCATGGAATTTTCAATCCGGGCAAGATCCTCATGCCGCGCGGATGACGCGGCGCCGGTTCAATTGCCACTTTAAAGACACGCTGATGCGGCTAGATTGACGCTTCACATTCGGGCGCGGGAGAGTTCGAGCTGCACCGGCTATTCATCGTCATCGGCGGACTGCTGGTGCTGGCGCTGACGGCAGCGCTCGTCGGCCCCTATTTCATCGACTGGTCCAACTACCGCGCCGATTTCGAGCGCGAGGCCGGCCGCATCCTCGGACGCGAGGTGAAGGTGCGCGGCGACGCGACGGCGCGCCTGCTTCCGTTCCCGTCGGTGACGTTCACCGACGTCGAGGTCGCCGGCAGCGGACCCGAGGTTCCGGCGATGACGGTCGAGACCTTCTCGATGGACGCCGAGCTGGCGCCGTTCCTGTCGGGCGAGCTGCTGATCTTCGACATGCGCATCGTGCGGCCGCGGGCACGCGTGGCGATCGCCGCGGACGGCTCCGTCGACTGGGCGATCCGGCCGAGCACGCCGTTCGACCCGCGACAGGTGAAGCTCGAGAAGCTGACGGTGACCGAAGGGCGGCTCGACCTCGTCCACGCCGCGAGCGGGCGCGAGCATGCAGTCACGGAGATCAATACCGACATCTCGGCCCAGACGATGGCCGGGCCATGGCGCATCGCGGGCTCGGCGCGGCTCGACGGGGCGCTGACCACCATCTCGGTGGTGACGGGCGCTGCGGAAGACGGGCGGCTGCGCATGCGCGTGCGCATCGACCCCGAGCGCTACGGCTTCACGCTGGAAACGGAAGGCGATGCCGGGTTGGCCGACAGCGCGCTCGGCTTCAAGGGTACCTTCAAGCTTGCCGCGAAGGTCGTCCAGCGCGCGGGCGAGACGGCCGCGCCGACGCCGGCCTATCGCGTCGGCGGCAAGTTCGAGCTCGACCATCTCGCGGTGAAGGTGCCGGAGTTCCGGCTGGAAACCGGGCCGGTCGCCGATCCGTACACGGCGGACGGCCACGCCGAGATCGCGCTCGGCGCCGAGCCGCGCTTCCAGATCGTCGCCGACGGGGCGCAGATCCGCTTCGAAGATGCGGCCGGGCAGGGCGGCGGCGACGGCCAGACTGCTGCATCGCTGCAGGAGCGCCTGAACGCACTGCGCGAAGCGTCGCTCGACATCCCGCGTCCGGTCATTCCCGGCTCGATCGAACTCAAGCTGCCGGCGATCGTGGCCGGCGACACCACGGTGCGCGACGTGCGGCTGTCGGCCGAACCGGCGCAGGACGGCTGGCAGATCAACACGCTGGGGGCGACGCTGCCGGGGCGCGCGACGCTGGAGGCGAGCGGATTGCTGCGCACCGGCGAACGCGACTTCGGTTTCCGCGGCAACATGCTTTTGGCCGTGGCGCAGCCATCCGGCTTCGCGGCCTGGCTCTCCAGCAATGTCGACGAGGCAATACGGCGGCTGCCGAGCGCCGGCTTCGACGCAGAGGTGGACCTTTCCGCCGAACGGCAGGTGTTCGAGAAGCTGGAACTCAGCCTCGGCGGCGCGCGCTTCGACGGCCGCATCGAGAACAGCCAGCCGGCGGGGCAGCGCGGCGTCACCAAGGTCGACCTCACCGGCGGCCGGCTCGACCTCGACGGCGTCGCGGCATTCGCGGCACTGTTCGTCGGCGAGCAGGGCACGCGGCTCGCCGACCACGATTTCGACCTCGCCGTGAAGGCTGGACCGGTGGTGGTTTCGGGCATCACCGCCGAAAGCGTCGACACAGCGCTCCGCCTTCGCGGCGATACGCTCGAAGTGGACCGGCTGTCGGTCGGCGGGCTGGAGGGCTCGACGCTGAGTGCCACGGGCAGGCTCACGGGCATCGGCGAGGCGCTCGCGGGAGCCATCGACGCGACCGTGCTCTCGGACGATCTGGGACCGCTGCTCGCGCGCGCCGCCGAACGCTTTCCAAACGCGCCGCTGGCGACGCTGCTTGCGGCGCGGTCCGGGCTCTATCCGGGATTGTTCGCCGACGCCAACCTCGACATCAAGGGCGAGATCACCGGGGAGGGCGAGGCGCGCAACGTCGCGCTCAAGCTGAGCGGCGAGGCCGGCGGGACGGGACTCGCACTGACGCTGGACGCCGAGGATTTCGCCGGCGACCTGACGGCGGCGCCGCTATCGGCGAAGTTCAACGCCTCGAACGACGAGCCGGCGGTGCTTTACGCACTGGGAGGCCTTCCCGGACTGCCGATGGGATTCGCCGAGGCCGCGACAGCAGAGGCGAGCATCGAGGGCACGCTTGCCGAAGGCGCAGGTGCGCGGTTCGCGTTCCGTGCGCAAGGCTTCGAGGCCAGCTTCGAGGGCAGCCTGACGATCGCCAACGCGCGCATCGCGGCGGCCGGCGACGCGGCGCTGAAGGCGCTGGATCTGGAGCCGTGGCTGATGACGGCCGGCGTGTCGGTTCCGGGCATGGGGCTCGGGCTGCCGATGGAGCTTTCCGGCTCGGTCGACCTCAGCGACGGTCTCGCGGTCGTCTCCGGACTGACGGGGACCATCGCCGGCACACCGCTTTCCGGCGACGTCAACATCGCGATGCGCGACGGGCGGCCCTATGTGACCGGCGCCGTCGAGACGCAGTCGCTCGACGTGGCGCTCGCCGGCGAGGCCCTGTTCGGCGAGGCGGCGCTGCAGCAGAGCGGCGAGACCTGGCCGCGGACGCCGTTCGAGCCGGCGGCGCGGGCAGCGCTCTTCGGCGACGTCGAGATCAATGCCGACAGCGTGCGCGCAGGAGCGCTGACGGCGCGCAATGCCCGCATGGAACTCAAGCTCGACCGGGACGGGCTGCGAATCTCCGACCTCTCCGCCGACCTGCTCGGCGGGAAGATCTCCGGATTGATCGAGCTTTCCAACAATGGCGGGACCGGGCTGTTCTCCGGGCAGCTCAGCCTCGACGGGGCGGCGCTTCCGGTGCTGCTCCCGCAGAGCGGGTTGGCGGGCAGCGGGACCTTCACGGCGGCGGTGACGGCGAGCGGCAAGTCGGTGGACGCGATGATGGCTTCGCTGGCCGGATCGGGAACGGCTGTGCTGAAGGATCTCGTCATTCCCGGCGTGCGGCCCGACGCACTGACCGAGATCATCGCCAAGGCGGACGCCATCGGGCCGAAGATCGACTCGCAGCAGACGGCGCAGTTCGCCCCGCCGCTGGTCTCTGGCGGCAGCTTCGATGCCGGCGGCGCCGAACTGCCGCTGACGGTGGCCGCAGGCGTCGTGCGGGCGCCGGCTCTGCGGCTTTCCCGTCCAGAGGCGACGCTCTCGGTGACGCCGCGCGTCGACATAGGCGAGTGGAGCATCGGCGCCACGGGCGCGGTGGAATACGAAGCCGGCGACGAAGCGGTCGCCGGCGCCGGCCCGTCGGTGCGGTTCGACGCCGAGGGCAGGCCGGGGGCGGTGGAAGTCAGCTACGACACCGAGCCGCTGGCGCAGTTCCTGACGCAGCGCGCGCTGGAGAAGGAGCAGGCGCGCGTCGAGGCGATGCAGGCGGTGCTGCTGGAACGCCAGAGGCTGCGCCGCGAGGCGCGCTACTACGCCGCGCTGGTCGACGAGCGCGCGCGGCTCGCCGAAGAGAAGCGCAAGGCCGAGGCAGCGGCGCAGGAGGCAGCCGAGGAACAAGCGGCGCTGAAAGCGGCGGAAGAGGCGCGGCGCGCGGCCGAGGCCGAAGCCGCCGCCCAGGCCGAGGCAGCGCGGCGGGAGGCGGAAACGCCGCCTCAGCAGCCCGCGGCGCCGGCACCGGCCGACGACAACGACCTGCCTGGCGTGCAGACGACGCCGCTGCCGACGCTGCCCGATGCACAATCGGGATCGTCTTCGTCGGGCGTGTTCCAGCGCGGCAACATGACGTTCGGCGGAAGCGTCATCCGGCCGTGAAGCTGACTTTTCGATTCAAGGCGTTGCGGAGCTGAGTCCGGCTACGGGTGCAAGCCCTTGATCCGGCTACACAGGAGCCTTCAGCGCTGCGAGGACATGAAGCCTCAGCGCCGAGGACAGGTTGACGGCGCGGTCGCGGGTTTCATCGACCTCCGCCACGAGCACCGCAAGCGGAACGCCCCGCGCTCCGGCCAGGCGCTCGAGCTCGGCCATGAATTCGTCCTCGACGGAGAAGCTGGTGCGGTGGCCGCGGATCGATACCGAGCGCTTTCGCACCCGCGTCATTTCGCGTCGTCGTCGTCCGCGACATCGCGCAGATGCGCGTCCAACCGGCGCTGATCGAGCTCGGCCGACAGACGCTCCGCCACCTTCTCGTCGCGCGTCTTGCCGAAGCGAGCGCGATTCTCGGCCGCGTCGCGCTCGCGTTCCGCCTTTGCACGCTGCTTGCGTACGGTGCGGAGGTTGACGATGTCGGCCATAGCGGGGGCTATTTCTTGCGGAAGGAATCGAGGGATACGACTTCCGCGACCGGCTTGCCGGGCTCGTCCTTCTCCGGCTTGGTCTCGACGGCGACGGGCGACTTCTTCGTCTCGGCGACCTTGACCGGGCGCGGCGCCGTAACAGGCGGCGGCAGCTCCGCAAGCTGCGCCGTCTCCGTCTTGACGTCGAACTCCAGCTCGAAGCTGACCGACGGATCGTAGAAGCCGCGCACGGCGGAGAAGGGTATCTCCAGCTTCTCGGCGATGTCGGAGAAGGAAAGGCCGACCTCGAAGCCGGTCTCGGTAACCTTCAGGTCCCAGTACTGGTACTGGATGACGATCGTCATCTGCTCCGGGTAGCGCTCCTTGAGGCGGCTGGAGATGCGAACGCCCGGCGCCCCGGTCATGAAGGTGATGAAGAAGTGGTGGTTGCCCGGCAGCCCGGTGCGCGCCACCTCGGCCAGCACCTTGCGCATGACGCCGCGCAGCGCCTCCTGGGCGAGAATGTCATAGCGAATGTGGTCGTCGGCCATGCCGCTTTCACCCATCGAGTCGTAAGCGCAGCAGTAACGAGACACTGGCAGCGCGTAAACACAATAGCGCGCGGCACCCGTGGCGGGGAATGTGACATCCGATCAAAGCAGTGAGGGTAGGTGGAGGCTTCTGTTGCCAGGTGCCTCCGGACCCCGCCTGAAGGTGCTAACCCACAGGGCTTGATTCGAGACTATCGCGCTGCATTAAGCAGCGAGACGTGCCTCAGCATAGTTGTCGTTGGCAACTATAGGTTTAGCCCGATAACGGCGGTACAATGCCGGGCAAAAGTCCGATCTTTACACCCTCGTCGATCCTATTTCGCCCCCATCAGCAACCGCCCTGAACCGCTGTCCCTAAAGGCCAGGCCTGCGGCGGATGGTGGTGGAGGCGCCGGGTACCGCCCCCGGGTCCGAATGGCTTATTACATCGGCAGTTTATCGCCATAGTCGGCCGAGGCCGACGCGCGGAATATAGGGTGCCTGCCACCTCGTGTGAAGGGGGCGTTGACTTGCCGCCTACGCCTACGCCACCTTCCTTTGCGGAAGACGCGATTCCCAACGGCGGGGGCCGGATGGAAAGGCATCTCACGGATGTTCGGCGATACGACGCCCTGGCAGACGCCGGCGTCGTCGGACGGATCGTTGGCCATCTCGGATTGTCGCTCTATGGCCGGGACGCCGCCCATGTCGCCGCGTCCGACCCCGACGAGATCCGCACGGTCTGCCACAGCTGGTGTCGCGGCAGGCTCGGCGCCGTCGACCCGAAGCACATCGACCGGGCGGTCAGCCTCGTCCGCGAGACGATGCAACGCGACCGGATGAAGGACCGCGTCACCTTCTACTACCTCTGCGCAAAGCACCTCGGGAAGCTCGACGCAATCTAGCTCGGCCGCAGCCTTTAGGCGTGCGGGCGGCGGATGCGCCGCGCGCCGACGCACGTCGCCTTATGCATACTCATATTGACATAAAGATATCTTTATATGATGGTATCCCGCTCTGGTACGAAAGGACGGCCGATGCCCATCGCTTCCGTGAACGACCTCTTCGGCGAGGTGATGCCGCCGCGCGATGGTGCCGAGGTCCTCGCCGCGCTGCAGCAGGCGGCGCGCGAGCGGATCCTCATACTCGACGGCGCGATGGGCACGCAGATCCAGGGCCTGGGCCTCGGCGAGGACGACTTCCGCGGCGAGCAGTTCGCGGCATGCGAGTGCCACCAGCAGGGCAACAACGACCTGCTGATCCTCAGTCAGCCGAAGGCGATCGAGGACATCCACTACGCCTACGCCCGGGCAGGTGCGGACATCATCGAGACCAACACCTTTTCCTCCACGCGCATCGCGCAGGCCGACTACGGCATGGAAGATGCGGTCTACGAACTGAACCGCGACGGGGCGCGGCTGGCGCGCCGCGCAGTCATCCGCGCAAGCCAGGAAGACGGAAAGCGCCGCTTCGTCGCCGGGGCGCTTGGACCGACCAACCGCACCGCGTCGATCTCGCCGGACGTCAACAACCCCGGCTGCCGGGCCGTCACCTTCGACGATCTGCGCGCCGCCTATGGCGAGCAGCTGCGCGGGCTGATCGACGGCGGCGCCGACATCATCCTCATCGAGACGATCTTCGACACGCTCAACGCCAAGGCGGCGATCTTCGCGGCCGAGGAGGCGTTCGCCGAGAAGGGGATCTTCCTCCCGATCATGATATCCGGGACGATCACCGACCTGTCCGGACGCACGCTGTCCGGCCAGACGCCGACGGCATTCTGGCACTCGGTACGGCATGCGAGGCCGTTCTCGGTCGGGCTCAACTGCGCGCTGGGTGCCGCCGCGATGCGCCCGCACATGGCCGAACTGTCCGCGGTGGCCGAGACCTTCACCTGCGCCTACCCCAATGCCGGCTTGCCGAACGCGTTCGGCCAGTACGACCAGACGCCGGAGTTCATGGCGGCGCAGCTCCAGGGGTTCGCGCGCGAGGGCCTGGTAAACGTCGTCGGCGGCTGCTGCGGCTCGACGCCCGAGCACATCGCGGCAATCCGCGACGCGGTGTCGAAGTATCCGCCGCGCCGGCTGCCTGAAAGGAAGCCGCTCATGCAGCTGTCGGGGCTCGAGCCGTTCACGCTGACCAAGGACATCCCGTTCGTGAACGTCGGCGAGCGCACCAACGTCACCGGCTCGGCGAAGTTCAGGAAGCTGATCACCGCCGGCGAGTACGCCGCCGGCCTCGCCATCGCCCGCGACCAGGTCGAGAACGGCGCGCAGATCATCGACATCAACATGGACGAGGGGCTGATCGACTCGAAGAAGGCGATGGTCGAGTTCCTCAACCTGATCGCCGGAGAGCCCGACATCGCCAAGGTGCCGGTGATGATCGACTCGTCCAAGTGGGAGATCATCGAGGCCGGCCTGAAATGCGTTCAGGGAAAGCCGGTCGTGAACTCCATCTCGATGAAGGAGGGCGAGGAGGCGTTCCTGCACCACGCCAGGCTGTGCCGCATGTACGGCGCGGCGGTCGTCGTCATGGCATTCGACGAGCAGGGGCAGGCGGACACGAAGCAGCGCAAGGTCGAGATCTGCAAGCGCGCCTTCAGGCTGCTCACCGAGCAGGCCGGCTTCGCGCCCGAGGACATCATTTTCGACCCGAATATCTTCGCGGTGGCGACGGGAATCGAGGAGCATGACGGCTACGGGCTGGCGTTCATCGAGGCGACCGGCGAGATCAAGGCGGCGCTGCCGCACGTCCATGTCTCGGGCGGCGTGTCGAACCTCTCGTTCTCGTTCCGCGGCAACGAGCCGGTTCGCGAGGCGATGCATGCCGTCTTCCTCTACCACGCGATCCAGCGCGGCATGGACATGGGCATCGTCAACGCCGGCCAGCTTGCCGTCTACGAATCGATCGACCCGTTGCTGCGGGAGGCCTGCGAGGACGTGGTGCTGAACCGCGTGCCGAAAGCCGGCGGCACGGCGACGGAGCGCATGCTGGAAATCGCCGGGCGGTTTCGCGGCCATGGCGGGGCGGAGGCGAAGGAGAAGGATCTCGCCTGGCGCGAGTGGCCGGTGGAGAAGCGGCTCGAGCACGCGCTGGTCAACGGCATCACCGACTTCATCGACGCCGACACGGAGGAAGCGCGGCAGGGCGCGGAGCGGCCGCTGCACGTCATCGAGGAGCCGCTGATGGCCGGCATGAACGTCGTCGGCGACCTGTTCGGCTCCGGAAAGATGTTCCTTCCCCAAGTGGTGAAGTCGGCGCGCGTCATGAAGCAGGCGGTCGCCGTGCTGCTGCCCTACATGGAGGCGGAGAAACTTGCAAATGGCGGCGGCGCGGAGCGCAAGAGCGCCGGCAAGATCCTGATGGCGACGGTCAAGGGCGACGTCCACGACATCGGCAAGAACATCGTCGGGGTCGTGCTCGCCTGCAACAATTACGAGATCATCGACCTCGGCGTCATGGTGCCGGCGGCCAAAATCCTGCAGACCGCTCGCGAACTGCAGGTCGACATCATCGGGCTCAGCGGCCTGATCACGCCGTCGCTGGACGAGATGGTCCATGTCGCGACCGAAATGGAGCGCGAGGGTTTCGACATCCCGCTGCTGATCGGCGGAGCGACGACCAGCCGCGTTCACACGGCGGTGAAAATCCACCCGCGCTACGATCGCGGCCAAGCGGTCTACGTCAACGACGCATCGCGCGCAGTGGGCGTGGTGGGCACGCTGCTGTCGCAGGACATGAAGGGCGGATACATCGAGACCGTGCGGGCGGAGTACCGCAGGGTGGCCGAGGCTCATGAGCGGGCCGAGCGCGAAAAGCAGCGGCTGTCGCTGGCCAAGGCACGCGCCAATGCGCACAAGATCGACTGGTCGAGCTACGCGCCGCCGAAGCCGAGCTTCCTCGGCACGCGGGTGTTCGAGAGCTGGAATCTCGCGGAGCTCGCGCGCTACATCGACTGGACGCCGTTCTTCCAGACCTGGGAGCTCAAGGGACGCTATCCGGCCATCCTCGACGACGACAAGCAGGGCGAGGCGGCGCGGTCGCTGTTTGCCGACGCGCAGGCAATGATGGAAAAGATTGTTGCGGAAAAGTGGTTCAAGCCGCGCGCGGTCGTGGGGTTCTGGCCGGCCAACGCCGTCGGCGACGACATCCGGCTCTTCACCGACGAGACGCGGACGAGGGAGCTCGATACGCTCTTCACGCTTCGCCAGCAGCTCGCCAAGCGCGACGGCAAGGCCAATGTGGCGCTCAGCGATTTCGTCGCGCCGGAAGGCACCGCGGACTACGTCGGTGGCTTCGTGGTGACGGCGGGCATCGAGGAGGTGGCCATCGCCGAGCGCTTCGAACGCGCCAACGACGACTACGCCTCCATCATGGTCAAGGCACTGGCCGACCGCTTCGCCGAGGCCTTTGCCGAACGCCTGCACGAGGTCGTGCGCAAGGAACTCTGGGGCTATGCGGCGGGTGAGGCGTTTGCGCCGGATGCGCTGATCGACGAGCCTTATCGAGGCATCCGCCCGGCACCGGGCTATCCGGCCCAGCCGGACCATACGGAGAAAGCGACGCTGTTCCGGCTGCTCGACGCGGAGAAGGCGGCCGGCGTGACGTTGACCGAAAGCATGGCCATGTGGCCCGGATCGTCCGTGTCGGGGCTCTATCTGTCACATCCCGAGGCGTATTACTTCGGGGTCGCCAAGGTCGAGCGCGACCAGGTCGAGGATTATGCCCGGCGCAAGGGGATGCGCCTCGAGGACGCCGAGCGCTGGCTGGGCCCCATCCTCAACTACACGCCGGCGCGGTTCGCGGAGGCTGCGGAATAGCCCGCCTGCGCCGACACGTCGCGCAGGCGGGCGCTTCCGGTCCGATCCTGCTCTGCTAGGGTAAAGGCAGGGGATTCGAGGCATGCCAGCACCAATGGGCCGCGCAGGATGAGAGCGCCGGGCAGGTTTCTGCCGGTGGTGCTGGCCGCGTGCCTTCTGCTCGCTCAGGGCTTCGTCGCCTCATGGGCGGCTGCCTCTTCCTCGACGCCGCAGCTCGACATTTTCGGCAATCCGCTGTGCATCACGTCGGCTGACGACACCGGCGGCGGCCATGGCGGGCATGAAGGGCCGGCAGATTGCTGCTCGCTCGGATGCGGAAGCCAGTTCCACATCCTGGAGTCTCCTCCAGCCGCGGCCGGGCCTTCCGAGCGTCCACTCGCAACGCCTTTCGTCCCGTTGCAGACGCAACGGCGCGCGACCTTCGAGCCGCACGGTCCGGGTAGTCCGCGCGGTCCTCCGACGGCCGCCTGAGCCGAGCTAGCGCCCGCCCGCGCGGGCAACTTCCAATCCGAAGATCCATGCCCGAAGCGCGCTGCCACTGCCGCGTCGCGGAGGGCTGCCGGCCATGCCGGCAACTCCATGAGGACTACACATGCTGAAGACGTTCATGATGGCGCTTGCCATGACTGGCATCGCCGCACCGGCCCTGGCGCACGCCACGCTGGAAACCGGCCAAGCACCTGCCGGCGGAAGCTACAAGGCAGTCGTGCGCGTGCCGCACGGCTGCGGCGGCAAGCCCACCAACGTGGTGCGCGTGAAGCTGCCGCAAGGCTACTACGCGGTGGAGCCGATGCCGAAAGCGGGCTGGACGCTCGAGAAGGTCGTCGGCAAGTACGCGAAGCCGTACAACAACCACGGCACCGAGATGACCGAGGGGGTCACGGAGGTGGTCTGGAGCGGCGGCAACCTGCTCGACGAAGAGTATGACGAGTTCGTCATGCGCGGCTCGCTGGGCGGCGATCTCGCGGTCGGCGAGACGCTCTGGTTCCTGGTGGTTCAGGAGTGCCCCGGCGGGGCAGCCGAGCGCTGGATCGAGATTCCGGCAACGGGCCAGTCAACCGGCGACCTGGCCAAACCGGCGCTTGGCCTGACGATCACCGAGAAGAAGAGCGGTCATTGATCGCGTGGGCGGCGCGCCTTGGTTGCGCGCCGCCGCAAACCTCCTGAAAGTGGCGGATCATGATCGCAGCGGCCGGCGAATTCCTGAAGTGGCTGCGCCTGCTGGGGCTGGCGTCAGCAGGCGTCCTTCTTCACACCACGCTTACGCTCGCGCATGCCTCGCTCAACGCGACGGTACCTTCGGACGGCGCGGTGGTAGAAGCCGCGCCAACCAGCTTCTCGCTGACATTCAGCGAGCCGGTGTCGCCGCTGAGGCTGCGAGTGGTGCGGCCCGATGGACACTCAAGCGACCTCAGCGGCGCCGAGGTCAGGGGCAATGTCGTCGCCGTACCAGCGCCGGCCGACCTGACCGACGGCACGCATGTGCTGAGCTGGCGGGTGGTTTCGGCCGACGGCACCCGGTCGCGGGGTCGGTGATCTTCTCCATCGGCGAGCCGAGCGCGGCGGCACCGGTTGCTGCCGATGACGTCGACTGGACCGTTCGCGCCGGCGTGTGGCTGACCAAGATCGCGATCTATGTCGGGCTGTTCATCGGCGCGGGCGGCGCGTTGGCGCGCACCGTGCTCATGCCGGGCACAAGGTCAGGCGGCCGCATCGCGGGGCTCGCGCTCGGTCTCGGCACCGCAGGGGCCGGAATCGGATTGGCCTTCCAAGGTCTCGACGCGCTCGGAGCGACTGTCGGCAGCGTCGCGGATCCTGCGATCTGGCGGGCAGGCTATGAAACCAGCTTCGGAAACACCGTGGCCGTCGCGACGGCTGCGTTCGCAGCCGGCGCGCTCGGCCTGCTGGTGCCGGGATGGATCGGTGCCGCAGCGGCGGTCGCGTCGGTGTTGCTGGCCGCGCTCGCGCCGGCCCTGAGCGGCCATGCCAGCGCGGCCAATCCGCAATGGCTCATGCGGCCGACGGTCTTTCTGCACGCGCTGTGCATCGCGGTCTGGATCGGCGCGCTGGCCCCGCTCGGTCTGGCACTAAGGCGCGACGAGAGTGCCAGCCTCCGCGGGCTGGCACGCTTTTCCAGGCTGATGCCATGGGTCCTGGCCATGTTGATTGCGACAGGCATTGCCATTGCCGTCGTGCAGGTCGAACAGCCGTCCGCGCTTTTCGCGACGGCGTACGGACGGGTCTTCCTGGGCAAGCTCGTCCTGCTCGCAGTTCTCCTTGCCCTGGCGGCTCACAATCGGTGGCGATTGACGCCGATCGTCGATGCCGGCAACCGGACGGCGGCGCACAGGCTGATGCGGTCCATCGCGATCGAGACCGCGCTCGCGGTGCTGATCTTCGCGACGGCAGCCATGTGGCGGTTCACGCCGCCGCCGCGTGTCATCGCCGCCGCCGCTGCCGTACCTGCGCAAACCCACATGATGACGGCGAAGGCGATGGCCGACGTCACGGTTTCGCCCGGCCATGCCGGGGAGGTTTCAGTGTCGGCGATCATCCTGACCGCCGAGTTCGGACCTCTGGATGCGAAGGAGGTCACGTTCGTCCTTTCGAACCCCTCCGCCGGCATCGAGCCGTTCGCGCGCCGCGCCGAAAAACCCGGCGACGGCACCTGGCGCGCCGACGGCGTCGTGCTGCCGCTGCCGGGGCTATGGACGCTGCGCGTCGACATTCTCGTGAATGACTTCGAGTTGGCGAGCGTCGAGGGCGAAGTCACGATCAGGCCCTGATGCCCGCCGGTCATAGCAACGGGTTTTGCACCAAAGCGTGCCTTCCAGGCCTGTGGACAGCAAGGGATGAAGCGGGCGGCACAGTGAGATAGACTGGCCGCGAAGAATCGAGCGGACGATGCGGCATCCCGAACAGCAATATCTCGACCTGATGGGCGACATCCTGGAGAACGGCGACCGGCGCGTCGACCGCACAGGCGTCGGCACACTGTCGCTGTTCGGCGCGACCGCGCGGTTTTCGCTGCGCGACGGGCTGGCGCCGATCCTCACCACCAAGCGCGTCTACTGGAAGACGGCGGTGAAGGAGATGTTGTGGTTCCTCACCGGCGGCACCAACATCAGGCCGCTGCTTCAGGACAACGTTCGCATCTGGACCGACTGGCCGCTCGACAAATACCGCAAGGCGACCGGAGAGACTATCAGCCAGGACGCCTTCGAGAAGCGGATCCTCGACGACGAGGCGTTCGCGGCGGAATGGGGCGAGCTCGGCCCTGTCTACGGCAAGCAGTGGCGGCGCTGGCTCGGGCCTGACGGGCGCGAACATGACCAGATTGCCGCTCTGGTGGAGATGCTGCGGCACAACCCGACCAGCCGGCGCATGCTGTTCGACGGCTGGAACGTTGCCGAGATCGGCGAGATGGCGCTGCCGCCATGCCACATGGTCTACCAGTTCCATGTCGCGCAGGGGCGGCTGTCCTGCCTGATGTTCCAGCGCTCCGTCGACCTCCTGCTCGGCGCGCCGTTCAACTTCGTCGGGGCGACGGCGCTGACGCTGATGCTCGCGCAGCAGGCGAACCTGGAGCCGGGCGAGCTGGTGTGGCTGGGCGGCGACGTGCATCTCTACCTCAACCACCTCGCTCAGGCGCGGGAGATGATCGGTCGCGAGCCGAGGCAGTGGCCAACGATGCGGCTCAACCGCAAGGCGGCGAGCATCGACGACTACCGGATCGAGGATTTTGCTGTCGAAGGCTACAACCCGCATGCCGCGATTCACGCGGACGTTGCGGTTTAGCCGTTCCAAATTCAGCCCACTTCGTGCCAGAGAGATCGCTCTGTCCTTGCGGGAGGCTGACATGCTGAAGAAAACTGTCGCGGCATTGGTGCTGTCGGCCGCGTCGACCGTTCCAGCGGCGGCGAACGACACGATGGCGAAACTCGACACGGGCGGACTGGTGTTCGTCCGCTCCGACGTGGTCGCCATCGAGAGCGAAGACCTGTTCATCTCGGCCGATGAGGTGCGTGTCGCCTACAAGTTCCGCAACAACGGCGATGCGGATGTCGAGTCGGTCGTCGCGTTTCCGATGCCGGACATCTACAATAGCGCGTTCAGCGACATCGCCATTCCCGAGCCCGGGGTGGACAACTTCCTGCACTTCACCGTCGACGCCAACGGCAAGAAGATCACCCCGCAGCTCGATCAGCGCGCATTCGCGGTCGACGTCGACGTGACCGCCGAGCTGAAAGCCGCTGCGGTGCCGGTCAATCCCGTCGCCGACGCCGCGGTCGCCGCGCTCAAGCGCGTACCGCGCGCCAAGCTCGAGGAGTGGCTGGCGCGCGGCATCGTCATAAACGACGTGTATGACGATCAGGCCGACTACCTGCCGGGATGGACGATGAAATCCACCTACTGGTGGAAGATGACGTTTCCGGCCGGGCGCACCATCGACGTCAGGCACAGCTACAAACCCAGCGTCGGCGGCACGGCAGGCATCAACTTCTGGGACGGTGAGAAGGTCGGCGGCGACTATCTGACCGAATATCGCGGCAAGTACTGCCTCGACGCCGGCATCGAGCGGGCGATGAACAAGTCCGCGCAGGAGAATGGCGGGTATCCGGCATTCACCGAGAACTGGATCTCGTACATCCTGCGCACCGGCGGAAACTGGGGCGGCTCGACGATCGAGAAATTCACCCTGACGGTCGACAAGGGCAATACGCAGGATCTGGTCAGCTTCTGCGGCGAGGGGGTCAAGAAGATCGGCCCGACGACCTTCCAGATGGTGGCCGAAAACTTCTATCCGGCGCGCGACCTCGACATCCTGATCCTGCGCCGCCTCGACGACCGCGCCCTGCCGGTGTCAGACGAGCAGGCGCCGCAGGCCGGGGCAGCGGACGGAGGAGACCAGCCGAACCCGCCGCCCGCGCAGAACCCGCCGGGGCAGAAGCCGCCCGCAGGTGGAGCCAAGCCGCCAGCGGGCGCGAAGCCTCCGGC
>JAEWLS010000028.1 GCA_023457435.1 Pseudomonadota bacterium
GAACCGATGCGACCAGGGCAGAAAACATGCTCTGGCAGGCGCTTCGTGGCGGCAGGCTGGAGGGCATGAAGTTCCGCCGGCAGGTGCCGCTCGACGGATACGTCATCGACTTCGTCTGCTTCGACGCCAAGCTGATCGTCGAGGTCGATGGCGGCCAGCACTCGGAGTCCACGCGCGACACCGTGCGCGACTGCCATTTCGCCGCGCAGGGCTTCCGAACGCTGCGCTTCTGGAACGACGAGGTCGAGCGCGACTGCGATGCCGTGTGCCGGCACATACTTGCAGTCGTCGCGCGATAGAAGATTGCCCCTCACTTGCGATTTCTAACACTTAGGCTCGTGAAGAACTCGCCTAAGCTGTTGAAATCGCTTTCTCTCCCGCAAGGGGAGAGATAGGGCCCTGCGCTCCGTTCATCCCGAACCTTCCACGTCGCGCTTTGCACTGAGGTTGCAAGTTCAGCGCTGAGATCGCGGCAACGGTTATCTCTCCCCTTGCGGGAGAGATGAGGGACGGCGTCGCGTGGCTAAGTGATAGAAGATCCAAGTGAGGGGCTCGGTTATGCCGTCCCTCCCCCCTCACCCCGCGCGTTCGATGCGGATGACCTGCGGCTTGGAGGTGAGGTGTCCGTCCCGGGTGAAACCGTCGACGGCCTTGCGCACCGCCGCCTCGGTCGTCTCGTGGGTGACGAGGATGACGGTCTTCTGCGTCTTGCCGTTGTTCTCGTCGGGACGCTGGACGATCGATTCGAGCGAGATGTCGTTATCGGCCATGCGCTTGGCGATCGCCGCGAACACGCCGGCGCGGTCGTGGACGGTGAGGCGGATGAAGTAACCGCCGGCATGCGCCTTCATCTTGGCCTGCTTGTACGGCTTCAGATCCTTCGCCGGCCAGCCGAAGACCGGCCCGTGCTGGAAGCCCGGGCGGCTCTTGGCGATGTCAGCGATATCGCCGACCACCGCCGAGGCGGTGGCGTTGCCCCCTGCCCCCGGGCCTGACAGCAGCAGCTCGCCCAGAATGTCGGTCTCGATGGCCACCGCATTGGTGACGCCGTGCACCTGCGCGATTACCGAAGCCGTCGGCACCATGGTCGGGTGTACGCGCTGCTCGATGCCGGTGTCGGTGCGCTGGGCGACGCCGAGGAGCTTGATGCGGTAGCCGAGCTCGGCGGCGGCCCGAATGTCGGCCTGGGTGATGTTGGAGATGCCTTCGAGATAGATGTCGTCGGCCGCGATCTTCGTGCCGAAGGCGAGGCTCGTCAGGATCGACAGCTTGTGGGCCGTGTCGTTGCCCTCGATGTCGAAGGTCGGATCGGCCTCCGCGTAGCCGAGGCGCTGCGCGTCGGCGAGGCATTCCTCGAACGAGATGCCCTCGGCTTCCATGCGGGTCAGGATGTAGTTGCAGGTGCCGTTGAGGATGCCGAACACCCGCGACACCGTGTTGCCGGCAAGCGACTCGCGCATGGTCTTGATGACCGGGATGCCGCCCGCCACGGCCGCCTCGTAATTGAGCAGCACGCCGCGCTTCTCGGCCGCATCGGCAAGCGCGACGCCGTGCCTGGCGAGCAGCGCCTTGTTTGCAGTGACGACATGGCGCCCTGCCTCGAGCGCGGCCTTCACCGCCTGGCGCGCCGCGCCCTCCTCGCCGCCGATCAGCTCGACGAAGACGTCTACCTCGGCCGATTTCGCCATGGCGACCGGATCGTCGAACCACTGCACCGAAGAAAGATCGACGCCGCGATCCTTGCCGCGGCTTCGCGCCGACACCGCGCAGACGACGATCGGGCGGCCGCACTGGCGTGTGAGCTCGGTCGACTTCGCGGCGATGACGCGCGCCACCGAGGCGCCGACCGTGCCGAGACCGGCAATCGCAACACGCAACGCTTCGGCCATGCCGGCGTCTCCCGCTTTCAGGATTTGAAGAAGGCTCAGCGGCGGGCGCTGAGCGGTATCACGTTGTCGAGCTGCTGCGGCGCGGTAGCGAGGAACTTCTTGATGTTGCGCGCTGCCTGCCGGATGCGGTGCTCGTTCTCGACGATGGCGAGGCGGACGTAGTCGTCGCCGTGCTCGCCGAAGCCGATGCCGGGCGAAACCGCGACGTCGGCCTTCTCGATCAGCAGCTTGGCGAACTCCAGCGAGCCGAGCGACTTGAACGGCTCCGGGATCGGTGCCCAGGCGAACATGGTCGCCGCCGGCACCGGGATGTTCCAGCCGGCCTTGGCGAAGGTGTCGACCATCACGTCGCGGCGCTTGTGGTAGATCGAGCGCACCTCGGCGATGTCCGAGCCGTCGCCGTTGAGCGCCGCGGTCGCCGCCACCTGGATCGGCGTGAACGCGCCGTAGTCGAGATAGGACTTGACCCGGGTCAGCGCCGAAATCAGCCGCTCGTTGCCGACGGCGAAGCCCATGCGCCAGCCGGGCATGGAGAAGGTCTTCGACATCGACGTGAACTCGACGGTGACGTCCATCGCTCCGGGCACTTCAAGCATCGAGGGCGGCGGCGCGCTGTCGAAATAGATCTCCGCGTAGGCGAGGTCCGACAGGATGATGATGTCGTTCTTGCGGGCGAAGTTCACGACGTCCTTGTAGAAATCGAGCGTCGCGACATAGGCCGTCGGGTTCGACGGGTAGTTCATGATCAGCGCCAGCGGCTTCGGGATCGAATGGCGGATCGCGCGTTCCAGCGCCGGGATGAAGTTGTTGTCAGGCTCGACCTGCATGGAGCGGATGACGCCGCCGGCCATGAGGAAGCCGAAGGCGTGGATCGGATAGGTCGGGTTCGGGCACAGGATCACGTCGCCGGGAGCGGTGATCGCCTGCGCCATGTTGGCGAAGCCCTCCTTGGAGCCGAGCGTCGCCACGACCTGCGTATCGGGGTTGAGCTTCACGCCGAAACGGCGGGCGTAGTAGTTGGCCTGGGCGCGGCGCAGGCCGGGAATGCCGCGCGATGACGAATAGCGGTGGGTGCGCGGATCGCGCACCACGTCGACGAGCTTGTCGACGATGGCCTTCGGCGTCGGCAGGTCGGGATTGCCCATGCCGAGGTCGATGATGTCCGCGCCCTTGGCCCGCGCCCCTGCCTTGAGCCGGTTGACCTGCTCGAAAACGTAGGGAGGAAGGCGGCGGACCTTGTGGAACTCTTCCATGGCTTTTCCAGTGCGGGACGGCGTTCGAATGCGCGGGCGCGCTATACAACGATTTGCCGCGGGGGTCGATACAGGCTCGCTACAGGGTCGATGGGCCAGCGCGGGCGGTTCGCTCAGGGATTCTCGATCTCCTTGCGTACGCTCTGGCCGCGGTCCGCGGCGAGCTGCTTCAGCCGCTCGACATCGCTTGCGACCGGCTGCGCCGCCTCCGCCCGCAACGCGTTGCGACGGGCGGTGAGCGCAGCGTTGTTGGCCGCCGCGTCCTCGTTGCTCATCTGCGGCCCGGAGACCCGCGGCGGTATGTTGAGGTTCGGGAAGGTGCCGGTGCGGCGCGCGCCTTCGACCGGCGCGCCGGCCTCGATCGTCGAGCATGCCGTCAGCGCCGCGAGCGCGACCGGCACGAGAGCCTGCAAAAGCCGGAAACGCAATGCCATTTGCCGCATTGTCACAGTGCTGACGAGGTTGGACCGCTAACGGCCTGCCATGCTATTGTGACAGGAAAAAGCGAGGGAGGATATGGCCGAGCGCCGCGACGAGGACAATGCTCCGGAAGGAGCAGCCTCGCCAGTCGACCAGTACCTGGTCAAGGACCCGGAGCGATTCGCGCTCAACCTTGCGCGTATGGTGGAGCAGGCCGGCAAGGCCGCGGCGGCCTGGTCGCGGCCGCGCGAGACCGGCGAGCTTCGCGACACGGTGGCCGAACCGGCGACCGAGGTCATAAAGACCTTCAACAAGCTCACCGAATACTGGATGTCGGACCCGGCGCGCGCCATCGATGCGCAGACGCGACTGTTTTCGGGCTTCATGGACGTCTGGAGCGGCGCGATCCGCCGCATGGCCAGCCCCGGCGACGAGGCGCGGCAGGAAAAGCCGGACAAGCGCTTCGCCGATCCGGAGTGGTCGAACAACGCGTTCTTCGCGTTCCTGCGCGAGGCCTATCTGGTCACCTCGAAATGGGCGGCCGACCTCGTCGAACAGACCGAGGGGCTGGACGACCACACGCGCCACAAGGCGCGCTTCTACATGCGCCAGCTGACCAGCGGGATCTCGCCGGCAAACTTCGTGCTGACCAATCCCGAACTGTTTCGCGAGACCGTCGCCTCGAACGGCGAGAACCTGGTGCGCGGCATGAAGCTGCTCGCCGAGGACATCGAGGCCGGGCACGGCGAGCTGAAGCTGCGCCAGTCCGACCCGTCGCGCTTCAAGGTCGGCGAGAACCTCGCGACCACGCCGGGCAAGGTGATCGCGCGCAGCCTCGTCGCAGAGATCCTGCAGTACGAACCGGCGACGAAGGACGTGCTGAAACGGCCGCTGATGATCTGCCCGCCGTGGATCAACAAGTTCTACATCCTCGACCTCAACCCGCAGAAGTCGTTCATCCGCTGGGCGGTCGAACAGGGCCATACCGTCTTCGTCATCTCGTGGGTGAACCCGGACGAGCGCCACGCGCGGCTGTCGTGGGAGGACTACATCGAGGACGGCATCCGCTTCGGCCTCGACACGATCGAGAAGGCGACCGGCGAGCGCGCCGTCAACAGCGTCGGCTACTGCGTCGGCGGGACGCTGCTTGCGGCGGCGATGGCGCTGTTCGCCAAGACGGGCGAGGACCGCATCAAGAGCGCCACCCTGCTCACGACGCAGGTCGACTTCACCCACGCCGGCGACCTTCTCGTCTTCGCCGACGAGGAGCAGATCGCCACGCTCGAGCGCTCGATGCAGGACAAGGGCTACCTCGAGGGCAACCGCATGGCGACCGCCTTCAACATGCTGCGCTCGAGCGAACTGATCTGGCCCTACGTGGTCAACAATTATGTGAAGGGCAAGGCGCCGCTGCCCTTCGACCTGCTCTACTGGAACTCGGATTCGACCCGCATGCCGGCGGCGAACCACTCGTTCTACCTGCGCAACTGCTACCTCGAGAACAACCTCTCCGCCGGGAAAATGCGCCTCGGAGGACACAATGTGCATCTCGCCGACGTGATGGTGCCGATCTACAACCTCGCCGCGCGCGAGGACCACATCGCGCCGGCGCGCTCGGTCTTCGCCGGCTGCAGATATTTCGGCGGGCCCGTCGAATACGTCATGGCCGGCTCGGGCCATATCGCCGGCGTGGTCAACCCGCCGAGTGCAGCGAAATACCAGTTCTGGAGCGGCGGGCGGCCGGTGGGCGACTTCGACCAATGGGTCGCGAAAGCCAAGGAAACCGCCGATTCCTGGTGGCCGCACTGGCAGGCATGGATCGAGAAGCTCGACCGCGAGCGCGTGCCCGCGCGCAAGCCCGGAGAGCGCACCGAGATACTCGGCGAGGCTCCCGGCGAATACGTGAAGACGCAGGTCTGACGCGCAACGCGTTCGCCGCGACGGCGGCCCAAACTGTGTCATTCCATAGCAATTCGTGATGGCGATGCGGCGTCTGCCAACGTGACACGAGCCACGTTCCCGCCCAATTTGCGCCATAACGGCAACAGTCAATAAATTTCGGTCTTGAGAGCGACCGGAAACTCAACGATGAGTTCGCGGCGTTCGTCCGAGAGCACGAGCAAGCCGACTGGACCGGGGATCGCCTTCGGGCGGGTCCGAGGAGAAGGGGACCGGATTTGACGGGACTGAACGCGCGCCCAGCAGCACTAGTACGCCGTTCGGCGCTGCTCCTTCTGTCCGGCATCCTGCTGTCGTCCTGCTCCGCGACTTCCGATCCTGTCGAACGCCTTGGGCTCGGCCTCGCGCCCGCCTCTGCCGCCTCGACGCTTGCCCTCGGCTCCGGCGCTTCGGCCGACGAGCTGACCGCGACCGCTTCTCTCGAACAAGGCTCCGCCGACCAGCCATATTCGTTCGTCAGCGACGACGATCCGGTGCTGCCGGAGACGGCGAGCGCGGTGCCATCGCTGCAGAATCGTCCCGAGGCCGCCGACGCGACGGTCCAGCTCGCATCGGCAGCTGCAGCGCCGGGGGCCCTCTCGGCGGCAGCGGTGCCCGATACCCGCCGCTTCGCGCCCGGGCAGACCGCGCCCGTCGCAGCACCCACCGCAGCAGCCGCAGCACAGGCGATCGCCGCTGTCCGGCAACAAGGAGACGTGACGACGACCGGCTCGGCCTTCGCCGCCGCGCCGCGCAAGGGCAACGGTTTCCTCTCGGGCATGTTCTCCAACAATCCCCAGCCGGCGCCGCAGCCGCAGATCCGCGCGCAGAACCCAATCATGGCCTCGCTTGCACCGGCCCAGGCCAAGCCGCTGCTCAACGAGACCGCGCGCCCGGTCGTCGCCACCGGAAGACTGCCCGGCGTACGCGACAGCGCATTGTTCGAGATCAAGCGCCACAACGGATCCAACAGCGACGACGACATCGACCTGCACGAGGACGAGGAAGAGGACATCCCTGTCCAGCTCGCCTCGGCGGCGGGCCTCGCCCGGCTCGCGCCGAACGGCCTGATCACGCAGACGGAGCGCGTCGACGTCGCCTGCCTGCGCCCGTCTCTCGTGCGGGTGCTGAAACAGATCGAAGGCCACTACAACAAGAAGGCGATGGTGACCTCGGGCTACCGCAGCCCGCCGGTCAACAAGCGCGCCCGCGGCGCCAAGAACTCGCTGCACATGTATTGCGCGGCTGCCGACATCAAGGTCGAGGGCGTCACCAAGTTCGAACTGGCGCAGTACCTGCGCTCCATGCCCGGCCGCGGCGGCGTCGGCACCTATTGCCATACGGACGCCGTGCACGTCGACGTCGGGCCGGAGCGGGACTGGAACTGGCGCTGCCGCCGCAAGAAGCGCCGCTGAGACAGCCATTTTTCGCTGCTATGTGGCGGGCAACGGGT
Source organism: Pseudomonadota bacterium (assembly GCA_023457435.1). Taxonomy (GTDB): domain Bacteria; phylum Pseudomonadota; class Alphaproteobacteria; order Rhizobiales; family Rhizobiaceae; genus RCIO01. The sequence continues at coordinate 6,954 of JAEWLS010000028.1, forward strand.
TGCCGCCCAAGGCGAAGCTGACTATAAGCCCCGGACTTGCAAAGCGCATGGTCATGCGCCCTTCGTCTATCGGTTAGGACGGCACCCTTTCACGGTGCAGAGAGGGGTTCGACTCCCCTAGGGCGTACCATCCTCCATCCAAACTCCCGCCGCCTCTGTCAGTTCGAATCGCGCAGGTTCGCGACGATCAGCGCCGCATGGTACTGGGTCAGTTCGTAGCAGTAGGTCAGCGTCCGCTCCGACGGGCTCCAGAACGCATTCGGCTGCCCGCAGGCGATCGCGCGGAAGGTGATGCCGTCCTCCAGCTTGAACTGGTCGGCGATCGCGGTCTTGAGCAGACCCAGGAAGTCGGCCTCCTTGACCAGCTCGGCATAGGAAGCGAGGTCGCCCTCGGCCTCGTCGTAGACCATGGTTACGGTCGTCTCGCCCTCGTTTTCACGGAAGTGCGGCGCCAGCACCGTCGACCAGTTGTTCGACGTGCCCTGGTAGTCGAAGGCGCAGCGGTCGCGGCGCTCCTGCGGCATCTCGCTCGCCTCGGCGACATCGGAGAATTTCTGCGCATCCTTGCCAACCATGAGGCATACGATCGAGTAGGCGCGCTGCTCGTCGAGGCTGTGCTCGTCCCAGAAGGCGTAATCCCCGCCTGCCTCGTCGGCCTGCTGGGCCGACAGGAACCAGCCGTCCGACGCATCGACCAAGGCTTTCTCCAAGGCCTCCTCCTCCGCCTCCAGCATCACCAGCGTCGACAGCGCGTCGACCGCGTCTTCCTCGCGCCCGAGAACCGGCAGGCCGAACTCGGAGACGAGCATGTGGCCGGCTTCGTGGAACAGCACGAACATCGCATTGCCGATGACGAACTCGATCGCCTGGTCGGTCTGGTCCTCGTCGAGGCCGCCGAAATCCGCCTCGAGCGATTGTCCGCGTGCGGAGACGGGCGCGAGCGCGAGCCCGCACAGGACGGCGAGAGCCGCCGATCTAAGAATGCGCATGTGAATCTGCCCCAGCGGCCGACTATCGGGCCGGGCACCGATCATAAGACCGCGGCAGCTTCCCGCTAAGATGGCGACGCAACTAAATTTTCGCCGCGCCCGCGGCCGCCGGAACGGCCGCGTTCCCCAGCGCCGCGGCCATGAGCGCCTGGGTGTAGGGCTGCGCCGGACGGTCGAAGATCTCGGCCGTTGCCCCCTGCTCGACAATCTTCCCGTCCCTCATGACCACGATGTGGTCGGCCATGGCGCGCACCACCGCGAGGTCGTGGCTGATGAAGAGATAGGACAGGTCGTGCTCGCGCTGCAGCCGGCGCAGGAGCTCGACGATCTGCTTCTGCACCGAGCGGTCGAGCGCCGAGGTCGGCTCGTCGAGCACCATCACCTGCGGCTTGAGGATGACGGCACGCGCAATGGCGATGCGCTGGCGCTGGCCGCCGGAAAACTCGTGCGGATAGCGGTTGCGCGTCGCCGGATCGAGCCCGACCTCCTGAAGCGCCTCGACGGCGCGGCGGTCGCGCTCCTTGCCCGAAAGCTGGGGCTCGTGGACCAACAGGCCCTCGGTTACGATCTCGCCGACATTCATGCGCGGTGAAAGCGATCCAAAGGGATCCTGGAAGACGAGCTGCAGCTCCTTGCGGATCGGCCGCATACCGGCGCGGTCGAGGTCGGAAATGTCGCGTCCTCGGTAGGCGATGCGGCCCTGCGAGGGCAGCAGGCGCAGCAGCGCGCGGCCGAGCGTCGACTTGCCCGAGCCTGATTCGCCGACGATGCCGATCGTCTGGCCGCGCCTCAGCGTCAGTGAAATGCCGTCGACGGCACGGATCTCGCCGGTGCTGCGCGACAGCCAACCGCCGCCGAGGCTGAACGTCACCCGCACGTCGTCGGCATCGATAAGCACCGGCGCCGCGCGCGCAACGTCATCCTTGCGGCCGGTCGGCTCGGCGGCGAGCAGCATGCGCGTATAGTCATTCTTCGGCGACGCGAAGATCGCCGCGGTCTCGCCGCTCTCGACCACGTCGCCGGCGCGCATTACGTAGACGCGGTCGGCGAAGCGCCGGACGATGCCCAGGTCGTGGGTGATGAAGACGATCGCCATGCCGAGCCGCTGCTTGAGGTCGGCGAGGAGTTCGAGGATCTGCGCCTGAATGGTGACGTCGAGCGCAGTCGTCGGCTCGTCGGCGATCAGGATGTCGGGGCCGTTGGCGAGCGCCATCGCGATCATGACGCGCTGGCGCTGACCGCCCGACAGTTCGTGCGGATAGGAATCGATGCGCCGCTCGGGATCGGGGATGCCGACGAGTTCGAGCAGCTCGAGCACGCGGCGGCGCGCCGCGGCGCGATCCATTCCGCCGTGATGGATCAGCGGCTCCGCGATCTGCCTGCCAATGCGGTAGAGCGGATCGAGCGACGTCATCGGCTCCTGGAAGATCATGGTGATCTTCTCGCCGCGCACGCGGTTGAGCGCCCGCTGCGACAGGCCGATGAGCTCCTGCCCGCGATAGCGCGCCGACCCGGACGCGCGGCCGTTCGAGGCGAGCAGTCCCATAAGCGCCATCATCGACTGGCTCTTGCCGGAACCGGATTCGCCGACGATCGCCACCGTCTCGCCGGCAAAGACGTCGAGGTCGATCGCCTTGACGGCGCGGACCGGGCCGTCGTCGGTGCCGAAGGTCACGTCGAGCCCCCTCACCTCCAGCACTGTTTCGCCGCGCGCCGCCATCAGCGGTCCTTCGGGTCGAGCGCGTCGCGCAGACCGTCGCCGAGGAAGTTGAGCGCGAACAGGATCGCCGTCAGCGTGATGGCCGGGTAGATCAGCAGCCACGAGCCGCCGCGCATGTTGTCGGCGCCCTCGGCGATCAGCAGGCCGAGACTGGTCAGCGGCTCCTGGACGCCGAGGCCGAGGGCCGACAGCAGGCTTTCGAGCAGGATCGCCTTCGGCACCAGCAGCGTGACGAAGACGACGACCGGGCCGAGCGTGTTGGGCACGATATGGCGGCGCAGTATGCCGGCATTTGAAACGCCGAGCGCCTCCGCCGCCTGGACGAACTCCTGCCGGCGCAGCGACAGCGTCTGGCCGCGCACGATGCGCGCCATGTCGAGCCATTCGGTGCAGCCGATGGCGATGAAGATCAGCACGAAGTTGCGGCCGAAGAAGACCACCAGCAGGATGACGAAGAAGATGAACGGCAGCGAGTAGAGGATGTCGACGACGCGCATCATCACATTGTCGAGGCGCCCGCCGAAATAGCCCGCGGTGGCGCCGTAGGTGACACCCACCACCAGCGCCATGACCGAGGCGAGCACCCCGATGGCGAGCGAGATGCGGATGCCGATCAGGATGCGCGCGAGCAGGTCGCGGCCGTTGGCATCGGTGCCGAAGATGAAGCGCACGCGATTGACGTCGGCAACCATGACGCCGCTCGTTGCGCCTTCGGCAAGCGGTTCGCCGTCTTCGGTCTCCAGCCGCGCGTTGCGGAACAGGTCGGAGCGGTCGACATAGCGCACGATGCGCGGGTCGAGCGGCTCATCGTCGGACACCGGCGCGCGCACCTCTGAGCCCGACACGTCGACCTCGCCGATGGTGATCCGCGCCCGCTCCAGCGCCTGCACGAACTGCGGAATGATGGCGTCTTCCCTGGGATACGCCTCGAGGCTCGCCGGCGCGCGCACGTATTGCGAGTAGATGCGGTCGTAGGGATGCGGCGTCACCCACGGCCCGGCGATGCCGGCAAGCGCAATGACGAACAGCAGCGCCGCGCTGGCGATGGCGGCGCGGTTGCGGCGAAGGCGGCGCCAGGCGTCCTTCCACAGCGAGCGGCCGGCGGCCGGCGCGGACGGGAGATCGGTGGGAACGGTGACGTCGACCATGGCTCAGTCGTACCGCACGCGAGGGTCGAGCCATGCATAAAGGACGTCGACGATCAGGTTGAAAACGATGACGAATACCGCGATGACGACCACGGTGCCCATGACCAGGGTGTAGTCGCGCCCGAGCGCCCCTTGCACGAAGTAGCGCCCGACGCCCGGGATGCCAAAGATGGTTTCGACCACCACCGAACCGGTGAGCAGCGCCGCGGCGGTCGGCCCGAGATAGGACACCACAGGCAGGATGGCGCCGCGCAGCGCGTGGACGCCGACGACGACATGTCCCGGCAGGCCGTAGGCGCGCGCCGTGCGCACATGGTTCGAGCGCAGCGCCTCGATGGTGGCACCGCGGGTCAGCCGCGCCACGATGGCGATCTGCGGCAGCGCCAGCGTGGCGATCGGCAGGATGGCGTGGCGCCACGTGCCCCAGCCCCCGGCCGGCAGCCAGCCCATCATGACGCCGAAGAACAGGCTGAGCAGCGGCGCGATGACGAAGGTCGGGATGGTGATGCCGAATGTGGCGGTGCCGACGACGAGATAGTCGACCCAGCTGTTCTGGCGCAGCGCCGCCAGCGCGCCGAGGACGACGCCGAGCACCAGCGCGATCGACAGCGAGATGCCGCCGATCAGGATCGAGACCGGCAGGCCGGTCCGGAAAAGGTCGACGACGGTAAAGTCGCGGCGCGTGAAGCTCGGGCCGAGATCGCCCTGCAGCAGGTTGCCCACGTAGATCAGGTACTGCTGCCACAGCGGCTTGTCGAAATTGTAGGCGCGTTCGAGGTTCTGCATGATCAGCGGATCGAGCGGCCGTTCGAGGTCGAACGGCCCGCCCGGCGCCAGCCGGATCATGAAGAACGAGATCGTCACGATGACGAACAGCGTCGGCACGGCGCTCAGCAGGCGCCGCAGCACGTAGAGGATCATCGCGGCCTCCGCCTCGACATGGCGTGTCGGGCGGGCGCGGCATAGGCCGCGCCCGCTCCGCCCGTCAGTTCGACAGCGAGATGTATCGCGTCAGATGGCGGTTGAGCAGGTTGTCCTCCCAGCCCGACAGCTTGTCGGAGACCAGGCTGCGCGACGAGTAGTAGAGGATCGGGATCGCCGGCACTTCCTTGAGGAACAGCTCTTCCGCCTGGCGCAGGATGCCGGCGCGTTCCTTGAGGTCGGTGGTGGTTTCGGCCTTCTCCATCAGCGCGTCGTACTCGGCATTCTCCCAGCGCGGGTAGTTGAAGCCGAGGTTGTCGCTCTCGAACAGGAACAGGAAGTTCTGCGGATCGGAGTAGTCGCCGATCCAGCCGGCGCGCGTCATGTCGAAATCGCCGTCCTGCTTCATGTAGTCGAAGTAGCCGGTGCCCTCCATCTCGACGATGGTGGCGCCGACGCCGATATTCTTGAACATGTCGGCGAGCGCCGTCATCGTGTTCTTGTGGTTGGAGCCGGTGTTGTGGCGCAGCTCGACCGAAAGCTGGCCTTCCTTCACGCCGGCTTCCTCGAGCAGCTTCTTGGCGGCGTCCTCGCGGTCGAGCACGTCCTGGTCCTTGTAGGGCAGGTAGACCGGCTCGCCATAGTTGTTGATGCCGGGCGGCACGAGGCTGTAGCCGGGGATCATGGTCTCGCGCCAGATTTCCTTGGCGAGGAACTCGCGGTCGATCACCATCGACAGCGCCTGGCGGACGCGCGGATCCTTGAGCTTCTCCTTCTTCACCTTCACCGGCAGATAATAGGTGCCGAGATAGGGCGCGATGCGGACCTGCTCGCCGAGGTTCTGCTTCATGTAGTCCATCTGCTCGGCCGGAATGTCGGAGCAGGACTGGACCTCCTTCGCCTCGAAGCGGCGCAGGCAGGCAGAACGATCCTCGAACGGGATGACGTTGACAACGTCGACCTTGACGTTCGCTGCGTCATGGAAGTTCGGGTTCTTGCGCATCGTGATCTTGTCGTTCGGGGTGAACGCTTCGAGCATGTAGGCGCCGTTGGTCACCAGATTGCCCGGCTGGACGAAGGCGTCGCCGTTCTTCTCGACAGAGGCCTGGTGCAGCGGCAGACCGGTCTGGTGCGCCAGCATCTCGAGGAAATACGGCGTCGGCTGCGCCAGCGTGATCTCGAGGGTGTGGTCGTCGATGGCCTTGGCGCCGAGATCGGCGACCTGCTTTTCGCCCTTGTTGATCGCCTGCGCGTTGGCGATGGAATAATGCATGTTGGCGTAGGGCGCGGCAGTCTTCGGGTCCTGCAGGCGCTGGAAGGCGAAGACGAAGTCGCTGGCCTTGACCGGATCGCCGTTCGACCATTTGGCGTCCGCGCGCAGCTTGAACGTGTACTTGAGGCCGTCCTCGGAGATGTCCCAGCTCTCGGCGACACCCGGCACCACGGCGGCCTTCATGTCGTATGTGACCAGACCTTCGTAGAGGTCGAGCATCAGATTGCTCTCGGCGACGGTCGTCGTCTTGTGATGGTCGAGCGTCGTCGGGTCGGTATCGTTGCCGCGATTGTATACCACTTCCTGCGCGAAGGCAGCGCCGCCGACAATGCCTCCCATTGTCAGCATCGCGGTCGAAAGCATCGCCGCGCTAAGGGTCTTGCCGAGCATTCTACGTACTCCTTGTTTGGCCATCCACACCCCAATGGCAGCACAATAGGCGGCGGCTTTTGTCACGAGCAAGCGGAAGTTTGCATTTGTAGTTTTACCCGATGTAAGGCGCATGAGGCCGAACAACCTTGCGGCGCGGGCCTCTCGATGCCAAATCAGGCGCGCACGAACTCCCGGCACGAACTCCCGGAATGCTCCATGGTCACCTACGCCGATGCCGATACACTGCCGCTGCGCAATAGCGGCCAGATCCGCCTGTACGGCGCGGAAGCATTCGCCGGCATGCGCGCGGCCTGCCAGCTGACGGCGCGCTGCCTCGACGAACTCGCTTCGATGGTGAAGCCGGGCGTTACCACGCAGGCGATCGACGACTTCGTCTTCGCCTACGGCGCCGACCACGGCGCGATTCCTGCGACGCTGAACTACCGCGGCTACACCAAGTCGTCCTGCATCTCGATCAATCACGTGGTCTGCCACGGCATCCCCGACGAGAAGCCGCTGCGCGAGGGCGACATCGTCAATATCGACGTCACCTTTCTGCTCAACGGCTGGCACGGCGATTCCTCGCGCATGTATCCGGTCGGCCAGATCAAGCGCGCCGCCGAGCGGCTGCTCGAAGTGACGCACGAGTGCCTGATGCTCGGGGTTGGCGCGGTCAAGCCGGGAGCCCGCACGGGCGCGATCGGCGCCGCGATCCAGCGCTACGCGGAAGCGCAGCGCTGCTCGGTGGTGCGCGACTTCTGCGGCCACGGCGTCGGGCGCCTGTTCCACGACGCGCCGAACATCCTGCACTACGGCAGCTCGCACGAGGGCATCGAGATGCGTCCCGGCATGATCTTCACCATCGAGCCGATGATCAATTTGGGCCGCCCGCACGTGAAGATCCTGGCCGACGGCTGGACTGCGGTCACCCGCGACCGCTCGCTTTCGGCGCAGTACGAGCATACGGTCGGCGTGACGGCTACCGGCTGCGAGGTGTTCACCCTCTCCCCAGGTGGACTCGACCGGCCGGGACTGCCGTCGTAGCCGCTTCCTTCGCGGCGCCTTCCGTTCTAGCATCGTCCCCGGGGCTCGTTCTCGCGAACGGGGGGACATGCGATGTCGGACGAACCGGACGAGCGCGGCTTCTTCGCCGAGCGTCCCCTGTCGCGCCTGCGCGCAGACCCGATCGCGGCGCTCAAGCCGCCGCAGCCCGCCCCGCATTATCGCGGACACCGCCAGCGGCTTCGCGACAAGGTCGCCGAGCACGGCCACGGCGTTCTTGCCGACTATGAGCTGCTCGAACTTCTGCTCTACCGGTCAATCCCGCAGCGCGACACCAAGCCGATCGCCAAGGCGCTGCTGACTCGTTTCGGTTCGTTCGCCGAGGTCCTCGGCGCACCCGAGCACCTCCTGCGCGAGGTGAAGGGCGTTGGCGAATCCGTCGCGGCGGATCTGAAGGCGATCGCCGCCGCGTCGAGCCGGATGGCGCGCTCGCAGGTGATCGGCAAGCAGGTGCTGAGCTCATGGCAGCAGGTGCTCGAATACTGCCGTGCCGCCATGGCGTTCGAGCCGCGCGAGCAGTTCCGCATCATCTTCCTCGACAAGAAGAACCAGCTGATCGGCGACGAGGTGCAGCAGCAGGGCACTGTGGACCATACGCCGGCCTATCCGCGCGAGGTCCTGCGCCGCGCCATCGAGCTCTCGGCAAGCGCGGTCGTTCTGGTCCACAACCACCCGTCGGGCGACCCGTCGCCGTCGCGCGCCGACATCGACATGACGCATGCGATCATCGCGGCGCTGAAGCCGCTGTCGATCGCCGTGCACGACCATCTGATCGTCGGAACCAAGGGTTATGCGAGCCTCAAGGGCCTGGGCATGATCTGAAACGCAAAAGGCGCGCCGAAGCGCGCCTTTTACTAGTTCAGCGTCGCTGGCGTCAGAGCACGACGATCTTCGCGCCCATGCGCACCCGACCGTAGAGGTCGATGACGTGTTCGTTGATCATCCGGAAGCAGCCGTTCGACGACGCGGTGCCGATCGTGTGCGGCTGGTTGGTGCCATGGATGCGGATGTGCGTGTCCTTCTTGCCCTGGTACAGGTAGATGGCGCGCGCACCGAGCGGGTTTTCCGGTCCGCCGTCCATGCCGTCCTTGTAGCGTCCGTACTTCACCGGCTCGCGCTGCTGCATGTCCTTGGTCGGGGTCCAGCGCGGCCACTCCTGCTTGTCGCCGACCACGCCGGATCCGCTGAAAGCCAGGCCTTCCCGGCCAACGGCGATGGCGTAACGGCGCGCCTTGCTGCCGGACTCGATCAGATAGAGGTAGCGCTTCTTCGGGTCGATCACGATCGTGCCGCGGGCGAAATCGCCGCCGTTGTATTCGACGACCTGCGGCTCGAAGTCGGCCTTGACCTTGAACTTCTTCTTCTTGGCGCTGAGCTGGCCGTCGAGCGCCTGCGTCTCCGGCAGCATGCGCTGCTCGCCGCCGAACAGCGAGGCGAACAGACCGCGCGGCTGGTCGGCGCTGCGCAGCTGGCCCTTGTTAGCGGTGACACTACCGGTGGTCTGAACTTCCTGCTTCTTCTTTGCCTGCTGCGCCAGGCCGGCAGCCGGCAGGGTGAACGACATCGCCACGGCGACGCCTATCGCAACGAACATGCTTCTGAGCATGGAATTCTTCCTGATTTGCCGCTTCAACGGGCGACAATCCAGCTCGACGCGGCTCTCGCGACCGCGGCGAAGCAGGCTTGCCCCTTACGCGGGTTCTGGACCCGGACGAGGTCGCCATCAAGATCGCGCACGCTTAACAAATGCCACTTTTGCGTGAGCCGGCGCATTCGCGCGACGAGGTGTTGCATCGCAACAACGCAGAGCCTCGCCGCAAAGAAAAGGCCCGGTCGAGCCGGGCCAATTTCTGCCTAGTTCGCAGGCACTGCCGGCCCGCTCGCCGGCGGATTCTGTGCCGGGGGATTGCTGCCGCCGAGCTGGTCGAGAACGCCGCCACCGCCGCCATTGGCCGGCGGCGTCCCGGGGGCGCCCGGAGCCGGCTGCTCGACGCGGTCGAGGATATCCAGCGGCTGCTCGCCATAGCGCGCCATGATCGACAGGCCGAGCGAGGTGATGAAGAACAGCGCGGCAAGGATCGCGGTCGTACGGGTGAGCGCATTGGCTGCGCCGCGCGCCGTCATGAAACCGGAGCCGCCGCCGATACCCAGGCCACCGCCTTCCGAGCGCTGCAGCAGGACCACGCCGACGAGGCCGACGACGATCATGAGGTGGATGACGATGATGACGGTTTCCATGAGCTTTTCCAGCTATGCGCGGCGGGCGCGCTTTCCTTGCGGCGGGCAGATATACGCTTATTGAAGCTTTTCCAAGCCCCGCGGCCTCGCCGCTATGTCGTGCGCGGCGGCGCCGCGCACAAGGTCAGAGCGAGCGATAGGCCTCGGCGATGCCGAGGAAATCCGCTGCCTTGAGACTGGCGCCGCCAACCAGCGCGCCGTCGACGTTGGCGACCCCGAGCAGCTCGACAGCATTCGACGGCTTGACCGACCCCCCGTAGAGAATGCGCATCGTGCGTGCCGCGTCGCCGATGCGGGCCGCGAGCCGCTTCCGGATGTGGGCATGCGCTGCAGCGACGTCCTCGGCGGTCGGCGTCAGGCCGGTACCGATCGCCCACACCGGCTCGTAGGCGATGACGGTGTTTTCCGGCACCGCGGACTCCGGCACGGAGCCCTCGATCTGCCGGGACAGCACGGCGAGCGTCTCGCCCGCCTTGCGCTGCGCCTCGGTCTCGCCGACGCAGACGATCGCCACAAGACCGGCCCGCCACCCCGCCAGCGCCTTCTCCTTCACGATCGCGTCAGTCTCGCCATGGTCGGTGCGCCGCTCGGAGTGACCGACGATGACAAAGTGCGCGCCGGCGTCCTTCAGCATCTCGGCCGAAATGTCGCCGGTGTGGGCGCCACTGGCCTTGGCATGGCAGTCCTCGCCGCCGGTCCTGACCGGAGTTGAGCCCAGAATCTCGGAGGCGCGGGCGAGCAGAGTGGCCGGAACGCAGATGGCTGCCGCGGTCTCCGCGTCGAGCCCTGCCATGAAGCCGGCGCCGATGGCGCGCAGTTCGCCGAGCGATGCCGAGGTGCCGTTCATCTTCCAGTTTCCTGCGACGAGCGGACGGATTCCTGGGGTCATGACGGGCTTCCTCGAGGCTGATCGGCGGGCGCCCTGACTACCAAAAACCGGCCACAAAGCAATCGACACTCGCGGTGAAGGGCGCTATTGCCCTCGTTCGCGCGCCCGCGCGCATCCTAAGTGGGGAAACGCCAGCAACATGCTCGACGCACTGAGAAAAGCCGCCGGCACATGGGTCGCCAAGCTGTTGCTCGTGCTGCTCGTCATGTCGTTCGCGGTGTGGGGCATCTCCGGCTCGCTGTTCACCGGCGTCGGCAACAACGTGCTGACGGCTGGCAATGCCTCAGTCTCGATCACCGAATACCGCCTCGCCTATGACCGGCAGCTGAACGTCATGTCGCAGCAGTTCGGCACCCGCCTCACACGCGAGCAGGCTGTGGCTCTCGGCCTCGACCAGCAAGTGCTGTCGCAGCTGATCGCCGGTGCCCTGCTCGACGCCCAGGCCGGCGAGATGCAGCTCGGCCTCTCGCGCGACCGCCTGGCTCAGCTCACCGCCGAGGATCCCGCGTTCCAGGGGCCCGACGGACGCTTCGACCGCAACCAGTTCGAGTACGTGCTGCGCCAGGTCGGGATGCGTCCCGAAGACTACCTGAAGAACCGCGAGCAGGTCGCCGTTCGCCAGCAGGTCGTGGAGGCAGTCGCCGACGGCATCAAGGTGCCGGATGCGTACCTGCGCGCCGTGTCGCTCTATCGCGGCGAGGACCGCACGGTGGAGTTCATCTCCGTGCCTCGCAGCGTCGTCGATCCGCTTCCCGAGCCGACTACCGAACAGCTGACGGCCTTCTATGACGGCGCGAAGTCGAACTACGCCGCGCCCGAATTCCGCAAGATCAGCTATCTGAAGCTTGAGGCCGAGGACATCGCGGACGAGTCCGCGATCCTCGACGACCAGGTGCGCAGCTACTACGACAAGAACGTCGGCCGCTTCACCACGCCGGAGCAGCGCCGCATCGAACAGCTGGTGTTCGCAACCCCGGAAGCCGCGCGCGCCGCGCTCGACAAGATCCGCGGCGGCACCAGCTTCGAGGATATCGTGGCAGCCGAGGGCCGCACCATGAACGACGTGCTTCTCGGAACCTTCCGCAAGGAAGCGGTTGCCGACCCGGCGATTGCGGAAGCCGCATTCGCATTGCAGGCCGGCGCAGTGAGCGATGTCGTCACCGGGCAGTTCGGCAGCCTGCTCGTTCGCGTCACGCAGATCACGCCGGCCGTCGTGCGCCCGTTCGAGGAGGTCAGCGCCGAAATCCGCCGCGACCTCGCGATCGACGAGGCGACGCGCGTGCTGCTCGACGTACATGACACTTACGAGGACGCGCGCGCCGGCGGAGCGACCATGCAGGAAGCGGCCGAGCGCCTTAAGCTCAAGGTCGTTACCGTCGAGGCCGTCGACCGCAGCGGCCAGGATCCGCAGGGCAACGTCATCACCACGATCCCGGAATCGGTCGCGCTGCTGCGCGAGGCGTTCGCAAGCGACGTCAAGGTCGAGAACCAGCCGATAACGCTCGGCGCATCGGGCTTCCTGTTCTATGAGGTCGAGGCCATCACCCCGGCCCGCGACCGACCGCTCGATGAGGTGCGCGAGCGCGTCGTCGCCGACTGGAAGGCGCAGGAAGCATCGACCCGCATGAGCGCACGCATGGCCGAGCTCAAGAAGCAGCTCGACGACGGTACGCCGCTTGCCGACATCGCCGGTCCGCTCGGCCTCGAGGTGCAGACCAAGCGCGGTCTGAAGCGCGAGGCCGAGGACGCGGAGTTCGGGCGCGCCGGCGCAGCCGCCGCCTTCTCCGTCGCGCAGGGCGGCACCGGTGTCGTCGCAGCGCCGCAGGGCGACGCGCAGCTGTTGTTCAAGGTCACCGAAGTCGTGGCTCCGGCAGCAGCCGGCCCCGAGGCGGTTCCGGCCGAGCAGCAGACGGCCTTCGCCTCCGGCATGGCGGACGACCTGCTCGACCAGTTGGTCGCGCTGCTGCAGACGCGCTACCCGGTATCGGTGAACCAGGCGGCGATCGCCCAGGCGCTGAGCTTCTAGGGCCCGAACGATGGGCGACTTCAAGGGATACATCGCGAAGGTCGCCGCCGGCACGCCCCTCACCTTCGAGGAGGCGCGTGACGCTTTCGACGTGGTGATGTCCGGCGAGGCGACGCCGAGCCAGATCGGCGGTTTCCTGATGGCGCTGCGCGTGCGAGGCGAGACCGTGCCCGAAATCTCCGGGGCGGTGGCGACGATGCGCGCCAAGATGCTGCCGGTGACGGCGCCCGCCGACGCAATCGACATCGTCGGCACGGGCGGCGACTCGTCCGGCTCCTACAACGTCTCGACCTGCGCCGCCTTCATCGTCGCTGGCGCCGGCGTTCCCGTCGCCAAGCATGGCAACCGCGCTCTTTCCTCGCGCTCCGGTGCGGCAGACACGCTGGCCGCGCTCGGCGTCAACATCGACATCGGCGCCGAACGCATCGCCGCATGCATCGCGGAAGCCGGCGTCGGCTTCATGTTCGCGCCCGCGCATCATTCGGCGATGCGCCATGTCGGCCCCACCCGCGTCGAACTCGGCACCCGGACGATCTTCAACCTGCTCGGCCCGCTGTCGAATCCTGCAGGCGTCAGCCGCCAGCTCGTCGGCGTGTTCTCTCCGCAATGGGTCGAGCCGCTGGCGCATGTGCTGCGCGAACTCGGCTCCGAGTGCGTGTGGGTCGTTCACGGCGCCGGGCTGGACGAAATGACAACGGCCGGGGTGACGCGCGTCGCGGCCCTCGCCGATGGCGAGGTGACCACTTTCGAGGTGGCGCCCGAGGATGTCGGGCTGCAGCGCGTGTCGCCCGAAGCACTGAAGGGCGGCGACGCCAAGCACAACGCGGCGGCGCTGCGCGCCGTGCTCCATGGCGAGAAGAACGCCTATCGCGACATCGCCGTGCTCAACGCCGGCGGCGCGCTGGTCGTCGCCGGACGCACGAAATCGCTCGCCGACGGCGTCGCCCTGGCGCAGCAGTCGATCGACACAGGCAAGGCGCGAGCCGCGCTCGAAGCGCTGGTCGAAAGCTCCAACATGGCCGGTGCCTGATGGCCGACATCCTGAGAAAAATAGAGGCCTACAAGCGCGACGAGATCGCCGCGGCGAAGGCTGCGGTGCCGCTCCCGGAGCTCAAGGCGCGGGCGCGCGACGCCGGCGCGCCGCGCGGCTTCCATCGCGCGCTTGAGGCAAAGCGCGCCGCGGGTGGCTTCGGGCTCATCGCCGAGGTGAAGAAGGCCAGCCCGTCGAAGGGACTGATCCGCGAGGATTTCGACCCGCCGTCACTGGCCCGCGCCTACGAGGCGGGCGGCGCCGCCTGCCTTTCCGTACTCACCGATGCGCCGTCGTTCCAGGGCGCGCCGGAGTTCCTGACCACCGCCCGCGCGGCAACCGCCCTGCCCGCGCTGCGCAAGGACTTCATGTTCGACACCTACCAGGTGCACGAGGCTCGCGCCTGGGGCGCCGACGCGATCCTGCTCATCATGGCATCGTTGTCGGACGACGACGCGCGCCGGCTCGAGGACGAAGCAGTCGGGCTCGGCATGGACGTGCTGGTCGAGGTACACGACGAAGCCGAGACCGAGCGCGCGCTGCAGCTCGCATCCAAGCTTATCGGTATCAACAACCGCGACCTGCGCAGCTTCGAGACGCGGCTCGACACATCCGAGCGGCTGGCTCCGCTGGTGCCCGAGGATCGCCTGCTCGTCGGCGAGAGCGGCATTTTCACCAACGACGAATGCCGCCGGCTGGCACGCTCCGGCATCACCACCTTCCTTGTCGGCGAGAGCCTGATGCGCCAGCGGGACGTCGCCGCGGCGACGCGTACGCTGCTCGGCCTGCAGACGGCAGCGGCTTGAGCGGGCTGACACATATCGGCGCTTCCGGCGAAGCGCACATGGTCGACGTCGGCGGCAAGGAAGTCACGCAGCGCGAGGCGACCGCCACCGGCGCGGTGACCATGCAGCGCGAGACGTTGGCGACGATCCTTTCCGGCAACGCCAAGAAGGGCGACGTGCTCGCCACCGCGCGCATCGCGGGCATCATGGCGGCGAAGAAGGCACACGAGCTGATCCCGCTCTGCCACCCGCTGCTGATCGAGAAGGTGACGCTGGACATCGCGCCGGACGAGGCGCTGCCGGGATTGCGCGTGTCGGCCACGGTGCGGGTGTCCGGGCGCACCGGGGTCGAGATGGAGGCGCTGACGGCAGTATCCGTCGCCTGCCTGACCATCTACGACATGGCCAAGGCGGTCGACCGCGGCATGGAGATCGGGCCGATCGCGCTTGCCGAGAAGTCGGGCGGCCGCTCCGGCCACTGGCGCCGCGAGGGCTGAGCGGCGTGGCGCTTGTTCCCGTCGACGAGGCGCTGGACCGGCTGCTCGCGGGCGCCTCACGCCTGCCGCCGGAGACGGTGCCGATCGCGGACGCCGCGTGGCGCGTGCTGGCGGCGGAACTCAAGGCGAAGCGCACGCAGCCGCCGTTCGCAGCCTCCGCCATGGACGGCTACGCGGTGCGCGCGGCGGACATCGCTGCTCTTCCCGCTGTTCTGAACGTCATCGGCGAGGCGCCGGCCGGCCGCCCGTTCGGCGGTCGCGTCGGCAAGGGACAGGCGGTACGCATCTTCACCGGCGCGCCGCTACCCGATGGCGCGGACACGGTGCTCCTGCAGGAGGACGCGAAGCCGGCAGGCGAAGGACGCGTCGAGGCCACCGAAGCGACGGCACAGGGCCGGCACATACGGGCCGAAGGTCTTGATTTCCGCACCGGCGATGTGCTGCTCACGCCCGGCCGCGTGCTCGATGCGGCCGCGCTCGCGCTCGCCGCCGCCGCCAATCACGCCGCCGTCGATGTCGTGCGCCGGCCGCTTGTGGCAGTGCTGGCGACGGGCGACGAGCTTCTGCCGCCGGGGACCAAGCCGGGACCGGGCCAGATCATCGCCTCCAACGGCTACGCCATTGCAGCCATCGCCACTGCCGACGGGGCGCGAATCCTCGACCTTGGCATCGTACCGGACGACCGCGCCGCCATAGCGGAGGCGGTGGGCCGGGCGCAGAGCGCGGGCGCCGACGTGCTTGTCACGCTCGGCGGCGCGTCCGTCGGCGACCACGACCTCGTAAACGAGGTGCTGACCGGCCTCGGCATGCAGCTGGACTTCTGGAAGATCGCGATGCGGCCGGGCAAGCCGCTGATGGTCGGCCGGCTGGAGGGAATGCACGTGCTGGGGCTTCCGGGAAATCCGGTGTCGAGCCTGGTCTGCGCGCATCTCTTCCTGCGGCCGCTGCTGGCGCGGTTGGGCGGACGCGAGTGGCGGCCCGACATCCGCAACGCCATCCTCGGCGGCGGCATGAAGGCGAACGACCACCGCCGCGACTACGTACGCGCGGCGGCCTTTCCGGGCTCGGCGGGGCTGGTGGCGACGCCGTTCGACATGCAAGACTCCTCGATGCTCGCAACGCTCGCCGCGGCCAATGCCCTGATCGTTCTCGAGCCGCATGCGCCCGCCGCGCCGCAGGGCGCGCCGTGCCGGGTACTCATGCTACGGTGAACGTTCCGTGATCAGATTCACTAAAATTTAAAACGTTGCAGAACAAGACTGGAACATATAGTGATTGTTCCGGTTTTGTGCCTCGATTCGAGGCCGTGGCATCTCGAAGGGTCCGTCATGCTCACGCGCAAGCAGCACGAATTGCTGATGTTCATCCACGAGCGTCTGAAGGAGACGGGAATTCCACCCTCCTTCGATGAGATGAAGGAAGCGCTCGATCTCGCGTCGAAGTCGGGCATCCACCGACTGATCACTGCGCTCGAGGAGCGGGGCTTCATCCGCCGCCTGCCGAACCGCGCACGGGCGCTGGAAGTGATCAAGCTGCCCGACTCCATCGCGCCTGGCCTCAACGCGGCCAAGAAATTCTCGCCGAGCGTCATCCAAGGCAGCCTGGGCCGCCAGCCTGAGCCGCGCCGCCCCGTCGCGTCGAATGACGACGACGCGGCTTCCGGCGTGACCTTGCAGGTCATGGGCAGGATCGCCGCCGGCGTGCCGATCTCGGCGATCCAGAACCCGACGCATTCCATCGTCGTGCCGCCCGAAATGCTGCGCGGCGGCGAGCATTACGCGCTCGAGGTCAAGGGCGACTCGATGATCGAGGCCGGCATCCTCGACGGCGACACCGTCATCATCAGGAACGCCAGCACCGCGACGCCGGGCGATATCGTCGTGGCACTCGTCGACGAGGAGGAGGCGACGCTGAAGCGCTTCCGCCGCAAGGGTGACTCCGTTGCGCTCGAGGCCGCGAACCCGGCCTACGAAACCCGCATTTTCGGGCCCGACCGCGTCAAGGTCCAGGGTCGGCTGGTTGGGCTGATCCGGAAGTACTGACGCTCGTGCCGGTTCGATCCGGGCGGCGATAGGGCGCAAGACCCCTCGCTTCGCGCGAGAATCGGCGCTGGTCGTGCCAGATGCGCGGCGACGGACCGATCGCGAATGCGATGCTGGGCAAGGCGTCGGCGCCGTGGAGCACGATCGACGCGCTGCCTCTCAGGGCAAGGTCGCGTTTGGTGACGACCGCAGCGCCGGGGCATTCGAGGGACGCCGTCGCGTCATCGATGACGATCAGGACGGCTTGGCCGCAGGCGCCCTGGGCCGAAGCGGCATCGCCCGCATGCGCGACGACCGCACCGCTGTCGTGGGTGGCGAGGCAGAGTCCGCCGTCGCACTGAAATGCCCCTGGCCCGGCGCGCTTGCCCGGTTTCACGACAGCGCCGGCGGCCAGCGCGTGCAGCCAGTTCTCCGTGGTGAAAGCCGATGGCCGATTGCGGTTGACAGCGAGCCGCCCGTCACGCCCGAGCACCGCAACCAGCCGGCCATCCTCCGAGATCAGCACGTCGGGCAGGCCGCGTGCGGCGGCCATGCCGAGGCCAACGGCGAGAAGCGGCAGCGACAGCAGCCGCAGCGAGCGCGTCGTGGCGATTGAACCGAGCGCAAGCGCCGCGGTGAGCGTGACCACAGCCGATGCCGGTATGGCCCCCACCGCGTCGAGCGGGGTGCGCTCCGACAGGAAGCGCGCGACGTCCATGACCACCGAAAGGCCCCAGCCCATCAGGGCGAAGAACGGTGCGTCGAGCCCCAATGGGGTGAGCAGGCTGCCGGCGAGCGCGGCGGGCATCACGACGAAGGTCACGACCGGCATGGCCCCCAGATTGGCGAGGAGTCCGAGCGGCGAGACGCGCTGGAAATGCCAGACGCCGAAGATCGCGGTAGCTGCGCCTGCGATCAGCGACGTGGCGGCCAGCCCGCCGAGGAAGAGGAGCGCCCAACGGACCGCGCGCGCCATCCTGCCCGGCTCGGCCCCTGAGTACTGTTGCGGCCAGGCGCGCCGCCGCTCCGCGAACCAGGCGTAGCTCGCGATGAGCGCTGCAGTGGCCGCGAACGACATCTGGAAGCTCGGTCCCATGACCTCGTGCGGGGCCACGGCCAGGATAGCGAGCGCCGACAGCGCGAGGTTTCGCATGGTCAGTGCGGCACGGTCGAACAGCACGGCGACAAGCATGACAGCAAACATGATAAAGCTGCGCTGCGCCGCGACCTGCTGGCCCGAGATGACGAGGTAGAAGCCGGTCGCCGCAAGGGCCGCGAGGGCTGCGTATTTCTTCGTCGGATGACGCGAGGCAAAGAGCGGGAAGAGCGCGAGCCCGCCGCGCACGGCAAACAAGACGATGGCCGCAACCAGTGCCATATGAAGCCCGGAGATGGAGATGAAATGCGCGAGCCCTGTGCGGCGCAGCGCCTCGTTATCCTCCTCCGGTATGCCGCCGCGCACGCCGGCGATCAGCGCCGCGGCGATCTCGCCCTCCGAGCCCGCAATGCGCGCACGGATGTGGTCTGCAAGGCCCTCGCGGAAACGCTCGACGGAGGCCGCGAGTCGAGTCGCAAACCCCGGCTGAGCGCCGGTTTGGACTGCGACGGGCTCGGTGAGGAAGAAGCCGCTCGCGCCGATGCCGGAGAAATACGTCTCGAACGAAAAGTCGAACGCCTGCGGCCGCACCGGTCCTGTGGGCGGAAGCAGGCGCACCGCTCCACGGACCACATCTCCCGGCAACAGGGATTCCGGCAGCGAGCGCGCCGTCACCCTGACACGGTCTGGCGCGTAACGCAGGGTCGGGCGCTCCGTGGCGACGACGTCGAGCGTGACCCGCGCCCGACCGCCGCCGCGCTCCTCGACGGCGACAACGCGGCCGGTCAGCCGCGTGTTGATATCCCCGCCAAGCATCTTCGTCGCGGTTCGCCAAGTCTCGAAGGCGCCCGCGGCTGCGCCGAGGGAAAGCGCCAGGACCAGGATGGCACTCGCGCGGCCGGCGCCGCGGGCGCAGACCGCGGCAGCGACGGCAACGAGCAGCGCGGTGGCGAGCCACCACGCCGGCGGCTCCGTCGGCAACGCAAAGTAGACCGCGGCGCCCGCGGCAAACAGGACGGTGAAGGCGACGATGCCGGTGCCGCGCTCGGCTTCGGTGGCGAGATCGGCCCGAAGCTCGGAAAATGCCCGCGTCGCGACGAAGCGCGTGAGCCGGCGCGGCAGCGCGGCTCGAACCGGCGGCAACACATGCGCGACATCGTAAGGTGCGTCGACGGCCATGCCGGCGTCCCGCTCGCGAAATGCTTGCGCCCCAATCGCCCTATGCTACATGACCCGCGTCTCTCCTTACAAGAAGCGGCCGGGCGAAAGCGCCGCCGGCAGGCCGCCGGATCCGCTCATGACCAAACCCGTCGTTACACGTTTCGCTCCCTCGCCCACCGGCTTCCTGCATATCGGCGGAGCGCGCACGGCGCTGTTCAACTGGCTCTACGCCAAGCACACGGGCGGTACGATGCTGCTGCGCATCGAGGACACCGACCGCGAGCGCTCGACGGAAGCTGCGACCGCGGCGATTCTCGACGGTCTTGCCTGGCTCGGCCTGCACTGGGACGGCGAGCCTGTGTCCCAGTTTGCCCGCGCGGCCCGCCACCGCGACGTCGCCGAGGAGCTTGTCGCGCGCGGCAAAGCCTACCGCTGCTATGCCTCGCAGCAGGAACTCGAGGAGATGCGCGAGAAGGCGCGCGCCGAGGGCCGGCCGCCGCGCTACGACGGGCGCTGGCGCGACCGCGACCCGAGCGAGGCGCCTGCGGGCGTGAAGCCGGTGATCCGCATCAAGGCGCCGCAGGAGGGCGAGACGCTGGTGCGCGACCAGGTGCAGGGCGACGTTCGGTTTCCCAACAAGGATCTCGACGACTTCATCATCCTGCGCTCCGACGGCGTGCCGACCTACATGCACGCGGTTGTGGTCGACGACCACGACATGGGCGTCACCCACATCATCCGCGGCGACGACCACCTGACCAATGCGGCGCGCCAGCAGATCATCTACGACGCGATGGGCTGGGACATCCCGGTCATGTCCCACATCCCGCTGATCCACGGGCCCGACGGCGCAAAGCTTTCGAAGCGGCATGGCGCCCTCGGCGTCGAGGCGTATCGCGCCATGGGCTACCTGCCGGCGGCGCTGCGCAACTATCTGGCGCGGCTCGGCTGGAGCCACGGCGATGACGAGGTGATGAGCACCGAAGACATGGTGCGCTGGTTCGACATCGTAGACGTGAACCGCGGCGCGTCGCGCTTCGACTTTGCCAAGCTCGAAGCGTTGAATGGCGTCCACATGCGCCAGACCCCCGACCGCGAACTGCTCGACGCGCTGATCGAGACGCTGCCGCACCTGCCGATCGCCAACGAGCTCTCCGCAGGCATAGACGAGGCGCTGAAGGAGAAGCTGCTCGCGGCAATGCCTGGTCTCAAGGAACGCGCCAAGACGCTCGTCGAGCTGGCCGAGAGCGCCTATTACCTCTACGCGCAGCGCCCCCTCAGCCTCGACGAGAAGGCGAAGTCGCTGCTCGACGCGGACGCGCGCAAGGTGCTTGCCGGCGCGCGCGACGCGCTGGCCGCCGCAAGCGAATGGACGGTGGCCGCCACCGAGGAAGCGATCCGCGCCTACGCCGAGTCGAGCGGGCTGAAGCTCGGCAAGGTCGCGCAGCCATTGCGCGCCGCGCTGACGGGCCGCAGCACCTCGCCGGGCGTATTCGACGTGCTCGCCGTGCTCGGTCGCGACGAAAGTCTTGCGCGCATCGGCGACCAAATCGGTTAGATGTTTCAGTGACCTGCGGCCGCCGGCGCCTGCCCATTGAAATCAGGCGTTTGCGGTGCAACATAGGCTGTGGAGATCGGCGAGCGGGGGCTGCTGCCGTTCGTGCCGGACCAGCCGTACAGACTGTCCGATCCGCCTTTTGCCGGCGCAAGCGCCGGCCCGCATGAAATGTGAGAGGAAGATGCCATGACGGTGAATGCGAAGCTCGACGCGGGCTCCAAGACGACCGAGTTCAAGATCCGATCTGGCACCGTCGGCCCGGACGTCATCGACATCGCGTCGCTGTACAAAGACACCGGAATGTTCACCTACGATCCGGGCTTCACCTCGACGGCGAGCTGCGAGTCGAAGATCACCTTCATCGACGGCGACGAAGGCATCCTCCTGCATCGCGGCTATCCGATCGACCAGCTCGCCGAACATGGCGACTTCCTCGAGACCTGCTACCTGCTGCTCTACGGCGACCTGCCGACCAAGGCGCAGAAGGAGGATTTCGACTACCGCGTCACGCGCCACACGATGGTGCACGAGCAGATGGTCAACTTCTTCCGCGGCTTCCGCCGCGATGCTCATCCGATGGCCGTCATGTGCGGCGTGGTCGGCGCCCTGTCGGCTTTCTACCACGACTCCACCGACATCTCCGACACGCATCAGCGGATGGTCGCGTCGATCCGCCTGATCGCCAAGATGCCGACGATCGCGGCGATGGCCTACAAGTATCATATCGGCCAGCCCTTCGTTTACCCGAAGAACGACCTGTCCTACGCGGCCAACTTCCTGCGCATGTGCTTCGCGGTGCCGTGCGAGGATTACGAGGCGAACCCTGTTCTGGCGCGGGCCATGGAGCGCATCTTCATCCTGCACGCCGACCACGAGCAGAACGCCTCGACGTCGACCGTGCGTCTCGCAGGCTCCTCGGGCGCGAACCCGTTCGCGTGCATTGCCGCCGGCATCGCCTGCCTCTGGGGACCGGCGCATGGCGGAGCCAACGAGGCGGCGCTCAACATGCTTGCGGAGATCGGCCACGTCGACCGCATCCCCGAGTACATCAAGAAGGCGAAGGACAAGAACGACCCGTTCCGTCTCATGGGCTTCGGGCATCGCGTCTACAAGAACTACGACCCGCGCGCCAAGATCATGCAGAAGACGACGCATGAGGTGCTCGGCGAGCTCGGCATCAAGGACGACCCGCTGCTCGACGTCGCGATGGAGCTGGAGAGGATAGCCCTCACCGACGAGTACTTCATCGAGAAGAAGCTCTACCCGAATATCGACTTCTATTCCGGCATCACGCTGAAGGCGCTGGGCTTCCCGACCACCATGTTCACCGTTCTGTTCGCCGTCGCCCGCACGGTCGGCTGGATCGCGCAGTGGAAGGAGATGATCGAGGACCCGTCGCAGAAGATCGGCCGTCCGCGCCAGCTCTACACCGGCGAACCGGCTCGCGACTACGTGCCGATCGCCAAGCGCTGATCGACCAGCGAACGCGTGAACAAAAAGGCCGCTGCGAGCGGCCTTTTTTCCTTCGGCTGAGCCAGACGGCTAAACGCCTTCGGCTTCCAGGCGTCCAGAGGTCATCGCCGGAAAGACAAGGCTGCGCTTCTCGCGGCTGTCGACGAAGTCGAGCACTTCTGCAACGCGGGCATTCTGCCCGTAAGCATCGCGCACCCGAACGATATTCTCGGCAAACGGCGTCGCACGATCGAACAGCATCTTGTAGGCGCGCCGCAGCTCCGCGATCTCCGAGTGCGAAGCGCCGGACCGCCGCAAACCAATGATGTTCAGGCCCTGCAAGGTCGAGCGCGACCCCTGTATCAGGCCGTAGGGAATGACGTCGCCGGCGACGCCGGAGCTTCCGGCGAGCATTGCGCCGCGTCCGATGCGTATGAACTGATGCAGCGCGACAAGTCCAGAAACGATGACGTTGTCCGCAAGCTGGCAATGGCCACCAATCACGGAATTGTTGGCCATGATGACGTTGTTGCCGATGACGCAGTCGTGCCCGACGTGGGATCCCGCCATCAGGAAGCAGTTGTCGCCGATCTGAGTGTGGCCGCGCCCGGTGGGGGTGCCGACATGGGCGGTGAAATTCTCACGCAGCAGGCAGTTCGCACCGATCGTGAGGCTCGTCGGTTCGCCCTTGTACTTCAGGTCCTGGGGCGCAGCACCCAATGCTACGTGCGGAAAGACGCGTGTGCCGGCGCCTATTGTGGTGCGCCCGATGACGCTCACGTGGCTGACGAGCTCCACGCCGTCATCGAGCGTAACGTCGGACCCGATGTGGCAGAAGGGGCCAATTCTGACGCCGGCGCCGAGCTGCGCGCCGTTCTCAACCAGGGCGAGCGGATGGACGACCGTTTCGGCTGCACTCATGCCTGCGGCTTTTCGGCGGGGAAGCTCACCATGGCCTGAACCTCGGCCTCCGCCACCTTGGCGCCGTCGACAATCGCCTCGCTGGCGAAGCGGAAGATGCCGCCACGCTGCTTGATCTTTCGGACGTGGAGCTCGAGCTTGTCTCCCGGCACGACGGGTTTGCGGAACTTCGCTCCGTCTACCGTCATGAAGAAGACGATCGCGGGTTCGCCGCGGTTCATCTTGTGCAGGCAGATCGCCCCTGCGGTCTGCGCCATTGCCTCGACGATCAGCACGCCCGGCATGACCGGCTGGCTAGGGAAATGTCCGGTAAAATGTGGCTCGTTGTAGGTGACATTCTTGATGCCGATGGCGGAGTCATCGCCGTCGACCTCGATGACGCGATCGATCATCAGGAAGGGGTAGCGGTGCGGCAGCAGTTCCATGATGCGCGCAAGGTCGAGCGTGGCAAGGGTCTTCGCTTCACTCATGGTTCTTCTTCTTCTCCTTCGCGATCGAGCGCAGGGTCGCAATCTCGCGCAAGGCCGCGGTGCGAGGTTGCGCAGGAAAGCCGAACCACACTTCTCCGGCGGGGACGTCGGAAATCAGCCCCGCCCTGCCCGCGATCATCGCGCGGTCGCCAACCGAGATATGATCGGTCGTGCCGACCTGGCCACCCATGGAAACATAGTCGCCGATCGTGACCGAGCCGGAAATTCCGCACTGCGCAACGATAACGCAGCCGCGCCCGATCCGAACGTTGTGGCCAATCTGCACAAGGTTGTCGATTTTGGTCCCCTCGCCGATCACCGTATCGCCGAGCGCGCCCCGATCGACGGTCGTATTGGCGCCGATCTCGACGTCGTCCTGGATGATCACGCGTCCAATCTGCGGAACCTTCTGGCCGGTCCCCGCGACGTAGCCGAACCCGTCCTGACCTATGCGCACCCCAGGATGCAGGATGACCCGGTTGCCGATAAGCGAGAACTGTACTGTCACGCCGGCGCCGATACGGCAGCCGCGCCCGATCTGGCAATTGCGGCCGATCACGGCATTCGGACCGACGACGGTCCCTTCACCGATGGCCGCGCCGGGTGAAATCACCGCGCCAGCCTCCACGACGACGCCGGGCTCGAGCCTTGCCAGTGGCGACACATGCGCGGCTGAACTTACGCCCGTCTCACCGGTATGGCCGGTTTGAAAGACGGCGTCAGGATAAAGACGGGCGACCGCCTCTGCGAACGACTGTTGCGGACGTTTCGCGAATAACGCGGCGATTCGCGCCGGTACCAGATCGGACGCCTCGGGTTTGCAGATTACTGCCGAGGCCAGAGAGGTCGTGAGAAGCCTAGCCTGCTTCGGACCTTCCGCGTAGGTCAGCGTACCGCGCGGCGCGTCGGTGATGCTGCCGACACCGCTGATGACGACATCGCCGTCGGATGGATCGCGCAGGGAGAGCCCCAGCGACGCCGCCAGTTGCCCTGCCCTGACCGGCTGCACCGGCGGAAAGAATTGCGGTTCAGACATGCGAGCCCTGCCAGAACCGCCTGCATCCCGATGAAACGCGAGTGCTCAGAAACGCGTCGAGATGCCGAAGTTGAAGTTCTGAATACGGTCCGTCGGCTGACGTAGAATTGGCCAGGCGTAGTCGAGACGGATCGGACCGAAGGGCGATGCCCAGATCAGGCCGATACCGGCGGAAGCACGCACAGCCGCACCGACCGAAGCCGGATCGACGTTGACCAGCGAATTGCCGAACACAGAGGCCGCGTCGGCAAATACTGCGCCCTTCAGGCCGAAACTGCGCGGAATGCCAGGCAACCCGAACTGAACCTCAGCCGTGCCGTTGAAGTACGTCGTACCGCCAAGCTGGTCGCGCGTCGTCAGATCAACCGGGCCGATGCCGTTGAAGGCGAAGCCGCGGATCATTCGGTCGTGCGACTGGAACATGTCGAAGACCCGAACGCCGCCCGGCGACAACGGAATGACATGTCCCGCACCGGCCGCGAGCAAGCCGACGATCCCCGCGTCTTCGGAGAGCGTGTGATAGTAGGTCGCGCGGCCCGTGAACTTCACGAACTGGGCATTGCCGAAGATGCCAGCGGCCTCCGTCGTGAACGACGCGAAAAGGCCCTTCGTCGGATTCATCAGATTGTCGAGCGAATTGTAGCTCAACGTGCCGCTGACCGACGACTTGATCCAAGGCGTACCGATTGCACCGACAACCGCGGGGGCCACGGCGCAGCCCGGGTCGGCGATACCGTCAGCATTGGCGTCGCACTTCGCGGAGTAGGTGTAGACCTCTTGCGAGTAGTTGTAGGCGAGCGTCGATGACAGGCGCTCCGTGATCGGCAGGCCGAAACGCACCGTACCGCCGGTCACCGCGCTGTTGTAGTTCGTGTAGTTGCGCGTGTTGCGGAAGATGTCGAAGCCGGCCGAGATACGCCGTCCGAGGAAATACGGCTCGGTGAACGAGATGCTGAAGTCGCGCGAACTCAGGCCGCCCGAGAAGCGCAGGCTGATCGACTGGCCGCGACCGAGGAAGTTGCGCTCGCCTACACCGCCTTCGAGGATGAAGCCGCCGGCGGATGTCGCGGTACGGCCGGAAGAGTAACCGGCGCCGATGGACAGCTCTCCGGTCGCCTTCTCGACGACGTCGACAACCACCACGATCTGATCCGGCTCAGAACCCGGAGCGGTGGAAATCTCGACGCTCTCGAAGAAATTCAGCCCCTCCAGGCGACGCTTGGCGCGCTGCACCAGCACCTGGTTGAAAGCGTCGCCTTCGGTGACGTCGAATTCGCGGCGGATGACGTAGTCACGGGTCCGGGTGTTGCCGCGGATCTCCAGCCGCTCGACGTAGGCGCGCGGCCCCTGATCGATCGTGTAGAGCACGGAGATGGTGCGGCTGGCGAAGTCGCGATTGCCGCGCGGTGTCACCTGGGCAAAGGCGTAACCGCTGCCAGCGAGACGCTCGGTGATCGCGATGATCGTCTTCTCGACGTCCTCGGCGCTGTAGACGCGCCCTTCGCGGGTCTCGATGTCCTTGTTGAAGACGTTCGGATCGACGCCCATGATCGAGCTGTCGACCGTAATCCCGCCGAATGTGTAGCGCTCGCCCTCATCGACCGTGAACTGGATCGCATACTCGTTGGTATCGGGATTCAGGTCGGCCTGCGACGAGATTACCTGGAAATCGGCGTAACCGCGATTGTAGTAGAAGCGGCGCAGCGCCTCCTCGTCGGCGCGCAGCTTCGCCTCGTCATACACGTCGTTGCGGTTGATGAACGAGAGGAGCCCGGACTTCTTGGTCTGGATGATGTCGGCGAGACGACCGTCGCTGAACGCATTGTTGCCGACGAAGTTGATCGACTTGATCTTCGTGCGGCCGCCTTCGGCGATCGTGAAGATGACGTTGACGCGGTTGCCGTCGAGCTGCTGGATCGTGAACGTCACATCGGCGTCTTCGCGGCCGATCTTGGCATAGGCAGCCTTGATCGCCTGGATGTCGCCTTCGATGGTGGCGCTCGAATACGCGCCGCGCGACTTCACCTGCACGGTGTTGCGCAGCTGCTCGTCCTTGATCTTCTTGTTGCCCTGGAAGACGACCTGATTGACGATCGAATTCTCGTCGACGGTCACGACAAGCGTGCCGCCATTCTGGGTGATGCGGACGTCGGAGAACAGACCGGTCGCGAACAGACGCTTCACGGCATCGTCGATGTCGGCGCCGCCGAAGGATGAACCCGGCTTGATCCCGATGTAGTTGCGAATCGTCTCGGCGTCGACGCGCTGATTACCGCGCACGTCGATCCGGTTGACCACCGCCGCATGGGCCGCGGAAACCGCCGCGAACTGGAATGCAACGCCGCCAGCGGACGCAATACACACCGATATAGCCACCGCCGAAGCGGCGCTCAGCAAACTGGAAGCTGCCTTCATGGGCCCCTGGTACCTTTTATTCTCGTAGTCCCCACAGCGAGAAACCCGGTTTTCGCGCCAGAAAACGTCTGTCGGTATGACCCGGATCGCCCCCATACGCAAGGCTTCTGGTTAATCCGCGTTTACTCTGCATACCGCCGTTGCAATACCGTCACGGATATCCCGGCGCATGGTAAACGACGGCTGAATTTCGCGAGGCTTGCGCCGTGGCGGAAGCCTTCGCCCTCAGCATCCAAAAATGTCGTTCCAGAACACAAAGCCCATGAAGATCAACACCATAAGCATGCCGGCGCGATAGACCGTCTCCATCAGCCGCTCAGAAACAGGACGGCGCATGACGGCCTCGATCCCGTAGAACAGCAGATGGCCCCCATCGAGCGGGGGAATCGGCAGGAGATTGAGGATGCCGATACCGACCGAGAGCAGCGCGACAAGCTGAACCAGCCATTCGAAGCCGAGCGCCGCCGCCTTCCCCGACATCTCCGCAATTCTGACGGGTCCGCCGAGCTGGCATCGGTCTTCCCTGCCCATTGCGAAGCGCTGCAGGAACTGACCGGTGCGCTCGACGATGTGCCCTGTCTCGTAGATAGCCTGCACCATCGCCTGCGGCACCGAATACTCGACGACACGCGGCTGGCCCAGCGCCTCGTCGTTGACGACGCCGATGACGCCGACCTTGATCGTGTTGCCGAGCGCGTCCTTCTGCTCGGAGACCTGGGGGGTCGCAGTGAGCGTGATTTCCTCGCCATTGCGCAGCATCACGAAGACCAGCGCATCGCCGGCGCGTCCGGAGACGATGCGCTGGACGTCGGAGAAGGTCTCGATCGCCTGGCCGTCGACGGTGACGAAGCGGTCGCCCGGCTGGAAGCCCGCTGCCGCAGCAGGGCTGTCCGGGTTGACGCGGGCAACCATCGGCTCCGACACGAAACGCCCGTAGATCGAAAACATCACCGCAAACACCGCGATGGTGAGCAGGAAGTTGAAGGCGGGCCCCGCGAACACGGTCAGTGCGCGCTTCCATATCGCCTGAGTGTGGAAGGCGACCTTCCGCTCCTCGGGGGTCAGCGCCGCAATCTCGTCGGCGTCGGGCGCGCTTGTCGCGTTCATGTCGCCGACGAACTTCACGTAGCCGCCGAGCGGGATGGCCGAAAGCTTCCAGCGCGTTCCGCGCCGGTCGTTGAAGCCGACAAGCTCCGGTCCGAAGCCGATCGAGAAGGCGCTGACGCCGATGCCGCACCAACGTCCGACGAGGTAGTGGCCCATCTCGTGGACGAAGACCACGACGGTGAGCACGAACAGGAAGGGTATGAGCGTTCCGATCAGCAGCCCGTCGGTGCTGAATAGTCCGGTCAGAATATCGCCCAAGATTGCCCCGCGTGGTTCGATTGCAGCGGCCCCAGTGACCGCCAAACCCGGCAAATCGGTGGCGCGGACCGCCCGCGCCTCAGCCGCCGAACAGCGATGCCGACGGCATGTCCGGACTGCCGAGCGCTGCTCCGACGAGGTACAGGGCCGCGGCGGCCGCGACAAGAGCATCGAGCCGATCCATGACGCCGCCATGACCGGGTATGAGCTTGCCTGAATCCTTAACCCCGAATCGGCGCTTGACCGAGGATTCGAACAGGTCGCCCGCCTGCGAGACGACGGAAAGGCCGAGAGCCAGCAGGCCGATATCGATCAGGCCGAGGCGAGCGCCGAATATGGCGGCAACCAAAACTCCCGCGACGACGGCAGCAGCCGCGCCGCCGACGGCGCCGCTCAACGTCTTGCCGGGCGAGATCGACGGGGCGAGCTTTCGTCCGCCTACTGCCCGACCGACGAAGTAGGCGAAGATGTCGGTCGCCCAGACCACCGCGAACAGGAACAGTATCGCCTCCAGCCCGGCCATGTCGCTGCCGCGCAGGAAGGCCGCCGCTGCGGTAGGGACAGACGCATAGCCGACCGCGAGCCAGACGCGCCCGCCCTCTTCAGCGGCTAGCGCATACACGAACGCGAACAGAGTGGCAGCGGCGGCTGCGCCGAACACATGCGCCGCCGGGTAGCCGAAGACCATGAGCAGTACAGGAACGGCGACGAGAACCGCGCCGGCCGAGCGGAAGGCGCGCGACGCCACGTCGGCAGCCAGCGACGCCCACTCGAAATAGATCGCGGCGGCGGCGGCGGCCGCGAGCAGGGCGAACCAGACACCGCCCGCCCAGGTCGCAGCGAGCGCGACCGCGGCGAGCACCAGTGCCGACAGGATGCGCGTCTGAAGATTACTCACGAGGCGTCACGCGCGTCGACACCGCCGAAACGGCGTTCGCGCGTCTCGAAGGCGCGCAAGGCGTGGTCCAGGTCGGCGGCGCTGAAGTCGGGCCAGCGGCAGTCGAGGAAGACCAGTTCGGCGTAGGCCGCCTGCCACAAGAGGAAGTTCGAGATGCGCTGATCGCCCCCGGTGCGAATGACCAGGTCCGGATCCGGGATCCCGGCAGTGTCGAGCAGGGAGGACAGCGTCGCCTCTGTCATCTCGTCGTGCCGCACACCCTGCAGCATGGCCTTGCGGACGGCGCGCACGATCTCGTCGCGGCCGCCGTAGTTGAAGGCGATCATCAGGTTCATGCTGGAATTGTCGCGCGTCAGCGTCTCCGCCTCGCGCAGCAGTGCGGCGATGTCGGCCTGCAGCCCATGGCGGTCGCCGATGACCCTGACCTTGACGCCGTTGCGGTGCAGTTCTGCGAGGTCGCGCCGGATGAAGATCTTGAGCAGGCCCATGAGGTCAGCGACCTCGGATTTCGGACGCGACCAGTTCTCCGACGAGAAGGCGTAGACCGTCATCCAGCGGATGCCACGCTCGCCGACTGCGCGAACAGTGCGCTGCAGTGCCTCGACGCCTGAGCGGTGACCGGCCGAGCGCGGCAGGCCACGGCTCTTTGCCCAGCGGCCGTTGCCGTCCATGATTATGGCGATGTGCTCGGGCTTCAACCCAACATCCTGTCCCGGCACAGCCGGCGTGCTCGCGCGGCCCCTCGCCGCTAGACCTGCATGATCTCGGCTTCCTTGCTCGACAGCAGGGAGTCGATCTCGCGGATCGTATCGTCGGTCAGCTTCTGCACGCGGTCGGATTCCTTGCGGATCTCGTCGGTGCCGAAGTCCTTCTCCGCCTTCTTCAGCGCATCCATTCCGTCGCGGCGCACATGGCGGGCGGCGACCCGGGCGTTCTCGGCGTAGCCATGGGCAATCTTGACGAGTTCCTTGCGGCGCTGCTCGTTGAGCTCCGGCAGCGGTATGCGCAGCGTCGTGCCGTCGACGATCGGATTGAAGCCGAGGTTGCTCTCGCGAATGGCACGGTCGACCGCGCCGACGAGCGATTTGTCCCAGACCGAGATCGAGATCATCCGCGGCTCCGGCACGCTGACGGTGCCCACCTGGCTGATCGGCATCGGGGAGCCGTAGGCGTTGACCTGGATCGGGTCGAGCAGGTTCGACGAGGCGCGACCCGTGCGCAGCGCAGCAATGTCGTGCTTGAAGGCGTTGACCGCGCCTTCCATGCGGCGCTGGATATCCTGGAAATCGATCGCTTCGCTCATCTCGCCCTTCTCCCGCCGTCGCGTCAGCCTCAGTGGTCGGTGACGACTGTCGAGCGGCCCTCACCGCGCAAAATGGCGCCGAACCCGCCCTTCTCGTGAATCGAATAGACGATTATCGGAATGCGGTTCTCGCGCGCAAGCGCTATCGCCGCCGTATCCATGATCGCCAGGCCCTGCGCCAGCACGTCGTCATGCGTCAGGCGGTCGTAGCGCGTCGCGTCGGGCACCTTCTTGGGGTCGGCCGAATAGACACCGTCGACCTGCGTGCCCTTGAACAGCGCGTCCGCGCCGATCTCCGCCGCGCGCAGTGCGGCGGCCGTGTCCGTCGTGAAGAACGGATTGCCGGTGCCGCCGGCGAAGATCACCACCTTGCCGTCGTTCATGTAGGCGGTAGCCTGGCGCTGCGAAAAGCTCTCGCAAAGCTCCGGCATGGCGATAGCCGACAGCACGACCGCCTCGACGCCAAGCTTGTTGAGAGATGTGCGCAGCGCCAGCGAATTGATGACGGTGGCGAGCATGCCCATGTGGTCGCCGGTGACCCGGTCGCCGCCCTTCGAAGCCACCGCAACGCCGCGAAATATGTTGCCGCCGCCGATCACCACCGCGACCTCGACTCCCATCGAACGTGCCTCGGCGATGTCCTGGGCGATCTGGTCGACCACCGATACGTCGATGCCGAACTTCTGCGCCCCCATCAGCGCCTCGCCGGAAGCCTTCAGCAGGACGCGGCGATAGGCTGGCTTGGTCGTCATGGCGTCTCCGGAGGGCTTGAAAGCGGGCTTGCGATACACGAAGGGCGCCGCGATGTCACGCGGCGCCCCCGGCATTCACAGCTCTTCAAGCAGCCGATCAGTGCTTGACGGCAGCAGCGACTTCCGCAGCGAAATCCGTCACTTCCTTCTCGATCCCCTCACCGAGCGCGAAGCGGACGAAGCCGGTGATCTTCGCCGGCGCGCCGATCGCCTTCTCGGCATCCTTGAGCGCCTTCTCGACGGTGACGTCCGGGTTCAGCACGAAAGCCTGCTTGAGCAGGACGACCTCCTCGTAGAACTTGCGGATGCGTCCCTCGACCATCTTCTCGATGATGTTGTCAGGCTTGCCGGAAGCGCGAGCCTGGTCGGTGAAGATATCCTTTTCGCGCGCGACGACCGAAGCGTCGACCTCTTCCGGCGTCAGCGACAGCGGGTTGGTCGCGGCGACATGCATGGCAACCTGACGAGCGAAAGCGCGCGCTGCGTCGGCGTCGCCGGACGTCTCGATCGCCACCAGAACGCCCATCTTGCCGAGATTGTCGGCGACGGAGTTGTGGATGTAGGTCGCGACCGCACCCTGCGACACGCTCAGCTTCTTCGCGCGGCGGAACGACATGTTCTCGCCGATCGTGCCGACCGCATCCTTGATAGTGTCGGCGACGGTCTTGCCGCTGCCCGGATAGGTGGCATTGGCGACAGCGTCGCTCTCGCCGCCTACCTCGAGCGCGACGTTGGCGACGTTGCGCACGATCTCCTGGAAGGCGTCGTTGCGCGCGACGAAGTCGGTCTCGGAATTGACCTCCACGGCGACGCCCTCGGTGGCCGAGGAGGCGACGCCGATCAGGCCCTCCGCAGCTGTGCGTCCGGCCTTCTTGTCGGCCTTGGAGATGCCCTTCTTGCGCAGCCAGTCGATGGCCGCTTCCATGTCGCCATTGGTCTCGGCCAGCGCAGCCTTGCAGTCCATCATGCCCGCGCCCGTCTGGTCGCGAAGTTCCTTCACCTGTGCAGCGGAAATGCTCATCTCAGCCTCTCGATCGATCCTGTATCAAACGGCGCGGCGCACCCCGGATTTCCGAGATGCGCCGGCGCACGATGTCGTCTGGCCGCCGGCAGCGCCGGCTGCCGATCAGTTCTTGGCTTCGCCGGCCCCAGCGGAATCGGAGCCGTCGAGCGCCGGCTCGACGGGAGCCTCTTCCGAGGCGCCGATGTCGACGCCCAGCGCGCCCTGCTGACGGGCGATACCGTCGATGGCGGCCTTGGCGACCAGCTCGCAATAAAGCGAGATCGCGCGGGCGGCGTCGTCGTTACCCGGGATCGGGAAGTCGACCATGTCCGGATCGCAGTTCGAATCGATCACCGCGACGACCGGAATGCCGAGGCGCTTGGCCTCCTGGATGGCGATCGCTTCCTTGTTGGTGTCGATCACGAAGATCAGGTCCGGCGTGGAGCCCATGTCCTTGATTCCGCCGAGGGCCTTGTTCAGCTTCTCGCGCTCGCGGTCGAGGTTGAGGCGCTCCTTCTTGGTGAAGCCCTGGGCTTCGCCGCCGGCCAGGATCTCGTCGAGCTTGCGCAGGCGCTGGATCGAGTTGGAAATCGTCTTCCAGTTCGTCAGCATGCCGCCGAGCCAGCGGGCGTTGACGTAGTACTGGGCGGAGCGCTTGGCAGCATCGGCGACGATGTCGGACGCCTGGCGCTTGGTGCCGACGAAGAGGACGCGGCCGCCCTTGGCGACGACGTCGGAGACCTGCTTGAGCGCCTGGTGCAGCAGCGGCACCGTCTGGCTGAGGTCGATGACGTGAACGTTGTTGCGGGTGCCGAAGATATACGGCGCCATCTTCGGGTTCCAGCGGTGTGTCTGGTGTCCGAAGTGAACGCCAGCTTCGAGAAGCTGACGCATGCTGAAGTCAGGCAGGGCCATCTCAAGATTTCCTTTCCGGTTGGCCTCCACGGACACGACGCTTCAGCCGCGAGGGCCTTGCGCCACCGGCGGTCGCCGCAGGATTTCTCCCTGCCGGAAACCAAGTCCGTGTGTGGAATGGGCCGGCGTATAGCGATGTTGCGGGGTGAGCGCAACCCGCGTGGGCCGTCACATCTCCCGAACGACGTCCGGCTCCAGCGCGGAAACGACCTCGACACAGGTGTCCTCGGTGGCCAGAAGATAGCTCCAGCCATCGGTGGCAAGGAAGGTCACTACGCTTTCCTTGGTCCAGAGATGATTGCGGACCCGGAACGTCGTGCGGGCCGGACGCCCTGCCGCCTTCGCCGTCTCTTCCCAGATCTGCAGCAAGCCGTGCTCATCCAGCACCCGGAACGCGGAAACCGATGCGAAGGTGACGCGCCAGAGCTGCCCGGTCGCCGGCACGCCAATGCGAATAACGAGCGAGCTCGAACCGGAATATTCGATGGACACGACCTCGACGGAGAGTTCCGCGACCGGCGTGTTCCATGGCGCGAAGGAAAAGCGCCCGTCGCCGAATGCCTCGGCCATCCCTATCGAGTCGGGCAGCTCGCGGGCGCCTCGAGCATCTCGAGCTTGACCAGCTTGCCCTTCATCGAGAAGTCGCCGTAGTCCATGACGAGGTCGCGCGTGAAGCCGTTTTCGTGGAGCTTGAACGAGATGCGGTAGCTCGGCACCTCCTCGCCCTGCGACAGGTCGAAATAGGCGATATCGACAGGCCAGTAGCTATCCTTCTCGAGCGGCGCCAATGCCGGACGTTCGGGATCGCGCTCGGAGACCGCCGCCTTCCTGCCGATCACCACGGTCGTGGTCATCAGCTTGTCGGCTTCTTCCGAGCCGTCGAAGATCGTCGTCTCGTAGAAGGTGTCGCCGCCGATGGCGCGCTCGATCAGTTCCGCAAGGTGCTGCGTGGGAAAGCGGCTGGCTTCGAGCGTCAGGCTGCGCGCTGCCGGCTTGTCGATCTGGACGGTGGTGGCGGTGTTGGTGAGTGCGGCGCGGCCCTTCAGCTCCTTTTCGAGCTGCTCGTCGACGAAGGACTTCGTCACGAAATCGAAGGTCTTGCCGCTCCCGTCCTCGTAGGTCGAGGTCTGCATGTCCGAGACTCGCGAACTCTCCTCGGTATCGATTCGCGTCACGAAGCGGAAATTGACGGTGTAGCCGTCGCACGACGACCCGTCGAACTCGTAGACCATCCGGCCATCGATGCCGGTGATGCCGGAACGGTCGCTCGCGTCGGCCAGCGTAAGGTCGTAGACGGCCCTGTGCGGCGCGAGCGGCACGGCCGCGGCGACGGCGGCAGACGCCAGCAGCGCAGCGCCGGCGGCGAGGTAAACGCTTGACGCACGCATCACAGAAAAACTCCGCTCGGTCGCTTGGGCAGCCTCGCCCCTGCGTGTATCCCATAGGCGGAATCGGTGGCGGAAGCGAGGCGAAAACAATCCGCAGCGCCGCCGGAAAGAGGAGCGCTGCATGACGTCGACGATCGCCGAAAACCTTGCCCGTCTCAATATTCAGCTGCCCGCGCCGGCAGCGCCCGCCGCGGCTTATGTGCCGTTCGTGCAGAGCGGCACGCTGTTGTTCATGGCTGGCCAGCTGCCCTTCGACAGCGGCAAGCTCGCCGCGACCGGCGTGGTGGGCCGCGATCTCGACATGGCCGCGGCGAAGAGCGCTGCCAGGCACTGCGCGATCAACGTCCTCGCGCAGGTCCAAGCCGCGACCGGCGACCTCGAGCGCGTCGGACGCATCGTCAAGCTGACAGTGTTCGTGGCGTCGACGCCGGAGTTCACGGAGCAGCACCTGGTCGCCAACGGCGCCTCCGAACTGATCGCCGAGGTCTTCGGCGAGCGCGGCAAACACGCACGCTCCGCCGTCGGTGTATCGTC
Organism: Pseudomonadota bacterium; assembly: GCA_023457435.1. Taxonomy (GTDB): domain Bacteria; phylum Pseudomonadota; class Alphaproteobacteria; order Rhizobiales; family Rhizobiaceae; genus RCIO01. The sequence goes on from JAEWLS010000028.1 coordinate 42,192, forward strand.
GCTGCCGCTCAACGCGGCCGTCGAAGTTGAAGCAGTGGTCGAGGTCGCACGCTGATGTCCGATATCGCCTGGCTCACCGAGCGCCCGATCGCCCACCGCGGCTATCACGACCTCAACAGGAAGCGCTGGGAGAACACCCTCTCCGCCTTCGACGCCGCCGTCGAAAAACGCTTTGCCATCGAGTGCGACGTGCATCTCTCCGCCGATGGCGTGCCGATGGTGTTCCACGACAGCGTGCTCAACCGGCTGACCGGCCGCGACGGCAACATTTACGACCTCACAGCGGCGGAGCTGGTTCAGCTCAAGGTCGGCGGCACAAGCGACCACGTGCCCACCCTCGCCGAAATGCTGGTGCGCGTCGGCGGTGCGGTGCCGTTGGTGATCGAGCTCAAGGGCATCGAGGGCAAGGACGACGGGCTAGTCGCCAAGGTCGCTGAGTTGCTGAGGAACTACGAGGGCCGAGCGGCGATCATGTCGTTCGACCACTGGCTGGTGCGGAGGTTCGCCACGGAGGCTGCCGGCATTCCTGCCGGGCTGACGGCATGGAAGAAGAGCGTGTCAGACCTCGAGGCGCACTTCTCCATGCTGACGCACGGCATTTCCTTCACGTCGTTCAACTGGCTCGACCTGCCAAATCCCTTCGTCACGATGCTCCGCTCCAAACTCGGCATGCCGGCGATCACCTGGACGGTGCGCGACCAGGCGGGCCGCGACGCAACACTTCGTCATGCCGACCAGATGACCTTCGAGGGGTTCGAACCGGACTGACCCGCGGCATCTTGCATCGCATTGTCCCCGGGCTAACTATGATGGCGTGACCGCCTCCCCCTCTCCGGCCATCTCCGGCGAATTCTCGATCCGCGTCGTCCAGTCGATGGCGGATTTCGACGCCGACGAATGGGCATTGCTGCATGGAGCGCGGCGCGGAGACGCCGGGTACAACCCATTCATCTCCCACGCCTTTCTGAGTTCGCTGGAAGACAGCGGCTGTGCTACCGGCAAGACCGGATGGCTTGGGCAGCATCTTCGGCTCGAAGGGCCTGACGGCAGCCTAGTCGGCGCCGTGCCGTGCTATCTCAAGTCTCACAGCCAGGGCGAATACGTCTTCGATCATGGCTGGGCGGACGCCTTCGAGCGCGCCGGCGGCGACTACTACCCGAAGCTCCAGGCCTCGGTGCCGTTCACCCCGGCAACGGGCCCCCGCCTGCTCGTGCGCCGGGGTTACGAACCGGCTGGCGTGCGGGCGGCGCTCGCTGGCGGCCTCAAGGCGGTAGCCGAACGGCTCGGCGTCTCCTCGGCGCACGTCACGTTTGCGCCGCAGGATGAAGCCGACATTCTGGAGCGGGCCGGGTATCTCCACCGAATCGACCAGCAGTTCCACTTCGCCAATGAAAGCTACGTCAGCTATGACCAGTTTCTGGAGACGCTCGCCTCGCGCAAGCGCAAGACACTGAAGAAGGAGCGACGCGAGGCGCTGGCGAACGGCGTCGAGATCGACTGGCTGACGGGCCGCGAACTGACCGAGGCGGTCTGGGACGACTTCTTCACGTTCTACATGGACACGGGCGGCCGAAAATGGGGCCGACCGTATCTCAACCGCAAGTTCTTCTCGCTGATCGGCGAGCGCATGGCGGCAGACGTGCTTCTGGTCATGGCCCGCCGGGGTGGGCGCTACGTCGCCGGCGCGATCAACTTCATCGGCAGCGATACCCTCTTCGGCCGCAACTGGGGCTGCATCGAGGATCATCCGTTTCTGCATTTCGAGGTCTGCTATCACCAGGCGATAGACTTCGCGATCGAGCGCAAGTTGCGGGTGGTCGAGGCAGGTGCCCAGGGAGAGCACAAGCTTGCCCGCGGCTACATGCCGGTGACCACCCATTCCGCGCATTGGATCGCACACCCCGGCCTCAGGAATGCGATTGCGGACTATCTCGAGCGCGAACGGCGCGAGATAGCGCAGGTGGGCGAGGTCCTGGCGGACCACGGGCCGTTCAGGCGGGGGCAGTAGGCAGTCGGCAATCGACAGTCAGATTTGACGGCTTGCCCTCGCTCCCGCCGGTGACTTACTCCATTGACGACTATCGACTGCCGATTGCCGGAGTTTCCATGACCACTTACGACCCGTCGAACATCTTCGCGAAGATCCTGCGGGGCGAGATGCCGGCGCACAAGGTCTACGAGGACGCGGACACGTTCGCCTTCATGGACATCATGCCGCGCGGCGACGGGCACTGCCTGGCCATTCCGAGGAAGCCGGCGCGCAACATCTTCGATGCCGACGCCGACAGTCTCGCTGCGCTAGCGCGCACCACGCAGAGGCTGGCCAAGGCGGCAGTCAAAGCCTTCGGCGCGGACGGAGTTACCATTCAGCAGTTCAACGAGCCGGCCGGCGGGCAGGTCGTTTTTCATCTTCATGTCCACATCATCCCGCGTTTCGAAGGCGTCGCTCTGAAGCCGCACACCGGACAGATGGAAGATCAAAAGGTGCTGGCAGCCAACGCGGAGAAGATTCGGGCGGCGCTATCCGACTAGCAGCCCGGTGACCAGCACGGCCTCGCAGACGGCAACGCCGACGAGGATACGGCGGCCGAGCAGCATGTACGCCGCGAAGCCGGCGGCCACCGCCCCGAGCCTGAGCGCCAGCGGGCTGTCGCCAAGCGCGCCCGAGGGTTTCAGCACCAGTCCCGCGATAACCGCGGCGACGAGCGCGGTGGCGATGCAGCGGACCAGGACCATGGTCGTGGACTGCTCCGAGACCTTGTCGCCGAGATAGACGCCGAGGAAGCGCCAGGAATCGGTGGCCAGCCATCCCGCGACAAGGATGAACAGGTACGGCCACCACCACGCGTCGTTGCCGAAGTAGGTCAGGCGCGCCTCCCCGACAGCAGATGCCATCCAAACGCGCCCGCGCCGCCGAGAAACCCGGTGGCGAGCAGCGCGAATTCGGGAACGACGCGGTCGAAGACCGGCCAGAGCACCAGGCCAAGCACCATCGCGACGTGGCCCGCGCGCTCCCGCGCCGAGCCCCACAGCGACGTGAGGAAGTACATCGGCGTCAGCAGGAACAACGCCGCCGACACCGCCGGGGGCAGGTGTTGTGCGAACTGGTAGACCAGCCAGACCACGACGGCATTTGCGACCACCAGCGTCGCGCCGACGCCGCCGTACCATGCCGTGCGCATCGGCCGCGGAATGGATTTCACATGTTCCATCGCGATCACCCAGGAGGTGACGGCGACGAAGTGCGAAAGCAGGTAAAGCACCCACCGCCGCGTCTTTTCGGTGCGCAGCTCGGGCGTGAGCGCCACGACCATCGGCGTCAGCCGCACCGACGAGAGCGCTACGGCGAACGCGGCGGCGACAAGAGAATTGCCGGCGATGATGGCGCCGACGAGCACGACTTTGGCAGGAAGCGCCCAGACGATCAGGGTCATGAAGACCGCCTGCGTCTGCGTCACCCCGGCCTGCATGGCGAGCGCCGCAAAGCCCACGAAGCTCGTGTAGAGGATCAGCGCAGGCACCGATGCGCAGTAGAGCGCGCCGCGCAGGAACCAGCGGAAAGCGTCATGCGGTTGCGATGAGGTGTCTGGGGACGGCATCGGCCCGGCGTTAGCACGGCCGCATGCGCGGCGCGACTGCGCAAAACGAAGGCGCGGGGCGTATCACGCCCCGCGCCTTCTAATGTAGCGACCGCGTCAGCTCTTGCGCGGAAGCTGGGGAACCAGGCTGCGCTTGCCGTCAGCCGACGGCTTGCCGGCCGGCGCCTTCGCCTTGGTTTGCTTCTTCGCCGCAGCCTTCTTTGTGCGCGGCTTCGCCTCTGCCTCTGGATCTTCCTTCTTCGGGCTCACCGGGAGGTCGCCGGCGATGGCATCGAGCTTGATGCCGGTCTCGCCATTCTCCTTGACCTCGGTACCGACACGGACCGTGCCGCCCTTCTTGAGCTTTCCGAACAGCACCTCGTCGGCCAGCGGCTTCTTGATGTGCTCCTGGATGACGCGGCCAAGAGGCCGCGCGCCCATACGCTCGTCGTAGCCCTTGTCGGCGAGCCATGCGATGGCGTCCGGGGTGAGCTCGAAGGTCACGCCGCGCTCGGCGAGCTGCGCCTCGAGCTGCATGACAAACTTCTGCACGACCTGATGGATCACCGGAACCGGCAGCGAGCCGAACGGAATGATCGCGTCGAGACGGTTGCGGAATTCCGGCGAGAACAGCCGGTTGATCGCCTCCATGTCATCGCTGTCGCGCTTCGACGAGCCGAAGCCGATCGCCGGCTTCGCTAGATCCGCCGCCCCCGCATTTGTCGTCATGATGAGGATGACGTTGCGGAACGAGATCTGCTTGCCGTTGTGGTCGGTCAGCTTGCCGTGGTCCATGACCTGCAACAGGATGTTGAACAGGTCCGGATGCGCCTTCTCGATCTCGTCGAGCAGCAGCACGCAATGCGGATGCTGGTCGACGCCGTCGGTCAGCAGGCCGCCCTGGTCGAAGCCGACATAGCCGGGAGGGGCACCGATCAGGCGGCTGACCGTGTGGCGCTCCATGTACTCCGACATGTCGAAGCGCAGGAGTTCTACGCCCAGCGACGCCGCGAGCTGCTTGGCCACTTCGGTCTTGCCGACGCCGGTCGGTCCCGAGAACAGGTAGGAACCGATCGGCTTCTCCGGTTCGCGCAGACCCGCGCGCGCCAGCTTGATCGCCGATGCGAGCGCACCGATGGCGGTGTCCTGTCCGTAGACGACGCGCTTCAACTCGACTTCGAGGTTGCCCAGCACCTTCTCGTCATCGGCGGAAACCGACTTCGGCGGGATGCGCGCCATAGTGGCGATGGTGGCCTCGATCTCCTTCACGGAGATGGTCTTCTTGCGCTTGCCTTCGGGCAGGAGCATCTGCGACGCGCCGGTCTCGTCGATCACGTCGATCGCCTTGTCCGGCAGCTTCCGGTCGCTGATGTAGCGAGCCGACAGTTCCACCGCCGCCTTGATGGCGTCGTTGGTGTACTTAACGTGGTGGAACTCCTCGAAGTAAGGCTTGAGCCCCTTCATGATCTCGATAGCGTCGTCGACGGTGGGCTCGATCACGTCGATCTTCTGGAAGCGCCGCACCAGAGCGCGGTCCTTCTCGAAGAACTGACGGAATTCCTTGTAAGTGGTCGAGCCGATGCAGCGGATCGCACCCGACGACAGCGCCGGCTTGAGCAGGTTCGACGCGTCCATCGCGCCACCGGACGTGGCGCCCGCGCCGATCACCGTGTGGATTTCGTCGATGAACAGGACGGCACCAGGATAGTCCTCTAGTTCCTTGACGACCTGCTTGAGACGCTCCTCGAAGTCGCCGCGATAGCGCGTGCCGGCGAGCAGCGTGCCCATGTCGAGCGCGAAGATCGTGGCGTCCTGCAGCACTTCCGGCACGTCGCCCTCGACGATGCGCTTGGCGAGCCCTTCGGCGATCGCGGTCTTGCCGACGCCGGGATCGCCCACGTAGAGCGGGTTGTTCTTCGAGCGGCGGCACAGCACCTGGATGGTGCGGTTGATCTCGCTCGAGCGGCCGATCAGCGGGTCGATCTTGCCGGCGCGTGCCTTCTTGTTGAGATTCACGCAATAGGTCGACAGCGCGTCCTGCTGCTTCTTCTTGCCGCCGTCCTCGCTCTGCGCCTCGCCGCCGGCACCGGGGCCGTCCTCGTCGGCGCCGCGCGGGCTGCGCGTCTCGGCCGAGCCAGGGCGCTTGGCGATGCCGTGGCTGATGTAGTTGACCGCGTCGTAGCGGGTCATCTGCTGTTCCTGGAGGAAGTAGGCGGCATGGCTCTCGCGCTCGGCGAAGATCGCGACGAGCACGTTGGCGCCGGAAACCTCTTCGCGGCCGGAAGACTGGACGTGGATTACGGCGCGCTGGATGACGCGCTGGAACCCGGCAGTCGGCTTCGAGTCCTCGTCGTAGCCCGTCACCAGGTTGTCGAGCTCGGCGTCGATATAGTTGACCAGCGTCTTGCGCAGATCGTCCATGTCGACGTTGCAGGCCTTCATGACCGCCGACGCGTCCCCGTCGTCGAGCAGCGCGAGGAGCAAATGCTCCAGCGTCGCGTACTCGTGATGGCGCTCGTTGGCGAATGTGAGCGCCTGGTGGAGCGCGCGTTCCAAGCCTTGGGAGAAAGCCGGCATCAGTACCTCACTTCTTCTCCATCACGCACTGCAGCGGATGCTGGTGCTGACGGGCGAAATCCATGACCTGAGACACCTTGGTCTCGGCCACCTCGAACGTGTAGATCCCACACTCCCCGACGCCGTGATTGTGAACGTGGAGCATGATGCGGGTGGCAGCTTCGCGGTTCTTCTGGAAAAACCGTTCCAGCACGTGAATGACGAACTCCATGGGTGTGTAGTCGTCATTCAGGAGCAAGACGCGATAGAGGCTGGGCTTCTTCGTCTTCGTTCGGGTGCGCGTGATAACGGCAGTGCCGCGGCCATTGCCGCCCTGCCCGCCATCATCGTCACCTTCGCCCATTCTAGCCATCGAATGTGGCTCGGCGCTCCTGCCGCCCGTCTTGGTCATTTCCTGCTGGCTGCACCCCTGGAATACGCTGCATGTAGGGTCACGAAGCGGGATTGTAAGGGCTTATCCTGCGCTGACAATATGGCGCGAAGCTGGACGCAGGGGAATGTGATCGCGCCTGCCCAAACCAGAAAAGCCCGGCGCGCACTTAGGCGCGGCCGGGCTTCCCAGAATGGCGGATCTACAGCCGCGTAGGACGAACTACTCGACCTTGGAAACGGCAGTCTCGAAAGGCTTGTAGGCTTCACGAGCAACCTCGGTGAGGAGTTCGCTCATGCGGCTCGATTGGGCCACGAAGCTGTCGTAGGCCTGTCGCATAAAAGCACTTCGGATCTCCATCGCCTTCTCGGGCGACTTGGCGGCGAACAGCTTCTCGAAACTTGCGGCTCCCGCCTCGAACGCCTTCCTGGAATAGTCGGTGGCTTCGACCGCAATCGCCTGCATGCCGTTCTGCACGCCTTCGAGGCTCTTCATGCCGCTGTCGACAATGATCTGACCGAATTTGGCGGTGTCCTCATAACCCTTGAACATGATGCGCGTCCTTCCATACGGCGCCGGCGCAACCGGCTTTTGTGCAATGCAGTGAAGCTATTGTGCATGGCACCAAAAATCAACTCGGCTGCCGCAGCGTCAGCGCCGCAGGCGGTCGAAGCCTCTGCAAATAGCCGCAAATGCACGCGAAATCATGAACGCCGCGGTTACCATAAACGGAATGGTAACGGACGCCGCCTAGGCTCCGTGGAGAGGCTGCCGATCAGTCGGCAAGGGTCATAAGAAAAAGGGTGTTGCAGTGCGTCAGGCGATGATCGGGGCCGTATGGCGGTCCGTTGTGCGGCGGAAAGCCATCGTTTCCTTGATCCTCGCAGGCGCCGTCATGGCCGGCGCGTCGACGCAGGCGGCCGCCAACGCCAAATATTCGGCGATCGTGATCGACGCCAACACTGGCAAGACGCTATATTCGGACTCTGCCGACGCCGGGCGCTATCCCGCGTCCCTCACCAAGATGATGACGCTGTACATGCTGTTCGATGCCATGGCGTCGGGCAAGGTCGCGAAGACCACGCGCATCCCCATTTCGGCAAAGGCTGCCGCCGAAGCGCCGTCCAAACTCGGACTGAAGGCCGGCTCGTCGATCACCGCCGAACAGGCCATCCTGGCGCTCGTGACCAAGTCGGCCAACGACGTCGCGACCGCGGTCGGCGAGTTCCTCGGCGGCTCGGAGGTGCGCTTCGGCGAAATGATGACGCGCAAGGCACGTTCGCTCGGCATGCGTGGCACGACCTTCCGCAACGCCCATGGCCTGCCGAACCCGGCACAGCGCACCACCGCACGCGACATGGCCATCCTTGGCGTGGCGCTGCGCGAGCATCACCCCCGGTACTACGGCTACTTCGCGACGCGCTCTTTCGTGTTCAACGGCAAGCGCATCGGCTCCCACAACCGCGTCATGCAGCGCATGAACACGGTCGACGGCATCAAGACCGGTTACATCCGCGCGTCGGGCTTCAACCTCGTGTCCTCGGCGACCGAAGGCGGCCGCAAGATCGTCGCCGTTGTGATGGGCGGCAAGACCGCGCGCTCGCGCGACGACCATATGGTCGAACTCATCCGCACCTACCTGCCGAAGGCTTCGAGCCGTGGCGGCGGCGCGCTGGTCGCGCGCGGCAAGATCGAGCCGGTGGCGGCGAGTGTCGCGACGAGCGCCGCTGCTGCAGTCGCAGTGGCTGCCGACAATGAGATCAAGCTGCCGAAGAGCGGCATTCCGACACCGGACGACCGCCCGACCGACAGCATCCCAGCGATGGCGCTTGCCGCTCCGGCGGTGCAGCCGCTCCCCGTCCCGGCGCCTGCCACGCGCACCCAGGTCGCAGCGGTGCGTCCGAGCGCCGATGTCGCGCCCGCACTCGAGGAGACCGGCGAAGGCGACCTCGACATGGCTTCGACGTCCTCGATCTCCGGCTGGGTGGTCCAGGTTGCTTCCACTGGCAGCGAGACCGAAGCGCGCGGCGTGCTGGCGTCGGTATCGTCCCGCGCGGGCCGCGTGCTTGCCAACACCATGCCGTTCACTGAGAAGTTCGAGAAGGACGGCACGCTGTTCTACCGCGCGCGCTTCGGCGGCTTCGCCACGAAGAACGCGGCATGGAATGCCTGCACGGCGCTGAAGAAGCAGAAAGTGGCCTGCTACGCCGTGCAACAGTAGCGCGCTGCTTCCTGGAATGCCTTTGCCTCCCGGTATGTGTTGTGTCGACGGAGTCAGTCGTGGTCGGAAATCAGGACATCCTTGGCCTCGTTGATACGGGCCGCAAGAAACGTCGAACCGCCGAGATCGGGGTGCAGGCGCTGCATCAGGCGGCGGTGCGCCTTGCGGATATCCGCCGTGGAGGCTCCAGGTTCAAGACCAAGGACCTTGTAGGCTTCCTCCTTAGTCATGGGGCCAGAAGCTGGCGGGCTTCGCTTCCCGCTGCGCACGTCCGCCTCAGCGTCCTCGCGCCAAACGGGAAAGCGGCCGTCAAGATAGGCCTCCAGCAGCTGTAGGCTCTCGCTGTCCGACGCCAATTCGTCGTGCAGCGCGATCAATTCCGCCTTGTCGAGACCGGCGAGTTGCCTGCCCTCGAAGCGACCGGCGAGGACCACGCCCTCGAGGCGCCCGCTGTCATGGTCGAGTTCCATCTCCAGCGCCGCCGAGCGCACGTTCGACTTCAGGCCCGGCGTCGGACGCGCCGCGCGCCCGCGCCGCCCGCGCATGTACCAGCCGAGCGCCGCCGGCAGCATGATGCCGGCAAGGCCGGCGCGTCCAACAAGCAACATCGCGACGCCCGCCATGCCGAGCGCAACCGGACCCGCCATGCGAAGCCCGCCCGCGAGCTTCGCGGCATCGATGCGCGCGAACCCGACGAGCGAGAGCATCAGGAGGAGCGCGACCGCGGTGGCGTAGAGCAGGACCGTCAAGCGCCCCTGCCCTTCAGGTTCTCGATCATCAGGCGGTCCTCGGGCCGACCCCGCGCCTCGAGTGCCTTCAGGCCGCCGGTGGCGTAGACGGCTATCGCCGAGAGCAGCTTTGCCAGCATGGCCGGCGCGTTGCGGTCGAAGCGGAACCATGCGCCCTTCGTCAGCCGCGCGATCTCCTTGAAGCCGGTTTCGGCGACGGGATCCGAACCTTCCTGAAAGACGAAGGCCGGGACACCGAGCAGGCCGAGGCGGCCCGCCTTCTCGGCCAAAGCGTCGATTGGCTCCTCCAGCGCATCGCCGATGTAGATGACCGCGCCGACCTTGGCGGCGGCAGTTTCCTTGAGCGCGTGGGACAACACCTTGCCGATCTGCGTCTGGCCGCCGCGGCAGTCGATCCTCGCCATCAGCTGCTTGAGCGCGGCGGTGTCTTCCACGAAGCGCGAGGCGCGGCACTCGCCGAAACCGCGAAAATAAACGAGCTGAACGCGAAGACCGCCCTTGGCCGAGACGGCGTCGAACATCTCCCCCTGCACGCGGCAGGCTAGATCCCACGTCGGCTGACGGCTCATCGTCGCGTCGAGCGCGAGGATCAGCCGGCCGGTACCCGTCGCGGGCGCGGCGGTTCGGACCTGGCGCAGGAATGCGTCGATCTCGGTCGAAGACGATCGTGTCGGTTCAGGAACGGTCGCTTCTGTCCTGGCCGGTGGCTTGTTGGGGCTCATCACCGGAAGATGTGGCGCACCGGGCCGCTATGCAAGCCGCACGCGCGGCACGCTCAGCTCACGAAAATGTCGGGCATCGCGATCGGGCGGCTGATCGCCTCGGCATAACGCTGGCGCATCAGCGCGCGTTTCCGGCCGACTTCGTCCGTTGGCAGGCGCAGCGCCGTCAGCAGCTGCCTGATCTCCTGGCGCGCAGCGAGATGCGAAAGCGTCGGTTTTGAGCCGAGCACGTGCTCCTCGAAATCGTCGAGCGCCGTGAGCCCGATCGGGAAGAATTCGCGGAACACGACGCGCTCGGAGATGCCGTCGGCAAGGCGGAAGCCGAGCTGGATCGACAGGTTGCGCAGGCAGGCATCGATCTTCTGCTCGTTGCGCGACGAGATGTTGGCCATTCGGTTGCGCACGACGATCCAGTCGAGAATCGAATTGTCGGTCTGGCGGCGCTGGCGGCGGGCATCGCGCACGGCGCTGGCATACTGGGACAGTTCGAGGATCTCGTGGCTCACCGGGTCGATGCGCGCCAGGACGTCGAAGTCGACGAACGAGTCGTTCATCGGCGTTATCAGCGTGTCGGCGATGCGGTGCGCCATGCGGTTGAGGAAGGTGTCCGAACCGGGCGTGTCGATGACGACGAAATCGTGGCTGTCCTCGATCTCGCCGAGGCCCTCGGTAAGCTGCCGGAACTCCTCGCTTTCGGTATCGGAGATCGTGTCGCGCTGCGCCGGGGGCACGTGGAAATGCTGCGGCAGCGGCAGCGGAATGCGCGCCGACTTGGCCCAGCGCTTCCTGTTTTCGACATAGCGCGTCAGCGACAGCTGGCGCCCGTCGAGGTCGACCGTTGCGACGTTGTAGCCGGCCTTGAGAAGCGCGACCGCAATGTGCATGGCGGTCGTCGACTTGCCCGAGCCGCCCTTCTCGTTGCCGCAGACGATTACATGCGCCGCGCGGCGCGGCTTGCTCCCCGCATGCCCGTTTACGCCGGAGAAGTACATCACCCAGACTCCATACCCGCTTGAAATAAAGCGCGTTTCGTCCCGGCGATCAAATCAATTTACGAAATGTTAACGATTTCGCAGCCGCGTGGTAAAGCAGCATGGTTACTGCGATGCACGTGCCTGTTGCGGGCGAGACGCTATAAGAGACCCAGCGCTGCAAGCTCGCCGCGCAGTTTCGGCGGCAACTCGCCGAGCTCGGCGCCGGACGGCATGTCACGCGGGGCGTCGTCATGCTTCAGGTAACGCCAGCCCTGGAAAGCACGGCGCGGCTGCCAGTCCGTGCGAATGACCTGCCGATCGAGAACGAAGTGGCAGCGGCCAATGCCTTGCGCGTCGGTGAAGGGACGGATCCCGAGAATGCGCTGCCGGCACTGTACCTGCGCCTTGATCACCCAATAGAGCGAACCGCCGCCGACGATCTCGTCGACGCGTTTCGGCACCATGCGCGTGGTGTGCGTCTGCTCGATTGGTTCGCCGGCACGCCGTTTCTCCTCGAGGCGGAACTCGATCCATTCCTCGAGATCTTCGACTGAATCGCAACCGACGCAGAGCTTGATCAGGTTGAGCGGCATCCGCCTGAGCTAGGCCCGTCGATACAGCCGGTCAACGCCGACGCGACTTGTCCACAGAGACGCTGCGGAACACCCTCAGCACTCGACGACGTTTACCGCGAGGCCGCCGAGGCTCGTTTCCTTGTAGCGCTCGTTCATGTCGAGGCCGGTCTGGCGCATCGTCTCCACTGCCGCATCGAGCGGCACGAAATGCGTCCCGTCGCCCTTGATCGCCAGCGACGCGGCGGTCACCGCCTTCACCGCACCAAGCGCGTTGCGCTCGATGCACGGCACCTGCACAAGCCCCGCCACGGGGTCGCAGGTCATGCCGAGGTGATGCTCCAGCGCAATCTCGGCTGCGTTCTCCACCTGCTCGGGCGTACCGCCCATGACGGCGCAAAGCCCCGCCGCGGCCATGGCCGACGCCGAGCCCACCTCGCCCTGGCAGCCGACCTCCGCACCGGAAATCGAGGCGTTGTGCTTGATCAGCCCGCCGACTGCCGCGGCCGTGAGCAGGAAGTCGCGGATCGAGGCTTCGTCGGCCTCGGGGTAGAAATGCAGCCAGTATCGCAAGACGGCGGGAACCACGCCGGCAGCCCCGTTCGTCGGGGCGGTCACCACCCTGCCGCCGGCCGCGTTCTCCTCGTTGACCGCCATCGCGTAGATGGAGAGCCAGTCGTTGGCAGCCAGCGGATTGGGCCGGTTTCGGCTCCATTCGTCGGAAAGCTTCTCGTGCAGGGATTTTGCCCGCCGCCGCACCTTCAGCCCGCCGGGCATCATGCCTTCCTGGCTCAGGCCGCGGTCGATGCAGGCCGTCATTGCGCTCCACACGCGGTCGAGCCCGGCGTCGAGTTCGGCCGGCGACATCTTCGTTTCCTCGTTGGCGCGCTTCATCTCGGCAATGGACAGCCCGCTTCGCCGCGCCATCGCCAGCATCTCCTTCGCCGTGGCGAAGGGATACGGCACGCTGCCGGCATCGGGTGCGCCGGCCGATTTCAGCCGCTGGAGTTCCTCCTCGGAAACCACGAACCCGCCTCCGACAGAGTAATAGACCCGCCTGAGAAGCAGCCGCCCAGCCGCATCGAAAGCCGAAAAGGTCATGCCGTTGGCGTGGCCGGGTAGCGGGTTCTTCTTGTCCAGCACGAGATCGGTCGCCGGGTCGAAGGCATAGTCGGGATGACCCGGCGGGCTGATGCGCCGCGCGAGCCTCACCTGCTCGACCTCGGCGTCGGAGCGGTCCGGGTCGACGGTCAAGGGTGTATGGCCCGTCAGGCCGAGGATCACTGCGCGGTCGGTGCCGTGCCCGATCCCGGTGAAAGCCAGCGATCCATGCAGACTGGCCTTGAGCGCCGCGACCCGTGCGCCGGCGGGCCGCGGCCAGTCGTTCGACAGAATTTCGTCGAGGAATCGCCGGGCGGCGACCATCGGCCCCATCGTGTGCGACGAAGACGGACCGATGCCGATCTTGAACAGGTCAAAGACGGAAAGAAACATGGGACACCGTAAGGGCACGGGTGCGTAGCCTTCAAGCTTCCACCCGACGCGAGCTGTCCGGGCCGCGACACAAACGAAAAAGGCCCGGGCGAACCGGGCCTTCGTCAAAGGATGCGAGCTCGACTACCCTGCCGCAGTCGCCAGCACTGCAGTGGTCTCGCCACCTGCCAGCCAGACCGCCGCCATGACCACGGCAAAGCCGATCACTGCCTTGAGCGCAACGCCCCAGCAGGACTTCTCAACGGTGTCTTCCATTCGTTTCCTGTGACTTGCCCAGCGCAGCCGCGACACGCGGCGAACAGGCGCCCCCGCCTCGCGGGTGTGAATAGGCTCTCGGCGCCATCTTCGCAACGCAAAAGGTGGCAGGATTGCGGCATGGGCACCGAGACCTGCGGTCACATAAAGCTTCGAGTTGTTTAAAATCAAAGCTTTAAGTACGTCAGCAATATTTACCTTTCGTCAACGCTTACGGCGGCGACGAGGCAGGTCATGGTGAAGGAAGCACTTCGTCGAGCCGTCCCGACATACGATAGGCAAGCAGCCCGATCCATTCGCGGATCGCGATCGTCACGTTCTGCAGCGAATCGGAGAAATTGTCCTGTGTCGGTCCCGGCGTTTCGCTGCCCGCGGTCCGATAGTCCGCCGGCCACGCGACGACGTCGAAACCCGCCTTGCGGAAAAGCCCCATCGAGCGCGGCATGTGGAAGGCCGAGGTCACCAGCAGCCACACCTGGCCCGCCTGCGGGTTGACCAGTTCCTTGGTCAGCACGGCATTCTCGAAGGTGTTTCGCGACTTGTTCTCGAGCACCAGCCGCTCCGGCTGCACGCCGAGCGCGGTCAGCAGGCGCGGCGCCGTGTCGCCATCCGCCTCGCCGTCGAGCAACAACGATCCAGACCCGCCCGTAACCACGACCCGCGCTTCCGGATAACGTCGCGCCAGCACCGCAGCTTCGACGAAGCGATCTCCGGACGCATTCAGTTCGTAGCCGCCTCGCGCCTGGTTGACCGAGCCTTCGAAGCCCCCGCCGAGCACGATGATGCCGGCGACGGCAGCAGGCGCGGGATCCGGCCGTGCAAAGCGGTCTTCCAGCGGATGCAGCAGAAGAGCGCCCAGGGACGTCCAGGTCGAGAGGGCGATGACGATGAAAGCCTTGGCGATCGTGAAGATCGCGAAGCGACGCCAGCCGAGCAGCAGCGCCACAAGCGCTACGCCGGTGAGGATGCCGACGAGGTTTATCGGCTGCAGCAGCAGCCAGAAGATCTTGGAGAGGTAGAAGAACACGCCTACCTCGCCGAAATCACCACCATTTGGTAGGCTCGAAGCGGCCGGCGGCCTGCTCGATAATGGCACCGGTGCGGAACAGCATCTCCTCGTCAAACGGACGGCCGATGAGCTGCAGCCCGAGCGGCAGTCCGTTGGCGTCGAGGCCGGCGGGAACGGCGATGCCGGGCAGACCGGCCATGTTCACCGTCACCGTGAAGATGTCGTTCAGGTACATCTTGACCGGATCGGCGGCCATGTCCTGGTCGGCGACGCCGAACGCGGCGGACGGCGTTGCAGGTGTCAGGATGGCGTCGACACCGGCGGCAAAGGCGTCCTCGAAATCCTTCTTGATCAGCGTGCGCACCTTCTGCGCCTTGACGTAGTAGGCGTCGTAGTAGCCAGCCGACAGCACATAGGTGCCGATCATGATGCGCCGCTTCACCTCACGGCCGAATCCGGCGGCGCGGGAACGCTCGTACATGTCGACGATGTCCTTGCCCGGCACGCGCAGGCCGTAGCGCACGCCGTCGTAGCGGGCTAGGTTCGACGACGCTTCCGCCGGCGCGACGATGTAATATGCGGGCAGCGCGTATTTCGTGTGCGGCAGTGATATGTCGACGATTTCGGCTCCGGCGTCGCGCATCCACTGGATGCCCTTCTGCCACAGCGCCTCGATCTCCTGCGGCATACCCTCGACGCGATATTCGCGCGGAATGCCGATCTTCAAGCCCTTCAGCGACCTGCCGATAGATGCCTCGTAGTCCGGCACCGGCAGATCGACCGAAGTCGTGTCCTTCGGATCGCTGGACGCCATCGACTTCAGCATGATGGCTGCGTCGCGCACGTCGCGCGCGATCGGCCCCGCCTGGTCGAGCGACGATGCGAAGGCGACGACGCCCCAGCGCGAGCAGCGCCCGTAGGTCGGCTTGATCCCGACGGTCGCCGTGAACGCTGCCGGCTGGCGGATCGAGCCCCCAGTGTCGGTTGCAGTGGCGCCGGCGGCGAGCCAGCCGGCGACGGCGGACGCCGAGCCGCCGGACGAGCCCCCCGGCACCAGGTCCTTGTTCGAACCTTTGGCACGCCAAGGGTTCTTGACCGGTCCGTAGTAGGATGTCTCGTTCGACGAGCCCATCGCGAACTCGTCCATGTTGAGCTTGCCGAGCATGACGGCGCCGTCTCGCCACAGGTTTGCGGTGACGGTTGATTCGTAGCGCGGCTTGAATGCGTCGAGCACGTGGCTCGCAGCCTGCGTATGGACACCCTCGGTTGCGAACAGATCCTTGATGCCGAGCGGAATGCCTTCCAGCGCTCCTGCCTCACCCCGCGCAATGCGCGCGTCGGAGGCCTTGGCCATGTCGCGCGCCTTGTCGTGCGTGACCGCGATGTAGGCGTTGAAGGTCGGGTTCGCGGCGTCGATGGCGGCCAGGTAGGCCTCTGTAAGCTCCGTTGCCGAGAATTCCTTGGCGGCTAGCTTCTCGCGGGCCTGCGCGATCGTGAATTTGGTCAGGTCGGTCATGACGCTACTCCACGACCTTGGGCACGAGGAAGAAATTGGCTTCGGTCGAGGGCGAGTTGGCGACGACGTCGGCGGCCTTGCCGCCGTCGGTGACCACGTCCGGGCGCTTTTTCATCGCCATTGGGGTGACCGAGGTCATCGGCTCCACGCCGGAGACGTCGACTTCGTTCAGCTGCTCGACAAACCCGAGGATGGCGTTGAGCTCGCCGGTCATGCGCTGCGCGTCTTCCTCGTCGACGGCGATGCGCGCGAGACGCGCGACGCGCTTCACTGTGGCGATGTCGACCGACATGCAGGAGCTCCGGGAGCGAAGGAAATCGTTCCTCGGCCTATAGCGGCGGCTGCGCTGCAGCGCAACAATTCGACTTCGGCCTTACTGCGCCGGCAACTTCACGCCCTTGCAGAGATACCACATGCCGTAATTCCCGGGCTCCTCGCCTTGCGAGATTGCCGAGGACAGGGTGAACTCCAGCTCTCCCTCTCCGCGCGGCATGACCGCGTAGATTTCGGGCGTGGCAAAGCCCGGCTCTTCGCACAGCATCGTCGCGACCGCGCCGGGACCGCGCTTGCGCGCCTTCCAGTCGACGATCTGGCAATTGTACTCGACGCCCTCGATGCCGTCCGTGGTCAGGACCAGCTCGCCATTCTCCACGAACTCGTTGAAGTTCTTCTTCGCCGCCGCGCACTGCTCCGCCGAGCGAGCGTAGACTCCCTTGATGAGATCTTGCTGAGCCGACGCGGGAAACGCCGGAATCAAAATCGCAGCTGCAACCAATAACGTGTTGATTCTCATAACGTCACGGCCTTGCCTATCTCGGGCAGCAACACCTTGGTGTCACCACCCTGCATGCCCTCGATGAATTTCTCCGCGGTGGAATCCACCATGGGGAACGATGCATAGTGGCACGGAATGACCGTTTCGAACGAGAAATATCGCCGGCAGGCGAGCGCCGCGACCGCGCCGCCCATGGTGAAGCGGTCGCCGATCGGCACCAGGCCGATGCGGGGTGCATGCAGTTCGTTGATCAGCGCCATGTCCGAGAAGATGTCGGTGTCGCCCATGTGATAGACGCTGCCGCCGTCGGGGAAGTGAAGGATCAGCCCGAGCGGATTGCCCAAGTAGACGTTCTTTCCGTCGCCAAGATTGTACGAGGACGAGTGGTCGGCACGGACGAAGGTGGTGGTGAAACCGCCGCAATCGACGGTGCCGCCAGTGTTACCGGGGTTGATCTTCTTGCCGTCATGCCCTTGGCTGACCATCCACATGCAGATCTCGAAATTGGCGACCAGCTGCGCTCCGGTCTTCTTGAGGATCTTCAGCGCGTCACCGACGTGGTCGTTATGCCCGTGGGTGAGCATTACGTGCGTCACGCCCTCGGCCGGGCCTTCCCAACCCTCCTTCCACCAGGGCACGTCGGACAGGAACGGGTCGATGAGGATCCGGGCGTCGCCGTTCTCGATGCGGAAGGCGGACTGGCCATACCAGGTGATCTTCATCGTGCTACTCCTCGATTTCGCTCGGGCGCGAAGATAGAACGGCGCATGAGCATGTCAAAGCAGCCCACGTGACCATCGCAACGCTTGAGGAATTGTCGCTCGCGCCTGGCGCGGTGGTGGCCGGGCTCGACCTCGGCACCAAGACGATCGGCGTCGCGGTGTCGGACCGCTCGCTGTCGTTCGCGCACCCGCGGGCGGTCATCAACCGCATCAAGTTCGGCAAGGATGCGGACGCGCTCCTGAAGGCGCTGGCGGCGGATCAGGTCGCCGCGGTCGTCGTCGGATTGCCGGTGAACATGGACGGTTCGGAAGGGCCCCGCGCCCAGGCCGCGCGGGCGTTCGTGCGCAACATGGCGCCGCGCACGCCGCTGCCCTTCGTGTTCTGGGACGAGCGGCTCTCGACAGTCGCCGCCGAGCGGACACTGATCGAGATGGATTTCTCGAGGAAGCGGCGCGACGGAATGATCGATTCCGCTGCCGCCGCCTTCATTCTGCAGGGGGCACTGGACCGGCTGCGGTCGCTTCGAGGGGCGTGACCGCCGCACGGCGCGCTTCCCACCATGCGCGGATCGCGGCGCGGCGGCGCCACGCGAGTATGCCGAAAATGATGCAGGTATCGACGATACACGCGCGCGCCACCAGCGGCGGGATGAGCGCCGGGTCGATGCCGATCAGGTCGCCGTAGAACTGGAAGGCGAAGTCGTGCACCAGGCGGCTCAGCATCAGGTAGCCGAAGTTCATGTCGTAGTAGGAGAGCCCGAACCAGCCCCAGAAAAGGCCCATCGGCACAGCCCAGAAGAACAGGATGTACTTCATCAGGCGGCTCCGCCGACGCGATAGTAGGGGAAGCGGACGACATTGACGTTCGCCGCGGCGGCCAGCGCCATTTCGCGGGCCACCTGTGGAACGACGGTCGGCTTCGCTTCCGGTTCTGCCAGCGCTTCGCGCATCGCGACGAACGACGCGACGAGCAGGAGCAGACTCCCGACCGAGCCGAAGAACAGCGTTTCCGTGCTGGCGAGCGCCAGGGTCAGGACCACGAGGCCGGAAATGCCGAAGGCGCCGCCGAAGGCGAGTTCGTTGATAAAGCGTGCGTGCTGGGCGGTATCGCGCCCGCCCCCGAGCAGCACCGACACGAAAGTCGTCGCGAAGAACGCGGCAACCGCTGTTGCGCCGAAGCACAGGCCGCCCATGACCGCCTTGCCCGGCAACGTCTCCATGCCGTGGCCGGCGATCGGTATGCCGAAGGTCACGACCGCTGAAGCCGCGCCGTCCTCAGCCGCGAACAGTGCGAACGCAGCCACAAGGCCGAACACGGCCGTCCAAGCGAGACTGATGACGATTGCGGCAGTACGCTTCATGGTGTCCCCCGATGGGCCGGCACACTCGCCGGTCGGGGCAGGGCCTGCAATCGAAACCAATTGTTAGGGTTAACGCGCGGACGGCTGGCCCAAGCCTCAACGCTTTACAGCCTCAGCCGCGCTGCCTATCGCCGGGCCATGCTCGCCATCTTCGAAAGCATCCTGCCCGTTTTCTTGCTGATCGTACTCGGCAACCTGCTGCGACGCTCGTCGCTGATGGGCGACACCGGCTGGCTCGGGCTGGAGCAGCTGAGCTACTGGGTGCTCTACCCGGTGCTGCTATTCAACACCGTGGCGGCGGCGGATTTCTCAAATCTCTCGCTCGATGCAATGTTCGCGGCCCTGCTCGCGTCGATCTTCATCATGGCCGGGCTCGTGCTGGCGACCTGGCCGCTGTGGCGCGGCGCAGCGGCCGCGACGCGCGCGGAATTCTCGTCCATTTTCCAGGGATCGCTGCGCTGGAACGGCTTTGTCGCGCTCGCCATCGCGCAGAAGCTCTATCCGCAGGAGGCGAGCGCGGTCGTCGCGCTGGTGATGGCGGTGATCATCATCCCCATCAACATCATGTCGGTGTCGGTGGTGTCGCGATTCGGGCATGGCGGCGCCAACTGGCGAAGCGTGCTGATCGCGATGGCGAAGAACCCGTTCATCATTAGCGTCGCGGCCGGAATCCTGTTCCGCTTGATTCCCGGCGGCGTCTACGGCCCGGTCATGCAGATGCTGACGCTGCTCGGCCAGGCGGCGATCGGCATGGGGCTGATCTCGATCGGCGCCGGCCTGCGCCCGGCGGATATGTACACGCTCCGCCCGGCAATATGGTTTCCGGTGGTCGCCAAGCTCGCCCTGATGCCGGTGCTGGTTGGCGGCCTTGCCCTCGCTCTCGGTGTGACCGGCCCTGCCGTCGTCTACCTGGTGCTCTGTGCCGCCGTACCGGCCGCGATGAACGGCTACATGCTCGCGCGCCAACTCGGCGGCGACGCCGAATTCTATGCCGCGGTGGCCACGCTTCAGACGATCCTGGCGGTGCTGACGATGCCGGTGGCGTTGTCGCTCGCGGCTCAGTTCGCTTCCGGGTAGAGCGTATCGACGATCGCGCGCGGATCGTGGCGCGCCGGCAGCATGCCGTATGTGCCGCGCCACTGCCCGGCCAGGCGTGTCTCGATGAATGCGTCGGCGATACGCCCGGCGCCGAGCCTTCGCAGTTCGGCGGCCGCCGCGGCGAGCGCGAGCTGCTCCGTCAGGATCCGCGCCGAGCCTTCGTCGGAAAGCGCGACGTCGACGGCTGCCTTCAGCACGCCGATCGTGCCGTTTCCCGCGGGGCCGAGGTCCCGCCGCATCCCCTCGACGACATCCTCGAACAACGTCGGCGCGCGGCGCAGAACGCGCAGCACGTCAAGCGCCATGACGTTGCCGGAGCCTTCCCAGATGGCGTTGACCGGCGCCTCGCGGTAATGCCGCGCCAGCGGAGCCTCCTCGACATAGCCATTGCCGCCGAGGCACTCCATCGCCTCGTAGGTGAGCGGCGGCGCCATCTTGCAGACCCAGTACTTCACCACCGGAGTCATGGCGCGCGCGAATGCGGCCTGCTCGCGACTGTCGGCCGCTTCGTCGAAGGCACGCGCCAGCCGGAACGACAGCGCCGTCGCCGCCGCAACGTCCAGCGCCATGTCGGCCAGCACGCGCAGCATGAGCGGCTGGTCGATCAGCCTCTTGCCGAACACGCTGCGATGCCGCGCGTGATGTACCGCCTCCGAAAGCGACGCGCGCATGATGCCGGAAGACGCGAGCGCGCAATCGAGCCGCGTCAGCGTGACCATGTCCATGATCGTCTTGACGCCCTGCCCAGGCTCGCCGACCGGTTCGGCCAGGATGCCGCCGAACTCGACCTCGGAGGACGCGTTCGAGCGGTTGCCGAGTTTGTCCTTCAGCCGCTGGAATCGCAGCCCGTTCTGCTTCCCGTCGGGCAGGATGCGCGGGACGAGGAAACAGGTCAGTCCCTCGCTCGCCTGAGCCAGCATCAGGAACGCGTCGCACATAGGCGCCGACATGAACCATTTGTGGCCCGAGAGCCGATAGAGCCCTCCCCCGATGCGCTCCGCCGTCGAGGTGTTGGCGCGCACGTCGGTTCCGCCCTGCTTCTCGGTCATGCCCATGCCGAGCGTCAGCCCTTCCTTCTGCATCGGCGGCTTGTGGCTGGGATCGTATTTGCGGGTCGCGACGCGGGGCGCCCATTCCTTGAACAGCTTCGGCGTCGACATGATTGCCGCAAGCGACGCGCTGGTCATGGTGATCGGGCACAAATGCCCGCATTCGAGCTGCGCCGTGAGATGGAAGCGCACGCCACGGATCTGATGGCGCCGGCCGCGATCGTCCTGGCCATTCTCCCAAACGGAAGCGTGGAGCCCATTCGCCACCGAGCGCCGCATCAGCGCGTGATAGGCGGGATGGAACTCGACCTGGTCGAGGCGCCGGCCCTGGCGGTCGAACGTCTTGAGCCGCGGCGTCTGCTCGTTGGCGAGGCGCGCGGAGTCCAGTGCCTCGGCGCTGCGCACGAAACGTCCAAGCAGGTCGAGTTCGCGTCGGACCGTGTCGGGAAACGCGTCGCTGAGCTGCATGAGCAGCGGGTCGCCGCGCCAGGCGTTGCTGCCGGCCAGCGGTGGCGGCTGGTTTGTCACCTCGTCGGTCAATGCGTCTCCCCGCGCGGCAAGCCTGAATCGCCGTCATTCGACGCAATCCTGCATGATCGGGCGCGCGAAAGCGAGCGGCGGGACGGCGCTAGAACCACATGTCGCGTACGCAGCGGCCGTCGCGCGGCAAGTCCTCGAAGGTTGCGAGGCCGTCGAAGTGGTCGATCGGCAGCCCCGCGACGGCTTCCGGCGGCGCCAATCTTACGTTCACCGCCATGCGGCGCCGTCCGTCCGCCTCCGGCGCAAGGCCGCGCCAGGCAAGCACGCAGGCGCAGCGCGGGCAAAACAGGATCTCGAGCACCGGGCTCTTCCGGTCAAAGCGGGTGTAAGAAGCCGCCGGTCCTGCGAGCCTGATGCGCTCGTTCTCATAGTCGTAGGCCCATAGCGTGCCGTAGCGGCGACAGAGCGTACAGTTGCACGCAGTGATCCCGCCAGGGTCGCCCTCGAGCGTCCATCCGCTCTCACCGCAATGACAGGTACCCTTCAGCATCGACTCCTCCGCGTTGGCTGCAGGGTGGCGACCCACAACTGTCCGGGCAAGCCCGACAAAGTGCCGGAATGGCGGTGGAAAACCCGCCCTGTCCTTGCGACCTTCCCTCCCCGCCCCTATAGCAGCCGCCTTAGATGAGTTCCGCACCGGCCTTCCCGCTGTTTCCGCACCGGCACCTGCTGGGCATACAGGGACTCTCCCCCTCCGACATCGAGTTGTTGCTCGATCGCGCCGACGAAGCGGTGGCCATCTCGCGCCAGCGCGAGAAGAAGACGTCGACCCTGCGTGGACGCACACAGATCAACCTCTTCTACGAGGCTTCGACGCGTACTCAGTCGTCGTTCGAGCTCGCCGGCAAGCGTCTCGGCGCCGATGTTATGAACATGTCGGTCGCTTCCTCCTCGGTGAAGAAGGGCGAAACGCTCATCGACACAGCGATGACGCTGAACGCCATGAACCCCGATATCCTCATCATCCGGCACTCGGCCGCCGGCGCCGCGGCGCTGCTGGCGCAAAAAGTCGGCTGCTCGGTCGTCAACGCCGGCGACGGCGCACACGAGCATCCGACTCAGGCGCTGCTCGACGCGCTGACCATCCGCCGCAAGCGCGGCAATGTCGGCGCCCTGACCGTCGCGATCTGCGGCGACGTCCTGCACTCGCGGGTCGCCCGTTCCAACATCCTGATCCTCAATGCGCTCGGCGCCCGCGTCCGTGTCGTCGGCCCCTCGACGCTGATGCCGGCGGGAATCGCGCAGATGGGCGTCGAGGTGCACACCACCATGGCGAGCGGCCTCAAGGACGCTGACGTGGTGATGATGCTGCGCCTGCAGCGCGAGCGTATGGCGGGGACGTTCGTGCCGTCGACCCGGGAGTATTTCCGCTATTTCGGGCTTGATGCGGAGAAGCTGAAGGCGGCGAGGCCCGACGCGCTGGTGATGCATCCCGGCCCGATGAACCGCGGCGTCGAGATTTCGTCGGAAATCGCCGACGGCCCGCAAAGCGTCATCCAGGAGCAGGTCGAGATGGGCGTCGCCGTGCGCATGGCGGTGATGGAGGCGCTGCTCGATCCGCGCCGAAACGAGGATCGGCCATGAGGCCGGCGGTCTTCGAGAACGCCCGCGTCGTCGATCCTTCGCGCGGGCTGGACGAGCGCGGCACCGTCATCGTGCAGGACGGCATCGTCGTTGCTTCCGGCGCGTCCGCGCGCAACCAGGGCAGACCGGACGGAGCCGAAATCGTCGATTGCGCCGGCAAGGCGATCCTGCCCGGCCTCGTCGACACGCGCGTTTTCATCGGCGAGCCGGGAGCGGAGCACCGTGAGACGATCGCTTCGGCAAGTGCCGCAGCCGCTGCGGGAGGCGTCACCACCCTGGTGATGATGCCCGACACCGATCCGGTGATCGACGACGTCGCGCTCGTCGAGTTCGTGCTTCGGTCCGCGCGCGACACCGCGGAAGTCAACGTCCATCCGGCAGCGGCCGTCACGCGCGGGCTGGAGGGACACGAACTGACGGAGTTCGGGCTGCTGCAGGGCGCCGGAGCCGTCGCCTTCACCGAGGGACGCAAGACCATCGCGAGCGCGCTGACGATGCGCCGCGCGCTGACCTACGCCCGCGACTTCGGAGCCCTGGTCGCGCACGAGACGCGGGATGCCGACCTCGGCGCCGGCGGCGTGATGAACGAAGGCCTCTACGCCAGCTGGCTCGGCCTCTCCGGCGTGCCACGCGAGGCGGAGATCATCCCGCTCGAACGCGACCTCCGGCTCGCGCGCCTGACCGGCGGGCGCTACCATGCGGCAAAGATCTCGACGGCGATCTCGGCGGACGCTGTCGCCCGCGCCAAGGACGACGGCGCCAGCGTTTCGGCGGGCGTGTCGATCGCCAATCTGACGCTCAACGAAATGGATGTCGGCCAGTACCGCACCTTCTTCAGACTTTCTCCGCCGCTGCGCGCGGAGGAGGACCGGCTCGCGATGATCGAGGCGCTGCGTACCGGAGCGGTCGACCTGATCTCCTCGTCGCACGACCCGCAGGACGTCGACACCAAGCGATTGCCTTTCGCGGAGGCGGCGTCCGGCGCGATCGGGCTCGAAACGCTGCTCGGCGCGGCCCTGCGGCTCTACCATAATGGCGACGTCCCGCTTCAGCGGCTCGTCGAGGCGCTTTCGACGGCTCCGGCGAGGCTGTTCGGCCTACCTGGCGGAACGCTTGCGCCGGGAGCCCCGGCCGACCTGATCGTGGTCGATCTCGACGAGCCGTGGATCGTCCGCGAAGAGGCTATCCGCTCGCGGTCGAAGAACACCTGCTTCGAGGGCGCCAGGCTTCAGGGCAAGGTCTTGCAAACACTGGTTGCGGGCCGCACAGTATTCTCGGCCTGAGCCGAGAGCGGAGGGACATTCGTGCTCATGTACTACCTGCCGTTCGCAGGCGCGCTGCTCTACGGATATCTGCTCGGATCAGTGCCGTTCGGCCTTCTGCTGACGCGCATGGCGGGCCTCGGCGACGTACGCAGCATCGGCTCCGGCAACATCGGCGCAACAAACGTCCTGCGCACTGGCAATAAGGGGCTGGCGGCGGCGACGCTGTTGCTCGACGCGCTGAAAGGCACCGCTGCCGTACTGCTGGCCGGCGGGATCGCGCAGGAATATGGAGCCATCGCCGGTTTCGGAGCGTTTCTCGGCCACATCTTTCCGCTCTGGCTGAACTTCAAGGGCGGCAAGGGCGTGGCCACTTATGTCGGCGTCCTCTTCGCGCTTTCATGGCAGGCAGGCCTGGCGTTCGTGGCCGTGTGGATCGCGGTGGCGGTGTCGACCCGATACTCGTCGCTCTCCGCCTTCGTGGGATGCGTGGCAGCGCCGCTATTCCTCTGGTGGCAAGGCCTCGATGGCTACGCACTGACGCTTGCGGTGATGACGATCATCGTCTTTGCCAAACACCGCGCCAACATCTCCCGCCTGCTCGCGGGCACGGAATCGCGCATCGGGTCGAAATGAAACAGGCGCCGCGCGAGCAGCGTCTCACCGACCGCCAGCGGCTGTCCTGGCTGCGCCTCATCCGCAGCGACAATGTAGGCCCGCAGACCTTTCGCGACCTCGTGAACCGCTTCGGCTCGGCCGAAGCGGCGCTCGAGGCGCTGCCAGAGCTTGCAGGCCGCGGCGGCGGCAAGATTCGCATCTGCACGAGCGCGGCGGCGGAGGCCGAGCTGGAGACCGCGCACGCGCACGGGGCGCGTTTCGTCGCCATCGGCGAGGCCGATTATCCACCTCTGCTCAAGCGTATTCCAGCGCCGCCGCCGCTGCTTGCAATCAAGGGGCAGGCGCCGGTGTTCGCCATGCCGACAATCGCGATCGTCGGTTCGCGCAACGCGTCGCTCGCCGGCATTCGCTTCGCTCGAGCGCTGTCGCAGGAGATAGGTGCCGCCGGTTATGCGGTGGCGTCCGGTCTGGCTCGCGGCATTGACGCTGCCGCGCATACGGGCAGCCTCGACACGGGCACCATTGCCGCTCTCGCAGGCGGTCTCGACCGGCCCTACCCGCCCGAAAATGTCGACCTCTGCGACCGTATCGCAGAGCGCGGAGCCGTCGTGTCCGAGATGCCGTTCGGATGGGAACCGCGCGCCAGGGACTTTCCGCGCCGCAACCGGCTGATCGCAGGGCTGGCCCACGGTCTGCTGGTCGTCGAGGCGGCGCTGCGCTCGGGCTCGCTGATCTCGGCACGCCTGGCTGGGGAATTCGGCCGGCTTGTCTTTGCTGTGCCTGGGTCCCCGCTCGACCCGCGTGCCGCGGGTGCCAACGGCCTGCTCAAGGACGGGGCGATCCTCGTCACCGAGGCGCGCGACGTGCTCGACGCGGTGGGGCCGCAGTCCGGCGTACCGGTGCGCCCCGCATCGAGCTTCGAGGAACCAGTCGATACGGTTGCCGCGCCGGAGCCGCTCGATGCCGACCGTTCGGCGCTCATCGAAGCGCTGGGGCCGACGCCCGTCGAGCTGGACGATTTGATTCGCCACACCCGGCTGCACCCAGCGCAAGTGTCAGCGCTTCTGCTTGAGCTTGAGCTTGCCGGCCGGCTCGAACGTCACTCAGGCGGCAGTGTCTCTCTTCTGCTGTGATCCGCCGGATCCCGTATCGGGAACGCGCAGACGCGCAGGCCGCTCGCCGCGAATGATGTCGCTCGCCTCGACATAAGCCATCTCGATTAGATAGATCAGCATGTCATGGCGCTCCGCCTGCGCGATCTCTCGAAGTTCCCGCAACATGGACTGAATATAGTCCAGCGAGTCGGTTCGACGCGGCGCGTGCGGAAGGGGCATGGAACTGCTTCGCTCCGAATTTGCCTGTCCGGGGCCCCTTAAGCAGGACAGGCAGCATGACTGCGTTTATTGAGCTTCGATCTGTGTCGAATATGGCGGCAATCTAGGATTGATTTAGCGAACTGGCAAGCAACTTCGCGTTGCGTTGAGTTGTGGCGATTTGGGCCCCTGCCCTTGACCGGCTGGAATTCCACCGCCATGTCACGGGCCAACTTGCAATGCGGCAGCGGCCACTCCGGGCGCGGAGCGGACGCCGGAAGGGCATTCCCCCACATGGACGTCGTCGTCGTCGAATCGCCTGCGAAGGCGAAGACAATCAACAAGTATCTGGGCCGGAACTACAAGGTTCTCGCCTCCTTCGGCCATGTCCGTGACCTACCGCCGAAAGACGGCTCGGTGCGGCCGGACGAGGATTTCGCCATGTCGTGGACGGTCGACTCCGCGGCGGCGAAGCGCCTCTCCGACATCGCCAACGCGGTCAAGGATGCGGACGGCCTGATCCTGGCGACCGACCCCGACCGCGAGGGCGAGGCGATCTCGTGGCATGTTCTCGAGGTGCTTCGCGCCAAGCGCGCGCTGAAGGACAAGCCTGTCAGCCGCGTCGTCTTCAATGCCATCACCAAGCAGGCGGTCCTCGACGCGATGGCCAACCCGCGTCAGATCGACGAGCCGCTGGTCGACGCCTATCTGGCGCGGCGCGCGCTCGATTATCTGGTCGGCTTCACGCTCTCTCCGGTGCTTTGGCGCAAGCTGCCCGGATCGCGCTCGGCCGGCCGCGTGCAGTCCGTGACGTTGCGCCTCGTGTGCGATCGGGAAGCCGAGATCGAGCGTTTCGTGCGCGAGGAATATTGGCAGGTCGCAGCTGTCCTCGGCACCCCGCGCAAGGACAGTCTCGAGGCGCGGCTCGTCGGGTTCGAAGGCAAGCGCCTGCAGAAGCTCGACATCAAGAACAAGGCGCAGGCCGACGACATCCTCGCCATGCTCGAGTCCGCGACATTCAGCGCGCAGTCGATCGAGGCGAAGCCGGTCAAGCGTTCGCCAGGACCGCCGTTCACCACGTCGACGCTGCAGCAGGCTGCCTCCTCGCGCCTCGGCTTCTCGGCCGATCGCACGATGAAGGTTGCACAGCGGCTCTACGAGGGGGTCGACATCGGCGGCGAGGCGGCCGGCCTTATCACCTACATGCGTACCGACGGCGTGCAGATCGCGCCCGAGGCCATCGAGGCTGCCCGCGGGGCCATCGCCAAGGAGTTCGGCTCGAACTACCTGCCGGAGAAGCCGCGCTACTACTCGACCAAGGCGAAAAACGCGCAGGAAGCGCACGAGGCGATCCGCCCGACCGACTTCTTCCGTACACCTGCATCGGTGCGCGCCCACCTCGATGCCGATCAGTTCCGCCTTTACGACATGATCTGGAAGCGTGCGATCGCCAGCCAGATGAATCCGGCCGACATCGAGCGCACGACGGTCGAGATCGAGGCCCGCAACGGCGCCCGCACGGCGGCGCTCCGCGCCGTCGGCCAAGTCATCCGCTTCGACGGCTTCATTGCCGCCTACACCGACCAGAAGGAGGACGACCAGGAGGACGAGGATGATCGTCGTCTACCTGAGGTCCGCCAGGGCGAGGCGCTGTCGCGCGAGAGCGTTTCGGCGACCCAGCACTCGACCGAGCCGCCGCCGCGCTACACTGAGGCGACGCTGATCAAGAAGATGGAAGAGCTCGGCATCGGGCGACCGTCCACCTACGCAGCCACGCTGAAGACGCTCGAGGACCGTGAGTACGTCACCGTCGACAAGCGCCGGTTGACGCCGCATTCCCGTGGGCGGCTGGTCACTGCGTTCCTGGAAAGCTTCTTCGACAAATACGTCGAGTATGACTTCACTGCCGATCTGGAAGAGAAGCTCGACCGCATCTCCGCCGGCGAATTGTCGTGGAAGGAGGTCCTGCGCGACTTCTGGCGCGATTTCTCGGCGCATGTCGACGAGACCAAGGAGCTTCGGGTCACCGACGTGCTGAACGCGCTGAACGAGGACCTCGCGCCGATCGCGTTTCCGGCGCGCGAGGATGGCTCGAACCCGCGCACCTGCCCGCGCTGCGGCACGGGCACGCTTTCGCTGAAGCTTGGGCGCAGCGGCGCCTTCGTTGGCTGCTCGAATTACCCGGAGTGCGGCTATACACGACAGTTCGGCGCCGACGCGGGCGACGGCGGCGATGGCGACACAGGCGACCGCGTGCTCGGCAACGATCCCTACACCGCCGAGCAGATCGTCCTCAAGAATGGCCCCTTCGGCCCATACGTTCAGCGCGGCGACGGCAAGGAGGCGAAGCGTTCGAGCCTGCCGAAGGGCTGGAAAGTCGACGAGATGGACCACGAGAAGGCGCTGGCCCTTCTGGCGCTGCCGCGCGATGTCGGCCAGCACCCCGAAACCGGCAAGATGATCTCCGCCGGGCTCGGCCGCTACGGTCCCTTCATCCTGCATGACGGGACATACGCGAACGTCGAGACCATAGAGGACGTGTTCTCGATCGGCATCAACCGCGCCGTGTCGCTGCTTGCGGAGAAGAAGAACCGGTTCGCCAAGGGCGCGAGCCGCGGAGCGCCGGCTGCCCTCAAGGACCTCGGCGAGCATCCAGACGGTGGCAAGGTGACGGTGCGCGACGGGCGCTACGGTCCGTACGTCAATTGGGAGAAGGTCAACGCCACGCTGCCAAAGGGCAAGGATCCGACGACGGTGACGCTGGAGGAAGCGCTGCCGCTGCTTGCCGCCCGTGCCGAAGCCGGCGGCGGAGCCAAGCGCGGCGCTCGCAAGTCTGCGGCCAAGCCCGCGGCGAAGAAGGCGGCGGCCAAGAAGCCGGCGGCGAAGAAGGCCGCACCGAAGAAGAGTGCGAAGGCAGGAGGCTGATCGCTTGGCACGGAGCATTTCCGGCAAGAAGCAGAAGCGCGGCACTGGCGCCGGGGTTGATGCGCCGCCGGACTTCCGGCCGACCAAGGAGCAGATCGTCGCCTGGATCGACGAGAACCCGGATGCCGGCAAGCGCGAGGTGGCCCGCGCCTTCGGACTCAAGGGACCGGGCCGCGTCTGGCTGAAGGACATGCTGTCCGAACTGGCCGACGAGGGCGCCATCGAGAAAAAGGGCCGCCGTGTATCGCGGCCCGGCGCGCTGCCCCCGGTGACGGTGCTGGACATCGTCGCGCGCGATGGCGACGGGATGCTGATCGCGCACCCGTCGGACGATTTCGGCGGCGCGAGCAATCCCGTGCTGATCACGCCGCCGCGTGGCGGTGCCGCTCCTGGAATCGGCATGCGCGTGCTCGCCAAGATTTTCCGCAGCAAGGACGACGCCGGTCCTGCCTACACGGCGCGCGTGGTCAAGATCCTGGAGAAGCGCCGCGAGGCCGTGCTCGGCATCTTCCGCAAGCTGTCGGACGGCTCGTTCCGCATCGAACCTGTGGAGCGGACGCAGCCGGAACTGGTCGTCGACGCGGAGTTCGCCGGCGGCGCCAGAGACGGCGATCTCGTGGAAGTCGAGCAGGTGCGGCTCGGCAAGTACGGCCTGCCGCGCGGCAAGGTCCAGACGGTGATCGGTTCGCTGTCGTCCGAGAAGGCGATCTCGATGATCGCCATCCACGCACATGAGATTCCGCACATATTCCCGCAGGATGTGATCGACGAGGCAGAGGCGGCGCGCCCCGCGACGATGGCCGGCAGGGAAGACTGGCGTGACCTGCCGCTCATCACCATCGATCCAGCCGACGCCAAGGATCACGACGACGCGGTCTACGCCACACCGGACGACGATCCGGCGAACAAGGGCGGTGTAGTTGCCACCGTCGCGATCGCCGATGTTGCGGCCTACGTCCGCGGCGGCAGCGCCCTCGACCGAGAAGCGCTGAAGCGCGGCAATTCCGTATATTTTCCCGACCGCGTCGTGCCGATGCTGCCGGAGCGCATCTCGAATGACCTGTGCTCGCTGCGCGAGGGGGAGGACCGCCCTGCCCTCGCTGTGCGCATGGTGTTCGCGCGTGATGGCCGCAAGCTGCGCCACTCGTTCCATCGCATCATGATGCGCAGCCACGCCAAGCTGGCCTATCCGCAGGCGCAGGCGGCGATCGACGGGGCGCCCGACGACAAGACGCGCCCGTTGCTCGAAGGCGTGCTCAAGCCTCTGTGGGCAGGTTATGCAGTGCTGAAGAGCGGTCGCGACGAGCGCAAGCCGCTCGAGCTGGACCTGCCCGAACGCAAGATTGTGCTCAAGCCTGACGGCACGGTCGATCGCGTGCTGGTGCCTGAGCGCCTCGATGCCCACAAGCTGATCGAGGAGTTCATGATCCAGGCCAACGTCTGTGCAGCCGAAACCCTGGAAGCCAAGCGACAGGCGTTGATCTACCGGGTGCACGACGCACCGTCGCTGGCGAAGCAGGAGTCGCTGCGCGAGTTCCTGAAGACGATTGGCATTTCGCTTGCCCAGGGCGCGTCCCTCAAGCCCGCCGCCTTCAACGGCATATTGTCGCGGGTGGCCGGCACCGACGAGTCCGAGCTGGTCAGCGAAGTGGTGCTGCGCTCGCAGAGCCAGGCCGTCTATTCGCCGGAGAATCTCGGTCATTTCGGCCTCAACCTGCGCCGCTACGCGCACTTCACCTCGCCGATCCGCCGCTACGCCGACCTCATCGTTCACCGGGCGCTGATCGGGGCTCTGGGCCTTGGAAAAGATGGGATCGCGCCCGCCGAGGAAGCGCGGCTGGAGGAGATCTCGGCGCTGATCTCGGCAACCGAGCGCCGCGCCATGGCGGCCGAGCGCGAGACGGTCGACAGGCTGATCGCCCAGCACCTCGCCGACAATGTCGGCTCTTCATACGAGGCCCGCGTGTCTGGGGTGACGAAGTCCGGACTATTTGTCCAATTGCCGCAGTTCGGTTCCGACGGCTTCATTCCGGTGTCATCGCTGGGCGATGATTACTATCTGTTTGACGAAACGACGCGAGCGCTCGTGGGCGAACGCACCGGCAAAGGGTTCCGCCTGGCTGACCGCGTCGAGGTGAAGCTTGTCGAGGTCATGCCGATGGCGGGAGCCATGCGCTTCGAAATGCTGTCTGAACCGAAACCGATGCCGGTCGCAGTGCGTTCATTCCACAAGGCGACACGCGGCCGAGCCAGGCAGCGCGCCTCGCAAAAGCGGTCCCCGGGCCGCAGGAGAAGATAATGACCGAGACTTTCACCAATTCGGCCCGCGTCCAGCGCCCTCTCGGGCAGGCGATGTGGCGCGGTCTCCGCGGCCGCTGCCCGCACTGCGGCGAGGGCAAGCTGTTCCGCTCGTTTCTCAAGACAGTCGACAATTGTGCCGTGTGCGGTGAGGAGATCCATCACCACCGTGCCGACGACCTGCCGGCCTATCTGGTGATCTTCATCGTCGGGCATATCGTCGTCGGCGCGTATATGGGCGCCGAGGCTCTGACGGATTTGTCGATGGGTATGCATCTGGCGATATGGGGTTCGCTGACCGCTATCATGGCGCTCGTGATGCTCCAGCCGACGAAGGGTGCGATGGTCGGCCTTCAATGGGCGCTTTACATGCACGGCTTCGGCGGCGACGTTGACCGCATCGAGACTCACCCCGAAGCGTAAGATCACATGACCCAGCGGCCGGAAACGATGGCGGGGCTTACCCGCACCGAAGTCGACCGCTTGGAGAACAAGGACTTCGCGCTCGGAAAAGGTCCACTTCGCCCGCGCGACGCGGCGACGCTGATCCTCATCGACCCGTCGGGCAAGGTGCCGCTGGTCTTGATGGGGCGCAGGCACAGCAAGCACTCGTTCATGCCGGGAAAGTTCGTCTTCCCTGGAGGACGCACCGATCCCACCGACGCGCGCGTCAAGGCTGGCACGGCGCTTTCGCCCGCCGTCGAGGTTCAGTTGACGGCCGGCGGCGTCAGCCCGGCGCGAGCCCGCGCCATAGCCATGTCCGCGATCCGTGAGACTTACGAGGAGGCCGGACTGCTGATCGGCCGCCGCAACACGTTCCAGACTTCACGGCCGGACTGGCAGGGCTTTGCCGAAAATGGCGTCGTGCCCGGCCTCGACCAGCTGCGCTATTTTGCGCGCGCCACGACGCCTCCGGGCCGCGTGCGCCGGTTCGATACGCGTTTCCTCGCAGCATATCGTAACGACATCGCCGTCGCGCTCGAAGGCGGCGGACCGACTGGCGAACTCGAGGAGCTCGCCTGGCTGCCCATCGCGGAGGCCATCGAGCTGGACCTGCCTTACATCACCCGCACGATGCTGCGCCTCTTGCAGGAACGGCTGGCCGAAGATCCGCTTCTCACCGCGCCGCGCCCCGTGCCGTACTACCGCATGCGCCACGGCCGCATGATTTCCGATCCGCTCTGACCGCATGGAAGCAGCCTCCGAGCCAGCCGTCGGGGAAAAGGTTCGCTGGCTTTCGCTGGCGGCTTCGATTGCCGCCATAACGGCGGTCGGCATCGCCATCGGCCTCGGCACACCCCTTCTCTCCATCATCCTCGAATCGCGCGGCCACTCGGCGACCATGATCGGCGCCAATGCCGCCGTCGGCGGCATCGCGTCCATCGCGGTGGCGCCGTTCGTGATCCCGATGGCCTCGCGGCTTGGCGTTGCCGCGACGATGCTGATCATGTTCGTGCTCGGCGCAAGCTCGTTGGTCGGCTTCTACGTCTTCGAGGATTTCTGGGTCTGGTTCCCGCTCCGCGCGGTCATGCACATGGCGATGACCGTGATCTTCATCCTGTCGGAGTTCTGGATCTCGTCGTCGGCGCCGCCCAAGCGCCGCGGCCTGGTGCTTGGCATCTACGCCACTTGCCTGTCGCTTGGCTTCGCGGTCGGTCCGCTGATCTTCGCCAAGGTGGGATCGCAAGGCTTCGTGCCCTTCGGCATTGCCTGCGCCTTCGTGGCGCTTGCCGCTCTCCCCGTCGCGCTTGCCGCGGGCCAGAGCCCAAGCGTCAGGCGCGAAAGCGGCGCCCCGCGCAGCGGCTTCTTCCGCTACATCTTCATGGTGCCGACCGCGACCGCGGCGGTGCTCGTCTTCGGCGCGGTCGAG
The DNA here is from genome assembly GCA_023457435.1 of Pseudomonadota bacterium. GTDB lineage: Bacteria > Pseudomonadota > Alphaproteobacteria > Rhizobiales > Rhizobiaceae > RCIO01. The sequence continues at coordinate 75,644 of JAEWLS010000028.1, forward strand.
ACCGGCGGCTTCACGCTGTTTCCGGTCTACGGCGCCCGCGTCGGCTATAGCGAGGCGGAGGCGGCCTTGCTGCTTTCGATGATCGGACTGGGCAACATGCTGTTGCAGATCCCGATCGGCATGCTCAGCGACCGTGTCCGAGATCGCCGTATGCTGCTGCTTGCATGTGCCGCGATCGGCCTCGCCGGCATACTGGCGCTGCCGTTCATTTTTCAAAGCTGGTGGACGACCGCTCTCGTCTTCTTCGGCTGGGGCGGCGTTGTCGCGGCACTTTACACCGTGGGCCTAGCCCATCTCGGCACGTCGCTTTCGGGCCGCGACCTCGCGTCGGCGAACGCCGCCTTCGTGCTTTGCTACGGCATCGGCATGCTGCTCGGGCCGCAGCTCATCGGCGCCGGCATGGATGTTTTCGGCGCCCACGGCTTTGCCTGGGCGATCGCCGCCTTCTTCGCCTTCTACATTCTGTTGGTTGGCGCGCGGCTTATCTCCGGACCGCGTCGTACTTGACTTTCCGCCGCGAGCCGGTATGTGTCCGCCCGAGTTTTCCGCGGCCGGGTCGCTTGCCCGTTTGATGCGGCAACCCCCACGATATCCTGACGGACGAGAAAAATGGCCAAGGCAACGACCATCAAGATCAAGCTTCAGTCGACCGCCGACACCGGCTTCTTCTACGTGACCACGAAGAACAGCCGCACGATGACGGACAAGATGACGAAGCGTAAGTACGACCCGATTGCGAAGAAGCACGTCGTGTTCAAGGAAGCGAAGATCAAGTAGCTTCGTACTCGGCATCAGCCTCAACGAAAAACGCCGCCCGTCAGGGCGGCGTTTTCGTTTGCACGTCGAGTTCTAGTCGCGCCCCGAATGGGGGCCGGCCGGCTGCCAGCAGCGGTACGAGGAGGCCACTATGTGCCGGAGCCGACCGGCCGACCCCACGGACCCAGGAGATGCGGCGGACCTGAGCGTCATGGGGTTTGTCTGGACGTTTGCCGGCCTTCCCCTCGGCCCGGCGCCGTCCCCTGTCCCACTGAGACAGTTGCGCAGAGTGCCCGGAGAATCAACGTTTTCTTAACCAGCGGCCTGGAAACGTCTTGGTAAGGTTAAGGTCCGCGCCGCGAGGTTCGCGCCCGCATCGCAGCCCACCGTTACCTCGAAACCGACGTCAGGCGGCCTTCGCGACCACGCGGTTGCGCCCCGACGACTTGGCTTCGTAGAGTGCGATGTCGGCACGCTTGAGCAAGTCTGCGGCGGTATCTTGGGCGCGCAGCAGAGACGACACGCCGATGCTTACGGTCACGGCGATGGACTTGCCGTCGCGCCCTATCCGGAACGGCTCGGAGGCGATCTCGCCGCGAATGCGCTCGCCGACCTTCATGGCGACTTCGAATTCCGTATCCGGCATCACGATCACGAACTCCTCGCCGCCATAACGGCAGGCGAGATCGATGCCGCGAACGTTCTTGCGCAGCCGCGCCGCGAACTCGCGCAGCACGTCGTCGCCGCCGTCGTGGCCGAAGGCGTCGTTGATCGACTTGAAGCGGTCGATGTCGGTGATGAGCAGCGACAACGGCCGCCGGCGCGCCACTGCCCGGTCGAACAGCGTCTGCAGGTGGCTGTCGAGATATCGGCGGTTGTGCAGGCCGGTCAGCCCGTCGGTCACCGCCATTTCGATGGTTTGCGTCACGGAGGCGCGCAGGTGGTCGTTGTAGCGCTTGCGGCGCACCTGGGTGCGAAGACGTGCGACCAGCTCCTGGGGGTCGAGCGGGCGGGTGAGGTAGTCGTTCACGCCGAGGTCGAGTCCGCGGATGATACGCTCCTCCTCTTCCTCGCCGGCGATCAGCATGATCGGCAGGAACCGCGTGCGGTCGAGCGAACGAAGCTGGGAGCAGAGACGGAGCGGGTCGTATTCCGCGAAGCCGGTGGTGATGATCACACAGTCGTACGAGCCCTCGGCGGCCTCGAACAGCGCGGCCTGCGGGTCGGCCAGCAGTTTCACCTGAGCGACGTCGCGAAGCAGTCGAACGATGCGCTCCGACGACGATTCCCGCTCATCGACGAGCAGCACGCTCGGTCTTTCATCGCCGCTTCCTGCCCCGCGCGCCAGCAGCTCCTCGATGCCGATGCTGCGCGTCGTCGTCGCGCGCAGGCGCAGCTCGTCCGTCAGCGTTTTCAGCCGGACCAGGTTCTTCACCCGCGTGATCAGCTGCAGGTCGTTCACCGGCTTGGTCAGGAAATCGTCGGCTCCGGCCTCTAGACCGCGGATACGGTCGGAAACCTGATCGAGCGCCGTCACCATGACGACCGGAATGTGCGACGTCGCCGGATCGGATTTCAGGCGGCGGCAGACTTCGAATCCGTCCATGCCCGGCATCATGACGTCGAGCAGCACGACGTCGACCCGCCCGCCCTCGCAGCATTCGAGCGCTTCAACGCCGGACGAAGCGGTGAGCACGTCGAAATATTCGGCGTTGAGACGCGCGGCGAGCAGTTTGACGTTCGCCGGGATGTCGTCGACGACGAGGATGCGGGCTGTCATTGTACTGAACCTCGATTACGCGTCGCCGAGATAGGATTTGATCGTCTCGATGAAGCGCGGCACGGAGATGGGCTTCGAGATGTAGGCCTCGCAGCCGCCCTGCCTGATCCGCTCCTCGTCGCCCTTCATGGCGAATGCGGTCACCGCGATCACCGGAATCGTGTGCAGGTCGTCGTCCTGCTTCAGCCACTTGGTGACCTCGAGCCCGGACACCTCCGGCAGCTGGATGTCCATCAGGATGAGATCGGGCCGATGCTCGCGCGCGAGGTCGAGTGCCTCGAGGCCGTTGCGCGTACGCACCGTCTCGTAGCCGCTTGCCTCGATCAGGTCGCGGAAGAGCTTCATGTTGAGCTCGTTGTCCTCGACGATCATCACCTTTTTCGGCATGCCCTGTTCCGTCCCGCCGCGCAGCCCTGCCGGAAAAGGCGTTGCACGATTCCCGGTTGGCCAAGCCTAGCCTGATTTGATTGACGAAACGCAAATCCGCGCGCTATCGCGACAGCATGATACGCACCGCGAGATCCACCGCGCCGGAGCCTTCGCCGAAACCTGCACCGCGCGAAGGCGCGACTTCGCGGGACGCCGCGGAAGCGCTCGCGATCGAGGCACTGGGTTTCGTGGCCGCCGACCCCGAGCTTCTTTCGCGCTTCCTGGCGATTACCGGCATCGAGGCATCCGATATCAGGCTTGCAGCGAAGAATTCGGGCTTCCTGGCGGGCGTTCTCAACTTCGTGGCCGCCCACGAACCGACGCTGGTCGCCTTTGCCGCCGCCGCCGGCCGCAAGCCCGAGGCGGTTGCCGCCGCGATTCGATCGCTTCCGCAGGGCGACGACCGGTTCGACCGTTCGACATGAGCGCGCGCCAGTCAGACTTCACGCCGCGCGGCGACGACGCCCGAATAGACCCGGAGACGCTGCGTCAGATCGAGGAACTGTCGCAAGACCCGCGCCCGCTCCTCGTGCTCGACGTCGACGACGTGGTCCTCGACTTCGTCAAGCCTTTTCCGAAATACCTGGACAGCAACGGATACACGCTCAACCTCGGGACCTTTCGCCTGCATGGCAATGTCATCGAGACCGCGTCCGGCCGTGTCGCCGAGCGCGAGGAGGTTGCGGCGCTGATCGACCGCTTTTTCCACGCGCAGGCCGAGTGGCAGACCGTGACAAAGGGCGCCGGCGAAGCGATCGCAACGCTATCGGCGCGGGCCGAGATCGTCATGCTGACGGCGATGCCGCACCGATACCGGGCAATTCGCCGCGTCCACATGGACGCGCTCGGGCTCGGCCAGCCCTTGCTCACGACGGAGATGGCCAAGGGTCCGGCGATCGCTCGCTTGCGCGGCAATTCCGGCCGCCCGGTGGCCTTCGTCGACGATCAGCCGGCCAACCTGATTTCGGCGCGCGAACACGTGCCGGACGTGCACCTGTTCCATCTGATGGCCGAGACGAAGCTGCGAGACCTGCTCCCGCCCCCGCCCGACGGCGCGACGGTCGTCGACGACTGGGACGAGGCGCTGCCGCTGATCGAACAGGCGCTCGGCCTCTCCTGACAGCCGCGGCTTGTTGCGATGCGGCAGCTCAACTAGCATCAGGCTGCAACGTCCGCCCCAAGCGATGAAGACCAGCGACCCCGCCAACGGCTTCTGCCGCGACTGCCTGACCCTCCAGCGCGCGCCCGGACGCCGCTGCGAGGCCTGCGGCAGCCCGCGTCGGGCCGGCCATGCCGAGCTTTACGGGCTGACCATCGCGCATGTCGACTGCGACGCCTTCTACGCGGCCGTCGAGAAGCGTGACCGGCCCGAGCTGCGCGACGTCCCGGTCATCATCGGCGGCGGCCGGCGCGGTGTCGTCTCCACGGCCTGCTACATTGCGCGCATCCGCGGCGTGCGCTCGGCGATGCCGATGTTCAAGGCCCTCGAGGCCTGTCCCGAGGCGGTCATCATCAAGCCGGACATGGAGGAGTATGTCGCGGTCGGCCGCCAGGTGCGTGCCTTGATGCAGGCACTTACGCCGCTCGTCGAGCCGATCTCGATCGACGAGGCATTTCTGGATCTCGCGGGGACCGAGAAACTCCACGGCGTTCCGCCGGCGCTGGCGCTCGGCCGCTTCGCCGCCGCGGTCGAGCGCGACATCGGCATCAGTGTTTCGGTCGGCCTGTCCTACTGCAAGTTCTAACGCGCATAATGGGCCAGATGTGTAAACAGGAAGGACAAGGGTCTGGAGGGAAAGGGGAATCCCGGATGTTGACACCAGGAGCGTTGGCCCAGCCCGCAATGCCTGATTGCGAGCCCACAGCGTTGCCGCAGAGCCCGCTCTTCCCGAAGCCCCGAAAGATAATCCATGTCGACATGGACGCTTTTTACGCAAGTGTAGAGCAGCGCGATGACCCCAAGTTGCGGGGCAAGCCAGTAGCTGTAGGTGGGTCGAAGGAGCGGGGCGTCGTTGCTGCTGCAAGCTACGAGTCTCGTCGCTTTGGGGTGCATTCCGCAATGCCTTCGGTTACGGCGAGGCGATTGTGCCCTGACCTAATCTTCGTGAAGCCCCGGTTCGAGATCTATCGTCAAATTTCCCTGCAGATCAGAACCATCTTCGCTGAGTACACGCACTTGATTGAACCGCTTTCATTGGACGAAGCGTATCTTGACGTAACAGAAAATCTAAAAGGGATTAAGTATGCATCTTCCGTCGCACGGGAAATACGTGCCCGCATCTGGAACGAAACCCATCTGACCGCTTCAGCAGGCATCAGTATAAACAAATTCCTCAGCAAACTGGCTTCGGATCAAAAAAAGCCAAACGGCCAGTTCGTTATCACCCCCGAACTGGCGCCCGCGTTCGTCGAAAAGCTCGAAGTTGGGAAGTTTCACGGGATCGGAAAGAAGACCGAGGAGAGGATGAATCAGCTCGGCATCGTTACGGGCCGTGACCTTAAGGCTACCTCGATAGAGGTTCTCACGCGTCATTTCGGTAAGGCGGGCGCCTATTACTATGGGATCTCGCGTGGCATCGACAATCGGCCTGTTCAACCTCAGCGCGAAAGGAAATCTGTGGGGGCCGAGAACACCTTCGTGCATGATCTCACGGACATTGGGGAGATGAAGCAGGCTCTCGTTTCGCTCGCTGCCAAGGTCTGGGACCACTGCAAGAAGGCAGAGGTCCGCGGGCGGACCGTGACTCTTAAGGTCAGGTACCAAGACTTCCGACAGGTCACGCGGAGCCGTACAGTCCACGATCTCGTCGAGACTGGTGACCGACTTGCGCAGATCGGGGAGGATCTACTCGAGGGGTTGGCTCCGTTGCCAAAGGCCGTCCGCCTTCTCGGCATATCCCTCTCTGGCCTCGGGGCCGAGGGTGACGCCGAAGAGTACCATCCACAGCTGTCTCTTGGTTTTTGAGCGCAGTCGATAGCTGCGAGCCCGCGATGACGGACTAATGGTTCTCCGACCTACTGATCCTGCGCAGCGGTTGATCAAGGAAACTCTCGTCCAAATTCCGCGTGCTGGCATTGACAGCCCACCGCGCGAATTTCTCCAACAATGCGCCTCGAACTGCTTCTAATTCTGCCACCCTCCTCTCAAGGCTCTTGATCCTTTTCTGCGATCTGCTCAGGCTGCTTTTCTTTAGACGCGCCGATGGCTCTTTACAGTAGGTTTGATAGGCTGCCTTTATTTCGAGGTAGTTGTTCAAGAAGTCAGCGACGAATTCGAGCCGGGCATCGTCCGAGAGCAAGCGGCGCAGTTCCTCCGCATAGCCGGCCTTCAGCCATTTGTTGGTGACGACATAGGACATGCGACCGCCGGGCTTCAGGAGCCGCAGCCCCTGCTCGTAGAAATAGACATACAGGTCGGCCATGCCGTCGAAGGCCGTATAGCCACGTTTCAGCGCCCGCTTCACGTCCGGCCCCAGCAGATCCTGGCGCACATAGGGTGGGTTGCCGATGACCGCGTCGAAGCCACCCTTCGGCTCGGCGGAGGCGAGATCCGACCATACGCCCGGAAAGCCGATCTCCCAGTGCAGGAAGCCGTGGCGCGCGGCCAGCGCGCGGGCCTCGTTGACCAGCCCGTCGGCCGTGACTCGGCGCCGGTCGTCGACGCTGATCGCCGGGAACATGCTCGACAGGTCCGACGCTTCGGCTGGCAGCAGCGAGAGCTGCCGCTTCAGTTCCGGCGTAGCGATGCGCTCGGCGCCCGAGGCGATGCGTATCGGATCGCCGAACGTGCCTTCCAGCACCAGCTGCAGCGCCGCCGCCCGCTCGAAAGTGACCAGGTCTCGACGGGCCTTCTCCAGCTGCTTCTCTGGTTTGCCCGTCAGCTTGCGCAGGTCGGAAGCGGTCTTCGGCGCGGCGTCGAACACGCCCATCATGGATTCGGCCGCGATCAGGGAAAACAGCGCAGCGACCGGCTCGGTCGCTTCGGCCACCGTCCTGAACTTCTCCTTCGACGAGGCGACCTCGGCGATGTCGTTATCGGTGGTCTCCTCGATCTCGGCCATCAGGCCGGACACCTGCTCGACACGGGCGATCTGGCCGAAGTTGAACAGAGCGCCGCGGTCGCGCAACATGTCCACCGTCGGGCCAACCCAGGCGCCGACGACGCTGTCTCCGGCGCGGAGGTGGTGATCGAGGAAGGAAAGCGGCGCGCCGACCGTAAAGGAATGGAGCCACAGCGCCACCTTGGCGAGTTCCACCGCCATTGGGTTCTTGTCGACGCCGTAGACGACGCGCTTCAGTACCATGCGCCGGGCGACATGACGGTCGTCGAGCTGGGATTCGACGATGGGCCAGCGCCGCGCCTTCGCCTCCGCAAGGATTCGTTCGCGAAGGCCAACGATGCGGGCGGCGAGCGGCGAGGCATAGTCGCCCCACGTCACCACCGCCTTGGCGTCCTCGATCGCGTCGAGCACGCTGTCGGACAGCCAGTCGACCAGACTGACCAGGAAATGGCCCGAGCCCATGGCCGGATCGATGATCCGAAACGACAGGATGGCAACGGCGGGATCGATGCCTGCTAGTTCCTCCAGCCGTACGGCCATCGGCCGGCGGTCGCCCGCCAGCGCCTGCGCTGCCGCTTGGAAGCTTTCGATACGCTCGTCGACCAAGGGCCCCACCGCGCGCTCGATGATCAGCGCGACCAGCTCGTCCGGCGTGTAGTAGCTGCCGGACCGATGCCGCGCCTCGTCGTCGGCGTCCGGCTCGACCCTGCCGTCGGCGGTCACGCGCAGACCAAATTCCAGGATTCCTTCGTAGACCGAGCCGAGTTGCTGCACCGAGAGGTCGCGGTAGTTGATGTATTTCGGGCCGCGACCGTCGCCTGCTTCCGGCTGGTGACTGAGGCCGAAGATCACCTTTGCCAGCACCGCGTCGGGAAGCTGCACCCGGTTGAGGATCGGAGCGGCCGTGGGATCGAACAGACCGCCATTGTAGGCCGGGATGCCCAGATCGTCGTTGCCCTCGGAGATAGCACGGAAGATCGTCGTCAGCCTCGGCCAGAGCGTCACCACGCCTTTCGGATAGGGTATCCCGCCCCGCGCGGCGACTTCCTGCCGAATGCGGGTCAGGCAATAGGGCGCGTAGGGACCGGTCTCGTCCGGCAGCAGGTTACGGTCCTCAGCGTAGAGCACGAAGAGCAGCCGGTAGAGCAGGATCAGCGCGCCTTCGCGTAGCTCCGACAGATAGTATGCGTCGGGCGCCCGCGGTCGGGCGGTGTCCGCAGCAGCGAGTCCCTGCGCCAGGTCGGGAAAGATCGTCTCGAAGACGGTATCGGAGAGGTCTCGTGCGACGCGCGCTTCCCATCGCTTGCCTTCACGAAGGGCCAGTTGATGAAATGTCTCGCCCTGCTCGTCCGGCAGGAAGGAATCGCGACCGAAGACGATGACGAAAAGGCGCAGCACATGGTCTCGCCACTGGCGGTCGTCCCCGAAGACGGCTGGTCGCCGGTCCAGCAGGTCGAAGTCACAGCCTTCGACGGCGAGCACCTTGCCGAGGTCGATCTCGAAGAAGTCTTCCGCCACGGACAGCGCGCCCTGGAAGTAGAGCCGCCATACCCGTCCATTGGTAAGGATTCCCCACCGAAGGCCGCCCTTGGTGATGTCGTCGACGCGCCGCAGGTAGCGCAGCATCTGTGAGGAAGGCGTGCCCTCCTCACCTTTGCGGCCGCGCTCCTCGCGGTCGAGCGCCCGGCCCCAGCGCTTGGCCTCCATGACGCAGAGCCCATGGGCGAAGCGCCGCCACGGCTCCAGCACACCAGCAGCGGACTTGGCGGACTCGTCGGCGAAGAGAAGCGCGTCCGGAACGTCGAGGCGCGCCTTCACCGAAGCATTCGGCTGCACGTCCCGATGGTGCCAGCCCACCGCCTCGAGCAGCGGATAGACGAGGTCGTCTTCGGTCTGCGCCTCGTTCGGACTTCGACGTGCGGCGACGCTGTCCAGGATCGCCTTCGCGCGTGTCAGGAGGGTGTCCACCGACTGATTGTCAAAGCGCCCGCCAGGCTGCGGTGGCCTTGATCCCCTCGATCAGGAAATCCCGTGTGAACAATCCCCCGTCGATCAAAATCCCCGCCCCGTCAAATCATACAGCGGCACGATAGATAGGCAGGAAGGGTAAAGCCAAGTACTTGTCTTCCCGTTGCTGAAACTCAGTTCTGACGCCTCGCGCACGCCCAGCTCGCCTCCTGGCACGTCCGGAACCGATAGAGACCGTGGCATTGCTACCGGATCATCCACCGGCCTTCTTCACCTGGCGCGGCGTCCGTCGGCGCGTGAAGCGCGCGGACGGGCCCGAGCGGGTCTTTGGCGAATGGTGGACCCGGGACGCCGAGCTGTCGGCCGTCCGTGACTACTTCCGGGTCGAGGATGAAGCGGGCGAGCGCTACTGGGTCTATCGCGCTGGCGACGGTGAAGACCCCGCGACCGGTTCACACCGCTGGTTCCTGCATGGCATCTTCGGTTGAAGCAAAGAACGGAACCGGACGGCGGTGATCCACCTTTGCTGACCATGTCCAGGCGACCCTCATATCTCGACTTTGATAGCTCCAGCTACGCCTGGAAGCCCGACATCGACTACCGCGCCCACCTAGAACTCTACCGTGTCGGGCGAGGCGAACAGGGCGTGCTGATCTGTCAGCCCTACAAGGACGAACTCGTGCCGCTCTGGCGGTTCAAGACGCCGGAGGAGGCTGAGAAGAGCAGTGCGGCGATCGAGGCCAAGTTCAAGGACTACCTTGATGCTGGGGATTTCGTCGGCGCCGCTCTGGCTCGGAAGTTCCTGCAGATGGGATACACCCGCGCCCGTCGCTACGCCAACTATCGCGGCGCCGGAAATATGCCGGCGACGACCATCACGAACTCCCACGCGGCACGGGCGACCCGGAGAAGGCGAGGTCCGCCGAAATCTTCCACGCGAGGTGGAGGGCGGCCGAGGCAAATGAGGACTACGCTGCGCGGAAGAAGGATTGGAAGGAGAGGCTTGGTTGAAGGCAGCCCTGCCGGACGCTATCTGAGCGCCATGCCTCGATCCCCTAAACCGAAGCCGCCGACCAGGCTCATCCAGGAGTGGCCCCTGTCACCCGCGGCGACGATGGGATCGGCCGTGCGCGTGAAAGGAATCCTGCTCGAGGTGCGCGCGCATGTCCCCTTCGCGGAGCGCAAGTTCCTTCACGTCGAGGCCGGCGCTCTCGTGTTGCGCGTGCCTGAGGATGACTGCGACGATCACCAAGCCACCACGGAAGCGATCACCCGCAAGCTCGTCGGCATCGAGGACCTGCCCGTCATTCCGCGCGAGGTGGAGGACATCCTGTCGATCAAGCAGGCCGAACGGCACCGCTGGCTGAAGGACGGCCGGCTGCAGAGTGCAGGCACCCGCACGGTGAAGCTGCGCGGCCGGGCGCGGAAGATCACGTTCCACGTCTTCGACCCGCACCACATCGAGGACGTCCTGGACCGCGACCTGCCGGACGTCTGGCGCGAGGAGGACAAGCTCGCCGCAGCGGAGAACAGACGGCGGGGCGCGCATAAGGCGGCACTGCGCAAGGCGGGCAATCTCGCGGGTGCAGGCGCCACCAGACGCGGCGCCGCAAAGGACGATGGGGCACCTGTGAAGGGGTGGGATGACTTCGATCTGGACGGACTGCTTCGTTGAGACCCTTCCTCGACAATCATGTCAGCAGGTCAGCTTCCGACCCATATCCGTCATCCCGGACCGATTCCTGAATCCTGCCGTTCATACGGGTGGCTTTCGATGGCCGAGTCGGGTCCGTTTCCGGAAAGTCTGCTATTTGTGACGCTCAGGCGATAAGCTGCCGTTCGAATTCACGGCCATCGATGATCGGATCCCGAGCCCAGCAAGTGCGCGCCCATGGTGAACCTACGCGGCGTTCAACAGGAACGGGTCTACCACCAGGCGGCCGCTGGGGGTGCGCTCGAGCTTGATGCCGACGCCGTAGGCGTGGCTGGTGCAAGGGTCGGCGAGCACGGCTTCGGGCGCTCCATCGGCGGCGATGCGGCCTTCGTGCAGCAGCATGAACCGGTCCGCGAACCGGCTCGCGAGCCCGAGATCATGCAGTGCCGCGATGGTCACGATATTAAGCTTGCGAGTGACATCGCGGACGAGTTGCATCACCTCAAGCTGGCGCCGCAAGTCGAGAGCGCTTGTCGGTTCATCCAGCAGTAGGACGTCAGGATTGCGCACCAGTGCCTGACATAGCGCCACAAGCTGCTGCTGTCCGCCGCTAAGCTCATTCACCATGCGGTCGGAAAGATGCTCGATACGCAGCGCTTCGAGAATGAACTCCACGTGGTCGATTTCTTCGGCCGTGGCCTTGCCGCCGCGCCAGCCGCGCTTCGCTAGGAGCACGATGTCGAACACGCCGAGCGCAGCGCGGATGGCCGTGTGCTGTGTTAGCAGGAAGATGCGCTCGGCGCGGGCGCGCGCAGGCATCCGCGCGGTGTCGCCACCGTCGAGCTCGATCGCGCCGCAGCCAGGCGTCGCGAGACCGGCGATCAGCCGGAACAGCGACGATTTGCCGACTCCGTTGGGTCCGACCAACGCGGTGAACTCACCTCGCCGCAGCGGCGACGTTTCAAGACCAGTGAACAGCGGGTGCGCGTGATAGCCGAACGAGAGGCTCTTGATCTCAAGGCTCATCGCCACGTCTCCCGGCGGATGGTCATGACGAGGCTGAGGAAGAACGGCACGCCCACCAGAGCGGTGATGACGCCAATGGGATAGATGACGCCTGGCGTGATGCCTTTCGAGAGTGTCGAGGCCAGAGACAGAATGATCGCTCCGCAAGCCGCCGAGACAGGCAGGAAGTAACGCTGGTCCTCCCCGACTAGAAGCCGGGCCATATGCGGCCCAACGAGACCGATGAAGCCGATCGTGCCAACGAAGGCAGTCGCGGTCGCAGCGAGGAGCGAAATCGAAGCGAGCATTTCCAGCCGCAGACGCGCCACCGGAACGCCGAGGCTCGCGGCCCGTTCGTCGCCCATCGTTAGCGCCGTCATCATCGAGTTGCGCGCCCAGGCGAGTGGGACGACGGCGGCGAGCAGGACCGCGCAGACGCCGATCTTTGTCCAGGTGGCACGCGCAAGCGATCCCATCATCCAAAAGATGATTTGCTGCAGCTGCGACTCGGATGACCTGTACTGAATGAAGGCAAGCAGCGCGTTGAATGTGAAGAACAGGGCGATGCCGACGAGCACGAACGTCTCGATGGTGACGCCGCGCATGCGCGTGAACATGAACAAGACCAGCGATGTAGCGAGCGCGAAGATAAACGCGTTGAAGGCTATGAAGAACGAGCCGCCCGATGGCCAGAGCCCGACACCGACCGCGATGGCAAGGGCGGCGCCGAAGCTGGCAGCCGACGAGATGCCGAGTGTGAACGGGTCGGCCAGTGGATTGTGCAGGATGGTCTGCATCTGCGCGCCGGCAACGCCCAGCATCGCGCCGATCATGATCGCCATTACAGCAACGGGTAGGCGAACATCCCAGACAATGACCGCGAGCTTCTTTTCGACGCTCTCAGGCGCGACGAGCGCGCTGAGCACCTCAGTGGGCGAATACCAGCCTGGGCCGACACCGATGTCGATGCAGATCGCCAGCAGCAGCGCTGCAAAGGCGCCCACCACGAACATCGTCTTGCGAAAGATGCGCAGCCGGTAACGTTCTCCGGCCCGCAGGGCGACATCCGCCATATACTCAATACTCCGGTGGTGAAGGACGGCCCGCCGAAGCGGGCCGTTATGAGTGGGCTACTTGAGGGTGGTCCAGAACACGCCCGACACATCGATCGGCAGGAACCGCTCGTGCAGTTCCTTGAAGGTCGCCTGCGGGTCGAGGTCGCCGAACCTGTCCGGGTGCAGCCACTTCGCCAGCGCCTGAACTGCCACGAAATGGTACGGGCTCTGATAGAACTGATGGTAGACGGCCATGACGTTGTTGTTCTTGACCGCCGTCAGCTCCGGGAACCCCGTGCGCTGCATCAGGCCCTTAAGCTGCTCCTGCGCCTTCTCCTCGATCATATCGTAGCCGAGCCACACCGCGATGTTGCCCGGGTTCGAGTTCGACCAGTTGGCGCCGGTCACCATCACATAAGTCGGGTCGTCGACGATGATCTTTTCTGGGTTCACAACGCCGCCGGCGCCGGAAAAGAACTTCGAGCCCCAGTTGAAGCCGCCAGCCTCGGAGATGAACTCACCGAAGTTGAAGTTGCCGAACGAACGGCAGCACACGGCCGGGTCGAGACCAGCGGCCTGCTCGGCGAATACCAACGGACGCTCATCCTGCTTCAGCTTGTTGGTGACGTTATACACGCGGCGCATTTGCGCCATGTAGAAGTCGGCGAACTCCTGCGCCGCCGCCTCCTTGCCGAAGATGCGACCGAGCAGCAGGACTGACGGAACTGTGTTCTGCGTCGGGCGCTCTCGAAAGTCGACGAATACGGTCGGCACGCCGGCCTTCTCGAGCGCGTCGATTATGCCGCTTTCTTTAATCTTGTCGTAGAAGCCGAGCGTCACTACGAGTACGTCGACATCGAGTTCCAGAGCTTTTTCGACGCTGAAGTCGCTCGACGCGGCCGCGCCGATCATCGGCACGTCCTTAGCGCTAGGGAAACGCGCCAGGTACTTGTTCCAGGTGTCAGGGTCGAACTTCGGTAGGTCGTCACCGATGGCGGCCAGCTGCTCGAACGGGTTCTCCTTGTTGAACACGACGGTCGCATAGAACATGCGGCCTTCGCCCAAGATCACCTTCTTGGCTCCATGCGGCACCTCAACGGTACGGCCGGCAAGGTCGGTGACCCTGATCTTGTCCTGCGCCATCGCGGCGGTCGCAAGACCCGCCGCCAGCGTCAGCGACGCCAGCGCTGCGCCGATCAGTCCGAGCACGCGGTGCCGCGTGCTTTCCAGTCCAAACATTTTACCCTCCTTCCATGCGCCGCCGTGCGCAGGGGGCTGTTAGCTTGCAGCCACCAGCCCCATCCGCGCTCCGCCCGCACTTTTCGCGAAAGCAGCGGCGGCAGGTTGCAACGGTTTGCTGGCTCGAATCGCGTAGCGGTCCTGGCTGGCTCGATCTATCCGCTGATGCAGCGGCATGTTGCGGCCCTGCGCCCTGCGAATGGCACTGTGATCGCGATCAATGACGATGTCGGTGAAGCCCGCCTCGGCGAGCAGCGCGGCAATGGCCTCCGGTTGCGCACCTTTTGCGAAATAGACCCGCTGAAGGATTCGGTCGTGAGTCTCGCGATCCATCCCGGGCGTAGTCGTCGGGTGCGCCGCGCGCGCCTTGAGCCAAGCCGCGACCTTGCGTCCAATGCGCTGCTGAAATGTCCGCGGCATCATGTCAGCGTCGACGATCAACACCTTGCCGCCGGGCTTCAGCACACGGAGCCAGTCGGCGAACGCGGCGCGCGGATCCGGCAAAGTCCAGACCAGATGCCGGTTTGTGATCGCGTCGAAATGATTGTCCGGCTGGCGGGTATCCTCGGCGTCGCCGATTACGAAAGTCGCGCCGTTATTGAGCGCCTTGTGCTTTCGGCGCGCCCGCTCGAGCATCGGCTCCGAGAAGTCGAGCCCGGTCACTTTGAAGCCGATCTCTGAAAGCAACCGCGAGATAACTCCGGTGCCGCTGGCAAGGTCCAGCACAGCGCGGCCCTTGCCGTCCCCGAGATGGCGTCGGATGAGCGTGTGCCAGGCGGCGCGCTCGTCGTCGCTGAATATCTCGTGGCCTACCGAAAGGTCGAACGTCTCCGCGCGGTTCGACCAATATTCGCGGATTTCGTCCTTGAGGGTCCAATTGGGCTGCATTGATTGCGGTCTGCGGTACTAGCTGAAAGATGACAAATTCAGTCAGGTAATAGCCAGCGCAAGCCTTGCCGTCTACCCTGCGTTGACGAAATATCGGTATGTGCTGCGCCGATGGCTTAGCGCTTCCGCTTTGGGGCCGACACCGGACTGTCCGGTTGTGGGGATCGCTCGACGGTAATCTGCCGTTCTGCACCCCGACCGCATACGTGTGGTTCCGCCCGCCGTTGCAACCAGCCAGATTCAGACGTTCTGTCGCGCGGTTGAAGTCCGCGGCTATTGGCCGCCTCCTGTCGAGATGTTAATTACATCCATATATCAAGGTTTATGGATGTATGGATAAAGAAGCAGCTTTGGCGGCCTTGGCAGCTCTTGGACAGGAGACCCGGCTCGACATCTTCCGGCTTCTTGTGAGGGCCGCTCCGGGAGGCATCCCCGCGGGGGAGATCGGCCAAAGCCTCGGCACCGTCCAGAACACTACTTCCGCCCACTTGAAGGTCCTGTCACATGCTGGCCTGGTCTGTCCCGAGCGAGAGGGTCGCGTCGTGCGCTACCACGCCGACATGACCGGATTCCGCGACCTACTCGCCTTCCTGATGGAGGACTGCTGTTCCGGAAAGCCGGAACTGTGCCGTCCCGTTATCGACGCCATCACCTGCCGCTGCTGAGGACTACCATGACTGGCACCATCTACGCGCCGACCCGGGAGGTGATGGTCCCCAGTCCCAGGTAGAGCCGGATGACGGCATGGCTGGCCTCATGGACTGCTAGTCGAAAGATCAGCTGCTTCGTCCGCGTCGCGATCAGTTCCCGCTCGGGTTTCTGTCCGGACGGAAGGTCGAAGTCCGCGGCTTGCTCTGTTGCGGTTCCAGGATCCGCAAGCTTGGAGAAGAGGATGCCGCGGGCGGCAATTTCGTTCGGGGGCCGCTGGGTGGATGCGGTGCGATGCATTGAACTCCCTCTCCTCAGTTGGCGCTGCTGGCGAATGCGGTGCTCCCGGAGGCGGCAGGCGGGCGGAGTGTCATGTGGTTCATTGCGGCTGCCTCTGACGTTCGCGAACCTCGACGAGATGCTCCAGGATCCGCTCAAGTCTCCGGACCGAACCGCCGCCCCAGGTGGAGGCTACAGCCTCCAGTTCATCTCCCTCGAGCGGCATCGCCCATCGACGGTCGTGACCTAGCTGCTCGTACAGGCGCGCCATGATGCTCCCTGCGATCACCGGAAGGTGCCGGACGCCTGGTTCAGGGAAGGGGATGACGCGGCAGCGGTCCCGTAGGACGGCCGGGATCGGCTCCACCTCGTTCGCGGTCATGATCCAGGACACATGGGAAAGGTCGCACTCGGCCTGGACGTAGGGATCATGCCACCGGCTGGAAGTCTCTCTTTCGAAGAGGCCAAGCAGCACGTCGTGGACATTGCCGTTGTTGCGGCTGGTGGCAGTCTTCTCGATCTCGTCGAGAATGATGATGGACCCGGCGCACTGGTGGCGCCGCACGGCAAGGATCGGAAGGCCCGCCTCGCCCGTCGACCATCGGCGCGGAGTACCTCCGACATAGCTGTCGCTCATCCCACCGCAGGGGATGAGTTCATGCGGAGCCGCAAGCTCTTCGGCGAGTCGGCGGGCGAACCGCGACTTGCCACAACCCGGCGGCCCTACGAGGATGGTCGGCCTGAGCTGGACGTGTCGTCGCCCAACCAGCCCTTGCAGGATCTGGTCGATGGCAGCAAAGGCATAGGGAAATTCGGCGCCCAGCGTGGTCCGGATCGACGATAGGTCAGGGGTCACGGGCAGCCGCAACGCCCCTCCCGCGATCTTCTCGAACTCCTTGGCGACCTGCTTGCCTTTGATCCGGACGCGTTGCCGACTTCACGAAGGACCACCACCGTATCTCCGCTTGGGGGCGATGGCGCGGCGGCCGAGGACGAGGCCGCCTCGTGGCCCGCCTCGTCTGCGGGAGCCTCAGGTGCGCCGCGCTTGTCCCCCGCCTTCTCGGCATAGTGGCAGGCGTAGCGGTTGATTGCTTCCTTGACCCTGAAGTAGTGGCCTCGCAGATTGTGTCGCTGATCGACTATTCCGTGGCCTGTTACAAGCAGGCCGTCCCGCTCCCAGTCTTCGAGATCGCGCGCGAAGGCGGACCAGGCGAGCGAGGTCCACAGGAGGTGGGCATCGTTCGAGGCCTTCAGGTCCTTCAGGGCGCGGAACAGCGTTTCGCCACCTATGGCAGCCGCTGCCGTGGAGTCGCCGAGACTCGCTCGATAGATCAGGCACCGCAGAAGCATGGGGCGGACGTGGACGCCCGGCTCACCGGCGGCAGCGCGCAACTCGAACTCCAGCGCCACCAAGCTCTCGGTGCTTTGCTCTACAGTAAGCTCCTCCAGCCGAGCGACCAGAGGAGCCAGGTCCGCTCGGTTGCGCCGCCTCAGGCGACGCGCGAGCCGCTCGCCGAACTCCCGCAGGTCTTCCTGAATCTGATCGCGGAAGAACTGCATACCCCGCAGCAGCTCCTCTTCCGTGGGCAGCCGTTGCCCGGCACGCACTGCCTTCTCGCGCCGCTTCAACAGGCGGTGCTCTGGCGAGTCGTTGCTCGCCTCATCGTCAAGCATGGTTGCCGCCCTCGTCGGCAGGCCGGCCCAACCGATACCAGCGGGAGAGCGTACGGGCCCAAGTGAGGTCTCCCGAACGCAGCCAGAGATCGGATGTAACGATCTGGCGGTTGCAGCCCACCAGCTTCGGGTGACCTGTCGACGCCCCGACAAGACACGGGGCCGGCCGACGAGCCAGAGCCCACTGATCGAGAAGCGGCGTCTGGGCCCCAATGAGCTCTTCGGGGTGAACGCCATTCGAGATCGCCGGCATGTCGGCCACGAGGCACGAGAGCTTCCGGAGCTGGTGGGCGAACTGGGCACCCTGTTCCCGCCTGCCAAGATCGAATGTCAACATACGACGCCCATCTCCCATGGAGGCACGACCCACGGCCGCGCCGCCATCAGTGCCGCTCTCAAGGACTCGACTCACTCAGAACCGAGCCGACACCTGGATACGGCGTCAGGGGTGAGGCGTCCAGGCGCCACAGCCGGCGCAATCTGGCCGCGAGGGTGTGGTGATCCACCTGCCTCTCGTCTGGCGTCCTGACCAGGGAGTCGCTAGATCCGCTCTGATGCAGGCACCCTACGACCTTCTTCGAGCCGCCCGCGTGCTCCTCGACATTCCAGCGGCTGAGCTCGCCCAGCGTGCTGGGGTCAGCAAGCGATCTCTGGTCCGGATCGAATCATGCGAGCCGGTTGGCCTAGAGATTTCCTTCAAGGTGCAGAAGGCGCTCGAGCAAGCGGGTGTCGAGTTCGTGCCGGAGACCAAGACCAAAGGGCCCGGCCTGATCCTCCGGAAGGATCGCGTCCGGAGAGTCGGCTTTCAGATCGGCAGCTAAGTTGATTGCGGTTAACTCGTCGTGGAGGCGCGTTCACGAAAGCCAGCATCCAGCTCCGTGCAGCCACTTCAGCGAAGAACTTGGCGTCGACTTTATCAGGAAGCGCGCGTCGTGTGGACAATGGATGCATCCCTCCGACAGAGGGCCTGGGCGCGTTCCTGAACTGGAGTGGGTCGGCACAAAAGCGACCCACCCATCGTCTGCACGGTCATCGCCGTCCCCGACTGTACCGTAACTCCGTGTAGCAGTGAGCATCGGCTGCTGCAAATATCCTAGCGGGTGAATACCGGGCGTAGCCCGGTAGAGGGGCGGCAATGAGCCCCTCTTTTGTCCGTGGCATAAGCGGTGTCCGCAGTGGTTTACACATCTGGGCTGCGCAACTCAGGTTTTCGTGCGCCCATAGGGGCTTACGAGCTTGTTGACGCATGTAGTTGCGCATTAAAATTCCTGGCGAAGGTGGCGTCCGACCTCGACAAGCCGCGCGGATTCGCCGTCATCGGCAGGGACGAGGCGGTGTCGTTCCTCGCCGCCCAGCCGGTGACGCTGATCTGGGGCGTCGGAAAGGCCTTCGCCGGCACGCTCGAGCGCGACGGCATCCGCACCATCGGCCAGATCCAGTCGGCCGACCGCGGCGACCTCATGCGGCGCTACGGCTCGATGGGCGACCGGCTCTGGCGCCTCTCGCGCGGCATCGACGATCGCAAGGTCGACCCGCGCCACGACGCCAAGACGGTTTCGGCCGAAACCACGTTCGACACCGACCTCGCCAGCCTCGACGACCTCGTCCCGGTGCTGCGCCGCCTCGCCGAACGGGTTTCCACGCGGCTGAAGAAGGCGTCGCTGGCCGGCCGCACCATCGTCTTGAAACTGAAGTCGGCTGACTTCAAGATTCGGACCCGCAACCGCCAGCTCGCGGACCCGACGCGGCTCGCCGACCGCATCTTCAGCACGGGCCTCGATCTGCTGCGACGCGAAGCCGACGGCACCCGCTATCGCCTCATCGGTGTAGGCGTGTCGGACCTTTCTGACGATGCCCGCGCCGATCCACCCGATCTGGTCGACGTCGGCGCTCGCAAGCGCGCGCTTGCCGAAGGCGCGGTGGACGCGCTGCGCGCCAGGTTCGGCGGGACTGCGATCGAGACCGGCTACACGTTCGGTCGCGGGCGCCCGGGACGCGAGCCGCGACCAGACGTCGACGAATAGATCAGAAGAGCTGGCCGCGGATGGTCAGCGCGGTGAGGTCCATCGCCAGTGCCACGCCGGCATGCAGCAGCACGCCGAAGACAATCGACCCTGTCCGCAGGGAAAGGAAGCCGAGCACGACCCCGGCGATCAGCGCACCGGTGGCTTCGGCCGGCGGCTTGCCGAAATGCAGCATCACGTAGGGGATGAGCGGCAGCACTATTGCCCAGGCGCCGAACCGATGCTTGGCCGCATGGATGAGGACGCCCCGGAAGAAGAACTCGATGGCGATGAACTGCACTAGGTAGGCGCCTTCGAAAACCGCGAAGCGCGGCCAGAGCGCTTCCCCTGCGGGCGGTTTGTAGAACGGATAGTAGTCGGCCAGACCCGGTATCAGTGCCGCACCGAGGACGATGAGCGGCAGCATGAACGCGAGCAGCGCGAGGTAGACGACCCTGTCGCGACCGTGGCCGGCGCGCAGGCCGAACTCGCTGAGCCGTCCGCCCGTCGCGACGATGCAGACCGCCGGCGCGACGAGGAAGCAGACCACGGTCCCCGCCGCCCACCACAGCAGCAGGCGGAACGACCCGCCGTCGGCTGCGGCAAAGTACTGGTAGAGGTCGCGCGCCGGCTGCTCGAACCCGAGGACCCAGAGCAGCGTGGGCAGACCGGCACCCATGTCGACGACGAGATAGTGCTGCACCAGAAGTGCAAGCGCGCAGACGAGGATTACCCACAGGAGACGGCGGTCCGCGTCGCGATCCGGCGTCGGCCAGTTCGGCGCCGCGGCCGCGTTGGCGTCGGAGATTGATTGCCGGATGGCCTGGGCAACGGCCTTTGCGCGCGAAACGAAGGTCAAGCTCGGCGCTTCATGTCGAGAAGACGATGGTGGGTGATGTAGGGATCGAACCTACGACCCGCTGATTAAGAGTCAGCTGCTCTACCAACTGAGCTAATCACCCGCCGGGTGCAGGGACGTGAGCCGTCCGTGCAGGTGCGCGCATATAGCTTCTGCCGTACGGCGTGTCCACCCCCGCGAGGGTGTGTTTCGAAAGACACGGCCAACCGCGACAAACCGTCCACATGCCAGTCCACGTCTTGTAAGAGCCGGCCTGCGCGATTAAGTCAGCCTCACTGACGCATATCCTCCTCCCATGCGTCGGTGCCGGGCGGCGAATCCTCCTCCCTCGCTGCCCACCCAAACTAAGCCCGCGGATCCTCCCCCGCGGGCTTATTTGGATCCGCACTCATGCGAAGAGCGTGCCTTCCGCGGCGAGGACGACGTTCCCGCCGATCCGCGCCGCCCGTGTCCGTCCCCCGGCGATTTCCATCTCGAGGCGCAGGCGCGACGGCCGGCCCATCTCGAAGCCCTGTTCGATCACGCCGGTCCAGGGGCCGTCCACGGGCTCGTCGAATGCCACTATGGCGCCGGAGAAGGCGGCGAGAGCCGAACCTGTCGCCGGGTCCTCGTAGCTTTTCGCACCGCCGGTGAACATGCGCGCGCGGAAGGCGGCGTCGCCGTCGGTACGAACGTAGACGTAGGCCGACGCCGGGACGCCGTTGCCGCGGTCAGGCGCGATCTCGCGCCACCGGCGCGGGTCGAGGGACGCCTTCGCCAGCGCCGCGGCGCTCGACACCGGCACGCAGACATAGGGGACGCCTGCCGACCAGGCGGAGACCACGTGGTTCTCGAAGCCGAGATCGGCGGGAAGAAGCCCGAGCGCCTCCGCCGTCATCTCCGCGGCAGCGGTAAGCGCCAACGGCGCCGAGAGCTCCGGCAGGTCGAATTCCGCGAAGTCTGCGTCCCCGCCGAGCTTCACCGCGCAGCGTACGTCGCCGATCTTCTCCTCCAGAACCAGCACGGAGGTTCCCTGCCGTCCGCCGCGGCGCGCCAGCGCCACCGCGCTGCCGACGGTCGGATGCCCGGCAAACGGCATCTCGAAATTGGGCGTGAAGATGCGGATCGCCGCGAGATGCGCCGGGTTCTTCGGGCGCATTGCGAACACGGTTTCGGACAGGTTGAACTCGGCCGCGATGCGCTGCATGCGCCCGGCATCGAGGTCGTCGCACTCGTAGACGATGGCGAGCGGATTGCCCTCGAGAACGGTATCGGTGAACACGTCGAGGATCTGGTAGGGGTGTCGTGCCATCGGCCGTCTCCATGCCATGGCCACATGGCCAAGATTTAATTTGTATTTCGGGCTCCGAGCCCCGACCTTCGTACCTGTAGGGACCGAAGTCGCAAGCCGCCGCGACCGCGCATGCCAACGGGCTTGCGCCGATGGTAAGAGCCGGATGGACCGTTCCGCATGGACCAGATAGTCGCCAAAGCCAAACCAGTTGCCGAGCCCGACGTAGCGGCGGCGCTCGGCCTGTCCAGCCGCAGGCGTACCGGCCGCCGGCTGCTCTGGCCGCTGCTCCTCCTGCTGGCCGCCGCCGGGCTCGGCGCAGGCGCATGGTTCTGGTTCGCCCAGCCGGCCGAGACCGTGCGCTTCGCGACGACCGTGGCCGCGCGCGGCAGTCTGGTCGTGGAAGTCGCCGCCACGGGCAATTTGAAGCCGCTGACCCAGGTCGACGTCTCGACCGAACTTTCGGGCGTCGTCCGCTCCGTCGAGGTCGAGGAGAATGCTCGCGTCAGGAAGGGTGACGTTCTCGCCAGGCTCGACACGACCCGCATCGAGGCACAGATCGAGCGGGCCGCCGCCAGCGTGAAGGCCGCGCAGGCGCGCGTCGGGGAAGCAACCGTGACGCGCACCGAGGCCGAGCAGGCCTTCGGCCGCGCCGAACAGCTGTCGGCCCGCGGCATGGTGGCCGAACAGGCGCTCGACACCGCACGCGCCGCGCGCGACCGCGGCGCTAGCGCGGTCGAGACCGCTGAGGCCAATCTGGCCGTCGCCGAGGCCGACCTGAAGCTGCAGCAGGCGGAGCTTGCGAAAAGCACGATCTACGCGCCGATCGACGGCATCGTGCTGACCCGCTCCGTCAATCCGGGCCAGACCGTGTCGGCCTCGACTCAGGCACCAGTCCTGTTCGTCATCGCCGAAAATCTCGAAACCATGCAGCTCAACGCGGCGATCGACGAGGCCGACATCGGCGCCGTCACGAAAGGCCAGAAGGCCCGCTTCACCGTCGACGCCTTTCCGGAACGTCGCTTCGACGCCACCATCCGCGATCTTGCCTTCGCCTCCGTCACGACCGAGGGCGTGGTGACCTACCAAGCCAAGCTCGACGTCGATAATGCCGAGCTGCTGTTGCGCCCAGGCATGACCGCGACGGTCAACATCGTGACCCGCCAGGATGACGGCGCGCTGCTTGTTCCGTCAGCCGCCTTCCGCTTCACCCCGCCGGTGCAGGAGACCAGCAGCTTCTCGCTTCGCGACCTGTTCAGCCCGCAGCGCTTCGGTCCGCGGTTCGGGCAGCAGCGAAGCGGCGGCGGCCGCGCCGTGTACGTGCTCGAGGACGGTCAGCCGGTGCGAAAGCCCGTCGAGATCGGCGCCACGGCCGGCGACATGACCGAGATCAGATCCGGCATCGAGGAGGGCGACCGCGTGGTCACCGGCATCGCGCGCCAGGGAGACCGCGCCGGCCGCAACGGTGAGCAACGTCAGAACCAGCGCGGCAGCGGCGCTCAACAGCCCGCGGCACGTGCGCCGTGACCGCCCAGCCGCCTCGCCGCGCTTTCGAGCCGCAGCCGCGGGCGCCTCTGCTCGCGTTCGACAAGGTCTGGAAGACGTACGGCGCTGGCGAGGCGCGCGTCGATGCCCTGGCTGGCGTCGATCTTCAGGTGATGCCGGGCGAGTTCGTCGCGATCATGGGGCCGTCCGGTTCGGGCAAGTCGACCGCGATGAACATCATCGGCTGCCTCGATACGCCGAGCGCTGGCACCTATGCGTTTCGTGGCGTTGACGCGGGCAGGCTCGACCGCGGCCGCCGTGCCGTTCTGCGCAATCATTTCATCGGCTTCGTCTTCCAGGGCTACAATCTCCTGCCGCGCACCACGGCGGTGGAGAACGTCGAACTGCCGCTGGTCTACCGCGGCGTACCGGCCCGCCAGCGCCGCCAGCGCGCGCTGGAAGCGCTCGCCCAGGTGGGACTCGCCGGCCGCGCCGACCATACGCCAGCCGAACTCTCCGGCGGTCAGCAGCAGCGCGTCGCCATCGCCCGTGCCATCGTGACCCGCCCCGCCCTGCTGGTGGCCGACGAGCCGACCGGAAATCTGGACACCGCACGCAGCCACGAGATCATGGACCTGCTGACCGGGCTGAACGACGAGCACGGCCTTACCATCCTGATCGTCACCCACGAGAGCGACATCGCCTCGTATGCGGCACGCAACGTCTCGTTCCTCGACGGCAATATCGTTTCGGACACGCTGCGCGAGGTGGCCTGATGTTCTGGGAGACGGTTCGCCTCGCCCTGCGCTCCGTGCGTCGCAATGCGCTGCGCTCCTTCCTGACGTTGCTCGGCATCGTCATCGGCGTCGCCGCGGTCATCGCCATGATCACCATCGGCAGCGGCACGACGGCCAAGGTGAAAGGCGATATTGCCAAACTCGGCTCGAACCTGCTGGTCGTCAACGCCGTGCGGCCGGCTCGCGGCGGCGGCGCGAACTTCGATTTCCAGCGCCTCGGCGACACCGATTTGGACGCCTTGCGCAAAGGGCTCGAGGACGTCACCGCCGTTTCCGCCGCGGCGCAGCGCCAGCAGCGCATCGTCTACGGCGCGCAGAACATGACTGTCGGCGTAACCGGCACCGACAATGATTACTTCATCGCCCGCGACTGGCGCATCGTTGCCGGGCGGGAGTTCACCGAGTCGGAGCTGCGCGGCGGGGCGCCGGTTTGCCTGCTCGGCGCGACGGTGCGCACCGAGCTGTTCGGGGCCGGCAATCCGGTCGACGATCTGATCCGGATCGGCCGTACCAGTTGCACCATCGTCGGCATGCTGGAGGCCAAGGGGACGTCCGGCTTCGGCCAGGACCAGGACAACGTCGTGCTGATGCCGCTCTCGGCCTACCAGCGCCGTGTCGCCGGCAACCG
The DNA here is from genome assembly GCA_023457435.1 of Pseudomonadota bacterium. Lineage (GTDB taxonomy): Bacteria > Pseudomonadota > Alphaproteobacteria > Rhizobiales > Rhizobiaceae > RCIO01. The sequence goes on from JAEWLS010000028.1 coordinate 100,122, forward strand.
CAACATCGACGCGATTTACGTCTCGGCTGCCGATGGGATCCCGACTTCGGAGGTGCTGGCCGACATCGAGGCGATCATGCGGGACGCTAGACGCCTGACGCCTGGCCAGGACGACAATTTCTCGGTGCGCGACATGACCCAGGTGGCCGACGCCATGGCGAGCACCACCACGGTCATGACCGGCATGCTCGGCGCGCTCGCGGGCGTCTCCCTTCTTGTCGGCGGCATCGGCATCATGAACATCATGCTCGTGTCGGTCACCGAGCGCACGCGCGAGATCGGCATCCGCCTCGCCATCGGCGCACACGAACGTCATATCCTGACGCAGTTCCTTGTCGAGGCGACGGTGCTGTCCATCATCGGAGGGATCGTCGGTATCCTGCTAGGCCTCGGTATCGCCGGCGCGGCCACCGCCGCGCTCGCGATCCCGTTCACGCCGTCGCCGGCGGTCATTCTGCTCGCCGTCGGCTTTTCCGGCCTCATCGGGATCGTATTCGGCTTCTTCCCGGCACTGCGCGGCGCCCGCCTCAATCCGATCGACGCCCTCAGGCACGAGTAGCCAAAGCAGAGTGTCCGCCCGGGGAAGCCCGCCACACGGCTTCTAATATGGCCGCCCGTCCTTGTGCGCGTAGACCCACTTGCCGTCTGCATCCAGCGAGGCCTGCAGATCGTCGTTCGGGTAGCTTCCTTCGTCGCCGGGCGTTCTGTCGCCGACCTCGAGATAGACGACCTCGGACGAACTCCGGTTGACCAACTGGTGCGCGACACCGGCAGCCGGGAATCCGGCACACATTCCTGGGCTGAGCTCCACCTCGCCGCGGTCGGTGACAAGGGTTGCCGTGCCGGAAACCACGTACACGAACTCATCCTGCTTGCTGTGCCGGTGAAGCAGTGCGGACTCCCCGCCGGGCTTCAGCGTCGTAAGGTTCACCCCAAAGTTCTTCAGACCGAACAGATCGCCGAGCGGACGCTTCAGGCGCCCGCCCATGCGGCTGAAGAACGGCTCCGGATAGGTCGACGGCTTGGTGCGCAGCGGCGCGTCTGCGGCTATCATCGCTAGCAGCTTCGAAGGATTGTCGGACATGTCACGCCTCTTTCCCAAAGCGACGATGTTGCTGGAAGGCCGCCAGGTTGGGTGGTGCCAGATCGGACCGATTTCTTGACACTGCACAGCGCCGCAGATACTTAACGCATTAACTAACGACCCCTGGGAGGATGGCGTGAAGCTTGCCAGTTACCGGCACGGCGATGCCGATCGCATCGGCTTCGAGCACAATGGCCTCCTCTACGATGTGAACTTGGCCCTGCAGGCCGCTTCGCGGCCCGAGCGTTACGCGACGATGATGGCACTGATCGAGGACGGTGAGCGCGGTCGCAGCGAGCTCGACGCGGCATGCCGCTTCGTGCGCTCCAACCCCGACGCTGTCAGGGGCACGCCGCAATCCGAGGTGCGCTGGCATCCGCCCGTGCGCAAGCCCTACAAGATCGCCGGCATCGCGCTCAACAATTCGGCCAGCGATGCGCGCAAGATCAGCGCCCCCAACCACCCCATGTTCTTCCTGAAGCCGGCGTCCTGCCTCGTCGGCCACGGCGAGCCGATCCGTGTGCGTGACTATTACGGCTCGGTCCATCCCGAGCCCGAACTCGCGGTGATCATCGCCAAGGAATGCCGCGACGTTCCCGTCGAGAACGCCCTCGACGTGGTCTACGGTTACTCCATCCTCAACGACATGACCGGCAACGCCATGCGTGCCGAGGACATGGTCCACTATTACGCGCTCTATCCCTCGAAGGACGATCCGAACGTCGTTGAGAAGCGCGAACAGCACCTGTCCTACGCGGCGCGTTACAAGGGCTCCGACACGTTCGGCCCGATGGGTCCTTGGCTCGTCACCAGGGACGAGGTGCCGGACCCGCATGCGCTTGAGGTCCGCGCCTGGCACAAGGACGAGGTGATCGCCGAGGACTCGACGGCCTACTACACCTACGGCGTGCCGCAGATCATCGCCTGGATCACCCGCTTCCACACGCTGTGGCCCGGCGACGTCATCTCGATGGGCACCGCGTTCCGGCCGCAGGCTGGCGGTAAGCGCAGCCTGCACCTTGCCAACATCAACGCACTTGGCGGTCCGGTCGCAGTCGAGATAAGCGGGCTCGGGCGGCTCGAGAACCCGGTGGTCAAGGAATGACCGCCGACGCGGACCGTGTGGCAGACCGTCTCGCCATACGCGAGCTTAACGACGCGTTCGCCTATGGACTGGACCATGGTGCTCCCGACCTCTTCCTGTCCATCTTCACGAATGACGTGATCTACCAGAACGGCGCCCGCAAGCTGAGCGGCAGCGGCGAGATGGAGCCGTTTTTTCGCGCCCGTGCAAAGAGCAACCGGCTGTCGCGGCACATCTACAGCGCACTGCGCATTGCCTTCGACGGTCCGGACGCCGCCACCGGCACGTCGACCTGGGTCACCTTCGCCGGCGAGGGCACGCCGCCCATCGAGGGAACGATGCCGTTCGTCGTGTCGGACGTCCGTGACGTCTACAGGCGCGAAGCGGGGAGTTGGCGTTTCGCCGAGCGGCTGATCTCGCCGGTCTTCCAGAGTGCGACGGTACCGACGCTGGCGGCGACGATGGGCAAGACATCGTGACCACCTCGTCGGGCCACCTCGACTTCAACCGGGGCAGTCTGGTCTACCAAGTCAACGGCTCCGGCGCGCCGATCGCCTTTCTGCACGGCTTTGCGCTCGACATGGCAATGTGGGTGGCCCAGTTCCGGCATTTCGGCCGCAAGCACTGCGCGGTCCGCTATGACCTGCGCGGTTTCGGCCGCTCGTCACTGCCCTCGGCCACCTACGATCACTGCGACGACCTTTTCGCATTGCTCGACCGTCTCGCGCTCAAGCGCCCGCTCCTGGTGGGCCTGTCGCTCGGCGCCAACGTCGCACTGCGCTTCGCCGCCGAGCATCCCGGTCGCGTCGCGGGCATCGTGCTCGCCTCGCCCGGCCTGCCCGGCCATATCTGGAGCGAGGAGCGGCCGCCGGACGCCGCACGCGCGGTCGGCAAGGCGCGCGGCGTGGAAGCGGCGCGTACGTTCTGGGGCAGCCACGCCATCTTCGCTTCGCTGGCCACGTATCCGTCCGCCCGGGCCGAAGTCATGCGGATGCTTGCCGGCTATTCCGGCTGGCACTGGCGTGAAGACGATCTGCAGGCGCCCGCCGCGCCGATCATCGAACGACTGGAGACGATTTCCACACCCGCACTGGTCATGTCGGGCGGTCGCGACGTCGCCGGTTACCGGGACATCGCGCAGGTCCTGGCGAGCCGTCTGCCGAACGCGCGGCTTGTCCAATACCCCGACTGCGGCCATATGCTCACCATGGAGCAGCCGGACGCGGTGAATGCCGAGATCGCGGCGTTCGCGGCCCAAGTGCTGAAGCCGGTTCCCTGACGAGGTGCTGACATGAGCAATTCCGTACCGTTCAACCTCGATGAGCCGGGCACGTACATCTACACCGGCGAGATGGCGACCCGCGGCTACAAGCTCACGCGCTTCGGCCTGAGCCTGCGCCGGCCTGAGAATCGGGAGAAATTCCTGGCGGACGAGGAAGGCTACATGCGCGCGGCGGGGCTTTCGGACGAAGAGATCCGCATGGTGCGGGCGCGGGACTGGACGGGACTGATCAAGGCCGGCGGTCACCTGCAGTCTATGCTCAAGGTGGCGGCGACAGTCGGCCAGAACCTCTGGCACATCGGCGCCCACAATGCCGGCATGGAAGTTCAGGAACTGATGAACATTACGCCGCGCAAGGTGCGCGCCGTGCCCGGCGGAAAGGACTGAGAGGCAGAAACGATGGCAAGGATCGTCGGCGGCTTCGGCATCTCCCACACGCCTTCCATGGGCATGGAGTACGACAAGGGCATCGCGAAGGGCTTCGACCCGCGCTGGCAGAAATGGTTCGACGGCACCCGCGCCGTGAAGGCATGGCTGAAGGAGATCAGGCCCGAGCGCCTGGTCATCGTCTACAACGATCACCTCAACCATTTCGACTTCGACGCCTACCCGACGCTGGCGATCGGGGTGGCGCCCGGCTTCCGCCAGGCCGACGAGGGCTGGGGTCCTCGCCCCTTCCCCGATCTTGTGAGCGACGTCGATCTTGGGTGGCACCTGACCAACAAGCTGGTCCGTGGCGGCTATGACCTGACCGTGTGCCAGGATCTCGCCGTCGACCATGGCATCTATTCCTGGTTCCCGTATCTGTTCGACACGCCGTGGGACATTCCGGTCGTGCCGCTGGCGATCAACATGGTGCGCCACCCGATCCCGACCAACGAGCGGCTGCACGGCCTCGGGAAGGCTCTGGGCGACGCGATACGCTCGTTCCCCGGCGACGCGCGGACTGTTGTCGTCGCCACCGGCGGCATGTCGCATCAGATCAGTGGCGCTCGCTTCGGCATCGCCAACGAGGCGCTCGACGAATACTTCCTGTCGAAGATCAAGGACGACGTGCAGGAGCTGATCGACATCCCCCAGGAAGAGATCATGCGCCTCGGCGGGACCGAAGCGGCGGAGCTCGGCATCTGGTTCGCGATGCGCGGCGCGCTGTCTGACGATCTCGTCGAGAAGTACCGCTACTATACCTTCCCGGCGATCACCGGCTGCGGCGTGATTGTGCTCGAGGAGAAGCAGGCGGCCTGACCGGCGAGGTCAAGCCGCCCCTGGCTCAGCTGTAAGGCGAATAGCACTGCTGCCGCGGGCCGTGATACGGCTGGAACGAGTTGTCCCAAGCGCGGTAGCTCTTGTAGCGGTTCTGGCACCAGCGCACATGCGAACCGGCCGCCGGGCGGTAGTAGCGCGGACCGTTGTAGTGGCGCGGCGCGTAATAGCGGGGAGCGTAATGCCGCGGACGATACCGCGGATAATACGGCCCCGGGGCGGTGAAACCGATGCCGGCGCCGCCGAAGTTGAAATACACGCCCGCCCCGCCGCCGTGGTGGCGCCAGCGATGATTGATCTGCTCCGGCTGTGCCTGGGTCGTCTGAGGCACCGCCGGCTGCCCTATCCTGATCGCCTGCGCGGCTGACGCCATGTCTGCGCCCAGCACGGACAGGCTCACGCCCAACGCTGCTGCGCATGCTGCTAGCTTGCTCATGATGCTGTTCCTCCTTGACTGCGCCTCCGGGTCCGCCGTCCCATCGTCCGTGAGACCAGTACTTAACCATGTGACCAACCAACTGAACGTGGGATGAATGCGGACGGTTCCGTCGCCTGCCTCGGGCGACGGTTGTCATTTGCCTGAAGCCGGGGCATTGCTGCCGTCATGTCCGTGCGGATCGCCACCTTCAACGCCGAGAACCTGATGAGCAGGTTCGATTTTTCCGGCTTCCGCAACGAATTGCTGCAGGACCGCTCGCTGGCGCTGTACGAAATCAAGGACGAAGCCGAATACCGTCTCTTGGAGCGCGCCAGGGCCATCGCGCTTACCGACGATACCCGACAGCTTTCCGCCCTGGCGATTGCCGCGACCCGCGCCGATATCATCTGCCTGCAGGAGGTGGACTCCCTCGAAGCGCTGAAGGCCTTCGAGTACGGCTACTTGTTCAAGATGATCGGTGCCGGCTACCGCGAAAAATACATCTCCACCGGCAACGACAGCCGCGGCATCGATGTCGCGATCATGGCTCGGCCGACCACCGCCACCGGCGAATCCATCGAATTCGTGCGCATGACCAGCCATGCGCATCTGACCTTCGCTGACCTGGACCTCGCAAGCCCGGAGCTCGAGGCCAGCGGCAACCAGGCGCATGAACGCATCTTCCGCCGCGACTGCCTCGAAGTCGATTTCCGGATCGGCGGCAAGCCGCTGACCGTCTACTGCGTCCACCTCAAGTCGATGGGGTCGCCGCGCAACGGACTCGACGGCCGCCAGGCGACGATGCCGTTGCGCATGGCGGAGGCGCGCGCGGTTCGCAAGATCATCGAGGCACGCTTCGGCGTCGACCACGCCGCCAGGAAAGCCTGGGTCGTGTGCGGCGACTTCAACGACTACCAGGAACGCATCGTCATTGAAGGCGACATGTTCTCGGGGCATCGCTTCACTCCGGTCCCGGAGGCCGTGTCGGCCCTCGATGTGATGCTTGGCGGCGGCTTCAGCGACAATCCGGTCAAGCGACTGCCGGAGATGGAGCGCTGGACGCTCTATCACACGCGTGGTCCGCAGGAGCGGCACCTGTGCCAACTCGACTACGTCCTGCTGTCTCGACATCTCGCCCAGACCAACGGCAAGGCCCTGCCTGAGATCGTTCGCGGCGGACAGCCCTATCGGACGCCTTTCCCGCCCGGCCAGGAGATCGACCGATATCCGCGTGTGGGCTGGGATCGCCCCAAGGCTTCCGACCACTGCCCGGTCGCGATCACGCTCGATCTGATCTGATGCTGTCCCTGTTCGAACTCGCCACCCTCCTGCTCACGCTGTCCGCGCTGTTCGGATGGTTGAACCTCCGCTTTCTGCGGCTGCCGCACACGATCGGGTTGTTGACCGTCGGTCTGGGTTCCTCCTTGGTGCTGCTGCTCCTGCACCGGATCTCGCCCGATCTCGGCATTACCACGAGCCTGCAGTCAGCCATCCGTCAGATCGACTTCTACGAGACGATCATGAACGGCATGCTGGCGTTCCTCCTCTTCGCCGGCGCGCTGCACGTCGACTTCGCCAAGATGGCAGACCAGAAATGGACCATCGGCTTCATGGCCACCCTCGGCGTGCTCGTATCGACCGCGGTCATCGGCCTCGCGATCTACTACGTCTCGCCAATGGTTGGCGCACCGGTCCCGCTGTCATGGGCCCTGGTCTTCGGCGCGCTGATCTCCCCTACCGATCCGGTCGCGGTGCTGTCCCTGCTGAAGACGGTGAACGTACCCGAGACGCTTAAGGTACGCATCGCCGGGGAATCTCTCTTCAACGACGGAGTCGCTGTCGTTGCCTTCGCCGTCCTTGTCGGGATCGCCGCTGGTTCTTCGAGCGAAGCCACCGACATCACCGTTTGGCACGTCGCGGAACTCTTCCTCTACGAGGGGGTCGGTGGCGTGCTGTTCGGTCTTGTCATGGGCTTCGCTGCTTACCAAGCGATGTCGGCGATCGACGATCATGTCGTCGAGATCCTGTTGTCGGTGGCGCTTTGCGCGCTGACCTACGCGCTCAGTCTTCGTCTCCACATATCCGGCCCGATCGCGGTGGTTGTCGCCGGCATCCTGATTGGAAACCGGGGTACGTCGCGCGCCATGAGCGACTCGGTCAGGGACTACATGTTCTCGTTCTGGGAGGTGGTCGACGAGATGCTCAACTCGGTTCTCTTTCTGCTCATCGGTCTGGAGGTCCTCGTACTGTCTTTCGACCTCGCACATGCCTGGCTCATGGTCGCCGCAATCCCGCTTGTCCTCGGTGGGCGCTTTGTCTCGGTTGCCAGCCCCCTCTTGCTTCGGCCGCTGCGCAAGGCCTTCGGTCCGGGCTCGCTCTCCGTCATGACCTGGGGCGGTCTGCGCGGTGGTGTGTCCGTCGCGCTGGCGCTTTCGCTGCCGGACACGGAATTCAAGGACGAGCTTCTGGCTGCGACCTATGCGGTGGTGGTCTTCACCATCGTCGTCCAGGGGCTAACCGTTCGCCGCGTCATCGAGCGCGCCATCGATCCCAGGCTGATCTGACATGGGTGCATTCGACCTGCCGCGCGACCGTGTCTTCGAAATAGCGGAGGCGGATTTTCGCGTCGAGGCGAGTGCGCATCCGTTCGAGCGAGACAATCTCGGCGCAGCCGCAGCGCATTGGCGCACCGAGCATGCCGCGAACCCCGCACTGTTCGACGGGCGCATCATGCTCTTCTCGTCCCTGCGGTTTGACGGCAGGGTGTTGCGCGGCGCGTGCCACGAGGTTGCCTACTCCACTTTCCTGTATTGGCGGGGCGTGCCGGAGGCGGCGGGCGCCGAGCACTGCTTCGGCCACGCGATCCCGGTCTCGTCTGACGGCCGGCTTATCGCCATCAAGATGGGACCGCGTACCGCCGGCGCCGGGAAGGTCTATTTCGCCGCTGGCTCCTTCGAGCCGGTCGACGTCGTCAACGGCAGGTTGGATATCGTTGGCAACATGGCTCGCGAGGTCGGCGAGGAGACGGGGCTCGATCTCGCGGCGGCGCGGCAGGAGGCCCGCTGGCATGCATGGTCGCGCGACGGACGGACGGTCATCTTCAAGAGGTTCGTGTTGGCACTCACCGCGGAGGAGATCGTCGCGGCTATCGACGCCCACGTGGCCGCGGAGAGCGACCCTGAAATCGTCGGCGCAGTGGTGATCCGGGACGCAGAAGACCTGCCCGCTGCGCTCGCGCCGCAAATGCCGCCGCTCATCGCGTGGCACTTCGCCAACCCGGAGTTCGCACTTTGACGCCAGTCGCTATAGCAGTGGCCCCGAATGGCGGGCGTCGCACGAAGGCCGATCACCCAGCGCTGCCGCTCGGGCCTGCCGAACTCGCACGGTGCGCGGCCGAATGCGCAGAGGCCGGTGCGGCCATGATCCACGTCCATGTACGCAAGCCGGACGGCACGCACCTGCTCGACGCCGCCGCCTACCGCTCGGTGATCGAAGCGATCCGGAACGAGACGGGCGGCCGAATCCTTGTGCAGATCACCAGCGAGGCACTAGGCATCTATACGCCGGCGGAGCAGATCGCCGTCGTCAAGGCCGCCAAGCCGCGGGCTGCTTCGCTCGCCCTTCGCGAAATCGCACCGGACGCGGAAGCCGAGCCGGGCTTCCTTGCGCTGCTCGATTGGATGTCGCGGGAAAGGGTCGCGCCCCAGATCATCCTCTATGCGCCGGAGGAAGCTGTGCGCCTCGCTGCGATGCGCGATGGCGGCAAGCTGCCCTTCGCCGACATACCGGTCCTTTACGTGCTCGGCCGCTACACACCCGGGCAGAAATCCGAACCCGCCGACCTTCTGCCCTTCCTCGGCGAGAGCATGCCGCGTTTCGCGCATTGGAGCGTCTGCGCCTTCGGCGCGCGTGAAGCTGCCTGCGTCGCCACAGCCGCGATGCTTGGCGGTCATGTCCGCGTCGGCTTCGAGAACAATCTGATGCTGCCCGACGGGACGCGGGCGCCGGACAACGCTGCGTTGGTCGCAGCCGCCGCCACGCTCGTTCGGGGCGCGGGGCTCGAGCTTGCCACCGCCGCGGAGCTCGACCGGACGTGGAGCTGGCCTCAGCCCTAGATGAAGGCGACGCCTACCTCGGACGGTTTGCGCCAGCGTAGCTGTACCTTGCGCCAGCGCGTTTCGCGGCCGATCCGCATCTCGAACACGGCAGGCAGATCGGCCGGGTTCTCGACGCGCAGCCTGGCGCCGCCGTCGGAAAGGTCGAGGACGACACATTCGCCGGCGAACCCGCGCTCAAGACGCACGGCGGCCTTTTGTCCCGAACGGTCGCGGCCGGGACCACGGCGCTCGTTGAACATGCGCTTCGATGGGCGCGACCCAAACACGACTGCATACTCCGCTATGACGCCAGAGTCTGCCGCACAACAGGTTGCTAAAACGTTGAAGGGCGGCCAAGGCCGCCCTTCGCTCGCTTTTGAAGAAGGCGCTGGCGTCTAGTTGCGCGCCCGGTCGACCAGCTTGTTCTTGGCGATCCACGGCATCATGCCGCGCAGCTTCTCGCCGACTTCCTCGATCTGGTGGCTGTCGTTCATGCGGCGGATGCCCTTGAAGCGCGACATGCCCGCCCGGTACTCCTGCATCCACTCCGAGGTGAACTTGCCGGTCTGGATGTCCGTCAAGACGCGCTTCATCTCGGCCTTGGTCTCGGCGGTGATGATGCGCGGGCCCGACACGTACTCGCCCCACTCGGCGGTATTGGAGATCGAGTAGTTCATGTTGGCGATGCCGCCTTCGTAGATCAGGTCGACGATCAATTTTACCTCGTGCAGGCACTCGAAGTAGGCCATTTCGGGAGCGTAGCCGCCCTCGACCAGGGTCTCGAAGCCGGCTCGGATGAGCTCGACCAGGCCGCCGCACAACACGACCTGCTCGCCGAACAGATCGGTCTCGCACTCTTCCTTGAAGTTGGTCTCGATGATGCCCGAGCGGCCGCCGCCGACGCCACAGGCGTAGGAAAGGCCAAGGTCGTGGGCGTTGCCGGAAGCGTCGTGATGGACGGCGATCAGGCACGGCACGCCGCCGCCCTTCTGGTACTCGCCGCGCACGGTGTGGCCCGGGCCCTTCGGGGCGACCATCAGAACGTCGACAGTCTTCTTGGGTTCGATCAGGCCGAAGTGGACGTTGAGGCCGTGCGCGAACGCGATCGCCGCGCCGTCGCCGATATTCGGCGCGATGTCGTTCTTGTAGATGTCGGCCTGCAGCTCGTCCGGCGTCGCCATCATCATCAGGTCGGCCCACTTCGCGGCCTCGGCAACGGTCATCACCTTCAGCCCGTCGGCTTCGACTTTCTTGGCGGTCTCGGACCCTGCCTTGAGACCGATGGCGATATCCTTGACGCCGGAGTCCTTCAGGTTGAGCGCATGTGCCCGCCCCTGGCTACCATAGCCGATGATGGCGACCTTCTTGCCCTTGATAAGGTTTAGATCGGCATCGCGATCGTAGTAGACACGCATTGGTTTCCCTTCCCTAGGTTGAACGCGTTGTGGGTTTGCCCGCGCCGTAGAGCGCGAAGAACTGTCTTGCGGCGCGTGCCGCGTCACGCCCGATTTCGGCCTCGCCGAGGTCCAGCCGGTCGCCGAGAAGCAGGCGAAGCTGTACGTCGCGGCCGACGAGCCCGAAGAAGGTGCGGAACGCCTCCTCCACATCCTCGAAGGCTATCAGCCCGGCGTCGCGGCCAGCCTCAAGCAGCGGCTTCAGCCGTTCGCCGATGGCGAACCTGCCATTGGCGAGCACGATGCGGCCGAGATGGTCGCTGCCGCCCTGCGCTATAGCGACCCGGTTCAGCGCGATCGACGTGTCGGAAGAGATGACGCGAAGCCAGTTCGCGCCGAAAGCTTCCAGGCTTTCGCGCAGCGCATTCGCGTCGATGCGGGTGCGGTCGTAGTTGCCGGCGCGAACCTTCGACGCCTGCCAGCGCACCGTGGCGGTCAGCAGGCCGTCGCGGTCGCCGAACCACTTGTACAGCGTCTCCTTGGAGCACGATGCGCGACGCGCCACGGCCGACATGGTGACATCGACGCCTTCGACGAGCAGCGACAGCACGGCGTCGAGCACGGCCTGCTGCCGCTCTGTCGGTTCCTGCGATGCAATGGTGGAGTGATGGCTCACGCGCCGTACCGTACGTTACGGTTCGGCGATTTATCGACTCGTCTCCTCGGGCGCAAGCGCTATCTCCTGATCGGCTCGACCAACGTCCCCGTGACGAGGCGTGCCAAGGTTCGCTGCGCGATGGGCAGCTTCGCCACGGTCGCGACAAGCGTGTCGCGTAGGAATGGCAGCACGCGCGAGTCGGACTGATAGAACGGCGTAAACGTCCGCGAAGCCGCCTGAAAGACGCGCACGTGCCAGCGCCGCATCGCGCAGTACCGTTCCAGCGCCGCATCGACATCCCCCGACATGTCGACGGCATCGGCCAGAGCCGCGGCGTCGAGCAGGGCCATGTTGGCGCCCTGCCCGAGTTGCGGGCTGGTGGAATGAGCGCTGTCGCCGATGAACGCGATGCCGTTCCCGGCCGGTACCGTAAGTGTGTGATGCCCGTACCGCGCCAGCGTCAGCGTGTCGAAACCGTCTATGTTGTCGAGGTGCAGCCTCACCGCCGGCCAATGGCCGCTGACTTCGTCCTTCCAGGCCGCAAGCCCCCTCGCCCGCACGGTATCAGCAGCGTCGGGCTTGAGGCTCCAGAAGAACGCGGCCATGGCACCGCCATCCGCGGAAACGCGCCCGATCGGCAGCACCCCGATCATGACGGACGCGCGGCGGTAGCGCTGCTCCAGCGCGTGCGCGTCGAAGCCGTCCTGCCATGGCAGCGACGCCCACCACGCACCATAGCGTAGCGGAACGGGTTCGACGGGCGTGCGGCAATGCCGGCGCAGGCGGGAACGCGCGCCCGACGCGTCGATGACAAGGTCGAATGCCGCCGTGCGCGTTCCGTCCTCGAAAGCCAGCTTGGGCCTTGCCCCGGCCTGGATCTCGGCAACCGACTTGCCGGTTTCGATGCCGATTCCGGCTTCCGCGACGGCTTCGTGCAGTACGGAAAACAGCGCCGCGCGATGTACGCCGAGTCCGGTGCCGCCGCCCTTCAGTGCCGCGTAACGCACGTCGAGTACGGTTCGTCCTGTCCTCGCATCCGCGCCGTAGAGACGCTCGATGCGGCTGCCCAAAGCGTCGATCCTGCCCCGCAGCCCGAGACGTTCGAGCACGGCGAGACCGGTCGGCTGAAGGATGAGCCCGGAGCCCAGCGGCTTCGGCGCGTCGAACCGCTCGCACACGGCGACACGGTGGCCAGCGCGGTGCAGGAACAGCGCGGCGGCCAAGCCGGCGGGACCCGCGCCGGCTATGCCGATGTCAAGCTTTCGCACTGCCGATCTCCACCCGCCGCGTCACACCGACATTGGCGAGAAAAGCCTCGTCATGGCTGACGATCAAGAGCGCGCCGTCATAATCGCGCAGCCCTGCCTCCACCGCCTCGATCGCGTCGATGTCGAGATGGTTGGTCGGCTCGTCGAGGATAAGCAACTGCGGCGGATTGGCGCCCAGCACGCACGCCAGCCCGGCACGCATCAGCTGCCCGCCCGACAGCGTACCCGCAGGCTGCAGTGCGGCGTCGGCGCGGAACATGAAGCGCGCGAGCGCGGCCCGACATCGGTTCTCGTCGGCGTCCGGATGCAACCTGCGGAAATTGTCGCGGATCGTCAGTTCCGGATCGAGCACGCTCATCGTCTGGTCGAGCAGGGCGAAAGGCACCATCGTTCTAGCGATGCCGTAAAGCGGTACCAGCGAACCGGTGACGACCGCGAGCAGCGTCGTCTTGCCGGAACCGTTCGCCCCGGTGATCGCGACGCGTTCCGGCCCGACGACATGCAGCGACACGTCTTCCAGCACCGGCGGACCCGTATCGTATCCGGCTGTCACGCGATCCAGCCGCATCACTTCGCGAGCGGCGGCGAGCCCGGTCGGCGCGAGGCTGACCGAAAGTGGCTGAAGCACCTCGATACGCGCTCGCGCCTCGGCTGCTGCGTCCGCGGCCTCGGCGCGCTGTCTTTCTGCGAGCAGCGTGCTGTTGCCGCGCGTTTCCTGTGCACGCCGCTTCAGCGTATTGAGCAGGATCTTCGGCTCGTCGCCTCTGGCGTTCTTCTTCCGCCCGCCGCGATCGCGCCGATCCTGTTTCTCCTCGCGCTCTCTTGCGACCTTCTGGATCTGAACGATCTCGCGCTCGGCGGTCGCCAGATCGTGTCGTGCGGTCTCGAGTTCGCGCGCTTTGAAAGCTCGGTAGGCGCTCCAGTTTCCACCGTATCGCTTCGCGCCTAGCGAGGTCAGCTCGACGATCGCATCCATCGTGTCCAGCAGCTCTCGGTCGTGGCTGACGACGATCGCGCCCGCCTTCCACCCTGCAAGCAGATCGATCACCGCGCGTCGCCCTTCGCGGTCGAGATTGTTGGTCGGCTCGTCGAGCAGCAGGAAATCGGGCTCCGAGAACACCAGCGCAGCAAGTGCGGCGCGCGTGCGCTGGCCGCCCGACAGCGCCGCAAGCGGCGTTTGGCTATCGGCCTCGAGACCGAGCCTGGCGAGCGCTGTGGTCATCCGATGCTCGAGCGTCCAGTCGGCATTGGCCATCTCGTCCGCGGTGGCCTCGCCGCGGTCGGCCTTCGCCAGCAGATGCAATGCATCGCGCGCGCCGAACAGATCCGCGATCTGCTGCTCTGCGGTTATTTGCACTGCCTGCCGCAGCAGGCCAACGCGTCCCTCGACCGCGACGCTACCGTCGAACGGTTGCAGGCTGCCGGCGATGAGCTTGATCAGCGTCGTCTTGCCGACGCCGTTGCGCCCGACGAGGCCGGTACGCTCTCGGGTGAAGCTGACACTGATGTTGTCGATAATGTTGCGGCCGTCGGGCAAAGCCCACGACAGGCCGGCGAGCGTGATAGTAGACATGATTTCTCCGATGGCAATGCGGGTCAGGCTTGCGCTCGAAGGGAAATCACATCGTCGGTTCGCTCCTCGGTTCGGCCGTCCACATAGGACGCGACGGCCTTCAGCGCAAGGAAACGCTGAACGCGACTTACACTACGGTACGGTGGCAGCCGCGCGCGGTGCGCACGGCTGACGCAGCCAGACCTTCAATCCAGCATTGGTTTGTGCGGTGCAGCACGCCTATTAGCCCCGCCCGTTTCCCTTTGGCCTCTTCGCGGTACAGCGCTTCGGCACGGCTAGGGTCGCCGGAGTATTCGGACCCATCACGGCCGTCTGGTTCATCGTCCTCGGCGGCGTCGGCCTGTGGCACACTGCCGCGAATCCGGCTGTGCTCTGGGCGCTCGACCCGCGAGCGGCCGTCGTCTTCCTGGTTGACCATCGAGGCGTCGCGCTCCTCGTCATGGGTGCCGCCTTCCTGGCGGTGACAGGGGCCGAGGCGCTCTACGCCGACCTCGGCCATTTCGGCCGCAGGCCCATCGCGCTCGCTTGGTTTGCGCTCGTTTTCCCCGCGCTCGTGCTCAATTACTTCGGCCAGGGCGCCTACATTCTGTCCCACCGCGGTCCGATCGGGCAGCCGCTCTTCGAAATGGTTCCGGCCTGGGCCGGGCTTCCGCTGGTCATTCTCGCCACGATGGCCACGGTCATCGCAAGCCAGGCCGTGATCACCGGGACCTACTCGCTGACCAGCCAGGCGATCCAGCTCGGCATGCTGCCTCGCTTCGATATCCTCCACACGTCCGCAACCCGGTCGGGCCAGATCTATCTGCCGCAGGTCAATCTGTTCCTGGCCATCGGCGTCGTCATCCTGGTGCTGGAGTTCGGTTCCTCCTCGGCCTTGGCATCAGCCTACGGCATATCGGTCACCGGCGAGATGGTCGTCACGGCGCTGCTGCTCTTCTACGTGATGACGGGCGTCTGGCAGTGGCGGACGTGGGTCGCGGCCGCGGTCATCGCCCCACTGCTCGCGATTGAGCTCGTCTTTCTCTACGCGAACATGCTCAAGGTTCACGACGGCGGCTGGGTCTCGCTGGCGGTAGCGCTTTCCATCATGCTCGTCGTGTTCACGTGGCGCCGCGGCAGCGCGCTGGTGTTCGAGAAATCGCGGAAGGCCGAAGTGCCGCTCGAGGTGCTGACGGATCGACTTGTCGCCAAGGCCCCGTCCATTGTCCCCGGCACCGCCGTCTTTCTTACGAGCGATCGTGACAGCGCTCCGACCGCGCTGCTCCACAGCCTGAAGCACTACAAGGTGCTTCACGAGAAGAACGTAATCCTCACGATCACGACCGCCGAACAGCCGCACGTCGTCGAGCAGGATCGCGTCGAGATCCAGGAGCTCAATCGGCTGTTCATGCGCGTGACGATGAAATTCGGCTACATGGAGCAGCCGAACATCCCGAAGGCGCTGTCGATTTGCCGTAAGCAGGGCTGGAAGTTCGACATCATGACCACGTCGTTCTTCCTGTCGCGCCGCACGCTGAAAGCATCTCCGATCGGCGGCATGCCGCTGTGGCAGGATAAGCTGTACATCGCATTGGCCAGAAACGGCGCTGACGCGACCGCGTATTTCCAGATCCCGAGCAGTCGCGTCGTCGAGATCGGAACCCAGATCGTCATCTGAACGACCGAGGCGCGCCGCTGGGGCGCGCCTCCTGTCGCCTCAGTATGCGAAGTGGATCTGCGACTTGTGCCGGGTCGGCTTCTCGATTTCATCGACCACGGCGCGGGCGAAGTCGACGCCGCTGATCGCCGACTTGCCGTTTTCGTCGAACAGCGCGACCTCGCCGCTGACGCGATAGCGTCCGACATCCTTTCCGGGAGCGTAGGACCCGAACTCCATCGCCGGGCTGACGAACAGCCAGTCGCCGCCGCTCTTGCCGGCCTCGAGATCTTTCAGCACCTCGTACATTTCGAGCGCCTCCTGCCGGTACTGCGGCGGGATCTGGTCGCCTTCCGTCATGCGCGGCGCACCTTCCGCCGGGCGAAGGCAGGTGAATCCGCCGATCGCAATGAATCGTGCGCCGGCCTTCGCCGAACGCTCCGCCAGTTCGCGGTAGACGCCTGGCAACTTGCCCACATTGTCTCCGCGCGGCGACAGCGTGGCTATCACGACGTCGCCCTTGCCGATGGTGACGTCCGCCTCGGTGGCAGTACCTGCGACGTAGTCGACGCCGCTGACCGGAGCCTTCGCAGCCGAGCGGCCCACCGCGGTCACCTTGTGCCCCCGCGCTGCCGCCTCCTTGACGATGGCCGAGCCGGCGTAACCGGTGCCGCCAAAGACGGTGATGTTCGTCATGCTTCTTCTCTCCATTGTTCGCTAAAACCCGGATGGCTCGTCGGGATCGCTTCGTGGACCGCTAGCGCACGACCGTGAGCTGCTTCGCCGCGCGGGTGATTGCGGTGTAGAGCCAGCGCTGGCGCGTCTCCTTGAACGCGTAGCTCTCGTCGAACAGCACGACCTTGTCCCACTGCGATCCCTGCGCCTTGTGGACCGTCAGCGCATAGCCGAAGTCGAAATCGTCGTAGCGCTTCTTGGTCTGCCACGGCACTTCGTCGTCAGGGTTCTCGAACGCGGACTTGAGCAGCTTGATCTTGGCGACGCCGCGATCGGGATCGTCCTCCTCGGGCGACACCAGCAGGTTGATCCCCGGCTTCACGGTCTCGCGCGACGAGGTCATGACCTTCCACAGCGATCCGTTCAGAAGCCCCTTCGCCTGGTCGTTGCGCAGGCACACGAGCTTGTCGCCAGCCTGCGGAAACGCCACGCCGAAGCCCTTCAGTTCGCGCAGCCGCTGATTGTAGCGCCGCCGTGTCCGGTTGGTGCCGACAAGCACCTGGTCGGCGCCGAGCACGATGTCCTGGTTCACCGCGTCGCGGCCGATGACCTGCGCAGTGCCGTAATCGCCGTTCATGAACTCGCGTCCCTCGCGCACGTCCATGGCGAGGCGGATGATCGGGTTGTCCTGCGCCTGTCGGTGGATTTCCGTCAGCAGGTGGTCGGGGTCGTGCTCGGTGAAAAAGCCGCCGCCTTGCACCGGCGGAAGCTGCGCCGGGTCGCCCAGCACGAGGATCGGGGTGCCGAAGCTCAGGAGGTCGCGTCCGAGCTGCTCGTCCACCATCGAGCACTCGTCGACGACGATCAGCTTGGCGCGCGCCACCGGACTCTGCCGATTGAGCGAGAAGGTCGGCGACATCGAGGTCTTGCCGGTGCTCTCGTCCTCGACCGCCTCCTCGCCGCGCGGGCGGTAGATCAGGGAATGTATCGTCCTGGCGTTCACGGCGCCCTTCGAGCGCAGCACCTGTGCCGCCTTGCCGGTAAAGGCCGCGAACTGCACCTGGCCGTCGAGACCTTCCGCGAAATGGCGGGCCAGCGTCGTCTTGCCGGTGCCCGCATATCCGAACAGGCGGAAGATCTGCGGCCGTCCGCTTTTCAGCCAACGCGAAACGGCCTTCAGCGCCTCGTCTTGCTGCGGGGAAAACTGCATCAGCGCGTCAGACCGGATTCGCGGGTGCAGGGCAAGCGCGCCTCAAGCGAGATCGGTGTGGGAAAAATCGTCGCCCTTGTAGAGGAGCGGATCGCCTGATTTCTTGGCCAAAGCGTAGGAAAAGCAATCGCCCATATTCAGACGCGCTGGATGACCGAGACCCTTGCCGTAGCGCTGATGCACGTCAGCAAGCCCCTCAACCAGGTCCGCCGATATCTCGACCATTGTTATTCCGGCGCGCTGTAGAAATTCTCGAACGATCGGCAGGCCGATGCTTCGGTCGCCCGTCTCTCTTCCGACAGCGATGATCGCTTCAAAGACGGATACCGGTGACGTGGTCGGGCGTTTCGACGCTGCAAGTCGAGATGCGAGAGCGACGTACCCTTCTTCTCGCAAGATGATTGCCACGATTGCAGACGCATCCACATGCATTAAATGTCGCTCTCACCCCACATGTCGTCGAAGAACGCCTTGTCCGCCTTCTGATCGGACCTAGCCATTCTGTCTAAGCGATCGAATAACGGCTGCAGTCGCGCAAGCAGCGTTTTGCCGGGATCGACGTCATCCGTCGATGCATCAATTTTCAAGGCCGTGTCCACCGCCTCGTGAACGGCCTCTGTCAGACTCAGGCCGCGCTTCCGCGCAAGCTCGCGAACAAGCCGTTCTGTTTCCAAGTTTCTGATGTTGAGCGCCAATGCACGATACCATCTACACAGTGAAGGTAGCATGTAGAAATGCAGAACACAATGCGAACAACACTCGACGCATGAGGAGGCTGCGCAGAGCGCACTCGCCCGACTACATCCCCTCAGGACCGCGAGTCATGGCGGCGATGCCGGTGCGGCAGATCTCGATGAGGCCGAGCGGCTTCATGATGGCGATGAACTGATCGATCTTCGTCCCCTTGCCGGTGATCTCGAAGATGAAGTGTTCTGTCGTCGCGTCGGAGACTTTTGCATGGAACGCCTCGGCCAGACGCAGCGCCTCGACGCGCGCTTCGCCCTTGCCGGTGACCTTCACCAGCGCCAGCTCCCGCTCCAGCGGACGCTCCTGCCCGCGCTCCCGCGCAACGACGGTGAGGTCGACGACCCGATGCACCGGCACGATGCGCTCGAGCTGGTGGCGGATCTGCTCGATGACCTGCGGCGTGGCGCGCGTCGCGATGGTGATGCGCGAAAGATGCTTCTCGTGCTCGGTCTCCGAGACGGTCAGGCTGTCGATATTGTAGCCGCGGCCGGAGAACAGCCCGATGACGCGCGCGAGAACTCCCGGCTCGTTGTCGACGAGCACTGAAAGCGTGTGGCTCTCGGGCTCCGCCGTGTCCTTGGTGATGAAATACGGCGAACCGGTCGGCTGGAGCTGAGCGTTCATGTAGTGATCTCCGTTGCGGACGCTCTCAGACGAGCATCCGGCCTTTCGCGTCGATGGCAGTGGCGATCGCCTCGTCGGTGGCCTCGTCCGGCAGCAGCATCTCGTTGTGGGCCTTGCCGGAGGGGATCATCGGGAAGCAGTTGGCGAGGTTGGCGACGCGGCAGTCGAACAGAACCGGCTTGCGGACGTCGATCATCTCCTGGATCGCCTCATCGAGTTCGCCCGGCTTCTCGCAACGAATTCCGTGCGCGCCATAGGCTTCGGCCAGCTTGACGAAATCCGGCATCGCCTCGGTGTAGGAATGCGACAGGCGGTTGCCGTGCAGCAACTGCTGCCACTGTCGCACCATCCCCATGTACTGGTTGTTCAGGATGAAGATCTTGATGGGCGCACTGTACTGGACCGCCGTCGACATTTCCTGAATCGTCATCTGCACCGAGGCGTCGCCGGCGATGTCGATCACGAGCGCGTCAGGATGCGCGATCTGAACGCCGAGCGCGGCGGGCAGGCCGTATCCCATGGTGCCGAGGCCGCCCGATGTCATCCAGCGGTTCGGTTTTTCGAAGCCATAGTGCTGTGCAGCCCACATCTGATGCTGCCCGACCTCGGTCGTGATGAAGGTGTCGCGCTCCCGGGTCAGTTCGTAGAGCCGCTCGATCGCGTATTGCGGCATGATCACGTCGGCGCTGCGCGTGTAGGCGAGCGAATTGCGCGCGCGCCAGCGCTCGATCTGATCGAGCCACGGCTTCAGCTGCCCCTTGTCCTGCCGCGCCGATGCGCGCCACAGCCGAACCATGTCCTCGAGCACGCGGCCGACGTCGCCGAGGATGGGCACCTCGACACGCACGTTCTTGTTCAGCGAAGACGGGTCGATGTCGATGTGGATCTTCGTCGAGTTCGGGGAGAACGCATTGAGCCGCCCGGTGATGCGGTCGTCGAACCGCGCGCCGATGCACAGCATGACGTCGCAATCGTGCATTGCCATGTTGGCTTCGTACGTGCCGTGCATGCCGAGCATGCCGAGCCAGTTCTTGCCGCTCGCCGGATAGGCGCCAAGGCCCATCAGGGTCGAGGTGATCGGGAAGCCGGTGAGATCGACGAGTTCCCGCAGCAGATGGCTTGCCTCGGCGCCGGAGTTCACCACCCCGCCGCCGGAGTAGATGATCGGCCGCTTTGCCGCGGCCATGAGCGAGATGGCGTGGCGGATCTTCTCGAGGTCGCCCTGCAGCTTGGGTTGATAGCTGGTGCGCGGCGCAGTCTGCGGCGGCGTGTACATGCCTTTGGCGAACTGCACGTCCTTCGGGATGTCCACGACGACAGGCCCTGGGCGTCCCGTGGTCGCCACATGGAAGGCCTCGTGCAATGTCGCAGCGAGTTCGTTGACGTCGGTGACCAGCCAGTTGTGCTTCGTGCACGGCCGTGTGATGCCGACCGTGTCGCATTCCTGGAACGCGTCGGAGCCGATCAGCGAGGTCGAAACCTGTCCAGTGATGCAGATCAGCGGGATCGAATCCATCAGCGCGTCCTGCAGCGGTGTGACGGCGTTGGTGGCGCCGGGACCCGAGGTGACCAGCATGACGCCTGCCTTGCCGGTCGAGCGCGCATAGCCTTCCGCCGCGTGGCCGGCGCCCTGCTCGTGCCTGACGAGGATGTGCTGGACCGAGTCCTGCTGGAAGATCTCGTCGTAGATCGGAAGGACCGCGCCGCCGGGATAGCCGAAGATGTGCTCGACGCCGTTGTCCTTCAGCGCCTGGACCACCATTTCCGCCCCGCTCATCTCACGGCGGCCGGTCTCTGCTCGTGCGTTCATCGTTCTGGTCCCGTCTCGCGCCCGGAAGCGCCGTTGCACTGTCGTCTAGTCGGATCGAAGGCAATAAAAAAGGCCCCCGAAGGAGCCTCTGTCTGCGCATGGGTCGGTCTTGCCCGGCGGTTACACCGCCTTGCCCACGCGCATTCCTACTACGAGAATGATTGTCTTCGCCATCGTCGCGGACATTAGTGGCGCAGCGGAACGCCTGTCAATGGGAATTCCGCCGCGCCAGCGACATCAGGCCATCGCCCGCGCACCGGCACCGGTACCGGAACGCATCGTCACCACCGCGGTTGCCACAAGCGCTGCCGAAAGAGCGGCATGGATCAGCACGCGGAAGTCGAGATAGCCAACCTCGGCGCCGCCGAAGCCGAGAGCCACGAGTAGCCAGGAGACGGTGCCCACCAGCGCGCCCCAGCCGACCGCCGTGTCGTGACGGCGCATCACCCTGAGCACGTTGAGAAAGACGACGCTTAGACAGAATCCCGAGGCGGCGAGTGCCCACACCAGCACCTCGCTCCCTCTGGGATAGGAGGCAACACTGCCTATTGCGTGGAGCACGGCGCTGATGCCGAGAAGCGCGCAAAGCGCAAGTTCGAGGCGGCGCATCAGAGTTTCCCTTCGTTGATGAGCATGATGAAGTTCGCGATCGAGCCGCTCCAGCCGCCGGTCCCGTCGAGGCCCTTGAAGAACTCGGGGTCGACCGGCCCGAAGCGATCCAGGTTACGGTGTTCGAAATCGACGCGCGTCCCCGCTCCCTCCGGCGAGAAGCGGACCTCCACCTCGGTCACGAGCGCTGGATTGAAGCTGTAGGTCCCGTCGAGTTGCCAGGCGAGCACCATGCGGTGCGGCGGCTCCCACTCGATGACATGTCCCCAGTCGGCTTGCGCGCCACCCTCGCCCACTTCGTACCAGCGGCCCTTCGGCTTCGGTTCGATGACGATGTCGCGGCGGCTGCCCGTCAGGGTCTGCACGGATGGGCTCCAGTCGTGCATCCGCCGCGCGAATACGTCGAACGCCCTCTCTGGCGTCGCTTTCACGACGAAGCTCTTTCTGATCGGTGCTGGTGTGATGGTTGCTGGCATCTCAGTCGTTTCCCTCTTCGAAAAGCTTTGCGTAATTGTCGAGCGCCTCCGCCCAGTGGCGGTCCAGCCATGCCCGGATCACGCCGAGCCCGCGCGGGTCGATGCTGTAGATGTTGCGCGCGCCCTCGGCGCGCACCTGAACCAGTTCGGCCTTCTTCAGCACGTCGAGATGCTGGGACACGGCGGGCTGCGAGATCGCCATGCCCTCGGTGATCTCGCGGACCGACATCGGGCGGCGCGCCAGCCGCTCCACGATGTGGCGTCTCGACGAGTCGGACAGGGCTTTGAAGACTGCAGTACCATCGGCCATAGCTTATCATAAGCACATGCCTATATAAGGCGTCAAGCGTGGCGTTTACCTTGCTTCAACCCAGCCGGAATACGCCCCTTTAACCCTCTTCGGTTAAGAGCGGGGATGGCGGGTAAAAAAGGTAAGCTGATGTATGTCGAGCGTGGCTCAGTTCAGCCAGAGGCGGTCGACCAGGAGCGCCGGACCAGCGCCCAGCCCGCTGCTCGGGTGCTCGGCCGGGTCGTCCAGTGCGATGGCGCTCGCGCGACGATAGCAGCCTACGCGGACGGCGAAGACAATGCTCTCAACGGTCTCTGGACCGTCGGGCGCATGATCTCGATCAACCTCAAGGAAACGCGCACCGTCGGCCTCGTCTACGGCATCAACCAGCCGCAGCACGGGTGGCGCGAGGACGAGCCGAACGCCATCGAGGTCTCGGTCGAGCTGATCGGCGAAGTCCGCGACGTCGACGGCCGCCCCGTCTTCGATCGCGGCATCACGATCTACCCGAACATTGGCGCGATTTCGCACCGCATCCGCGCCCGCGATCTCGAGGCGGTTTACGACCTCGGCGGCAAGAACAGCGTCCGCGTCGGCAACCTCTCGCAGGACGATGGCATCGCCGCCTGCATCGCCATCGACGACACACTCAACCGTCACTTCGCCGTGGTCGGGACGACCGGCGTCGGGAAGTCGACGGCGGTGTCGCTCCTGCTTCGCAAGGCGATCGCATCGCGTCCCGACCTTCGGATCCTGATCCTCGACCCGCACAACGAGTTCGCTTCCACCTTTCCTGACCATGCGGTTCGCATCGACTCGCGCACGCTTGACCTGCCGTTCTGGGTCTTCAAGCTTGAGGAACTGACCGAGGTGCTGTTTCGCGGGCGCGAGCCGGTCGCGGAGGAGGTCGAATTCCTTCGCGATCTGATACCGCTCGCCAAGCAGATGTTTCGCGGTAACGCCCAACAGGTCCAGTTGCGCCGCTCCAACGATAGCGCCGTGACGGCCGATACGCCCGTGCCCTACCGCATGACTGACCTTGTGAAGCTCATCGACGACCGGATGGGCATGCTCGATTCCAAGAACGACAGGCCGACCTACCGCTCGCTGCGCATCCGCCTCGAGTCGGCGATGAACGACCCGCGCTACCGCTTCATGTTCAGCGGCCGTCCCTTCGAGGAGAATTTGCAGCACACGATCGGCCGCATCTTCCGGGTTCCGCACGAGGGAAAGCCTGTGACCTGCCTCGAGATGGCCGGCATGCCGTCCGAGGTCGTCAACTCCGTCTGCTCGGTGCTTGCCCGCCTCGCCTTCGACCTGGCCATGTGGTCGAACGGCAAGTTGAAGCTGCTGGTGCTCTGCGAGGAGGCGCATCGTTACATGCCCTCGGACACGCGGCTCGGTTTCGCGCCGACGCGGCACGCCCTGTCCCGCATCGCCAAGGAAGGCCGCAAGTACGGCTGCTACCTCGGCGTCGTGACGCAGCGCCCCGGAGAGCTCGACCCGACTATCCTGTCGCAATGCTCTACGATCTTCGCCATGCGCCTCGCCAACGAGCGCGACCAGGACATCATACGTTCGGCCATCGCGGACTCGTCGGCATCGACCTTGTCTTTCCTCTCGTCGATGGGGCAGCGCGAGGCGATCGCCTTCGGCGAAGGCGTCGCGACGACCATGCGCATGAAGTTCGAACGGCTGGATCCGGCCTACATTCCCGGTTCGACGGAGAAGCTCGACGTTGGCGAGCACGGCGCGACCGACGACCGCGATATCGATCTCGCGACGCTGGTCGCGAAACTCTCCAACCTGCGCAGCGGCACCGAGCCGCTGGAGGGCTCGGGCGCCGTCGACACTTCGATGTTCGGCAGCGACTCGATCCTCAAACGACCCCAGGTCGTGCCGTCGCCCGCCGAGGGCGAGCGCGGCTTCTATGGCCGCCGCGCCTACGACAACCCGCCGCCCCGCCTGCCCCGCAGATAACCTTAACTGCAGCGGGCGCTTTGGCTGAACGGCCGCTTGCGCCTATTGTGCGCCGATTCGCGGCAGGCCGCCGCGGGCGGGGGATTCAGGTGACCATGGTGGTGCCGGCGCCGGAGAACAGCGCGCTTGCGGACGTAGCTCCCTCTCGCCGCGGCGAGGGCCGTTCCGTCGCGCTGTGCCTGGCGCTCGCCTTGCCTGTCGGTATCGCCGCCTCCGCGGGCCTCCTGATAAGTGCCGGGCTGGTCGATACATTGCCAAGGCGGGAGTGGATCCTGCCCTCCGCCTACGTCGCCCTCGTGGTCGCACTTTTTGTCGCGGGCGTATTCGCCGCCATCGGCGCGCGGGTCGAGACGTCCGTGTACGGCAGGCGTCGTGTACCCCGAATGCGTGCCTGGCTCGCGTCGTTCGGCCTCGCACCGTTCGGCGCCCTGGTCTTCTTCTTCGCCATAGGCATCGGAGCGCCGCCGTCGCTGCAGACGGTGCTCGGCATCCTCGTCGTCGCGGCAATCTTGCTGACCGCGGTGTTGGCGCGCAGGCTGCTTGCAGCTCTCGCCGAGAAGCTGCTGATCGCGTTCTTCGCCTGGCTCATGATCCTCGTCGCCCCGGTCGCATGGCCCAACCCGGTCGTACAGGCATTTTCGGAGTGGTTGCTGTGGCTGCTCCGGCAGAGCGGCGTGATCGCGTAGGAACGGCTCAGGCGCAGACCCGGTTTCGGCCGTCTCTCTTTGCCTGATAGAGCTGCTTGTCGGCGCGGCGATAGAACTCCTCGCCGGATTCCAGCCCATCCCAGACGGCGAGCCCGACGCTGGTCGTGACCCTGATCCGGGTGCTTCCGGTCTGCACCGGCTGGCCGGCGATCGCCTTGCGGATGCGCTCGGCAAGCTTGAACAGCTGATCCTCGTTCATGTTTGGCGCAACGACCGCGAACTCCTCGCCACCAAGTCGCGCTACGACGTCGTGATAGCGCGTCATGTCCCGCAGCGTGTTCGACACCGCCCGCAGAACTTCGTCGCCAACGTCGTGGCCATGCGTGTCGTTGACCTGCTTGAAGTGGTCGAGGTCGAGGATCATCAGGCCGATCGGCTTGCCGATGCGTTTGAACTCGGTGAGGTACTCGCGTAGCGCGTCGTCGAAATAGCGGCGGTTCTGCATGCCGGTCAGACCGTCCGTCAGCGCTGCGTGCTCGAGCGTCTCCGAGCGCGCCGACAGGGTCTGCGTCATTTCGCGCAGTTTGTATTCCTCCTTCGCCTGCGTCCGGATCAGCGGATAGATCAGGAACAGCCCGAAGAAGAGCGCCGTGGACAACAGCACTCCCGTGCCGAACAGCAGCTTCGTGACGCTATCGAACAGCTCGTCATGCGGTAGCGTCAGCTCCCCGCCGGCAGAAACGACACTGTAGGCGTAAAGAATCACCACGCCCGCCCCCAGGATCAGCGCCATGAAGACGAAAAACGCCGATTCTGACTTGTGGAAACGCAATGATCTCCCCTGCGAAGCGCCCGCCCCGCTTATGACAGCGGCGGACTTACGCTCCGTTAATTCGCTGCGTCCGATGCGAATTTCCCCTGCGTCACCTCAAGCCGTGACGGCGGCCGGATCGGCAACGCGCTGCCATCCGTCGCCGAGCTGGTGGCGGAACCACGTCGACTGGCGCTTCGCATATTGACGGGTAGCGCTTGCGACGCGCTCTATCGCGGCTTCGAGGGACGCCGAGCCGTCCAGGAAGGCAGCAAATTCGCGAACGCCGATCGCCTTCATCGCCGGCATCGCCGGACTGAGGCGCAGCGCCTGGATCGCCCGAACCTCGTCGAGTGCGCCCTCGTCGATCATGGCGCGAACACGCGCCTCGATGCGCAACCCGAGCCAGTCCCGGTCGGGCTCGATGACGATCATGCGCGCAGTCTTGCGATCCACCAGCGGCGCACCACGCCGTCCCTGCCATGCGCCGATTGGCTCGCCGGAGGCGTCGAGCACTTCCAGCGCACGCACGATCCGCTGTCCGTCGGCGCTGCCGATGCGATCGGCAGACTGCGGATCGCGGCTGGCGAGGACAGCGTGAAGCGCCTGCGCTCCCTCCCCGGCGAGCCTTGCCCGCCAGTGCTCGCGCACCGCGGCCGGCACGTCCGGCATTTCCGAAAGTCCGTCGAGCAGCGCCTTGAAGTAGAGGCCGGTGCCGCCGACGAAGCTCGGCTGCCGTCCATCGAAGGTCCCGGCGTCGCGCAAGGCCGCGACGTCGGCCAGCCATCGCCCGGTCGAATAGGCGTGCGCGGGCGGCACGTGCCCGTAGAGCACATGGTCGGCGCGCGCCAGTTCGTCCGAGCTTGGGCGTGCTGTCAGCCGGTCAAGCACGCCGTATACCTGCATGGAGTCGGTATTCACGATGACGCCGCCGGTGGCTTCTGCGATACGCAGCGCCAGCGCCGACTTGCCGCTTGCGGTCGGCCCCGCTATCAGCACGGCGTCCGCCATCGGCGCTTTTGCGCCATCCTTCCCGGTCCCGCCGATGTCTCTCGTTGCCACGCTCATTGCCTCGCCCGGCTCGCGCGCCCTGACGCCAGCCCTTGCGCATAGGGCGACCGAAGCGCTCGGCGCAAGCGCTGCCGATTGGCTTGCGGCGGAAGAGGCTCTCGACATCGCAATTCCCGGCGCGGTCGACGGCGAGCTTGCGCGCAACCAGCTGCGCGAGGCTGTCGAGTCCGCGCCGCTCGACATTGTCGTGCAGCCGGCCGCCGGGCGCCGCAAGAAGCTGCTCATCGCCGACATGGACTCCACCATGATCGACCAGGAGTGCATCGACGAGCTCGCCGACGAGGTCGGCATCAAGGACAAGGTCGCCGCGATCACCGCGCGGTCGATGAACGGCGAGATCGCGTTCGAGCCGGCGCTGCGCGAGCGCGTCGCGCTCCTGAAAGGGCTGGACGAGGCCGTCATCGAGCGGCTGATCGAGGGACGGATCACGATCGCCTCGGGGGCGAGGCCGCTGGTCGCCACAATGCGGCGCGACGGCGCCTATGCGGCACTGGTATCCGGCGGCTTTACCGCCTTCACGTCGCGCATCGCGCAGAAACTCGGCTTCGACGAGAACCGCGCCAACACGCTGGACGTCGAGGCTGGCCGTCTTGCGGGCACCGTCGCGGAGCCGATCCTCGGGCGCGAGGCGAAGGCGGTGGCGCTGCGCGAGATCTGCGCGCGGCTCGGTATCGGCCTGGCGGAATCTATCGCCGTCGGCGACGGCGCAAACGACCTAGACATGCTGGCGCTTGCCGGCAGCGGCGTCGCGCTGCATGCCAAGCCCGCCGTCGCGGCGCAGGCGGGCATCCGCGTCGATCACGGCGACCTGACCGCCCTGCTTTACATACAGGGCTATCGAAGATCCGACTTCGCCTGATGCGCGAAAGGCGGCCACCGGCCGCCTTTCTCTAAATATGTCAGTGGTTTGGCACGATCGCCGGACTCACTGCATTCGCACGGTCTCGAAGCGCAGTTCGCCGCTCTTCGACGATAGAACGAGCAGGGCGTTGCGCCGTCCCTGGCCTTTCAGCGCGGCCACCCGGTCGAGCACATCCTTCGGCGTCGAGACGGATTCCTGCGCCACCTCGGTGATCACGTCGCCCGGCTGGATGCCCTTCTCGGCGGCCGGCGAGTTGGCGGTAACCTCGGTGATCACCACGCCGTTCACTGCCTTGTCGATCTCGTACTTGGCGCGGGTCTCGTCGTTCAGCTCCGAAACGGTCATGCCGAGCACATTGGCTGTCGCCACCGCACCCTTCTCGGCCTGATCGGCGGTCGCGCTTCCGTCCTCGACCGCCGCCATCTCCTCGCCGTCCTCGAGCCTGCCGAGCGTGACCTTCACGGTCTGCTCGACGCCTTTGCGGACGACGACGACGTCGACTTCCTTGCCGACCGGCGTGTCGGCCACGATGCGCGGCAGGTCGCGCATCTCGTTGATGTTGCGCCCGTCGAAACTCTTGACGATGTCGCCCGCCTGGATTTGGCCGTTGTCGACCGGCCCGCCCTTGATGATGCCGGCGATCAGCGCGCCGCGCGTGCCTTCCATGCCGAGGCTCTCGGCGATCTCCGCCGTCACCGGCTGGATGCGCACGCCGAGCCAGCCGCGCCGCGTCTCGCCGAACTCGCGCAGCTGCGTGATGACGTTGACGGCGAGCTCGGACGGAATGGAGAAGCCGATGCCGATCGATCCGCCGGAGGGCGAGATGATCGCCGTGTTGATGCCGATGACCTCGCCATACATGTTGAACAGCGGGCCGCCGGAATTGCCGCGATTGATGGCCGCGTCGGTCTGGATGAAATCGTCGTACGGACCGGAATTGATGTCGCGGTCGCGCGCCGAGATGATGCCGACGGTCACCGTGCCGCCGAGGCCGAACGGGTTGCCGATCGCCATGACCCAGTCGCCGATGCGCATCCGGTCGCTGTCGCCGAACGAAACTGCGGTCAGCTTGCGCGCACCGGGATCGACCTTGAGCACCGCAAGGTCGGTCTTGGTGTCCTTGCCCACCAGTTCGGCGGCAAGCTTGGAGCCGTCGGCGAGGTTGACCTCGATTTCGTCGGCGTCGGCGATCACGTGGTTGTTGGTGACGATGATGCCCTCGTCGGCATCGATGACGAAGCCGGAACCCAGCGACTGGACCCGCTGCGGCGCCCCGCCGCCCTCACCGCGGCGTTGCTTGAAGAACTCGTCGAAGAAATCCTGGAACGGCGAGCCCTCGGGGAGCTGCGGCGGCGTCACCGGGCCACCGCCGCCGCCTGAGGCCGCGACGTTCTGCGAGGTCGAAATGTTCACCACCGCGCCGAGCAGCTTCTCGGCGAGGTCGGCGACCGACGCCGGCCCCTGCTGCGTCGCCATCGGCGGCGCCTGGGTCTGCTGCGCGACCGCGGGAGCTGCGAGCGCCAGCAGCGCCACGCTGGCGGCGGCTGCGGCCAGGCGTGTCGGACGGATCAGGTTCGGCATCGGAAAGCTCCAGAAAACGGGCGGCGCAGTTCGCTCAGGTCGCCGGCATCATCGCATGAAATGGGGCGCGTTTGCGGCCCGGCATCGGATCGTAGGTGGCCTGGAGCAATAAATCCTGCGTTACCCGCGCACCAGCCAGACGATCACGACACCCGCCGCCATCGCCGCGATGCCGCCGATGCGCAGCGCACTTTCCGGTATCGTCAGGACCTCGGCGGCCAGCCGTTTCGCAAATCCCGGCAGGCCGCCATAAATCAGTCCTTCGAGCACCAGCACGAGGCCGAAGGCCGCGAGCAGGTCGGTCATGCCCTAGTTGGTCGCGCCGGTGGCGGCCGGTGCGGCCGGAGCAGCTGGCGCGGCCGGGGCCGGGTTCTGCGGGCGCGTGCCGTTCTGCGAGCCGAAGTAGCGGAAGAACTCCGAATCCGGCGACAGCAGCATGGTCGTGCCCTGCCCGTTGAGCGCCTGCGTGTAGGCCGACATCGACCGGTAGAAGTCGAAGAAATCCGGGTCGCGCGAGAACGCATCGGCGAACACGGCGTTGCGCTGGGCCTCGCCCTCGCCTCGCAGGATCTCCGATTCGCGCTGCGCGTCGGCGACGATCTCGACGACCTCGCGGTCGGCGCGGGCGCGGATGCGCTGTGCCGCTTCACGGCCGCGGGCGCGCAGCCGCTCGGCTTCCGCGAGACGCTCGGCCTTCATACGGTCGTACGTCTGCTGCGACACTTCCTGCGTCAGGTCGGTCCGGCGGATGCGGACGTCGGCGATTTCGAGCCCCAGCGACGTCGCGTCGGGCCGCAGCTGCTCGGCCACCTCGCGCATCATCGACGCACGCTCCTCCGACAGGGCGGCCTCGAAGCCGCGCAGACCGTAGACACGGCGCAGCGCCGCGTCGAGGCGGGTGCGCAGCCGTTGCTCGGCAAGCGGCACCGAACCCGAAACCGTGGCGCGGAACACCCGCGCATCGGAGATGCGATAGGCGACGAAGGCGTCGACCTCGTAGAACTTGCCGCCCGAAACCTGGACGCGGATGTCGTCGAGGTCGAAACGCAGGATGCGGTCCTCGATGATCTGGACGTTGTCGGCGTCGAGGAAGCCGAACGGCGCCTTGAAGTAGATGCCCGGCTCGCGCTTCACGTCGACGATCTCGCCGAAGCGCAGCACGATCGCCTGCTCGCGCTCGTTGACGACGAACACGGACGACCAGCCCAGGAACAGGATGACGGCGGCGACGACCGCGACGATCGGAAGGCGGCTCATCGGTTGACTCCCGGCTGCGTGTTGGCTGCCCCGGTGGCGTTTCGGCCGGCCAGTTCAGGCAGCGGCAGGTAAGGCACCACGCCCGGCCCGGCCCCCTGCTCGACGATGACCTTGTTCGAGTTCTTGAGCACGTTTTCCATCGTTTCCAGGAACAGGCGGCGGCGCGTCACGTCGGGCGCCTTCGCATATTCGTCGTAGACCGACACGAAGCGCTGCGCCTCGCCCTCTGCCTCGAGCACGACGCGGTTCTTGTAGGCGGCGGCCTCTTCGCGGATCTGCGCCGCCTCGCCGCGTGCCTGGCCGAGCTTCTGGTTGGAATACTGGTTGGATTCCTCGACGAAGCGGTCCTCGTCCTGCTCGGCGCGCTGCACTTCGTCGAACGCGTCGGCAACCTCGCGCGGTGGCGCCGCGTCCTCGATCGAGATCGCGTTGATCGCAAGGCCCGTGCCGTATTGCTCCAGCGTGGTGCTGACGATGCGGCGAACGTCCTCGGCGATGCCCTGGCGGTCGTCGCGGAAAATGTCCTGCGCCGGCCGGCGGCCGACCGCCTCGCGCATCGCGCTTTCGGAAATCTGGCGAACCATGTCGTCTGGCGACGCCACGTTGAACAGGTAGGCGCGAGGATCGGCGACCTGGTAGGCGACCGAGAATTTCACGTCGACGATGTTCTGATCGCCGGAGAGCATCAGCCCGGAAGACGTCTGGCCGCGCACCTCACCGATGTTCACCAGCTTTTCGGCGACGTTGGCCTTCTCGACGGTCTCGACCGGCCACCAGTGGAAATGAAGCCCAGGTTCGGAAATCTCGTCCTTCGGTTTGCCGAAGCGCAGCTCGACTGCGAGCTCGTCCGGCTGCACGGTGTAGATCGCCTGGAACACCCAGATCGCCGCGATGGCCACGGCGATCAGCGCGAACAGCGCCGGGTTTGCCCTGCCGCCGCCCGGCAGCGCCTGCTTCAGACGGTCCTGGCCGCGGCGGATGATGTCCTCGAGATCGGGAGGAGAGCCCTGCGG
>JAEWLS010000029.1 GCA_023457435.1 Pseudomonadota bacterium
ACCTCCTCCGCGCCCCCACCCCCACCTGCGGGGGTCCCCCACCCCCCCTGCGCTGGGGTGGATCCGAGGTTGCGGCCGGCCGCAGCGCCGGATCTTCCCCCGTTTACGGGGGAAGGGGACCACGCGAAGCGTGGTGTAGGGGGCATCCCGCTACTCACTTCAACACCACCAGCTCCCGCCCGACCTTCTCGAACGCCGCCACCGCGCGGTCGATGTCCTGCGACGAATGCGCCGCAGACATCTGGGTGCGGATGCGCGCCTGGCCCTTGGGCACCACCGGAAACGAGAAGCCGATTACGTAAATGCCATGGCCAAGGAGCCGCTGGGCCATCTCCTGGGCGAGATTGGCGTCGCCGAGCATCACCGGGACAATCGGGTGGCCGGCGCCGGCCAGCGTGAAGCCAGCCTTGGTCATGCCGGCCCGGAAACGGTCGGCGTTGGCGTAAAGCTTCCGCCGCAGCGCGTCGCCTCGCTCGACGATGTCGAACACTTTCAGCGACGCGGCCGCGATGGCCGGCATCAGCGTATTGGAGAAGAGGTACGGACGCGAGCGCTGTCGGAGCCATTCGACCACGATCGTGCTGCCGCTGGTGTAACCCCCTGACGCCCCGCCAAGCGCCTTGCCGAGCGTGCCGGTGATGATGTCGACGCGTCCCTCAACACCGCAACGCTCCGGCGAACCGCGCCCGTGATCGCCGACGAAGCCGACCGCGTGGCTGTCATCGACCATGACCATGGCGTCGTATTTTTCCGCCAGGTCGCACACGCCCTGCAGATTGGCGATGATGCCGTCCATGGAGAACACGCCATCCGTGGCGATAAGCCGGAAGCGCGCGTCCTGCGCCTCCTTCAGCCGCTGCTCCAGCTCCGTCATGTCATTGTTGGCGTAGCGCAGCCGCCGGGCCTTGCTGAGCCGCACACCGTCGATGATCGAGGCGTGGTTCAGGGCGTCGGAGATGATCGCGTCTTCCTCGCCAAGCAGGGTCTCGAACAGGCCGGCGTTCGCGTCGAAGCACGAGGAGTAGAGGATCGTGTCCTCCATGCCGAGGAAACGCGAAATGCGCGCTTCGAGCTGCTTGTGCTCCTCCTGCGTGCCGCAAATGAAGCGGACCGACGCCATGCCGTAGCCATAACGGTCCAGCCCTTCTTTTGCCGCGGCGGTCAGTTCCTCGCTGTCCGCCAGGCCGAGGTAGTTGTTGGCGCAGAAGTTGAGGAGCTTGGCGCCGTCCGCGAGTTCGATCCCGGCGGACTGCGGCGAGGCGATGACGCGCTCCGCCTTGTAAAGCCCGGCGGCCTTCAGGCCCGCCAGTTCCGTCGACAAATGTTGGGCAAGCGAGCTGGACATGGACGACTCCGATCCGGCTCACGTAGTGCAAAAACGCGGAGCGGAAGCAATGGCCCGGTAACCAACTCCGGCAAATCGCTACAGTTTTGCCCAACCGCTTCCGGCTCCCTTAACCGCTTGCTGCGAGCTTGCGCCTCGTGGCGGGCCTGGGCGAAATATTGACAAGCGATCGGGAAACTTTGGGCGCAGGGTCGAACCGGCTGCTGCTGGCGATCAAGGCGGCCTACTGGGGTGCTGTGATCCTCATCGCGGTTGTCGCCACGGCATCCTACATGCTGGTGCAGACGATGCTTGCGGAGCACGAGGGCGACGATTCCCTGCTCTTCGAGGTCAGCCAGCAGAAGGCGCTGTCGCAGCGCATCGTCTATCTGGCCGGCGCGGCCGAACGCGCAACGCCACAGGACAGGCCGGTCCGGATCGACCAATTGCAAAGCGCCGCCGACACATTCGAAAGAGGTTACGACCGGCTGCTGTCCCTGACGGCGGCTGTTTCGACCGTCGATCCCGAAATCGACGGCATCATGTACGGCAAGCACCATCTCGACTTCTTCGCCGGGAATCTGATCGCCAACGCTCATCGCCTCGTCGGTGCGCTGCGCTTCGAGATCGATCCGGGATCGAGCCGCTATCTCGGCGGCCGCGACCGCGCCAGCCTTGACGGGACGGTGGCCCGGGCGACCCTCGAGGCGTTTTCGGCACTGGAGGCGCGCATCGCGGAAGGCTCGCGCGCCCGGATGGGCAATCTGCTCGAGGCCCACCGGGACCTCTATTTCGCGATCGTCGGCGTCATCATCCTCGTGGTCCTCGCCATCTTCAGGCCGATGAGCGCGATGATCGAGCGGCGTACGCAGCAACTCGTCGAGGCGCGGAACTCGATGGCCTACATAGCCATTCACGACGGCCTGACAGGGCTCCACAACCGAACGTTCCTGCGCGACCATTTCGACACGCTGCTCAAGAACGCCGAACGACGCGGCGAGCGTGTCGCGGTGGTGCAGATCGATCTCGACCGCTTCAAGCAGGTCAACGACACGCTGGGGCACGCGGCGGGCGACCTCGTTCTGGTCAAGTCGGCGGAGCGCATAAAATCGGCATGCCGGGCTTCCGATCTCTGCGTCCGGCTCGGCGGCGACGAGTTCGTGCTGCTGCTTGGCGCCGCCGGCACCAGCGAGGACATCAACAATCTCGCGCAGCGCATCCTCGTCCACCTCAACGCGCCGATCGACTACGGCGGCGCGACGATACTGCCCGGCGCCAGTGCCGGCATCGCCGTCTATCCGGTCGACGCCGACAATGCGGAGGATCTGCTCGTTCATGCCGACCTCGCGCTGTATTCGGCGAAGAAGGCCGGCGGCGGGGGATGCTCGTTCTTCTCCGACGAGCTGCGCGCTGAACTCGACCACCGCAAGCGGCTGGAGCGGGACCTGCGCGCGGCGATCGCGGATGCCGCCTTTGCCGCGCACTTCCAGCCTCAGGTGTCGCTGCGCGACGGCCGCGTCACCGGCGTGGAGGCGCTGGTGCGCTGGCAGCATCCCGAGCACGGCCCGGTGCCGCCTGCCGAGTTCATTCCGGTCGCCGAGAGGGCCGGCCTCATGGCCGCGATCGGCCGCATCGTGATCGCCAAGGCGATCGGCGAGGCGGCGCGCTGGCGCAACGCGGGAATCGCGTTCGGGCGGCTCGCGATCAACGTGTCGGGTGCCGAGCTGCGCGAGCCCGACTTCACCGATTTCCTGTTCGGAACGCTGGAAAGCACAGGACTGCCGGCCGAGAACCTGTCGCTGGAGATCGTCGAGAGCGTCATCCTCGACGACGAGAAGACCGGCATCGCCGCCAAGCTCCGGGCGATCCGCGCCGCCGGCGTCCACCTGGAACTCGACGACTTCGGCACCGGCTACGCCTCGCTCAGCCACGTCAACCCGAACGAGATCGACAGGCTGAAGATCGACCGCCGGTTCGTCCAGAACATCGATCTCGACAACGACAATTCGAAGATCGTGCGCGCAATCACGGAGCTGGCGCGCGGCCTCGGCATCTCGATCATCGCAGAGGGCGCGGAGACCGACGCCGAGCTCGACGCGCTGCTGTCCATCGGCTGCGAGCAGGTGCAGGGCTATTCGATTGCCTTCCCGATGCCCGAGCGGCAGGTCTTCGACTGGCTGGCGACGCGCGGCGGGTCCGCCGATCTCGCGGCGGCGCGGAGGGCGGCGACCGTCGCCTAGTTCGGGCCGCAGTCGAGCTCGCTGAGCCGCCAGCCGTTGGCGCTCGACGCTATGTCGGACACCTTCCAGACGCCGCCAGCCCTGGCCAGCGACCATTCCACGGCGATCTTCTGGTCGAAGGACGTGAAGCTCGCGACCACAATGGCGGTGTCGCCGTTGGACGTTTCGTCGAACTTCACCGTGCGGTTGATCTCGGCGTCGTCCCAGTCCTGTCCATCCGCAACCAGGCTCCAGTCGATGCAGCCGATCTCCCCGGTCTTGTCGACGGAGGTCTGGTTGGCGTCGAGCTGCGCCTTGGCCGGGTCCACAAATCGATCGCGCAGCGCCGGGTCGGTCGGGTTCGCAACCGGATTGGAGTAGAACTGTCGGACGAGTTCCGTGGCCGGACCCGCGGTCGCCGGCACGGGTGCCAGCAAGGCAAGGACAACGGCGGAAAGCTCAATGATGCGCATAAGAGTCTCCGGGAGAATTCCGGCATTGGCGGATGCGGTGAAGGCGGATTTGCGGCGTCTCCTCCACAGCGCAATTTCTACCCCCAGCCGAATCCGGCTAGACTGCGCGGATGCCGATCCGCCAGCTCCCCGAAACGATGGTGAACCAGATCGCCGCCGGCGAGGTCGTCGAGCGGCCGGCGAGCGTGGTCAAGGAGCTGGTGGAGAATGCCATCGACGCCGGAGCTTCGCGCGTCGAGATCGCCACGGCAGGCGGCGGACTGTCGCTGATCCGGGTCACGGATGACGGGTCGGGGATCGCGCCGGACGAACTGCCCCTCGCCATCGGCCGGCATTGCACCTCAAAGCTCGGCGACGACATCCACGATATCCGGTCGCTCGGCTTTCGCGGCGAGGCGCTGCCGTCGATCGGCTCGGTCTCGCGCCTGCTGATCCGCAGTCGCGCCGAGGGGCTCGACGGTGCGGAGATCCGTGTCGAAGGCGGCACCGCCTCCCCCGTGCGACCGTCCTCTTCCAATCGCGGCACGACAGTCGAAGTGCGCGACCTCTTCTACGCGACGCCGGCGCGGCTGAAGTTCATGAAGGGCGAGCGCGCCGAAGCAGCGGCCATCGCCGACGTGGTCCGGCGCATCGCGGTCGCCTTCCCGCACGTCCGCTTCGTGCTCAGCGGCACGGACCGGACCACCATGGAGCTTGCAGCGGAAGCAGAGGGCGACGGCCTGCGCCGCATCGCCTCAGTCATGGGCGCCGATTTCGCTCAGAACTCGCTCGCGCTGTCGGCCGAGCGCGAAGGCGTGCGGCTCGCCGGGCGCATTTCCATCCCGTCGTTCAGCCGCGCGAGCGCGACACAGCAATATCTCTACGTCAACGGACGGCCGGTGCGCGACCGGCTGCTGGCCGGCGCGCTGCGAGCCGGGTTCTTCGACGCCCTGCCGCGCGACCGCCACGCGGTTGCCGCGCTGTTCGTCGAGCTGGATCCGGCGCTCGTCGACGTCAACGTTCACCCGGCCAAGGCCGACGTGCGGTTCCGCGATCCCGGCCTCGTGCGCGGACTGATCGTCGGCGCGGTCCGGCAGGCGCTGTCCGGTGCGGGGGTGCGGCCCTCGACCAGTGCCGCCAAAGCGATGATCGCTGCGTTTCGCCCCGAGGGGTCACGCCATGGCAGCTCGGCGAATGCCTTTGCGAGCATGTTCGCGCCGCGCGCGTCCGCATCCGGTTTCGGCGAAGAGGCACAGGCCGTTCTGGAGGGGATTCCGCGCCCCAGCGCGGACGTGCGCTCCAATACCGCCCCCTCCGCTGGCGAAACCATGCCGCTCGGCGCTGCGCGCGCGCAGATACATGAGAACTACATCGTGGCGCAGACGGCCGACTCACTCATCATCGTCGACCAACATGCTGCGCACGAACGCCTGGTCTACGAGGCGCTGAAAAAGGGCCTGGAAAGTCGACCGGTCGCGTCACAGCTCTTGCTGCTGCCGGAGATTGTCGACCTCAGCGTCGAGGACGCCGAGCGGCTTGCCGGCGCAGCCTCGTTGCTCGCCCGTCTCGGCCTCGGCATAGAAAGGTTCGGGCCAGCGGCCGTCATGGTGCGGGAAACGCCGTCGATGCTCGGCGAGGCCGATGTCCCGCAGCTGGTGCGCGATCTTGCCGACGAGGTTGCGGAGAACGACACTGTCGAGACGCTGAAGACGCGGCTGGACGCGATCGCGGCGACCATGGCCTGCCACGGCTCCGTCCGCTCCGGCCGTCTGCTCAAGCCCGACGAGATGAACGCACTGCTGAGGCAGATGGAAGCAACACCCGGCTCGGGCACGTGCAATCACGGACGTCCGACCTATGTGGAACTCAAGCTCAGCGACATCGAGCGACTGTTCGCGCGACGTTGATTCTTGACGGAGCCATGCAAGCTGTGCCCGTAGGGGTTATGAATCGTTTCGAAGGCCCCGGCGCGCGCGAGGCGCGCATCCGCTTTCTCGACGGCGACTTTCAGGTCGTCACGCCGGGCGCGTTCGTGCGCTGCGCAGTGAGCGGCGAGTCGATCCCGCTCGATGAGCTGAAGTACTGGAGCGTCGCCCGCCAGGAAGCGTACGCCAGTGCCGAGATGTCGCTGAAGCGCGAGCTGGAGCTGCGCCCGGAATTGCGCAAACGCTAGCGACGGCTGCGATGGGCGTCGATGGCGCCGCGCACCAGAGCCTGCAATCCATCAGCAGGGTCGAAACCGAGCTGCGGCGTAACGGTAAGAGCACGCCTGGCGACCGCCAAGGCCGCTTCCCCGCCCTGACGCAGTCGCAGCAGGTCGCGCCGCGTCGTGACAAGTTCGAGCTGCTGCGCGTCGGCGGCCGCAATCAGGTCCTGCAGCTCGTCCTGTGCGTAGGCATGCCCGTCGACGAAGTTGCGCGTTTGCACGACCTCGGCGCCAGCGCGCTTCAGGGCTGCGAAGAACGGCGCATTGTCGCCGAGGCCCGCGAAGGCAAGCAGGCGACGTCCGACCA
Organism: Pseudomonadota bacterium; assembly: GCA_023457435.1. GTDB lineage: Bacteria > Pseudomonadota > Alphaproteobacteria > Rhizobiales > Rhizobiaceae > RCIO01. The sequence continues at coordinate 6,509 of JAEWLS010000029.1, forward strand.
CCGCCGCGGCGCCGTCGAGCGAGATCCGTGCGTCGATGACCGGACGGCCCGCTCGTGAGGCGAGCCGCACCAGCCGGTCCGCAGTATCGCCGCTGCCGAGCCGCACCAGGGCGTGCGCTTGTCGCAGCTGGCTGGTGATCGGTGCCCGCACCGGGCCTGCCGGCGCGACAAAGCCGTTGCCGAGGCCGCGAGATGCCTCCACGACGATGACGATGCGGTCGGCGGCCAGCCGGTCGCTGACACGACCGTCCGCCAACAACACCAGGTCACAGCCATCCGCGGCGAGCGCGCGAGCGCCGGCGGCTGCATCCGCGGCGACGACGGTCGGCGCAACCGAGGCGAGTTCGAGAGCCTCATCGCCAACGTGTCGGGCGAGGTCATGATGGCTGTCCACCCGGTGCGGCGCGCCGGAGGTGCCGCGCGGTCCCGCAGTGAGGATGCCGGGCCGTCGACCGGCGTCGATCGCCGCCTCCGCGAGCGCCATGGCCAACAATGTGCGGCCGGTGGCGCCAATCGCCATTGTCGAGACGCTGATCACCGGCAATTCGAATTCTATGCGCTTCTGCCGCGCCATGCGCTGCGCCGCGATCCGCCCCCAGACCAGCGAAGCCGGCCACAGCGTCACCGCGCGCCAGTCCGCCTTCTGCCACCAGAATGGAGGGGCCTCGGTAGCCATCAGCGGCGTTTTGCTCCGTCGTCGATCAGCCGCGCCTTGACGACCAACGGCTGGACGAAGGGTTCGAGCTCGCGCATCGTGCGATCCAGAGCACCCCGCATGGCTTCGACCGCGCTCGCTCCGGCAACGCCGATGTCGCGGCGGGCCTTGTCGTTGCGCAGCAGGAAATTCACCGCGCCGGCCAGCATCTCGCGGTCGCGCAGCAAGCGCACGCCGCCTTTGGCGATCAGCGGCTCGTACAACTCGCTGTGATAGGCGATGTCCTGCCCGGTGAGGATGGCGATCTTCAGCAATGCCGCTTCGAGCGGGTTCTCGCCGCCGGCGCCGCCAGCAAGAGAAGAACCGAGGAAGGCGATATCGGCCATGCGAAGGTAAAGCCCGGACTCACAGGGCGTATCGCCGATGAGGATGTGGCTCTTCGCCGTCACCTTGTCCTTGCGACTGCGGCGGACGACGTTAAGCCCCATCCCGGTCAGCACCCCTTCGAGGCGGTCGGCGCGGTCCGGCTGTTTCGGAACGATAATGGTCAGCACGTCCGGATGCCGGCTCTGCAGGAGCTTGTGGACCTCGCCGGCTACCTCTTCCTCGCCCTCGCGCGTCCACAAAGCCGACCAGCGCGGCCGGCCGTGCAGCTCGTTCTGCACGCGTCGCAGTTCGAGCTCGTCCACCGGCGGCGGCAGAACGTCTGTCTTCAGGTTGCCGGAGATCACAACCGGACGTGCGCCCAGCCGGGCATAGCGTTCGGCGTCGGTTTCGCTCTGCGCCACGACCTTCGCGAAACGCTCGAACAGCGCCTCGGCGAAAGTGGCGCGCTTGTGCCAGCGGGCAAAAGCGCGGTCCGACATGCGCCCGTTGACCAACACCTGCGGTATGCGGCGGGCGTCGAGTTCCAGCACGGTCATGGGCCAGATCTCGGACTCCGCGAATACCGCAAGGTCGGGTTTCCAGTGGTCGAGGAACCGCGCGATGGCCGGCTTCACGTCGAGGGGGATGTACTGGTGTATGACGCGCTCGCCGAGACGCTCGCGCACGATCTCGGCCGATGACATCGAGCCGGTGGTCAACACGATGCTCATGCCTGAGCCGAGCAAGCGCGCCGCGAGCGGTACGATCGCAAGCGTCTCGCCGTCGCCGGCGGCGTGCAGCCAAATCAGCGGGCCGGCCGGCCGCGGCACGCCGGTGCGGCCATAGCGCTCGTGACGGCGCTGCTTGTCTTCGATGCCCTTGCTGGCGCGCCAGGCCACGTAGCCGCCGATGAACGGGAATGTCGCGGCGCCGGCCCATCTGTAGGTGGACAGCGCGGCGCGGGCCCAGCGTTCGCTCATTTCGCGATCGCCATCGCGCTATTGAGATTTGGTCGTTTCGGGGTCGAGCAGGCGGTGCAGGTGCACGATGAAGTAGCGCATATGGGCGTTGTCGACGGTCGCCTGCGCCTTGGCGCGCCATGCTGCCGCGGCGCTGTCGTAATCGGGGAATATGCCGACAATGTCGAGCCCGTCCAGGTCTCGGAACTCGGTGCCCGACAGTGTCTTCAGCTCCCCGCCGAAGACGAGGTGCAGCAGTTGCTTCTTCTTGGGTTCGCCCGTCATCTTTTCTTGCCGGTAATTTATTCTGGAGCGCGGCTGTCTGGCTGACGCGATGTCGTTCTAGACCAATTGCGCGACAGACGGAACCGCTAGCGTGGCAATGCGCCCACCATGCGGCGGATCAGCGGCAGACCAGCTGCCGCAAGGATACCGTGCCGCGGGTTTTCGGTCGCATATCGAAGCTCGATGCCGCGGTCGTCGACCACGGCGCCACCAGCTTCCGACAGGATCAGGTCCGCTGCGGCCAGATCCCAGTCGTGCGAGTTGGCCTTAACATAGGTGCCGTCGAGCCGTCCCGCGGCGATCATGGCGATGCGATAGGCAAGCGACGGTACGTGACGATGCCGCCGCGCGAGCGCAAGTTCGCCGCGGACGCGGTCCAGCAATGCCTTCGGCCCGGCGATCTCGATGTCCGCACTACCGCTGCGTACGCTGATCTGCTCGCCGTTGAGCGATGCGCCCACGCCCCTGCGCGCCGAGAACACCTCCCTGCGGCCCGGACAGTCGAGCACGCCGGCGATCGGCCGCCCATCCTCGACGATGGCCACGGACACGCACCAGAGGTCCTGGCCCTCGAGGAATGCGCGCGTGCCGTCGATGGGATCGACCACGAATGTGCGGCGCGCGCTCAGCCGCTCCGGGGTATCGACCGTCTCTTCCGACAGCCAGCCGTAGTCGGGCCGCGCCTCGCGCAGGGTTTCCCGCAGGAACTTGTCGACAGCATAATCGGCTTCGCTCACCGGCGAGACGCCGGCCTTCATCCAGACCTCGGGGTCGCGCCCGAAATAGCCCATGGCGATCCGCCCGCCTTCCTCCGCGGCGAGACGGATCAGGTCCAGGTCGTCGTGGAGGTCGAGGTCCGCGTCAGTCACCGGCCAGCGTCATGCCCTCGACAAGCAGCGTCGGCGCCGCAGTGCCGTAATTGCGGTCTACGTCGTTGGCCGGCGTCATCGCCATGAACATGTCCTTGAGATTGCCGGCGATCGTCACCTCGGACACCGGGTAGGTGAGCTCTCCGTTTTCGATCCAGAAGCCCGATGCGCCACGGCTATATTCGCCGGTCACCATGTTCACGCCCTGGCCGAAAACTTCCGTGACGTAGAAACCGTTCTTCAGCGCACCGATCATCGCCTCGGGCGTGGTGTCGCCAGGCTCGATGGCGAGGTTTGTGGACGTCGGATTCACAGAGGAGCCGGACCGCGCTCCGCGACCGTTGGTCCTGAGCCCGAGTTCCAGCGCCGCGGACGTGGACAGGAACCAGTGCCGCAGCACTCCCTTGTCGACCATGGTGAGCGCTTCGCCGGCGACGCCCTCGCCATCGAACGGACGCGATGCCTGCCCGCGCACCTTGAGTGGGTCGTCGGTAACGGTGATGGCGGCCGAGGCGACCTGCTTACCCATCATGTCGCGCAGGAAACTGGTCTTGCGCGCCACCGCCGCGCCGTTGATCGCGCCGGACAGGTGCCCGGCAATGCCGCGCGCGACGCGGGGATCGTAGATCACGGTGACCGGTCCGGTCTTGGCCTTGCGCGCATTCAGGCGCTTCACCGCGCGCTCGGCAGCCTCTCGGCCGATCTTTTCAGGGGTATCCAGCTCGGAGAAATGAAGGCGCGAGGAATAATCGTAGTCGCGCTCCATGCCCGTGCCTTCTCCAGCGATGGCGCTTACGGAACGCGAGAAGCGTGAGGCGACATACTTTCCGAGGAAGCCTTCCGAAGTCGCCAGCACCAGCCCTCCCAGTCCGGCGGAAGCACCGGATCCGCCGGAATTCGTGACGCCCTTAACCGCCAGCGCAACCTCCTCGGCTTCCAGGGCGGCGCGGCGCAGCTCGTCGGCCGAGATCTCAGTCGGGTCGAAGAGGTCGAGGTCCTTGATGTTGCGGGCAAGGTCGCTTGCGTCCGCCAGCCCCTGGTGCGGGTCCTCTGGCGACACCTTTGCCATCGCCACGGCGCGCTCTGCCAGCATCTTGGGGTCGGACGAGGCATTGGCGCCAACGCTGGCGACGCGCTTGCCGACAAAAACGCGCAGCGAAATGTCGTCGCTTTCCGAGGCCTCGGTCGACTCGACCTTGCCGAGGCGCACCGAAACACCGCGCGAGCGTCCCATGACCGCGACCGCGTCGGCGGCATCGGCGCCTGCCTTGCGTGCCGCGTCGACGAGCGCACCGACGAGGCTTTCGAGGCGCGCAGTGTCGATCTTGTCTGTCATCTCGATATCCGTCCGGAAATGTGCTGCGGCGAGCGCCGCTTCCGCAACCCATCTAGGTCCCGGTACCGGACAGCGCAATGGCGCGGCCGCCGCAAAAGCCCGGCGGCGCTTCAGCTCTGCCTTTGGAAAGCCTCGACTGCGGCCGCGACGGCGCGCTTCGCCTCTTCCTTGATGCTCGCCGTCTCTTCCATCAGCGCGTCGACTTTCAGGAAGTCGAGCACGCGGTAGGCCGACACAGGCGGGCGCAACAGCACCTGCGGCCGGTAAGTCTGCAGCTTCGCCTGTATGATCGCCTGCATCATCAGCTGCGTGGAGCCGTACATGAGGTCGATCGACGACAGCCGCTTTCCGCCGGGCTGCGGCGCGCCGACAACATCGACCGCGATCACGATGTCGGCCTTGCCGTGAACGGCGTCGAACGGCACGGGGTCGAACATGCCGCCGTCGACATAGAGCTTGCCGTCGCGCTTTACCGGCCTGAACACCGCCGGCAGTGCGGCCGAGGCGGCGATCGCCGATACCAGCTCGCCGCTCGAGAACATCTCTACCTTGTGGCCGTAGAAATCGGTACCGGTGACGAGCAACGGTATAGGGAGTTCCTCGAAGCGCTCGGGCAGCACCGGCGGCAGGAACGAGCGCAGGATGCGCGGCAAATTGAACTGCGTAACCCGGAAGCCGGTTGAGATGAACTCATTGAGCGAGCCCGGCCGGGAGCGCCAAATGCGCGAGATCACCTCGGCGCGGTTGCCGAGTATGGTGCGAGCGTACTCGTTGATCTCGACCCCGCGCATGCCGGCGGCATAGCCGGCGCCGATGATGGCGCCGATCGAGGAGCCGGCGATCAGCTTCGGCTTAAGCCCCAACTCGTCGAGCGCTTCGACGACGTGGATGTGGGCAAGCCCGCGCGCGCCGCCGCCGCCGAGCGCGACGGCGAAAGTCGGGTCGCCGCTGCCGCCTCGCATCGCCGTTACGTCGGCATCCTGTCTTTTGCGCGTCGCAGTCGCGCTATCCAAGTTCAGCCTCCGCTGCCGGTCGCCGGCCCGAGAATCATGATCGCGGGCTTCGCCGAAAGCAAGCGTTTCGCCATCGCGGCGGCCTGCTCGCGGGTTACGGCCTCGATCAACGCGCCGCGGCGCTGCATGTAGTCGATGCCCAGACCCTCCACCTGCAGAGTGACGAGAGTGTTGGCAATGGCGCCCGAGGAATCAAGGTTGTTGATGGCATAAGAGCCAATCAGGAAGCGCTTCGCGTCGGCGAGCTCCTCTTCCGTCGGGCCTTCGGCAGCCATCTTGGCGACCACCTCATTGATGACCGCGAGCGTCTCCTGCACCTTGTCGGCGCGCGTGCCGGTGTCGATGCCGAGCGAGTTCGAGTGGCGCGGCGTCGAGAGACCGGAGTTCACGCCGTAGGCGAGGCCGCGCTTCTCGCGAACCTCCTCGAACAGCCGCGACGAGAAGGTGCCGCCACCGAGCACGTGGTTCATGATGAACGCTGCGAAGAAGTCGGGATCGTCGCGGTCGACACCCGGAAACGCCATCTGGATCGTCGCCTGCGGAAGCGGGTAGTCGATCTTCACCTCTGCGCCGAAGTTCGGGACGATGTCGGGCACCGGCGTCAGCTCCGGTTGGGCGGGCAGCGCGCCGAAGACATTGTCGAGTTCGCGCTTCAAGGTTTCCGCGTCGATCGCCCCCACTACGGCAACATGCAGCTTGCCGCGGGCGAACAGTCGCTTGTGCGCGCTGCGCAAATCGTCGGCGGTGATGGTCTTCAGCGACTCCAGCGTACCTTCACGGCGCCGGCCGTATGGGTGATCGCCGTACAGTGCCTTCTGGAAGGCGATGTCGGCAAGCCGGTTCGGGTCCTTGGCGGACGCCTCGATTCCGGTGACGATCTGCGCGCGGATGCGGTCCAGCGGCGCCTGGTCGAACCGTGGCGCGGTGATCGCGAGCTTGAGGAGGCCGAGCGCCTCCGTGCGCTTGTCGGCGAGCAGGCGCATCGAGCCGGAGATGCCGTCGAGCCCGCCGGAGAAGCCCATCTCGGCGCCTGCGTCGTCGAGCGCGAGCTGGAAGGCGTCCGAATCCAGATCTCCGGCGCCCTCGTCGAACAGGCCGCTCATCAAGTTGACGAGGCCTTCCTTGCCCACCGGATCCTGGGCCGTGCCGCCCTCGAAGATGAAGCGGATCGCGACGATCGGGACGGAATAGTCCTCGACCAGCCAGGCGGTGATGCCGCCAGGCGACCTCACGTCCTGTATCGTCGTCTCCGCGCGCGCCGGGGTCAGTGCCGCCAGCACGAAGAAGTAGCTTGCGAGCAGAACGACAAGTCCGGCGCGGATCGCCGGGGCAAGATGGTCTTCGTGGCGCGCGATCATGAGCGGTCTCCCGAGCCAGGCAGGAGGTAGCCGGTCACCGAGCGCTCGACCTGCAGATACTTCGCCGCCGCCGCCTGCACTTGTTCGGCGGTCACCGCCTCGATGCGTTGCGGCCATTCCTCGACGTCGGCGATGCTGCCACCGGTGGTCAGCGCCGTGCCATATATCCGTGCCATGCCGGTCTGGTTGTCACGCGCGAACACCAGGCTGCGGGTGAATCGATTCTTGGCGCGCGACAGCTCGTCGGGGGTGACCCCCTCGGCCGCAATCTTCTGGATCTGCGCCACCACGGCCTGCTCGACCTCGTCGATGGTCGTTGCGCCACGCGGCGACGCGTAAACGGTGAAGCTCGACGCATCGAGGGAGGAGCCCTGGTAGAATGCGCCGGCCGAGCTCGCGACCCCGCCTTTGACCACCAGCTCCTGATAGAGCCTGCTGCGAATGCCGCCGCCGAGGATTTCCGAAAGCAGATCCAGCGCTTCGGCCTCGCCCTTTTCGGCGCTTGTGTAGGATGGCGTCAGGAAGCCCATCTGGAAGCTCGGCAGCGTGACGCGCGGGTCGGTCATCGACACCGTGCGGCGGGTGTTCTGCTCGGGCTCCTGCGGCCTTATGCGCGGCGGCAGGTCGGGCCCGCGCGGCACCTTGCCGTAGGTGTCCTCTGCGAGCCTGCGCACCTCGGCCGCGTCGACATCGCCGGCAACGACCAGCACAGCGTTGTTCGGCGCGTAGTAGCGGTTGTAGAATTCGAACGCGTCCTCGCGATCGAGCTGCTCGATCTCCTGCATCCAGCCGATCACCGGCACGCCGTACGGATGGTTCTGATAGAGCGTGGCGTCGATCTCCTCGGACAGCACCGCGCCGGGACTGTTCTCGACGCGCTGGCGGCGCTCCTCGATGACGACGTCGCGCTCGGGCGCGATCACCGCATCGGTCAGCACCAGGCCGCGCATGCGGTCGGCCTCGAACTCCATCATCTTCGGTAGGACGTCGGGCGAAACCTGCTGGTAGTAGGCGGTGTAGTCGCTCGAGGTGAAGGCGTTCTCGTTGCCGCCGATCTCGGAAACGGCGCGCGAGAACTCGCCGGCCTTGCGCTTCGCGGTGCCCTTGAACATCAAGTGCTCGAGGAAGTGGGCGATGCCGGACTTGCCGCGCTCCTCGTCGGCGCTGCCGACCTTGTACCAGACCATGTGGGTGACGACCGGCGCGCGGCGATCCGGGATGACGACGATTTGCATGCCGTTTGCGAGCATGCTGCTTTCGACGCCGCCCAGATCGCGCGCCGTCTCTGCCGCGGCCGGCAAGGAGAGGAAGCACGCGGCGGCGACGATCAGCGTCAGCGGTCTGTTCATGCGAAACGTCCGTGGAGATTGAAGAATCGGGCGGGAGACTAAGCTGGACGCTGGATGAAACGCACGATCGTGTCGCCATAGTGACGTTCGTCGGCGATCACGAAATCGATATCGGGAGCGAAAGTCGCATCCGCGGCCTCCTCCACCACCATCAGCGCGCCGGGCGCCAGCCAGCCGCCGTCGCGCGCCGCGCTCAGCGCCGGCTCCGCAAGGTTCTTGCCGTAGGGCGGGTCGGCGAACACGAGATCGAATGGCGCGATCGTGCCGACCTCGCCCAGCCGCGTTGCGTCGCGACGGAAAATCTTGGTGCGGCCCTGCAGTCCGAACGCCTCGACATTATCGCGGATCAGGCCCCTGCCCTCTGCCGATTCCTCGATGAACACGCAGGCCGATGCGCCGCGCGACAGCGCCTCGATGCCGAGCGCGCCGGTGCCGGCGAAGAGGTCGAGGACACGCCCGCCCGCGAGCTTGTCGGGATGAGCGTGGGCGATGACGTTGAAGACAGCTTCGCGCGTGCGGTCGGAGGTCGGGCGGATTCGAGCGTCGCGCGGAGTGGCGAGCGGTCGTCCGCGGAATGCCCCGCCAACGATCCGCATCTACTCGCGGCCGCCTTTGGGACCTCTCGGCGGACCCTTGCGCGGCCCGCCTGCAGGACGCGGCCCGCCTGCAGGACGCGGCCTGTCACCGCCCGGTCTTGGAGCCCCCGACGGCTTGCCGGCTCGCGGCTTGAAGCCGCCCGGCTTTCCACCGGCGGGCCGGCTGCCCTCGGGGCGCGGCTTCCATTCCCGTTTCGCGCCGGCGCCATCAGGCCGCGGCTTCCACTCACGCTTCGGCACGTCGGCGCCATCAGGCCGCGGCTTCCATTCGCGCTTGGGAGCGCCAGCGCCTGCCGTCGCGCTGCGTTCCGCACGTTCCGGCCGCGGCTTCCACTCACGCTTCGGCGCGTCGGCGCCCTCAGCCCGCGGCTTCCATTCCCGCTTCGGCGCGTCGGCGCCACCAGGCCGCGGCTTCCATTCCCGCTTCGGCCCTTCCCCGCCGGTGGCACCAGCGTCGCGCTCGGCCTTGCCCGGCCGCGGGCGTTTTGTGATGGCGTCGTGGCGCGCCTTGCGGTCTCCCGGCTTGCGCGCGACGGTGACAACCCGCTCTTCCGCAGCGCCCTCGTCGGCCTTGCGCATCGGTCGGGCGCCCGGCGCCATCCACACATTGGCGGTGCGCGGCTTGCGCGGTTCCGGCGCCCGCTCATCGTCGCGCTTGCCGCCCGGCTTGCCGCGCTTCGGCGCACTGGTCGAGAGCCTGGAGAGCGCGCGCTCGCGCCCCTCCTCGCGGTCGCGGCGGCGGTTGCGGATCAGCCCGCCTGCCTCCTCGCGCTGGCGCGGTGCGTCCTCGCGCGCACGCTCGTCACGGACAGGGCGTTCTTCGCGCACCGGCTCCGGCGTACGTGTCTGGCCGACCGGCGCGTCGAAATTGGCGCCGGCTTCCTCGATGAGGCGGGGACCGAGCTGGTCGCGCAGCAGCCGGCCTTTCAGCTCGCGCACCTCGCCTTCGCCGAGCTCGGCGAGCTGGAACGGCCCGAAGGATATGCGGATCAGCCGCGTCACCTCGAGGCCGAGCGACGCCATGACATTCTTCACTTCGCGGTTCTTGCCCTCGCGCAGGCCTATCAGCAGCCAGGCATTGGTGCCCTGGCGGCGCTCGAGCGAGGCTTCGATCGCGCCATAGAACACGCCGTCCACGGCGACGCCGTCCTTCAGCGCCGCGAGCCTGCCCTCGTCGACCTCGCCATGGACGCGCACGCGGTAGCGCCGTAGCCAGCCGGTCTGCGGCAGTTCGAGTACGCGCGCCAGCCCGCCGTCATTGGTCAGCAGCAGCAGGCCTTCGGTGTTGATATCGAGCCGGCCGATGGTCATCAGGCGCGGCAGATCGGCCGGGAGAACGTCGAACACCGTGCGCCGGCCTTCCGGGTCGCGGTTGGTGGTGACCACCCCGGCGGGCTTGTGGAACAGGAACAGCCGCGTGCGCTCGACCTCGGGGATCGGCTGCCCGTCGATCTCGATGCGGTCGGCGGCCGTCACGTTCAGCGCCGGCGAGGTCAGCACCTTGCCATTGACCGACACGCGGCCGTCGGCGATGAGGCTCTCGGCCTCGCGGCGCGACGCCACGCCGGCGCGCGACAGGCGCTTGGCGATGCGCTCGCCGTCCTCGGGCCGCGCTTCTTCCGCCACTCGTTTCCTGCCGCGCTTCGGCGCCTTGTCGTCGATCATCTGGTCTTCATCCGTTCGCGGGGGTAACTACCAGAGCGCCCAAAGGGGCGCGAGGGAAAAGGAGTGCCGGGCACCGTGAACCGCCCCGACTACATGGGCATTGCGCTCGACGAGGCGCGCGCCGCGGCCGCCCGCGGCGAGGTTCCGATCGGCGCCGTCATCGTCCGCGATGGCGTCGTGCTTGCCCGGGCCGGCAACCGCACGCGCGCCGACAGCGACCCCACCGCCCATGCCGAGATCGCGGCGATACGCATCGCCTGCGCCGATGCGGGTTCTGAGCGTCTTCCCGACGCCGATCTCTACGTCACGCTGGAGCCGTGCGCGATGTGCGCGGCGGCGATTTCGTTCGCGCGGATCAGGCGGCTCTATTTCGGCAGCGTCGACGACAAGGGCGGCGCCGTCGTCAGCGGCGCCCGCTTCTTCGGCCAGGCGACGTGCCATCACGCGCCCGACGTCTATGCGGGAATGGCCGAGCGGGAATCCGCCGAACTGCTCGTCGGCTTCTTCCGCGGCCTGCGGGAGCGCTGATGCTACTGAACCAGCGGCGGGACCGGGCCGCCGGAGGCTTGCGCGGTCTTGTTCTTCCTCGCCTTCTTGGCGGCGCGGCGCGCGTCCTTTTCCTTGCGGTACTCGGGAATGCCGAGTTCGCCGATTGGCGCAGTCGCAGCCGGCTCGCGGTAGACGAGCGGCGGATCGCTGAGCATGCGGCGGGCGCTGCCGTCCGAGCCGTTGGTCATCGCGCGCTGGCGGCGGAATTCCTCGCGCTGCTGGGCGGGCGTCATCTGGTCGGGCGCCACGGCCACGACGTCCCGCACCACCGACGAGCGGTAGGTCGCGTTGTCCTGGTTCTCGGTTGCCTCGGCGCGAATGCGGGCGCGGCGCTGTTCCGGCGATTCCGGCCAGCCCGAGTTGGAAGCGGTCGTGATGTTGTCCTGCGGCGGGGGCAGCACGGCGGTCGTCTCAGGCTTCACGAGCTGCGGTCGCGGCTGATACGCGATCTCCTGCTCCTTCTTGCCAAGGCCGAGCGACAGCGAGCTGGACAGATCCTCGAGGAGCTGTGCGTTGGCGGTCTTGTCCGTGCCGTAGGTCGGCGAACCCATGCAGCCGGCCAGCGTCAGCGTGGATACGGCCAGAAGCATGCCGGCAGCCGCCTTCAGCGGCGAACGCGATACAATTGCGGTCAATTCTCTGCGCCTCTCGCAAGCCCGGCGGCCGTCCGCGGCCGGGAATTCATCCCCACAGGCGATAAGCCCGATTCAGGCGACAAGATGACGCCTGAAGGTTTCGCCTTCCTTTTAGCGCATACGTTGCGCTACGGCAACGCAGGCTCGCTATGCCGGTCAGATGCGGCCGAGCGCTTTGAGTTCGCGCAACGCTGCCGCGTCGCGCGCCGACACGTCGGGGAACTCCGGATCGACGCCCACGTCGTCGGTGTAACGCCAGGAGCGCGCGCATTTCGTGCCGGTCGCAAGCGCCGGGACCACCGCCACGCCCTTGACGTCGTCGAGCATGAATGCGCCGGCCGGCGCTTCGCCCGCTGCGAGCGTCAGGCCGCTGGTGATGGCGATCTCGGCCATGTCGACGCCCTCGATCGCGGAGCGCAGCTCCTCGTCGGTAACGTGCACCACCGGAGCCGCTTCCAGCGACGAGCCGATGCGCTTGCCGGCGCGCTCGAGTTCCAACGCGCCGGTGACGACGCGGCGTACCTGCTTCACCTTGCGCCACTTCTCGGCCAGCGCATCGTCCCGCCATTCGGCGGGAATGGTGCGGAACTGCTTGAGATGCACCGAGTCCACGCTCGGATAGCGCTCGCGCCAGGCTTCCTCCGTGGTGAACGGCAGCATCGGCGCCAGCCAGGTGACGAGGTTGTCGAACAGGTGCCGGACCGTCACGATCGCCGCCTTGCGACGCAGGCTCGACGGCGCGTCGCAGTAGAGCGCGTCCTTGCGGATGTCGAAATAGAAGGCCGAAAGCTCCACCACCGCGAAGTCGCTGATCGCCTTGGCGATGCGCTTGAAGTCGAACGCGTCGTAGCCCTTGCGCACCACCTCGTCGAGTTCGGACAGCCGATGCAGCATCAGCCGCTCGAGCTCCGGCATCTCCGCCGGCGCCATGTCCTCCCCGTCGTCGTGCGCCAGCGTACCGAGCATCCAGCGGATGGTGTTGCGCAGCTTGCGGTAGGCGTCGATGTTGGTCTGGATGATGTTCTTGCCGAGCCGCTGGTCCTCCCAGTAGTCGGTGGTCATGACCCACAGGCGCAGGATATCCGCCCCCGACGTCTTCATGACGTCCTGCGGGAACACCTGGTTGCCGAGCGACTTCGACATCTTGCGGCCGTCCTCGGCCATGGTGAAGCCATGGGTGACGACCGTGTCGTAGGGCGCGCGGCCGCGCGTGCCGCAGCTTTCCAGCAGCGACGAGTGGAACCAGCCGCGATGCTGGTCGGAGCCTTCGAGGTAGACGTCGGCCGGCCACTTCATGTCCGGCCGGTCCTCCAGCACGAAGCTGTGGGTCGAGCCGGAATCGAACCAGACGTCGAGGATGTCCTTGACCATCGTCCAGTTCTCGTTGGCCCGCGACCCCAGGAAGCGCTCGCGCGCTCCGGCCGCGAACCAGGCGTCGGCGCCTTCCTGCTCGAAGGCGTCGAGGATGCGCTTGTTGACGGCATCGTCCTTGAGAACCTTGCCGTCCTCGTCGACGAAGACGCAGATCGGAACGCCCCAGGCGCGCTGGCGCGACAGCACCCAGTCCGGGCGCTCGGCGATCATGGCGCGCAGGCGGGTCTGGCCCGCATCCGGCACGAAGCGGGTGGCGTCGATGGCGGCGAGTGCACGCTTACGCAGCGTCGTGCCGTCGCCCAGCTCCTTGTCCATATGGACGAACCATTGCGGCGTGTTGCGGAAGATGATCGGCTTCTTCGACCGCCACGAGTGCGGATACTGGTGCTTGAGCCGGCCGCGCGCGAACAGCGCGTTCGCCGCGATCAGCGCGTCGATGACAGCCTTGTTGGCGTCGCCCTTCTTGCCGGCATCGTCGATGACCCGCGCCGGCCCGCCTTCGCGATCCGGCCCGAAGCCGGGCGCGTCCTTGGTGAAATAGCCGGCGTCGTCGACGGTGAAGGGGATGGCCGTGTCGATGCCACGCTGGCGCAGCTGCGGCGCTGCATCCATCCACGCGTCGAAGTCCTCGCGGCCGTGGCCGGGCGCCGTGTGCACGAAGCCGGTGCCAGCATCGTCGGTGACGTGGTCGCCGGCGAGGAGGGGGACAGGAAAGGCGTAAGAGGGTTGGCCGATCTCCCCCCGTGAGGGGGAGATGCCCGGCAGGGCAGAGGGGGGTGCCTTGACACCGCCGCTACCCCCCTCTGTCGGCTTCGCCGACATCTCCCCCTCACGGGGGGAGAT
>JAEWLS010000030.1 GCA_023457435.1 Pseudomonadota bacterium
ACACCGGGGGGGGTTGTGCTTGCGGGGGGCGGGGCGGGGTTTGCCGGCCGCGCCGCGATCGATCAGGCGGCCGCCTTGGCGGGAACGGTCTCGCTGTGGCGGATTTCGGTGCCGAGCACCTTCAGGCACTCGCGCATGAACGCGGCGAGCCCGGTCCAGCCCTTCGCCGAAACCATGGTCCCGTCGACATAGGCCTCGGTCGGCTTGACGTCGATGTAGGTGCCGCCGGCAAGCCGAACCTCGGGTTCGCACGCGCCGAGGGCGGCGACCTTCTTGCCCTTCACGACGCCGTCGACGGCGACCAGGATCTGCACGCCGTGGCAGATCGTGAAGATCGGCTTCTTGGCCTCGTGGAAGTGACGGACCATCGCCTGGATGCGCTTGTCGGTGCGGATGTACTCGGGTCCGCGGCCGCCGGCGCAGTAGACCGCGTCGTACTCGTCCGGACGGACTTCCGAGAAGGTCTTGTTGATGTCGGCGAGGTGGCCGTAGCGCTCGATATAGGTCTGGTGGCCCTCGAAATCGTGCAGCGAGGTCTGGATCTTGTCGCCGGCCTTCTTGTCCGGGCAGACCACGTGCACGGTGTGGCCGACCGCCTCCATCCCCTGCTGGAACACGAAGATCTCGTATTCCTCGGTGAATTCGCCGGTGAGCATCAGTATCTTCTTGCCAGCCATGGTGTCTCCTCCTTCAGCTGTGTTTCCGGGTCAGTCGAACGCCGGCAGCAGCCGGTCGCGTGAACGCTCGATGTGATGCCGCATGGCGCCGGCCGCCGCGGCGCCGTCGCCGGCGGAAAATGCCGCCAGCAGGTCGCGGTGCTCGGCCAGAGCCTCTTCCGTCACGCTCGAATGGAAGACGAGGCGGAAGACGTGGAAATGGGTGTGCTGGTGCGCGAGGGTCTGGCGGACCAGCTCGTTGCCGGCGACCTCCATGACCGCGTCGTGGAACTGCGCATCCTGCCGCGCGAATGCCGAGTACCGGAGGCGCGGGTCGCTGCCGTCCGGCTCCGTCATGGCTGCCGCGAGTGTCTTCAGCCGCTCGAATGCCTGCGGTTCCATCCGCGCGGCGGCGCGCGAAGCGGCGGCGGGCTCCAGCAGCAGGCGCAGGTCGTAGAGCTCCTCGAAGCGCCGGCGCGAGATCTGTGGCGCGGCGCGGTAGCCGACCAGATGCGTGCGGGTGACGAGGCCCTCGCCCTCGAGCCGGCCCAGCGCTTCGCGGATCGGCGTCTGCGAGACGTTCATCTCGCGTGCCAGGGTGTCGACGGTGATGCGTGCGCCCGGCGCGATTTTCAGCGCCATGAGACTGGAGAGAACGGCTTCGTAAACCTCGTCGGCAAGCCCCGGATGGCGCATGACAGCGCGCCGCCCGTTCTCCTCGGCCAGAATCTCGGCCTGCACGCCGCTCATCGAGGTCCTCCCGGCGGCAACAAATCACGGCGAGACGGCGGACGCAATCCGATATCCTATAGGATCAACCGGTCTGCGGGGCGCCAAGTCGCAACGCCGCTGTGTCGAGCGTCAGATCGAGCCGCTTCCTGCCCTCGTCGATGACGGCCACGACGGCAGCTGCGGCGCCATCCTCGTCGCGCCCGGCGATGGCCGCCGCGATATCGCGGTGCTTGCTCGCCGTGGCGTTCTGGCGGCTTGCTTCCCCGAAGGGGGAGCTGAGGCGGAAGCTCGTGACAAGCGCCGCCTCTATCAGGGTGCCGACCGAGTACATGAACGGGTTCTTCGACGCTTCGAGCAGCGCCATGTGGAAGTCGAGATCGGCGAGCGCGAACGCTTCCTGCGACGTCGCCGCCGCCATGGCATCGGCCTGCTCGTGCATCCGCGCCACGTCCGGCGGGGACGCGCGCGTGCACGCGAGCCGCGCGGCATACGGCTCGAACGACAGCCGCATCTCGCGCAAATGGCCGAGAAAGTCGCGATCAGCCCCGTTCTCGAGATGCCAGCGCAGCACGTCCGAGTCGAAGTAGTTCCAGGTCGGCCGGCCCGTGACGCGCGTGCCGATGCGCGCCTTGGCGACGACCATGCCCTTGGCCGCGAGCGTCTTCATCGCTTCGCGCAGAACGGTGCGCGACACGCTGAACAGCCGCGCCAGCTCAGCGTCGCCGGGCAGGATCGTTCCCTGCGCGTAGGTGCCACCGACGATCGCCTTGCCGATGCCGTCGACGACCATCGTGTGGCTGTTGCGCGGGGTCTGCCCGGAGATCGCCGCCTTCAGCATGGGGTCATCCCGTCTGCCGGGCGCGCAGGCGTCTGCCTGTCAGCGCGACGAGCACCTTCTGGAGCACGATGAAGACGAGGAGGAGCGCGCCGATGACGATCTTGGTCCACCAGCTCGACAGCGTGCCGTCGAAGGTGATGTAGGTCTGGATCAGCCCCATGATCAGCACCCCGATGAGTGTACCCGCGACGAAGCCGCTGCCGCCCGTCAGCAGCGTGCCGCCTATCACCACCGCCGCGATCGCGTCGAGCTCGACGCCGACGGCGGCAAGCGAATAGCCGGCAGAGGTGTAGAACGAGAAGACGATGCCGGAAAGGCCCGCCAGGAAGCCGGACAGCGCGTAGATCGAAACGGTGGTTCTCGCGATCGGAACACCCATCAGCCGCGCCGTCTGCACCCCGCCGCCGAGCGCGAAGACGTTGGCGCCGAAGCGCGTGCGGTGCGCGAGCAGGATGCCGACCACGAAGACGGCGAGCATCATGCCGCCGATAAGGGTGAGACGCCCGCGACCGGGCATCACCCAGTACAGCGACTGCAGCCACTCGTAGAACGGATGCGCGATCGGCACCGAATCGACCGTCAGCACGTAGGCGATGCCGCGCGCCAGGAACATGCCGGCCAGCGTGACGATGAATGGCGGCATCTGCAGCACATGGATGGTCAGCCCCATCGCCGCACCGAACAGCGTGGTGATGACGAGCAGCATCGCGAAGACCGGTACCGGGTGCAGCCCCGTGTCGCGCAGCATCACCGCGATGAAGACGCCCGAGAAGGCGATGACCGAGCCGACGGAAAGGTCGATGCCGCCGGACAGGATGACGAAGGTCATGCCGACCGCGACGATGCCGAGGAAGGCGTTGTCGGTGAGCAGGTTGCCGACCACCCGCGTCGACAGCATCGCCGGGAACTGGATGTAGCAGATGGCGTAGGCGATGAAGAAGATCGCCAGCGTCGCCAGGAGGGGGAGCATGCGCGCGCTCATCTGCGGCTCCTAAGCCCGAGCAGCAGCCCGCCGCCGCGCAGCGCCGGCGACTGCACGAAGAGGATCGCGAGCACGATCAGCGCCTTGATAACCAGGTTGAACTCCGGCGGGAAGCCGGCGACGAGGATGCCGGTGTTGACTGCCTGGATGGTCACCGCGCCGACCAGCGAGGCGAGGATCGAGAACCGGCCGCCGAGCAGCGACGTGCCGCCGATGACGACCGCCAGGATGGCGTCGAGCTCGAGGAACAGTCCGGCATTGTTGGCGTCGGCGCCGCGGATGTCTGCGGCGACGATGATGCCGGCCATGGCCGCGCAGACGCCCGAGACCGCGTAGACAGTGACGATCAGCAGGCTCGCATTGATGCCGGCGAGCATGCTGGCGCGGCGGTTCACCCCGACCGCCTCGATGAGCGTGCCGAGCGCGCTGCGCCGCACGAGCAGCGTCACCAGCGCGCCGGCGACGAGCCAGATCACCACCGGGGTCGGCAGCCACAGCAGGGTGCCCGAGCCGACGAAGGCGAGGCCGCCGTCGTTGAAGGTGAGGATCGCCCCCTCGGTGATCAGCTGCGCGATGCCGCGTCCGGCGACCATCAGGATGAGCGTCGCGACGATCGGCTGGATGCCGAGCACCGCGACCAGAAGGCCGTTCCACAGGCCGCAGGCCAGTCCCGCGGCAAGCGCCATTGCCAGCGTCACGGGGAGCCCGTAGCCCGCGGAGATGGCGGCGGCAGCGATCGCCCCGCAGATGGCCATCACCGCGCCGACGGACAGGTCGATGCCGCCGGTCGCGATGACCAGCGTCATGCCGATGGCAAGGAGCGCCACCGGGGCGCCGCGGTTGAGGATGTCGATCGGGCTCCCGTACAGGCGCCCGTTGGCGAGGGAGATGTCGAAGAAGCCGGGGAACACGATCGCGATCATGCCGAGCACGACGGCGAGCGTGACGAGCTGCGGGGCGATGCGGCGCAGGAACGTCACGACAAGGCCTCCGCCGCGGCGTCCGGCCGGGCGATCGAGGCGACGATCCGGTCGCTGGTGATCTCCTCGCCGACCAGCTGCGCGACATGGGCTCGATCGCGCACCACGACGACGCGGTGGCTGTAGGTCACCAGCTCGTCCAGCTCGGAGGAGATGACGAGCAGCGACATGCCCTCGGCGCACAGTTCCTCGATGACGCGGATGATCTCGGCATGGGCGCCGACATCGATGCCGCGCGTCGGCTCGTCGAGGATGAGGAACTCGGGATTCGTCGCCAGCCATCGCGCCAGCAGCGCCTTCTGCTGGTTGCCGCCCGAGAGCTGGCCGATCGGCTTTTCGGCGTCGGGCGTGCGGATGTCGAGCTTCTTGATGTAGCCGTCGGCCAACTGCCGCTGGCGTCGCCGCGAGATCGGCCGCAGCCATCCGACGCGCGCCTGCAGCGCCAGGGCGATGTTCTCGCGCACGCTGAGTTCGCCGATGATTCCGCTGGTCTTGCGGTCCTCGGGCGAGAAGCCGAAGCCGGCCGCGACCGCGTCGCGCGGCGAGCCTATGCGCAGCGGCGTCCCGTTCTTCTCGACGCTGCCGCTGTCGCGGTGGACGGCGCCGAACATGAGCTCCGCCGTCTCGGTGCGCCCGGAGCCGAGAAGTCCCGCCAGCCCGACGACCTCGCCCTTCTGCACGGAAAGGTCGAACGGCTCGATGACGCCGCGCCGGCCGGTGCCGGAGAAGCGCAGGCGCGGCGCGGCCGAATAGTCGATGCCGCCGCGTCCCTGTTCGCGCGTTTCCTGGGCCAGTTCGCGGCCGAGCATCATGTTGATCAGCTGCAGCCGCTCCAGCCCGTCGATGTCGCGGGTGCCGACGAGCTTGCCGTTGCGCAGTACCGTGACGCGGTCGCAGATCTCGAACACCTGGTCGAGGAAGTGCGAGATGAAGACGATACCGAGGCCGTCGGCGCGCAACTGGCGCACCGCCTCGAACAGCGTCCGCACCTCGTCCCGGTCTAGGCTGGCGGTCGGCTCGTCGAGGATCAGCACCTTTCCGGAGAGCGACACCGCGCGGGCGATGGCGACGATCTGCTGGATTGCGACGGAATAGGTGGACAGGTCGCGGGTGACGTCAATGTCGAGGCCATATCGCGCGAGCATCGCGCGCGCCTGCGCATTCACGGCGCGGCGTGACACGAAGCCGAACCGGCGCGGCTGGCGTCCGAGCATCAGATTGTCGGCGACGGTCAGGTTGGGCAGGAGGTTGACCTCCTGGTAGACGGTGCCGATGCCGAGGCGTTGCGCGTCGACCGTGTCGCGCGGATCGATCGACTGGCCCCCGAGCAGAATGTCGCCCGCGTCGCGCCGGTATGCGCCGGTGATGCACTTCACGAGGGTCGACTTGCCGGCCCCGTTTTCGCCGAGAAGTGCATGGACCTCGCCGGCGCGAAGTTCGAAGTCGACGCCGTCAAGCGCACGCGTTCCCGGAAACTGCTTGGTGAGGCCGACGGCGCTGAGCAGCGCGCGGCCCTCGGTGGCGGTGGCCATGATGCGGGAACTCTGGGTTTCCTGTCGTGCCATCACGGCACGGCGAATGGCCGGCGGCAAGAGCCGCCGGCCTTCATGGCATCAGTATCCGAGGTTCTTCTTCTGCTCGTAGACGGCCATCGGGTCGTCCTTCTGGGTGTAGAGCTTCGACTCGGTCTGGATGAACTTCGGCGGCATGGTCTTGCTCTTCATGAACGCGTCGAGCGCGTCGAAGGCCGGGCCTGCCATGTTCGGCGTCAGCTCGACCGTGGCGTTCGCCTCGCCGGCGGCCATGGCCTTGAAGATGTCCGGCACGGCGTCGATCGAGACGATCTTGATGTCGGTACCCGGCTTCAGGCCGGCTTCCTTGATCGCCTGGATGGCGCCGACGGCCATGTCGTCATTGTGGGCGTAGAGGGCGCAGATGTTCTTGCCGCCGTTCTCGGCCTTGAGGAAGCTCTCCATCACTTCCTTGCCCTTGGCGCGGGTGAAGTCGCCGGTCTGGCTGCGCACCAGCTTGATGTTGGCAGCGCCGGCGATGGCCTGCTCGAAGCCCTTCTTGCGGTCGATCGCGGGCGAGGAGCCGGTCGTGCCCTGCAGCTCGACCACGTTGCATTCCTTGCCGGCCATCTCGTCGACCAGCCACTTGCCGGCGACGGAGCCTTCATGGACCAGGTCGGAGCCGACCGCGGTCAGGTACAGATCCTTCGAGGAGTCGACCATGCGGTCGAGGAGGATCACCGGAATGTCGGCTTCCTTGGCTTCCTTGAGCACGGCATCCCAGCCGGTCGCGACGACCGGTGCGACGAGAATGGCATCGACGCCCTGCGCGATGAACGAGCGCAGCGCCTTGATCTGGTTCTCCTGCTTCTGCTGGGCGTCGGAGAATTTGAGATCGATGCCGCGCTGCTCGGCCTGCTGCTTGGTCAGCGTGGTCTCCGCCGCGCGCCAGCCCGACTCCGAGCCGATCTGCGAGAAGCCGACGGTCAGGGCAGACGCGCCGGACGAAAAGAGTGCGACTGACGCGAGCAAGGTCGCGCCAAGCAAAGTCTTGGCAAACATGAATACCTCCCAGGGTGCGGGGCCCGATTGGCCCGGCGCCGGGGAAAAAATCATACTATACGATTTTTGTAAACCGCGTTTTTAAACGTTTCAGTCGCGATTTTCCCGCGAGTTCTCGATCGACGCCTGAAGCCGGGCGTGGACGATGCGCGATGCCGGCGACAGAGCCCGGCGCGCCGGGCGCAGCAGCGAGTAGGCCGAAACCGACAGGTCTGCGGCGATCGGCAGCGCCTTGATGCGGCCTCCCAAGCCTTCGTCGCTGGCGAAGAATCGCGCTGCCGCGCGGGCGATCGGCGCGATGGCGTTGGAGCTTGCGATCAGCGCCAGCATCATCAGGGTCGACGAGGTGCTGATGACGCGCGCCGGCAATCCGATGTGCCGCTCGATCAGGTAATTCTCGACGGTCTGGCGCATCAGGCCGCCCTGCGGCTGCAGCACCCAGTCGAACTCCACGCATTCCTCGAGCGTCAGCTGCGCGCGCCGCGTCAGCGGGTGCTCGTCGCGGACGATGAGCGCCACCGGCTCGGTGCCGATCGGATCGGCGAGGAAGGCGGCGCGGTCGAGGTCGCCGGGGATGCGGCCGATGTAGAAGTCGAGCTGGTCGCTAAACATCAGCGGCGCCAGCCTGTCGCTCGTGTCGACCACCACGTTGGCGCTGATGCCGGGATGCGTGACGCGCACCTGGCGCAGCACCGGCAGCACGTGCTCGAGCGCGGCGCCGGTGACCGCTCCGATCGACACCGTTCCGCGGCGGCCGGTGTCGAGCTCCGCGAGTTCCCGCGAGGCGGCGTCGAGGTCGCCGAGTATGCGCTGGGCGAGCGTCGCAAGGTGCATGCCGGCGGCGGTCAGCTCTATGCCGCGCGGGAGCCGCCGGTAGAGGGCCGCGCCCGCTATGCGCTCGGCCTCGGCCAGCAGACGCGATGCCGCCGGCTGGGTCATCGCGAGCTCACTCGCCGCGGCGCTGACCTGGCCCGTGCGCAGCAGCGCCGCGACCACGCGCAGATGCGACAGCTTGAGGCCGCGTCGCAGCAGAGAGTCTCGCCCGGAGATGGGTTCACCCGCCATGTAGACCTCCAATATCCCATTTCTGGTATAGCTGAGGGCCGGATGTCAATTTGACCGGCATATCCTGGGAGCGCTAGCGCTGGCGAAGCCGACGGAGGTGGTCGGCATTTTGGGAGGAATTCATGCGTACTCTTCGTATCGCGCTCGGCGCGGTGGCGCTCGGCGCCATGATGTTCGCCGCGCCCGCCTGGGCGCAGTCCAAAGGCACCGTCGGCATCGCCATGCCGACCAAGTCGTCGGCCCGCTGGATTTCGGACGGAAACTCTATGGTCGAGCAGTTCAAGGCTGCCGGCTACGACACCGACCTCCAATATGCGGAGGACGACATCCCGAACCAGCTCGCCCAGGTCGAGAACATGATCACCAAGGGCGTCGATGTCCTGGTGATCGCCGCCATCGACGGCACGACGCTCTCCAACGCGCTCGCCAACGCGGCCGCAGCCAACATCAAGGTCATCGCCTATGACCGTCTGATCCGCGACAGCGGCGACGTCGATTATTACGCCACCTTCGACAACTTCAAGGTCGGCGTGCAGCAGGCCGAGACCCTCGTCGACGGCCTCAAGGAACGCTTCGGCGACGTCAAGCCGTGGAACGTCGAGCTGTTCGGCGGCTCTCCGGACGACAACAACGCCTTCTTCTTCTACAATGGCGCGATGTCGGTCCTGCAGCCGATGATCGACAAGGGCGAAATCGTCGTCAAGTCCGGCCAGATGGGCATGGACAAGGTCGGCACGCTGCGTTGGGACGGCGCCGTCGCCCAGGCCCGCATGGATAACCTGCTCTCCGCCAACTACACCGACGCCCGCGTCCACGGCGTGCTTTCGCCG
The DNA here is from genome assembly GCA_023457435.1 of Pseudomonadota bacterium. Lineage (GTDB taxonomy): Bacteria > Pseudomonadota > Alphaproteobacteria > Rhizobiales > Rhizobiaceae > RCIO01. Next base: position 8,657 of record JAEWLS010000030.1, read on the forward strand.
TATGACGGGCTGTCTATCGGCATCATTTCCTCGCTCAAGGGCGTGGGATATGGTTCCGGCGACCTGAAGATGCCGATCGTGTCCGGCCAGGACGCCGAGGTGCCGTCGGTCAAGGCGATCCTGCGCGGCGACCAGTATTCGACCATCTTCAAGGACACGCGCGAGCTCGCCCGCGTCACGGTCGGCATGGTCAATGCGCTGCTGTCGGGCGGCCAGCCCGAGATCAACGATACCAAGACCTATGACAACGGCGTCAAGGTCGTGCCGTCCTACCTGCTCGAGCCGGTGAAGGTCACCGCGCAGAACTGGAAGGACGTGCTGGTGGGCAGCGGCTACTACAAGGCCGAGCAGATCGAGTAGGCTCCTCCCGAGCTGATCCGGGCCGGCCGCGGGGGCGCCGGCCCGGACTCGACCGTTCTATCGTTTGCAGCGTGGGGCTACGCCTGTGGAAACGATCCTCGAGATGCGCGGCATCACCAAGGCTTTTCCGGGCGTCAAGGCGCTCGACGATGTCAGCCTGTCGGTGAAGCGCGGCGAGATCCACGCCCTCGTCGGCGAGAACGGCGCCGGCAAGTCGACCTTGATGAAGGTACTGTCGGGCGTCTATCCGGCCGGGCAGTACGAGGGCGAGATCCTCTTCGACGGCGCCGTCAAGGCATTCAAGGGCATCGCCGATTCCGAGAAGGACGGCATCATCATCATCCACCAGGAGCTGGCGCTGGTGCCGCTTCTGTCGATCGCCGAGAACATCTTCCTCGGCAACGAGCGCGCCGCTGGCGGCATCATCGACTGGGAAGAGACGAACCGTCGCGCCGCCGCGCTGCTGGCCCGCGTCGGCCTGCGCGAGCGCCCGGAAACCAAGGTCGCGCATCTCGGCGTCGGCAAGCAGCAGCTGGTCGAGATCGCCAAGGCGCTCGCCAAGGAAGTCCGCCTGCTGATCCTCGACGAGCCGACGGCCTCGCTCAGCGAAGGCGACAGCGACGCCCTGCTCGAGCTCCTCAAGGAATTCCGCGCGCAGGGCATCTCCTCGATCCTGATCTCGCACAAGCTCAACGAGATCGCCAAGGTCGCCGACACGGTCACCGTGCTGCGCGACGGCGCCGCGGTGTCGACCATCGACTGCAGCGCGGGCATGGCCGAGGACCAGGTCATCCGCGACATGGTCGGGCGGCCGCTCGCCGACCGCTATCCGCCGCGCTCGCCGAAGATCGGCCAGACGGTGTTCGAGGTGCGCGACTGGACCGTGCGCCACCCGATCGACCGCCACCGCAAGGTCGTCGACAACGCCTCCATCACGCTGCGCGAGGGCGAGGTGCTGGGCATCGCCGGCCTCATGGGCGCCGGACGCACGGAGCTGGCCATGAGCCTGTTCGGCCGCTCGTACGGTCACGCCGTCGCCGGCGAGGCGTTCATCCGCGGCCGCAAGGCCGACCTGTCGTCCGTGCCGAAGGCGATCGCCGCCGGCCTCGCCTACGTCACCGAGGACCGCAAGTCGCTCGGCCTCGTCCTCGACCAGACGATCCGCAACAACATCCCGCTTGCCAATCTCGGCGCCATCGCCAGCCGCGGCGTCGTCGACCGCCACCGCGAGGGCGAGGTGGCCGAGGACTACCGCCGGAAGATCCGCATCCGGTCGTCTTCGATCGAGCAGTCGACGGTGAACCTGTCGGGCGGCAACCAGCAGAAGGTGGTGCTGTCGAAGTGGCTGTTCGCCGAGCCCGACATCCTCATTCTCGACGAGCCGACGCGCGGCATCGATGTCGGCGCCAAGTTCGAGATCTACACGATCATCCGCGACCTCGCCGCCGCCGGCAAATCGCTGATCGTCATCTCGTCGGAAATGCCTGAACTGCTCGGCATCACCGACCGGCTCTACGTGATGAACCGCGGCCGCATCGTCGGCGAGATGGCCACGGCCGACGCGACGCAGGAGAAGATCATGTCTGCAATCATCAGGTCGGAGGGTTCGCGCGATGGCTGACACGGTGGCCACCGAGGCCGCGGGCGGCGACGGCCCGAGCGTGCTGCGCTTCCTGCGCGAGAACCTGCGCGAGTACGGCATCCTCGTCGCGCTGATCGCCATCATGGCGTTCTTCCAGATCGCCACCGGCGGCATCCTGCTGCGGCCGGTCAACCTGACCAACCTCGTCCTCCAGAACAGCTACATCGTCATCATGGCGGTCGGCATGCTGCTGGTGATCGTCGCCGGCCATATCGACCTGTCGGTCGGTTCGGTCTGCGGCTTCATCGGCGCGCTCGCGGCGGTGATGATCGTCCAGTGGGACATCCACTTCCTGCCTGCGTCGATCATCTGCCTCGGCGTCGGTGCCGCGATCGGCGCCGCCCAGGGATACTGGATCGCCTATCACAGGATCCCCTCCTTCATCGTGACGCTCGCCGGCATGCTGGTGTTCAAGGGGCTGGCGCTGTGGCTCCTCGCCGGCCAGTCCGTCGGTCCGTTCCCGCCGACCTTCCAGCTCATAGCCTCCGGCTTCGTGCCGGACTTCTTCGGTGTCAACAAACCCAACGTCCTGTCGATCGTCGTCGGCAGCGCGCTCGCCGTGGTGCTCGTCGCCCTGGCGATCCGCAACCGCCGCCGGCAGCAGGCGCGCGGCGCCGTCGAGGAGCCGTTCGGGCTGTTCGCCGCGAAGTACGCGATCATCTTCGTCGCGCTGGTCTACATGAGCTGGCTGATGGCGTCGTTCCGCGGCCTGCCGAACGTCTTCATCGTCATGGCGCTGCTCATCGCCGTCTATGCGTTCATCACCAACCGCATGACGGTCGGCCGGCGCATCTACGCCATCGGCGGCAACGAGAAGGCGGCGCGGCTATCCGGCGTACGCACCGAGCGCCTGGTGTTCCTCACCTTCGTCAACATGGGCATGCTGGCGGGCCTTGCCGGCCTGATCTTCGCGGCGCGCCTCAACACCGCCACGCCGAAGGCGGGCCTCGGCTTCGAGCTCGACGTGATTGCCGCGGTGTTCATCGGCGGCGCCTCGATGGCCGGCGGCGTCGGCACCGTGGTCGGCGCCGTCATCGGCGCCTTCATCATGGGCGTGATGAACAACGGCATGTCGATCCTCGGCATCGGCATCGACTACCAGCAGGTCATCAAGGGGCTGGTTCTGCTCGCCGCCGTCATCTTCGACGTCTACAACAAGAACAGGGTCTGATCCGTCATGCTGCTTTCGCAGATTTCCAACGCGGACGGGTCGATCACGGTGGTCGCCCGCGAAGGCAAGGAGGCCTATGCCGTGCGCGGCGCGCGCAGCGTCTACGACCTGGCGCTCGCGTGCATACGGTCTGGCAAGGCGGATCTCGCCGCGCACGTGTCGGCGCAGGGCCTCGGGCCGGCGATGGATCTGGAGCGCGCCTATGAGGACGGGCGGGTGCTGGCGCCGATCACCCATCCCGATCCCGCGCATCTACACCTGACGGGCACCGGGCTCACCCATCTCGGCTCGGCGGCGACCCGCGATGCCATGCACCAGAAACAGTCGGCCGACGCGGAAGCCAAGCTCACCGATTCGATGCGCATGTTCCGCATGGGCGTCGAGGGCGGCAAGCCGGCCAATGGCGCCCCTGGCGTGCAGCCGGAGTGGTTCTACAAGGGCAATGGCCACACGCTTGCCGCACCCGGCGGCGCGCTTCGCTCGCCTGCCTTCGCCGACGATGCCGGCGAGGAGCCCGAGATTGCAGGCATCTACGTCATCGGCGACGACGGCACGCCGTTCCGCCTCGGCTTCGCGCTGTCCAATGAATTCTCCGACCACGTCATGGAGCGGGTGAACTACCTCTACCTCGCCCATTCCAAGCTACGGCCGGCGTCGTTAGGGCCGGAGATCCGCATCGGCGCGGCACCCGACGACATACGCGGCACGTCGCGCATCCTCCGTGCCGGCAAGGTGATCTTCGAGAAGCCGTTCCTTTCGGGCGAGGCGAACATGTCGCACTCCCTCGCCAACCTCGAACATCACCACTTCAAGTATGGTGTGTTCCGTCAGCCCGGCGACGTGCACGTCCACATGTTCGGCACCGCGACGCTGTCCTTCGCCGACGGCGTGCGCACCGAGGCAGGCGACGTCTTCGAGATCGAGGCGCCGCAGTTCGGGCTGCCGCTGCGCAACACGCTCGAGATCGAACCGGCGCAACGCCAGCCGGCGCGCGTCACGGTTCGGGCGCTCTGAGAGGTCGATATGGCATTCCGCAAGGCCGAGTGGCCGAGAAAGCTGCGATCCGCCGAGTGGTACGGCGGCTCGTCGCGCGACCACATCTACCACCGGTCGTGGATGAAGAATCAGGGCCTGCCCGCCGACCTGTTCGACGGGCGCCCGGTCATCGGCATCTGCAACACCTGGTCCGAGCTCACCCCCTGCAACGCCCATCTGCGCGATCTGGCGGAGCGGGTGAAGCACGGCATCTACGAGGCCGGCGGCCTGCCGGTCGAATTCCCGGTCTTTTCGACCGGCGAGAGCTCGCTGCGTCCCACGGCGATGATGTACCGCAATCTTGCGGCGATGGACGTCGAGGAGGCGCTGCGCGCCAACCCGCTCGACGGCGTCGTGCTGCTTGCCGGCTGCGACAAGACCACGCCGGCATTGCTCATGGGCGCGGCGAGCGTCGACATCCCCGCGATCCTCGTCTCCGGCGGGCCGATGCTCAATGGCTGGTTCCGCGGCAACCGAGTCGGCTCGGGCACCGCGCTCTGGCAGATGTCCGAGGACATCAAGGCCGGCAAGATGACGCGCGAGGACTTCCTCGACGCCGAACAGGCGATGTCGCGCAGCCCCGGTTCGTGCAACACCATGGGCACCGCGTCGACCATGGCCTCCATGGCCGAGGCGCTCGGCATGGCTCTCTCCGGCAACGCCGCTATTCCCGCCGTCGATTCGCGCCGCCGCGTCATGGCGCACCTGACCGGCCGCCGCATCGTCGACATGGTCAAGAACGATTTGAAGCCGTCCGACATCCTGACCCGCGAAGCCTTCGAGAATGCCATCCGCGCCAACGGCGCGATCGGCGGCTCGACCAATGCCGTCATCCACATTCTGGCCATCGCCGGCCGCGTCGGCATAGACCTGACGCTCGACGACTGGGACCGGCTCGGCCGCGACATCCCGACGATCGTCAACCTGATGCCGTCGGGAAAGTACCTGATGGAGGAGTTTTTCTACGCCGGCGGGCTTCCGGTCGTGATCAAGCGGCTCGGCGAGGCGGGAAAGCTCAACCGCGACGCGCTGACCGTGTCGGGCGCCTCGATCTGGGACGAGGTCAAGGACGTCGTGAACTGGAACGAGGATGTGATCCTGCCGGTCGAGAACGCGCTGACGCAGCATGGCGGCGTCGCCGTGCTGAAGGGCAACCTTGCGCCAAGGGGCGCGGTGCTCAAGCCGTCGGCCGCGAGCCCGCATCTCATGAAGCATCGCGGCCGCGCCGTCGTGTTCGAGGACATCGACGACTACAAGCGCAAGATCAACGACGAGGCGCTGGATATCGACGAGCACTGCGTCATGGTCATGAAGAATTGCGGCCCTCGCGGCTATCCCGGCATGGCCGAGGTCGGCAACATGGGCCTGCCGCCCAAGGTGCTGCGCAAGGGCATAACCGACATGGTGCGCATCTCGGATGCGCGCATGTCCGGCACCGCCTATGGCACCGTGCTCCTGCATGTCTCGCCGGAGGCGGCGATCGGCGGCCCGCTGGCTATCGTCAGGAATGGCGACATGATCGAGGTCGACGTCGCGGCGCGGCGCATTCATCTCGATGTCCCGCAATCGGAGATCGATGCGCGTCTGTCGGCGTGGACGCCGACGGTCGAGCGGCCGTCGGGCGGCTATGCGCGCATGTTCGCCGATCACGTCGAGGGCGCCGATACCGGCGCCGATTTCGACTTCCTGAAGGGCTCGCGCGGAAAGGCGGTCGGCCGTGACAGCCACTGACCCGATCCGCCTTGCGATCGTCGGCGTCGGCAAGATCGCGCGCGATCAGCATCTGCCGTCCATCGCCGGCAACAAGGACATCGAGCTGGCCGCCACCGTCAGCGGCAGCGGCGGCATCGACGGCGTCGAGAATTTCGGCTCGATCGCCGAGCTTCTGGCAAAGCGCCCGGACATCTCGGCCGTGTCGCTGTGCCAGCCGCCGCAGGCGCGCTACGAGGCCGCTGCGGAGGCGCTTGCCGCCCGCCGACACGTCATACTCGAGAAGCCTCCGGGCGCCACCGTCAGCGAGGTGCAGGCGCTTGAGCGGCTGGCCGCGGCGAATGGCGTCACGCTCTTCGCCACCTGGCATTCGCGCTTCGCCGCGGCGGTGGAGCCGGCGCGGCAGTGGCTCGCGGCGCGCCGCGTGCTTCGCGCCGTGGTGACCTGGAAGGAAGACGTGCGGCGCTGGCATCCCGGCCAGGCATGGATCTGGGAGCCGGGCGGCCTCGGGGTGTTCGATCCGGGCATCAACGCGCTGTCGATCGTGACCGCGATCCTTCCGAACCCGGTCCATCTCGTCTCCTCCGTTCTCGACTTTCCCGAGAACCGCGCCGCGCCGATCGCGGCGGAGCTCGAATTCGCCGGCGACGGCTCGACGGTGTCGGCGACGTTCGACTGGCGCCAGACCGGACCGCAGACCTGGGACATCGTTATCGAGACGGATGACGGCACGCTGAAACTCTCGAAGGGCGGCGCGGTCATGAGCATCGACGGAGTCTCGGTGGTCGTCGACCAGGACCGCGAATATGCCGGCATCTACCGCAGCTTCGCGCGGCTCGTGCGCGCGCGTCGCAGCGACGTCGACCTGTCGCCGCTGGTCCATGTCGCCGACGCGTTCATGCTCGGCCGCCGCCGCATCGTCGAACCGTTCGAGGACTGAGATGAGTACATACGAGCCGCACGGCCGGCATCTGATTGCCGGCGAATGGGTCTCCGGCGGCAAGACCTTCACGTCCGACCCGGCCATCGGTGGGCCATCGCATTACGGCGCGGGCGGTGCGGCCGAGATAGACCGCGCCGTGCGCGCCGCAGAAGAAGCATTCGCCACCTACGGCTGGTCGTCGCGCGAGGCGCGCGCCGCGCTTCTCGAGGCCATAGCGGACGCGATCGAGGCCCGTGGCGCGTCGATCACCGACATCGGTTCGCGCGAGACCGGCCTGCCGGCGGCGCGCCTCGAAGGCGAGCGCGCGCGGACGACGGGGCAGCTTCGCCTGTTCGCCAGCCATATCCGCGACGGCGCCTATCTCGACCGCCGCCGTGACGCGGCCATGCCTGACCGCAAGCCCGCGCCGCGCCCAGAGATTCGGCTGATGCAGCGCCCGCTGGGGCCAGTCGGCGTCTTCGGCGCGTCCAACTTCCCCTTGGCGTTCTCGACTGCGGGAGGCGACACCGCCTCGGCCCTTGCGGCCGGCTGTCCTGTGGTGGTCAAGGGCCACTCCGGACATCCCGGCACCGGCGAGGTCGTCGCCGACGCCATCCTCGACGCGATCCGCAGCACCGGGCAGCATCCGGGTGTGTTCTCGCTGGTGCAGTCGAACGACCGCGCCGCCGGCGAGGCGCTGGTCAGGCATCCGCTGATCAAGGCCGTCGGCTTCACCGGCTCCCTGCGTGGCGGGCGGGCGCTGTTCGACCTCGCCTCGCAGCGGCCCGAACCGATCCCGTTCTACGGCGAGCTCGGATCGGTCAACCCGGTCTTCCTGCTGCCCCGGGCGGCTGAAGCGCGCTCGGCCGAGATCGGCGCCGGCTGGGCCGCGTCGCTGTCGCTCGGCGTCGGCCAGTTCTGTACAAACCCCGGCATCGTCATCCTTCCGGAAGCCGCCGGAGACGCGTTCGAACGCGCGGCGGCTACGGCGCTGATGAATGTCGCGGCCGCCCCGATGCTCACCGCGGGAATAGCGGAAGCGTTCCAGAAGGGCTCGGCGCGGGTCGCGGCTGCGCAATCCGTTTCGACGCTGGCGCAAGGCGCGTGCGCGGCGCGCAACGCCGCGCCGGCGCTCTACGCGCTCAGCGGCGACGCCTTCCTGGCCCAGCCGGAGCTTGCCGAAGAGGTGTTCGGTCCGCTCGGCGTGCTGGTGAAGGCGCGCGACGACGCCCAGATGCTTCAGATCGCCGAAGGTCTGCACGGCCAGCTGACGACGACGCTGCAGATGGACGCCGGCGACACGCCGCTGGCACGGCGGCTGCTGCCGATCCTCGAGCGCAAGGCCGGCCGCATATTGGTCAACGGATTCCCCACCGGGGTCGAGGTCGTCGATTCGATGATGCATGGCGGTCCGTATCCGGCGAGCACCAGCGCTTCGTCGACTTCGGTCGGCACGCTGGCGATCAGGCGCTTCCTGCGGCCGGTCGCCTACCAGAACATGCCGGAAGACCTGCTGCCGCCGGACCTGCGCTGATGGCTCCCGTCCCCGCCGACGTCGAGTGGATCGCCGTCGACTGGGGCACGACCAACATGCGCGCCTTCGCCATTGCCGGCGATTCCGTGCTCGACCGGATCGACGCGCCGCTCGGCATGGGCGGCCTGGAGCCCAGGCAGTTCGAGCCCGCGCTGCTGTCCGTCGTCTCGCCGTGGCTCGAAACCGGCCGGCGCAAGAGCGTCGTCGCCTGCGGCATGGTCGGCGCCAGGCAGGGCTGGGTCGAGGTTCCGTATCTGCCCGCCCCGGCGCCCCCGCTTGACGCCGCCGCCATGCGCGACGTAGCGACGGCCGATCCCCGCATCTCCGTCACCATCGTCCACGGCATGAGCCAGGCCGAGCCTGCCGACGTGATGCGCGGCGAGGAGACGCAGATCGCCGGTCTGCTGGCGCTGCGGCCCGGTTTCGCCGGCCTGCTCTGCCTGCCCGGCACGCATGCGAAATGGGCGCGGGTCGAGGCCGGCCGCGTCCTGTCGTTCACCACCTTCATGACCGGCGAGATCTTCTCGCTCGTCGCCAGCCAGTCGATCCTGCGGCACTCGCTGGCCGGCTCCGACGACACCGACGGCGCGGCGTTCGACGCCGCCGTGGCGATGGCCGCCGGCGACCCGGCAAGCCTTGCCGCCCACCTGTTCGGTACGCGTCCTGCCGGACTGCTCGGTTCGCTCGGGCCTAGTCAGGCGCGGGGCCGCATTTCCGGCCTGCTGATCGGCCAGGAGGTGGCGGCGATGCGCGGGGCATGGATGGGCGAGCGCGTCGCGCTGATCGGCGCCAGCGCCTTGTCGGCGCGCTACCGGCAGGCGCTCGAGGGGCTCGGCTGCCGCGATGTCGAGACGCTGGACAGCGCCGCGTGCACCGTCGCCGGACTGGTGGCTGCCCGCCGCCTGCTGGAGACCGCCCGGCGTTCTTGACTTCGCCGGCAGGCAAGCCCTATCGTTTCGCTAATGCGCAGTTTGCTTCACGGCAGCGAATAAGCGCGGGGACGCTTTCAGGGGGGCGGCGAACCGATGCTGAAGAACCCGAAGGAAGCGGCCGCCGGCATGTTCTTCGTCGCGGTCGGGATGATCTATGGCTCGATCGCCTGGTCGGGCCTGAGAATCGGCAGCGCGCTACAGATGGGGCCGGGCTATTTCCCGATCGTCCTCGCCGGCGTCCTCGTCGTTTTCGGCGTCATCATGATAGCGCGTGCCTTCATCCGTGCCGGCGAAACGCCGATCGGGCCCGTCCCATGGCGGTCGCTTCTCCTGATCCTCGCCGCGACGGTCTTCTTCGCGACCTTCATCGAGCGCGTCGGCCTGTTCCCGGGCGTCTTCATCACCGCCGCAATCGCGTCGCTGGCCTACAGCGAATTGCGGCCGCTGCGCATCCTGACCGTCAGCGCCGGCCTCGCAGCGTTCTGCACCCTGGTCTTCGCCTACGCCGTGCGCGTGCCGATACCGGTGGTCGGCCCGGCCTTTGGCGGGTGGCTCTGACGATGCAGTTCCTCGACAATCTGGCGCTCGGCTTCGGCGTTGCGTTCAATCCGGGCAGCCTGCTCTACTGCTTCATCGGCGCCCTGCTCGGCACCATCGTCGGCGTGCTGCCCGGCATCGGGCCGCTGGCGGCCATAGCCATGCTGCTGCCGCTGACCTTCGGCCTCGACCCCGTCCACGCCCTGATCATGCTCGCCGGCATCTATTACGGGTCGCAATATGGCGGCTCGACCACAGCGATCCTGGTCAACCTGCCGGGTGAATCCTCCTCGGCGGTGACCACCATCGACGGCTATCAGATGGCGCGAAAGGGCCGCGCCGGCCCGGCGCTGGCGGCTGCTGCGCTCGGCTCCTTCTTCGCCGGCACGGTGGCGACGGTCCTCGTCGCCGTAGTCGCCAAGCCGCTGACCTCGATCGCGCTCAGCTTCGGCTCCGCCGAGTATTTCTCGCTGATGCTCGTCGGCCTCATCTCGTCGATCGCGCTCGCCTCTGGGTCGCTGCTGCGGGCGCTGGCGATGATCGTGCTCGGCCTGCTGCTCGGCCTCACCGGCACCGACGTCTACACCGGCGCGCCGCGCTTCACCTTCGGCTTCATGCCGCTGCTCGACGGCATCGACTTTGTCGCCATCGCGGTCGGCGTCTACGGGATCGGCGAGATCATCCGCAATCTCGAGGTCGGCGAGACGGCGCGCAGTGCCGTGGCCGCGGCGAAGAATCTGTGGCCGTCGCGCGAGGATCTGCGCCGCATGGTGGCGCCGGCTCTGCGCGGCACGGCGATCGGCTCGCTGCTTGGCGTCCTTCCGGGCGGCGGCGCGCTGCTGTCGTCCTTCGTCGCCTACAACATCGAGAAGAAGTCGTCGCGCAATCCGGAGGAGTTCGGCCACGGCGCCATCGAGGGCGTTACCGCGCCCGAGGCGGCGAACAATGCCGGCGCTCAGACCTCCTTCATCCCGATGCTCGTTCTCGGCCTGCCGTCCAACGCCACCATGGCGCTGATGATCGGCGCCATGATCATGCAGGGCGTGCAGCCCGGACCGAGCGTGATCACCAGCAATCCCGAAATCTTCTGGGGGCTGATCGCCTCCATGTGGATCGGCAATGCGATGCTGGTGATCCTCAACCTGCCGCTGATCGGGCTGTGGGTGTCGCTGCTGCGCGTGCCCTACTGGATCCTGTTCCCGGCGATCATCGCGTTCTGCTGCATCGGCGTCTATTCGGTGTCGAACAACGCCTTCTCCGTCTATCTGGTCACGGTTGCCGCCGCTGGCGGATATCTCCTGATGAAACTCGACTGCGAGCCGGCGCCCTTCATCCTCGGCTTCATTCTCGGGCCGATGCTGGAGGAACACCTGCGGCGCGCAATGCTGATATCCGGCGGCGACGTGACGGTGTTCGTCACCCGTCCGATCAGCGCCGTGCTGCTCCTCATCGCCGTGGTCACGCTGGTGATCGTCAGCCGGCCCAACATTGCGCGCCGGCGCAAGGAAGTCTTCGTCGAGGAAGACGCCTAGAGCCTAGACCTCGCGCAGGAACCGCAGCGTCTCCGCCGCGCAGAAGTCCGGGTCTGTCGCGGCGACGTGGTAGGACTTGCCGCGCACCGGCACGAGCTGCGCCTGCGGCATGACGCGCCGCCACCTGTCGCCGTCGCCGGCATCTGCCTCCGGGACCAGCACCAGCGCGCGCTTGTCCAGCGGCGGCAGCGCATCCTCGATGTCGAAGATGGACAGGCTCTGCATGAAGCCGACCTGGGTTGTCGCCGGCGTGCGGCCCATGAAGCGCGCCCACCAGTCGAGCGCCTCCGGCGGCATGCCTGGCCCGAGGCGCGCCGCCATGTTCTCGCGCGCCCAGCCCTCGACGCCCTTTTTGCGAACCGTGTCGACCGGCGGCACCCGGCGCGTCAGCTCCGCAACCGGCGGCGGCGGCCCCGCCAGCGTCAGGCTCATCACCCGGACCGGCGCATCGTGCGCAAGCTTGAGCGCCACGTAGCAGGCGATCTTTGACGCGACCACGTGTACGCGCTGCACGCCGAGGTGGTCGAGCAGGGTCAGATTGTCTGAAACAAGTTCGTCGAGCGACCAGCGATGCGACTCCGGCATTGCCGTCGAGGCGCCGAAGCCGCGCATGTCCGGCCGCACCAGGCGGAAGTGGCGTCCAAGCACCGGCACCCAGCCGTACCAGGCGGTTGCGCTTTCGGCGTTGCCGTGCAGCATGAGCACGGTTTCGGGCTCCCGCCAGGGATCGACGTAGCTGTCGACGGCATAGGAAATGGCAATCCCCGGCCCGATCGCCACCACATCCGCTGCCGCTTCCAAGCCCGCCTCCGCCTTGACACGCAACGGTAGATCGGCGAGACTTTTTCGACAAGGCGGGAGAAGGTTCGCAATAGCGAATTTTGCCTTGGACTTGCCAAGACAGTTCGGAACGCCATGGGAGGAACCTCGTTGAACCACGTCCGAAAACTGACTGCATTTGCTGCCGCGCTCGGCGCGCTGTTCTACGTTTCCGGCGCTTCGGCGCAGGACTACCCGACCAAGGCGATCACGCTCGTCGCGCCGTTCCCTCCGGGAGCGCTCACCGACATCCTGGCCCGCACGCTGCAGCCCAAGATGGAGGAGAAGCTCGGCCAGTCGATCCTCATCGACAACCGCGCCGGCGCTGGTGGCACGGCCGGCACCGCTCTGGTCGCGCGCGCGCCGGCCGACGGATACACCGTGCTGGTCACCATCAACGCGCCGATCGTCATGGCGCCGTCGCTGCAGAGCGCGGTCACCTACGATCCGCGCAAGGATCTGCGCGGCGTCGGCAAGATCGGTGAAACATACCTCGCCATGGTCGCCAAGAAGGACTCGCCGATCAACTCGGTCGAGGACCTCGTCAAGCTGGCAAAGGAGCGCCCGGGCAAACTGACGTTCGCCAGCGCCGGCATCGGCTCTGCCCACCACATCGCCGGTGAGCTGCTCAACCGCAACGCCGGCATCCAGGTTGTGCACGTGCCGTTCCAGGGCGGCGCGCCTGCGATGCAGAACCTCGTCGGCGGCCAGGTCGATTTCGCCTTCGCCGGTCTCCCGACCGCCTACGCTCTGGTGCAGTCGGGCGAGCTGAAGTTCGTGGCGCTGGCCGAGAAGAGCCGCATCAAGGACTATCCGGACCTGCCGACGATCAGCGAGACGGTTCCCGGAGTCGAGACGTCGAGCTGGCTCGGCATGTTCGTCCCGGCAGGCACGCCGGACGCGGTCGTCGACAAGCTTGCCGACGCGCTGTCCTACGCCATCAGCCAGACGGATGTCGTTGCCGGCGTGCGCAAGCTCGGCATGGAGCCGACGCTGAGCTCCCCTGCCGATCTCGACAAGCTGATCGCGCAGGACCTCGAGTTCTGGGCGAAGGCGATCGAGACCGCGGGCATCGCCAAGCAGTAAAGGGGCTACCGGGGCCGCGCCGTGCTGTTCCGGGAACCACCCGTCGTCGAGACGACGGTATTCGCCAGGCTTCCGGCGGAGTATCTGGCTCCGCCGAACGCCGAGTGGGCCGAGGGGCAGACTTCGGCCCCGCGGCATCCGCTGCTCGAAGGGCCGGTGTTCGACCGCGGCGGCACGTTCTACTTCACCGACATCCCTGCCGGCCGCATTTTCCGGATCCCGCCCGGCGGAACCGTTGAGCTGGTGGCCGAGTACGATGGCTGGCCGAACGGCCTGAAGATCCATCGCGACGGCCGCATCTTCGTGGCCGACAACAAGCACGGCATCATGCTCCTCGATCCCGGGAGCGGCCGCGTCACGCCTTACCTCGTCCGCGCCCACCTCGAGCGCTTCAAGGGGGTCAACGATCTCAGCTTCGACGACGCTGGCAACCTCTACTTCACCGACCAGGGCCTGAGCGGTCTCGACAGTCCGACCGGGCGCGTGATGCGCGTGCGGGAGGACGGCACCGTCAGCGTTGTCCTCGACAACGTTCCGTCGCCGAACGGCATCGTCGCAACGCCCGATGGCCTTACGCTGTTTGTCGCGGCCATGCGCGCCAACGCCATCTGGCGCGTGCCGCTGCACCGCAATGGCGATGCCTACAAGGTCGGCAATTTCATCCAGCTGTCGGGCGGCGGCGGCCCGGACGGTATCGCGCTGATGGAGGATGGCGGCCTGGCCGTCGCCCATATCGGCCTCGGAACGGTATGGATATTCGATGCCGCGGGCAGGCCGGTCGAGCAGGTGCGCTCCTGCGCAGGCGCCCTCACCACCAACATCGCCTTCGGCGGCGCCGACCGCCGCGACATCTTCGTCACCGAGGCGGCAAGCGCCAGCATTCTCGCCGGCCGCACCAGAACGCCGGGCGCAGCGCTCTACGCGGCGCGCTGAACGATCGCGTCGACCAGCTGCCCGACGCTGTCGCGCCGGTCGATTTCCGCGATTTCGTGGACGATGCGCTCGACCGCAGCTGGCGTCATCTCCATTTCGTCCGCCATGGCGAGCGCGAAGCTGGCGATTTCGTCGAATGACGGTCGCCCGATCGCACCGTCGAGCCCGCCGCGCAGCGCTGTCCCGTCATCCGCCTCGACCACCAGACGGCACTGGCGGTCTTGCAGCTCCGGATCCGGGACGACGGTCACGCGCTGCGCCAGTTCTGCGATCCCGGTATCGTCGAGGCGCGACAGGTCGGCCAGGGCAAGCCGCCCGTCGAGCATCGCGACGGCCAGGCAGAATTGCGCGCTCATCTTCGTCGCCGCCGGGCCGGCGAAGTGCGGGCCGGCATTGTCGATGCCCGGAAACGTCGCTTCGAATTGACTGAGCGCCAGGCTGGACCGCCTCACCCGCCGCCCGGCGAGCTCGCGGGCGAGCTGCAGCGCCACCTGCATCGGGCCCTGCAGCACGGCGCAGCAGGGATACGGCTTCACAGTCACCTCGCGCAGCTGCCAGTCGCGTCCGAGCCCTTCGAGTGCTTCGCGCGCCGGGCGGTCCGCGCCGGCGGCGGCGGCGTAGAGGCCCTCCGGCCCCTCCAGCATCAGGCGGCCGGCGCTGACGCCCGCGGCGGCGAGCTCCGCCGCCACCACGCCGTTGCGCGCCGCGAAACCGAGGTGGAACGGGAATTCGGGCCCGCCCTCGCGCCACACCTGCAGCACGCCGCCCGCCTGGTGCGTGCACAGCGCGAGCGCATGCCCGCAAGCCGCCGCGCCAAGACCGCGCAGCCGTGCTGCGGCGGCTGCCGCGCCGAACCCGCCCCAGATCGCCGCCGCGCGGAAACCGCGCGCGCTGACCTCCTGGTCGAAATCCCGGCCGACCCGGCACAGCACCTCGTAGCCTGTCGCCACGGCCTCCAGAAACGCGCCGCCGGTCGAACCGCTCTCCTCCGCGACGGCCAGCGCCGCTGCCGTCACCGGTGCGCCCGGATGCGAGGTCGAGGCGAGATGGACGTCGTCCTGCGACCGCGCATGGAACAGCGCCCCGTTGGCAAGCGCTGCCCAGTCGGCGCTGGCCATCGTGCCGCTGGCGATCAGCGTCGACCGGCCGGGATGTGCTGCGGCCGCCTTGTGGCCTGCGGTTTCGCGCCGGCGTCCCGACAGCGCCATGACCAGATTGTGCACCAGGCTCACCTTGGCGCGCTCGATCACGTCGGCCGGTATTGCCGGCGGATCGGCAATGAACGCGCCGAAGCGTTCGGTGAGGCTGGCGCCGCTCATTCGGCGAACAGCCCCTTCTGCACCGCAAGCCGCGCCACAATCGCCGCGACCGCGTCGAGCGAGGGGCAGGGGACGCCCGCGGCGCGCGCGAACTCCGCCGGCGCCAGCACGATCTCGCCGATCTCCATCGCGCGCCCGTGGTCGTAGTCCTGGAGCAGCGACGGCTTGTGGTTCGGCGCCTGCGCCAGCGCCGCCTTCGGGTCGATCTCGACGCGATGGCCCCAGGCCCCGGCGATGGCGATGCCTTCGTCCAAGATGCGCAGGAACAGCTCGCTGATCCGCGGCCCCTGTTGCGCGATGGCCGTGCCGTCGAACGTCGCGAGCTTGATTGCCGAGCCGCTCATGTTCTGGACCAGCTTGGTCCACATCGTCGTTCTCGGGTCGTTCGGCCGGCTCGCGGCGACTCCCGCGCCGTCCAGCGCCGCGCGCAGCGCCTCGCTGGCGGCCTCCCCGGCCGGATCGATGGCGCCGACGGTGACGCTGTTCCTGCCGGGCGACGAGTTGAAGACGATCCCCGGCTCGCGCACCTCGTTGCCGGAATAGACCGTTCCGGCGGCGATCTGGTGCGGCTCGAGCACCTTCATGAACGGGCCTGCGAGGCGGAACACCGGCAGATCGGGTAGCGCGTGCGGCAGCGCCCCCGCCGAAACCGGGTACCACCACGGCATGCCGTTCTGCAGGAACAAGACGATGGTCCTCGGCCCTACCATCCCCCCCACCATCCCCGGCACGGCGGCGAGACCAGTGGCCTTGAGCGCGACGATGATAGCGTCCTGCACGCCGAACGCTGCCGGATCGTCGGATGCGACCACCGGCACGAAGCCGACGTCGCCACCGGTCGTAAACCCCAGCCCCCGCGCCTTTATCGCCGCGAGGTGCGCGCCCCGCGCGATGATAGAAACTTCGTGTCCCGCTTGCGCGAGGCGAAAGGCGAGATGGCCCCCGATGGCGCCGGCGCCGACGACGCAGATACGCATTGAGCCTCCTACGGCAGGTCGGGCATTTCGAGTTCGCGGCAGATCGCCTTGAGGCGGGCCTCCACCTCGTCGAGTCGCGGCTCGAGCCGGTAGATCGGCCCGGCCATGGTCACGAAGTAGTCGGCCCTGTTCCAGCGGAAGCGCGAAGTGAGGGTGATGATCGCCGGCGCGCTTTCCTCGCGATTGATGAAAAGCCCCCGCGCCTCGCCCTTGGCGATGTCCTGGCGCAGGCGGGCCGGATCGGTGATCGTGTGCTCGGTCAGCGGGGTCAGCGGCCCGGCGAGCACTTCGTCGAGCTCGTCGGGCGAAAGCGTCGAGAGCACGGCCTTGCCGATCGAGGTGGCGTAGACGCTACGCAGTTCGTCGCCGACACGCGCCGTAAAACGCAGTGGGTGCGAAGCGTCGTAGACAAGGAGGTACTTGCCCTGCCGCCCCGTCGATTGCGCCAGCGAAACCGTTTCGTCGAACTCGTCGCGCAAAGCTTTAAGCAAGAGTCCGGCGCGCAGCAGGATCGGGTCGTTCTCGGAGATTGAAGCAGCGACGCGCACGATGCGCTGCGTGGGGTAGTAGCCCGCGCGCTGCCCGATCTCGTAGAGGTAGCCGCGCTCCTGCAGCGAACGCACGACATCGAAGCAGCTCGACATGGGTATGTCGAGCAGGCGCGAGATTTCCGACAGCGAAAGGGGGCGCCGCTCCTCCGCAAACAATTCGATGAAGTCGAGCGTCCGCTTCACGATCTTCGACATTGGGCCTCTGCCTCCGGGCGCATGGTGGCCCGTCCTCGGTCCAGTCCTACCGCGCCAGCTCCTTCGGAGGCCATAGGCATTCAGGTCCGATCTGGGCAATGCTGGTCTTTCCGGCCAACGCCATGCTGCGGGACAGCTCCGAAGCGAGAATCTCGATAACGTGGCTCGCACCGGCCTCGCCTGAAACCGCCACGCCGTAGAGCGTCGCGCGGCCGACCATGACTGCCTTTGCGCCGAATGCCAGTGCGCGCATGACATCGAGGCCGCGGCGCACGCCGCCATCATAGAGCACGGCCAGCGATGCAGGAACGGCGCGGACGATGTCGGGCAGCGCCTCGATGCCCGACGGCGCAGCGTCGAACATGCGCCCGCCGTGGTTGGATACCGAGATCGCGTCGACGCCGAGCGCCGCAGCCCGCACGGCGTCTGAGGGCTCCAGTATTCCCTTCAGGATCAGCTTCCCCTTCCAGCGTTCGCGGAAGCGCGCAATGTCGTCCCAGGTGACGCTCGCCGAATTGGCGCGGCGCGGCACCGCTCCGGTGACCTTCCCGCTCAAATCCTTAGGGTAGTTGGCATACCGCGGCAGGCCGCCGGTTGCCCAGTAGCGCCCGAGGGTCTGCAGCGACCAGAGCGGGTGAGTGAGGATGTCGGCGACGAGCCGCGGCCTCGCCTTGATCGGATAGATGAAGCCGTTGCGCGAGTTGTACTCTCGGTTGGCAAGCACGGGCGCGTCGACCGTGACGACCAGCGCCTCCATCCCTGCGCGCTCGGCCCGGTCGGCAATCTCATAGCTCGCGGCCCGGTCCTCCCAGACGTACATCTGCAGCCAGCAACCTGAAGTCGCGGCCTTGACGACATCCTCCATGGGGGTCGTCGAACTGGTCGCCAGCGTGTACGGAATGCCTGCCTTGCCCGCCGCTGCGGCAACCGAAAGCTCGCCACGATAGGCGATGATGTCGGCAACGCCGGTGGGCGCCGTGGCGATCGGCAGCGAAAGCTTGCGCCCGAACAGCTCGGTCGTCGTGTCGACGGATCGCACGTCCTGCAAGATCGTCTGGCGCAGCTTCACGTCCGTGAGCGCCGAGCGGTTGGCTGCAAGCGCCGCCTCGTCCTCGGTGCCGCGGTCGAGGAATTCGAAGAAGGCGCGCGGCATCCGCCGCTTCGCGGCGTCTCGATAATCCCAGACGTTGTAGAAACCACCCATCACTCAGCCGCAGGCCGCGCGCGCAGCTCGATGAGCACCTCTTCCGTGTGCTCGCCAAGACGCGGCGCCGGCCGGCTGATTGCTGCTGGCGTGCGGCCGAAGGTGGCCGGGAAGCGCACCGACCGGATAGTCCCTTCGGTCGGATGCTCGATCTCGCCGAACATTCCGACTGCCTTCAGATGCGGGTGGTCGAAAAGTTCGTCCAGCTTGGTCACTGCGGCGGCCGGGATGTCGATAGAACGGCAGAATTCCAGCCATTCCTCCGTCGTCCGGTCCGCGGTGTAACGGGAGATATATTCACCGCACAGTTCGGCATTCGCCGTTCGCACCGTCTGATTGGCGAAGCGCGGGTCGTGGTCGATCAGACCAGGATCGCCGATCAGGTCGGTGAAGGCGCGCCACTGGCTGTCGGTGTAGACGACGATGCAGATGTGACCGTCCTTGGTGGGGTAGGGCCCGCGGTGGCGCGACAGAAGCCTCATGTAGCCGAGCGGCCCGAGCGGCGGAACGAAGACCGAGCCGGCCATGTGGTCGCCGAGGACGAACTGCGCCATGGTCTCGAGCATCGGCACCTCGACCTCCTGGCCTTCGCCGGTCAGCGCGCGGTGGTAAAGCGCACTGGTGATGGAGATCGTCAGATAGAGGCCGGTTATGCGGTCGCAGATATTGACCGGCGCCTGGCGCGGCTTGCCGTCGACGCGGGCGAACAGATCCGAGATGCCCGCCGAGGCCTGCATGATGTCGTCGTAGACCGGCCTGCCCGCATCCGGGCCGCCGCGTCCGTAGGCGACCGCCGCGGCGTAGACGATGCCGGGGTTGACCGCGCTGACGCCAGCGTAGTCGAGACCGAGCCGCGCGATGGCCTGCGGGCGGATGTTGGTGACGAACACATCGGCCGTGCGCAGCAGTTCGTGAAGCGTCTCGATGCCTTCGGGCTCTTTAAGGTCCAGGAGCACCGAGCGCTTGTTACGGTTGTTCTGCAGAAACAGCGGCCCCATGCCCGGGTTGCGCGACGGGCCTATGCCACGGGTCGAGTCGCCGCCGGGCTGCTCGACCTTGATCACGTCCGCGCCGAGATCGCCGAGGATCTGCGTCGCCGACGGACCCATCACCACGGTCGTCAGGTCGATGATCCGGACCCCGGCCAGGGGTCCCTTCGCCGCGCTGTCCGCCATCACACTTCCTCCTGCCAGCGCGGCTTGCGCTTCTCGTTGAACGCGGCGAGTCCCTCCGCGGCATCCGGCGCGGCGGCGGTGAGCATGATCTGCCCCTCCGCGAACGACAGGGCCTCGTGGAAAGCCATCGCCTCCATTGCCGCCATCGCATACTTCCCGCGGCGCACGGCCGCTGGCGAGTTGAGCGCCAGCCGCTCGCAGACCCACGCGACCTTGGCGTCAAGCTCCGCGGCGGGAACGACGAAGTTCACCAGCCCCATCTCGCGCGCTCGGTTCGCGTCCACCAGTTCGCCGAGCAGCGCCAACTCTGCCACATGGCGCGGCAGGATCAGCTTGCGGAAGTAGGCATGGACCTGGAAGGGGAACACGCCGACGCGCGCCTCCGGCAGGCCGAAGCGGGCGTGATCCGCCGCCACCGCAATATCGCACAGCGCCATCAGCCCAGTGCCGCCGGCGACGCAGGCGCCGTTGATG
Source organism: Pseudomonadota bacterium (assembly GCA_023457435.1). Classification (GTDB taxonomy): domain Bacteria; phylum Pseudomonadota; class Alphaproteobacteria; order Rhizobiales; family Rhizobiaceae; genus RCIO01. The sequence goes on from JAEWLS010000030.1 coordinate 28,765, forward strand.
CGCGCAACCATCGGCAGCGGCATGCCGTGCGCGAACCGCGCCAGCCGGCCGAAGTCCGTGGTCGGCTCCGAAGCGTCATCGTCGAACACGGAAGTGCCCTGCTGCAGGTCTCCGCCGGCGCAGAACGCCTTCTCGCCGGCGCCGGTGAGCACCACCACGCGCACGCCCTTTTCCTCGCGGGCGCGGCGAAGACCAGCGTCGATCCCGGTGATGACGGCGTTGTTGATCGCGTTGCGGCGCTCCGGACGGTTGATCGTGATCCACAGCGCCGCGCCGCGGCGCTCGGTCAGGACTGGCTCGCTCATGGCTTTTCCCGTTCGTCGATCAGGCTGCGCGGCACCTCGACCGTCATTTCCAGCGTCATCTGTCCGAACGCCTTGCCCTGCGGGTCGATGCGCGGACTGGCGATGCCGCCACCGCCCAGCGCGTTGCGCATCAGGAAGTTCACTGCAAGCAGACCGGGCGCATCGAACCGTTCGACGGGGCCTCCCACGAGACCGTCGAAATGCTCGAGCAAGCGCTGCGGCGTGACCTGAGCCCGGATGATCGGCAGGAATTCGGCGCGCCGGGCGATCAGCGCGACGTTGGAGCTGTCGCCCTTGTCGCCCGACCGCGCGAAGGCGAGCCGCCGCAGCGGCACCTTCACGAGATCGGCGCCACTTTCGGCAACGTCTGCCTTTTGCGGCGTGGCAGCAGGAGAGAATGGCACGCCTGCGGGAACCTCGATCCGCTCGGTCGAGCCGCCATCCAGCGTCAGCGTCGGTGCGGGCAATCGCGCCTTTTCGACGAACGCGGTCAGCAGACGAATGACCGGTGTCGGCTTCGGACGCCCGCTGAGCAGGCCGGTCGTGCCCGGCGCGAACGAGATGCCAACAGAGCCGATCTCCTTGGAGAACATGTCGAGTGCGCGGCGATCCGGATGCGCGACGACGAGGCGAAGCACGACTTCGCGCGTGGAGCGGTTCTGCTGCGCGGCCGGGTATGCCGCCTCGGCTCCGAGTGCCTCGAAATGCGTCGAGGTGAAGTCCGGCAGCCCTTTCTTCGCGAACAGCGCGCGCGCACGTGAGATCAAGGCAGTTGCGGTACGGTCGGCCTTCAGAGCGGCGTCGGGCCCGACGATCGAGAAGGTGGCAACCGCGCGGTATCCGTCGATCCAGGTTGCCGACACCTTGTAGTCAGGAGTCGGCGGTCGCCCCTTCGCCCCTGACACGCGGACGCGATCGCCGCCAAGCTCGACGACGTTGACACCCGAAAAGTCAGCCACGACGTCCGGCAGGATGTAGGCCGCCGGATCGCCGATCTCGTAGAGGATCTGCTCGGTCACGACCCCGCGCGTGATCAGCCCGCCCGTCGACGGGGGCTTCGACAGAACGAAACTGCCGTCGGCCGAACACGCGGCGATTGGGTAGCCGATGTTTTCCCATCCCGGCACGTCCTGCCAGTCGGTGTGGATGCCGCCGGTGGCCTGCGGACCGCATTCGAGAACGTGGCCGACTAGGCTGCCGGCGGCGAGCCTGTCGTATTCATCTGCCGACCAACCGAACTCGTGCATGAGCACGCCGAGTGCGAGCGCGCTGTCGGCTGTACGCCCGGTCACGACGATGTCTGCGCCGCCGGCGAGCGCTGCCTTGATCGGCAGCGCGCCGAGATAGGCGTTGGCAGTCAGAAGCTTCGGCACGGCGGCGCCGTTTTCCGGCCGCAGGAGTTCCGTGTGCGGTGTCATGTCGTCGCCCTCGACGACTGCGATCTTCACCGCGATACCCTTTTCGGCGGCCGCCGCGGCAAGCGCCCTGGCACAGCCTTTCGGGTTCACGCCACCGGCATTGGTGACGACCTTGATCCTGCGCGCCGCCAGCTCCGGCAGGTTGTCCGCGAGATCGCGCACGAAGTCCGGCGGATAGCCGCCCTCCGGATCCTTCAGCCGGGCACGCGCGAGCAGCGACATGGTGATCTCGGCGAGATAGTCGGCGATCAGGTAGTCGACATCCGCGGTCAGCAACTGCGGGATCGCGGTCGGGCTGTCGCCCCACGACCCCGATGCACCGCCGATCCTGACCACCCTTTCGCTCACGTCGGCTCCGTCAGTACGACTTCGGCAGACCGAGCACGCGCTCGGCAAGGTAGCATAGCACGAGCTCGCGCGAGACCGGGGCGAGGCGGGTGCCGACGGACTCTCGGAAATACCGCTCGACGTCGAACTCGCTGGCGTAGCCCATGCCGCCATGGGTGCGGACCGCGCGGTCGCAGGCGTTGAAGTTGGCGTCCGCGGCAAGGTACTTCGCGGCGTTGGCCTCCGCGCCGCAGGGCTGGCCGGCGTCGTAGAGCTCGGCCGCGCGCAGCGTCAACAGCTCCGCCGCCATCAGCTCGGACCAGTTCTCGGCGAGCGGATGCTGGATCGACTGGTTCATGCCGATCGGCCTGCCGAAAACGACGCGGTCCTTGGCATACTGTGTCGCTTTCGCGAGTGCGCGGCGGCCGATCCCGATAACCTCGGCGGCGTTGAGGATGCGCTCCGGGTTGAGGCTGTCGAGAATGTAGCGGAAGCCCTTTCCCTCCTCGCCGATGCGATCCTCTACGGGGATCTCCAGCCCATCGATGAACAGCGCGTTCGAATCCACGGCAGCGCGTCCCATCTTGTGCACTTCGCGCGCCTCGATCTTCGATCGGTCGAAGTCGGTGAAGAAGATCGACAGCCCGTCGGTCGGCCGCTTGCACTCCTCGATCGGCGTCGTCCGCGCGATCAGCAGGATCTTGTCGGCGATCTGCGCCGTCGAGATCCACATCTTGCGGCCATGCACGATGTATCGGTCGCCCTTGAGCACGGCGCGGGTCTTGAGCTTGGTCGTGTCGAGGCCCGCGTCCGGCTCGGTGACGCCGAAACAGGCGCGGATCTTGCCCTCGATCAGCGGGCGCAGCATGCGCTCCTTCTGTTCCGGGGTGCCGTGAACGACGATGGCATGAGGTCCGAAGATGTTGATATGGATAGACGAGCACGCGGCGAAGGCGCCGGCCGAATTGCCGACGACCTGCATCATGATCGCCGCCTCAGTGACCCCGAGCCCGGCGCCGCCATATTCTTCCGGCATGGCGATGCCCAGCCATCCGCCCTCGGCCATGGCCTTGGTGAACTCGTGCGGGAAGGTGGCGGTGCGGTCTCGCTCGCGCCAGTATGCGTCGTCGAAGCGGTCGCAGATCGCCTTCACCGAATCGCGCACCGCAATCTGCTCCGGGGTGCGTGCGAGGGCCTCGAACTCCATGATCATTCCTTCTCGACAGGCGAAACGCTCGCAACTTTCGAGCTCCGCCACAGCGAATAATATTTCCCTGTCACGAAGTCTTAGCTAGGCTTGGGTGGGTCGTCAACCAGTGGGCAGGAGCGGGGGCAGCCTGGTCCACGCGATGCCGCAATTGACACAGGACGGTAAAACATCGTACTCACGAGTACCAAACGTATCGATCCAGTAGCCAGAGCGACGTATTGCGACAGGGAATTGCACCGGCGCCGCAGTTGGACGCGGTCATCGTGGGGGCGGGCTTCGCCGGCCTCTACATGCTGTACCGGCTGCGCCAGTCGGGGCGCAGCGCTGTCATCCTGGAGCGCGGCGCTGATGTCGGCGGGACGTGGTACTGGAACCGCTATCCGGGCGCGCGCTGCGACGTCGAAAGCTACCAATACTCCTACTCCTTTTCGCCGGAGCTTGATCAGGAGTGGACCTGGTCCGAGCGCTTCTCTCCGCAGCCCGAGATCTACGCCTACGCCGCGCACGTCGCCGACCGCTTCGACCTGCGACGCGACATCCGCTTCGGACGGACTGTGACAAGCGCCGTTTTCGACGAGTGCGACGACGTCTGGACGGTGCGTACCCGCGAGGGCGACATCCTGCAGGCGCGGTACTGCGTCATGGCGACCGGCAACCTGTCGGACGTCAAGCTGCCGGAGATTCCGGGCGTCGAAGACTTCAAGGGTGACTACTACCATACCGGAGCCTGGCCGCAGGAGCCGGTCGACTTCCGCGGACGCCGCGTCGGCGTCATCGGCACCGGCTCGTCGGGCATCCAGGTCATCCCGGAGATCGCGCGGCACGCAGCGCATCTCACCGTTTTCCAGCGCACCGCGAACTACAGCGTGCCGGCCTGCAACCGCCTGCTCTCGGACGCCGAGATAGCGCGGATCAAGGCGGACTATCCGAACATGCGCGCCCTGGTGCATCGCACCCGCACCGGCTCCATCCTGCCGCGCAGCATCGGACCGCTGGGCAACTTCACCAGCGACGAGGTGCAGCGCGAGCTCGAGGCGCGCTGGGACGGCGAAAAGGGCGGCGGTGCAAGTTTCATAGCCGCCTTCGACGACCTGCTGACTTCGATGGAGGCGAACGCGCCTGCCTCCGAGTTCGTACGCGCCAAGATCGCCGAGATCGTGAACGATCCGCAGACCGCTGCCGATCTCGCCCCCCAGGGCTATCCGATCGGAGCCAAGCGGCTCGTCTGCGACACCGGCTATTTCGAGACCTTCAACCGACCGAACGTGACGCTGGTGAACCTGAAGCGCACGCCGATCCAACGGATCGTCGATAACGGCGTGATGACGGCGGAAGGACTGCACGAACTCGACGCGCTCGTCTTCGCCACCGGCTATGACGCCGGCACCGGCGCGCTGAACCGCATCGACATTCGCGGGCGCGATGGTCGCCGGCTCAGGGACAGGTGGGCCGATGGCCCGCGCTCCTATCTCGGCCTGATGGTCAGCGGTTTCCCCAACCTGTTCACGGTCACCGGGCCGGGCAGTCCGTCGGTCCTGACCAACGTGCTGCCGTCGATCGAATTCCACGTCGACTGGATTGACCGCTGTATCGCCGAACTCGACGGCCGCACCATCGAAGCCGACGAGCATGCCGAGGACGAATGGGTCGACCATGTTCGTGAGTGCGCCGAGCGCACCATCATGACCAAGGCCGACAACTGGTATCTGGGCGCAAACGTGCCGGGCAAGCCCAGAGTGTTCTTTGCCTACGCAGGTGGACTGACCACCTACGAAGCCAAGTGCACCGAAGTCGCCAGGGATGGCTACGCCGGCTTCAGCATTCGGGAGAAGGAGGCGGTCGGGTAACGTCGCAGACAGCCCGTCGGCTCGTAACGTCAACTTGGGAGGAACATGATGAAACTGGGCAAGATTGCACTTGGCGCCGCCGTCATCGCGGCCGGCGTCGCATTGGGCTCGATGACCGCGTCGGCCAAGGAGCTTCGCGCCGGCAGCGGCGCCAACCTGCCGCACCCTGCGGCGAAGCTGTTCTACAAGGCGATGGACACCATCAAGGAGGTCAGCGGCGGCGCCCTCACCATTCGCCACCTCGGGCCGGAAGTCGCACCGCTGCGCGGCGCGATCTCCAATCTGCAGAGCGGCGTGATCGAGTTCGGCAACGTGCTGACGCTCTATTTCCCCGCCGAGTTCCCCAACTTCATGCTGATCGCCGAGCTTGCCGTACTGGGCGAGAGCGGCCAGGCGATGAGCGGCGCGGTGACCGAGTACATCACCACCTGCGAGCCGTGCCTGAAGGAATTCAAGGACAAGGGTCTCGTCTTCCTCGGCTCGGGCGTCTCCTCGAGCTATCAGATCATGACCCGCGACCCGGTCGTCTCGCTGGCCGATCTCAAGGGCAAGAAGCTGCGTTCGGCCGGCGCGCCGTTCACCCGCTGGGCTGAATCGGTCGGCGCCGTGCCGATGGAAATCAGCTTCAACGAGGAGTTCGAGGCGGCCGCCAGCGGTCTCATCGACGGCATGATGAATCCGGTCGGCAACCTGATGAACGGCAAGCTCTACGAGATCATCGGCAACGTCACGCTGCTCAACATCGGCACGTTCCACTCGGGCTCGCAGTTCACGGTGCGGCGCCAGGCCTGGGACAGCCTGACCGCCGACGAGAAGAAGTGGATGGTCCAGGGCGCGTCCGCCGGCGTGGCCTCGGCCCTGCCATACTTCAAGGTCGCCGACACCGAGGCCATGAAGCACGTCAAGGTGCACAAGCCGGACGAGACGCTGGCGAAGGCCCACGAAGCCGCGCAGCAGGCTGCAATCGCCGCTACCATCGAGGCGGGAAAGACACGCTACATGGTCGCCAATCCGGAGGCCGACGTGAAGCGCTTCATCGCGCTGGTCGACAAGTGGAACAAGATCGTCGCCGAGATCGGAGAGGATAACGAAGAGGCCATGCGGCAGAAGCTGCAGGAAGAGGTCTATTCGAAGATCGACCTTACGACGTACTGATAGCGCAACGCGTCGCGGCACCGCCGCGGCGCGTTCCGATTTCGGTCCCTCACGGGGACTTCTCGTGCGGGAGGCGCGGGACAATGCTTGCGAGCTACGCCACTTTCATCGGCTACGTGCAGAAGCTTCTCAGCACGCTTGGCGGCGTCGCCATCGTGGTGACCATGCTGCTTATCGTGGTCGACGTGATCACCCGCTACTTCGGCCTGCACATTCCGGCGGTCTACGAAATCGTCGTCAACTACTTCATGCCCGCGATCACATTCCTGCCGCTCATGCAGGTCGAGCGCGAGGAGCAGATGATCTCCGTCGAGATCATGAGCTCGCTGGGCGGCGACACTTTCCAGGGCTACCTGCTCCGCTTCGCCACCTTCATGGCGCTGCTCGTCTACCTGGCGCTGACCTACACGACGATGAGCGAGGCGCTGCGCCAGATGAAGGTCAGCAGCTATCTCATCGTCATGGACATTCGGCTGCCGATCTGGGCGGCGCACTTCTTTCTGCCGCTGGCGTTCGGCGCCGCCGTGCTCGTCGTCGCCTATCGGCTCGTGAACGGGCCCAGAGCTACCGGCAGACCCCTGCCGCAGGGGGAATGAACCAATGAGCGGTATCACCATCGGACTCATCGGCCTCGCGGCGATGATGGTCCTCCTGCTCGTCCGCGTTCCGATTGCCATCGCGCTCGTCGTCGTGTCGATGGGCGGCCTGTGGGCCTTGCTCGACATCGGAGCGGCCTGGTCGATCCTGCAAACCGTCCCGTTCGAGTTCGCTGCAAGCTGGACCTTGAGCGCGGTGCCGATGTTCCTGCTGATGGGCTACGTCGCCTATCACTCCGGCCTCACGACCAGCCTCTTCAACCTGTCCAAGGCGCTGATCTGGCGGATGCCCGGCAGCCTCGCGGTCGCCAGCGTGCTCGCCTGCTCGGGCTTCGCGGCAGTTTGCGGTTCGTCCATCGCATGCGCCGCCGCCATGGGCAGGATCGCGATCCCCGAAATGGTGCGGGCGAAATACGATCCCAACTTTGCCAGCGGCACCATTGCCGCCGGTGGCACCATCGGCGCGCTCATCCCGCCGTCGATCGTCCTGCTGGTCTTTGGCGTGTTCACGCAGACCTCGGTGCTCGACCTCTTCATGGGCGGCATAGGCGTCGGACTTGCAACCGCCCTAAGCTATATCGCGATTATCCTGATCGTTTCGGCCGTTCGTCCGGACATCGTTCCGCGCAGCGTGGAGAAGCCCGAAGGCGTGTCCGTGCTCGGCAGTCTCATCGAGACGTTTCCGGTGCTGCTGCTCGTCTTCGTCGTTTTCGGCGGCTTGCTCGGCGGCATCTTCACGGCGACGGAGGCAGGCGCCATCGGCGCCGCGGCGGCGATCGCCATCGCTTTCGCGACGCGCCGCATGTCCATCAAGATGTTTATCGGTTCGGTCTATGAAACCGCGACCACCTGCGCAGGTCTGTTCATCATCGCGGTCGGCGCGACGATGCTGACGCGCTTCCTGTCGATCTCCGGCACCGGGGATTTCATTTCCGGCTTCTTCACCGGCATGGACCTCGACTACTGGCAGCTCATGCTGCTGATCACGCTCATCTACCTGATCCTCGGCATGTTCATGGATCCTCTCGGCGCAATGCTGATCACCCTGCCGATCTTCATGCCGATCATCCAAGCCGAGGGCCTGAGCATGATCTGGTTCGGCGTCTACGTCGCCAAACTGCTCGAGACCGGAATGATCACCCCGCCGTTCGGACTGAATGTTTTCGTCATCAAGAGCGTGGTCGGGGACATGACGTCGCTCGCCGGTATCTTCCGCGGCGTAGCCTTTTTCATCGTCGCCGATATCATCGTCGTCGGCGCGATCATCATATGGCCGGAAATCGTTCTGTTCTTTCCGACAGTCCTCTAGGCCGACCATAGGAGCACCGAATTGAAGGGACAGACGGCGATCGTCTCGGGCGGCGCGCAGGGGATCGGCCTCGCGACAGTCGAACTCCTTGCGCGGCAAGGCTACCGCGTCGTCGCGCTCGACATGAGCCCGGCCGTTCTTGAGCGCGCGGCCGAGCTGTCGGCGACCGGCCTGACCGTCGTCGGCCACATCGTCGACGTCACCGATCGCAGCGCGATCCGCGCCGCGACCGCCGAGTTTCCGGAAATCCACGTCGTCGTCTGCGCCGCCGGCATCGTCATCCCGAAGCCGCTCGACCAGCAGAGCGACGATGACTTCCGCCGCACCTTCGACGTCAATGTCCACGGCGTATTCCGCCTGGCACAGGAGTGCCTCGCCAGGATGCCTGAGGGCGGACGGATCGTCATGGTCTCGTCGCGCGGGGTGTTGGGCGGGCGCGGCAACGTCGCCTACGCTTCGTCGAAGGCGGCGATCGTCGGCATGGTGCGCGCCATGGCGATGGACCTGCGAGACCGGTTCATCACCGTCAACGCGGTGGCCCCGGGCTTTACCGACACGCCGATGATCCAGGCGTTTGGCAAGGAGGGCATCGCCGCAGCCTCGGCGCTCGAAGCGCGCGGTCGCCCGGCTCATCCGTCGGAGATCGCGCCTGCCATCGCGTTCCTCGCCTCGCCGGACGCGTCGTTCATCACCGGACAGACCCTGTTCGTCGACGGCGGCAAGTCGCTCGGCGGTCTAGCCGGCGCGGTCTAGGGCTTCCTGGCGCTGAGCATCGCCAGCGCGAGCTCGACGATGCGGTCGGCGAACTCGTCGGGTGCCAGCCGGCCGCCCTCGCGGTACCATACGAAGATCCAGGTGATCGCCCCGGTCAGCACCTGCGTTGCGATCTGCACGTCGCTCACCGAGATCGCCTTGTCCTTCTTCGCCCGCGTCAGCAGCGCCTTCAGGAGGTCGTCGTAGCGGCGGCGATTGGCTTCGAGGCGCTGCCGAGCCTCCGGCGAGATGTACTTCTCCTCGCGGAAACAGATCGCGATCCCCGCCTGATTGGAGACGACCTCCAGCGCAAGCTCTCGCAGCGCGCTTGTCAGCTGCTCGAGCGGCGGCGCGTCGGTCGCGATCGCCGCTTCGAGCGTGTCGCCGGAGATCGCGGTCGCCTGCACGCAGATCTCGTCGAGGAGTTCGGTCTTGTTCTTGAAATGGTAGTAGATGAACGGCTTGGTGACACCGAGCGCCGCCGCGATCTCGTCGATCCGAGTGCCGTCATAGCCCTTCGCATAGAACTGGCTGGCGGCTTCCCTCAGGATCGAGGCGCGTTTGAAGTCGGCGACCTCTTCCCGCATCGTGCGCGCCATGCCGCGTCGTTCCGTCCAGACTAGAGTGGGGGCGATTACAGTAAATATACCCTAGAGTAGCGGAATTCGCCGGTCAATCGGACAGAAGTATGAGAAAGCCGGCTAGGGGATCAGGAAACCGCCGTTCACGTCGATGGACTGACCGGTGATGAAGCCGCTCATCGAGGCGCTGGCGAGAAACAGGTAGACCCCGACGCAATCTTCCGGAGTGCCGATCCGGCCGAGCGGCGTGGCGCGGCTCAGCGACGCCCGGGCATCCGCAGTCAGCCCGGCGTGAAATGGCGTCTCGATGATACCCGGAAGAACTGCGTTGACGCGGATGTTGTCAGGGCCGAATTCCTTCGCGGCAGTGCGGGTGAGCGACTGCACGCCGGCCTTCGCCGCAGCGTAAAGCCCGGACCCTCCCGGCCCGCCATTTCGCCCCGAGGCGGAGCCGGTGTTGATGATCGCTCCGCCGCCCGCGGCCTTCAGGTAGGGGTGCGCCGCCCGCATGGCTGCAGCCACGGAGCGCAGGTTGAGGTCGATGACCGCGTCGAAAAGGTCGTCGTCGCTTTCGTCCAGCCTGGCCCGCGCCGGATTGGCGCCGGCATTGTTGACCAGCACGTCGAGTCCGCCGAGCAGGTCAGCCGCCGCAACGACGAGTTCCTGCGCAGCCCCCCGCCGCGACAGGTCGGCCGGGATGAAGTGCGCCGTGCGCGGCCCGGCATCGGTCCGCCGGGGCGCACGCGACGCCGAGCTGCCATGCAGGCACACGGAAGCTCCTTGCCGCAAAAAGCCGTCGGCGATGGCCGCGCCGATGCCGGAGGTCGAGCCGGTCACCAGAACGCGCTTGTTTGCCAGATCGTGCATCGTGTCCCAGTCGAGGTTTGTGCTGGAAACGCATTGACACCAATGTGAAACCGCAGTTAGCGTAAAAATACTGACGAGTAGATGTCAACCACGCCGTGACTCGCCGTCGTCGATTTGGAGATTGATGGGTTGCGGGCAGACGATAGCGCCTTGTGGGAGGAATTTCTCGCGGTCCACGGCGACGTGCCGCAGGCCTGGCACGAGCTGCGCCGCCGCTGGCCCGAGTTCTTTGCAGCCTATGCAAGGCTCTCGGCAGTGCCGTGGCGCCGCGGGGCGCTGGCACCCAAGACCCGCGAGCTGGTGCTGATTGCCATCAATGCCGCTGTTACCCATCTCAACCGCGACGCGATGCGCACCCACATCCGCAATGCGTTGCGTCATGGCGCCAGCGCCGACGAGATCATGGAGGTGCTGCAACTCGTCTCGGTCCTCGGCATCCACGCGACCTCGATAGGGTTTCCGGCACTGCTGGACGTCGCCCGCGACACCGGCAACGCGCACCAGCTTCCGGGCCCGCAGCTTGACGAGCGCCAGCAGGAACTGAAGCGTCAGTTCACCGAGAGTCGCGGCTACTGGAGCCCGTTCTGGGAAGACTCGCTGAAGCTCGATACGCCCCTCTTCGAGGCCTATTACTGCTTCTCCAGCGTGCCCTGGCTGCACGGCGTGCTCGAGCCGAAGGTGCGCGAGTTCATCTACGTCGCCATCGACGCGTCGACGACGCACATGTTCGATCTCGGCACCCGCGGCCACATGGCCAACGCCTTCGGCCACGGCGCGACGCTGCAGGAGCTGCTCGAAGTGCTGGAACTGACCGTGCCGCTCGGCATGCAGTCGGCGATCGCCGGGCTTGAAATCCTGCTGCAGGAGACGACGGAAGGAGCGCGCACATGACCAGACCGCTGGCCTGGGTCACGGGAGCCAATCGCGGCATCGGGCGCGGTATCGCTGCGGCGCTTGCCGCGCGGGGTTTCGACGTGGTCGGTACCGACCTTTCGGAGAATGACGACACCGCGATCACCCGCGGGCTGGTCACCGAGGCCGGCGGCGCGTTCCGCTTCGTCTATGGTGATATCGCCAGGCCGGAGCAGGCGCCCGCCCTCGTCGCCGAAGTGACGCGCGACCGGCCGCTGCACTGTCTCGTCAACAATGCTGGCCTGCAGACGCGGCAGCGCATCGACATCCTCGACATGCCCGAAGCAGAGTACGACCGCATCATGTCGGTGAATTTGCGCGGCACCTTCTTTCTGACGCAGGCGGCCGCCAAGGCGATGCTTGCCGCCCCGGACACGCCGCATCGGTCGATCGTGTCGATCACTTCGGCGGCGGCGGAGGCCGTCAATCCTCGCTCCGCCGCCTACTGCATGAGCAAGGCCGGCCTGTCGATGATGGTGCGCCTGTTCGCGCTGCGGCTCGCGGAAGCCGGCATTGCGACCTTCGAGGTGCGCCCGGGGCTGATCAGGACGCCGATGAACTCGGACGATCTCCGGCCCTACGAGGCGGCGTTCGAGAGCGGGCGGGTGCCCTATCGCAAGTGGGGCCATATCGAACAGGTCGGCAAGGCCGTCGCTACGCTTGCCTCCGGCGACATTCCCTATTCCACCGGAGACGTGGTCAATGTCTCCGGCGGCTTCCAGATCGCCCAGATCGCCTGAGCACGAGGTCAACGCTGACGATGGCAAGTCCGGAATTCCACAAGCTCGTCGCCTACATGGCCGCCAACCCCATGCCGCCGGTTGACCGCGAGACCATGCGCCGCAACATGGCGGCGTTCGGCTCCAACGCCAAGCTGCCGGACGGCGTGTCGGTCGAAACGCCGACGGATGCGCCGGTGCCGACGAAACTCTACACGCCCGCCGACGCCCTGCCGGGCATGGTGCTGTTTGCCCATGGCGGAGGCTTTACCTTGGGCTCGGCGGCCTCGCACGGTCACGTAGCCGGCTGGCTGGCTCACGCCGCGCGACGCCCGGTGGCGATTTTCGACTACAGGCTGGCGCCCGAACATCCGTTCCCCGCAGCACTAGAGGACTATCGTGAGATGTTCGGCTGGGCCATGCAGCGCGGCAACGCCCCGTCCCAGGTGGCGCTTGCCGGCGATTCCGCGGGTGCCAACCTCAGCGTGTCCGTCGCGGCAAATGGCGATGTCGCGCGTCCGGGCGCCATCGTCTGCCTGTCGCCCTCCTTCGACCTCGCCGGCTATCTCGCCATCGATCCGGGCAGCATTTCTGACCAGAGCGTCGACGCAGGCTCGATCGCCGATGGCTTCAGGCTCTACCTGGGCGACACACCGCCAGACCACCCTCGTGTTTCGCCGAACCGAGCGCCGCTGCGGGACCTGCCCCCGACCCTTGTCCAGATCGCAGAGACCGAGGTCTTTGCACCCGGTGCGCACGATTTCGTGGCGCGCGCGAAGGCTGCGGGCGCTGTCGTCGAACTCGATGTCTGGTCGGAAATGATGCATGACTGGCATTGGTATGCGCCGCGTCTCCCCGAAGCGCGGGAGGCGATCGAGCGCGCCGGTGCGTTCATCGCGAGGCATCTCGGCTGAGCGCGGACCAGGACGTAAGATGCGCCGGTAGTTGAATGAACGGGAACGGCGCCATGTCGAAACCATACAGCCGCCTCGGAACGCGCGGCGTCAACGTCGAGCCCGGCGCTTCCGGCGAGATTTTGCTCCGTCACCCGGAGCCGCTCGAGGCCTATCCGACGCGCTTCACCGAACGGCTGGAGAAGTGGGCGAAGGATGCACCGGATCGCGTGTTCCTCGCCGAGCGCGACGGCGATGGCTGGCGCACCGTCGATTTCGCCGGCGCGCTCCGCCAGGTCGAGGCTATCGGCCAAGCCTTGATCGATCGCGGCTTCGGCCCGACGACGCCGGTCATGACGCTCTCGGTCAACACGATCGACCACGCGCTCGTCGCTCTGGCGTGCCTGCATGTCGGCATTCCCTCCGCGCCGGTCTCGCTCGGCTATGCGACGCTCTCGGCCGATTACGCGCGCCTGTCGCATGCGGTCGATCGTATCCAGCCGGCGGCGGTGTTCACGCATGACGCGGCGCTTTTCGCAGCCGCACTGACCGGCACGCTGTCCGAACGCGTTGAAATCATCGCAACGGCCGGCACGATCCCCGGGCGCACGGTGACGCCTTTGTCCAAGCTCAAGGCGGTGCGGCCCGGGGCAGGCATGGCGGCCGCGCGCGACGCCGTCACCGGCGACACGGTCGCGCGGCTTATCTTCACCTCGGGGTCGAGCTCGCTGCCGAAAGCGGTTATCAACACGCACCGTATGCTTGCATCGAACCAGCAGATGCATGCCCAGGTCTGGCGCTTCCTCGAGGACGGCCCGCCCGTGCTGGCGGACTGGGCTCCCTGGAATCACACGGCGGGCGTCAACGTCGCTCTCGGTGTCGCCGTCTATTTCGGCGGGTCGCTCTACATAGACGACGGCCGCGCCACCCCCTCCGAAATCCGGCGCACCGCGGCCAATCTTGCGGAGGTGCGGCCGACCGTCTTTTTCGGCGTGCCGGTAGTCTACCAGCTGCTTACGCCGCTGCTCCGGGCGGAACCAAGGCTGCGCGAAGGCTTCTTTTCACGGCTGCAGATGCTGTTCTACGCTGGGGGCACCATCGCCGACAGCGTCTGGGCCGACCTGCGCTCGATGATGGTCGAGACGCGCGGCGGGCACGTCTACACCACAGGCGGATATGGCGCGACGGAGATGTCCCCCAGCCTTTTTCTATGCTCGTGGGATGCCGGACGACCGGGCATCGTCGGCCTCCCTGTGCCGGGAGTGTCGGTCAAGCTCACGCCGGTCGGCGACAAGTACGAAGTTCGGGCCAAGGGACCGTCGGTCACGCCCGGCTATTGGCGCAATGACGAGGCGACGCAGAAGGCCTTCGACGCCGACGGCTGGTACTGCACCGGCGATGCCGCGCGCTTCGACAATCCTGAGCGCCCGCTCGACGGCCTGGTCTACGACGGTCGCCTGTCCGAGAACTTCAAGCTGGCGACCGGGACCTGGGTTTCGGTCGTGCCGCTGCGCGCGCAGGCGGTGAAACATTTTCAGCCGCTCGTTGGCGACGTCGTCATCGTCGGCCACGGCGAGGCGGAGATCGGGCTGATCCTCTTTCCCATCCTGAGCGCCTGCCGCAATCTACCGGGCTGCGAGGACGCGGCCAGCCTGGCGGATCTCATTGGGCGCCCAGCCTTCCAGCGCGCCATGCAGGCACGGCTGGAGGAGTTGAGCCAGGCCGGCAACTCCGCAACGACGCGTATCACGCGCGTGCTGCTGGTACCGGAAGAGCCGTCCGACATCGAGATCACGGATAAGAAGACGCTGAGCTTCAATGCCGTGATGCGCCGCCGCGCCGCCGACATTGCGGCGCTGTACGCTGGCGAGCAGGGACCGCGCTATCTGTATTCGGCCTTTGCGCGCGTGGCAGGCCGCGCCGTGGCCTGATCGGCGGGCGCCGGATACAGCCGCCAGTCACGCCGGACGGCCGCTACATGGTCGTGCGCGGGCGGCTGTGGCGGACGGCGAACCCGGCATTGAGCGACGAGCGCCGTGAGCATCTGGTCCGCGAACTGATGGCGGCGCGGCGGGCTGTTGCGGCGGCAGGGCGCAGCGGCGATGTCGATGCGCTGGCTGCGGCACGCCGCGCTGTCGACGCCGCCAAGATCGCACTGGGGGAGCGTGGTCCCGTGTGGTGGGACGACGGAGCGCCCGACTTCAACCGGCACCTCGCGAAGAACACGCCGTATCGCGACTGGTTCGCCGCGCTCGGCGGGCTCTAAAGCATCGGCCTGCCGCCGGTAACCTCGTAGACCGCGCCCGTGGTGTAGCTCCCCTCGCGCGACGCGAGATGGACGTAGGCGGGCGCCAGCTCCGCCGGTTGTCCGGCGCGGCCGATAGGCGTGTTCTTCCCGAAATTGACGACCTTCTCCTGCGACATCGTCGCGGGAATAAGGGGGGTCCAGATCGGTCCGGGTGCAACGGCGTTGACGCGGATTCCCTTGTCGGCGACGAGGCCGGCGAGACCTGCCGTGAAGTTCGATATCGCCCCCTTCGTCGCCGCGTAGGCGAGCAGGCCTGGCGAGGGGTCGGTCGACTGGATCGACGTCGTGTTCACGATGGCGCTGCCCGGCTGCATATGCGGTATCGCCGCGCGTGACAGGTAGAACATAGCGTGGATGTTGGTGCGGAACGTGTCCTCCCATTCTTCCACCGAGATGTCGTCGATGCTTTCGAAGACGCGCTGGCGCGCGGCGTTGTTGATCAGGATGTCCAGTCGTCCGAACGCGTCCACCGCCTTCTGAACGATGCTGCGGCAATGACCCTCGTCGCGGATATCGCCGGGCACGAGCACGGCCTTTCGCCCGGCCTTCTCGATCCAGTCGGCGGTCTCGCGCGCATCGCTGTCCTCGTCGAGGTAGGAGATCAGCACGTCCGCGCCCTCGCGCGCGAAGGCGATCGCGACCGCGCGGCCTATGCCGGAATCGCCTCCGGTGACGATCGCGGCTCTGCCTTGGAGCCGGCCGCTGCCGCGATAGCTGTGTTCGCCGTGATCGGGCTGCGGCGACATCTGCGCGGTCAGGCCGGGCGGCGCCTGTTCCTGCGATGGATATGGCGGTTTCGGATACTTGCCTTGCGGATGGTCTGTCATGGGGGACTCCTGCGCTGCAGCAGCCACAATATCCGCGGTGCGATCGTGTTCCGCTCAATCGGCCGGCGTCAGGCCGACGGTGTGAGCGGGCAGGTCGACATCGGCGAACAGGTCCGGGTATGCGGCGGCGATCTGGGGCAGGGCGACCAGAATTTCGCGCAGATGGCGGCGCATGGCCGCCTCGGTTCCCTCCGGGTCGCCGGACTGCATGCAATCGACGATCTTCTCGTGCTGGCGGATCAGCAGCGGCATCGGCGAGGCGTCGGGCAGGCTGAGGAAGCGCACCCTGTCCGTCTGCACCCGCGCGCTCTCGACGATGCGCCATGCGTAATCGCAGTCGACAATATCGGCGATGGCGCGGTGGAAGCTTTCGTCCAGTTCGTTGAACTGGCGGTAATCGTTCTGCGCCGCGGCATCGTGCTGGACGGCGATATTGTCGCGTAGCATGCGGATGTGACGGGGAGTCGCCAGCCGTCCGGCGTTGTTCGCGATGTCGCACTCGATCGCTTCGCGCACGAAGCGCGCATTGGCGAGCTCGCGCGCCGAAATCCGCATGACGTATGTGCCGCGCGACGGCCGGATTTCGACCAGGCCGGCTTCGGAGAGCTTGATGAAAGCCTCCCGCACCGGCTGGCGGCTGACGCCGAACCGCGCCGCGATCTCCGCCTCCGACAGTGCCTCGCCAGGTCGCAGTTGGAGTTCGACGATACCTTGGCGCAGCGCCGTGAACAGCTGCGGAGCGATCGGTTCTCGTACCCGCAGTGCGATGTCCATTGTGGCACTCTGGTTCAACTGATCGCCGCAACGAGGAACGCTGTGAGACGGCGGTCTCGTTTGCCCTTGCGTCGGTCGCAGGGCGATGTATCATACCGGTATGGTACCATACCGCAAGCCGCGGAATGGCTGCCGGGAGGCATCCGAGGGAGGATCAAATGACCGACAGGGGCATGACCACATTGACGCGCCGTGGCTTCGTCATGGCCGGAACCGCCGCGCTCGCAGCGCCGGTGTTTATCCGCGGCGCCGCCGCGCAGGAAAAGTTCGTGATGAAGATCGCGCACACTGAAGGCATCGGCACGCCGATCACCAACGCGTTCGACGCCTGGGCGAAGGCGATGAACGAAAAGAGCGGCGGCCGCATCGACGCTCAGCATTTCCCGGCGGCCCAGCTCGGCGGCCTCGCCGAAGCGCTCGAAGGCAGCCGCATCGGAACCATCCAGGCCACCACGGCCGGCCCGGATTCCGAAGAGGCGATCGCGCCGGAGATCGCCGCGCTCGGCGGCGCGCCGGGCTTCATCTACAAGAACGAGGAGCACGTCGATAAGGTGCTGCAGGGCGACCTCGGCAAGAAGGCGTCCGATATCGCGCGCGCCAAGACCGGCGTCGAGTTCGTCGCCTACGGCGAGACTGGCTTCCGCCATATCCTGTCGAAGCGCCCCGTCGCGTCGCTTGCCGACCTCAACGGCCTGAAGATCCGTGTGCCGCAGCTGCGCGTCTGGGTCGACTTCTGGACCCTGCTCGGTGCCGCGCCGACGCCGCTGCCCTATTCCGAGCAGTACTCGGCGCTGTCGACCGGCATCATCGACGCCATCGACTCCGACGTCTTCTCGATCGTCGGCTTCAAGTTCCACGAGCAGGCGAAGAACCTGACGCTGACCGGCCACTGGTTCCTGCCGAAGGCCGTGCGCGTCAACGCCGCCTGGCTGGACGGCCTGCCGCAGGACCTTCAGGATCTCGTGCGCAGCTCCGCCAAGGAAGCCTTCGCTGAGCAGCGCAAGGTCAATCGCGCAAACGCCGCCAAGACGCTCGAGGACCTCAAGGGCCTCGGCGTGACGGTGGTCCAGCTCCCGGCCGAGGAACTGGCCAAGATGGAGCAGCAGACCGCCAAGCTGTTCGACGAATTTGGGTCGAAAAGCCCGGAGACGGCGGAGATGATCAAGGCGATCCAGGCGCTGGGCTGAGTCGAGGCCGATGGCGACGCATGCAGTTTCTGACGCAGCGGCGGATGTCGCTGCGTCGGATACGTCACTTACCGGCTTCGCGCGGCTCGTGGATCGCGTTCTTGAGGCGTTATGCGTAGGCCTGATGCTGGCGGCCGTCGCCGTCGCCTGCCTTCAGGTCGTGCTGCGCTACGTCTTCAACTCCGGCCTGCCGTGGCCGGAGGAATTCGCGACGTGGGTCTTCGCCTGGGCGGTCTTCCTCGGCATGGGCGTCGCGACGGGACGCGATGCCCACATTTCGATTGACGTCGTAACGCGCGCCTTGCCCGCGCGCCCGCGCGAGATGCTCCTCCTGTTCAACCGCGCGGTTATGGCCGCGGCCAGCATCATGCTGGTCATCCACGGTTGGGACTACGTCAGCCGCGCGATCGCCGCGTCTCCGGCGCTCCAGTGGCCGATGAAGTATTTCTTCCTCGCCGTCCCTGTCGGCGGCGTCGTGAACCTTTTCTTCCTGTTCTGGCCGCGGCCCGGACGCAGCCTGATGCAAGGCTTCGGCGTGATCGTCGGCGGGCTCGCAATCTATCTTGCGATCCGCTACGGCGCCTCGACCCTATATGGCGAGAGCGGCAGCGCAGTCGTGCTCGTGCTCGTCGGTGTCGTGTCGATCGTCATCGGCGTCCCGGTGGCCTTTGCGCTTTCGTTCGGCGCGTTCGCGGCCTTCGCGGCGTTCAATCCGATCCTGCTCGTCACGATCTCGCAGAACATGGGCGCGTCGCTGAACTCGTTCACGCTGCTTGCGATCCCGTTCTTCATCCTTGCCGCGGCCGTCATGAATGCCGGTGGCATCACGCCGCGGCTCGTAGACCTCGCGATGCAGCTCGTTGGCCATCTGCGCGGCGGCCTCGGTCAGGCAAACGTCGTCACGAATACGATGCTGGCAGGTATTTCGGGCTCCTCGACCGCCGACGCGTCGACGATCGCCAAGCTGATGGTGCCGGAAATGGCGCAGCGCGGCTACGGCCGCCCGTTCAGCGCCGCGCTCACCGCTGCAGCGGCGACGCTAGCCAATCTCATCCCGCCGAGCCTGGGCCTGATCATCTATGCCGCCCTGGCTTCGGTCTCGGTCGGCGCGCTTTTCGTGGCGACGATCGTGCCCGGTCTCATGGTCGCGGTCGCGCTCGCTTTCGTCGTCTACCTTCTGTCCCGGCTGCGCGGTTACGGTGGCGACATGCCGAAAGCGTCGCTGCGGCAGCGCATGTCTGCTCTCGGCCTCGCCATTCCCGCCCTTATCCTGCCGGTGATCATCGTCGGCGGCGTGCGCTTCGGCGTGTTCACGGCGACTGAGGCGGGCGCGATTGCGTTCCTCTATGCGCTGCTTTGCGGCGCGCTGCTCTACCGCAAGCTGACGCCGTCGAACCTGCTGGCCGCAATCCGCGAGTCGGCTTTCGACACCGTGGTCATCGTCGTCATCATCGCGGCCGCCGCGCCATTCGCCTGGGTGCTGGCGTTCGAACAGGTCCCGCAGAAGATCGCGCAGGAGTTGTCGGGTCTGGTATCGACCCCGGTCCTGCTGATGCTGGCGATCAACATCTTCCTGCTGATCGTCGGCCTGTTCATGGAGATGATCGCCTCGCTGGTCATCCTGGTGCCGATTCTCGTGCCGCTCGTCATCGCCGCGGGTGTCGATCCGATCCATTTCGGCATCGTCATCGTCATGAACCTGGTGATCGGCGCGCTGACACCGCCGCTCGGCGTGCTTGTCTTCACGACGGCGCGTGTCGGTGGCGCCAACCAGACGGAAACCTTCAAGGCGATCGTTCCCTTCCTCGTGGCGTTGGTGACGGTCCTCTTGTTGGTGACCTACGTTCCCGGCATTACGCTGCTGCCCGTGCAGTGGCTCGGCCCCTGATATTCGAAGCTTCAGAGGTATGACGTGAAGAAGACGCGCATCGCGATCGTCGGCCTCGGCATGGCCGTGACGCCCCATGCGAAGGGGCTGGCCGACCTCGCCGACGACGTGGAGGTCGCCTACGCCTTCAGCCCGAGCGAGAAGCGGCGGCGCGAGTTCGCCGACCGGTTCCCGTTCCCGACCTGCGACAGCCTTGATACGATCCTCGCGGACGAAAGCGTCGATGCGGTTGCGGTTTTCACGCCTGCCAACACGCACCGCGACATCGGCCTTGCCTGCGCTGGTGCCGGCAAGCACGTGCTGATGGAGAAGCCGCTCGACATCTCGACCGCGCGCGCCGTTGAGCTGGTAGAAGGCTGCCGCAAGGCAGGCGTCAAGCTCGGCGTCGTGCTGCAGCATCGCTTCCGGCCGGCGGGCGTGCGCGCCGCGCAGATCCTCTCCTCCGGAGAGCTCGGCCGCATCGTCGGCTGCTCTACCGCCATTCGCCTGTGGCGCCCGCAGAAATACTACGACGAGCCGGGCCGCGGCTCCTTCGCCAGGGATGGCGGCGGCGTGCTGATCTCGCAGGGCATCCATACGCTCGACCTGATGCTGTCGCTGGCAGGCACGGTCGATACCGTCACCGGCTTTGCCACCACCACGCCGGTGCATCGGATGGAAACCGAGGACATGGTCTGCGCCGCGATGCGCTTCTCGAACGGCGCCTTCGGCACCGTCGACGCCACCACGGCGGCATATCCCGGCTTCCTCGAGGAGATCGTGATCACCTGCGAGAAGGGCACCGTCCGGCTTGTCGGCACCGAGCTGCTGGTCCAGTTCCAGGACGGGCGCCGCGAGACCATCGAGGCCGACATGAGTGCCGGCGGCACGGGCGCCGACCCGATGGCCTTCCCGCACGATTATCACCGCTCTGTCATGGCCGATTTTGCCGCCGCGATCCGCGACGGTCGCGAGCCGAAGGTCACCGGCGAGGAAGCTCTCAAGGTGCACAGGCTGATCGATGCGTTGATCGAGACCGGGCGGACCGGCGCGCCCGTGGCGGTGGCCGGCTGAAACTCAGCACTATGCGTGCGGCAGTGGATGCCGCGGCGCGTTGACAATCCGTCTTCCCTTGCGTGAGACTGCCGGTGATGCCGGCGGCAAGCCGGCGCGCCGCGCGGCGGCTGGCTTACCATAGGGGTTTCCGATGAAGATGCGCACGATCCTGACCGCCGCAATGTTATCCGCAGGCTTCGCGCTGCCCGCCGCGGCGCAGGAATCGTCGGACCCGATCAAGCTCACCTTGCACGACTGGACCGGCCAGCTCATCACCACGGAGCTGATGGGCGAGGTTCTCAAGAAGGCCGGCTACAACGTCGATTACGTCCAGGCCGATTACCTCGCGCAGTTCGCCGGTCTCGAGACTGGCGACCTCCATGTCGCGATGGAGATGTGGGAAACCACGGGCCGCGATGCGATGGACGCCTCGACGGCGACCGGCAAGACCGAGGTTTTCGGGCCGACCGGCATGCAGGCCAAGGAAGAGTGGTGGTATCCGCTCTACATGAAGGACAAGTGTCCCGGCCTTCCCAACTGGGAAGCGCTGAAGGAGCCCGCTTGCGCGGAGGCGTTCTCGACCGCGGAGACGGCGCCCAAGGGCCGCTACCTCGGCGGACCGGTGACCTGGGGCGGCTACGACGACGAGCGCGTCACCGCGCTCGACCTGCCGTTCGAGGTCATCCACGCCGGCACCGACGCCGCGCTCTTCGCCGAACTCGAAAGCGCGTACCAGCGGCAGGCACCGATCCTTCTCTGGATCTACGCGCCTCACTGGGCCCCGGCCAAATACAAGGGCGAATGGGTCGAGTTCCCGCAATACACCAAGGAATGCTATACAGACCCCGCCTGGGGCTCGAACACCGGCGCGCAGTACGACTGCGGCAAGCCGTTCGGCGAGATCTGGAAGGTCGGCTGGGCCGGCGTGAAGGATAAGTGGCCCGGCGCTTACAAGGCGATCAAGGCCTTCATCATCGGCAACGACGAGATGGGCAGGATGATCACCGAGGTCGATCTCGACGGCAAGAAGGTCTCCGACGTCGTTGCCGACTGGATGGGCGCCAACGAGGCAAAATGGTCGGAGTGGATCAAGCAGTGACCGCCGGCCGCGCGTGATCGACGCAGGACAACCAAAACTCGTCTGCCGCGACGTCTGGAAGGTGTTCGGTCCCGATGCCGTCGCCCTCGCGGGCGACGTCGTGCGGTTGCGCCGATCGAACGCGGTTGCCGCCGTGCGCGATGCCTCTCTCGAGGTTCGCGCCGGCGAGATATTCGTCATCATGGGCCTTTCTGGCTCCGGCAAGTCGACGCTGGTGCGCTGTCTTTCGCGGCTGGTCGAGCCGACGGCCGGCGAAATCCTCTTCAACGGCGAGGATCTGCTGAAGGCCGACCCGCAGCGCATGATCGCGATCCGCCGGCACCAGATGGGCATGGTGTTCCAGCACTTTGCGCTACTGCCCCACCTTTCCGTACTCGACAACGTCGCATTTCCGCTCGAGATCCAGGGGGTGGCGCAGGCCGAGCGGGAACGGCGCGCCCGCGCCATGGTCGAACTTGTCGGCCTCTCCGGCAAGGAAGCGTTCTTCCCGCGCCAGCTGTCGGGCGGCCAGCAGCAGCGGGTCGGCATCGCCCGCTCGCTCGCCGTCGAGCCGGAGCTCTGGTTCCTTGACGAGCCGTTCTCCGCGCTCGATCCGCTGATCCGTCGCGAGATGCAGGACGAGTTCCTGCGGCTGCAGTCCATGCTGGGCAAGACGATCGTCTTCATCACCCACGATTTCGACGAGGCGATCCGGCTTGCCGACCGCATCGCCATCATGAAGGACGGCGCCATCGTCCAGTGCGGAACCCCGCAGGAACTCGTGCTCAGTCCGGCTGACGACTACGTCGCGGCCTTCACGCGTGCAGTGCCAAAGGCCAAGGTCGTGCGCGTCGCCGCGCTGATGAGGCCCGGTGCGGACGCGTCGGGGCCGTTCGTGAGCGAACGCGCAACCATCGCCGATGCGGCGCCCTTGTTCGAGGACGGCGTCGATTGGCTCGGCGTGGTCGATTCCGGCGGCAGGACGCTGGGAGCGCTTGCGCGCAGCGACGTCGTCGACCTGATGATGCGGGGCTGACGGGGGTGGTGGCGCTCCATGAACCTGCCGCACCGCGCGTGGCGCTCGCAAGGCCCTCGCTCCCATGGCTCGCTGCTGCCGCTGCCTTCGTGTGCCTTTGGCAGTTCGGCAGCGTTTTCGCGCAGTGGGCGATGGTCTATCCGAAGGCGTGGCTTGTCCCCGCGGCGGCGTGGATAGGGGCCTTCGCCAAATGGCTGGTCAACGAGGCCAGCTTCGGCCTGTTCACCTTCACACAGCTCACGCGCTTCTTCGCGGCGGTCATCGACGTTCCGTACCGCATTGCTCTAGGTCTCTTGTCGGCCGGACTCACCACGGGCCAGGGCTCCAGCGCGATCCAGCACCTGCCGCCGCTTTCGTGGGTTGCCGTGGTCGCCGTCGCGGCGCTGATCGGCCTTCGGCTGGGCGGCTGGCGCCTGGCTGCGCTCGCCGGCCTGTGCTTCCTCTACCTCGCCACTTTCGGCCAGTGGACGAGCGCCATGGTGACGCTAGCTTCCATTGCCGTCGCAGTGCCGCTCGGCGTCGCCGGCGGGCTGCTTGCCGGCATTGCGGCGTGGCGATGGTCGGGCTTCGAGCGCGCAATCGCGCCGCTGCTGGACCTCATGCAGACGATCCCTGTCTTCGCATACCTCGTGCCGATCCTCGTCCTGTTCGGCTTCGGCCCGACGGCGGCGATCGTCGCGACGCTGATCTATGCCGTGCCGCCGATGATCCGCATCACGGTGCTGGCGCTGCGCGGCGTGCCTTCGGAGATCGTGGATCTCGGCCGCATGGTCGGCTGCACGCGGCGCCAGATGACCTGGAGGGTCATGGTGCCGTCGGCACGCGAAAGCCTGATGGTCGGCGTCAACCAGGTCATCATGCTGTCGCTCAACATGGTCATCATCGCCTCGATGATCGGCGCCGGAGGCCTCGGTTTCGACGTGCTCGCCGCGCTGAGGCGGCTCGACATTGGAGCAGGGCTCGAGGCGGGGCTCGCCATCGTGGCCCTGGCCATCGCGCTCGACCGCCTGAGCCAGGCCGCGGCGGACCCAGACCCGGCATCGCCCGGTCTGGCGCTCGTGCAGCGTCGCTCATACCTGTTCGCGGCCGTCGGCATCGTCCTCGCCGCCGGTGCGATCGGGTTCGAGCTTCCGGCCGTCCAGACCTACCCGGAGACGGCGCAGCTCTCGACCGGAACGTTCTGGGCCGAGATCGTGCGCTGGATAAACGTGAACTTCTTCGATGCCTTCGAGGCGATCAAGAATCTGGTCCTGCTCAACGTGCTGATCCCCGTGAAGCGCCTTCTCGCGGGTCTACCCTGGCTCGGCGTCCTCGGCCTGCTCGCCTTCGCCGGCTGGCGTCTCGGCGGCTGGCGTCTGTCGCTGCTGGTCGGCGTCCTCACTGCCGCCATCGCGGCCACCGGCCAGTGGGACAAGACGATGGTCACCGTCTATCTCTGCGGCGTCTCCGTCATCGTCGCCGGCGCGATCGGGATTCCGATCGGCATCGTATCGGCCGAGCGCGAGCATCTGTGGCGCTGGGTACAGGCTGTAATCGACACGCTGCAGACGCTGCCTTCCTTCGTCTACCTGATGCCGGCGGTCATGCTGTTCCGCGTCGGCGACTTCACCGCCATGCTCGCGGTCGTCGCGTTCTCGGTCGTGCCGGCGATCCGCTACACCGCGCTTGGTATCCGCAGGGTGGATCCCCGCGTGGTCGAGGCCGGAAGGGCGATGGGCTGCACGCCCTGGCAGCTACTGACCAGGATCAAGCTCAAGCTGGCACTGCCGGAGATCATGCTCGGCATCAACCAGACGATCTTGTTCGCCCTCTCGATGCTGGTCATCACCGCCCTGGTCGGAACGCGGGATCTGGGGCAGGAGGTCTACATCGCCCTGACCAAGGCCGATGTCGGCCGCGGCCTGGTGGCCGGGCTCGCCGTGGCGTTCATCGCCATCATTGCTGATCGGCTCATCGCGGCCGGCGCTGCGCGTGCGCGCGCGCGGCTTGGGCTTACGTAGGAGAAAGATCCGGCATGCGTGACGACGACGTTCGATCGGTCGCCGATGTAATTCCGGCCCTGAGGGGGCGCAGCGGCGAGGCGCAGCGCCTCGGAGGCCTGACGAACAGGGTCTATCGACTAGGCGAATACTGCCTGCGCATTCCCGGCAAAGGCACCGAGGAGTACATCAACCGTGCCAATGAGGCGGTCGCCGCTCGAGAAGCTGCACGTATCGGCGTGAGCCCGGAACTGGTGCATGCCGATCCGACGACCGGCGTTATGGTGACCCGGTTCGTCAAGGGCGCGCGCACCATGTCCCCCGAACTGTTCGCTCGCGACATCGCCGCCGCCGAGCGCGCCGGCCGGGTCTTTCGCACGCTCCATGACAGCGGCGCGGTGTTCCCGTTCCGCTTCGAACTCTTCTCGATGATCGACGGCTATCTGAATGTGCTGTCCACCAAGGACGTTGCCTTGCCGGACGGCTACCACGATGTCGTTCGGGAGGCCGACCAGTCGGTACGCGCCGCGCTTGCGGCGCGTCCATTGCCGCTGGTCGCGTGCCACTGCGATCCGCTTTGCGAGAACTTGCTCGACGACGGCGCGCGCATGTGGATCGTCGATTGGGAGTATTCGGGTATGAACGACCCGATGTGGGATCTTGGCGACCTCTCGGTCGAGGGGGGCTTCGCGCCCGACACCGAGGAAGCGATGTTCCGCGCCTACTTCGGCGCCGAGCCGTCGGCCGCCGAGCGTGGCCGCATCGTCATCTACAAGGCGATGTGCGACCTGCTGTGGACGCTATGGGGTCTGATCCAGCTCGCCAACGCCAATCCGGCAGATGACTTCCGCGCCTATGCGGATGGTCGATTCGCGCGCTGCCGCGCGCTGATGCAGACGGCCGAATTCGGCCGTCACCTCGCAGCGGTACGGAACGGCTAGGCTAGGCGCGGCTCGGAGCCGGCATCAGCGCGTTGTGCTGAATCTCGGAGAGCACGGCGTGGAGCAGCGCGCGAATCTCGTTCTCGGCATCTTCCCGCGGGACGCCCATGCCCATCGAAAGACGAAGCAGCCGCTTTGCAGTCTGCCGCCAGTAGACGTTGGCCCGCTCGCCATGCAGGCCGCCGAGGATACGCGCTACGCCCTGAACCAAATCCCGCCTGCGATGCAGCGGAAACGCCACTACGCTCATGCAACAAACCCCCGATTCCCTCTGTCATCGGAAGTAAGGCGGTGCGGTTAACGGCAGGTGAAAATGTCCCTTATCGCGAGCGACGGAGCGGACAGATAAAAGGCCCCGCCACGCGTTGGGGCTCTATGCGTGGCGGGGCAACGGACCGGCTACCGCCACCGCGAAGCAGCTGGATTCCCGGTCGAACTGAAAGGCTTCTGATCAGGCCGCGATGTTGTGCAGGTGCGTCGCCGGCGGCGCGTAGCGGTGCTGGTAAAGTGGGTCATACTGGCCGAGGGCCGCGCGCATCCCGGTGACGAAATCCGCCGAGATCGAGAACGTGCCGCAGCAGACAGGGCGCCTTCCGTAGCCGTCGGCGCGTCCGAGCTCGTCGAGCCGTGCTCCGAAACCCGCGTAGACGCGCTTCATGTGCGGCTCGTAATTGCAGACCACGGTGTGGATGCCGTGCGCGAGCGCACATTCGCCCGTTGCAAGGCAAAGCAGGCCGAGCGCCCGGTTGACCGTCATACCTGGAAAGTCGCGAGCGATGAGGCTCGCGTCGACGCACGTACGCGTCGCTTCCCAGATTCCCGGCGCGCTGAGACCGCTAGCTGCGGGGAAGGTCTCCGCGAAAACATCGTAAAGTAGGGTCGGGCCGGTGGTCGGCATAAGCCGCATCGAGCCATACACGGCGCGCGTCCTCGGGTTGAACCAGATGAGATACGCGGCGCCGAATTCGTCGTAGCCGTCGCGCTCGAAATCGCCGTCTACGGGTACGTCCCATCCCATGTCGTCGACGAACACGCGCTTGCGCAGACGATACATGCTCCTCAGCAGGTCCGCATATTGTTCGCGTTGATGCGCTTCCACGGTGATGAACATTTTCCGAGCCCTTACAGGTGGTTAGCCTAGGGCTTTAAGATGCGGCAAAACACGCCGCGCCGCCAATCCGGGTGTTTCACTAAGGGAATCTACGGTAACGCAAGGTAACCGCGCGACATGATCCGCCGCCGACTCGCGACGGTGCGCGAGGATTGGGGACGGGTCAGATGTTGATGATGCGAAGCTTTACGGCCTTCGCGATCGCCTTGACCGTGTTTTCGGCGTTGAGCTTGTGGCGTGCCGAAACGAGGTAAGCCTCGACGGTCCTGGATGAGATGCCGAGCTTGCGGCCAATCTCTTTGGCCGACTTGCCGTCCGCCGTCAGGATCAGCGCTTCCATCTCGCGCGGAGTAAGGTTGGGTATCTCGATACCCTCGCCGAAGATCTCGGTCATCGCCTTGCGGTGCAGGAGATGCGCAAGCTCCATCCACCCGGGCCTATGTCGCGAAACGAAGGCATCCCAGCTTTCTTCGTCCATCGCGGCATTGACCGAGAACAGCGCGCGACGGCGGTTGCGATCGACGATCGGGACAGAGTAGCCGTGCGCGCTAAGCCCATGTGCGACGAAATCGGCAAACAGCTCAGTTGCCGCCTCCGTCATCGCCAGGTCTCGCCAGTCGAACGGCAAGGTCCGCGAGAAGCCCTCGATGACTACCGGGTCGACGCGGGTATAGCCGCGGATGAGATATCGCGTTAGCCACTCCGCGGGGTAGGTGGACTTCACATAGGGCCCGTCGACGGCAATCGCCGGAAGCTGGCCGAGATGATAGGTGACATTGTCCACGCCGTAGGCATCGCGTACGGCGAGCACCGCCGCCATCACGTCCGGCGCCGCCTCCGCATCGACAAAAGCCTTCTCGAACAGCCTGTCCGGCTGGCCGCTCCCCTGCATGCCCCGCTCCCGGTGACGCCCATGCAGGTCCCGCTGCCTGGTACGCGTGAGCGATGCTCACTGCGTCACTTTGTCCGAGTGCTTGGATACCAGATATGCCCGGGCGGTAAACCCTGTTCGCGCAATCGAAATTGATTACGCAATGCCGGAACGGCATCGCTGAAACGAAAAAAGCGGGCTCTGCGCCCGCTTCCCTTCGTTCCCGAGACCAGTCTCGCTCGCCAGTACATCCGTGGTCGGCGGCGGTCGACCGGGTCAAATGCGGCCGCCTCCCCAGGGACCTCGCGACCCATCCGGTCGAACGTCCTGCCGGTCGTGGCGGCCGGTGATCGACATATGGGCAGCCGCGATGTTCAAATCAAGGCGCCGTCTTCTTCCCTTCCGGTAGCTGTTCGACAACCAGTGCGATCTTGTTATCGACGAGCTGGACCAGCGGCAGGTAGCCGGCGGACTGAAAAGCCTCCTTGGCGATGTTGAAGCGCTCGAGCGCCAACCGGTATTCCGGCTCGCCGCCACCAAGCGCCGCCGTCGACCAATACACATCGCCGATGTTGTTCTGCGCGAACGCCCATTGAAGTGGCTGCGCCTCCCGTGTGAACACCTTCGTCGTCTCGTCGAAGGCGGCGCGCGCCTCGGCGAGATAGGAATTGTTCTGCTCGCGAGTCGAAAGGTTGAGCAGGCAGGTCCCGAGCCCGTTCTGGGCATTAGCCCATTCCACCGGCGCATTGTCGGCGGTCAGAACCTGGAGGGCGGCGCGGCGAAGTTCGATCGCCTCCTTGAGGCTTGCCGTAGTGGTTTCATGGTTTGCTAAAACCTGCAGTGCGTTGCCCAGGCTCGCGGTGGCCATCGCCCACTGCAAGGGCGTGCGCTCGCGCGTGTATTCGCGCAGTGCCTGGCGGTAGGCCCCGATGGCATCGCGCTCGTACTTCGGATCGCTGGAAACCAGGGCCATGAGATGCAGGGTGTTTCCGAGGTTGTTCTGCGTCATCGCCCAGTCGAGCGGGAAGGCCTCGCGTCTGTAGACCTTGCGCGCGTCGCGAAACGCGTCCGCCGACTCCTGGAGCAGCGTCATGTCGCTGCCGCGCTGCCCGAGCGTCTGAAGCACCGTCGCCAGATTGTTCTTCGCCGAGGCCCATTCCAGCGGGGCCTTGGCTCGCTCGAACACGGTGAGCGCCTCGTCGAAGGCCGCGCGCGCCTTGCCCAGCGCCGAGGTGCCGGTCTCGTGGCGGGCCATGTGGTTGAAGGCGATGCCGAGGTTGAGCTGTGTCGCGGCATACTGAAACGGAAACTGCGACCTGGTCCGCACGCTGAGCGCGTCGGTGAAGGCGTCGGCAGCCTGCTGATGCAGCTTCGGGTCGTTGGCGCGCAGGCCGAGCGCATTCAGCGTGTTGCCCAGATTGTTGCTGACCATCCCCCAGTCGATCGGCGCCTTGTCCCGAGTGAAGACCTCGAGGGCGGAACGGTAGGCGACCTCGGCATCGGCGTAGTCGGCGAGGTCCGGGCGCTGGTCGGCCAGCTTGAAGGTCACGATCCCGATATTGTTCTGCGACGCCGCCCACTCGAGCGGCACCTTCGTCCTGTCCCGCTTGGCGAGGGCCGCGTGGAAGGCTTCGCGGGCCTTCACGAGCTTGCTCGAATCGCCGGCCCGTTCGCCGAGCGCCATCAGTATATTGCCGGCGTTGTTCTGCGCGGCAGCCCAGTTCAGGTCGTCGCCCTTGTCGGCGAAGATCGCCATCGTCTCCTCGAAGATGGCCAATGCTTCAAGAAGGCTTGTTGTGCCCTCCTCGTGCTCGCCGATCGTGTTGAGCACCACCGCCATGTTGTTGCGAGTGCGTGCCCAGTCGAGCCCGCGATCGCCGTTCGGTAGCATGTCGAGAACGGCCTGGTAGGCCGTCAGGGCCTCTTGCAGTGCCGCCGCGTCTCCATGCGCGGTGCCGAGGGAGCGCAGCGCTTCCGCTTGCAGGTTCTTGTAGTTCCAGGCGATATCTTCGTCCCACTTCTGCACCAGATCGAAGGCCTTGGCGTAGTCGTCCGCTGCAGCCCTGAAGGCGAAGGCGAGTGCTGACGCGTCGGCACGCTTGGCATAGATAGCGGCGTCGGCGATGCGCTTCTGCTTCAGCATCTCCTCGAGATCGTCCACCGTGCCGGCGTCCTGCTCGACGCGAGCGACGGCCTGGTCGAGAAATGTCCGGGCGGCCTGGATGGCGCCCTCGGCGATCGCCCTGTCTGCGGCGGCGGAGAGTGCGGCGATCTCCGGGTTGTCCGTCGACAGCGCGGCGCGCTGTCCGAGCATGTCACGCAGGCGCGCGGCCTGATCCTCCAGTACGCGCTGCAGCTCGTCCGGCGACTGCGGCATCCGCTCCTCGCCCATCGCGCGCAGCACGCCGTAGAGCGAATCGAGCTTCACGCCTTCGCGCAGCGCCACCTGCTCGACCTGCTTGCGCTCGAGGCTGGGCAGGTCGGCCATGGTCAGGAGCAGCTGGCGCCGCTCACCGTTGATGGTCTTCTCGATTCCATCGGGCTCCTGCGGCGCCATGCCGAAATAGACGAGGCGGCGCAGGCTCTCGTTGACCCACGGCCGCTGCTTGGAGTCGGTCGATAGATACACCTCCTCCGTCACCATGCGCAGGACCTGGCCGAACTCGACGCCCTCCATCGCCGCGAGATGCCGCAGCAGCGCCCGCGCGTACGGGCTGTTGCCGCCGGGCTCGCCATCGAGTGCCGGTAGGCCCGGCTCTGCGGCGAAACCGATGACTGTGCCGAGGCTTTCGCTGCCCGGCTTGGGCGCAGACAGCGCGGTTGCGCCACGCACGACGGTGAGGCCGCCCTCGCCGATCGGCAGCGGGCGCGTCTTCGGCTTCTGCCGTATTACCGTGCCTGCCGGGAACGGGTTTGTGCGGCAGGCGTCGAGCAGGACCACTGTGAGCGGAACCGTCTTCTTCAGCTCGTCGAGCACCTGCGATAGCGGCACGAGCGCCTCGCCGGCATTCTCGAGCGCTGCGGCGTCCGCATCGACCGGCAGCAGCCAGTTCTCGCCGCCGGCTTCGATGCCGTGGCCCGAGTAGTAGATCAGCGCGACGTCGGCGTCCTCGGCATCCTCGGCGAAGCGTTCGAGGTCGCGGCGCAGCTTGGCGGAGTCCCGGTCGGTGACGGCGCGCGCATCGAAACCCAGGTCCGTGAGCAGCTTCACCATCGCGCGTGCGTCGTTGGCCGGGTTCGACAGCGGCGCGATGTGTTCGTATGCAGACTGACCGATGACGAGGGCAACCCCGCTCATGCTTTCGGCACGCGTCGTGGCGACGGCTAGCAGCAGCAGTGCGAACGCCAGGCGGATCGGGGTCGTGATTATGCGCATGTCTGGCCTCGTACGGGGAATGCGTTTCCGCCGCGTGTCACCGCCGATAGCCGGCAATTGTGGCGGAGCAAGCGATGAGATCACGCGCGCGTGATGTGCCTCATAAGGCGGCAGCGTGGAAATGTGCTGCTTCTTTCAGCTTGCGGGTCGCCGAGGGCGCAAATAGTCTGCTGTCAACGGGCGCTGAGGGGTTCGCGCACCGTCAATCGATGAGGCGCAAGATGCATAAGACACTCGTTACGCTGGCAGCCGCGAGCGGATTGGCCGTGATGCTCGCTTCCGGGCCCGTGGCCGCGCAGGGCAAGACGCTCACCATTTCGTGGTGGGGTTTCAATGGCGAGAAGCTCGACCAGTACATCGTCAAGCCGTTCCAGGAGAAGTGCGGCTGCACGCTGGTGTTCGAGACCGGCAACAATGCCGACCGCCTGAACAAGATCAAGATCCGCAACGGTGAAGGCGTCGATGTCGCCTACTTCACCGATTCATACTCGCAGATCGGCATCGAGGAAGGCCTTTTCCAGAAGGTCGACCCGTCGAAGATCCCCAATCTCGCCGGCATCTACGACCTGTCCAAGGACCCGCAGGGCGGTTACGGCCCGGCCTACACCATCGGCCGCGTCGGCATCATCTACGACAGCGCCAAGGTCAATCCGCCGATCACCGCCTGGGCGGACATCTGGCGCCCTGACCTCAAGGGCCACCTGTCGCTGCCGAACATCACCACCACCTCAGGACCTATGGTCGTGCTGCTTGCTGGCGAGAAGGCCGGAGGCGACGCCTATGCCGACGCCGCTCCAGCCTTCGAACAGATCAAGGCGCTGAAGGACGGTGTGGTGAAGAACTACAACACCGGCTCCGAACTGGTGAACCTGTTCTCGACCGGCGAGGTCACGGCCTCCATCGCTCAGGACTTCACGCTTGGACAGCTGCAGAAGGCGGTGCCGACGATCGTCTGGGCGCAGCTTCCCGACGCGATCGCGACGCTGAACACCGTCAACATCCCGAAGGGCTCGCAGAACGTCGAGCTGGCGCACGAGTTCATCAACTTTATCCTCGATCCGAAGCTGCAGCAGACCCTGGCCGAGAACGGCGTCGACGCGCCGGTGGCCAAGGACGTCAAGCTGACCCCGGAGCAGGCCAAGATGTGGACCTACGGCGCCGACATGGTGAACAACTTGAAGCGCCTCGACTATTCGAAGCTCAACGCCGCGAAGACGGCGTGGATCGACGAGTGGAACGAGATCTTCGGTATGTGATCCGGCAGCGGGGCTGCTGAAACTGCGGCCCCGCATCCTTGACATGCTCAAGCGCTTCACCGGATGGCTGCTCGCCGCGCCCGCCACGCTGATGGTCGCGCTCTTCCTCGTACTGCCTGTTGCAGCCACGATCGCAACGACTTTCGGTGAGCCGACCGGGATCTTCGCGCCATACATCAGCTTCTTCAGCTCCGGCTTTCGCCGCAGCGTGCTGTGGCGCACGCTGGAAGTCTCACTGCTGACCACCGCGATCTCTTTGGTGCTCGGATTCTTTACTGCCTATGTGGTGGCGCGCTCGCCAGGTCGCATGAAGAGTGTGCTGATCATCGCGGCCGTATTCCCGCTTCTGACAGGCGTCGTAGTGCGCTCGTTCGCCTGGCTGATCATCCTCGGCAAGAACGGTATCCTCAACAACTTCCTGGTCGGCATCGGAATCACCGAGACGCCGTTCAATATGCTCTACACGCAGGGCTCGGTCGTCGTGGCGATGGTCTACCTTTTCACGCCGCTGATGATCCTGACGCTGGTCGGCGTGCTGGAAAACATTCCCGACGACGTCATTCAGGCAGCCGCTTCGCTCGGCGCCCGGCCGTCGGCGGTGTTCAGGCAGGTTATTTTTCCGCTCGCGGTACCCGGCCTCATCGTCGGCGCGGTGCTGGTGTTCACCGGCTCCTTCACGTCATACGCGACGCCGCAGTTGGTCGGCGGCGAGCGCCAGATGATGATGGGAACGCTGATGTACCAGCGGGCCATGGTGGCGTTCGACTGGGTCGGCGCATCGACCGTTGCCGCGATCATGGTCGTTATCACCATCGCCGTCGTGCTGGTCATGACCCGTATCGCCCGGCGCCTCAATCCTATGGCTACCTGAGGGGGGGCGACCTGATGGCGATGCGCCTGCACCCCGCGCTGATCGTGCTTGCGACGCTGGTCTACATCTTTCTGATGGGGCCGTTGGTGATCGTCGTCGGCGCCGCGCTGTCCGACACGACCTATTTGACCTTTCCGCCGCAGGGCCTGACGCTGCACTGGTTCGTGCGCATCTTCGAGATCGGCGCTTTTCGCAACACGATCGTCACCAGCCTGCAGCTCGCCTTCCTGGCGACGGCGCTGGCGCTGCTGATCGGCATACCCGCGGCCTATGCGCTCAACCGCTATCGCATCCAGCTTCCGGCCTGGCTTTCGACCATCTTCGTGCTGCCGATCCTCGTGCCGGAGATCGTTCTCGGCTTCTCGTTGCTGAAATCCGTGGCTGTCGGTGCATCGGCGCCGATCTTCCTCAGCCTGCTTATCGGCCACACCCTGATCGTGCTGCCCTATTGCGTGCGGGTGATTTCGGCGAGCCTCGCCTCTTTCGACTTCTCGGTCGAGGAGGCGGCGATCAGTCTTGGGAGCCCGCCGCTGAAGACGTTCTTCACCATCGTCTTGCCGAACGTCCGGTCCGGCGTGATCGCGGCGTTCATCCTCGCCTTCATCACCTCGGTGAACGACGTCTCGACCTCGATCTTCCTGACCGGGCCGGGCATCTCGACGCTGCCGATCCAGATTCTCGCGCATGTCGAGCAGTTCTTCGATCCGGTCATCGCGTCCGTATCGGTGCTGCTGATGTTCCTCACCGTCGCCGTGATGGCGATCGTCGAGCGCACGCTCGGCCTG
The DNA here is from genome assembly GCA_023457435.1 of Pseudomonadota bacterium. Taxonomy (GTDB): domain Bacteria; phylum Pseudomonadota; class Alphaproteobacteria; order Rhizobiales; family Rhizobiaceae; genus RCIO01. The sequence goes on from JAEWLS010000030.1 coordinate 62,980, forward strand.
ACATTCCTGGCGAAATAAGCATGACCCAGACACTCGAAGTCGCGAACCTCACCGCCCACTACGGGTCGACCAGGGTGCTCGACGATCTGTCGCTGACAGTGGGGCAGGGAGAGCTCGTCTCGCTTCTCGGCGCGTCCGGCTGCGGCAAGACAACGACGCTGCGTCTGATCGCCGGCTTCCTGCAGCCCACGGCGGGCACCATCACGCTCGGCGGCCGCGACCTCGTCAAGCTGCCGGCGCACCGGCGCGATATCGGGCTCGTCTTCCAGAACTACGCGCTTTTCCCGCACCTCACGGTCTTGGACAACGTCGCCTTCGGGCTGAAGCAGCGCGGCGTACCCGCGGCAGAGCGGGCAAAGCGGGCCAATGCCATGCTCGACCGTGTCGGCCTGACTGCGCTGGCCGACCGCTTGCCCGGGGCGCTTTCCGGCGGCCAGAAGCAGCGCGTCGCCCTGGCACGCGCACTTGTCATCGAGCCGCCGCTGCTGATGTTCGACGAGCCGCTTTCCAACCTCGACGCCAAGCTCAGGATCGACATGCGCGTCGAGATCCGACAGCTGCAGCGCGCCAACGGCACGACCTCGGTCTATGTCACACACGACCAGGAGGAGGCGTTCTCGATCTCGGACCGCGTCGCCATCATGCATCAGGGCCGCATCATGCAGCTCGACACGCCGGAGACGCTCTACCAGCGTCCGGCGAACGCCTTCGTCGCGCGTTTCGTCGGGTTCGAGAACCTGATCCCGATGCGCGTCCTCTCCCGGGGCGCCGAGACGATCACGGTAGAGGCGCCGGGCGGCGTCGAGATCGAACTGTCCGCGAGGCGCTTCCCCGACGTTCCGGAGCGCTTCATGCTCGGGACCAGGCCGGACGGACTTGCGGTCACCTCCGACCCTACCGTCCGTGGCATCCCGGCAACGCTTGGCCTGCGCACCTATCTTGGCCGCGCTTACCAGTACCAGTGCCAGACGGATGCCGGCGTGCTTGTCGCCAACGGCAGTCTTGCGACGCCGCTTGCGGCCGGCGAGCGTGCCAGGCTGGTGCCCGTGCCGGAGCAGTGTTGCGTGCTTGGGGTGGAGTGAGCCGCAGCATGACTACCCTCGTCACCAACGCCACGCTGCTCCCCTGCACCCCCGACATGCCGGTCATCGAATCCGGCTGGGTCCATGTCGACGGCGCGACCATCGCCGCGATCGGCAGCGGTGCCGCACCCCGCGTCGACGGTGCCGAAATCGTCGACGCCGGCGGCGATATCGTCATGCCCGGCATGGTCAACCCGCATTGCCACATCGCAATGAGCCTGTTCCGCGGGCTCGGCGAGGACGTCGACGATCGGCTGTTCCGCTACGTGCTGCCAATGGAGCGCAAGTTCGTCACGCCGGAGATGGTGCGCGTCGGCACCGCGCTCGGCGCGCTCGAGCTGATCGAGGCCGGCGTCACCACGGTCGCCGACATGTACTATTTCGAGACCGAGGTCGGGCGTGTTGTCGACAAGGCCGGTTTCCGCGTCGTCGCCGGCCAAACCATCGCCGACTTCGACCCGCCGGACCACAAGAACATCGACGAAGGTTTTGCGCTGACGGAGGAACTGGTCGCCGAGTTTCGCGGCCACCCGCGCGTCATCCCGTCGATCGCGCCCCACGCGCCGTATTCCACCGACATCGCCGTGATGCGGCGGGTCAACGAATGGGCGGAACGCAACCCCGATATCCCAGTCCAAATCCATCTCGCCGAGATGGATTCTGAGATGGAGTGGTGCGCAAAGCATCACAATGCGCGGCCTGTCGAGGTGGTCGAGAAGTCCGGTCTGCTGCGCAAGGGCCTGATCTGTGCGCATTGCCTGCATGTCAACGACGGCGACATCGCCAGGATGGCGAATGCCGGCGTCTGCGTCGCCCACAACGCCCGCTCCAATGCCAAAGCCGGTCGCGGCATCGCGCCGGTGGAGGCCATGCGCGCAGCCGGCATCCCGGTCGGAATCGCCACCGATGGTCCGATGAGCGGCAACACGCTCGACATGTTTTCGCAGTTCGGGCCGGTCTCGATGTTCCAGAAGCTCGCCGGGCACAGCCGCAAGCCGATGCCGGCGCGCGAGGTGATCCGCATGGCAACGATAGAGGGTGCGAAGGTGCTCGGCCTCGACGCGAAGCTCGGGTCTCTCGAGCCCGGCAAGCAGGCGGACCTGATCCGTGTCTCGCTGGCGCCGGCGCGCGTACAGCCGATCTACGACCACTACGCAACGCTGGTTTTCGCCTCGATGGCCAACGACGTCCACGATGTCATGGTCGCCGGCAAGTGGCTGATGCGCGGGAGGGACGTGCTGACCCTGGAGCGCAAGAAGGTGCTGCGCGACACAGCGCAGATCGCCGCCGCGTTCAAGGCGGAGATGGCACGGATCGATGCGGATGCCTGAGCGGATTCGCGCAGTCATCGACACGGACCCGGGCATAGACGACGCAGTCGCGATCCTGTTCGCGCTGGAGAGCGGCCTGTTCGACATCCGCGGGCTCACAACGGTCGCCGGCAATCTCGGCATCGCTACGACGACGCGCAACGCCGGACGCCTGCTCGCTTTCGCCGGCTGCGCGGGAGTCCCGGTAGTGCCCGGTGCCGAGCGGCCGCTGGTGCGCAAGCCGGTGGAGATCAGCGACATCCATGGCGACGACGGGGTCGGCGGCGTCGGGTTTCCCGAGCCTGCCGAGCCGCCGCGTCCGCAAGGTGCCGTCGAATGGCTGGCACGGCTGCTCGAGACCGAGCCGGAGGGAAGCGTCACGATCCTGGCGCTGGGTCCGCTGACCAACATTGCGCGCCTGGTGGCGGAGCATCCCATCGCCGCGCGGCGCGTCGGCGCGGTGATTGCGATGGGCGGCGCCGTCCACGAACCGGGCAACATGGGACCGCGCGCCGAGTTCAACTTTTTCGCCGACCCGGAGGCTGCCGCCGCGGTGTTCGCCGCTGGCCTGCCGCTGGTGGTCGTCCCGCTCGACGTGACGCGCAAGGTGCGTGCGACCCGCGACTACTGCGCGCGTCTGCGCGAAGCGGGGCCTGCGGCCGGGAAGTGCGCCGAGTTGATCGAAGCCTATTTCCACACCACTGCCGGTCGCGAGAGCCGGCCGCTGCACGACCCATGCGTCATGCTGTTTGCGGCGCGGCCGGACCTTTTCGCGGTGGAGACCCTTCGCCTCAGCATCGATACGACAGATGGTCCCGATGCCGGTGCGATGGTGCTCGGAGACGGCGTTGCGGTGCGGGTGGCAATGAAGGTCGACGGTGCCGCCGCGCTCGAGCTGCTGGCACGCGGGATGAAGGCCTAGATCCGGCAGACGGTTCAATCTGACGTGGAAACGCTCCGGAGCGGAAGCGCACGCTCGACCAGCCTGATCCAATAGCGCACGCCCGACTGGATCGCGCCGTCGTTGAAGTCGTAGCGCGTGTTGTGGTGCAATGCCCCGTCGACGGCCGGGCCGTTGCCGAGCCACACATACGCGCCGGGCACGTGCTCGAGGAAAACGGCGAAGTCGTCGCCGGCGGTCGATGGCGGAAACGCCGTGCGCACGCGCTCGCGGCCTACCGCGTCGGCGGCCGCACCGAGAGCGATCTCTGTGGCAGCGGCGTCGTTGACGACCGGCGGCATGTTGCGGCGGTAGCTGTACTCCACGGAGATGCCGTTCGCCGCTGCAATGCCCCTCGCAATGCGCCCGATCTCCGCTTCGAGCATGTCGCGCACCTGCGGCGAGTAGGCTCGTGCGGTGCCGCCGACGCGTATGTCGTCGGGGATGACGTTGAGCGCCTCGAAATTTCCGGCGCTGAGGGCGCAGGCGCTGACCACGGCGGAATCGACGGGGTCCAGCCGCCGCGCGACGATCGAATGCAACTGCGCCAGGAATTGGCCCCCGGCGGTGATGGAGTCGAGGCCGAGATGCGGCTTTGCGCCGTGGGTTCCGATCCCGCGGAAGGTGATCTCCCACCGGTCGGACGATGCAAGCTGCGGACCCGCGACGACGGCCATCTCGTCGACCGCCAATCCCGGCATGTTGTGCAGCCCGTAGACGGAATCCATCGGGAATCGCTGGAACAACCCGTCCGCGACCATGGCCGCAGCACCCCCGCGACCTTCCTCGGCAGGCTGGAAGATGAAGTGTACCGTTCCGTCGAATTCCCGCGTTCGCGCAAGATGACGTGCCGCGCCGATCAGCATGGCCGTGTGGCCGTCATGTCCGCACGCATGCATTCGGCCCGGCGCGGTCGAGCGATACGGAAGCCCCGACAGCTCGGGCATCGCCAGCGCATCCATGTCGGCTCGAAGGCCGATGCTGCGCGGCCCCCGCCCGCTGCGCAGCGTACCGACGATGCCGGTCTTGCCGAGCCCCGCCGTGACTGCGATGCCGGCGTCTTCGAGATGGCGTTTCACCAGCTCCGCAGTTCGATGTTCTTCGAAGCCGAGCTCCGGATTGGCGTGAAGATCGCGGCGCAGCGCGACGATCAGATCGAGCTCGCTGAAGAGGGTGGGCGATGCGGGCGGTTGCAAGGCGGTGCGGGTTCGAGGCAAGACTGAGCGGAGCATACGCCGAGAGTTGCAGACTTCGCTATATCATTGGACGTGAAAAGAAATTGCAGATTGCGCCGCACGACTACTGGCAGACTGTCTACCCTCCGGGCAGCTTCGCCAACGCCGAGCGGGGCCTCGTCGACCGCTATGCGGCGGCCCTTCCGGACGGACGCCAGATCCTGCTCCCGATCCGTATGCTTCCCTCGGGGGATCGTGCCGTCGCCTCGTTAATCGTCAACCAGGCAAGTTTCGCGGTGGTCGACGCCTTGTGCGACGCGCTGGCCGAGAAGGTCGCGCCGCTTGCCATCGATGTCGTCGTAGGCTTGCCGACGCTCGGCCTGACCATCGCCGAGGGATTGGCGCGACGGCTAGGGCACAGCCGCTACGTGCCCCTCGGGACCTCGCGCAAGTTCTGGTACCGGGATGAGCTCTCGGTGCCGTTGCGCTCTATCACCAGCCCTGACGCGGTGAAGCGCCTTTACGTCGACCCGCGCATGTTGCCCTTGTTGCAGCAGCGTCGCATCGTGCTGGTCGACGATGTCATCAGCACCGGTGCTTCGATGGCTTCCGCGCTGGCGCTGCTTGCGCGCGCGGAGATCAGTCCCTGTGCCATCGCAGTTGCAATGCTGCAGGGAACCGAGTGGCGTCGGCGGCTGGTCGACGTGGGGGCACCGGTGATTGGGGCGATCGAAACGCCGGTGCTCGAGCGTGGGACGGAAGGAAACTGGCGGCCGATCTGATTCACGCGGCCTCGGCTTGCCCGTTTCCTTAACAAGCCGTCGTTAATTCAAGTGCAATTTTCGCAACGTAAGCTCGCGCCGAGACAAGTCTCGCGCCGGAACCTCGTCCGGCTGCCAACGGGTTGGGGACCATGGCACCAGCGACTGCAACGCAAGGACCGGCAGCGGATCTTGTCGGCCTGGCCCGTGCTGTCGGTCAGCTTGGCACCTATGTCGACACGCTTCGGGAGCGCATCCGCTTGCTCGAGGCCGTCATCGAGAATTTCCCGGGCGGCATCTCGCTGTTCGACGACAATTTGAAGATGGTCCTCTGCAATCGGCAGCAGATGGCGATGCTCGATTATCCTGCCGATATGTTCGCCGGCGGCTATCCGACGCTCGAGGACCTGTTCCGCTTCAACGCGCAGCGCGGCGAGTACGGCCCGGGCGATGTCGAAATGCATGTGCGCCGCAAGGTCGAGCTGGCGCGCAAACGCGAGGCGCATTGCTACGATCGCACGCGGCCGAACGGCGCGATCATGGAAGTGCGCGGCGTGCCGCTCGACGGCGGCGGCTTCGTCACCACCTACCTGGACGTCACAGAGCAGCGTCGCAACCAGCAGCTGGTGGCGCACATGGCGCAGCACGACCCGCTGACCGATCTTCCCAACCGCATGCTGTTTCAGGATCGCCTCAAGACGGCATTGGCGCAGGTGAAGCGCGGCGGCATGATGGCCGTGCATTACCTCGACCTCGACAACTTCAAGCCGGTGAACGACAACCACGGCCATCAGGCCGGGGACGAACTGCTGATCGGTGTCGCGACCAGGCTTTCGCATACGGTGCGCGAGCACGACACGATTGCCCGGCTGGGCGGCGACGAGTTCGCGATCGTGCAGACACAGATGCATGGTCCGCGGGACGCGGAAATCCTCGCCAACCGCCTGATACGCGGCTTCTCGGCGCCGTTTGCGGTCACCGGCGTCGAGGTCAGGGTCGGCGTGTCCATCGGTATCGCAATTGCACCGGACGACGGTCTTTCGTCGGACGATCTGCTGATCAAGGCGGACAGCGCTCTCTACAAGAGCAAGTCTTCGGGCCGCGGCTGCTTCCACTTCTATCGCGGCGCGGCCTGACGTATCTCTCCTGCGAAGCAGGAGATTGCCGATGTCATTCGAGAAGCTCGATCAGCTCGGGCGCCGCCTGTCGGCGCTGGAGCACGCTACCGCCATCCTCGGTGCCGACGAGGCCACGCACATGGCGGTGGGCGGCGGCGAGGCGCGGGCCGAGGCGATGTCGGTGCTGTCGGGAATGTACCACCGCCAGGCGACGGAGCCTCACGTGGCCGACTGGATCGACAAGGCGGCGGGCGAAGATCTGTCGCCCGAGCAGGCGGCTGCCCTGCGCGAGTTCAGGCGGCAGTACGTCAACCTCACTTGCCTGCCGCCGGAATTCGTCGAGCGGATGACGCGGACGCGCCTGCGCTCGGAGCAGCTGTGGCGCGAGCAGCGCGCGCGCAACGACTGGGCCGGCCTTCAGCCCGCGCTTGAAGAGGTCGTCGCGATGGTGCGCGAGGAAGCGGCTATGCGCGCGGAAGTACTCGGGCTCGACCCTTATGACGCGCTGATGGAGCAGTACGATCCGGGGAACCGCGCCGCCGAGGTCGGCGACGTTCTCTCCGATCTCAAGGCATTCCTGGTCGATTTCGTTCCGAAGGCCCTCGAGGCTCAGGAGCGACGCCTGGCGAAGCGGCCCATGAAGCCGCTCTCCGGCGCCTATCCGATCGAGCGGCAGCGCGAACTCGGCCTCGCGATGATGGCGGCCGTCGGCTTCGATCTCACGCGTGGAAGCCTGGCCGTGTCGCACCACCCGTTCTGCGGCGGCGTGCCCACGGACGTGCGCATCACGACGCGCTACAAGCCGAGCGAATTCCTGTCCTCGTTGATGGGTGTGCTGCACGAAACCGGGCATGCGCTCTATGAACAGAACCTGCCGCAGGCCTGGGCCCACTGGCCGCTCGGCAAGGCGCGCGGCATGGCCATGCACGAGAGCCAGAGCCTGTTCGTCGAGAAGCAGCTGGGCCGCAACCCGGCATTCTGGCGCTGGGCGCTGCCGGTCGTCAAGAAGCATCTCGGCGAAGACTGGTCGATCGACGACATCCTTGCGCACGTACACCGGGTGGAACGCGGGTTCATCCGCGTCGACGCCGACGAGGTCACTTACCCTCTGCACGTCATCCTGCGGTTCGAGCTCGAGCAGGAGCTGATCGCAGGGCGCCTCGAGGTGGTGGACCTGCCCGAAGCCTGGGACGCGAAGATGACCGCCTATCTCGGCCTGTCGACGCTCGACAACCCCGCCGATGGGCCGATGCAGGACGTGCACTGGCCATCGGGCGCCTTCGGCTATTTCCCGTCTTACACGCTGGGCGCGATGATCGCCGCGCAGATGTGGTCGGCGTTGAAGCGCGTGCTGCCGGACGCCGACGACCGTATTGCCGCCGGCGAGTTCTCAGCGATCAACGACTGGCGGCGCGACAATGTCTGGTCGCAGGGCTCGATGTGGTCGACGCCTGAATTGATCCAGAAGGCGACCGGCGAGCCGCTGAATGCAGCTCATTTCAAGCAGCATCTGGAACAGCGCTACGGGTGAGACCACCGGCTTGCACCGGCACGCGCGGACTGTAGACTTCCCCAAGGGAGGGACTGCGCATGGCTGAAAGCTACGACGCGATCGTCGTCGGCGGCGGGCTCGCGGGATTGGTGGCCGCCAATGAGCTGGGGCACCGGGGCAGGACGGTCGCCATCCTCGAGCAGGAAGGCGACAATTCCCTCGGCGGCCAGGCTTTCTGGTCGCTCGGCGGCCTGTTTTTCGTCGACAGTCCCGAGCAGCGGCGCATGCGCGTGCGCGACAGCCGCGAGCTGGCGCTGCAGGACTGGATGGGCTCCGCGCAATTCGACCGCGAGGAGGACCACTGGCCTCGCCGCACCGCCGAGGCGTTCATCGACTTCGCCGCGGGGGAGATGCGCGCCTGGCTGCATGGCATGGGCATGCGCTGGTTTCCGGTCGTCGGCTGGGCCGAGCGCGGCGGCGCGCTGGCGCACGGCCACGGCAATTCCGTGCCGCGCTTCCATATCACCTGGGGCACCGGGCCGGGCGTAGTCGAGCCGTTCGAGAAGCGCGTCCGCGAGCATGCGCAAGGCGGCCGGATCGCGCTGAAGTTCCGCCATCGTGCCAGCAGGCTTATAGGGACCAACGGCCGCGTCACCGGTGTGGCCGGCGAGGTTCTGGCGCCATCCGTCGTGCAGCGTGGCGAACAGTCGAGCCGCGAAATCGTTGGCGACTTCGAAATCGCCGCCGGCGCCGTGATCGTCACCTCCGGCGGAATCGGCGGCGACCACGAGCTGGTGCGCAAGGCGTGGCCGGTCGCCCGGCTGGGCCCGGCGCCCAAGACGATGGTGTCGGGTGTACCGCATCACGTCGACGGACGCATGGTGGAGATCGCCCGTAAGGCGGGTGCGGCGACGATCAACACCGACCGCATGTGGCACTACACCGAAGGGGTGCGGAACTGGGCGCCGATCTGGCCGAACCACGGCATCCGCATCCTGCCCGGGCCGTCGTCGATGTGGTTCGATGCATTCGGTGAGCGTCTGGAGCCGCCGTGCCTGCCGGGCTTCGATACACTGTCGACCTTGCGGCGCATCCTGTCGACGGGCCACGACTACTCCTGGTTTATCCTCACACAGGCGATCATCAAGAAGGAGTTCGCCCTGTCGGGTTCCGAGCAGAACCCGGACTTCACCTCCAAGAAATGGTTGGCGGTGCTGAAGAGCCGCCGCGGCGCCGGGGCTCCTCCGCCGGTCGAGGCGTTCAAGCAGAATGGTGAGGACTTCATCGTCGCGACCGACCTCGACAAGCTCGTCGCCGCGATGAACCGCCTCGCGGGGAACGATCTGCTCGACCCGGTGCGCATCCGCTCGCAGGTCGAGGCCCGCGATCGCGAAATCCTCAACCCTTATTCCAAGGATGCTCAGATCACCGCAATCCGCGGCGCCCGCAACTACCTCGGCGACAAGCTTGTGCGTACCGCGAAGCCGCACCGCATCCTGGATGCCGCGGCCGGGCCGCTGATCGCGGTGCGGCTGCATATCCTGACCCGCAAGACGCTGGGCGGCATCCACACCAACACCGACGGCGAGGTTCTGGACGAGGGCGGCAACGCGATTCCCGGACTGTTCGCCGCCGGCGAGGTGGCTGGCTTCGGGGGCGGCGGGTACCACGGCTACAACGCGCTGGAAGGAACATTTCTGGGCGGCTGCATCTTCTCGGGCCGCAACGCCGGGCGTAAGGCTGCGGGATGACCGACACCATCGTCTTCAGCAACGCCGACATCGCCGAACTCACCGCATGGCGGCGCAAGCTGCATCAGTTCCCGGAGATCTCCGGCGAGGAGGACAAGACGGCGCGCGAGGTCGTCGCCTTCATCGCCGACACGCGGCCCGATCGCGTCTTGACCGGCATGGGTGGCTATGGCGTCGCCGCGCTCTACGAAAGCGGCAAGCCCGGACCGACGTTACTCCTGCGCTCCGAACTCGACGCGCTGCCGATCGAGGAAGTCTCGGACATCCCGCACCGCTCGCAGGTGCCGGGGCGCTCGCACATGTGCGGCCACGAGGGTCACACCACCATCCTCGCGGCTGTAGCGCGCGCACTGGGGCGCAAACGACCGGCGAGCGGACGTGTGGTGCTGATGTTCCAGCCGGCGGAAGAGACCGGCAAGGGCGCCGTCGCCGTCGTCGCGGACCCGCGCTACGCCGAAATCCAGCCCGACTATGCGTTTTCGCTGCACAACCTGCCCGGCGTGCCGTTCGGCGAGGTGCGGTTGAAGCCGGGCGTGGTCAACTGCGCCTCGCGCGGCATGCGCATCCGCCTTGAAGGCCGCACCGCGCATGCGTCGATGCCCGAAACCGGCGTACCGCCGACGCTCGCGGTCGCACGTTTGCTTCCGGCGCTAGAGAAGCTCTCGCACGGATCCTTCGCCGACGACGACTTTGCACTCGTGACCGTGTGCCATGCCCGCATCGGCGAGGCGGTGTTCGGCATCGCGCCCGGACATGCCGAGATTCGTGCCACGCTGCGCACGCGGCTGGACGAGCGGATGGCCGACCTTGTCGCTGCTGCAGAGGAACTGGCGAACCGCATCGCCGCAAGCGACGGCCTCGGCTGCACGATCGATTATGACGAGGTGTTCGTGGCCTCGCTCAACCACGAGGACGCCGTGCGCCGTCTCGGCGAAGCGCTCGACGCGGAGCGCATCGAATGGAACGGCGACGGGCTGCCGATGCGCGCTTCCGAGGATTTCGGCACCTTCGGCCACGGCTCTAAGTCGGCGATGTTCTTCCTCGGTGCGGGCATGGACCTGCCGGCGCTGCACAACCCCGACTACGATTTCCCCGACGACCTGATTCCCATCGGCGCGCGGGTCTTCCTGCGCGTCGTCAGGCAGATGTTGGGCTAGCACGGAAGGGGTTGGCGATCCGCAGTTGCTCTGCGACGACCATGCCGTCCTGCATATCCTCGCTCCAGAATTGTGTGCACCCGGCCTCCAGGGCGGTCGCCAACATCTGCGCATCGTAGATGGAGAAATCGTGGCAGCGGCCAGCACGAGAGCCTGCTCGTGGGTTGCGAGCGTAGGCGCGAGTATACGGGCGCTGAGAGCTCTGATCGCGGCCAATGCTTCGGAAACCTCCGGCCACGTCATCCGCATGTTCTTGCGCGCGATGTTCGCGATCTCGTTGAGGCCCTGTGTGGAGCAGGAGCAGCCGCGCTCCAGAAGCTTGAGAGCTACACCGTTCTTTGGATCGGTGGAAAACGCGTAGACGAGAATGTTCGTGTCGAGGAAGTCCCCGGCCTTCACCGCGAATTCGCCTCATCCCGATCGAAGTGCCATCCACGAGGTAGCGACTTTCGCAAGCGCATGACGCTCGCGATTGCACGTTGCCGGCTTTCGTCGAGCGCGATGTCGAATGCGCGCTCGCCTACGATCCTGATATCGATGTCGTCGCCCTCCTTGAGATTCAAAGCCTCAACGACGGCGGAAGGCAGCCTTACCGCGAGGCTGTTTCCCCACTTCGCGACCTGCATACTGTCCTCCGGATATACGAAGCAATTTGTATATCCGAAGGCATCGGCCGGCCAGCTTTACTCGGCAGCGCCGCGGAAGGCCTCGCCGCCAGCCTCGAACTGCAGCCGCGCCAGGCGCGCGTAGACGCCGCCCCTGGCGACGAGGCTTTGGTGGGTGCCTTCCTCGACGATGCGGCCGCCGTCCATCACGATGATGCGGTCGGCCTTGAGGATCGTGGCGAGCCGGTGCGCGATGACGATGGTGGTCCGGCCCTCCATCAGGCCCTCGAGCGCGCGCTGCACAAGTGTCTCGCTCTCGGCGTCGAGCGCCGAGGTGGCCTCGTCGAGCAGCAGGACGGAAGCGTCGCGCAGAATGGCGCGTGCGATCGCGACGCGCTGGCGCTGGCCGCCCGACAGTGTGACACCCCGTTCGCCGAGCACGGTGTCGTAGCCTTGGGGAAGTGCTGCGATGAACTCGTGGGCGAGAGCCTTCCTGGCGGCGGCCTCGATCTGTTCGCGCGTCGCGCCGGGCCGGCCGAACGCGATATTGTCAGCAGCGCTGGCCGCGAAGACCGCGACGTCCTGCGGCACGATGGCCATGCGTGCGCGCAGATCCGCGGGATCCGCCGCGGCTGCGTCGATCCCGTCGACCAGTACCGTGCCGGAAACCGGATCGTAGAAGCGTAGAACCAGCGAGACGATGGTGCTCTTGCCGGCCCCCGACGGCCCGACGATGGCCAGCGTCTCGCCGGGCGCAACCTTGAACGAAACATGGTCCAGCGTCGGCCGGTCGGGCCGCCCGGGATAGACGAACGACACGTCGCGGAATTCGATCGAGCCCACCGGCGGCTTCGGCAGCGCGACGGGGTTCGGCGGCGCCTTGATGACGGGATCCTCGGCGAGCAGTTCGGTCAGGCGCTCCGCCGCTCCGGCAGCCTGCGCCAGCTCGCCCCAGACCTCCGAGAGTGCCGCGAGCGCGCCGGCGGCAATCACGGAGTAGATCAGGAACTGGCTGAGCGTGCCGGGGCTCATCGCACCCGACAGGACGTCGCGAGAGCCGATCCAGAGCACGGCCACAACGGAGCAGAACATCACGAAGATCGCGATGAAGGTGAGAATGGCGCGCGCCATGATCGAGCGCCGCGCCGCGTTGAACGCTGCTTCGACGGCGGCGCCGAAGCGTCCGATCACTGCCTTCTCGTTGGTGTAGGCCTGCATTGTGCGAACAGTCGAAATCTGCTCGGAGGCGTAGGCGGTTGCTTCGGCCAGCGTGTCCTGGGCGGCGCGCGATCGGCGCTGCACGTTGCGCCCCAGTCCCATCAGCGGCAGCACGACGAGCGGTATCGCGAGCAGCACGAACGCCGAGAGCTTCGGCGACGTGATGACCATCAGCGCCGCCGCGCCGATCCCCATGATCGCGTTGCGCAGCGCGACCGACGCGGTGGCGCCGACGACGGATTTGATCTGCGTGGCATCCGCGGACAGGCGCGAGACGATCTCGCCGGTCTGCGACCGGTCGAAGAAGGCCGGCGACAGGGTCGCGACGTGGGCGAAGACGTCGCGCCGCAGGTCCGCGACGACGCGCTCGCCGAGTGTGATGACGTAGAAGTAGCGCATGGCCGACGCCAGCGCGAGCACCGCGGCGATGACGAGAAGCATCCCGAAATAGCGTGCGATGAAGCTCGAATCCCCGTCGACGAAGCCATGATCGATCATCCGCCGGACCGCCAGCGGCAGCGACAGCGTCGCAGCCGCGGCGAGCGCTAGGAAAAACAGCGCGAACGCGACCATGCGCTTGTATCTGGCGAGGTAGGGGAACACGCGGCGCAGCGGCTTCAGCCGCGACCCGCTGTTTGCGGCGCTCGATTGATCCGCCATGTTCCACCCACTCCTGAGCAGTTGCGCCGAGGACAACCCGGCTTGTGCAGCCGCCTGGCCTGATGTATAGGCACCGCCGACCGTTTTCGAAGCCGTAGCCGCCGCCGGCCGCGGCTTCAAGTTTTAGAGATGGGTGACATCGCCGCATTAGCCCAGGGGCCGCGAGCATGTTCCCGCCAGCCAGGACGACCGACATGCGCGAGAAGATCCATCCCGACTACCACTCGATCAAGGTGGTGATGACCAACGGCACCGAGTACCTGACCCGCTCCACCTGGGGCAAGGAAGGGGACACGTTGAACCTGGACATCGACCCGAATTCGCACCCGGCCTGGACCGGCGGTCAGCAGCAGCTGCTCGACCGTGGCGGCCGCCTGTCGAAGTTCAAGAACAAGTTCGCCAACCTCGGCATCTGAGGCAGTGGACGAACGACGAACCAGGCCCGCTTCGGCGGGCCTTTTTCGTTCTGGGTCAGCCATCTAGAATCGGCGTTGGAGGGCGAAGGCTTGTACAAGATCGAGGACTTTTCCGAGGCCTATGTGAACGGCGCCTATATCCCGCAGTCGGAGCGCTGGCCGGCCGCGTGGGACGAGCCTGCCGCGAAGCTTCGCGACGAGCTCCTGCGCACCGATCGAGCTGAACTCGACATCCGCTATGGCGATGGCGCCCGCAACTGGTTCGACCTGTTCCACCCGCAGGGCGCCGCGCGCGGTCTCGTGGTGTTCATTCACGGCGGCTACTGGCTTCGGTTCGGGCCGCGCTCGTTCTCGCATCTCGCGGCAGGCGCGCTGGCGCACGGCTACGCGGTTGCGATGCCGGCCTATACGCTCTGCCCCGACATCCGCATTTCCGGCATCGTTCGGGAGATCGGCGCCGCGATCGCCGAGGCTGCCGAGCGCGTCGGCGGCCCCATTCGCATCACCGGCCACTCCGCGGGAGGACACCTGGCCGGTCGCATGGCCTGCGCCGATGCACCGCTGCCCGAGGCCGTGCGCGGGCGCATCGCGCATGTGCTGCCGATTTCGGGACTGCCCGACCTGCGTCCCTTGCAGCGCACCGGGATGAACGAGACGCTGCGCCTCGACGACGCGGAAGCGCGCGCCGAGAGTCCGGCGCTGCTGGAGCCCGCGCCGGGCATGCGCGTCACCTGCTGGGTCGGGTCGGACGAACGCCCCGAATTCCTGCGCCAGAATGCCTTGCTTGCGAAAATCTGGGGCGGACTGGGAATTGAAACGTCGAGCCACATCGAGGCTGGCAAGCATCACTTCGACATCGTCGACGGCCTTGCCGATCCCGACAGCGCCCTGACGGCAGCTTTGCTCGGTTGACAGCACGAGGCGCGGCGGCAAAGGTCGATCCGCCTTTGCCCATGGGATTGAGAATGCGCGCCGTCTTCGTTCAGATACAGTGTCAGCCCGGCCGCACCTACGAGGTAGCGGAGCACCTTTACGAGCGCGAGATAGCGTCGGAGCTCTATTCGACCAGCGGCGAGTACGATCTGCTCCTGAAGATCTATATCGAGGAGCATGAGGACATCGGCAAATTCATCAACGACAACGTCGCCGACGTGCCGGGCATCGTCAGATCGCTGACGACACTGACGTTCAAGGCGTTCTAGCCGACGAACGCCCGCTCCACGACGAACTGGCCCGGACTGGACACCGAGCCTTCGCTCAGGCCGGCCTTCTCGACCAGCGCCTTGACGTCGCGCAGCATGTCCATCGACCCGCAGATCATCACGCGATCGACGTCCGGATTGAACGGTTCCCCACCCAGCCCAGCAAACAGCGAGCCGTCCTCGATTCGGGTGGTGATGCGCCCCATCAGAGGGGAGGTCTCGCGCGTCGTCGCGGCGACGTATTTGAGGCGGGTCTCGACGAGCTCGCCGATCAGCGGATCGTCTCGCAGTGTGGCGATCAGCCTGTTGCCGTAGTCGAGTTCGCCGACATCGCGGCACGTGTTCGTCAGCACGACCTCCTCGAACTTGTCGTAGGTCTCGGGATCCCGCACGAGGCTGGCGAAGGGGGCAAGGCCCGTTCCGGTGGCGATCATCCATACGCGCTTGGCCGGCGTCAGCGCGTCGAGGATCAGCGTTCCCGTCGGCTTCGGCCGCATCAGTACCGTGTCGCCCGGCTGGATCTTCTGCAGGTGCTGCGTCAGCGGGCCGTCCGGAACCTTGATCGAATAGAACTCGAGCTCGTCATCCCACGACGGGCTGGCGACGGAATAGGCGCGGAACACCGGTTTCACCGCATTCGGCAGACCGATCATGACGAACTCGCCCGAGCGGAAGCGAAAGCTCTGCGGACGGGTGATGCGAAAGGAGAACAGTCTGTCGGTGTGGTGCTGTACCGACACGACCGTCTCGGCATGAACGCCTGCGGGGATCGGGAAGCCGGTCACGGGCGCGTCGAGGCTCGGGGCTGCGGCAGCGGTGGACATGATTCTAACCCGGGAATGAGGAGGGGTCGCGGGCAATCTCGGCCGGCGGCGACCACGCTTGTCAGGCAGGTTTGTTAGTATACAAATGACTGTCGCGTCAAGAATTCGGCCCAGGCCGGCATTCCAAAGTCGAGCGTTTTGAAGGGATTGCATTCCGGATATGGCGCATGGAAGAGCATGACGCGGGTGCCGATCTAAGCCGCCAGCCAGTTGTTGCTGGAATCGACGTCGGCGGCACCTTCACCGACCTCATTCTCATCGACGGGCGCAGCGGCCGGGTGGTCGTCGCCAAGACGCCGACCTCGGTCGACAATCAGGCGTTCGGGGTGCTCGCTGCGCTGGAGCAGGCCGGCGTGCCGGTTGCCGATGTCGATCTTATCGTGCACGGCACGACCACCACCACCAATGCCGTGCTCGAACGCCGCCTGGCGAAAACCGGGATGATCACCACGGCAGGCTTCCGCGACGTCATCGAACTCGGCCGCAGAACGCGGCCTCAGCCCTACGGCATGACCGGGGTGTTCAGGCCGCTGATCCCGCGCGACCTCCGCCTGGAAGTTGCGGAACGGCTCGATGCGCGTGGCCGCGTGCTAACGCCGCTCGACGAGGACGGTGTTCGGGCTGCCGTCCGTAAGCTGGCCGATGCCGGCTGCGAGTCGCTGGTGATCCACTTCCTCCATTCCTATGCCAACCCCCGGCACGAGCAGCGCGCAGCGGAGATCGCCGCCGAACTCTGGCCCAACGACCACATCACGACAGGTTCGTCGCTGCTTTCCGAGGCGAGGGAGTACGAGCGCGGCGTGACCGCCGCCGTCAACGCGTCGGTGCAACCGATTCTCAAGCGCTATGTGACGAGGCTGCGCGACGAGCTGGCCGGGCGTGGCTATGCGCGCGACTTCCTTGTGATGAACGGCAACGGTGGCATGATATCCGCCGCGGAGGTCACGCGCGAAGCCGCGAAGACCGTCATGTCCGGGCCGGCGTCGGGCGTGATGGCAGCCGCCTATACGGGGCGACGGGCGGGCTTCCCCAACCTCATCACCTACGACATGGGCGGGACGTCGACCGATGTCGCGCTTATCCGCGATGCCGAGGCCGCGGTCTCTTCGGAGATCGAGATCGAGTACGCAATGCCGATCCATGTGCCGATGGTCGACGTCCACACGGTCGGCGCCGGCGGCGGGTCTATAGCGCGTGTCGACGAGGCCGGCCTGATTAGGGTCGGGCCGGAGAGCGCCGGCGCCACGCCCGGGCCGATCGCTTACGGAAGAGGTGGGCAGGACCCGACCATAACCGATGCCAACCTTGTCCTCGGCCGCCTCGACCCGCAGCGCCTGCTGGCCGTGTCCAGTCCCGTGACCCTTGACAGCCTCAAGGCGGCTTTTGCCGACAGCATAGGCGGCAGGACCGGTCTCGACGCGGTCGGCGCAGCGGCAGCCGTCCTGAGGCTGGCGAACCTCAAGATGGCGGGGGCAATTCGTATGGTGTCGCTCGCCAAAGGGCACGATCCGCGCGACTTCGCGCTCTTCGCCTTCGGCGGGGCGGGGCCGTTGCACGCTTCGGCGCTCGCCCGGGAACTCGGCATACCGCGGCTTCTGGTGCCGGCCCGGCCTGGCATCACCAACGCGCTCGGCTGCGTCGTCGCCGACATGCGCCATGACTTCGTGCGCACCATCAACCGGCCGGTGCCGATGCTCGATGAGGTGGAGCTCGCCGAGATTCTCGCCCAGCAGAAGCAGGCCGGGCTCGACGCCATCGCGCGGGAGGCGGTGCGGCCGGCGCGCGTGCGTTTCGTCCATTCGGCGGACATGCAGTTCGTCGGCCAGACGCATCTGATCCGCATCGCGCTGCCCGATGGAAACGTTGGGCGGGAGGAGCTTCAGGACCTGTTCGAAAAGGCCTATTTCGCGCGATTCCGCGTCTCGCTGCCCGAGATCCGCGCCAGCCTGGTGAACCTCAATACGTCGGTGATCGGCGAGCGTCGGGACCTTGATCTGTCGCGGCTGATCGATCCGGCGGGCCGAGCCACGCGCCTTTCCGACGCCCTTCGCCACCGGCGGCAGGCATGGTTCGCCGACGGCTGGCGCGATACGCCGGTCTATGCGCGCGAGCGGATCCCGCTCGACACTGCCATCGAGGGACCCGCGATCCTCGACCAGCTCGACACGACGATCGTTCTCGAGCCCGGCGACGTGGCGAGGGGGGACCGCGACGGAAACCTCGTGGTCGAGGTAGCGCAGTGAAGGCCTACGCCATCAAGGCAGCGATCGGCGACTTGCAGGCCGAGAGCCACGTCTTTGCCAGGCAGAAGACCATGTATGGCGGAAAGAACATCGCCCCCGGCGACACGGTTTATCTGTTCTGGAGTGAAAACGCGGGCGGGCTTGGCCTCTTCGCGAAAGGGAACGTCGAGAGCGTGGAGGCGGTGGCTAGGCTCCCCGACCTTGAGCGGCAGACGCCGCGCGTGAGTCTCCTCGTGAAGCGGGACGCGATTGCGACATCGCCGCTGGGCCGTGCCGAACTGAAATCGTTCCGCGACTTGCACGATGGCCGCTGGAGACCGAACTGAACTTCAAGTTATACCGGCAGGCGACCGACAAGGTGGTCGGTCTCTCCACATCGGCGGCCGCTTTCCTGGATGGGTATTCCGAGGCGACAGGGCGCGGCAGGAGCCAGGCATGACGAAGCTCGACGCCATCACGCTCTCCGTGATCGAGGCAGGCCTGCAGCAGGTCTGCGACGAGATGGACCTAGCCTTCTCCCGCGCCGCCTTCTCCCCGGTCATTGCCGAGGCGAATGACCGGTCTGACGGCATCTATTCGGCGGTGGACGGCTCGCTGATCGCGCAGGGCCTCGGCGGCCTCCCGGTGTTCGTCGGCGTCATGCAATACTCGACGGCGCGGCTGATCGAGATGATCGCCGATAGCCGCTGCCTGCCCCCCGAGGAAGGCGACATCTATATCGTCAACGATCCCTATCTCGGCGGCACGCATCTGATGGACGTGCGCTTCGCCATGCCGTTCTGGCGCGATGGCAGGATCTGGTGCTGGCTGTCCAATACCGGACACTGGCCGGACATCGGCGGCTCGGTTCCCGGCGGCTTTTCCGCGTCGGCCACCGCGGTCGAGCAGGAGGGCCTGCGCCTGCCGCCGGTGAAGCTGTTCAAGCGCGGCCGGATGGACCGCGAGATCCACGCCATCATTGCCTCGAACATTCGCGTCGCGGATCAGCGCATCGGCGACATCCGCGCTCAGGCGGCGGCGCTCGAGGTCGGACGCGACCGGCTGGCGGCGCTGCTCGACCGTTACGGCGACGCAACGGTCGAGACTGCGATAGCCGAGCTGCGGCAGCGCGCCGCCGCACAGATGCGGGCTCGGATCGCGGAAATCCCCGATGGCACTTACAGCGGCAGGGCCTATGTCGATTCCGACGGGGTTGTGGACCAGCCGCTGACGATAGCGCTGGCGATCGACAAGCGGGGCGAAACGCTCACCTTCGATTTCGACGGATCCAGCGCGCCATGTGCCGGACCGATGAACAGCGTTCTCGCAACGACCCTTTCGTCCGTCTACCTCGCCATCCGCCACATCTTCCCGGATGTGCCGCTGTCCGCCGGCGCATTCGAGCCGCTCGTGGTGAAGCGGCCGGAAGGCACGTTCCTCGATGCTCACTATCCGAGGCCGGTATCAGGCTGCGCGGCGGAAGTGTCACAGCGGATAGCCGAGGCCGTATTTTCGGCCATGGCGCAGGCTCTGCCGGCAAAGGTCACCGCAGCGCCGGCCGGCACGTCGGGAAACTTCGGCCTCGGCGGGTTCGATCCGGAGACCGGCCGGAACTTCGTGATGTACCAGCTCTCCGGCGGCGGCTACGGCGGCAACGCGGAGCACGACGGATTGACGAATGGCTGCTCGACGATCGGCATCTCGAAGTCTCCGCCGGTGGAGATTATGGAGCAGAACTTCCCCGTGCTTTACCGCCGCTATGCGCTGCGCGAGGGCTCCGGTGGGGCCGGTGAGCGTCGCGGCGGCTTCGGGCTGTCCTACGAACTCGAGCTGCTGCGCGGCGAGGCGCGCGCCTCGTTCGTGATGGATCATGGGCGGTTCGGGCCGCAGGGCGCGCAAGGCGGCTCAGACGGAGCGCTGAACACGGTCGAGGTCTGCCGCGGCGATGAGCGTCACATCCCTCCGCATCTGTCGAAGGAACAGGACATCGTCCTAAGGGAAGGGGACCGCGTCCTCGTCTCCACGCCAGGGGGCGGCGGCTACGGCGATCCGAAAAAACGGTCGCGCCAGCTGGTGCGCGAGGATGTGCGTCTGGGCTACTATTCCGCAGAGGAAGCCGAGCGACTGTTCGGCCCGTTCTGAGGGAGGCGGGGCATGACCGCAAGACTTGCTTTCTGGGTGCTGCTCGGGGCGACTCTCGTCGTCTACAGCTTCCTGATCTTCATATTCGGCCCGCGCCTTGCCGATGCGGCCGGGGGTCTGCCGGTTTTCGACCTGCGCATCGGCGGTTACACCTTCGAAGAAGCGAAGGCGTTTCTCATGGCGCTCACGTCCGAGGGCCGCGAAATCTATCTGGGCCCCGTTCGCATCATCGACACGATCTTCCCCGGCCTGCTGGCAGCGACGCTTTACTGCGCGCTCGTCGTGCTGCTCAGGCCCTGGCTCGGCAACAATGCGCGATACGTTGCGCTCCTGCCGATCGTCCCCGCAGTGCTGGACTGGCTCGAAAACGCGGCGGTCGCAGCCCTTCTTCGCGCCGGGGCCGACGGCATCACGCCGGAAATGGTCGCGACCGCAAGCCGCTGGACCGTCCTCAAATGGTGGACCGACATCCCGGTGCTGTTGGGCACGCTGATCCTGGCGCTCATGGCCGGATGGCGGCGCTGGAAGGCTCGAGGCGCCTAGCCGATCTTCTCCAGCAGACGCGCCAGCGTAGCAGCCTCCCGGCCACTGAGTGGCGCCAGTGTCTGCGCGGTGACCGCTTCAGCCTTGGCCAGCAGCGTCTCCACCGTTGCGCGTCCTGCAGGGGTGAGCCCCACGACGATGCGTCGCCGGTCGGAGTCATGGTCCGCAAGCGCCACGAGCCCGCGTGCCTTCAGCCGATCGATCACACCTTTGATCGTGGCCGTGTCCATGGCGACCATCTGGCCGAGCTGGTTCTGGGAGGTCTCACCCACCTCTGACAGTTTCGCCAGCGCCGCAAACTGCGGCGGCGTCAGATCGCCGATATGCTGCGCGAAGATCGCCAGATGCCGTTGGTTGGCCTTGCGGAGCAGAAAGCCTACCTGAGCGTCGAGGCGGTACTCGGCTTTCCCGGTATCGACCAGCTTGAGCGGCACGCTCATCGGAGCCCGTCCTCGCCCTTGACCTGCTCGGCTTCCAGCCCGCCCATGCGCGAATGGATGCGACCGCCGATCATCATCGCGATCACGAAGACGATCTCGTCGGGCTTGGGCGCGTCCTGCACCATCACCGTTATCGTGTCGAAATGGCTTCTGACATAGGCTGCGTTCGCGTGGCCCAGGGGCGCGTCGATCGGCTGGCCCATGCCGCCGACCTTCAGCGACCATGGCACGATCGCCTTGGACTTCGCGATGCGGTCGCGCATGCCGTAGCCGCCCGGCACGCCCCACAGCGCGCCGTGCTCCAGTTCCCCCGCAGAACCGACCAGCGAGGCCTTGCCGTAGCCGGTGATCGCGCCGGCATCGCCGCCGAGCGTCGTGATCAATCGGTCGGTCAGCTCCAGCGCCAGCGGGTTCAGATCGGCCATGATCGGCTGAAGATCCTCCACGTAGCGTCCCGCCAGGGGGTTCTTGACGATTCCAGCCGCGGCGGCGCGAAGCTGCGGTCTCTTCGGCGCCGGCCCGCCATCGTGCCGTATCTCCTCGCTGAACAAGACGATCTTGCGGATCGGGAACTCAGGCATGCACCACCTCCATTTCGCGCGATGCAGACAGCAACATCGGCGTGCCGCAAATCCGCACTGAATCTGCCAGGAACAGCGCAGCGCTCTCGATCAACCCACGACGGCGGAGCGTTTCAGCCACCGCCAGACCCGAGTCCAGCGCCCAATCGATATCGATCGCCGAGAGCGGACCGACACCGACCGTGACCGCGCGATCACCCAGATCGCTGTCCGGTGCAAGTTCGTTTGCGGGCTGTCTGCGGATGACTGGATGACCGGGCAGATCGACCGCATTGGCGATGATCGTTGCCGCCGCGTCTGCCTCCGCCCCGCTGCGCGCAAGCACCGTCACGGCGTCGGTGATGCCAAGCGAAAAAGAGCGGCCGCGCCACC
The DNA here is from genome assembly GCA_023457435.1 of Pseudomonadota bacterium. GTDB lineage: Bacteria > Pseudomonadota > Alphaproteobacteria > Rhizobiales > Rhizobiaceae > RCIO01. The sequence goes on from JAEWLS010000030.1 coordinate 84,991, forward strand.
CGGAGGTCGCGATTCCCCGGATTTGCGACGATGCCTCCACGGTCACACGATCCGCGCTCTCGTTCCCCGTACCCGCGATCGCAAGCGTGATCGTTTCGCCTTGTGACAGGTGAATGGCGATGTCGCCGCCATTGTTCACATAGGCCCGGCGAAGCCTGCGGCCTGCAGTCAGGGCCGCCATCATCTCGTCGGCCACCGCACCCGCAACCGCTGCCATGGGCGTGAGGTATGCTTCGGCAAGCGGCGTGCAGGCCGCTTCCATGCGGCGGGCCGTCGGACCCCTGAAGCCGCGCGGCCGACCCAGTTCAGCCGGACGCCGCAACTCGCCCAACTCAGATACGAGTTCACCCAGCACCGTCTGGAAGCGCGCCGCCGCCTGCTCGTAGGCAGCCGAAACCTCGCCCCCGTCGCCGAATGCCTCGACTATCAGGTCGATCGGGCCATGGTTCATGTGCAGGCGGCACCCGTCGGGCAGCCAATGAATCTTCGGCCCGTTCACGCGCCGCGTCTCAGCTGCGCCAGAGGCGGCCAGACCAGCTTGCGTGGTGCAGGTTCGCTGAGGCGCGGGTTGTGATACTCGCCGCCGCTCGCAAGCACGTCATCGACGCTTCGGATCTCGCTCTCATATCCGCCCAGCGCAACGTAGTGCTCGCGCCGCATGGTGAACTCGATCGGCGCAACCAGCGCCGGCGTCGGAACGTAGCCAAAGGCGTTTGGCGGCAGTTGCGTGACATCGACCATCAGAGTGATCCCGCCACCCGGCCAGACATAGGCCGGCGCTCCGCCAACCGTAACATAGGTCTCGCGGCGGTGGACGGAGCGGGTGAGGTTGACCGGGTTCTCCGTGACGCCGGCGCGTAGCGAGCCGCCGGCGCCGCCCATGAAGAGCACCGTGCACAGCGCCGGCTCGCAATTGTCCTCGATAAGATCGACGGATTTGCGCAGGCGTTCGGGAAACGGCTTCTCGACCGGACGGAGCGCCTCGTCGAGTTCGAAATAGGCGAATTGCTCGCCGGTCGTGGACACCATCAGCAGCGACAGGCCGGGCCGCGCGCCTTTCTTCGCGTTCCAGTCGCCGAGGATGGCCCGCGGATCGGTGAGTTGCGTCCCGCCCCAGCCAAGGCCCGGCTCAGAGACCTTGAAGTATCGTCCGGGCGTGGAGCGGCGGCCGACGATCTTGATCCCGGTGTCCTCCCAGCCAAGGACCTTGCCCGCCTGATGTTCTGACACGACACCGGTGATGTGATCGTCCACAACCACCACCTCGTCGACCAGTCCACGCCACCGGCTGGAGAACATGCCAATCGTCGCCGAGCCGCAGCCGACCCGCATCCGATGCTCGGGCTTTCCGTCGATGACCGGTGGAGCTCCGGCCTGCACGACAAGGCTGGAGCCGCCGTCGATGACAAGCTCGACTGGCTGACGATTGACCAAAGCCAGGAGCGCGTCGCAGGTGGCGCGGCCTTCGGATTTGGAGCCGCCGGTCAGGTGGCGGACACCGCCGAGCGACAGCATCTGGGAGCCGTATTCGCCGGTGGTGACGTGGCCGATCGACTCGCCTTGCGCACGCACGATCGCAGTCTCGTCGCCGACGTGCCGGTCGGTGTCGATCTTCACCTTGACGCCGCAGTAGGAGAAGATCCCCTCGGTAACGACAGTCACGAGGTCGACCCCCTCGACCTCCTGGCTGACGATGAAGGGTGCTGGTTTGTAGTCCGGATAGGTCGTGCCGGCGCCGATGCCCGACACGAACCGGCGGCCGGTGCTGACCGGATTTCCGTCCCACGGGTCGCCCGTAGTCGATCCCGACACGAACTCGACGAGCGGTGTGCCCCGCTCGGCGGCAAATTCGAGTACGCGGACTGCGTCGCAGCGCACGATGCGGCCGCCGAAATTGCCATAGCGGTCGCAGGCGCCTGTGCGGCCTTCGGCGATGTAGCACATGACCGGGCAGGCGTCGCAGCGCAGCTTCTCGGCTGGGCTGGCGGCAGGCTGTACCGGCTCGAAGCGCTCTATGAGCTCGTTCATGTTCCCGCCTCGCGGATTGCGGCGAGGATCCTCGGCGGCGTCGCCGGCAACCGGCGAACGACTGCGCCGGTCGCGTGGCGGATCGCGTTGAGGATCGCCGGCGCGGTCGGGATGAGGACGTGCTCTCCGAGCCCTTTTGCGCCGAAAGGACCTTCCGGATCGGGAACTTCGACGAGGATCGTCTCGATCTCGGGCACGTCGCCGATCGTGGGGATCAGGTAATCGTGCAGGTTCTCGGTTTTCCCGGGAACGTATTCTTCCATCAGCGCCATGCCGATGCCCTGCGCGATGCCGCCTTCGACCTGGCCCGTCGCCAGCAACGGGTTGATGGCGCGGCCGACATCGTGCGCGGCGGTGATCTTGATCAGCTTGACGGTTCCGAGACGCGTGTCCACTGCAAGCTCGGCGATCTGAGCGCCATAGCCGTACACCGCGTATGGCTTGCCCTGCCCCTCGGCATCGAGCGGGCGCGTTGGAGGATCGTATGTCTCCTCCGCGCGGAAGACATAGCCGTCGGGTCCAGTCGGCAGTCTGGCAAGGTCGATGCGCCGCGAGGCGGCGCCGTCGCGGATCGATATGGCGGCACCGTCGAGCGCGATCTCGGCCTGCGGCGAGACGTTGGCCACGCGCAGCAGCGTTTCGCGCAGAGCGCGGCCGGCCTTCTCCGCCGCCTTCCCGGAGATGTAGGTCTGCCGCGAACCGGAGGTCTTGCCGGCGTCGGGGGTGAGATGCGTGTCTCCGTATATGAAGCTGAATGCCGACAGCGGCACGCCGAGCGCCTCCGCGGCGATCTGCGGGATAACGGTGTTGGACCCTTGACCGATGTCGACGGCGCCTTGGTGCATGACGATCCTACCCTCCGGCGTGATGCCGATGCGGATCGTGGACGGGTTGGGGATGCCGGTGTTGCCACAGCCGTACCAGCACGACGCGACGCCCACGCCGCGGCGAATATGGCCGCTGTCCGCATTGAAGGCTTCTGCGTCGCGCAGAGCTCGCTGCCAGTGGTCCGCGAGCGCTTCGAGGCAGGCGACCATCCCGACGCCGGATTCCATGACGTTGCCGCTGACTGTTGCCTGCCCGTCGCGCAGCGCGTTCTTCAGCCTGAAAGCTAGGCGGTCGATACCCAATTTGCCGGCCAACTCGTCGTAGAGCGTTTCCTGCATGATGGCGGCCTGCGGTACACCGAACCCGCGGAAGGCACCAGAAATCGGGCCGTTGGTATGGATGGCCCGCGTCAGCGCAAGATAATTCGGCGTATGGTAGGGGCCGCTGGCGTGAACGGGCACGCGGTTCGCGACTGTCGGACCCCAGCTCGCATACGCGCCGGTGTTGAAGTCGCCCTCGAACACCATGCCGGTCACGCGGCCCTCGGCATCGGCGCCGATAGTCGCGCGCATCGATGCCGGGTGCCGCTTTGTGGTCGAGGCCATCGATTCCTGGCGGGTATAGGTCAGCGCGGCCGGCCGCCCCGTCTTCAGCGCGACCATACCGATCAGCGGCTGAACCGATAGGTCGAGCTTCGAGCCGAAACCGCCGCCCGTTGCAGTGGGAATGATGCGCACCTTCTCCGGCGACAGGCCAAGCACGAGTGCGGTGTCGTCGCGGTCCATCATCGGCGACTGCGTGCACGCCTTGATGACGAGCGTGTCGCCGTCCATGTAGGCGTGACCGGCCTCGGGCTCGATGTAGGCGTGCTCGACATAGGCCGTCTGGATGCTGCCCGAGGCGATCACGGCGGCGGCAGCAAGCGCGGCCTCGGCATCGCCGCGCACCACGCGTCCTCGCGTCAGCACGTTGTCGGGACGGGTGGCGTGCAGCGGTGCGAGTTCAAGTCCCTCCGCGCTGGTGAGCGCATGCGGCAGCGGCTTCCATTCGACCGGGAAATCCGCGATGTGCAGGCCCTCGATCGCCTCCCGCTCGCCTGCAACCACCGCCACCGCCTCGCCGCGGAACCGGGCGCGTCCTTCTGCCAGCGCCGGCTGATCGGCGAAGGGCGGGATCACGCCGAACGCATTGCGGCCGCCGATGTCGGATGCCGTGAAAACTGCAACGATGCCGGCATGCTGTCGCACGAACGCATCGAGGTCGCCGAACGCGAAATCCGCGTGCCAGTGCGGTGACCGGACCACCAGAACCGACAGGGCATCGTCGGGCCGCTCGTCGGCGCCGAAACGCTCCGTGCCGAGCACCTTTGGCGGGCCGTCGAGGCGCAGCGACGATGCGCCGACCTTCCCGTTGTCAGCGACCTCGCGAGCCGGAGACGTCGCGTCCATAACGGCGTCGATGATTTTCCGGTAACCCGTGCAGCGGCAGAGCACCCCGCCGAGCGCGTCGGCGACCATCGTCTTGTCGGGGTTCGGCGTCCGCTCCAGAAGGGCTGTAGCGGCCATCAGGAAGCCGGGTGTGCAGATGCCGCATTGCGCCGCGCCGTGGCGCAGGAACGCCGCCTGCAGCGCCGCCATGACCGGTCCGCTCGCCAGGCCCTCGACCGTGCGTATCTGGGTGCCGTCCGCCTGCGAGACCGGGACCAAGCAGGCACAGGCGGGTTCGCCGTCGATCAGCACGGTGCAGGCGCCGCAGTCCCCGGCATCGCAACCGACTTTGGTGCCCGTCAGGCCGAGCCGGTCGCGCAGCACGTTGGACAGCCGGGCCAGCGGCGGCACATCGAGCGCGAAAGTCGTGCCGTTGACGGCGAGGGCAAGCGGTGCTGCCGCGCGGATGTTCATGCGGCCGCCTCACCTGGCTCAGCGCCGGTCGCCAGAGCCAGGGCGCGGCTGACCAGCTCGCGCACTGCCTCGCGCCGGTACTCCGAGGTCGCGCGAACATCGTCGATTGGGGAAAGCGCCATGCAATGCCGTGCGTGCACGATGTTCGCCAGCGATGGATCGGCCGCGTGCCCAGCGAGGTCACGCTCAAGTTCGGTGAGGCGCATGGCGACGGGGGAGCACGAGCCGACCGCCACGGCCGCTTCCGCCACGCGACCGTCACCGGCAACGGAGATGCGCGCTGCAACCATGGCGATGGAGATGACCAGATATCGGCGCGCGCCGAGCTTCAGAAATGCCGAGCGCCCCGCGCCTGCGCCTTTCGGCACACATATGGCGGTCAAGAGTTCGTCGGCGCCGAGCGCAGTCTTGCGGTTGCCGAGTATGAACGAAGAAAGAGGCTGACGTCGCACCCCGCGGACCGACGCGAGTTCCACCTCGGCGTCCAGGACCATCAGCGGCGGAACGCCATCCGCTGCCGGCGAGGCGTTGCAAAGATTGCCCGCGATCGTCGCGCGATTCTGCACCTGTACCGAGCCGACTTCGCGCGCTGCCAGTTGCAACGATGCGAAGGCCGGCGGCAGGTCGGCGCGGACAATGTCGCTCCAGGTGGTCGTCGCGCCGATGCGCCAGCCCTCCTGGTCAGAAGCGATCCCGCGCATGCTGGCAATCGCGGAGACGTCCAGGACGTCGTCGTCGAGCGGTGCAGCGCCCTGAGAAGGGTAGAAATCCGTAGCGCCGGCGATGACGCGCCAGCGGCCACCTGCCCTGACGGCCAAGGCCTCGTCGAGCGTGCGCGGTCTGGCGTAGCGCGCCAAGTTGCCACTCCGGCTTTCTGCGCTCCGGCCCGATGCCGGGAGGCAAGCCAATTCATTCGTATGCAAACGATATCATCGGGTCATGGCTTGTCAAAGCTGCCGATTTCCGGTGTGTTTCGATCCGAACATGGGGAGCGGACGTGGCTGCGGAAGCGCTTATCGTCATCGACGTGCAAAACGACTTCTGTCCGGGCGGTGCCCTTGCCGTTGCCGATGGGAACGCGGTGGTGCCGGTCATCAACCGGCTCATCGAGCGCTTCGAGCACGTCGTGCTGACGCAGGACTGGCATCCGGCCCGCCACTCGAGTTTTGCCTCAAGCCATCCAGGCGCCGCGCCGTTCTCAACCGCGACAATGCCTTACGGCGAACAGACCTTGTGGCCAGACCATTGCATCCAAGGCACGCCGGGCGCGGACTTTCACCCGGATCTGGAGTGGACGAGGGCCGAGCTCGTCATCCGCAAAGGGTTTCGGCCGGCCATAGATAGCTACTCGGCATTCTTCGAGAATGACCGCATGACCCCGACTGGCCTGGGAGGCTATCTGCAGGAGCGCGGCATCCGCAAGGTGACGTTTGCCGGTCTCGCGACTGACTTTTGCGTCGGCTTTTCGGCGCTCGACGCCCGCAAGCTGGGGCTCGACGCGACCGTCACTATGGAAGGCTGCCGCGCCATCGATCTCGGCGGCTCGCTCGCTGCGATGACGGCGCAAATGCGCGAGGCCGGCGTGCGGATAGCCTAGGCGTCGAGATGACGCCGGATATGTCTGTACCCGTCGCGGTACACGGCCTCGGGGCTTTCCGCAAAATCGCGCCAGACTTTCGTTGCGGCCGCAAGGTCCTTCAGGGCTCGCCCGAACGCCTCGATGGTAAGCCAGCCGTCGTAGCCGCTTGCCTTTATTGCCGCGAAGGTTTCCGTCCAGGGGATGTTTCCGCGGCCAGGCACGCCCCGATCGTTCTCGGAAATGTGCACGTGCACGATGTGGCGCAGATTGCGCTCATACGCGCCGATCGGATCGGCCTCCTCGATATTGGCGTGGAACGTGTCGTACATCGCCTTGATGTTTGGATGGCCGATCTCGTCGAGATGGGCCGAAAGCGCGTCCATCGTGTTGACGAGGTAGCATTCAAAGCGGTTTAGCGCCTCGAGGCCAATGGTGACGCCGCGCGCGGCGGCATGCTCGCCGATAGCCCGTTGCGACTCGACGGAGCAAGCGAACTCCGCGCGCGTCGGGCCGTCCCCGCTGAAATGGCCAAGGGTCGAATGCAGAGGACCGCTCAGATACTTCGCGCCCAGAGCTTCGGAGCAATCGATAGCCCAACGCATGTAATCGATGCCGGCCTTTCGCGCAGCGGCGTCGCCAATGAGGTTCATTGCAGGGTCGCCCATGGCCGAGACCGCGGTTCGCTCGAGCCCGATCTCGTCGAGCATGGCGCCAATCCTGCGATAAAGGTCCGGCTGGCCCTCGAAGACCGGGATCTCGACACCGTCGAAGCCGGTCGCCTTGATGTCGCGAAGGATGGCTTCATGCTCCCGTGTGACGTTCGTCGTCCACAGGAACATGCACATGCCGATCTTCATGGTTCCTCCCGCCGCGCCCGGCGGCCCGCTCATCCCCCGAGCTTCGTCCAGGCGCCGTTCTTTTTCGAAGACTTCACGCAGGCTTCGACGAAGGCGACACCCTCGACGCCGTCTGCCACCGTCGGATAGACGACGTCCTTGGCTGGCTTCTTGCCGCTGCGGGCGGCACGGATGGCGCGCGCCGCCTCGGCATAGATCGTCGCAAAGCCTTCGAGATAGCCTTCCGGATGGCCGGACGGGATGCGGCTGACACGCGCTGCCGCCGCTCCTGCACCGGCGCCGCCCCGGGTAATCAGCTGCTTCGGCTGGCCGAACGGCGTGTACCACAGATGGTTCGGCTGCTCCTGGCTCCACTCGATGCCGCCCTTGGTGCCGTAGACCCGCAGGCGCAATGCGTTCTCGTTGCCCGGTGCCACCTGGCTCGCCCAGATCACACCCTTGGCGCCGCCGGCGAAGCGCAGAAGGACATGCGCGTTGTCGTCCAGTCGACGTCCGGGCACGAACGCGTCGAGGTCTGCCGCCAGGCTGTCGAGCTGGAGCCCGGTGACGAAGCGGGCAAGGTTGTAGGCGTGGGTCCCGATGTCGCCGGTTGCCCCGCCGGCGCCGGACTGTGCAGGGTCCGTACGCCAGGTGGCCTGCTTGGAGCCGGTGTCCTCGACTTTCTCGGTCAGCCAGTCCTGCGGATACTCGGCCTGCACGACGCGGAGTTCGCCGAGCTGTCCCTTCTGGACCATCTCGCGCGCCTGCCGCACCATCGGATAGCCGGTGTAATTGTGGGTGAGCACGAAAACCTTGCCCGAGCGCTCGGCGAGCGCCGCGAGCTTCTTCGCATCGGCCAGATTGGACGTCAGCGGCTTGTCGCAGATGACATGGATGCCGGCATCGAGGAACGCTTTCGCGGCTGGCCAGTGGACGTGGTTCGGCGTCACGATCGAGACAGCCTCGATGCCGTCGGCGCGCTTGGCTTCCGCCTTGGCCATCGCGGCGAAGGAGCCGTAAGACCGGTCCGCCGCGATGCCGAGTTCGGCCGCCGACGCCTTTGCGCGCTCCGGGTCGGACGAAAGCGCGCCCGCCACCAGGCTGAACTCGCCGTCGATGCGCGCGGCAATGCGGTGGACGCCGCCGATGAACGCGCCCTGGCCGCCCCCGACCATGCCGAGGCGGATCGGCCCCTCGGCCTTCGCGATTTCCTTGCCGCTGACCATCTATTCGATCCCCATCATCTTGCGCAGGGCCTTCTTGTCGGCGTTGCCGCCAGCGAAGTCGTCGAACGCCTTCTCGGTGGTCTCGATGATATGCGCGGCTATGAACGGCGCGCCTTCGGCGGCACCCTGCTCAGGGCTCTTGATGCAGCATTCCCACTCCAGCACTGCCCAGCGGTCGTACCCGTACTGCGACAGCTTGGAGAAGATGCCGCCGAAGTCGACCTGACCATCGCCTAGCGAACGGAAACGGCCGGCTCGGTTGATCCACGACTGATATCCGGAATAGACACCCTGACGGCCCGTCGGGTTGAACTCCGCGTCCTTCACGTGGAAGGCCGAAATCCGCTCGTGGTAGATGTCGATGAATGCCAGGTAGTCGAGCTGCTGCAGTACGAAATGCGACGGGTCGTAGTTGATCGTGCAGCGCTTGTGCCCGTCGACCGCATCGAGGAACATCTCGAAGGTCGCGCCGTCGAAAACGTCCTCGCCCGGATGGATCTCGTAGCCGAGGTCGATGCCGTTCTCCTCGTAGACGTCGAGGGTCGGTTTCCAGCGGCGGCCGAGTTCGGCGAAGGCCTCCTCGATCAGGCCTCCGGGCCGCTGCGGCCACGGGTAGAGGTACGGAAAGGCGAGAGCGCCGCAGAAGCTGACCGAGGCCTTGAGCCCCATATGCATCGAGGCCTTTGCCGCCATCTTCACCTGGTCGACTGCCCAGGCCTGCCGGGCCTTCGGATTGTTGTGCACCTCTGACGGAGCGAAGCCGTCGAACTGACTGTCATAGGCGGGGTGCACCGCCACGAGCTGTCCCTGCAGATGCGTCGACAGCTCTGTGACCTCGACGCCCGACTCGGCGCAGATGCCTTTGATCTCGTCGCAGTAGTCCTTCGACGACGCAGCCTTCTTCAGGTCGATGAGCCGTCCGTCCCAGGTCGGTATCTGCACGCCCTTGTAGCCGAGATCGCCCGCCCATTTGGTGATCGACTTCAGCGAGTTGTAAGGTGCCGCGTCCCCCGCGAACTGGGCCAGGAAAATGGCCGGGCCTTTGATTTTCGACGGCATGCAGAATCCTCCTCGCTGAACGGCGGCATACTAGTTGCTGGCTCGGTTGACGCAACGCGCGTCGCCCTGCCTCCCAGCAAAATTCTGGTAATACCAATTCGGGAGGACGGTCAAGTTGAGATCAATAGCCTTCGTTAGGCTTTGAGGTGCTCAAGACCGCCGAAATGATGGATATTCACCGAGATAGCGTTACGTCGGGCCGGCCTTGCCGCGTTCTTGCGCGCCCACCGTCTTTGCGTTAGACACGCAGCGAGCGACAAATTGGTTACACCAGATGGGGAGTCTGATGTAACAGCGGTACGAATTCAGCGTCCGCTTGGCAGCCTTACGGAGGAGCTTGGTCATGCATCTTTCAACCCACAACTGGATGCGCGCGGAGCCGCTCGCGACCACCCTCAAGCGCATCAAGAAGTTCGGCTATGAATCGATCGAGATTTCGGGCGAGCCGGAGCAGTACAAGACGAAGGAGACGCGGGCGCTGCTCAAGGAGCACGGCATCCGCTGCTGGGGATCCGTGACGCTGATGCTCGGTGAGCGCAATCTCGCCGCCAAGGATCAGGGTCAGCGCGAGCGCTCGGTCCAGTACGTCAAGGACGTGCTGACGATGGTCAGCGAACTCGAAGGCGAGATCATCACTCTCGTGCCGGCCACGGTGGGCAAAGTCATCCCCGATGCCTCCCCCGAGGAAGAGTGGAAATGGGTGGTCGATGCGACTCGCGAATGCTTCTCGCACGCCAAGAAGGTGGGCGTTCGTGTGGCGGTCGAGCCGCTCAACCGCTTCGAGACTTATTTATTCAACCGTGGCGAGCAGGCGCTTGCGCTCGCCGACGCTGTCAGTCCGGAATGTGGCGTCTGCCTCGATGCCTATCACATCCATATGGAGGAGTTCGACGTCGAGGAAGCGATCCGCAAGGCTGGAAAGCGTTTGTTCGACTTCCACGTCGCCGACAACAACCGCTTTGCCGCGGGCCTCGGCACGATCGACTGGAAGAAGCTCGTCGGCATCCTCAAGGACATCGGCTACGACGGCGCCCTCACCAACGAATTCGTCGCGCCGGTCGATCGCACCCCGGCCAATCGCTATCCCGAGATGGTCGAGAAGAACCCGGTCGACATCTCGCCCGAGCAGCTGAAATTCATACAGGACCATGGTTCCAGCGTGCTGACCGAGAAGTTCTACACGGACCAGATGCGCATAACCGCCGAAACGCTGCTGCCGCTCATCAAGTAACGGCACACATTCAGCCACAGGCGAGGTCTGCGATGCGCATTAGGTCCGTTCAGGCGTGGTGGGTGCGCATCCCTATAGAGGCGAGCCGTCAGCACCGCAGCGACTTCGGAACGCTGGTAACATTCGATGCCGCGATCCTGCGTATCGAGACCGACGACGGTCTCGTCGGCTGGGGCGAGGGAAAGAACGCCGCGGGCAGCGCTGGAACATACGCCGCGCTCGTGCACATGCTGAATGACGAAGTCGCTCCGCGGCTCATCGGACGCGACCCCGCGGACATCGTCCAGATATGGGAGATGCTGTACAACGGCGTGCGTCATGAGACCGCGTCGAAGGCAGGGCACGCGATGCCTGAATTGTCCCGTCGCGGCATTTCGGTCGCTGCGATCAGCGCGGTGGACATCGCGTTGTGGGACATTCTCGGAAAGTCCGTGGGCCAGCCCGTCTGGAAGTTGCTCGGCGGCCGCAAGGCGGACCGTATGCCGGCCTATGCCTCGGGAGGCTGGGCGAGCGCCGACAAGATCGGCGACCAGCTCAAATCCTATATCGATCAGGGCGGCTTTCGTTCGGTGAAGATGCGTGTCGGTGCAATGGACGGTGCGCCGCATGCCTCCGCGGCCCGAGTGCGCGCCGCGCGCGAGGCCCTTGGCCCCGATGTCGAGCTGGCGGTCGATGCGCACGGCACGTATACAGTCGCGGACGCCAAGCGCTTTGCCCACCTCGTGCGGGACTGCGATCTTGCCTGGTTCGAGGAGCCGGTGATCGCGGATGACAAGTTCGGCATGGCCGAGGTCCGCGCGTCGACATCTGTTCCAATTTCCGCGGGCGAATCGGAGGCAACGCGTTTCGCTTTCCGCGATCTCGCGATCCTGAAGAGCGCCGACATTTTCCAGCCCGACCCCGCCTTTTGCGGCGGCATCACGGAATCGATGCGCATCGGCGCGCTCGCGAGCGCGTTCAATCTGCGTTTCGCGCCTCATCTGTGGGCAGGCGCACCCTGTTTCTTCGCGGGGCTGCACGTATGCGCGGCGTCGCCGGCCAGCTTCGTCATCGAATACTCGCTTGGCGCAAACCCGATGATTCACGACCTTGTCGAGAACGACGTATCGGCGTCAGACGGAATGGTTGCCATTCCGGATGGACCTGGATTGGGCTTCACGATCTCTGAAAGGTTCCTGGAGGCCCATGTGCAGAGATGCTGAGCGATGAAGGAAAACAATCTCCTCCCTGACCTGGCGGCTTTTCTCTACGGCGAGTCGAAGGCGGCCAACGGCCGTCTGCCCTCGGAGCGCGAACTTGCGGATCATTTCGGCGTCAGCCGGGGCCAGGTGCGAGAGGCGCTCGCCATTCTCGAGGCTATGCGCATCGTTGAACGGCGCGCGAAATCGGGCATTTACCTGACAACCAACGAGGCCAGCGTCGAGGCAATGGCGCTTTTTGCGCGTGCCGGCGTGCCGCTCGACCCGATCCAGATCTACGAGACTGTGGAGTTGCGCAAGATCCACGAGATCAAGGCCGCCGAACTCGCCTGCTCGCGCGCGACCGAGGACAATTTCGAACGGCTGCGGGAAATCCTGAAGCGCTCCGAGGAACGTCTGGACGCGGGGCAGGGGCTCGCCCGAGAGGACCGCGATTTCCACCTCGAAATCGTAAGGGCTACCCAGAATAGCGTCTTCCACAAGGTGTGCAGCGTCTACTACATCATGGGGGAGCAGCGCCTGCCGATCTACTTCGGCGACGTCGAGCGCGGCCGCCGTTCGCATCAGGAGCACGTGCAGATCTACGAGGCCCTGATGCGACGTGACGGAAACCTTGCGCAGGCGCTGATGAGCGCGCATCTGCAGGGAGCGGAGAGCTATTGGAAGGGCCTGATCGGCTCGGCCGAGGAAGGCGACCAGCCGCAGTCAACCTGGACCGCGCGTAGATAGGACCGACTCGTTGACCAGGATCCTGACGTCCCACGCGCTTCACCCCGAAGCAACAGCCATGCTCGAAGAGTTGGGCGATCTTCGCGTGGCTTCGGCCTATGACCCCGACACACTGCTGCGCGAGGGCCTCGAGGCCGACATATTGATCGTCCGTGCGCCCGTTCCGGCCGCCTTGTTCGAGCAGCAGACCGCGCTGAAAGCCGCGATACGGCATGGCGCCGGACTGGACATGATCCCCCTGGATGCGGCGACGAGGGCGGGCGTGGTGGTGGCCAACACACCGGGCGTCAACGCGAGAACGGTGGCGGAATTCGTGTTCTTTGCGGCGATGGCGCTGCTGCGCCGCTTCCGCGTCGTCGATCACGATCTGCGTACGAATGGATGGGATGCGGCTCGATCCCATGCAGACCATACGCGCGACCTTTCGGGTTTGACGCTCGGTATCGTCGGCTATGGGAACATCGGCAAGAACGTCTACACGATCGGCAGGCACGGCTTTGGTCTCGACATCCTTGTGCATAGCCGCAGCCGCCGCGACATTCCGGACGGCGCCGAGTTCACTAGTCTCGACGATCTTGCGTCCCGTGCCGATATCATCGTCCTCTGTTGCCCCCTCACCGACGAAACGCGCGGGCTTGTCGATGCGCGACTGCTCGGGCTGATGAAGCCCACGGCGCTGGTGATGAACATTTCGCGCGGGCCGGTTGTCGAAGACCAGGCCTTGCTGGCCGCGCTTCGCGAGAAGCGGATCGGCGGTGCCGTCCTCGACGTCTATACGAAACAGCCGATTGCGAGCGACAACCCATACCTCGAGTTCGATAACGTGGTGATGACGCCGCACATGTCCGGCATCACCGAGGACAGCATGCGGCGAATGGGCGTCGGCGCGGCGCAGGAGACGGCGCGTGTGCTTCGCGGCGAGTGGCCCCTGAACTTCGTCAATCCGGAGGTGGTGCCGGCCTACCGCAGGCGCTTTCCCGGCTGACGCCCTAGCGGGTGAAGCGCATCACCCAGTTCTTCTCCCAGCTCGCGCCGCCATCGGCCGACATCGACTGCTCCCAGACCCGGTTCGGGCCGGCGGTCCAGTCGAAACGCACCTTCACCGGGCGGCCGCTCTCGATGTCGTCGCCATAGAAAACGCCGCGGCCGTTCTCGAAGCGGCCGACGGTGGGCGGGAAGAGGCGGTGACTCTTGCTGTCGGACCAGTAAATCGACCAGAGGCTGCTGGCGGGATCGTAAAGCCGCAGCGTCATACCGGTGAATCCGCGATCGGGCACGAGCATCTGGTCGAGATTGCCGCCGAACGTGCCGTCGGGGGCACGCATCACCTTTTCGACGTGCGAGGTGGCGCCGAAGTACTCCCACTCGTCCGATCCGACCAGGCGGTGGGTCAGGAACTCGTTGGCGATCGTCCACTCGCCGACGAGGAAATCGAAATCCGCAAACCCTGCCACGGCAGCCTCCCGTTTGATGGGCTGACTGTAGCTGCCACCTCCTGACAAGGTGGCGGCAGGAGCTTCTACGCGCCGTGGCGCAGGCTGACGCCGGTTGCGCGATCGAACAGCACGACCTTGTCGGGCCGCCAGCCGAAACGCACGGTCTCGTCGATGGCGAGGCTCCGCTGAGCCGGTGCGGTGAGGCGAATGAGTTCGCCGCCCGCGCGCAGCGTCACGATCTTCGCAACACCATGGTTCTCGATGTCGTGGACCTGCGCCTGCACCGGAGCACCATCGTCTAGATACATGTCCTCCGGGCGAATGCCGAAGGTGATCGGCCGGCCGTCGGTATTCCCCCCGCCAGCAGCGATCGGCAGCTTGAAGCCTGCGTCCGCACGCGCCTCGCCAGCGGCGATCGAGCCGTTAAGGAGGTTCATCGGCGGCGAGCCGACCGAGCGCGCGACGAAGGTGTTCTTCGGATTACCATAGATTTCCGCCGGGGTACCGATCTGCACCAGCCTGCCCCGGTCGAGGACACCGATGCGATCGCCCATCGACATCGCCTCGACCTGATCGTGCGTGACGAACAGGAAGGTAGCTCCCAGGTTCATCTGCAGGTTCTTGAGCTCGGTCCGCAGGGCTTCGCGCAGCTTGGCGTCGAGAGCCGAAAGCGGCTCGTCCATCAGGAAAACCCGCGGCTTGCGCACGATGGCGCGTCCGATCGAGACGCGCTGCATTTCGCCGCCGGACAGGCGGTCGGTCTTGCGGTCGAGCAGGTGGGTGATGCGAAGCGTCTGTGCGACGCGATCCACGCGCTCGGCGATCTCCGCCGCCGGAACGCTTCGAACCTTCGCCTTCAGCGGGAACTCGAGGTTCTCGCGCACCGTGTAGCGCGGATACAGGGAATATTGCTGGAGCACGAGCGCCACGTCCCGCTCTGCAGCGCCCCATTCGCTGACGTCGACGCCGTCGATCAGCACCGTGCCTTCGGTCGGCTTCTCGAGCCCTGCGACGATGCGCAGGGTCGTCGTCTTTCCGGCACCCGTCTCGCCGAGCAGGACGAAGAACTGCCCATCCTCGATTTCCAGATCGAGCCCCTTGAGCGCGACCTTGCTTCCAAAGGCTTTCGTGATGTTGCGCAGTTCGATGTGAGCCATCCTTACAGTCTCACTCCGAGAGATTGGCCGCTGGCCGTATCGAAAAAATGCGCCTGCGTCGGTTCGATCCGCGCATGGACGATCTCGCC
This sequence comes from Pseudomonadota bacterium, assembly GCA_023457435.1. Classification (GTDB taxonomy): domain Bacteria; phylum Pseudomonadota; class Alphaproteobacteria; order Rhizobiales; family Rhizobiaceae; genus RCIO01. The sequence continues at coordinate 100,289 of JAEWLS010000030.1, forward strand.
GGCGCGCGGCACGAAGCCAGCCGCGGTACGGGCGCGCAGCATGCTGGAGCCGACCTTGAGATCGACGATGTCGTGCGAGCCGAGCGGCTCGATGATATGCGCCTCGAGGGGAACGTATCCGGGTTGCGCCTCGCGTGACAGAAGTACACCCTCGGGACGGATACCGAGCGTCAGCGGCGCGCCGGCGGCGTGTCCGTTCAGCTTGCCGAGCAGTTCGCGCGGGAACTCGAAACCGGGTTCCTCGGGGTCTATATGCACCTTCACCGCGCCGGCATCGTCGCTGATTCTTGCCGCCGCGACGTTCATCACCGGGCTGCCGACGAACTGCGCCACGAAGAGGTTCTGCGGCGCGCCGTAGACTTCCTCCGGCGTGCCGACCTGCTGGAGCATGCCTTCGTGCATGATGACGATGCGGTCGGCGAGGCTCATGGCCTCGACCTGGTCATGCGTGACATAGATGGTCGTCGATCCCTGCTTGATGTGCAGACGCTTGATTTCCGCGCGCATCTCTTCGCGAAGTTTGGCGTCGAGCGCCCCGATCGGCTCGTCCATCAGCATGGCCTTCGGCCGCCGCACCAGTGCGCGGCCGATGGCAACGCGCTGCATGTCGCCGCCCGAGAGCGCCGACGGCCGCTTGGACAACAGGTCGGCGATGCGCAGGATCTCCGCGATTTCCCGTACGCGGCTGTCGATGTCGGCCTTGCTGTTGCGCATGGCGCGCAGCGGGAAAGCGATGTTCTCGTAGACCGTCATGTGCGGGTAGAGCGAGAACGACTGGAAGACCATCGCGATGTCGCGATCGGCGGCCTTCAGGTGCTGCACCGGCTTGCCGTCGATGAGGATGTCACCCTCGTCGATCGTCTCGAGGCCGCCTATGGCGCGCAGCGTCGTCGTCTTGCCGCAGCCGGACTGTCCCAGCATCACGATGAACTCGCCATCGGCGATGGCGAGGTTCATGTCCTTGATGACCTGATGCGTTCCGAACCATTTTTGGACGCCGCGGAGTTCGATGTGGGTCATCGTCCGCTCCCCGGCACGTGGCCGTCATGGTGATCGGAGACGTCGAACACGCCTTCGGCCTCCTCACGCCTCTGGGCATCCGTCTTGCCGAACCAGTTGGTCATCATGAACGTGATGAGGCCGGCGAGTATGATGCCCACCCCGTAGGAGTGCAGGAACATGCTCCAAGGCTGGCACAAGGCCACGATGCCGAGGATCATGACGACCTCCGCGATCCGCTGCAGCTGCGAACTGTTGATCATTTGCGGATCGCTCCGAAGCTCATGCCGCGCAGCAGATGGTTTCGCAGGAGGAACGTGAATATCGCGACCGGCAGGAGGAACAGGAAGGTGCCTGCGGCGATGACCGTCCAGTCCTGAAGTCCTGTCCCGACCTGGCTCGGGATGAACGGCGGTGCGGTCTGGGCGCGTCGGTTACTGAGGATCAGCGCGAAGGCGTATTCGTTCCACGCGGTGATGAAGCAGAACACGGCGGTAGCCGCGATGCCCGTCGCCGCTTCCGGAAGCACGATCTTGAAGAAGGCCTGCATCCGCGTGTAGCCGTCGACGAGGGCGGCTTCCTCGTATTCCCTGGGAATCTCGTCGATGAAGCCCTTCATCAGCCACACCGCGAAGCTGACGTTGAACGCGGTGTAGAGCAGGATGAGCCCGAAATGCGTGTCGTTGAGGCCGAGCGTCCGGTACATCAGGAACATCGGGATAGCGACGACGATGGGCGGCAGCATGCGCGTCGACAGGATGAAGAAGAGCAGGTCTCCTTCGCCCTTCATCTTGAACCGCGAGAAGCCATAGGCCGTGATCGTGCCCATCGACACGGCCAGAAGCGTCGAGGTGATGGCGACGATCAGGGAGTTGAGGAAGCGGTTGGGATAGGCCGACAGCTGGACCTCGCCGTTTCCGTCGCGCGACAGGCGCTCGCCGCCGTCGAAGATCAGCCTCTCCCACCAGGGCGCCGCCTCGTAGACTTCGGGGGCGACCGGCGCGGTCAACTGCGCGCGCTTGGTGAAGAGCTTCACGAAGGGCGTCACCTCCGGCTGGAAGACGACCGTCGGCGGCACCGAAGTGGCCAGCACCAGCGGCTTGAAGGCGGTGCTGGCGATCCAGTAGATCGGGGACAGGAAGATCAGCGTGACGATGATGACGGCGGCAATGGCCAGCCTGTCAGCAAACCGCTCGGTGCGCGTGGAAACGACGGCCATCCTAGCGCTCCTTCGCCTTGTTCAGATACTTCACGTAGATGTTCGTAATCGCCAGGATCATGATCAGCACGATGTAGGCGAAGGCCGAGGATGCGCCGGTCTGCCATTGCTGGAACGCCATCTTGTAGAGGCGCGAGGAAATCAACTCCGCGCTCGGCTGGCCGGTCATGACGAAGGCGATGTCGAACGTCTTGAACGCCTCCATGGTCCGGAAGATGATGGCGATCATCAGGATCGGCGCGACGAGCGGCAGGGTCAGCCGGAAGAAGGTGTAAAGCCGGCCGGCACGGTCGATCGCCGCGGCTTCGTAGAGGTGTTTCGGCACGGCTGACAGGCCGGCCAGCGACAGCAGCATGACGAACGGCGACCACATCCAGATGTCGGTTATCGCCACCGCATAGAGCGCCAGGTTCGCATCGGTCAGCCACGCGACCTTTCCGATGCCGAGCACGTGGTTGAGGATGCCCCAGGACGGGTCGTAGATCAGCCGCCAGAACAGGCCCACCACCACCGGCGAGAGCATCATCGGCAGCAGCAGAAGGGTGGTGATGAAACCCTTGAACGGGATCGTCCTATTGAGAAGCAGCGCCAGCCCGAAGCCGACGACGAACTGGCCGGTCACCGAGACGATCACGTACCACAGCGTGGTGGAGAATGTCCGCCAAATGACCGGATCGGAGAGGACCGCCGAGTAATTGGCGAACCCGATGAAATTCACGGCGTTGTTGCTCGATGCCCGAAAGTCGGTGAACGAGAAATACAGCGAATAGAGCAGCGGAAACACGTTGAAGATGATGAGGAACGCGACCGTCGGAATGACGAAGACGTTCCTGATCGTAAGGTCGCTCCAGCCCCGCCTAGCAGCACGCGACTGCGGGTCCAGCGTCGTCATCATATTTGCCAAGGCGTCGCCCCCGCTCGAAGTAGATCAGGGAGGGGACCGCTCCCCTCCCTGGCGTCAATTTCCGAAGATTACTCGGCTGGGTAGCCGGCTGCTTTCAGCGTCTCCACCCAGGTGGCGGCGAGCTTGTCGAGAGTCTCCTGCGCCGTGCCGTTGCCATTTACGACGAAGTCGTAGAAGGCCTGCTGGCTCTCATCGAGCAGCTCGGCATATTCGGGCAGCGCCCAGAAATCGCGGACCTTGAACATCGTCTCGAAGAACGCCTTGTTGTACGGCGTCGCGTTCTGGAACTCTGCCGACTCGAGGATCGCGGCAGCGGCGGTGTAGCCGCCCAGTTCGGCCCACTTCTTCTGCGTCTCGTCCTTGACCAGCCACTCCAGGAACTTCATCGCCTCTTCCTGGTTCTGGCCGTAGGAGACGACCGAGATACCCTGGCCGCCGAGCGCGGCGAAGTCGTCGCCACGCGGCCCGGGCGGGTTCGCGAAGAAGCCCATGTTCTTGGCCTGCGGGTTGGTGGCCTCGTTGAGCAGCGACGGGAAGAACGCGAAGAAGTTCATGCCCATGGCCACCTGGCCCTGCGCGATGGCCGTATTGACCTCGGCGAAGAACGAGTTGCCCCAGCCGGGAGGGCCGTAGGTGTAGAGCTTCTTGTAGTCCTCGAGGCCTTCTGCCGACTCCTTGGAGTTGAGCAGGCCGGTCACCTTGTAGTTGGCGTAGTCGCCCAGCGATCCGCCGTAGGAGAAGAGGAAGGTCTCGACGCCCATCGTGATGGCGTCGCCAGGCACCTGGGTGTAGACGGCCGCGCCATATCGGTTCTGATCCGGGCGGTGGAAGAACTCCGCAATGTCGACGAGCTGCTTCAGGTCCTTCGGCACGCCGAGATCATAGCCGTACTTGGCCTTGAAATTGGCCATCTCGGTCGGATCCTCGAACCAGTCCTTGCGGTAGACCCAGCCGACGGCGTCGCCTTCGAGCGGCACCGACCAGTACTTGCCCGACCCGCCCGGATATTCCGAGTAGTACTTCATGGTGGCCGGAGCCATCGTGGTGGTCAGGTTGTGCTTGTTCACGAAGTCGGTCAGGTCGACATAGTGACCGTTCGAGGAACCCGCGCCGAGCCACTGGCTGTCGCCGACGACGAGGTCGTAGGCCGAGCCGCGAGCGTTGAACTCGGTAAAGGCCTTGGTCTGGAAATCGGGCCACGGAACCGTCTCGACGGTCACCTTGACGCCAGTCTGCGCCTGATAGTCGTTGACCAGTTCCTGCAGGTAGTTCGCCGGATCCCATTCCGCCCACAGGATGGTCAATTCCTGCGCCATCAGCGAGGTAGAGCTGGCCAGTGACAGGCTCACGCCCGCCAAAAGCCCCAATATTCCTTTACGCATGGTCATTCCTCCCATTCATGCAGCTGTTGCATACATCCGGCGGTCGCCGGCAAGCTGGATTGCCTCGGCTGGATTCTGCCGGGGCGGGCCTCCCAACCCGTCTGCCGATCGTATAGGATCGGCATCGCTGGCTGAAACTGGTATTACCAATGCGGCGGTAGCGTCAAGATCTCATCGCCGTAAGTCGCAAGATCCCGCATTTACAAACGATTCAGTCGCCGCACGACGCTTCCCCGATTCGACAAATCCGGACCGCCGAACGTGGTCATCAAATGCATAACAGGCCGCGTAGCTGGTATCTGGTCCAACCAGATTCACGCAAACTCTCCTGTTGCCGAGACCGCTGCGGCGATAAGGGCTTTCGCTGCCCATACCGCCACGTCTTCGGCCTCAGTGTCGTTCAGCCCCCAGATATCCTCAAGGACGATGATCGCCTCGACACCGAAGAACAGCGATAGCGCCTGGGCCAGCTTGTCGATCTGCGGCTTGGGCAGTTGGCTGCGCAACGGCGCCAGCGCATCGCGGAGTAAATCCATTCGGTGCCCGCGCGTCAGCTTCGGCTCTTCGCCAAGTGCACCGGCGCGCCGACGCGCCCATTGATCGAGCGACAGCCTCAACGCGGCGCGAAACGTTGCCTCGAACTCCTGTATCCGCGGGAGCGACGTGCGAAACAGGTTTTCCACGCGATCCGTCGCGTCGGCGGACCCGCTGTTCCAGTCGAGGATGGGACCAAGCGCGGCGTCGACGACGGCATGGACCAGAGCGGCCTGGCTCGGGAAATAGCGATAGGCCGTCGCCCGCGAAACCTGCGCCGCCTCGGCGACCTCGCTGACCGACGGCGTGGCGCCGCCCTGCATGAGCCGCGTCGCGGTTTCCAGCATCAGCCGGCGCGTGCGGGCTCGGGGACCGCGCTCGGCCTCGTCTTCCGCATCCGATTGACGTGAGACTGACATACCAATACGATACGCGCGTCTCACAAAACGTCAACTGGCGCGATGGCTGTAGTATCAGTCTAATCGGTTCAGGTGGGAGGGGCAACCGTGGACCGCATCTATGTCGTGGGGACCGCCGACACGAAAGGCGAAGAACTCCAATTCCTCGCCGCGCGAGTAGCCGAGGCTGGTGGTTCGGTCTCGGTGGTCGACGTCGGGACATCGCGCCCTGGCGAACGCGTCGACATCACGGCCCGAGAGATTGCCGCGCATCACCCCGGCGGCGCCGCAGTTCTGGACCTGACCGACAGAGGGACCGCAGTCGCGGCCATGGGCGAGGCATTCGCCGCCTTCATGGCAACCCGCACGGACGTCTCGGCGATCGTCGGTATCGGCGGCGGCGGCGGCACGTCGATCGTCACCGCCGGCATGCGGGCGCTGCCATACGGCATCCCCAAGCTGATGGTCTCGACGCTCGCATCGGGCGACACCGCGCCATATGTCGAGGTGTCCGACATTATCATGATGCCGTCGGTGACCGACATGGCGGGCCTCAACGGACTGTCGCGGATCGTGCTGCACAACGCCGCCCAGGCGATCGCGGGCATGGCTGCCCGCCCCGCGCCCCGTGCGGCCGGGAAGCCGTCGCTCGGCCTCACCATGTTCGGCGTCACGACGACTTGCGTGATGGCGATCACCGAGCAACTGCGCGAGCGCTACGACTGCATGGTGTTTCACGCCACAGGCACTGGCGGGCGCACGATGGAGAAGCTCGCCGACAGCGGGCTCCTTGCCGGCGTCCTCGACATCACCACCACAGAGGTATGCGACCTTCTCTTCGGCGGCGTGCTGCCGGCGACGCCGGACAGGTTCGGCGCTATCGCCCGCACGCGACTGCCGTATGTCGGTTCGGTGGGCGCGCTCGACATGGTCAACTTCTGGGCCGCCGACACCGTGCCGGAGCGGTTTCGCGGACGGAACCTCTACCGGCACAATCCCAACGTGACGCTCATGCGCACCACGCCCGAGGAATGCGCGGCGATCGGCGCGTGGATCGGCAGCAAGCTCAACGCCTGCGACGGCGAGGTGCGCTTCCTGATCCCCGAGAGGGGCGTGTCGGGACTCGACATCGAGGGCGGCGCGTTCTTCGATCCGCAGGCGAACGCCGCGCTCTTCGACGCGCTCGAGCGCACGGTTCGGAAAACCGGTCGTCGGCGCCTTGTCCGCCTCCCCATGCACATCAACGACCCGGCCTTCGCCGACGCCGCGGTCGCGAACTTTCTCGAAATAGCAGGACACTGACCGACATGGCTGCCATTCCGCGCGCGAAGATCCTCGAAAAGTTCCGCGCCATGATCGCCGCGGGCAAACCCATCGTCGGCGGCGGCGCCGGCACCGGCCTGTCCGCCAAGTCCGAGGAGGCAGGTGGCATCGACCTGATCATCATCTACAATTCCGGTCGTTACCGCATGGCCGGCCGCGGCTCTGCTGCAGGTCTGCTTGCCTACGGCAATGCCAACGAGATCGTGAAGGAGATGGCGGTCGAGGTGCTGCCCGTGGTCAAGTCGACGCCGGTACTGGCAGGCGTCAACGGCACGGATCCGTTCGTCCTGATGCCTCGCTTCCTGGCCGAGCTCAAAGACATGGGCTTCTCCGGCGTGCAGAATTTCCCGACGGTCGGCCTCTTCGACGGAACGATGCGGGTGAGTTTCGAGGAGACCGGGATGGGCTTCGGTCTCGAAGTCGATATGATCGCCGAAGCGCACCGTTTGGATCTGCTGACGACGCCCTATGTCTTCAATGCCGACGAGGCCAGGGCGATGACCGAAGCCGGCGCCGACATCGTGGTCGCGCATATGGGCGTCACCACCGGCGGCAGCATCGGCGCGTCCTCCGCCAAGACGATCGAGCAGTGTGTCGGCGAAATCGACGCCATAGCCGAGGCTGCGCGGTCGGTTCGCAAGGACATCATGGTGCTCTGCCACGGCGGCCCGATCTCGATGCCGGAGGATGCCCGCTTCATCCTCGAGCGCTGCGATGGCGTCCACGGCTTTTACGGCGCGAGCTCGATGGAGCGCCTGCCCGCAGAGGCCGCGATCCGCGACCAGACCGCAGCGTTCAAGGCGCTGCCCGTCACCCAGCGCAAAAGTTGAGGAGGAGCATCATGACAGGCAACGACAAATACTTCGTCTACCCGCGCGACGTCGACGCCTTCGGTTTCGACTGGGGACAACTGGCGCTGACCGTCGCGCCGGAGGTGAACGGTGCGTCGCGTTTCTCCGGCGGCGTCGTCGACCTGCCGAGCGGCCAGGGCCACGCCCGTCATAATCATCCCGGTGCCGAAGAGATCATCTTCGTTATATCCGGCAATGGCGAGCAGATGGTGGAGGACGAGAACGGCGTCGCGATCACCCGCCAGGTAGGCCCCGGATGCACCGTCTACGTTCCGGAAAGCCGGTTCCATTCGACGCTGAACACCGGCGCCGGGCCGATGCAGCTCTTCGTGGTGTATTCGCCGGCCGGTCCAGAAACCGGGCTGCGCGAATTGCCGGACTTCCGCCTGATCAAGGCAGGGAGCTAGGCCACGCCGCCGCGGTTCCACCCCCTGCCGCGCTCGCCGAACATCGCGTAGCCGTCGTTCGTGACGGCGAGGGTATCTTCGAGCTTGATGAAGCCGCGCGTCGGGTGGAGCATCGTCGTTTCCACCGAAAGCACCATGCCTGCCTCGAGCGGCCGGTCCGCGTCGACGCCCTCATAAGCGACGGGATGGTTCGTCATGAGGAACGGCACCTCGTGGGTGATAAGCCCCATGCCATGCGCAAAGAAGTCGGTGTAAGGCGCGACCTCGGAAGCCTTCAGCGCATCCTCGGCATACGCAATCATGTCGCCGCCGCGCATGCCGGCGCGCACCTTGGAAAACGCCGCCTGCTGCACCGCCTCGACCTCGCCGAGCAGGTCGTCGAGCTCGGCATCGGGCTCACCGAGGATGCCCATGCGGCAGAGATCGCCGATGAAGCCGTGATAGTTGCCGCCCGAATCGATCGACATGACCTCGCCGCGCCGCCATTTCTGCGCCGATGCGGCGCGGTTATGGCTCGAGCCCAGCGTCAGCAGGCAGTATTCGAACTGAAGCCCGCGGTTGGTCTCCTCGCGGCGCAGGCGCTCGATGATCTCGGCCTTCGTCGAGCCTTCGCCCGATCCGGCGATCGTCGCCATCATGGCGTCGGTGATCATCTCCGAGGCGTGGCGAAGCTGCTCCAGCTCGTGCGGCGTCTTCAGCGCCCGCATGCGTTCCATCATCGGCGTAGCGTTCACCAGCGCCGCGTCCGGCAATTGCTCGGTCAGGAGCAGATAGGCATCGGACGGCAGGAAAGCGGGCTCGAAACCGATCCGGGCGCCCGATCTTCCGATGTTCTTCAGGTGCGCGACCGCCCGAGTGGCCGCATCCGTCGAGCCCCATGCTTCGGGATGGAAGGCCGGCGTCCAGAATGGATGGTTGGCGTGCTCGCCGGATTCCATCTTGTTGGCGACGAAGGCCGCGTTTTCCGGGCGGCCCTTTTCGTAGATGACGATCGGCAGATAGCGACTGTGGCCGATGGCATCCATGGCCGAGAAGAAGATGAAGCGATAGCCGCCGAGCAGATACTGCGTGTTGTGCTTCGACGTAGCGACGAGCACGTCGAGCCCCGCATCCTCCATCAAAGCATCGAGCCGCCCCGTGTCGAACGGCACGGCGGATTGACGCTCTTGCACCGCTGCGTTCATCGCATGCTCCCACCGCAATCTGTCCATCTGGTATTACCAGATAGTGACGGTTCAACTCCTGCCGAACACGCAAGTCAAGAAGGCGGCATGCCTCTTGTCGCATCAGCGCCCTCCGGCGCTGATTTTCATAACGGTCGCAGAATTCGATGGGTTTGGTAGGAATGGACAGTCCGAAGACTGGTGCCCAGGAAAGGACTCGAACCTTCACGCCTCGCGGCACACGGACCTGAACCGTGCGCGTCTACCAATTCCGCCACCTGGGCAGGTGCGCCGCCCATGTATGCGGGCGACGCGTGGCTGTCAACGGCGCCGGCGCGATTTGCCGGCGCGTCGCGTCAGCCCTGCAGGATTTCCTTGGAGGCAACGGTGGAGTCGGCGTTCAGACTGTAGACGTACGGCACCCCGGTACCGATCTCGACCTTGACGATCGCCTCGCCGGACAGGCCCTCGAGCGCCATGATCAGTGCCCGCAGCGAATTGCCATGCGCGGTCACGAGCACGGTGTTGCCGCGCAGCACCTGCGGCTGCACCGTGTGGATGTAGTAGGGCCATACGCGGGCTCCGGTGTCGCGCAGGCTCTCGCCGCCCGGCGGCGGCACGTCGTAGCTGCGCCGCCAGATGTGCACCTGCTCCTCGCCCCACCTGGCGCGCGCGTCGTCCTTGTTGAGGCCGGACAGGTCGCCATAGTCGCGCTCGTTCAGCGCCTGGTCGCGGATCGTCTTCAGACCGGCTTGCCCCACACCGTCGAGAATGTGCTGGCTGGTGACCTGCGCCCGCTGCAGCGCCGAGGTGAAAGCAATGTCGAACACCAGGCCCCGGCTCTTGAGCCGCCGTCCGGCATCCTTCGCCTCGGCGTGACCTTGCTCGGTCAGCGCGACGTCGCGCCACCCGGTGAAGAGGTTCTTCAGGTTCCATTCGCTCTGGCCGTGGCGCACGAGCACGAGGGTTCCGGACATTGTTGCCTCCATGGTCAGCGAAGATCGACGCCCATGGCGTCGGCGATGTGGGCGAAGTCGGCGGGCGCGATGCGAAACAGCGATCTGCGGAAATACATGCCCCAATGCGCGCGGTCGACCACGAACGAGAAGCGCTCGAGCAGGCTGTACACGTCGGCCGGCCGTGCCTCCTTGATCCAGTCGACGCTGCGTGCGGCGCCCGTCAGGCCGTGAAACATGGCGCGTTCGCGCACCGGCGCGTCGGCGACGACGCCGATCGCAGTAAAGGCGCGGACCTCGGCGCCGGCGTTGAGACCCTCGCGCGGCGAGTAGTAGGTCACGCGATCGCCGGGCTGAACCTTCTCGGCCGCGCTGTGGCGTCCGTGCGCGAACATCGCAAAGCCCTCCTGCACGCCACGGCGCACATGCTCTGCTGCCGCCACGCCAATCCAGTGGCTGATCATGCGGCGAAACCGAGCACGTCGCGCATCGAATAGAGGCCGGGCTTCTGCTCATGCGCCCAGATCGCCGCCCGCACCGCGCCGCGCGCGAAGATGCCGCGATCCTCGGCCGTATGGGACAGCACGATGCGCTCGCCCGCTCCAGCAAGGATGACCTGGTGGTCGCCAACCACCGAGCCGCCGCGAAGCGTCGCGAAGCCGATTGCGCCTTCCGGACGCGGTCCCGTGTGGCCGTCGCGCACCCGCACCGAGGCATTGTCGAGGCCGATGCCGCGCCCGTCGGCGGCGGCACGCCCGAGCAGCAGCGCGGTTCCCGAGGGCGCATCGACCTTGTGCTTGTGATGCATTTCCAGGATCTCGACGTCGAAGGCATCGGCAGGCAGCGCCCGTGCCGCCTGCTCGACGAGCGCCGCGAGAAGATTGACGCCGAGGCTCATGTTTCCCGACTTGACGATCACCGTATGACGGGCCGCGGCGGCGATCTTCGCCTCGTCCGCGGCGCCGATACCGGTGGTGCCGACGACATGCGCGATCCGCGCCTGCGCGGCATAACCGCTATAGAGCACGCTCGCTGCGGGCGTCGTGAAGTCGAGGACGCCGTCCGCCTTTGCGAAGGCCGGCAGCGGATCGTCGCCGATGACGATGCCGTTCGGTCCCGTGCCGGCAAGCTCACCCGCGTCGCGGCCGAGCGCCGGTGCACCTTCGCGCTCGATCGCCGCCGCGAGCCGCACGCCTTCGGTCTCGGCAATTGTTCGGATCAGCGTCTGGCCCATGCGGCCGGCGGCACCGACGACGACTAGCCCTAGTTCCGACATTCGCGCGCTCCGCTCGATTGCGATGGCCTATGCCGCCGCTCGCAATGCTTGGCAAGGCATACGGTTCAGAACAGCCAGCGGCGGCCGCCCATTTCGACGCCGAAGCGCTCGGGCTCGCGTGCGAACGCCGCGAGTCCGGCCAGCGCGCCGCGCGGGTGGGTCAGCACGAATACCGGCATCTCGGACATCATCGCGCTGTGAGGAGCCTTGTCCTCGAATGCGGCGCGAAAATTTCCCTTCTTCAGCGCCGGTACGATCTTCTGCGCGATGCCTCCCGACAGGTAGACGCCGCCGCGGGCCATGAACACCAGCGCCAGATCGCCCGCCAGCCGGCCGAGGCAGGTGACGAACAGATCCAGCGCCTCGACCGCCACGGGATCGGCGCCGGAAAGCGCGGCGGCCGTCACGTCCGCGGGGGTGATGAAGCGTGCGTTCTGGCCGCTTGCCGCGGCGACGGCGCTCGCAATGTTGACCAGGCCGCGGCCGCACAGCATCTGTTCGGCCGATATTCGACCCTCGATCGGCTCGAGGTGCGGCCAGATCTGGTGGTCGCGAGGGGTTCGCGGCCCGATGTCGACGTGGCCGCCTTCGCCGGGCACAGGGATCCAGATGCCGCGGGCGTGTACCATGCCGGCGACGCCGAGGCCGGTGCCCGGTCCCATTATGACGCGGCTGCCGGTATCCTCCGGCTCGGCCCCGCCGCCGATGCGCTCCAGATGTTCGGGGCCGAGCGCGACCGTCGAAAGCGCCTGCGCCTCGAAATCGTTGAGGAGCATAACGTCGCCGATGCCGAGCTTGCGATGAAGCTCGCGCGGCCGCACCACCCATGGGCAGTTCGTCAGTTCGATCTCGTCGCCGTCGACAGGAGCGGCCACGGCAAGCAAGGTCGAGCGAGGACGGATCTCCGTCCGGCCGAAGATGGCGCGCTCGATCGCGTCGTCGATGTTCGGAAAATCCGCCGTACGCACATTCTCGAACTCGATCGGCTCGGCGCGAGCGTCGGTCAGGATCGAGAAGCGCGCATTGGTGCCGCCAATGTCGCCGATGAGGACGGGGAAAGCCGCTCGCGTGTCGTCAAATGCAGCCATCTGTTGCGCCGCCGCTCCCCTTCGCCGGTCAGGCAGTTTCGCGCGCTCCGGTCAGCGGTTCGGCCGTCGCGCGATTCAGCGCCCCTGGGATATCATGGACCGTTGCGAGCCGCACCAGTGCCTCGAGTCGACATCGTGTGGCATGGCGGTTTCTGCGGAGCCCAAAGGTATGGACGGGCGCCATGTTGGGGCCGAAGGCTGCCCGGTCGCGTCTCTAGCGCGGAAGCTGGTTGATCGTGAAAATGCCGTCGACCTCGTCGCGGGCGATGTAACGTTCGTCGGGCCTATAGAATACCAGACGGGTCTTTCGGGTCGCGTCGGCCATCACGATGGTCCAGCTCTCCATCAGCCGCCACGCGGCGATCTCGTCCATCACCGGGAAGACCTTGGCGCAGGCGGGATCGACTGCGATCTCCATGCCGCCGATCGTCTCGTCGCGTTTCAGCTCGACGCGGCATGTTTTCTTGCCGCTTTCGTCGGCGATCTCCCAGGGGCCGAACATATCGTTCACCATGGCCGGGTCGACCTGCGAAAGGTCCATGGGAACGAGGTCGTCCTGCGCCAGTGCGGGTGCGGTGAGGAAGAGCGACATCAGCAGCGGCAAGGCGGTTCTTGTCGCCATTCTCGGGACTCGGAATTGATGTTCAATGAGATGGACGCGGCGACGGCATCGGTGCGCCGATAGTAGGAAGTTCGGCGGGCGCGAGCGCCTTGAGCATGTCCGTAACGGTCGCCTGCGGCGCCGCGAAGGCTGACGCGGCAACCGGTGCGGACGCTGGCGCGATGATCGTGCCAGCCTTGCCTCGCACGGTGACCGAAGCTTCAGACACCGGCGCCGGCGCGTCGAGCACGGCGCGACATTCCTTTGGCAGGCTCGCCATCGTCATGATGTCGCGCGCCTTCGGCGCGTCGGGGTTCTGCGAGGGACGCCACGGCTCCTCGGTGAACCACCACGCCAGCGATTTGTCGCAGCCATCGCCTGCGGGGGTGCCTGCCTGCTCCTTGCAGCCCTGAGAACCTGGCTGACAGCCGATACGGACATGGAAATGCGAGTCGTGCCCCCAGAACGGCCGGACCTTGCGCAGCCAGGAACGGTCGCCCGAGACGGTCTCGCACAGTTTCTTCTTGATCCCCGGATGGACGAGAATCCGCTCCACTTGTCTGTAGCTTGCCGCGCGCCGGAGTACGGATTCGTGCGCGCGCGTCCATTTGCGGTCGTCGACGAAGAGCGTGTCGCCCTTGAGCAGAGATTCCGAACCGATCTTCTCGCGCTCGATGTCCGAATAGCGGTGAGCCGGCATCGGCGTGAACCAGATGTCCGCATCGAGCCCGATCTGGTGCGAGGCGTGCCCGCTCAGCATCGGACCGCCGCGCGGCTGCGAGATGTCGCCGATGAGCAGGCCCGGCCAGCCGTCCTGCACGGCATCGCGCGACAGCTGTTCCAGCGTCGCGATCATCGCCGGGTGGCCCCAGCGACGGTTGCGCGACAGCCGCATCGCCTGCCAATGCGGTCCGTCCGTGGCGATCGCGACGCCGCCGGCAAAACATCCCTTCGAGTAGAATCCGTACGATTTCGCGGCGGTCGCTGCGGGCAGCTTCTGCGCGCCGAACAAGGTCTTGGCCAGCGGTTCCGCGGCAATGGCCGCGCCCTCAGCCAGCGCCCCGGCGCAGACCGCGATTGCCAGCACCGCCGCGGCGATGCCCGTGAACTTGCCCATCATCCGTCCCTCGTGAAAGCGGAGTGCAGCAAAACCGTGGCCATGCACGGTTACCCAATGGTTAAGGCGGTCCTCACGAATTGCAACGCCTAGCCGTCACTGTCTCCGACCGATGTGCCGGAGCCGCGCCAGCTTCCGTCGCGCCAGATCGCTTCCAGTGCAAGACGATGGTTGGGATAGCGGAACACGTAGCCCAATTTCCTGATGAGGGCATTGGAGACGCGCTTGTTGTCGCTCCAGAACGATCTTGCCATCGGTGACATTTCGACCTGGTCGAAGGGCGTCTCCGGCGGGGCAGCGACCTGCATCAGACTTGCCGCATAGGTGATAACGTCCTGCGGCGGGCCGGGCTCGTCATCGGTCACATTGAAAATCCCGCCTATCCGGCGCGCGCCGAGGAAAGCAAGGCTGCCGGCGATATCGGCGACATGGATACGGTTGAACACCTGGCCGGGCTTGATCGTGCGATGGGCGGTCCCTCGCGCGAGATTCACGAACGCATTGCGGCCCGGCCCATAGATGCCGGAGAGCCGAAGCACAGCGACGGGAACCTCGGCGAGCCTGCCCGCGGCAAGCCACGCCTGCTCGGCAGCGACGCGTTCGATCGAGCGGCGCGACTTCGGCCGCGTCTCGCTGGTCTCGTCGACCCAGGCGCCCTGGTGGTCGCCATAGACACCGACGGTCGAGAGATATCCGGCCCAGCGCAGCGCCGGCATCGCCGCGCGAAGTCCACCCGGAAGGGCGCGCAGCAGCGGATCGCCGGCCTCGCTCGGCGCCGCCGACGCAACCAGATGCGTCGTGGCCGCGAGGGCTTCTGCCATCTCCTGGCCGACGCTCCCGTCGAATATAATCGGGTCTATTCCTGCTTCCCGAAGCACCGCGGACTTCTCAAGGGTGCGCGTCGTGCCGACCAAGGCATCTGCGTCGGCTGCGACGAGCCGGGCGTAGGCGCGGGCCGAATACCCGGCACCGAGGATGAAGATCCGCATCACGCCGCCAACTCGCCGAGCGCCCAGGCGGCGGCATCGCGCACGACGAACGCGCCGTCGCCGGTAAGCGCCTGGATAGCCGGTACCAGCGTCGGGTCGCCGGAGTTTCCGGCCGCGATCAGAACGTTGCGGACGAAGCGGTCGCGCCCGATGCGCTTGATCGGCGATCCGGAGAACAAAGCCCGGAACGCCGGGTCGTCCAGCCTCAGAAGATCGGCAAGCCGCGGCTGTCGCAGCTCGTTCCGGGCCTGGAATTTTGCCTCCCGGGCGTCGCTGGCGAACTTGTTCCATGGGCAGACGGCAAGGCAGTCGTCGCAGCCGTAGACGCGGTTGCCGATGGCGCGCCTGAATTCCTCGGGAATCGGGCCCTTGTGCTCGATGGTGAGGTAAGAAATGCAGCGTCGCGCATCGAGCTGGTAAGGTGCCGGAAAGGCGTTGGTCGGACAGACATCGAGGCAGGCGCGACACGATCCGCAGTGATCGAGTTCCGCACTGTCCGCTTCGAATTCGGCCGTGGTGAAGATCGACCCGAGGAACAGCCATGAGCCGAATTGGCGACTGACGAGGTTTGTGTGCTTGCCCTGCCAGCCGAGACCGGCCGCGCCGGCCAGCGGCTTCTCCATCACCGGTGCGGTGTCGACGAAAACCTTAACGTCCTCGCCAGTGGCCGAAGCCAGTTTCTGCGCAAGCTCCTTGAGCTTGCCCTTGATGACGTCGTGATAGTCACGGTTGCGGGCGTAGACCGAGATGGCGGCGCGGTCGCGCTGCGAGAGCAGTTCCAGCGGGTCTCCGTCCGGGCCGTAGTTCATGCCAAGCATGATGACGCTGCGCACCTCGGGCCACAGCGACCGCGGGCTGCCGCGGCGCTCGGCCGTCTCGGCCATCCACTCCATCGAGCCGTGCCGGCCCATGGCAACGAAGTCGTGCAGGCGACCGGCACTGTCGGGCGTCGAGTCCGGCGACGCGATGCCGACGGCGTCGAAGCCGAGTTCGGCTGCCCAGCGGTCGATCTTGTTCCGCAGGTCGGTTGCGCCGCGTGCGATTGCGGCAACGCCCATCAGAAATCGAGGTCCGCATAGTGCGAGGTCGGAGACAGGCCGCGGACGCGGTCGGCAAGCAGCGGCCGAAAGCAAGGCCGCGACTTCATCCGCTGGTACCAGTCGCGCGCCGCCCGGAAATCGGTCCAGTCGATCTCGCCCATGTAGTCGAGCGTGGAGAGCACGGCCGCCGCCGCAAGATCGGCATAGGTCAGCCGCGGTCCCGCCAGCCAGTGCCGAGTGCCGGCAAGAAAGTTGGTGTACTTTAGGTGCTGGCGCACGTTGGCGCGCGCCGCGCGAATGACTGCCGAGTCCGGCGCGCCACCGCTGCCATTGTCCATTTGCGGCTTCAGTACGCGCTCTCGCACGAGGTGCCGCGTCACATCGGCCTCGGCCTTGTCGAGGTACCAGTCGCACAGCCTGCGAATTTCCGCGCGCTCGAACGGGTCCTCGGCAAACAGACGCTTGTCGCGCTTGAAGACGCCGCGCGTCTCGTCGACATACTCCGCGATCACCGAGGCGCCGACGACCGGTACGTCGCCCTCGGCGAGCAGTACCGGCAGGGTCCCCGCAGGGTTCAGCGCCAGGAATTCCCTGCGCCGCTGCCACGGTCTCTCCTCGATCAGGGAGAGCTCTTCGCCGTATTCGGCAAAGACAAGGCGAGCAAAGCGGCTGGCCGGGAATAGGGGATAGTGGAAAAGGGTAAGCATTCGCTGCGATCTGGCCCGCTCGGCATGTCGGCTGGTCAATGCTGGGCGATCTCGGTTAGATTCGGCAGTCCGATTCTCGTCGGACAACCCACCGCAATGCCCCTCTCGGCGCGCGAGCTATAGGCTCGGTCGCCGCCCAAGACAAGCTGGACAGGTACGGCCATGGCTAGCCAGACCATCGCGGAAGCCCTCGCGCTCGGAGTGCTGGAGGGTCTGACGGAGTTCATCCCGGTATCGTCCACCGGACACATCCTGCTTGCCGGACACTTCTTGGGGTTTGAATCGACCGGCAAGGCCTTCGAGGTGCTCATTCAGCTCGGCGCGATTCTCGCCATTTTGAGCGTCTACTTGGCGCGGCTCTGGACCATGCTGGTCGCTCTGCCGCGCGACCGGGCGACGCAATACTTCGTCGGCGGCATCCTGATCGCGTTCCTGCCCGCGGCGGTGATCGGCGCGCTTGCGCACGATTTTATCAAGACCGTGCTGTTCGAATCGCCGATGACGATCTGCATCGCGCTGATCCTCGGCGGAGTTGTACTGCTGTGGGCCGATCGTTGGGCGCTTCGGCCGAAATACACCGACGTGACGCAATTCCCCTTGCGCACCTATCTCGGCATCGGTCTGTTCCAGTGCCTCGCTATGATACCCGGTACGTCGCGTTCAGGCTCCACTATAGTTGGGGCGTTGCTGATGGGTGCCGACAAGCGCTCGGCGGCCGAGTTCTCGTTCTGGCTGGCGATGCCGACAATGGTCGGCGCTTTCACGCTGGACCTCGTGAAGAACCGCGACCTGCTGACGGCCGCGGATCTTCCCGTCATCGCCACCGGCTTCGTCGCCGCCTTCGTGGTCGCGCTTATCGTCGTCCGCAGCCTGCTCGCCTTCGTGTCGCGCAGAGGCTACGCGATCTTCGGGTGGTGGCGCATCGCCGTCGGCCTGGCCGGCCTGCTTGGCCTGTGGCTTGTCGGCTAGAAGTAGGCGGCGACGCCGCGGCGCACGAGGTCGAGCGCCAGCAGCGTTATCAGCAAGCGGAACCACCGCGCGAACGCCTCTTCCGGCATCCGGTCGAGTATCTTCGAGCCGTAGATCGTGCCAAGAAAGCCCGACGCGATCATGGCAGCGACGAGCGGTATCCACCTCGCAAAGGCGAAGCCCGCGATGCCGAAGACGACAATCTTCAGCAGGTGCTGGACGGTCATGGTCGCGGCGTGGGTGGCCACCAGCGCCTTGCGATCGCCCGCCATGAACTGCTGCAGCACGGCATTGAGCAGCGGGCCCGTGGCGCCGAGGATCATCGACAGAATGGAGAGCACGACGCTGGCGATGCCCAGACCGGCGCGGCCGAGCCCCTGGATACCGGGTATCTTCGCCCAGGTAATCGCGACGATGAAGGCGCCAAGCACGATCTTCATCGCGGCATCGGGCAGCTGGACGACGAAGAACACCCCGATCGCCGCGCCGACGAGGCTGCCTGCGGCGAAGGGCAGGAAGATCTCCCGCCGGACATGCGCGCGCTGGTGCCAGGCGCGTCCGGTATTCGAGCCCAGCTGAACCGCACCGTGAACCGGAATGAGTGCCGCGACCGGCACGAAGATGCCGAGCAGCGCCAGCATGGCGATCCCGCCCCCGAGGCCGAAGGCGGCGGTAAGCGCGGACGTGAAGAATGAAGCGACGATAAGGACAGCCGCCACGACGAAGTCTATGCCGTCAGGCAGGAGCCAGCCGAATTGCTCCAGCGTCGTGCTCAGGCAGCCTTCCGAGAAAACTGGCCGGCCGGCCGGAAGCCCCAGAGATAGCTCGGCAACACTGGCTCGATACCGCGAGGCGAAATCCCGATGCCCGAGAAGGTGCGCCCGTCCGCCTCGGCTTCGACCGATACGATATTGTCCGTACGCAGCAGTTCCACCTGGTCCGCGGTAACGATCGGATTGGGCAGCAGGCCAAGCACGCTGCCTTGCAGGCTTGCGAGCCACCACGGAACCGGCAGCAGCAGGCGCTTGCGCTCAATGACCTCGAGCATGCGCTCCATGCACTCCCGGAAGCTGAGGACCCCTGGTCCGCCCAGTTCGTAGATGCGCCCGCCTGCGATAGCGCCGTCGACCGACCGGGCAACCGCTTCGGCGACATCGGCGACGTAGGCCGGCTGAAACTTGGTGTGTCCGCCACCGACCAAAGGAAGGAAAGGCAGATAACGCGCCATGTTGGCGAACTTGTTGAAGAAGCCGTCTTCCGGCCCGAACATGATCGACGGTCGCAGAACCACCGCGCCGGGAACCGTCGCCAGCACAGCCTCTTCTGCTGAGGCCTTGGTGCGCGCGTAAACGGAAGTCGAGTGTGGGTCGGCGCCCAGCGCTGAGACATGCGTAAGGCCTGCACCGACGGCGCGCGCCGCTTCGGCGACTGCACGGGCTCCAAAATCCTGCACGGCGTCGAAACGCTGGCGGCCGGTTTCGTGCAGAATGCCGACGAGATTCACCACGTGGTCCGCACCGGCGACGGCGCGGTCGACCGACCAGCGCACCCTGACATTCGCCTGCACGGGCATGACCTGCCCGACATTGCCGGCCGGTGTGACGTAGTTGGCGAGGTCCGGACGGCGCACTGCCACGCGAACGCGATAGCCGCGCCGCGCCAGCGCCTGCACGACATGCCGACCGAGGAATCCGGATCCGCCGAATACGGTAACCAGTCTCGGCGTGGCGGCGATGGTCGTCATGGCTAAGCTCCCTGCGGATTCAGGGCTTCATATGCCGCTTTCGCGCGGCGCGTAAAGCGCCGCGCATTGGATGAGCCTTACGGCCGGCTCGCGCCGAACCCGCCGACGGCCTGCATGACTTCGGTGGCGCCAAAGCCCTGGTAGATTGGTACGCCCGTCGCGCCGAACTGGAACGATCCACCGGTTTCCGCCGCGCCCGAGCCAAAGAACAGACCCTGGTAGTTCGAGCCCACCATCGTGCTGTTAGGCATGTTGGTGCCGGCCGTCACAAGCTGCAGTCGCCCGTTCTCATACTGCGGACCCGCTATGTTGGCGGCTTCCATGACGATGTCGGATCCAAGCGGAATGGCACCGCTCGGGCCGCGCAAGGTCAGGTTCGACATCTTTCCGCCTATCGTCGGCGTCGCGCCGCCGAAATTTGCACCGAGGCTTACGGTGCCCTGCAGGCGCGCCTTGCCGGTCTGCGAGCCGTAGGCATCGCCGTCGACCAATCCATTGAAAGTCGCCGTGCCTGTACGCGGCATGTTCTGGGTCAGCCTTCCGACAGCACCGTAGCCGACGTACTCGCGGCCCGGCTGAGTCTTGTGATAGCGCAGGACCGCATAGTCGCGTCCCTCGATGACCTCGCCGAGGAACGCATCCGGTCCGTTGTAGCTGCCGACACGGTTCCCGACGCTCGACGGGTCGCCCACGAGATTGCTCGATCCGGGCACAGCGTTCCCATTCTGCATCGTCCCGTTGACGGTGACGCTGGCCCTATCCGGGTAGCCGTTGACGTAGCTCGTGTCAGCGACCGCCTGCTGGTAGCCGCTCGATCTGTCGAACACGCCAGTGACCTGGCCGGCGTTGTTGGTCGTCAGGCCCATGAAATGACCGTCCATCGACAAGCGCTCGGTCGCGCCGCCGCCAAAGCCTCCTCCGCCGCCGGTGGATACATTTGAGCCACACCCTGCTGCAGCCAACAGCCCAGCAGAAAACCCAATAAGAACAAGCTTTTCCATTGCCGCCTCCGATTCGATTATTAGGTAAGCGTCTAGGAAAGGGTTATGGGTGTCAACGCGCCCGGTTAAACCGTATTTTCGCGTTGCCTCGCTGCCACAGGGTCTGTATACACGCTGTACACGAACGGCGACGGACAGCTCGATCCCCTCGCTGCGCTTCGGTACGACGCTATCCAAATCGAGCGGAGGAAGTCATGGCACCCAAGAATCTTGAAGAGGTACTGAAGGAAAGCGGCAACACCGTCGAGCTGCTGCGCAATTCCAAGGCCGGCATCTATATCTACCCGGTCGTCGCTCCTGAGTTTTCCAACTGGCGCACCGAGCAGAAGGCCTGGCGCGACAGCGCCGTCCTGTTCGACCAGTCGCACCACATGGCAGAGCTCACGGTGGAAGGCTCGGACGCCGGCGCGTTCCTCGAGAGCCTTGGCATCAACTCGTTCAAGGGCTTCACCACCAACAAGGCGAAGCACTATGTCCCGGTAAGCCACTCGGGCTACGTCATCGGCGACGTCATCCTCTTCAACCTCGATGGCAAGTACGTGCTCGTCGGCCGCGCTCCCACCGTCAACTGGGTCGAGTTCAATGCCCAGAAGCATGGCTCGGTAAAGGTCACCCGCGACGACCGGTCGCCCTCGCGTCCCGACGGCAAGGCAGTCACGCGTCAGCACTACCGCTTCCAGGTGCAGGGCCCGAACGCCGACAAGATCCTCGAGAAGCTGAACGGCGCGCCGCTGCCGTCGATCAAGTTCTTCAACATGGACTGGATCAACATCGCCGGCCGCAAGGTTCGTGCGCTGCGTCACGGCATGGCCGGCGCACCGGGCCTCGAAATCTTCGGCCCGTATGGCGAGAAGGACGAGATCCGTGCCGCGATCATCGAGGCGGGCAAGGAATTCGACCTTTATCCGGTCGGCTCCCGCGCCTACGCCACCAACACGCTGGAGTCCGGCTGGATTCCGTCGCCGCTTCCGGCCGTCTACACCGATCCGGAAATGGAAGAGTACCGCAAGTGGCTGCCCGCCGATTCCTACGAGGCTGCCGGCGGCTCGATCGGCGGGTCCTACGTGTCGAATGACATCAAGGACTACTACACCAGCCCGTACGAGCTCGGTTACGGCTTCTACGTGAAGTTCGACCACGACTTCGTCGGCCGCAAGGCCCTCGAGGCGATGCAGAACAAGAAGCATCGCCGCAAGGTGACGTTCGAGTGGAATTCCGACGACGTGCTGAACGTGATCGGCTCCGCCTTCAAGCGCGGTGAGGACCACGCCAAGTGGATCGACTTCCCTCTGTCCAACTATGCATCTTCGTCGTTCGACCGTGTCGAGCGCGATGGCAAGCTGGTCGGCCTGTCGATGTTCAACGGCTACTCCTACAACGAGCGCACCATGCTTTCGCTCGGCTTCGTCGACGACGAGGTCAAGCAGGGCGACATCCTGACGCTCACCTGGGGCGAGCCGAACGGCGGGTCCGACAAGACCTCGACCGAGAAGCATACCCAGGCGAAGATCCGCGTGCGCGTGTCGGCGGTGCCGTATGCGGCCGAGGCTCGCGAGAACTATCAGGAGAGCTGGCGCACCCGCGCATCCTGATTTCCGGCTATCGCCGGCCGGCGCAGGCAGTTAGCTTGCGCCGGCCGGCGGCGCGGACGGGGGAAATGCATGGCAGAGAGCAAGGAAAGCTCGCAGTCGCTCAAGGCGCTGCTCGGAATTCGTGATCTCGTTCTGAACGGCGCCGTTGCGGTAGGCGAGCGGCTGTCGGAAGTCCCTCTGTCGGAACGCCTTGGTCTTTCGCGTACTCCGATCCGCGCCGCGCTCGCGCGGCTCGAGCAGGAGGGTCTGCTGGAGCAGGCGGCCGGAGGCGGCTACGTCGTTCGCAGCTTCTCCATCGCCGACGTCATCGATGCCATCGAGCTGCGCGGCGTCCTGGAAGGAACCGCAGCCCGGCTCGCCGCCGAACGCGGTGTCGAGCCGCGAAAGCTTGCCGAGATATCGCGCGTCGTCGACGCGATCGGCGAGACGCTCGAGCCCGATGCGGCCAACATGCAGTTCGAGCGCTATGTTGCGCTCAACAGCGAATTCCATCGCCTGCTGTCGGGGCTTTGCGGCAGCGACATCATTCGCCGCGAGATCGACCGCGCCACGCGGCTTCCCTTTGCATCTCCGAGCGCCTTTCTGGAAACGCAGGAGAAGGTCGTCGCTTTCCGCCAGTCGCTCGATCTGGCGCAACGCCAGCACCGTGCAATCGTCGAAGCGATCGAGCTGCGCGAAGGTGCACGCGCCGAGGGTCTGGCGCGGGAGCATGCGCGCCATGCACGGCAGAACCTGGAATATGTCCTGGAAAAGGACCGCGGCCTGATCGGCCGCATTCGTGCGCTGTCTATGGTTGCGCCCTGAGCGGCGCGTCGGCTGGCGCGGGAGGAGACGGCAATGAGAATCGCCTTCATCGGCTTCGGCGAGGCCGCACGAGCCTTCGTCCAGACGTTGCGCGACACGGCCGACATCGAGTTCGCCGCGTTTGACATCCTGACGGCGAAAGGCGCGGATCAGGCGATACGTTCAGCAGCCGAGCGGCTTGGCGTGCGTGTCGCAGCCACGCCGACCGATGCCGTACGCGATGCGGAGTGGGTGTTCTCGGCGGTCACTGCGGCCGACAGCCTGGATGCCGGTCGCTCGGTCGCCACGCTGCTGCGTCCCGGTCAGGTTTTCATCGACATCAATTCCGTATCCGGCGGCCGCAAGCAGGAGACCGCGCGGCTGGTTGCCGTCGGCGGCGCGGGCTACGTCGACATGGCCGTGATGGCGCCGGTGCATCCGCGCGGCCATCGCACGCCGGTCCTCGTCGCCGGCCCCGACGTCGGCCTGATCGCCCCGCACCTCCGCGATTTCGGCTTCCAGTTCGATGTTTCCGGCGAAGCCATTGGCGATGCGACAACGATCAAGATGCTGCGCTCGATGTTCGTGAAGGGCCTCGAGGCGATAACCATCCAGACGCTGCTGGCGGCGCGCGAGGCCGGACGCTTCGACGAGATCTACGCGTCGCTGTCGAGCTCGTTTCCAGGGCTTGGCTGGCCGGAGTTCCCGAAATACTTGATCGAGCGCGTGGCCACGCACGGTGTTCGCCGCGCCGCGGAGATGCGAGAGTCCGCGGTCACCATGGCCGAGCTCGGTTTTGCCGCCGGCCACGACATGGCCGCCGCCGTCGCGGCGCTCCAGCAGGAGATCGGCGAGCTCAGGATGAAGCTCGACGACAGCGCCGAGGCGAAATCGCTTTACGACCAGGTGGCGAAGGCGCGCGCCGCGCGCACCGCCGCCCTACAACCCACGCGGGGAGCAGCATGACCGAACCCTGTTTCGACGTCGCCCATCTGGGGCACCTCGAGATCCTCACCAACAAGTTCGACGAGAGCCTCGACTTCTTTGTACGCGTCTACGGCCTGACCGAAAGCGGTCGCGAGGGCGACTCCGTATACCTTCGCGCTTTCGACGACTATGAATTCCATACGCTGAAGCTGACCAGGTCCGACACGACCGGTGTCGCCCATATCGGCTATCGGGTGTCGTCGCCGGAGGCGCTGGAGCGCCGCGTGAAGGCTATCGAGAAGATGGGTATCGGCGTCGGCTGGAGCGACGGTGACCTCGGCCACGGCCGCGCCTATCAGTTCAAGTCGCCCGACGGTCACCTCTTCGAGCTCTATTGGGAAACCAAGCGCTACGTCGCGCCGGATTCCGAGAAGCCAAAGCTGAAGAATATCGCTCAGCGCTACCACGGCCGCGGCGTGGGCGTGCGCCGGCTCGACCACTTCAACCTGCTCGCCAAGGACGTGAGCAAGTTTCGCGACTTCATGGTCGGCGCCTTTGGCAGCCGCGTTACCGAGCAGATCCAGTTGGACAACGGCCGTCTCGGAGGCTGCTGGTTCACGGTCAATAACAAGAGCTACGACATCGCCGTCAGCGAGGACCATGCAGGAGAACAGGGAAGCGCGCGCTTCCATCACATCACCTACGCGGTCGATCAGCGCGAAGACATTTTGCGCGCAGCCGATATCTTTCTGGAGAACGGCGTTCACATCGAGACAGGCCCCCACAAGCATGCGATCCAGGGCACGTTCTTCCTGTATGTCTGGGAGCCGGCCGGCAACCGCGTCGAGGTGGCCAATGCTGGTGCGCGCCTGATCCTTGCGCCGGACTGGCAGACCGTCACCTGGACCGAGGCGGAGCGCAAGAAGGGCCAGGCCTGGGGCCTGAAGACGATCGAGACTTTCCACACGCATGGCACGCCGCCGGTTGCGGCCGCCGCAAAGCACTGAGGTATTACGGTATGTCGAAGACTGCACTCGTCGTCAGCGCCCACTCCGCCGACTTCGTCTGGCGTGCCGGTGGTTCCATCGCGCTCCATGCCGAGCAGGGCGTCGCGACGACGGTCATCTGCCTGTCGTATGGCGAACGCGGCGAAAGCGCTAAACTGTGGCGCCAGGCTGGAATGACGCTCGAGAAGGTCAAGGCCGAGCGCCAGAAGGAGGCCGAAGCCGCCGCCAGGCACCTCGGCGTCGCCGACATCCAGTTCTGGGATCTGGGCGACTATCCGCTAAATTTGACCGATGAGGCGCTCTACCGGCTTGTCGACGTCTACCGGAAGATCCACCCTGCGTTCATGCTCACGCATTCGCGCGAGGATCTCTACAACCGCGATCATCCGGAAGTGAACCAGTTCGCCCAGCATGCGCGGATCATCGCGCAAGCCCATGGCCACAATCCAGGCGAGAAGGTGCTCGGCGCGCCGCCGGTGTTCCTCTTCGAGCCGCACCAGCCGGAGCAGTGCAACTGGATGCCGAACGTCCTTCTCGACATCACCGACGTGTGGAGCAGGAAGCGCGCGGCGATCGAGTGCATGGCCGGGCAGGAGCATCTGTGGGAATACTACACCCGCGTAGCCGAGCAGCGCGGTGCCCAGGCCGCTCGCAACTCCGACAAGAAGATCAAGTACGGCGAGGGCTATCAGGCCGTGTTCCCGCACGTCGTCGAAACGCTCGTCCCGACCGAGGGCCGGCAATGAGCGGCGTCGTCGTCCAGAACATCGAGCGAGCCAGCGCCGAAACCATAGCCGGCCTCGCCGAGGCCGGGGTCGCCACGGTGCACGAGGCGCAGGCGCGGATCGGCATGCTTGCTTCGTACATGACGCCGATCTTCGACGGCGCGCAGATCGCCGGCTCGGCGGTCACCGTTTCGACGGCGCCTGGTGACAACTGGATGATCCATGTCGCGGTCGAGCAGGTGAAGCCCGGCGACATCCTCGTGGTCGCGCCGACGAGTCCTTGCGAGGACGGATACTTCGGCGATCTTCTCGCTACGTCGCTGATGGCACGCGGCTGCAAGGGTCTGGTGATCGACGCCGGTGTGCGCGACCGTCGCGACCTCACCAAGATGGGCTTTCCCGTCTGGTCGAAGCGCGTCTGGGCCCAAGGCACCGTCAAGGAGACCGTCGGCTCGGTCAATGTCCCGGTCGTTTGCGCCGGAGCGCTGATCAACGCCGGCGACATTATAGTCGCCGATGACGACGGGGTCTGCGTCGTGCGCCGTGCCGATGCCGACAAGGTGCTTGCCGCTGCCAACAAGCGCCTCGCGGCCGAGGAGGAAAAGCGCGCGCGCCTTGCTTCCGGCGAGCTCGGGCTTGATCTTTACAAGATGCGCGAAGCGCTGGCGGCCAAGGGCCTGAAATATGTCTGACGATGTCTCCGCCACTGGTGTCCGCTGCATGTGGATGCGCGGCGGAACGTCGAAGGGTGGTTATTTCCTCGCCGACGATCTTCCTGCGGCACCTGCCGAGCGAGACGCCTTCCTGCTGCGCGCGATGGGTTCGCCCGACGCGCGCCAGATCGACGGAATGGGCGGCGCGGATCCTCTGACGTCGAAAGTCGCGGTCGTGCGCAGGTCCGAACGTCCTGGCGTCGACGTCGACTATCTGTTTCTCCAGGTGTTCGTCGACAAACCGATCGTCACCGACGCGCAGAACTGCGGCAATATCCTTGCCGGGGTCGGCCCCTTCGCCATCGAACGCGGCCTCGTGAAAGCCGGCGATGGTACGACGGACATCGCGATTTATATGGAGAACACCGGTCAGGTCGCTGTCGCTACCGTCGCAACCCCGAACGGACGGATTACCTACTCCGGCGATGCGCGCATCGATGGCGTGCCGGGCACGGCGGCAGCGCAGCCGATCCTCTTCAGGGATACGGCCGGCTCTTCATGTGGCGCGCTGCTGCCTACCGGCAATGCCGTTGACGTCATCGACGGCGTCGAATGTACACTCATCGACAATGGGATGCCATGCGTGGTCATGGCAGCCGCCGACCTCGGCGTCCGCGGCGATGAAACCCCAAAGGAGCTTGAGGGCAACGCTGAACTGAAGGCGAGGATCGAGGCGATCCGGCTGAAAGCTGGGCCGCTGATGAACCTCGGTGACGTCGCGAAGTCGTCTGTGCCCAAGATGACGCTGGTCAGCGCTCCGAAGGCTGGTGGTGCCGTTTCCACTCGCAGCTTCATCCCGCACAAGGTCCACGACGCCATAGGCGTGCTCGGCGCGGTTTCGGTTGCGACTGCGTGCCTTTTGCCGGAAGGCCCCGCATCGCGCGTGGCAAAGGTGACGCG
Source organism: Pseudomonadota bacterium (assembly GCA_023457435.1). GTDB lineage: Bacteria > Pseudomonadota > Alphaproteobacteria > Rhizobiales > Rhizobiaceae > RCIO01. Next base: position 127,604 of record JAEWLS010000030.1, read on the forward strand.
AGACACCAGACAGTCGCTCTCGATCGAGCATCCGACAGGCGAGTTCACGGTAATCGCAACACTCGATCCTGATGGCTCAGTCAGACAGGCGGCGGTGCTGCGCACCGCGCGTAAGCTTTTCGACGGTGTCGTGTTCGGCTGAACTACTCGGCCGGCGCCAGAGACGGCCGAGCTTTCATGGGCGTCCCTTGCAACCGCGCCTTCAGCGAGGCGAGGAATGGCCTCTCCGGATCGATGATCGGGGTCAATATGCCCGGCGTCGATGGGCCATGGTCCGTCATTGCCTTGAACGGCACCAGACCGCGACCCGGCGCGTTGAGCAGGTCGACCGCCCGTGCGATGCGCCCGCCAGCGGAAGCGCGCCTCACAATCTTCGGCGAGACGCCAAGATGCTCGGCGAGCAGCGTATCCCGGATCGACGTAATCGCCGCGCGTTCGCCCGCGTTACGAGCTTCGATCGCGAGGTCGCATTCCGTATCAAGCCCCATTGAACGGTTGTTGAGGTTTGAGGAGCCGACCCGCAGCAGCACGTCGTCGACGATCACGACCTTCGAATGGACATGCAAGGGTTTCGGACCGTTGCGCCGAGCTACGGTCGGGTAGCAAATGCGCAACCGACCATACTTGTCGGCGCGCGCCAGCCTTCTGATCAGCCTGTCGCGGTTGCCGCTCATCGCCCAGCGCTCCAGCCTGCCCGGCGCCGCCCGGCTCATCACCACGACTATCTCCGGTCCGGTGCGCGCTGTGAGGTGCCGCTCGATCTCGTCGCCGATGCGGGCTGCCGTCATGTATTGGGCTTCGATATAGATCGACTGGCGCGCCGCTCGTATGGCGTCCAGCGTCAGCGCTTCCACCTCGCGCACCTCGGGTTTTCCCTGAATTGCAGGTTGGGTGCGGGCGATGGCGACGCCGATGTCGCGGAACTGGGGCGCCACCCCATCGGGCCAGCGATCGCTGCCGAAGGCGCCTGCATGGGGGAGCCGGGCTCCGGTTGCGCGGCTCCATCGCGCGCTTACGAGCGCCGCCATCGAGCGCGCCGCCTCGCCGTCCACCACGATCTGCACGTCGTGGACAGGGGTGCAAGGCTTGCCGCATGGATCTACGCGCGCCGGATCGCTTGCGTGGTGTCCCGGCGTATCCCAGCGGCCGGTGGTGAGGTCGATACCGCCCGAATAGGCGACAGCCCCGTCGACGCACACGACCTTCTGATGATGCGCGGCGTAGGGCGGATGGCGGCCGTCGAAACGAACCGTGATGCGCGGATGTTTCGCCCAGTTCTCGCCCACCAATCGTCTGGTGAGCTGGTCGGGCGTGCAAACAAGCGAAAGGCTCCACACCAGCACATGGATCTGGAGGTCCGGGCGTTCCTCGACGAGCGAGCGAAGCAGCGCGCCGAGTTGCGGTGACTCGGACTCGGCAAGGTGCGGGCGCAAACGTATCCGCGGGTCGAAATCCCAGCCGAGAATGACGATGGATCGCTTGGCCTTGCGCAGGGACGACTCCAGCGCCGCAAAATAGGCCGCCCCGTCGATAAGCACCGCAGCTCGGTCCGCTCGGTCGATGCGCCAACAATTTGTGCCGGGCTCGATGACGCGGAGTTCGCTGTCACGCGCGGCCGTGATCGCGCCGTCTCGTGCCCGGAATTCTTGAGTGTTGGCGTCGATCGTGCGCATCCCGCGCGGCTCCTAGTTACCGCTTCAGAATGCGCGGCTCGCGCCTGCGGTTCCGACGTCAGTCGCGCAACCACCCCCGCGCAAGTCGCGCGAGCCAGTGCTCCAGGGCTCCGATATCGGGGAATCGCCCCTTCGCCTGTGTGGCCCCCGGGCCGACCTTGATGCTTTCGCCGCCTAGCATGTTGACCACCGGAAACGCCTCCTCGTCGGTCACGTCGTCGCCGATGAACACCGGCCTGCGTCCCAGAAACGGCGCCTCCGCCATGAAGGCTGATATCGCGTCGCCCTTGGTCAGGGAGCCCACGCAAAGTTCCGCAACCATCTTTCCCTCGAGAAGCCTTAGGGTTGGAGACGCAGCGGCGACATCTCTCGCCAGGGTCAATGCCTCCGACTCGAGTTCCGCACGTTGGCGATAGTGCAATGCCACCGAGCCCGGTTTTTCCTCGACTAGCGTCCCCGGATGGTCCCTTGCGAAATTCTCGAGCGTTGCAACAGCTGCCTCCAGCTCGGGTCCCGAAGCCGGCGCGGTGGTCACCGCTCTCTCTGCACTTCGTCGCTCGCGTCCATGCACGCCGGCCAAAGGCAGCCGAAGCGGTGCCAGAAGCCTATCGAGCTGGGCGATAGGCCTTCCTGAGACGACTGCCACTGCGCCCCCGCTGGCGGCATAGAGCCGGCCGAGAACGACCAGCGTCTCCTTCGGCACTTCGACCTTCGCCGGGTCGGCGACGATCGGTGCCAGCGTTCCGTCGAAGTCGAGAAACAGCGCGGTGCCGTTGGGGGTAAGATGCTCGGGCGCCGTCGGGGCTGCCGTATCATGTTGCATTGCAATACTCACGCGGTCGCAACGGGTGCTGGCATGCATGGTTCCCTAGATCGGCTTGCTCAGGAAACGCGAGCCTGACAGGGCAAAACGCCACGGCGTCTCCACGCCCTTCGATATACCGATCCGCGGCCCGATGGCGACCCTGGCTCGTTCGACCGGCGGTCGGAGGTCGAACGGAGGTTCGAGGAAGCTAAGTCCGTCACTGCTGCGGTCGAGGCCCAGCGCCTGCCCGACGCGTCCTGGCCCCGAACACAGGAGCCGGATGTCCTGGAGCTTGCGGCGTTCGCGCATGACATCGATGCCGCTCGTCGGCTCCAGAGCCCTGATCAGGACGCCGCTGCCGCGCAGGCATGCGGAATTGAGGCACCAGTGCATGCCGTATGAGAGGTACACGTAGGCTGTGCCCGGACCCTTGAACATCGATCGGTTGCGCGCCGTTTCGCCGCGGAAGCTGTGCGAGGCCGGATCGCTCGGATCGTAGGCCTCCGTCTCGACGACGATGCCCCCGACGCCATTGACCAGCAGCGTCGCGCCGATGAGGTCGTGTGCGACCTCAGGCGAAGGCCGCGCGAAGAATGTGTTGAGGTCCATGAGGTGCGTGTGAGGGTGTCGCTGCCCGTGCGCAGGTGTTATGGAAGCGGTCTAATGCAAAACGGCGGAACATTTTGCCCCCAGATAGGGTTTGGGCAGGTGGAGGTGAAGGGACATTGACTGTGAGTACCTGCAAGTGTGGAGGCGCGTCATGACGCGCCTTGTCGTCGTTTCAAATCGGGTTGCCGATCTAACAAAATCGTCTCAATCGGGCGGCCTTGCCGTGGCATTGGCGGACGCGCTGCGCGACAGCGGAGGCGCCTGGTTCGGATGGGACGGCGAAACCGGCGGCTCACCGGAAGACGTCAGATCGGAGCGTGTCGGCGACGTTACCTGTCTCTATGCCGGCATGAGCGCGCAGGATTACGAGCAGTACTACCTCGGCTACTCGAACAGCGTCCTGTGGCCGCTATTCCACTACCGCGCTGACCTGGTCGCCTACCGGTCGGAGGATTACGACGGCTATATCCGCGTCAACCGTGGCTTTGCCAAGGGCCTTACCTCGCAGTTGCAGCCCCGTGACCTCGTATGGGTCCACGACTATCATCTCATCCCGCTTGGCGGATTCCTGCGCGAGCACGGTTTCCGCGGCAGAATTGGCTTCTTTCTGCACATACCGTTCCCGTCGCCGGAGGTGCTGGCGGCAGCGAGCAACCACGACTTCATCCTGAAATCCTTGCTCCAGTATGACGTCGTCGGTTTCCAGACAGCTGGCGACCTGCAGAACTTCCTGCGATCGGTGGTCGAGAATGGGCTCGGCGATCCCGATGCCGAGGGCAACGTGCGCATGCCCGATCGCGTCGTCTCGGCCAGGCACTTCCCGATCGGCATTGACGTCCAGAGCTTTACGGCGCTTGCCGAGTCCTCCCCGGAGGACATCCAGATCGACCGCCTGCGCCGCGAGATACTGGGCCGCAAGCAGATCATCGGGGTCGACCGCCTCGACTACTCGAAGGGGCTTCCCGGGCGGTTCGAGGCTTTCAACCGGCTGCTGATCGAGCATCCCGAGATGGAGCGAAACGTCAGCTTTCTTCAGATCGCCCCGCCCACGCGGGAAGATATCCAGGCCTATGCCGATATCCGCGGCGAACTTCACGGTCTTTCCGGCGCCATCAACGGGCGCTTCGGCGATTTCGACTGGACGCCGATCAAGTACGTCCATCGCAGCGTGGCGCGGGAAAAACTGGCTGGCCTGTACCGCGCCAGTCAGGTCGGAATGGTGACGCCGCTCCGTGACGGCATGAATTTGGTGGCGAAGGAGTACGTCGCGGCGCAGGACCCGGATGACCCCGGAGCTCTCGTGCTGTCGCGCTTCGCCGGTGCAGCCGACGAGATGCCGGCGGCGCTGATCGTCAATCCGTACGACGTCGAGGAAATGGCGGCGGCACTGCACCAGGGCCTGACCATGTCGCTCGGCGAGCGCAAGGAGCGTCACGCCGACCTCATGCGCTCGGTGCGTGCCAGCGATGTCGCGATCTGGCGGGAAAATTTCCTTGCCGTTCTCGCCTGCTCATCGACAGGCGGGACCCATCTGTCGCTCGCCTCGTCGGCGGCATGATCGGAACGAGCAGGACCCAAAGACGTTATGTGTGGTTAGGCGGAATGGAGTGTCATGATGCAAGTACCTGTAGAGCCGACTTCGGCTTCGGTGGTGCCGGAAGGCCCGGTTGCCGGAGATGCCCTCTCCGCGGTCGAGGTCACCGATCTTGGCGACCGCATCAAGGTCACGATCGAGATACCGCTGGAGGATGGTGATCACCCGACCAAACGCCGCGCCCTCGCCAAGGCCTGGGAAACACTTGCATCCGCCATCTCGGAGATGAAGGCGAACCTGCCGCCTATGCCTGCCGGAGCAGTTCCGTCACGGCCGGCGGGGAAAAAGCGCGCGAAGAAGAAGGTGGGCACGCGTACCGGCTCTGGCTCGTGGTGGCAGTTTTGACGTCGCAGCCGGACGAGCCCGCGGACAGCGCCAGCGACGGCCTCGCTTCTCAGGTCGATGAGGGCAAACTTCGGCATGCGCCAGTTCGCGCGCCAAAGCAGAACCGCAAGCGCGAAGATGCCGCCGAAGGTCCCGGGGGCTTGGGCTACGTCATCAGCCGCGACGAGGAACTTGGTGAATCCGGCAATGGCACCGCCGACCACAGGGGCGGTTGATCCGATGCCTGACTTATACGCTCAGGTTTGATTTGACTTCTACGGCGTGGCGCGCTTGATGGCGGGGCCGGGGACGGATCGCCCCGGACTGGAAGAACTCGCGCTCCGATGCTCATCTGCAGCTGCAACATCATTACGGATAAGGAAATCGAAAGCGCGATCGTCGCGCTGCTCGATCAGGATCCATGGCAGCTCATCGTACCGGCCAAGGTTTACCACGCGCTTCGCCAGCGCGGCCGCTGTTGCGGCTGTTTTCCAAATGTGGTCGAAACGATAATCCGCGTGACGGAGGCGTATCACTCGCGCCTCGCCCACGCGGAATCTGACAGCGTTACATTTCTGGACCGCGTGAGAGCACTCCGCGGCCAGTTCGGGAGCCAGGAGCACCATGAAGGGCGAACCAACAATCATCGAGCGGCTTAACGAGGCCCTGTTCCTCGAACTCGGCGCGGTAAACCAGTACTGGCTGCACTATCGCCTTCTCGAGGACTGGGGCTACGTCAAGCTCGCCAAGAAGGAGCGCGCCGAGTCGATCGAGGAAATGCACCACGCCGACAAGCTCGTGGCCCGCATTATCTTCCTTGAAGGCCACCCCAACCTGCAGAAGGTTGGCGCGCTGCGCATCGGCCAGAACGTCAAGGAAGTGCTCGAGGCCGACCTGGCCGGCGAGTATGACGCCCGGACCTCCTACAAGAAGTCGCGCGAGATCTGCAACGAACTCGGCGACTACGTGACGATGAAGCTCTTCGAGGAGCTGCTGGCGGACGAGGAAGGCCATATCGACTTCCTCGAGACCCAGCTCGATCTGCTGAACTCGCTCGGCGAAGATAAATACGGTCTGCTCAACGCCGCGTCGGCTGACGATGCCGAGGGCGGCGGACACTGAGCTGTCTTCCGGCGCGGGCTAGAGTAGCCCGCGCTGCTCGGCAGCTTCGCGAAGGCTCTCGCGCGGGCGCGGCCCGATCTGCTGGATGACCAGTCCGGCCGCGAGCGAGCCGAGGGCGCCGCAATCCGCCAGCGTGCGCCCGCTCGTGTAGCCGAACAGGAAGCCTGCGGCGTAGAGGTCCCCGGCGCCGGTCGTATCGACGAGCTCGCCGATGTCGATCGGCTCGACCTTCACCGTCTCGTCGCCGCGCACGACCACCGAGCCCTTTTCCGAACGCGTCACTGCAGCCACTTTGCAGTCGCGCCGGATCTGCTCGAGCCCGGCCTCGAAGGAGGCGGTCTGATAGAGCGCCTTGAGTTCGCTCTCGTTGGCGAAGACGATATCCACCGTGCCGGAGCGCATCAGTTCCAGGAACTCGTCGCGGTAGCGGTCGACGCAAAAAGCATCCGACAGCGTCATCGAGACCTCGCGCCCCGCTTCGTGAGCATGCTGTGCCGTCATGCGGATCGCGTCCTTGGCCCGCGGCGGGTCCCACAGATAACCCTCGAAGTAGGTCACCTTCGCGCTGCGGGCCTTGTCCGCCTCGACATCCTCGGGCCCGAGCTCGATGCATGCGCCGAGATAGGTATTCATCGAGCGCTCGCCGTCCGGAGTGACGAAGATCATCGAGCGCGCGGTCGGCGGCTCGCCGGCAAGCGGCTTCGTGTCGAACGCGACGCCCTGCGCGCGGATGTCGTGTGTGTAGATGCGGCCGAGATGATCGGCAGAAACCTTGCCGAAATAGGCGGCCTTGCCCCCGAAGCTGGCAACGCCCGCTGCGGTATTTCCCGCGCTGCCGCCGGAAGCTTCGATGGCCGGCCCCATGCGCGAGTAGAGAAGCTCGGCGCGCTCGGCGTCGATCAGGTTCATGGCGCCCTTGGCGATGCCGTTGTCGACGAGGAACTTCTCGTCGCATCGTGCGATGATGTCGACGATCGCGTTGCCGACGCAAAGCACGTCAAACTGGCTCATGGTTTCCTCGGGAGCGGAAAGACCGGGACGGTCTAGCGGCTGGCCAGCGATTTGCAACCCCGCTGCCTCCGTTGAACACGCCCGCCCGGCTGACTATCTCCGGCAGGGCAACGGAGCTACGCCATGATCGTCGACGCCGCGGGCTTTGCCCTTTCCCGCTTGCTCACGCCGCCCTTCCGCAGCGTGTTGTGGAAGTCGCTCGGTCTGACCGCACTCGTTCTCGTCGGCGCGTGGCTGCTTCTGCGTGCCGTGTTCGAGTATTTCGCCATGCCGTGGCTCGATTTGTGGTCGCTGCAGCTGCCCGACTGGGCGCAGTGGCTTGGCCCACTGAGTGCCATTGTCGCGAGCATCGGTCTGGCGCTCGCGCTCGGCTTGTTGATTGCCCCGGTGACGGCACTGATCGCCGGTTTGTTTCTCGATGACGTGGCGAAGGTCATCGAGGACGGGGACTACCCACAGGACCCTCCGGGCAGGCCGCTGCCCTTCGGGGCGGCACTCGTTCAGTCGGTCAAGTTCCTCGGGGTCGTCGTCCTCGGCAATTTGGTGGCGCTTGTCCTGCTGCTGGTGCCGCTGGTCAACGTCGTCGCCTTCTTCGCCGTCAACGGCTACCTGCTTGGCCGCGAGTTCTTCGAGTTCGCTGCCATGCGGCATCATCCCGAAGCCGAAGCAAAGGCAATGCGGCGACGCAACCGCGCGACGATCTTTGTGGCCGGGTTGGTCATAGCCGCGTTCCTGGCCGTACCGGTCGTGAACTTGCTGACGCCGCTTTTCGCCGCCGCGATGATGGTGCGTCTCTACAAGTCGATGGCGCGAAGCGAGGCGGCTGCACGTCTCGACTAGCCGTTCCACTTCATCTTCATGTAGACGCCGCCGGCCTCGAGCTCGTCGAGCATCTGCGACAGCCGCTTGGCTTTGGTCGCGTCGAGCTTCGCACGGTCGATCCAGCCGACATAGTCGTTGCGCTGATAATCAGGGCGTTCGTCATAGGCTTTGCGGAGCCCGCGCGCGTCGATCGCGGTGGCGATCCACTCGGGCATGGGATTAAGCTTTCGCTTCAGCGTCATGCGGAAATCGTAGAACCTTGGCCCTGCGGCGCAAGGCGCTTGAATGAGCGTCATGCAAACGCCATCTCCGGTCGTGACGCTGCGCGCGCTGTGTGGAGGGGTACATGCTCGTCGATGTCGTTCTGGCGGTAGGCCATCATTTGCTCGTCTTCGCGCTGGCTGGGCTGCTGGCAGCCGAACTCATCCTGGTCAGGCCGGGTCTCGCCGGGCGCGAACTCAAGCTTCTTGCACGCATCGACCAGGCCTATGGCGGGTTCGCCGGGGCCGTCATCGTGGTTGGCATCCTGCGCGTGTTCTTTGGCCTCAAGGGGTGGGAGTTCTACGTCTACAACGTGAGCTTCTGGGCAAAGATGCTTGCCTTCGCTGTCGTCGCTGTCCTCACGATTGCGCCAACGGTCCGCATCGTTCGCTGGCGTCGTGCTGCACAGAACTCCGTCGGCATCTACGTGGTGCCGGACACCGAGATCGCCGCCACCCGGCGCTTCATCCATTGGCAGGCGCTTGTGTTCCTGCTCATTCCGGTCTTTGCGGCGATGATGGCGCGCGGCATCTACTGAAGCTCGACGAGCGGCGCGGGAACGTCATTCCACTTCTCCGGCGACTTGCAGATGTCGGCGATGATGCAGCGGTCGCACTCGGGCCTGCGCGCCTTGCAGACGTAGCGCCCGTGCAGGATCAGCCAGTGGTGGGCGTGGCGCAGGTAATGCTGCGGTATGACCTTGATAAGCCCGGCCTCGACCTGGTCGGGCGTCCGGCCGGGTGCCAGCCTCAGCCGATTGCCGAGCCGGAAGATGTGCGTGTCGACGGCCATGGTCGGCTGCCCGAAATGAATGTTGAGCACGACGTTTGCCGTCTTGCGGCCGACCCCCGGCAGCGCCTGCAGCGCTTCGCGGTTTCCCGGCACCGTGCCGCCGTGATCGCGCACGAGCGCCTGTGAGAGCGCAATCACGTTCTTCGCCTTGTTGCGCCACAGCCCGATCGTGCGAATATGTTCCGCGACGCCGGCCTCGCCGAGTTCTAGCATCTTCTCTGGCGTATCGGCGGCCGCGAACAGCCCTCTCGTCGCCTTGTTGACCCCGGCGTCGGTTGCCTGGGCGGACAGCGCGACCGCGACGAGCAAGGTGAAGGCGTTCACTGCCTCGAGTTCGCCTCTGGGCTCCGGACGCTGTACCGAGAAGCGGCGGAACATCTCCTCGATCTCTTCGCGCGAATAGGCCGAGCGAGGCTGCCGCGAAGGTTTCCGTCGCGTTGCGGCGATTTTGGTCTTGGGGTCCGGCATCGGCACTCTATAATCCCACCCATGACCGGAAGTCATGCCGATCAGTCCGAACAGGACGAGCCGCTGTTCAAGGCGCTGCTCACCCCCTACCGCTCGCTCGGCCCGCGCGGATTTGCCATCCTTATGGGTGTTCTGATCGCCGTCTGGCTCGCGGTCGGAGCGCTTTTCCTATCCATCGGCGCCTGGCCGGTCTTCGGCTTTTTCGGCCTGGACGTTCTGGCTATCTGGCTGGCATTCCGCTGGAACTACCGCGCCGCACGTGCCCGCGAGGAGGTCGAGATTCGGCGTACGGCGCTCGATATCCGCAAGATCGCGCCTTCCGGGCATGTCGAGGCGCACCGCTTCAACCCGTTCTGGGCGCGCTTTTCTGTCGACCGGCACGACGAGATCGGAATCGTCACGATGGCAGTGGAGGCCCAGGGCAGGCGCGTCCCCATCGGCTCGTTCCTGAACCCCGACGACCGGGAAAGCTTTGCCAAGGCGTTCGGCCGTGCATTGGCTGCCGCGCGCGCCGTGTAGTCGAGAATCGGGTGGGAAGCACTTCCCATCGCGACGATATTTGCGTTCAAGGAGATAGGCCATGAACGCTCACGCGCTGATGAAGAACCCCGCTGCGATCCTCGATTCCGACATCACCCCGACCGGCTCGGATTACGAGCTGGTCAAGGGCGTCATCGAGAAGATCAGCCTCGACTATCGCGACCAGCCGTCGCTGGAGGCTCTTGCCGCAGAACTCGGCGACACGCCCGCCGGCCTGCACAAGCTCTTCACCCGGTGGGCGGGCCTGACGCCGAAGTCGTTCCTGCAGGCGGTGACACTGAACCATGCACGCCGACTACTAGACGATGGTGCACCCCTGCTCGACGCCGCCCTCGACCTCGGCATGTCCGGCCCGGGGCGTCTTCACGATCTGTTCGTCACTCATGAGGCGATCACGCCCGGTGACTACAAGTCGCGCGGCGCCGGCCTGACGATCCGTTATGGCTGGCACATCTCGCCGTTTGGGGTGGCGCTGATCATGGTCACCGAGCGCGGGCTCGCAGGCCTTGCTTTTGCCGATGCGGGTGGCGAGCGCGCCGCTTTTGACGACATGGCGCGGCGTTGGCCCAATGCCACCTACGTCGAGGACGTGTCCGCGTCTCAGCCCTATGCGACGCGCGTCTTCGACCCGTCGCGCTGGCGCGCCGACGAGCCGCTGCGCGTCGTGCTGATCGGCAGCGATTTCCAGATCCGCGTCTGGGAGGCTCTGCTGCACGTGCCATTCGGCCGCGCCTGCACGTACTCTTCGATTGCCGGCCGCATAGGCCAGCCGGCCGCCAGCCGCGCCGTGGGTGCCGCAGTCGGCGCGAACCCGCTATCCTTCGTCGTGCCGTGCCATCGCGCACTTGGCAAATCGGGTGCGCTCACAGGCTATCATTGGGGCCTGACGCGCAAGCGCGCCATTCTGGGCTGGGAGGCAGGCTTGCTCGGAGCAGCAGGAAGCAGCTGAATGATCACAGTCGTCGGTTCGATCAACCTCGATCTGATTGCGCGCGTCGGCCGCTTGCCAGGGCCAGGGGAGACGGTCACTGGGTCGGCCTTCGACACCGCACCCGGCGGCAAGGGGGCCAACCAGGCGCTGGCCGCCCGTCGCGCCGGCTCTGCGGTGCGAATGGTCGGCGCCGTCGGCAGGGACGCGTTCGCCCGGGAGGCCACCGCCTTGCTTGACGAGGCGGGTGTCGATCTCAGCGATGTGCGCCAGGTCGAGGCGCCGACGGGAACGGCGCTGATCCTGGTCGGTGGCGGCGGCGAGAACATGATCGCGGTCATCCCGGGTGCGAACGCCGCCGTCGAAGCCGGAACGGCCGCCGTCGACGGAAGACGCGGCGGGATGCTGTTGCTGCAGTTGGAAATCGCGCTGCCAGCGGTCGAGGCCGCACTTTCCGACGCTAATCGCGCAGGAATCACATCGGTCTTGAACATTGCGCCCTACAACGACGAGGCGCTCGGCTTTGCAGGCAAGGCCGACTACGTCGTCGCCAACGAGACCGAGTTCGATCTTCTGGCGAACGGTGCAGGCATCGAGCACGGCGACCGTGCTGCGAGGATGCAGGCTTGGGTGGACCGGACCGGCAGGATAATCGTCGTCACACTGGGCGGCGACGGGGTGGCAGTGGCAAGCCCGCACGGGTCGTTCAAGATTCCTGCCATGCGGATATCGCCGGTCGATACGGTCGGCGCGGGAGATACCTTCTGTGGTTATCTCGCAGACGGCCTGAGCCGCGACTTGGGGCTGGAGGAGGCTGTCAGGCGGGCTTCCGTAGCGGGCTCGCTCGCATGCCTCAAGCGCGGAGCGCAACCCTCGATACCGACTTCCGACGAGGTCGATGCCGCCATCCGGCAAGACGGAGCTTAGTCGACCGAACCGACCAGCATGTTCTGGTCTTCGAGCAGGTTCACCCAGCGGCCGGTATGCGTGCTCGACTGCCGCTTCAGGTACTTGTAGCCGGTGGCATGCCACGGCTTAACCTTGTCATTCAGATTGTCGAGGATGTAGTCGCCGCGATCCGTGCGTACCGTAAGCACCGCATGGCCTTCGCCATCCTGCTTGCGCACGACGGTGATGAGCAGGTCGGAGAGCGGTATGCCGGCGTCGTGCAGCACGCGGCGCTTCTCAAGCACGTAGTCTTCGCAATCGCCTTCGCCGTTGACCGGATAGGCCCACACTTCGTCGATGCCGTAGAGGTCGTGGTCGCTGCGCGGGGCCACCGCAGCGTTGACCGACTTGTTGACGAGACCGATATGCTCCCATTTGGCATCCGTTAGGGCCAGCGGGCCGACATCGGTCGAGTGCACCGAGCACTCGTCGGGGTTCGTCTTGCAGAATTCGTAGTGGCCGATGGGCTGGGATGTCTGGCGACCGACTACCATGGAGCCACTGGCGCCCGCGGGGACCGCCATGCCTAGCACGAACAGGGCTGCTGCTATGGCGGCGGTAAGCCGCCTCGGCAACGCGCCGTCTATGTCCCCCATCAGCCCCGCCTGCAGCGATTGTTTCCGAAGTTAAGGAAACGTTAAGAGGCAGTCGCACGCAAAGTCAATTCACGACTCGCAATGAATGGGCGGATGGTTAGCGCGCGGCGAAGCGTTGTTGCTCAAATGCACGCGGAAGGTGAATTTACGTGCGTCGCCTGGCTCAGGGCTTAAGGGACCCGACGAGCTTCGGCTTCGTGTTACGCCCGTGACGCGGATGCGAAAGGATGAAATCGATGATTCGCGGCGCCACCTCAGCCCGGAAGCGCGACCCGTTGAACACACCATAATGTCCGACCTTGGGCTGGACATAATGTGACTTTCGGGAGGTCGCGAGATTCACCGCGAGATCGTGTGCGGCTTCCGTCTGACCCAGGCCGGAAATGTCGTCGTTCTCGCCCTCTACCGTCAGCAGCGCGGTGCCGCGGATCGCGGAGGGGTCGACAGGTTCTCCGCGGAACGTCATCGTTCCCTTGGGCAGGCGGTGCTTGACGAAGACCGTATCGACAGTCTGGAGGTAGAACTCCGCGGTGAGGTCCATGACCGCGAGGTACTCGTCGTAGAACTCCCGATGCTTCTCTGCCGAGTCGCCGTCGTTACGCACGAGATGGGTGAAGAACTCCTTGTGGGCGCTGATATGACGCTCGAGGTTCATCGACATGAAACCCGAGAGCTGCAGAAAGCCCGGATAGACGCTGCGGCCGTATCCGGCATGCGGCCATGGCACTTGCATGATGACGTTGTCGCGGAACCAGTCGATGCCCTTCTCTTCGGCAAGCTGGTTGACTGCCGTCGGATTGCGGCGCGTGTCGATGGGGCCGCCCATCAGCGTCATCGTGGCGGGCGCGTTAGGATCTCCGCGCTGTTCCATGATCGACACAGCCGCAAACACCGGCACCGCTGGCTGGCACACGGCGACGACGTGCGTGTCCGGCCCGAGGAAATGCAGCATCTCGATGATGTATTCGATATACGCGTCGAGATCGAACTGTCCGGCCATCATCGGCACGGTCCGCGCGTCCGCCCAGTCGGTGATGTAGACTTCGGCCTTTGGCAGGAAGGCTTCGACGGTGCCGCGCAGCAGTGTCGCATAGTGCCCGGACATCGGTGCGACGATCAGCAGCTTCGGATCCGGGCGCCGCTTGCGATCGCCGAGATCGCGGCGGAAATGCAGAAGGTCGCAGAAGGGCTTGGACCAGACGACTTCTTCGGTCACAGCGACCGGCATGAAGTCCACCTTCGTCTCCGCGAGGTTGAGCGCCGGCTTCCCGTAACGCCGGGTCGTACGCTCGAACAATTCGGCCGCACCCGCGATGGATCGGCCTATGACGGTGCTTGTCAGCGGATTGAAGGGGTGGGTGTAGAACAGCCTCACGGCATCGGCGATGGCCCGAGACGGCTGCAGCGCCGCATGGTTGAGCTCATACAGCTGGTAATACATCGGCTATCCCGTCGTGTTTGCGAGCCCGAGCGGTCGCACACACTTGTTATGCGGCAAACCTATCAACGTTCTGTTGCAATGCAATAGAGACGAAGCGGTTCCTTTTCGCGCTGCAACGACGGGCCAGTCGGCGCTGACCGAAGGTCAGCCGGCGTACCCCTCCACGATCAGCATGTCGGCGTCGGCAACCTCCTGCCGGATCTTCTTCGCGGCCTGGTATTCGGCGGATGCATAACAGTCCTTTGCCGCCTGCACCGACGGAAACTCGATGACCACGTTGCGCGCGCGGCCGTTGCCTTCCATCACCACGTAGGCGCCGCCGCGCGCCAGGAACCTAGCTCCGAAACGCTCGAATGCTGGTTTGGCCGTTGCCACATAGTCCTTGTACCGCTCCGGGTCCCGCACCTCGACATGTGCGATCCAGTATCCCTTCGCCATCGTCTCCTCCTCAAGATCTTTCAGGCTGCCTTTGACATTTCCGCCAGAATGATGCGCGCCGCCTCCGCCCGATCCGCCGCGCCGATGATCGGACGCGCCACGACCAGGTGGCTCGCGCCCGCCGCGAGCGCGTCGGCCGGCGTCATTACGCGCTTCTGGTCGCCATGGTCGGCGCCCGCCGGACGGATGCCAGGCGTCACGATCGCCATGCCCGCACCGACGATCTTGCGCACCGCCGACGCTTCGGCCGCAGAGCATACGATGCCGCCCATGCCGGCCGCCAGCGCCTGCTCGGAGCGCTTGAGCACCAGCGTGTGCGGGTCGTATTCGTAGCCTGCGTCCACCACGTCGGCCTCGTCCATCGAGGTCAGCACCGTAACCGCCAGCAGCGTCAGCGGTGTGCCCCTGGCCGCAGCAACCGCAGCGCGCATTGCGCGCGGGTAGGCATGTATCGTCAGCATCGAGACGCCGAGCTTCAGGATGCTCTCGACGCCCTTCGACACGGTGTTGTCGATGTCGAGCAGCTTGAGATCGAGAAAGACCTTCTTTCCGTCCGCTGCGAGATCGCGCGCGAATTCCAGGCCGCCGGCAAAGGCGAGCTGGTAGCCGATCTTGTAGAAGCGCGCCGCATCGCCGATCGCCGCCACGGCCTTCTCGGCGTCCGCTACGGTCGGCAGGTCGAGCCCGACGATAAGCTGGTCGCGCACATCGGTCATGGTTCAAGCCTCTTCGACAACAGCCTGGCGCGCTCGACCAATGTGGCCGCCAGGCGGCGTATGTTCTTCGTCAGGCGCTCATCGCGGAAGTAGCCGTCCTCGTCAAACGCCTCTGGACCGTTAGGGACTGAAACCTGGGGCGCGACGACCTCCGCCTGGATATGCGCCAGCACCTGGCGCAGATGGCTGGCGGAACGGATGCCGGCGAAGTGGCCATTTGACGACGAGCAGATGCCCATCGCCTTGCCGGAGAATGCGTACATCGACTTGCCGCTTTCCGTCTTCACGCGACTGATCCAGTCGATCGTGTTCTTCACCAATGGCGGGATTCCGCCGTTGTACTCCGGCGTGCAGATCAGCACGCCGTCGTGCTCGACGAACAGCCGCGCCAGCTTGACGGCATTTGCCGGCACGCCCTTCTCTCGCTCGAGATCTTCGTTCATCAGCGGCAGCGGGTAGTCGGCAAGCGATATGCGGGTCACTTCGCCGCCGGCGAGCGCAAGTTCCTTCTGCGCGACGTCGGCCGTCTTCCCGGAAAACGCGCCGGCCCGCGTCGAGCCGGCGAAGACCAGGATGCGCGGCGCCATCTAGTGCGCGCCCGCCGGACCGCGCGTGCCGATCGGCAGCACCGGCGCACCGCGGCTGTACAACCACAACGTCGTCGGGGGAATGTTGCGCAGGATGAAGTCGAAACGCGTGACGCGGTAGTCGCCCATCCCGGCCGGGACGGGTGAGCGGGGCCCGTAGGTAAGCTGCACGATCGGCCGCCCGGCAGGCAGGCGCGCGAGGAGGTCCTCGACATAGCGAACCCGCTGTTCCACCGGGAAATTCAGCAGCGGGACGCCGGACACGACGGAGTCGAACGTTGCGCCGGCCAGCGGCCCGAGTGTTTTGTCGAGGTCGAAGGCGTCGCCATGGATAACGTTGACCCCGGGATAGGCGCTGCGCAGATGCTCGACGAAATCTCGGGAATATTCGATCGAGACGAGGTTCTCCGGCTTCACGCCGCGCTCGAGTATCGCCTTGGTGATGACGCCGGTGCCCGGCCCGAGTTCGAGGACCGGCAGCGAGGAGTTTGGATCGGCGACCGACGCCATCCGTCGCGATGTCGTATTGCTGGTCGGTATGATCGAGCCGACCGCCTTGGCGTTCGACATCCAGCCCCTGAAGAACCGCACTTCGTCGTCGAAGCGTTCGGCGATCTTGCGCAGGGCGGACATGCAGCCTCCTATCGCGGCGCCTTGCCGCTCGCTCTATCTACGGGCTGACGCGGCGGAAACAAGGCGACCGTGGCGCCTGTTCACAACGCTCGTCATTCGCCGAAGCTTTCGAAGAAGTCCTTCATCCGGCTGAAGAAGCCGCTCGATTGCGGGCTGTTCTCCTTCGACGAGAGCTTCTCGAACTCCTCGAGCAGCTCGCGCTGGCGCTTCGAGAGGTTCTGCGGCGTCTCCACCGCTACCTGGATGTAAAGGTCGCCGACCTGATTCTGCCGCAGGACGGGCATGCCCTTGCCCTTCAGCCTGAACTGCCGGTCGTTCTGCGTGCCTTCCGGCACCTTGACGCGGGTCTGCGTTCCATCGAGCGTCGCCACCTCGAACTGGCCACCAAGGGCTGCCGTGGTCATCGAGATGGGTGCCTTGCAGTAGAGATCCGCGCCATCCCGCTGGAAGAACTCGTGCGGCTTCACTGACAGGAATATGTAGAGGTCGCCCGATGGACCGCCGCGGTAACCGGCCTCGCCCTCTCCGGCGAGGCGGATGCGCGTGCCGTCTTCGATGCCGGCGGGGATGTTGACGGAAAGCGCGCGCTCCTCGGTCACGCGGCCCTGGCCGGCGCATTTGGGGCAGGGGTCCTTGATGGTTTGCCCGCGACCCTGGCACTGCGGACAGGTGCGTTCGACCGAGAAGAAGCCCTGCGCGGCGCGCACGCGGCCCGCGCCGTGGCACATCGTGCACTGCACCGGTTGTGTGCCCGGTTTTGCGCCCGACCCTGAGCACTCGGAGCAGGTGATCGAGCTTGGCACGCGGATCTGCGCCGTGCGGCCCGTATACGCCTCCTCGAGCGTGATCTCCATATTGTAGCGCAGATCGGCCCCGCGTTCGCGGCCGCCGCTCTGGCGCCGCCGGCCCATCATGTCGCCGAAGATGTCCTCGAAGATGTCCGCGAATCCGCCCGCGCCGAACGGCCCGCCGCCGCCGCCGGCCATGCCCTGCTCGAAAGCCGCGTGGCCGAAGCGGTCGTATGCGGCGCGCTTCTGCGGGTCCTTCAACACCTCGTAGGCGAGGTTTAGCTCCCTGAACTTGGCTTCCGCCGCCGCGTCTCCCGGATTGCGGTCCGGGTGAAACTGCATGGCGAGCTTGCGATACGCCGACTTGAGTTCCTTCTCGTCAGCGCCGCGCTGGACGCCGAGCGTTTCGTAAAAGTCCGCCTTCGACAAGGATACCGTCTCCGAAACGACTAAACGGGCCGCGCGGCGTCAGGTCGCCGGGCCCTGTGGAAGCCTGGGCTCCAGATGGCCATTGAAGCGCGCCCGCGCAAGATGCGCGAGACGACTTGTATGCGGTCAATAGCAGGCCGCAGCGTCAACACAATCCGAGATTTTGCGCCCGATCCGACGAATGCGCGTTCGCCGTCAGATCGGACGGACAGGCTGGCGCAGAATCGTGCGCAGATTGGCAGGCTCGACCCTGCGCGGGTCGGACAGATAGATCTCGTGATGCGGCCCGTTGAAGGTCAGCCCTTCGGAGAGCATGATCTCGTCGTGCAGGCGTGCCAGCAGCGGGCCCTCGTCGTCATAGCTGCCGACGTGCAGGGCCTGCAGGCAGCGCCCTTCCTCGATCCGCTCCAGGCGCAGCGACGCGGGCAGGACGTCCAGCTTTCCCTTTGCCTTCTGGCACGCCTCCGTGAACGTCGAATCGTCGACGAAGTCTGGCGCCATGATCACCATCGTCCACTTCCACTCGCCCTTGCGGCGCGCCTTGAACGCCGCCGGGTCGTCGGCATGCCAAAGGCCTTCGAGCGGCGGAACTGTATAGTCGGCAGCACCTTTCGCTTTAATCGCGAACTTCATTGCGTAGCTGACCGCGTAGAGGGCTGCGACCGCGTTGCGGTACGCTTCGGCGGTGTTGGGATCGCCGCTGCCGTCTACCAAGACGTATTGTAGCGCAGGCACGTCTACCGCGACGAATCTGCCGGAGGGCGCCGAATAGAACGCCTTGAGCGTCTTCTTGAAATCGATCTTCCCCACGCCGCACCTCGCAAAGAAAAAGGCCCGGATCGCTCCGGGCCTCTGTCATCTCACGAAATGGCGCCTTAGGCCGACTTCTTCTTGTCGTCCTCGTCGATCTCCTCGAAATCGGCGTCGACCACGTCCTCGCCGGCGGCGCGCGCGTCCGCCTGTGCATCGGCGTTCGCGGCTTCTGCCTGGCTCGCCTCGTACATGGCCTGGCCGAGCTTCATCGAGGCCTCGGCGAGCGCGTTGGTCTTGGACTTGATGTCCTCGACGTCGTCACCGGTCACGGCTTCCTTGAGCGCGGCAATGGCGTTCTCGATCGCCGTCTTGTCGTCGGCCGAGACCTTGTCGCCATATTCCTTGACCGATTTCTCGCTGGAGTGGATCAGCGCCTCGGCCTGGTTGCGGGCCTCGGCGCTGTCACGCCGCCTTTTGTCGGCCTCGGCGTTCGCCTCGGCATCCTTGACCATCTTCTCGATGTCGGCGTCGGAAAGACCGCCCGAGGCCTGGATGCGGATCTGCTGCTCCTTGCCGGTGCCCTTGTCCTTGGCCGAAACCTGCACGATGCCGTTGGCGTCGATGTCGAAGGTGACCTCGATCTGCGGCACGCCGCGCGGTGCCGGCGGAATGCCCACCAGGTCGAACTGGCCGAGCATCTTGTTGTCCGCCGCCATTTCGCGCTCGCCCTGGAACACGCGGATCGTCACTGCCGACTGCGAGTCCTCCGCAGTCGAGAAGACCTGGGACTTCTTGGTCGGGATCGTCGTGTTGCGGTCGATCAGGCGCGTGAACACGCCGCCCAGCGTCTCGATGCCGAGCGACAGCGGGGTCACGTCGAGCAGCAGCACGTCCTTGACGTCGCCCTGCAGCACGCCCGCCTGGATCGCCGCGCCGATCGCCACCACCTCATCCGGGTTGACGCCCTTGTGCGGCTCCTTGCCGAAGAACTGCTTCACGACTTCCTGCACCTTCGGCATGCGGGTCATGCCGCCGACAAGGACCACCTCGTCGATCTCCCCGGCCTTGACGCCGGCATCCTTCAGCGCCGCGGCGCAGGGGGCGACCGTGCGCTGGATGAGGTCATCGACCAGCGCCTCGAACTTGGCGCGGGTGAGCTTCATCGTCAGGTGCTTCGGGCCGGTCTGATCGGCGGTGATGAAGGGCAGGTTGATTTCTGTTTGCGTCGAGGAAGACAGCTCGATCTTCGCCTTTTCCGCGGCCTCCTTGAGGCGCTGCAGCGCGAGCTTGTCCTTCTTCAGGTCGATGCCCTGCTCCTTCTTGAACTCGTCGGCCAGGTACTCGACCAGACGCATGTCGAAGTCCTCGCCGCCGAGGAACGTGTCGCCGTTGGTCGACTTCACCTCGAACACGCCGTCGCCGATCTCGAGCACCGAAATGTCGAAGGTGCCGCCGCCGAGGTCGTAGACCGCGATCGTGCCGGCGGTCTTCTTGTCCAGACCGTAAGCGAGCGCGGCAGCCGTCGGCTCATTGATGATGCGCAGCACCTCGAGGCCGGCGATCTTGCCGGCATCCTTCGTGGCCTGCCGCTGAGCGTCGTTGAAGTAGGCGGGAACCGTGATGACGGCCTTCTCGACCTTCTCGCCGAGGTAGGATTCTGCCGTCTCCTTCATTTTCTGCAGGGTCATCGCCGAAATCTGGGAAGGCGACTGCTTCTTGCCGCCAGCCTCGACCCACGCGTCGCCATTGTCGCCCTTGACGATCTTGTAGGGGACCAGATCTTTGTCCTTGGCGGTGACCGGATCGTCGTAGCGGCGGCCGATCAGGCGCTTCACCGCAAAGACGGTATTCTCGGGATTGGTGACCGCCTGGCGCTTTGCCGGCTGGCCGACGAGGCGTTCGCCGTCGCCGGTGAATGCCACGATGGAAGGCGTCGTGCGTGCGCCTTCGGAATTCTCGATCACGCGGGCGTCCTTGCCGTCCATGACGGCGACGCACGAGTTCGTCGTTCCGAGGTCGATGCCGATAACTTTAGCCATTTTCGTTCTCTCCTTCAGCGGGCTTCCAGGACCCATTCCGGCGTTCCGGCGGAAGCCCCTATACACTCTGCGAATTCGCGGCCATGGCGGGTGATTTGCCCGGCCGGCAGCGTTGCGGCGTATATAAGAAGGGGGTTTTGGGCACGCAAGCTGAAGCATGCCGCGAATTTTTCGCTTGAGCAGTCCCGGTGCCGCCATGCGGCGCTGGCCCGGCCGCACTGCGTCGGCCGGGTTTCGGGCGTCGATCGCTATTTAAGGCTGTCGGCGGAGCCGTAGAAGTAGCCGAGGACGTTGGCGTAGTCCGAGCCGAGCTTCGAAGACGTTGCGAACGTGCCGATCGTGCCCTGTCCGTTGGCGCCCATGAAGGAACCCGCTCCGGAGCTCGAATCGTCGCTCGAGACGATGGTGCTGCCGTTCCGGATCTTCGTCTGGTTGATCCCGAAGTCCGAAAATTCCTTCGTGATGTTGCCGCTGAACGTCATGTTGTCATATGTGACGCCGCCGGGAGCCGTCGCGGACGGAAGCTGGATCTTACCCTCGATATACCCTTGGCGGAAACTTGCCGTCATCGTCAGGTCGCCGACATTGTTTACCTCGACGCCGCCGACAGTTCCGAGGATTCCGCCCTTGCCGGTATAGGTCGCCTTCGTGCTGTTGGCACGCAGTTCCTCGATCTTGGCTATTGGCGTGAAAGGTCCTCTGTAGGCGACGCTGCGCTCGACGCGTGTCGGGCTGGTGCGGTTGGTGGTGAGCATGAGGAACTGGTCGTTCTGCCCATTGCCGTCGACGTCCGGAATCGGCACCACGACGGCGGCTCCGGTCAAGGATCCGTTGTTGTAGATACTCGGCCCGCCGGTCAGCCCGGTCATGTCGTGCATGTTGTCGGTGGCGACGGTGTAGTCGAGCCTTCCGCCGTCCATCGCGATGTTGGATTTCGTGGCGCCGACATCGAAGGTCTTCGCGTTCGTGTTGCCGTCGATCTTGAAGTACGCGGTTCGCGCATTGTTGGTGGCCGCAGGGCCGAAGATCCCGTCGAAGGCGGGGGCGCCGGGCTCCATGGTGCTGTTGCATCCCATGGCCAGGGGCAAAGCGATCACTCCCAGGCCTGCGAGCACTGCGGGCCGACTCAGCTTGGAATTCATTGCCATCTCCCATTCAGGCTCACTGAGCCGTCGTAGCTCACTGAGCTGGCGGATGGCCGGCATGTCAATATGGTTAACTATTCACTGAGCAAATGAGCGGCGCTGTTGCGGCCCGGCCACATGCGCTTCGGCGCGCTGCTTACGTGTTGTCTCTACGACGATACTCGGAGCGCTCGAAGACGAGGATCGCAAACAGCGCCGCGATGAATGGGATGATGAGATAAAGCAGGCGGAACACGACCAAGGCCGCCAGCACGTCCACCTGGTCCATTTCCGGAAGGCCGGTGATGAACACCAGTTCGAGTACGCCGAGGCCTCCCGGCGCGTGCGAAATGAGCGCCGCTGAAAATGACGCGAGGAAAATTCCGAGGATGACCAGATAGCCGGGATTACCCGCACTCGGGAGTGCAAAGTAGACGATCGCCGCCGCTGCGCAGACCTCGATCGGTCCGATGATCAGCTGCCGAAAGACGATGGGCAGGCGCGGGTAATGGACCTGGAAGCTGCCGAGTTTGAGCGGCCGGAAGCCGAGCCAGCTGCCGAGAACATAAAGCGCGATGAGGCCGAGGATGACGAAGCCCGCACCGCGCGAAGCCTGGACAGGAAGGACGTCGGCGAAACGCTCGGTGACCTGCGGCTCCACCACCAGCACCAGCCCGGCGAGGAGCAGCGTTCCTATGAAGAAGGTGAAGGAGCAGAACGCGATCAGCACGCCGATCTCCTGCGCGGTCAGACGGCGCGAGGAATAGGCTCGATAGCGCACGACGGCGCCTGAAAACACCGAAGCTCCGATGTTGTGGGACAGGGCGTATGTGACGAACGATGTCACGGTGACGAACAGAAGGCCCACCTTCCGGCCGAGATGATCGAGCGCAATGCGGTCGTAGCCGGCCAGCGCGGCGTAGGCGACGAATGTCGCACCGACAGCGAGCAGCCAGTTCCGCAAGCTGATCGCGGCGAAGCTGTCCGTGAGCTCTGCGAACGAAATGCCGCGCAGCTCCTTGTAGAGCAGCCACACCGAAAACACGACGGCGACGAGGCCGACGATAGGCCAGACTTTCTTAGCCAGCGTTGGGGCTCCCCTTCCCGAATCCGCACCCCGGCATAGCCCGAAGGGTGCGCACGCGGCAAATCATACATTCGCCGCAGGGGAGGTTGCGCTTAGACTGCCGCCCAGCCGTCCTGCTCGCCCGCCCGGAAACAGGCGTCGATGAACCGCTGATTGAGGACCGACTGTTCGAGCGTGAAGAGTTCGACCTTCTCGCCGACGACCGCCTTGGCAAAAGCTTCGGCCTGGAGCCGGTACTGGTTGATGCCTGAGTACCGGAAGACGCTTGCCTCGAGATGGTTCTGGTTCCACAGCGTGACCGACTGGTCGCCGTACAGCCAGGAGTTGAACGGCGAGGCGATTTCGACGTAGCCCTTGTCGCCGTGGAAGACCATCGTCTGGCGCGCCGCCATCTGCGTCGACAGATAGAAGGACAGCTCGAAGCCGCCGAAGTCTGCCTTGATGCTGGAATAGGCGTCGGTGCCGAATTTCGGATCGCGGTCGACGCGAGCCTGGATGCGGACCGGTTCCTGTCCGGTGACGAAACGGGTGGTGACCGTAGGATAGACCCCGATGTCGGGAAGCGCGCCGCCGCCGAGTTCCGGCCGGTTGCGCATGTTCACCGGATCGACGTTGTAGTAGCTGAATGCCCCCTGCACATGCCTCAATGTCCCGATCGCGCCGCCTTGGACCAGCTCGCGCACCTTGTGCCATTGCGGGTGGTAGGTGACCATGTAGGCCTCGGCCACCACGACCCTGTTCCGGTCGCGGGCTGCGATCACCTCTGCGATGTCGCCTGCCCGGAGCGCGAGCGGCTTTTCGACCAGCACATGCTTGCCGGCGTCCGAGGCCTTGACGGCCCATTCGACATGTTGAGCCGTCGGCAGGGGTATGTAGACCGCGTCGATTATATCAGACGCCAGCATCGCTTCGTACGAACCGAAGACGTGTGGTGCGCCGACCGCTGCGGCCAGTGCCTCCGCCTTCGAGATGTCGCGGCTGGCAATCGCCGACACCGTCCCGTTCTGTGCCTGCTGCAGAGCAGGGATGACCTGTTCGCGGCCGATCTTGGCCGTGGAGATGACGCCCCAGCGCAACATGAGTGCTCCCACCCTATTTGTCAGACAAATAATAGCGGGATGTGCTGGAATTGGAAGCGTGCCGTTGCGTCCCCCAACGGAAAGATGCTGTGCTTTGGGTCTAGCTACGCAGCGCGCCGCCCGTCTGTTTGGCGACGTTGTCGACGATGCGCCTCGCGAGCGCCTCGAAGTCCTCGTCGGTCAACGTGCGGTCGGAAGGCTGTATCGAAATTTCGATAGCCACCGACTTCTTGTCCGCGCCCAGCGCCGCACCCTCGAACACGTCGAACACGCGCGCGCCGGTGACCAGCTTCCTGTCGGCTGCCAGCGCGGCCTTGATGACCGAACCGGCCTCCACCTTGCGGTCGACGACAAAGGCGAAGTCGCGGCGCACTGCCTGGAACGGCGAAAGGTCGAGGCGCGGTTTTGTTCGCGTCGCCTTGGCTTTCGGCTCGGGGATGGCATCGATGTACACTTCGAAGCCGCAAAGAGGCCCCGACACGTCGAGAGCTTCGAGCGTCCTCGGATGAAACTCGCCGAAGTGGCCCAGCACTGTTTTAGGACCGAGCTTGATCACGCCCGAGCGCCCGGGATGATACCATTCCGGGGCACCCGGCTCGACGGTGAGCTTCTCGGTTGGCGCGCCGCACGCTTCGAGCGCGGCGAAGGCATCGGCCTTGGCGTCGAACACGCCCACCGCTCCGGCATTGCCTGACCAGTCGCGCCCTTGGCCCTCGTGCTTGGCGGTGCCGCGGCGCACGCCGCCGGCAACGCGCCGCTGCGCGGATGGCGTATCGCCCTCGTAAATGCCGGAGACCTCGAACAGTGCCACATCGGCAAAGCCCCGGTCGGCATTCCGCTGGACAGCTGCCACGAGGCCCGGCAACAGCGACGGACGCATGTCCGACATGTCTGCCGCGATCGGATTGGCGAGCTTCAGCTCCGGTTGGCCGCCGCCGAACAGCTTGGCGTGCGCCTCCGGAATGAACGACCAGGTGACCGCCTCCAACATGCCGCGCACGGCGAGTGAGCGCTTCGCGGCACGGGTGCGCACCTGCAGCGTCGTCAGGGTCCGGCCATTGACCGCACCGTTGCCGGTCAGCGGCTGCGGCGCGATCTTGCCGACGCCGTTGATGCGCATGACCTCCTCGACGAGATCGGCCTTGCCATCGACGTCCGGACGCCAGGACGGCACGGAGACGTCGATGATGTCGCCGGAGCCTCTTGGTCCGAAGCCGAGGCGGGTGAGTATGTCGATGCTGGCATTGCCGGGCACGTCGAGGCCGGTCAGCCGCTTCACCTCCGACAGCGGGAGCCGTATCTCCCTGGCCGTGTGGCCCTGATAGCCAACGACCTCGATCCCGGTCGGCGCGCCGCCGCACAGATCGAGTACCATGTGCGTCGCGAGCTCGAGGCCGGGCACCATGAACTCGGGGTCGACGCCGCGCTCGAAACGGTATCGCGCATCGGTGATGATGCCGAGGCTGCGGCCGGTGCGGGCGATATTGAGCGGATTCCAAAGCGCCGATTCGATCAGCACGTCCGTGGTGTGCTCGTCGCAGCCGGAATGTTCGCCGCCCATGACACCCGCGATCGACTCGACGCCATTGTCGTCTGCGATCACGCACATGTCCGCCGTCAGCGCGTAATCGCGGCCATCGAGCGCAAGCACTGTCTCGCCGTCACGCGCGCGGCGCACGGTCAGGTCGCCAGCTACCTTCTTCGCATCGAACACGTGCAGCGGGCGGCCGCGGTCGAAGGTCAGGTAGTTGGTGATGTCGACCAGCACGTTGATCGGCCTCAGACCGATCGCGATCAGCCTTTGCTGCAGCCATTTTGGCGATGGGCCATTTTTCACGCCGCGCACGAGGCGCAGCGCGAACCCGGGGCACAGGTCCGGATCTGCGATTGTAACTTTCACCGGGCAGCTGCCGGCGCCTGCGACGCTCGCGACGGTGCCGTCCTTGAGGCGACCGAGCCCGGACGCCGCGAGGTCGCGTGCGATTCCATAGACGCCGGTCGCATCGGGGCGGTTCGGCGTCAGATTGATCTCGATGACCGGGTCATCGAGGTGAGCGTATGTGGCGAACCTGGTGCCGACGGGCGCGTCCTGCGGCAACTCGATGATGCCGTTGTGTTCGTCCGACAGCTGGAGCTCGCGCTCGGAGCACATCATGCCGTGGCTCTCGACGCCGCGGATCTTTCCAACGCCGAGCGTCACGTCAATGCCGGGCACGTAGGTGCCTGGACGCGCGAAGGCGCCGATCAGGCCTGCACGGGCATTCGGCGCGCCGCACACGACCTGCACCGGCTTGCCGTCACCCGCGTCGACGGTCAGCACCTGCAGCTTGTCCGCGTCGGGATGGCGCGCGGCCGTCAGCACTTTGGCGATGACGAAGGGCTTGAGCGCTGCCTTGTCGTCGACGCGTTCGACCTCGAGGCCGGTCATGGTCAGCCGCTCGACGATCTCGTCGAGCGTGGCGTCGGTCTCGAGGTGGTCGCGAAGCCAGGAGAGGGTGAATTTCATAATGCTTTGTCTCGCTGGGCGTCAGGCCCGGTTGCCCTTCACGTGCTTGGCAAGCACGTCGTTGATGCGGCTCTGCCAGCCGGGTCCGGTCTTGCGAAAATGCTCGACGACCTCGCTATCCAGTCTCAGCCCGATACGCTCCTTGGTGGGCGCTTTTTGCGGCCCGCGCTGCCCGCGCATGCGCTCGAAAGAATCGACGAGTTCAGGGAACAACTCGCGCGCTGGGCGAGCTTGTCGAAAAAAGTTCTCGTCGGTTAGTTCACGCACTTCACCATCATGGTCCGTCAGCGGAGCCTGATCCCTCGGCACGACCGGAATGTCTCTTTTGTTCGCGCTCATTGGCTTTCCTCAGCGAGATCACTCGGATCCGGTCTGCTCTCACGGTCCAGCACAAGACGTGCAGTCGTCCATCAAGATATCCGGTAGAGATGAAGCGCGGTTCTCCGTACTCGAACCGTTTGTCTTGTTCAGTCTCTGCGGCTCCGAGCTCGAATCGAATGACATCAGCAAAATCGAGCCCCCGTTCGCGCAGGTTACGCTGTCTCTTGTCCTCGTCCCACTCCAGATCCATCAACCGCCACCATATTTAATCGTGGCCACAATCAAATCAAGAACTCAGTCCTCCGAACAGCGTCGGCATGTCGAGGGGCCTGAAGCCGTAGTGACTGAGCCACCTGACGTCGGCGTCAAAGAAGGCGCGCAAATCCGGCATGCCGTACTTCAGCATGGCGATGCGGTCGATGCCCATCCCCCAGGCGAAACCCTGGTATTCGTCGGGATCGAGCCCGCCAAAGCGCAGCACGTTGGAGTGGACCATGCCGCAACCCAGAATCTCCATCCAGTCGTTGCCCTCACCGAAGCGCACCTCGCCCGGCCGCGAGCGGTCGCACTGGATGTCGACTTCGAGGCTGGGCTCGGTAAACGGGAAGAAGCTTGGCCGGAAGCGCATGTTAACCGACGGCACTTCGAAGAACGCCTTGCAGAACTCCTCCAGCACCCACTTCATGTTGGCGACGTTGGCGGTCTTGTCGATCACCAGCCCTTCGACCTGATGGAACATCGGCGAGTGGGTGGCGTCGGAATCCTGCCGGTAGGTCTTGCCGGGGATGACGATGCGGATCGGTGGCTTCTGCGTCTCCATCGTCCGGATCTGGACGGGCGAGGTATGCGTGCGCAGCAGCTTCGCCTTGCCGCCATCGGCGGGCGGATTGAAGAAGAAGGTGTCGTGCATCTCGCGCGCCGGGTGGCCTTCGGGGAAGTTCAGCGCGGTGAAGTTGTAATAGTCCGTCTCGATGTCCGGACCTTCGGCAATTGCGAATCCGAGGTCGCCGAAGATGGCCGCGATCTCGTCGATCACCTGGCTGATCGGATGGATCCGGCCGCGCTCCGCCGGAGCTTGCCGAACCGGCAGGGTCACGTCGACCGTCTCCGCCGCGAGGCGTCTTGCGATCGCGGCGTCGCGCAGCCCGGAACGCCGCGCGGTCAGCGCTTCCGTCACCCGTGTCTTCAGGCCGTTGATCGCCGCGCCGCGTGCTTGGCGCTCTTCGGGCGCCATCGCGCCCAGCGTTTTCAGGAGTTCCGACACCGAACCCTTCTTGCCGAGCGCCGACACGCGCACAGCTTCGATGGCCGGTTCGTCGGCAGCCGAGGCGATCTCGGCCATCAATGTCTGTTCGAGGCTTTCCAGTTCACTCATCGATCGACCGTGTTTCTCGTCGGAGCATGAAAAAACCCGCGCCGGCACTGCCAGCGCGGGTTTCCCAATCAGAAATGCGAATGCTTGGGAAGCGCTGCTGGCTAGGCGACAGCGCGCTCAAAAGCACCCGGCGTGGTGTCTTTCAGGTACTCCAGCGCAACCTTTGCCTTGCCGACCAGGGCGGCGAACGCCGCCGGCTCGTGGATGGCGAGGTCCGACAGCACCTTGCGGTCGACCTCGATGCCGGCCTTGTTCAGACCGTCGATGAAGCGGCCGTAGGTCAGGCCATGCTCGCGCACGGCGGCGTTGATGCGCTGCACCCAGAGCGCGCGGAAGTTGCGCTTGCGCGCCTTGCGGTCGCGGTAGGCGTACTGCAGCGACTTTTCCACCGCCTGCTTGGCGATGCGGATCGTGTTCTTGCGGCGGCCGTAGAAACCCTTGGCGGCCTTCAGCACCTTCTTGTGCTTGGCGTGGGCGGTGACGCCTCTCTTTACGCGTGCCATGTCATGTTCTCCTTATCGCGCGCCGTTCAGATCCCGCCGCCATTGGGCAGGAAGTTCTTGACCACCTTCTTGCCGTCCGGTTCAGCAAGAACCATCGTGCCGCGGGCGTCGCGAATGAACTTGTTGGTGCGCTTGATCATGCCATGGCGCTTGCCGGCGGCGGCGGACTTCACCTTGCCGGTGCCGGTGATCTTGAACCGCTTCTTGGCGGCCGATTTGGTCTTCATCTTGGGCATTTTGCTCTTTCCTTCTTGTGGCCCACGATTGAGCCTTGTCGTTGCCCCGGACGGACCAGCGTCCGGAAAGCATGAGAAACCGCCACGGCATGCCCTGCCGGGCGGCTCTTTCGCGTCTCTGTATGCGAGAAGCGGGCGCTACATATCGGAGAGCGGGCGGAAGCGCAAGGCTCCCGCCGTCACCTCGGCGCCAGCACCATCATCATCTGGCGGCCTTCAAGCTTGGGCTCGGCTTCCACCTTGGCGATCTCGACGACCTCTTCCTTGACCCGGTTGAGAAGCTCCATCCCGAGTTCGAGATGCGCCATTTCGCGGCCGCGGAAGCGCAGTGTCAGCTTGACCTTGTCGCCCTCGTCGAAGAAGCGGCGCACGGCCTTCATCTTCGTCTCGTAATCGTGAGTGTCGATGTTCGGCCGCATCTTGATCTCCTTGATCTCGATGACCTTCTGGCGCTTGCGCGCTTCGGCGGCCTTCTTCTGGCTGGCGTATTTCAGCTTGCCCAGATCGGTGATCTTGCAGACCGGCAGCTCGGCATTCGGCGAGATTTCGACGAGGTCCAGCCCGGCGGCTTCCGCAGCGGCAAGCGCGTCCTGGATCGGCACGGCGCCGCGATTGACGCCGGTTTCGTCGATGAGTTGGACCCGGAGAGCCCGGATGTCTCGGTTGGAGCGCGGCCCGTCCTTGGTCGGCGCCGCGGCTTTGAATGGTCTGCGAATGGCCTAGATCCTTTTGCCGTTGACTTTCACGCGAAAAACCCGCGGTGCGCGCTATGTGGCGACCGCGTTCGGCGAGTCAATAGCATGGAACGCGTCGAAAATCACCAGTTGTCGCGAAGCATTGCGCCAACGGCTTTCCGCTCTGCGGCCGGCATGCGATAGCGCTGCCATGAGCAGCGAAGCCCGGCCGCAATATCTGTCCCTGCCCGACCGCGACATCGCCTATCGCCGGAGGGATGGAGCCGCGCCCGGGTTCGTCTGGCTTGGCGGATACCGCTCCGACATGAAGGGCACGAAGGCCGAGGCCTTGGACCGCTGGGCCGCTGAGAACGGCCGCGCCTTCCTGCGCTTCGACTATTCGGGCCATGGCGAGTCGGGCGGCCGGTTCGAAGATGGCACGATTTCGCGCTGGCTCGAGGAGAGCCTCGCGGCCGTCCGCGGCCTGACCGCAGGACCGCAGATCCTCGTCGGCTCCTCGATGGGCGCCTGGATAACGCTGCGACTGGTTCAGGAACTGCAGAAGGCGGGCGAGGGCGGGCGCGTCGCCGGCCTTCTCCTCATCGCCCCCGCTCCAGACTTCACCAGCGACCTGGTGTGGCCAAAGCTCACCAAGAAGCAGAAGCGCGAGATCGAGGTCACCGGCATGCTCGGGCAGCCGTCGGCCTACTCGGAAGCCCCTTACGTCTACACGCGCCGACTGTTCGAGGACGGGGAGAAGAACCGCGTGCTCACCGGCATCATCGACACGCACTGCCCGGTGACGATCCTGCAGGGCATGCAGGACCCCGACGTCCCGTACGCCCACGCCCTGAAGCTCGTCGAGCATCTGCCCGCCGACGACGTCACGCTATCGCTGGTGCGCGATGGCGATCACCGCCTGTCGCGGCCGCAGGACATCGCCATGATGTTGCGCGCCGCCGACGGTCTGGTCCAGCTCGCGGGATAAGCCGATGCGCCTGTCCATACCCGTCTCCGCGATCGTCGGAGCGACTGTCGGCTGCGGCGGTACGCTGGCTCTGATCATCGCCGCCGCCGACGCGGTCGGGGCAACGCGGGAGCAGACGGCGAGCTGGGTCACGGCCGTCTGCCTGGCGATCGCGCTCGAGACGCTGTGGCTTTCGTGGCGAACGCGAATGCCGGTGGTGACGGCGTGGTCGACGCCCGGCCTGGCGCTCATCGCCGCGGCCCCCGGCTACACCATTGCCGATACGGTCGGCGCCTTCATCCTGGCCGCGGTCATGCTGATGGCCACGGCGCTGGCCCGCCCCGTCATTCAGCTCGTCAACCGGATACCCTCCTCGGTCGCATCGGCCATGCTTGCCGGCATTCTGTTCACCTTTGCAGCCAATTCGGCGCTGGCCGCCGGCAGCGACCCCTGGCTGGTGCTTCCGCTGGTCGCCCTGTTCTTCGTCATCCGGCTGTTCAGCCCGGCCCTGTCGGTGCTCGCCGTACTCGCGGGCGGCACCTTCTACGCCTGGGCGCTCGGTCGCGTGCCCGAATTCCCGTCGCTGGAGCTGTCGACGCTCGTTTTGACGGCGCCGAACTTCTCCGTCGCCGGCTTCTTCGGCCTGGCGATACCGATCTACCTGGTCACGATGGCATCGCAGAACCTTGCCGGACTGGCAGTCTTAAAAGCCGCCGGTTACGAGCCACCTGCCGGCCAACTGATAGGAGTGACCGGCATCGGCTCCCTCCTCAGCGCGCCGTTCAATGCCGGCACCACGAACCTTTCGGCCATGGCCGCGGCCATGTGCACCAGCCCCGATGTGCATCCCGATCTCGCGGAGCGGTGGAAGGTGGGACCCTTCTATACGCTCGCCTACCTGGTGTTCGCGCTGTTTGGCGCGTCGATGGTGGCGCTGTTCGCGGTGCTGCCGCCGACGCTGATACTCATCGTCGCCGGTCTCGGGCTCATCGGCTCCCTCGCCAACGCTCTGTCGATCGCCATCGCCGAGCCTGTCCATCGCATGGCGGCGACCGTCACTTTTGCGGTCACGGCGTCGGGGGTAACCGCGCTCGGCATCGGCGCCGCGTTCTGGGGCCTGGTGGCCGGGCTGGTGGTCCTCGGTCTGGAACGCGCCAAAACGCTGTCGCGCCAATAGCTTGTACGGCTTTACATTAATTTACGCGGCCGGACATTGAATCGGTTCGGGTGGTTTCCCATTTCGAATTCATGCAGCCATAGGGGCTGCCAATGGACGACAAGGAACCGGCCACTATGACCACTTCCGCTTTGATCCGTCCCGCCTGGACGCCAGCGACCATCGCATTGATGGTGATCGGCTTCATGGTTTTCTGGCCGCTCGGCCTCGCCATGCTTGCCTACATCATCTGGGGTGATCGGCTCGAGGGCTTCAAGCGCGAGGCCAACCGCGCAACCGACCGCATGTGGGCATCGTGCCGCGGCGGCTCGCATCGCGGCTACGCACGCACCGGCAACGTCGCCTTCGACGACTGGCGCGAGAAGGAACTCGAGCGCCTCGCCGAAGAGCGTCGCAAGCTCGAGGAGATGCGCGAGGAATTCGACAGCTACGCGCGTGAGCTGCGTCGCGCCAAGGACCAGGCGGAGTTCGACCGCTTCATGGCCGACCGCAACAAGGGCACGGCACCGACCGCTCCTGGCGCCGAAAAGCCCGCCCGCAAGGGCAAGGGTCTCCTCGACGACTGACCTTGTGCGAAGCTCGAATTTATCGCGGCGCCCTCGGGCGCCGCTTTCGTTTGTAAACGCCTGTCCGGCTCGAATCGGCTAGCATCGGCTCCATGGTCTTCGCCCTGCTGAAACGCACCATCGCACCGCCGGCGGCGCCCGTCCTGCGCGAGCACGAGGTGGCGGGCCGCAGGCTTGCGCTGCGCATCGTCGAGAGCGACCGGGCCCGCAGGCTCACCTTGCGCATCGACGCCGGGGGCCAGGGGTTGCGCGTCACGCGGCCCTCGGGTGTCTCGCTGCGCGAGGTGGAGCGGTTTCTGTCGCGCCACGAAGAGTGGCTCGAACAGCGGCTCGCGAAAGTGCCGGAGCATCCGATCGTACGGCCGGGCATCAAGATTCCCCTGCGAGGCACCCCGCATCTCATCGTCCACGAACCCGCCGTGCGGGGCACGGTCGTGGTCGGCGTCGTCGACGGCGTGCCTGCGTTGGTCGTTCACGGCGACCGCCGCCACCTGCCGCGTCGCCTGGCCGATTTCCTCAAGCGCGAAGCCAGGAAGGACATAGAGCAGCTGGTGGCAAAGCATACGGCAGCGGTCGGCAGGCGCGCCAAGGCGGTACGCTACAAGGATACGTCGAGCCGTTGGGGCTCCTGCACGGCAGACGGCACGCTGTCCTTCTCGTGGAGGATCATGATGGCGCCGCGAACGGTCATCGACTATCTCGTTGCCCACGAGGTCGCGCATCTGAAAGAGATGAACCACGGCCCCAAATTCTGGAAGCTCTGCGCCGAACTCTGCCCGCGCAGCGACGAAGCGAAGGCGTGGCTGAAGAAGAACGGGACGGCCCTGCAGGCGATCGGGTTCGAGTAGGATTTCTCGACTCGCCTTCCCGATCGTGCGAAACCGCGCCTCGATGCCCATTGAGATCAAGATCTGCGGCCTGAAGACGCCCGAAGCGGTCGGTGCCGCGCTGGACGGCGGGGCATCGCATGTCGGCTTCATCTTCTTCCCGAAAAGCCCGCGCAATGTCTCTCCGGCGGACGCGGGCCGGTTGCGCGAGGCAGCCCGCGGGCGGGCAAGGGCCGTAGCCGTCACCGTCGACGCCGACGACGCTGCGCTCGACGCTATCGTCGCCGCGATGGCGCCCGACATGCTGCAGCTTCACGGTACGGAAACGCCGGAACGGCTCGCTGGCGTGAAAGCCCGCTATGGCCTGCCGGTGATCAAGGCGCTGCCGGTGTCGCACGCCGACGACCTCAGAGCCTTGAGCTCCTTTGAGGGTGTCGCGGACAGCTTTCTGTTCGACGCCAAGCCGCCGAAGGGCTCCGAATTGCCCGGCGGCAACGGCGTGTCTTTCGACTGGAAGATCCTGCGCGCTTTGCCGCGCGGCACTGCCTACCTGCTGTCGGGCGGCCTGAACGCCGGCAACGTCGCCGAGGCGCTGCGCCAGGCCGATCCACCCGGAATCGACGTTTCGTCCGGCGTCGAAAGCGCCCCCGGCGTCAAGGACGCCGCCTTGATCCGCTCCTTCTTTGCGGCCGTAGACGCGGCACGCCGCTGAAGCGAATCGATTTTGCTTTTTCTGGCTGGTAAGGCATAAGCCCGCGCGACGGCGCGCGCGCCACCGACGGAAACTTCATGAACAAGCCGACCCTTCCCAATTCCTTCCGCACCGGTCCAGACGAGCAGGGCATGTTCGGGGTTTTCGGCGGCCGCTTCGTAGCCGAAACCCTGATGCCGCTCATCCTCGAACTCGAGCGGGAATGGCACGAGGCTAAGGGCGATCCGGCATTCAAGGCCGAGCTGCAGCAACTGTCGACCTACTACGCCGGCCGGCCGTCGAAGCTCTATTTCGCCGAGGGGCTGACGCGCCATCTGGGTGGCGCCAGGATCTTCCTGAAGCGCGAGGACCTGAACCACACCGGTTCGCATAAGATCAACAACTGCCTGGGCCAGATCCTTCTCGCCAAGCGCATGGGCAAGAAACGCATCATCGCCGAGACGGGTGCGGGCCAGCACGGCGTCGCCTCGGCCACGGTTTCGGCCCGCTTCGGCTATCCCTGCGTGGTCTACATGGGCGCCACCGACGTCGAGCGTCAAAAGCCCAATGTCTTCCGGATGAAGCTCCTCGGCGCCGAGGTGCGGCCGGTAACCTCCGGCCACGGCACGCTGAAGGACGCGATGAACGAGGCGCTGCGCGACTGGGTGACCAATGTCGAGGACACCTACTACCTGATCGGCACGGCGGCCGGTCCGCACCCCTACCCGGAGCTCGTGCGCGAATTCCAGTCGGTGATCGGCAACGAAGCCCGTGCGCAGATACTCGAGCAGGAGGGCCGTCTTCCGGACATGGTTATCGCGGCGGTCGGCGGCGGCTCCAACGCCATCGGCATATTCCACCCCTTCCTCGACGACCATGACGTCAGGATCGTCGGCGTGGAAGCCGGCGGCCGTGGCCTCGAAGGCGTCGAGCACTGCGCCTCGATGAGCGCCGGAAAGCCCGGCGTGCTGCACGGCAACCGCACCTACCTGCTGCAGAATGCGGACGGCCAGATCCTCGACGGTCATTCGATCTCTGCGGGACTGGATTACCCCGGCGTCGGCCCCGAGCACTCGTGGCTGCGCGACAGCGGCCGCGTCGAATATGTGCCGATCCTCGACGACGAGGCTCTCGACGCCTTCCAGCTGACGACGAAGGTGGAAGGCATCATCCCGGCGCTGGAATCTGCGCACGCAATCGCGGAAGCCGTGAAGCGTGCCCCAAAAATGGGCAGGGACGAGATCGTCATCGTCAATCTCTCCGGCCGCGGCGACAAGGACGTGCACACCGTCGCCAAGATGATGGGCATGGAGATCTGACGTGACCGAGACCCGCATCGATCGCCGCATGGCCGAACTGAAGGCCGAGGGGCGCCCGGCGCTCGTCACATATTTCATGGGCGGCGACCCGGACTACGAGACCTCGCTGCGCATCATGAAGGCTCTGCCGAAGGCTGGAGCCGACGTCATCGAGCTCGGCATGCCGTTCTCCGATCCGATGGCGGACGGACCGGCGATCCAGGCCGCCGGCCTGCGCGCGCTCAAAGCCGGCCAGACGCTGGTCGGGACGCTGCAGCTCGCCGCGGACTTCCGCGCCGGCGACGACAGCACCCCGATCATCATGATGGGCTACTACAACCCGATCTACATCTACGGCGTGGAGCGATTTCTCGCCGATGCCAAGGCATCAGGCATAGACGGGCTGATCGTCGTCGACCTGCCGCCGGAAATGGACGACGAACTTTGCCTCCCCGCAGTGAGGGCAGGTATCAATTTCATCCGGCTGGCGACGCCGACCACCGACGATCGCCGTCTGCCCAAGGTGCTCGAGAACACGTCGGGTTTCGTCTATTACGTCTCGATGACGGGCATCACCGGTTCCGCCCTGCCGGATACCAGTAAGGTCGCCGCCGCGGTCGCGCGCATCAAGGGGCACACAAATCTACCGGTCTGCGTGGGGTTTGGGGTCAAAACCGCCGAGCAGGCTCGCGCCATAGGCCGCTCGGCCGACGGCGTCGTGGTCGGTACGGCGATCGTCAACGCGGTGGCGAGCGTGATCGCGCCGGACGGCAGCCAGACCGCCGATCCGGCTGAAGCAGTGGCGACGCTGGTCAGCGAGCTCGCGCGCGGCGTCCAGGCGGCGCGCCTTGCTGCGGCCTGAGTGCTGACCCACATAGTCGGGATCGAGGAGAGGCGTCCATGAACTGGATCACCAACTATGTCCGCCCGCGCATCAATTCGATGCTCGGCCGCCGCGACATGCCGGAGAACCTGTGGATCAAGGATCCCGAGACCGGGGAAATGGTGTTCCACAAGGATCTGGAACAGAACCAGTACGTGATCCCGGCATCGGGCTATCACATGCGCATCAACGCGCGTGAAAGGCTTTCTCATTTCTTCGATGAAGGCGCTTACGAGGCCATCGAGACGCCCAAGGTCGCCGTCGACCCGCTGCGCTTCCGCGACGAGAAGCGCTATATCGACCGCCTGCGCGAAGCCAAGGCCAAGACAGGCATGGAGGACGCCGTCCTCGCAGCCAAGGGTCAGATCGAAGGCCTCGGCATCGTCGCCGCCGTCCAGGATTTCTCGTTCATCGGCGGCTCTCTCGGCATGGCCGCGGGCGAGATCATCATCCGCGCCTTCGAGACGGCGCTGGAGACCCGCCGCCCGATGGTGCTCTTTGCAGCGTCCGGCGGTGCCCGCATGCAGGAAGGCATTTTCTCGCTGATGCAGCTGCCGCGTACGACTGTGGGCGTCGACCGGCTGAAGGAAGCCGGCTTGCCCTATATCGTGGTTCTGACGAACCCGACGACCGGTGGCGTCACGGCCTCCTACGCCATGCTGGGCGACGTCCACATTGCCGAGCCGGGCGCGCTGATCGGCTTCGCCGGGCCGCGCGTGATCGAGCAGACAATTCGCGAGAAGCTTCCGGAAGGCTTCCAGCGCGCCGAATATCTGATGAAGCACGGCATGGTCGACATGGTCGTCTCCCGGCTCGAGATGAAGGCAACCGTCGCCCGCCTCCTGCGGCTCCTCCTCAAGCAGCCCGCACCCGCGCCGATCGCCCTCCCGGCGCCGGATGCCGGGGCCACGGGAACTCCAGCTGCAGTCGCGGCTGCCTGAACCAAGCCATGAACGTGCTCACTGCAGACCAGGAAATCGAGCGGCTCCTGTCGCTCCATCCCAAAGGCTTCGACCTTTCGCTCGACCGGATCCGCCGGCTTCTCGCGCGGCTCAAGAATCCACAAGACGATCTTCCTCCGGTCATCCACATCGCCGGCACCAACGGCAAGGGATCGACTGCCGCCTTCTCGCGCGCCCTGCTCGAGGCGGCCGGCAAGACCTGCCACGTCCACACTTCGCCGCACCTGGTGAACTGGCATGAGCGCTATCGCATCGGTGCCCCCGGCGGCGGCGGGCTGGTCTCCGATGCCATGCTTGCCGAAGCCGTGCATCGCGTTGCCGAGGTGAACGCCGGCCAGACCATCACGGTTTTCGAAATCCTCACCGCCGTCGCCTTCATCCTGTTCTCCGAGAATCCCGCTGACGCCGCGGTCGTCGAGGTTGGGCTCGGCGGTCGTTTCGATGCGACGAACGTCATACAGCGTCCGGCGGTCTCGGTGATCATGCCGATATCGATGGATCACGAGGCGTATCTCGGCGATCGCGTCGAGCTTATCGCGGCAGAAAAGGCCGGCATCATCAAGCCCGGCGTCCCCGTCATCATCGGGGCGCAGGAGTTCGACGCCGCGCGTGAGGTGCTGGTCGAGACCGCGGAGCGGCTCGGCGCCCCGATGCTCGTCTACGGACAGGACTTTCTCGCCTACGAGGAGAACGGCCGGCTCATCTACCAGGACGAGGCAGGCCTGCTCGACGTGACGCTGCCACGCCTCATCGGGCGCCATCAGTTTGCCAATGCCGCCGCGGCCATCGCCGCCGTCCGGGCGGGGGGTTTCGAAATTGGTCACGCCGCGGTGGACAGAGCCATGAGCAGCGTGGAATGGCCGGGACGCATGCAGCGTCTGCCGCTCGGCCGCCTCCAGGAACTCGCCCCGAAAGGCTCCGAAATCTGGATCGACGGCGGGCATAACCCCGGCGCCAGCGTGGTCATCGCCGAGGCGCTGGCCGAGCAGGAGGAGCGCAGCCCGCGTCCCTTGTTCCTCATCGCCGGCATGATCTCGACGAAGGACCAGACCGGCTTCTTCCGCAATTTCGAAGGCATGGCGCGCCACGTGTTCACCGTGCCGGTCAACCACAGCTCGGCCGGCGTCGCGCCTGCGGAACTCGCCGTGCGCGCTGAAACTGCGGGGCTGTCGGCCGAGCCGGTGGCGTCCGTTCGAAATGCGCTCATGCTGCTGCGCGACACCTGGAGCGATAGCGAAGCGGCGCCGCGCATTCTGATCTGCGGCTCGCTCTATCTCATGGGCGAAGTTCTCGACGAGAACGGCACCCCGCCGCGATAAGCGCATAAAAAAGGCGCGCCGGCAGTGCCGACGCGCCTCAACTGGCTGCCTGCGGGCTCAGGCCGCGGCGTTGTTGATCCACGCCGAAAGCGCCGTCTTCGGGGCTGCGCCGACCTTCATGTCGGCGACCTGGCCACCCTTGAAGATCATCAGCGTCGGGATCGACCGCACGCCGAACTGCGCCGCGAGTTCCGGATTCTCGTCGATATTGAGCTTGGCGATCTTCACCTTGCCCGCCATCTCCTTCGAGATCTCCTCAAGCGCCGGGGCGATCATCTTGCACGGCCCGCACCATTCCGCCCAGAAGTCCACGACCACGGGCTCGGAAGCCTCCAGTACGTCCTTCTTGAAGCTGTTGTTGTCGGTCTTGACGGTGGCCATCGTCGGCTCCTGCATATGTTGTAGGTGATTGCGAGTTCCGGCGAAGATGTGGTGTTTTCGGCACCCGCGGTCAAGCTTCGACCGTGTCACGACCGCGCGAGTCGGGCAAGCGCCTCCTCCATCTCCGAGACTGACGGGACGACAAGAGTGGGACCCGCCGTGTAGATCAATGCCGTTTCGATGTGACGGTCCGGATAGAGCGGCGCGAGCAGAGCCCGATAGAGCGCGACCTGCGCCAAATGCTCGAACGGTGCGGCGTCGCCCTCCGGCGCGCGGCCGGTCTTGAAATCGACGATGGTGACGGCTTCGGCCGTGACCGCCAGCCTGTCGATCTTCCCGGAGACCGAGCGCTTGGCTCCGCCGATCTCCACCGTGCCCATCACCTGCACTTCGGCGCGCGAATTGGCCGAGAAGATCGGAGCGAAGCGTCGGTCGTCCAGCAACTGGCTGACCGACGCGAGCATCGCCTCCCGCTCATGCTCCGGCCAGGTGTGACCGATTGCCTCGACGTAGCGACGTGCCGCATCGTGCCGCTGCCCGGACGCCACGTCGGGCAAGGCCTGCAGCAGACGGTGCATCGCGGTGCCGCGGGCGAGCGCCATCGCGCCGGCAAGTTCTTCGTCGAGAACCGGCGAATGCCGCTCCGGTGCCGCGTCATGCGCCTCGACGGCGAGCCCGGCGCCGGACGGACGCAGCGGCGGCGGCGGCTCGTACGCTTCCGGTAGAGGCTTCAGCTCCAGCGCGGCAGGCTGAACCGGCTTGTTCGCGGCAATACCCGGCATTGCCGCCGGCGCAGCGTGCTCGCTGACGCGGTAGCGCCATGCCGGCAGGCATTCCGCCGGCGCGTCGAGCGGCGCTGCATCGGGCGAGCCGGAAATCGCGCGCACTGCCATGGAGTGCCAGCCATCGCCGGGAGGGCCGTTGGCGCCATGGTAGCCGCAGACGATCAGCCGGTCCTTGGCGCGGGTCATGCCGACGTAGAGCAGCCTTCGATACTCGGCCTCCGCCGATGCGCGGATGAGCGCCTTCACCGCGGCCGCGGCCTGGTTGGCCAGGTCCTTGCGCGGCTGCCAGATGTAGCCTTCGCCCTGCCAGTTGCCGGCGCTCGACCTGAGCGGCAGCAGCGTCGGCAGATGCGAATCGTGAAACGGCCTGCTGCCTGGGTCGACCAGGAAGACGATCGGTGCCTCCAGCCCCTTGGCGGCGTGCGCAGTCAGGATGCGCACCTCGTCCCGCCCGTGTTCCAGCTCGCGCTTGATCTCCGGAGAGGCGGTGTCGAGGGTGGCGAGCAGGACTTCCAACCCGGTGCTGCCGGACTGTTCCACCGCCAGGCAGAACGACAGGAACTCGTCGATGATGTCCCCGGCCTCCTCGCCGAGCCGAGCCAGGAGACGGGCCCTTACCCCGCTGCGCTCCGGCGTCCCCGCGAGCACGCCGGCAAAGAACTCGAACGGTGGCCGGAATGCCGCCTGGTTGCGCCAGTCTTCCAGTTCGGCAATCACCCCGCGTGCCCAGAAATCGGCGCTGTCGCGCAGCGCGTCGAAAAGCGAGCGTTTGCCGCGCCCATGGGCGATCGAGAAGAGCTGTTCGTCCGTCCAGCCGAAGATCGGGCTGCGCAGCAAGGCGGCGAGCGACAGGTCGTCTTGCGGCTGTTGGGAAAAACGCGCCAGCGCGATCAGGTCCTTCACGGCGATATGGTCGGTGAGCAGCAGCCGGTCGGCCCCGGCGACCGGCACGTTCGTGTCCGGCTGCTTCAATGCCCTTGTCAGCGCGTGGACGAAGGCATCGCGCTTGCGCACCAGCACCAGCACGTCGCCCGGACGTACGGGACGCGGGTTCTCCTCCTCGATGACTTCGCCGCGCGCGATCCAGTCGGCGATCGTCCTGGCAATGACGCCGGCGAGGCGCACCGCCGGGGCCGAAGCCTGGTCGACCGGTGTGGTCCAGTCGTCCGGCTCGTCGACCGCGTCCGGCCCGAGCGATGCCCACACCTCGACGCAGCCGCCTTCGCCCTCGCGTATGCCCTCGTGGCGCAGCGGGATGTCGTCGCGCTGCAGACCGGCACGCGCCGACGGGTCCGAAAACACGAGATCGACGGCGGACAGCACGTCGCGGGTCGAGCGGAACGACTGCGTCAGCCGCACCGACCTGAACGACGCGTCCGCGGCCTGGACCTCGGCGCCGAATGCAGCGCCGGTCTCGGCGAAGGCGCGCGGATCGGCACCCTGAAACGAGTAGATCGACTGCTTCTCGTCGCCCACCGCGAAGATCGTCCGCGTCCGCCCGTCGCGCGCACCGAGGCCGACGAAGAACTCCGAAGCGAGCTTGCGCACGACCTCCCACTGCGACGGGCTTGTGTCCTGCGCCTCGTCGATCAGGATGTGGTCTATGCCCTGGTCGAGCTTGTAGTGCACCCAAGGACCCACGTCGGCCCGCGCAAACAGCGTCGCCGTTCGCTCGATCAGGTCGTTGAAGTCGAGGAAGCCGCGCGCGCTCTTCAACCGTTCGTAGCGGCCGATCAGCCAGTCGGCGATGGTCAGCGCCGAGCGTGTCGCGCTGATCATGCGGAACGTGGCGAGCCGGTCCGTCGCAGCAGCGATGTGCGCCGCCGCGCGTTCGTAGCGCTCGACGACATCAGGCAGGCGTGCCACGAGCGCTCGCGGGAAAGTCTTCGGCCCGTATGGCTCGCCCGACGATTTCAGGAAGCCACGCGCGAGCAATGAAAGCCGCGATGCCGGATCGGCTTCGGCAAAACCCGCCTCGCCGTCTTCGAGTATCCATCGTTCGACGTTCGCCGCGCCGACCGCACGTGCCGCCTCGGCGAACGCACTGAAATACGCCGGCTCCATTCCCGGAATCGGCCAGAAGTTCCGGGCGACCGCGCCTTCGGTGTCGGCGGCGTCGAAGCCGAACTCCTCGAAAAGCGGGCGATAGTTCCGGTCGCCGTCAGTGATCTCGCCAGTAAAAGTGCGCAGACCGGAGCGGCGGCGCACGATCTCGCCGAGCAGTCGGTCGAGTCCGTCCTCTCCGACCCGTTCAAGCACGTCCGCGAACGCTTCGGCCAGTATCCGGCTCTCGCCCGCGGAGGCGCCGGCGATCATGTCGCGCCGCGCCTCGGCGACGAGCGCGATCTCCATCTCGCTGTCGAGCAGCTCGAAGTGCCCCGCGATGTTCGCTTCCAGCGGGAACTGGTGCAGCACCGCCTCGCAGAAGGCGTGGATCGTCTGGATCTTGAGTCCGCCGGGCGTTTCGAGCGCCCGTGCGAACAGCTTGCGCGCCAGCGAGCGCTTTTGCGGCGTCGCTTCGGTTCCGGTCGCCGATATTGCCTTGTCGAGGTCGGCATCCGTCATCAGCGCCCACTCGGAGAGCTGTTTGAACACCGTGTTCGACATGTTGGCCGCCGCAACCCGCGTGTAGGTCAGGCACAGGATGCGCGACGGCTCGATGTCTTCCAGGAGGAGGCGGATGACGCGCTGTGCCAGGACGTAGGTCTTGCCCGATCCGGCATTGGCGGACACCCATGCCGACGTGCGTGGATCCGACGCGTCGAGCTGCTTTCGTTTGGTCTCGGGCGGGATGAAGCGGCTCATTCCGCCTCTTCCTCGCCGTCCCCGCCGGTTGACCATTCGGCGACGCGCGCCAGGTGATCGTAGTCGCCGGAGAAATCGCCGGCTCGGAAGGGCAGGGCACGCGACAGGTAGCCGCGCGTCTCGTCCTCGTAATACGCGACGAGCTTCTCCAGCCGCCCCCAGGCGTCCTCGGAGAGTTCCTGCGCGGTCCGCGTCACGCGCGCGTGGGTCAGGATTGACTCTTCATGAACCTCGCCATTGGGCCGCAGACGTACATAAGCGAGCTGGTCCGGCGTCAGCTTGCCGATTTCCCCAAAGGCGCCGCGCATCAGCAGAGCGCCTTCAAGCGCCAGTTGCGGCACGACGAGTTGATGCGCCTGGCGTTTCGATGGGTACGAACCGGTCTTGTAGTCGAGGATGTCGGCATGGCCGGCGTTCAAGATGTCGATGCGGTCGGCAAAGCCGCGCAGCGTGGCGCGCGTGAGGCCGATCACGGTCTTCTCGGCACGCGCCTCGGCAATGCGGCGCGTGACGGTCGATCGGTGCGACCGCTCCCAGCCGATGATGCCGGTTGCGAGCTTGCGAAACCGCGGCCACCACACCGCTTCGACATCCGCCGGAAGTCCCTGCTCGGCGAACACCGCGTGGCCGATCGCGACCAGGCCGGCCTCGGCGTCGACGCCGCGCGGATCGATGCCGGCAATGGCGAAGCGGTGAAGGATGTCGTGAAACAGCGTTCCGCGCTCCGCCGCATTGGGGTCGCGAAGCAGCGGCTTCAGCGCCGCGACGTCCAGCACGCGTCTCGCGTAGACGGCATAGGGATCGCGGCGCAGCGTCTCGATCTCGGTGACAGAGAAGTCGCGCGGCCGCGCCTTGAGCGGCGGCGCCGGCTTAGGCTGCGTTACGCGCGGTGCCGGCTTGAGCCGTCCTATGCCGCGCGCCTGGGCGATCAGCGTTTCGCCGCGCGCCCGCATCTGAGCGGCGCGCTCGGGACCGGCGAAGGCGAGCAGGCGCTGTATGAGGCGCGAGGCCACGGCGGGAGCATCGCCCGCGCGTGCCGCGCGCGTCAGCACCACGTTCGGAGCGCCCATGGCCATGACGAGATCGTGCGCCGCCTGGCCGATGCGGCGTTCCGGCGGCTGCAGCGACATGCCGGACTTCATGAAGCGCGACATGAACCGGTCCGGTTCGGCGCGCCGCGGCCAGCTCCCCTCGTTCATGCCGCCGAGCACCATCGTCTCCACGCTCTGCAGCCGCGCTTCGAGCGCACCCCATATCGCGACGCGTCTGTCCGCTCCCTGCGGCGGCTTGACCACCGTTCCGGCGATAAGTGCCTCAAGCATCGCCGGCCAGTCGCTTCCCGGAAAAGTCACGCCGCTTTCGGTCGCCAGGATCTCGCGGAGAAACGCGATCAGCTTCTCTCCGACGTCGCCGGCGTAGAGGTGCGACAGCGCCCCGTGTTCGTCGCGGCCGAGCGTCTCCAGCGTCAGCACGCTTTCCCGCGCGCACGCGCCAAGCTCGACCTCGCCCCCGCGCAACAGGTTCACCAGCGGACCGGCAGCGGTCCCCAGGGCGTCGCAGAGCGCCCGGGCCGCCTCGACGTCGGCATCGCCAAGTCGCGCCAGCCAGGCGGGCTTGTGAGACGAGGAGCGCAGCGCCCCGAGCCGAAGGTCGAAGTCGCGTCGCAGCGAGACGATATCTGGGCGTCCGGTCCCGCCGCGCAGCGCAACGAGTTCTATCGTCTCGGCCGCACTGCGCACCACCCCGCGCGG
Source organism: Pseudomonadota bacterium (assembly GCA_023457435.1). Taxonomy (GTDB): domain Bacteria; phylum Pseudomonadota; class Alphaproteobacteria; order Rhizobiales; family Rhizobiaceae; genus RCIO01. The sequence goes on from JAEWLS010000030.1 coordinate 171,238, forward strand.
CAGCCCGCATCGCAGCAGCGGATGCTTGATCAGCGACATAAGCGACACCGGATTGCCGGGTTTTGCGGCGACCGCGACCGCGTCGGCGAGCAGCTGCACCGGCGGCGTATGCGACAGCGGTCGCCCGCCGGAATCGTCGGCGCGCACGCCATGACGCGCGAGTTCCGTCGCTACCCGGCGCGCCAGTGCGCGGTCGGTCGTGACCAATGCTGCGCGATGCCCCGGCTGCTCTATCGCGAGCCGCAGTGCAAGTGCGATCGCATCGGCCTCCTCGCGCTCGTTGGCGGCTTCGACGAAGGTCAGCCCGACGGCCGCATCGCCAGCGCTGGAAGTTACCGAGGACCAGGCGTCCGTCGTCTCGGCGGGGCGCAGGGCTTCGGCTACGAGTTTCCGGCGCGCGGCAAGGTGCGTCTGCGGTGCCGCAAGTTCGGCGACGGCCTCGCGAGCGATCCCGAGCGTTGAGAGCAGGCTTCGCAACCCGAACTGCGGATGTCCGCAGATGGAAGGATGAGGCTCCTTTGCGCAGAGCGCATCCCAGGAGGACGCGTCCATCGCGATGTCGAGACCCGGGAGCACGACTGCGCCGGCCGGGAGCCTTGCGATGGTCGCGAGCAGCCGCGCCGTCGCCGGAATCGAGCCGGTAGACCCTGCTGCAATGACCGGCCCTGCCGGCGGGCTGCGCCTAAGCCGCGCACCCTCGGCGTCGATGGAGGCGGTGAGGTGCGCACCTGGGCTGGAACGTCCGCGCTCGGCAAGAGCGGCAGGGTAGTAGTCCGTGGCGATGCGCAGGAAATCGAGCGTGACCTGCCACCAGTTGGCAAGCTCGTCAGGCACGAGGCCGGTCAGCCGCTTCCAGTCGGCGCCCTCGATGTCGATCTCGTCGATGAGCGCCGCGAGGTCGCGCGACAGCCAGACGGCGTCTGCCGGCGAGGCTGGGACGACCACGTCTTCCGAAAACCGCGCCCTGATTGCCGCCGGAAGTCGCGACTTCCACGCCTGCACGAGCGGCGCGAGCAGCAGCAACCGTTCCATCCCTCCGACCGGCGGCAGCAGGTCGAGCGCCTCGGCACCCGCATCGAAGAACGTCGCATCCTCGTCGAACTCGCCAAGCGGCCTGATCGACGGCAGGATCGCTGCGCCCGTTCCAATCCGGTCGACGAACACCTGACGCAGCGCGCGCGCCGCGCGCCGCGTCGGTACGAAGATGGTGGCATCGGCGAGCGCCAGGGGATTGTCGGGCGCGGCGAAGCCGGGAACGACCTTGCCGGAAAGCAGGGACTCCGCCAACGTCTCGAGAAACGGTCCGCCCGGCGGTATCGTAAAGACGCGCGGCTCCCGCGGCGTCATTTCGCTCCGAGTTCCGCAAGCCGCTGTTCGGCAGCCGGTATCGCATCGGGCGTGCCCACGGTGATCCACGCGCCTTTCATGCGCTGACCGAACAGCCGGCCGGCGGAGATGGCCCGGTCGAAGTAGAGGTTGAGCGAGTGCGGCGTCGGCTCCGCGTCCGTGAAGATCGCCGGGTTCGCGATGAAGGCGCCGGCGTAGACCAGGCCTGCCGGATCTCCATGGGCACGCGCCAGCGATCCGTCTGCGCTCATCGTGAAATCTGTGCCGCCGGTGTGGCCGGTCGCATCGTTCGGGTCTGCAAGCATCAGCAGAATATCCATGCTCGCAGCATTCCATGCAAGTTTCAGGCGGTCGAGGTCTCGCCCGTCGCGATCGACCCAGAACGTATCGGCGTTAAGAACGAAGAAGGGTTGCTCGCCGATCAGAGGAAGCGCTTTGACGACGCCGCCCGCAGAATCGAGCAACCCGTCGCGCTCGTCTGAAATGATGATGCGCGGGCGCTGTCTTGCCCGCGTGTGCTCCACGATTTGCGCGCCCAGGTGATGCACGTTGACGATCGCCGTATCGACGCCCGCCTCCTCCAGACGGTCGAGCCCGCGGTCGAGGAGGCTGCGTCCGGCAATCTCGACCAGCGGCTTCGGGATGCGGTCGGTGATCGGCCGCATGCGCTTGCCGAGGCCGGCGGCGAGCACCATGGCGACGCGCGGTCCGGTCATTGGGGAGGCTCGGCGAGCAGCCCGAGCCTCTGGTAGATGTCGCGTACCGGCGCCAGTGCAGGGTGGCGGAGCGCCCGCAGCAGGTAGGCACGGATGCGCGGCAGGTGCCTCATATACTGCGGTTTGCCGTCGCGCTTGTTGAGCCTCACGAAAATTCCGAGGATCTTCGAGTTTCGCTGCGCCGCCATGATCGCGTAGGCGGCCTCGAACCTCTGGTGGTCGAACGCGCCGGCCCGCATGCGGGCCGCGGCGTACGCTTCGATCGTCGCTCGTTCCAGCTCTTCGGAGATGGTGACGCGCGCATCCATGGCCAGGGATGCCACGTCGTAGGCGGCCGGCCCGATCAATGCGTCCTGGAAGTCGATGATGCCGAGCCGGTCGGTGCCGGCTCTGTCGCCGCGCCATATCAGGTTCGGGGAGTGGTAGTCGCGCAGCACGAGTGACGTTTCTGCCGTCGCCAGCCGGTCGAAGGCGGCCGACCACGCACTTCCGAATGCGGCGCGTTCCTCCGACGCAGCCTGCCGGCCGAGCATCGCCGGCACGTACCAGTCCAGCGCCAGCTCGGTCTCGATGGCCATCGCTTCCCGGTCGTAGTCGGGCAGGCGGTGAACGTGTTCCGGCGCCACCGGAAGTTCGGCGTTCCATGTCTGTTCGTGGAGCGCAGCAAGCAACTCGGCCGCCGCCGCGTAGCGTTCGGCCACTGGCGCGCCGCTTTCGTCGAGGAAGGTTCCCGATCCGAGGTTCTCGATCAAGAGCAGGCCGGCATCGAGATCCTGGGCAAAGATCTCCGGCGCTGCGAACCCCGCTTCGCGCAGCGCGCGACCGACGCCGACGAATGGCATGACCGACTCGGCGAGCTTGGCGATCCGGCTGTACGGCTTGCCGCCGCGGATCGGCGGGCCGTCCGGCTGCCGCGGCGAGTTCATCACGATGCGCGGCAGCTCCCCCGGTATCGTCGCATTCTCATAGGCGCGCGCGGACGCATCGCCGACGAGAAAGGTCCGCCGGGCGCCGCCCCAGCCTGACGACTGGAGGAACTCGCGAATCGCCAAGGAACGGGAGAGGCGTGCCGCTGCGGCTTCGCTGCAGGCGATTTCGGCCGTCCGGCCGGTGCCGGTCTCGGACAGCGAGACGGCGATGGCGGCGGCAGGCAGCTGCCCCTCGCCGCGTTGCGGCCATTCCACCAGTGCCACCCCGTCCCTCAGCGCCTCGTCGAGGCCGAGTTCGTCGACCTCGTGGGGCGAGGCCAGGCGATAGAGGTCGAAATGCGCGGTCGGCAGTCGCAGTCGATACTGCTGGACGAGCGTGAACGTCGGGCTCGGCACCTCGAGCGCCTGGTCGGCGGCTATGGCGCGGACCATGGCTCGCGCCAGTGCCGACTTGCCGGCGCCGAGGTCTCCCGAAAGCGTCACCAGGTCGCCCGGTTTCAGTGCGGCGGCGATATCGTCTCCCAGCCGCTCGGTTGCGGCAAGGTCCGGCAGCGTCAGGCTGAACCGGGCCATGCTACTCCGCGGCGGCGCGCAGGCCGGCCGGAGCTGCCGGGAACTGGCACGTTACGGTCGTGCCGCGCCCGGCTCCGCTGTCGATGGTCACCGTGCCGCCGTGCAGTTCGACGAAGCTTTTCACGATTGACAGGCCGAGACCCGCGCCGCGCCGCCTCCCGCCGTTGTTGCGCGGCTCGAAGCGCCGGAACAGCGTTTCGAGCACTTCCGAAGGGATGCCGGGACCGTCATCATGCACGACGAACTCGACGCCGCCCTGCCAATGCTTCGCAGTCACGGCAACCGTGCTCCCGCGCGGCGCATGGTTGGCGGCGTTTGCAAGCAGGTTGAACAGCACCTGCCGGACCCGCTGCTCGTCGCCGTGGAACGATGGCGGTGCTGCTGCGAGGTCGAGCGACAGCCCGATGCCATGCTCGTGCAGCCGCTCTCCCACCAGCTCCGCCGCCGATTCCACCGCGCGACGCACCGGTATCTCGGAGATCTCCAGCTCCATCGCGCCGGCATCGAGGGTGGCGAGGTCGAGGATGTCGTCCACGATGGTCTTGAGCTCGGCCGACGACGATCCGATGTACCCGACATACTCGGTCTGCCGATCGTTCAGCGGGCCCGTGGCCGGCATTGCGAGCAGCTCGGTGAAGCCGATGATGTTGGTCAGCGGCGAACGCAGCTCGTACGACACGTGCTGCACGAACTCGCTCTTGAGACGGTCGGCCTTCTGCAGCGCGTCGTTCTTGTCCTTGAGCGCGCGCTCGACGTTCACGCTGTCGGTCACGTCGACGAAGGTCAGCATCGTTTGCCCGTTGGGCAGGTGGATGACGGCATAGCGAAGCACGGTGCCGTTGATCAGCTCGACCTGCCCGTGGCGGTCCCGGCGCTCGTCGTCGAAGCCGGTCGCGGCGGCGACGAAGCCGCCCCACGGGCTGTCGGTCGTGAGATTCTGGCAGAGCGCCTTGACCGCCGAGATGTGCGTTCCCGGCTGGATCAGAGGCGCATCGATTCCCCAAAGGCTGGCGAAGGCCGGGTTGGACAGACGCACGCGCCCGTCCGGCCCGAACACGGCGACCCCTTCGGCCAGGTTGTCGAGCGTTTCGCCCTGGACGCGCACGGCCGTGTTGTAGCGGCTCTCGAGATTGATCTTTTCCGTGTGGTCCTCGAAGATCCAGGTCACCCCGCCATTGGCCTGCGGGTTCGCGACCACGCGGATCGCGCGGCGGTCCGGCAGGTGCCACCAGTGTTCCTGCGAATCCATCGTGCGATAGGCTTCGAGCAGGGTTTCCTTCCATTTGCGCCATTCCGGCTGCTCGGCGAGTTTGCCTTCGCTGCGCAGCCTGTCGAGTACGAGAGCATGCTCCGGCGCGCTTTCCAGGAACACCAGGTCGAGTTCCCAGAGCTTTTGGAATGCCTGGTTGAAGAAGCGCAGCTTGCGCTCGCCGTCGAAGATCGCGACAGCCGTGTGCAGCTGATCGAGCGTGTCGGCGTGGCTGCGCAGCATGCGCTCATACTGCTCGCGCACGCCCTCGATGTCGCTGATGTCGACGGCGAGTCCGGCGGAGCCCTCGCGACCGGCATGGTCGGTGACGCTGTACATGCGGCGGTCGCCGTGCACCACGGTCGCCAGCTTCTGCGCGAAAGCCTGGTCCGACTTCTGGTGTCGCGTGATCGTCTCGCGCGCCGGCGTGCTCAGGAACTCGCGCTGCTCCTGCACCGCGGCGACCGGAGACTCGGCTTCCACCGCCGCTGCGTATGCATGGTTCACCCACTGCAGCTTGCCGTCGGCGCCGCGCATCCAGAACGGCATGGCGAGCGCGTTCGCAAGGCCGACCAGATTATCGCGTTCCGAAGCGACGCGCTGATGTTCGATCTTGAGCCGCGCATGGTTGCGCTCGGCTGGCGACAGCGCGCGGATGCGCAGGATCCTGTTCGCGGCCGAGCGACGACCCTGCGCTTCGAACAGCGTGCCGTTCAGCGCCTCGACGACGATGTCGAAGGCGGTACCCTTCTCCCGCAGGGCTGCGAGCCCATGCTCGACCTCGGCCGCCGAGCGCGGCTCCAGCCAGCGGCCGAAGGCAAGGAAGTGCGCCCGGTCCTCCGGCGCGCCGCTACCGGGCGGCAGGGAGCCGATCAGGTCGGGCTTGCGCCCGTCTTCGGCCCACAGCGCGATACGCTGGTCGTTGAGGCTGAGCAGGGACTCGGCGCGCTGGAGCGAAGTTCCGAGTTCGGCGACCCTGCCGCGGAGTTCGAGGTTTTCTGCCGCCGTGCGCTGGCGCTCGCGGATCAGCCAGATCGCCGAGAGCATGGCGGCGCCGGTGATCCCCGCGAAGACCGCGAGCTGGATCACTTCGAAAGTGCCGACCGAAATCGCGCTGGCGTCCTGCGCCTGCGCAAGCCGCGGCATCAGCGCCGTACCGGCTGCAAGCGTTGCGAGCAGGACCTTCGCCGGACCGGAACCCCTTCCGTCAGAATCCTTCGTCGCGCCATCGCTGGCTTTTCCCGCTTTCGGCGGGATCGTCCCTGCCATGTCGAAAGTCCTCTCCGCCGCAATTGTGAGAGCAGTGCCGCAGCGCGCCTCTCTCACACCGGAACACCGGAGACGTCGCGAATCACTTCAATCTATAGGCTGGTCGAATCGTGGTGAAGAAGGCGTTACCGGAAAAGCGAAGGGCGAGCCTCTCGCGAGGCCCGCCCTTTGGTTCGATCCTTCGCCTGCCGATCAGTAGCGGTAGTGCTCGGCCTTGTAGGGACCCTGGGGCGTAACGCCGATATAGGCGGCCTGCTCGTCCGACATCGTCGTCAGCTTGGCATTGAGCTTGGCCAGATGCAGCCGTGCGACCTTCTCGTCGAGGTGCTTGGGCAGGGTGTAGACCTTGTTCTCGTACTGGCCGCCCTTCGTGAACAGCTCGATCTGCGCCAGCACCTGATTGGTGAACGATGCGGACATCACGAAGCTCGGGTGTCCGGTGGCGTTGCCGAGGTTGAGCAGGCGTCCCTCCGACAGCAGCAGCATCCGCTTGCCGTTCGGGAAGTTGATCATGTCGACCTGCGGCTTGATGTTGGTCCACTTGAGGTTGCGCAGCCCGGCGACGTCGATCTCGTTGTCGAAGTGGCCGATGTTGCCGACGATCGCCATGTCCTTCATCGACCGCATGTGATCGAGGGTGATGACGTCCTTGTTGCCGGTGGTCGTGATGACGATGTCGGCCGTCGGCGCCGCATCCTCGAGCGTCACGACCTCGAACCCGTCCATCGCCGCCTGCAGCGCGCAGATCGGGTCGACCTCGGTCACCTTGACGCGCGCGCCGGCGCCGGCGAGCGAAGCGGCCGAGCCCTTGCCTACGTCCCCGTAGCCGCAGACCACCGCGACCTTGCCGGCCATCATCACGTCGGTGGCGCGGCGGATGCCGTCGACCAGCGACTCCTTGCAGCCGTACTTGTTGTCGAACTTGGACTTGGTGACGCTGTCGTTGACGTTGATCGCCGGGAACGGCAGCAGGCCCTTCTTCTGCAGCTGGTAGAGACGGTTGACGCCGGTCGTCGTCTCTTCGGAGACGCCCTTGATGGCTTCGCGCTGCCTGGTGAAGAAGCCAGGCGTGGCCGCCATGCGCTTCTTGATCTGGGCGAACAGGATCTCTTCCTCTTCGCTCCCGGGCTTCGACAGGACGTCTTCGCCCGCCTCGGCGCGCGCTCCGATCAGGATGTACATCGTCGCGTCGCCGCCGTCGTCGAGGATCATGTTGGACGGCTGGTTGTCCGGCCACTGGAAGATCTTGTCGGTGTACTCCCAGTAGTCCTCGAGGCTCTCGCCCTTCACCGCGAACACGGCCGTGCCGCTGGCGGCGATCGCCGCCGCCGCGTGGTCCTGGGTCGAGAAGATGTTGCACGATGCCCAGCGCACGTCGGCCCCGAGCGCCTTCAGCGTCTCGATCAGCACCGCGGTCTGGATCGTCATGTGCAGCGAGCCGGTGATCCGCGCGCCCTTGAGCGGCTGCGACGGGCCATACTCCTCGCGCGTGGCCATCAGGCCGGGCATTTCGGTTTCGGCGATCTCGATTTCCTTGCGGCCCCAGTCGGCCAGATTGATATCCGCGACAACGTAATCGTGACTCACCGCCATGGCGTTCTCCGGGATCGATGCTGTTTCAGAATGGGTGTGGCCCGCGCGGCGGGCATGGTGGCGGCTGCCTACCAGATCGGCAGCCGGTATACAATGCGCATAAAGAAATCTTTATGCGTCTATGCGCCTAGATTTCCTCGCCGAAGCGGGATGCGACGAGCTTGCCGAGCGACATCAGCGCGTCGCTGGCTTGTGGACCGCTGACCCGAACCTTGATGCAGCAGCCTGGTCCGGCGGCGAGCATCATCAGTCCCATAATCGACGTGCCGTCGACGGTCACCCCATCCTTCTCGACCTCGACATGGGCTTCGAACGAGGCTGCCATCTGGACGAATTTCGCCGAGGCCCGTGCGTGGAGCCCGCGCTGGTTGACGATCGGAAACTCGCCGGAAGCGAAGCCCTGCGCCGCCGAGTAGGGAATGGCGCTCATTTTGCCGCGAGCACCTGGCTTGCGACGTTGATGTACTTGCGGCCCGCCGCCTGCGCCTCGGTCAGCGACTTGTCCATGTCGTCGCCCTGGCGGGCGCCGCTGAGCTTGATCAGCATCGGCAGGTTCATGCCGGCGATCACCTCGACGCTGCCGGCCTGCATCACCGAGATCGCGAGATTGGAGGGCGTGCCGCCGAACATGTCGGTGAGAATGATGACGCCGGTGCCGGTATCGGCCCGCGCCACCGCGTCGATTATATCGGCCCGACGGCGTTCCATATCGTCGTCGGCGCCGATGCAAACGGTCTCGAAATTCTGTTGGGGCCCGACCACATGCTCGAGGGCATGGCGAAATTCCTCGGCGAGCCGACCGTGCGTGACAAGCACGAGTCCGATCATTCTGGATTGGCTCCGGTCATCAACCCGATCGCTCCACCCGGCCGTTTTGCCGCGCCTCGGAGGGCAGGCGCGCTATGTTGTATGCAGCCGGAACATTGGCAAGCCCTTAAATGGAAGGGTGCAGGCCCATATTGCCGCAATGCAAAAAAAGCAAGTCACGCTTGGTAAGGCGGCAATCCGAGCCAGCCGCCGACAGCCCGGACCCCGGCATCGGCGCTGCCACCCGCAATGTCGATGCACGGCAGTTCCACCCCGCCGATCCGCTCGAAGCGTGCCTCCGCAAAGCGCGGCACCGAGCCTGCGGGGACCATGCGCACCAGCGCGTCGGCAACCATTGCCGGCAGGTGATCGATTGCCGCGGGCTCCCAGCCGCGCAGTTCGACAAGGCCTGCGATCGGAGGGGGCGTTCTGACGACCAGGCGCCCGGAGCGCTCCTCGATGAAAACCTGGTCGTCGCTCACCAGCCAGCCGAAAATCTTTCGAACGGCACAGTGTTCGAGCAGCGCCAGGCAGAGTTCCGTCTTTCCCGAACCGGACGGGCCAGTGATGAGCAATCCCTTGCGGCCGAGCACCACGGCGCAGGCGTGCAGGTTCTGCACTTGCGTCTCAGGCTTCCGCCGGCAGCGCCACCACGAAGCGCGCGCCGCGGATGTCGCCCGGCTTTCCGCCGCTCATGTTTTCGGCCGTCAGCGTGCCGCCATGCGCCTCGACGATCTGCCGGCTGATCGACAGGCCGAGACCCGAATTCTGTCCGAACGCTTCGCCGGCCGGGCGATCGGTATAAAAACGCTCGAAGATGCGCTCCAGGGCGTCGGGTCGGATGCCGGGGCCGTTGTCTTCCACGGTCACGATGTTGTGTCGTCCGCTGCGCGACAGGCCGACGACGATGCGCCCGTTTTCCGCCGGCACGAAGGAGCGGGCGTTGTCGATGAGATTGGCGATAACCTGGCCCAGCCGCGACTCGTGGCCGACGACGAAGTAACCCTTCACGCCCTGCGGCAGCTTGGCCGCCTTGAAATCGATCTCGACCACCTTCTTGTTGCGCGCGACGTCGCGCGAGATCGCGATGAGCTCGGTCAGGAACTTCTTGAGGTCGACGCGGCCGGCGTCGACGCGCGCCAGTTCGGCGTCGAGGCGCGATGCGTCGGAAATGTCGGTGATGAGCCGGTCGAGCCTGCGTACATCGTGCTGGATCACCTCGAGCAGCCGCTCGCGCGACGCTTCGCTCTTCGCCAGCGGAAGTGTCTCGACCGCCGAGCGAAGCGAGGTCAGGGGGTTCTTGAGCTCGTGGCTGACGTCGGCGGCGAAGCTTTCGATCGCCTCGATCCGCGCGTAGAGCGCGTTGGTCATGTCGCGGATGGCGATCGAGAGGTTGCCGATCTCGTCCTGGCGGTCGGAGAAGTCCGGGATCTCCTCGCGGTTCTTGACGCCCCGGCGCACCCGCACCGCGGCGGCAGCCAGCCGACGCAGCGGGTTGGCGATCGTCGAGGCGAGCAGCATCGACAGGATCGCCGTCACCAGTGCCGCCACCGCGAACACACGGAAGATCGCCATGCGCTCGGCCGCGACGATCTTGTCGATGTCGCCGCCCTGCGTCGAAAGCATGAGCGCGCCGAGCACCGCGCGGAAGCGCTGCACCGGGACTGCGACCGAGACGATCATCTCGCCATGCTCGCTGACGCGCACGACCGTCGACGGGCCGCCGGTCAGCGCGCTGACCACTTCCGGATAGGCCGAGCCGCTGCCGCCCGGCTGCTCCGTGTAGACCGGCAGGTCGGTGCGCCGGAAGAATGCGGTGACGGCGTTGCCGATGCGGTCGAACAGCCCCGGCTCCGCCTCGTTCAGGGTTGGCAGGTCGTAGCGGAGGATTTGCCCGCGCGAATAAAGATGCCGCGAATCGAGCAGCAGGTTGGCGTCGCGGTCGTAGATACGGGCGCGCGTCCGCGTCGGCGAGATCAGGCGCCGCAGCACCGGGGCGACGCGCTCCGGATTGATCGGGAAGTCGAGGCTGTCGAGCCGCTCGGAGCCCGGCGGCAGGCTCTCGCCGGCCTGCAGTTCCAGCAGCTTCTCCGGATCGATGCTGATCGTCCCGGTCTCGACCGTTGCCGACGCGGCGATGGCGCCGGCGATGATCTCGCCCTGCGTCATCAGGCTTTCGACGCGCGCGTCGATCAGCCCGTCGCGGAACTGGTTGAGGTAGAGGATGCCGACGACCAGGACGCCGAGCCCGGCAAGGTTCAGCACGACGATGCGTTGCGTCAGGCTCGAGAAGATATAGTGCCCGAGCACGCGCCGCATCGGCAGGAAAAGCTTGGACAGGACGGACGGCCGGGCCAGGGCGGCGCGGCGTCCGCCGCGCGCCTTCTCGTCGTTCCTGCTCGGTGTTTCGCTGGCTATAGCCATGCGCTCCGTTCCGGGTCAGACCTCCCGGAAGCGGTATCCCACCCCGTAGAGCGTCTCGATCATGTCGAAGTCGTCGTCGACCGACTTGAACTTCTTCCGCAGCCTCTTGATGTGGCTGTCGATAGTGCGGTCGTCGACGTAGACCTGCTCATCATAGGCCGAATCCATCAACGCGTCGCGGCTCTTGACCACGCCCGGGCGCTGCGCCAGCGAGTGCAGTATGAGGAACTCGGTGACGGTCAGGGTCACCGGCTCGCCCTTCCAGGTGCAGGTGTGCCGCTCCTGGTCCATGACCAGTTGCCCGCGCTCCAGCGATTTCTGCTGCGCCGTCGGATTCTTCGCCGCCTGCTCGCGTGCGCTGGCGCGCCGCAGCACCGCCTTCACCCGCTCGACGAGCAGGCGCTGCGAAAACGGCTTCTTGATGAAATCGTCGGCGCCCATCTTGAGGCCGAAGAGTTCGTCGATCTCGTCGTCCTTCGACGTCAGGAAGATCACCGGCAGATCGGTCTTCTGGCGCAGCCTGCGCAGCAGCTCCATCCCGTCCATGCGCGGCATCTTGATGTCGAGGATGGCGAGGTTCGGCTGCCGCGTGGCGAAACCCTCGAGCGCCGACGCTCCGTCGGTGTAGGTTTCCACGCGGTATCCCTCGGATTCCAGCGCGATCGACACGGAGGTCAGGATATTCCGGTCGTCGTCGACGAGCGCGATTGTTGCCATGTCCAGCGGATCCCTCATAAGCGGGCGTCCCTTCCTGCTTCAGGAAGGCGCCATTGGCGGACAAATTAGGTACAAAATGTGGCGCGCCATGCCAAGCGCATCCGGCGTTATTCACCGCGACGGTTGAACAAGCTTTGTGCAGCCCCGCGGCAAACCTGCCTAGCTAAACGATTTAAACAGAATTCAAATTCTTTAAATCGATTATTGGTTTGATATCCTTGGACATTTCTGGTTTGGCACCCGAACTGTCGCGGCGCCGGGAGGTTTCGGCTCCCGCTTGCCGCAGGCGTCGTCTCAGTTCTGGGGGGATCATGGAAGAGATCGGTATTCGCAACCCGGCCCGGGGCATCGAGACGACCGGCCTCTCCGAAACGGGTACTCTGCGCTTCAACCTCCAGGAAGCCGAACTCTACGAGCAGGCCCTTCGCCGCGGCGAGGCTGTGCTGACCGCCGATGGTGCGCTCGTCGCCTATACGGGGCAGCACACGGGGCGTTCGCCCAAGGACAAGTTCGTCGTCCGCGACGAGACCACCGAGGCCGCGGTCTGGTGGGACAACAACAAGCCGATGACCCCGGCGCACTTCGAAGCGCTCTATTCCGATTTCAAGGCGCATGCCCGCGGCCGCGAACTGTTCGTGCAGGACCTGATCGGTGGCGCCGACCCGAAACAGGAGCTGCGCACCCGAGTTGTCACCGAGCTCGCCTGGCACTCGCTGTTCATCCGCAACCTGCTGATCCGTCCGGAGCGCGAGGCGCTGTCGTCGTTCGAACCGCAGATGACGATCATCGACCTGCCCAGCTTCAAGGCCGACCCGGCCCGCCACGGCACGCGCAGCGAGACCGTCATCGCCATCGACTTCAAGCGCATGATCGTGCTGATCGGCGGCACAGCCTATGCGGGCGAGATGAAGAAGTCGGTTTTCACCGCGCTCAACTACCTGTTGCCCGCCCGCGGCGTCATGCCGATGCACTGCTCGGCCAATGTCGGACCGGGCGGCGACGCGGCCATCTTCTTCGGCCTCTCCGGCACCGGCAAGACGACGCTGTCCGCCGATCCGCATCGCACCCTGCTCGGTGACGACGAGCATGGCTGGGGACCGAACGGCATCTTCAATTTCGAGGGCGGCTGCTACGCCAAGACGATCCGTCTGTCGGCCGAGGCCGAACCGGAGATCTACTCCACCACCAGGCGCTTCGGCACCGTGCTCGAGAACATCCCGCTGAACGAGAAGCGCATCCCGGACCTCGACGACGAGAGCCTGACCGAGAACACGCGCGCTGCCTACCCCCTGCACTTCATCGCCAATGCGAGCCCGACCGGCCGCTCCGGCCATCCGACCAACATCGTCATGCTGACGGCGGACGCGTTCGGGGTGATGCCGCCCATCGCGCGCCTCACTCCCGCGCAGGCGATGTACCATTTCATCTCGGGCTACACCGCCAAGGTCGCCGGCACGGAGCGCGGCGTCACCGAACCGACGCCGGAGTTCTCCGCCTGCTTCGGCTCGCCCTTCCTGCCGCTGCACCCGTCCGAGTACGGCAACCTCCTGCGCGACCTGATCGCGCGGCACGATGTCAGCTGCTGGCTGGTCAACACCGGCTGGACCGGCGGCGCTCACGGCGTCGGCAAGCGCATGCCGATCCAGGCGACGCGCCGGCTGCTTTCCGCCGCGCTCGACTGTTCGATCAAGTCGTCGTCGTTCCGCACCGATCCGAACTTCGGCTTCGAGGTGCCCACCTTCGTCAAGGGCGTCGACCAGTCGATACTCGACCCGCGCTCGACCTGGGCCGATCCGGTTGCCTACGACCGCCAGGCGCGCAAGCTGGTCGGCATGTTCATCGATAACTTCGCCAAGTTCGACCAGCACGTCGACCACGCTGTGCGCAGCGCTGCGCCCCAGCTTCAGGTCGCTGCCGAGTAGACGGCCCGGCGGGCTTGCCCGCCGCTGGCTGCTGCCGTTATCTGCGCGCGTCGCTTCGCGCGCGGGTAGGCCGATGGATTTCACTGCCGACATCGAGGTTGCGCCCGGCGTGGTGATCCGCGCCGCCGATCTCACCGAGAGCTTCATCCGAGCCTCCGGGCCGGGTGGCCAGAACGTCAACAAGGTCGCGACCGCCGTTCAGCTGCGCTTCGATGTGCGCGGGGCGACCGGCGTCCCCGACGACATCAAGCCGCGCCTGCTTCGGCTGGCCGGGCAGCGCGCCACCAAGGACGACGTCATCGTCATCGAGGCGAGCCGCTTCCGGCTCCAGGAGCGCAACCGCGAGGACGCGCGCGAGCGGCTGGCTGTGCTTCTCGCAAAGGCCGCGGAACCGCCGCCGCCGCCGCGCCGCAAGACCAGGCCCACCAAGGGCTCGGTGGAACGCCGTCTCAAGTCCAAGGCGGGACGATCCACTGTGAAGAAGCTGCGCGGCCGGGTGGATCGCGACTAGGCCCTGGGGCGACACCATTGGCTTCCGCATGGCGGACGTGCTAGCAGGCCGGCTTTCCCGAACCCGAGTGGAGACTCCAATGGCCGTTGCTCAGCCACCCTATCGCGCCGACCATGTCGGCAGCCTGTTGCGGCCCGCCGAGGTCAAGGCGAAGCGCAAGGCCTACTACGACGACAGGACGATCCCCCTCGAGGATCTCGAAGCCGCCGAGGACGCGGCGATCGTCGAAGCCATCAGGATGCAGGAGAATGTCGGCCTCCCGGTCGTGACCGATGGCGAGATCCGCCGCGCCTTCTGGCACTACGACTTCCTCGACGGTCTGATCGGCTTCGACCTCGAGCGTCGGTCTGAGGGCGCGCAGTTCGCCGGCGTGCAGATGATCCCGGTTCACCCGGTCATGGACGAGCGTATCGACTTCCCCGCCGACCACCCGCATCTCGCGCACTTCAAGTTCGTCGCGCAGAACACCAGGGTGATGCCGAAGATCTCGATCCCCGGCCCGTCCTGCGCCCACTTCCGCACTGCGCCGGACGACGTCCGCGTGAAGGCGTACCGCGACGACCTGCAGGCGATGTTCGACGACCTGGCGAAAGCCTACGCCAAGGCCGTGCAGGCGTTCTATGACGCCGGCTGCCGCTACATCCAGATGGACGATATCTTCTTCGCCTATCTGTGCGATCCGAAGCACCGCGAGGCCAAGAAGAAGCTCGGTCAGGACCCCGACTGGCTGGTCGACCGCTACGCCTGGATGATGCACGAGGCGCTCAAGGACAAGCCGGCCGACCTCGCCATCGGCATGCATCTGTGCCGCGGCAACTTCAAGTCGACCTACGCCGCCGAAGGAGCATACGACCTCGTCGCCGACACCGTCTTCAACAAGACCGGCGTCGATATCTTCTTCATGGAGTACGACACCGACCGCGCCGGCGGGCTGGAGCCGCTGAAGTTCCTTGCCAGGGGAAAGCAGCGCGTTTTGCCGGGCTTCATCACCACGAAAGTGGCGGCGCTCGAGAATCTCGACGACCTGAAGCGAAAGTTCGACGAGGCGAGCAAATATGCCGACATCGACCAGCTTGGCATTGCGCCGCAATGCGGCTTCTCGTCGACCGAGGATGGCAACGCCATCACCGAGGACGACCAGAAGCGCAAGCTCGATCTCGTCGTGAAGACCGCCGAAGCGATCTGGGGCGGCGTCGCCAAATAGGCCGCCTGGCGGGCGTGCAACGATCTGCCTGTCCGCCGTTCACCGTTGAATGATTTGACCTGGCTCAAGGCTGCGCCCCACAACCGGGTTATGGTCGGCCCGGTTATGGTCGGCCCGGTCATGTCTCAGGAGCCGTTCGGACGAGGGGGTACGGACGAGGGGGACGGCCGAGGGGGGCAATGAGCCGCACCTCACTGCCGGCCGGTCCGCTTGCCACAAGCGGTCCGTGCGCATAGGGGTTGGGAAAAGATAAGTGATTGTCGTCCGCGGGGCGGGCGTGAGACGGAATACGATGGACTTCGAAGCCTTTTTCGCCACGAAGCTCGACGGCCTGCATCAGGAAGGCCGCTACCGCATCTTCGCAGAACTGGAACGCCGCAACGGGTCCTTCCCGTCGGCCAGGCGCCATATCGGCGGCAGCGTCTCGGACGTTACCGTCTGGTGCTCTAACGATTATCTCGGCATGGGCCAGAACGAGAAGGTTCTGGCCGCCATGCACGCGGCGCTCGACGAATGCGGCGCCGGGGCGGGTGGCACCCGCAACATTTCCGGCACCAATCATCATCACGTCGTGCTCGAGCGCGAGCTCGCCGACCTGCACGGCAAGGAAGCCGCGCTCATCTTCACGTCCGGCTACGTGTCCAACTGGGCGACGCTCTCGACGCTCGGTGCCAACATTCCGGGCGTCGTCATCTTCTCGGACGCCGGCAACCACGCCTCGATGATCGAGGGCGTCCGCCACGCGCGTTGCGAGAAGCGCATCTGGAAGCATAACGACGTCAGGGATCTCGATCGTCAGCTGTCCGAGTTTCCGGCTTCGACGCCCAAGATCGTCGCCTTCGAGAGCGTCTACTCGATGGACGGCGACATCGCGCCGATCGCCGAGATCCTGGCCGTTGCCGAAAAGCACGGAGCCATGACGTATCTGGACGAGGTCCACGCGGTGGGGATGTACGGCCCGCGCGGCGGCGGCATCGCCGAGCGCGAAGGGCTGATGGACCGCATCGACATCATCGAAGGCACGCTGGGCAAGGCGTTCGGAGTCATCGGCGGATACATTACGGGCTCTGGAAAGCTCGTCGACTTCATCCGCTCCTTCGCCAGCGGTTTCATATTCACCACGGCGCTGCCGCCGGCAGTTGCGGCGGGTGCGGTCGCGTCGATCCGCCATTTGAAGACCAGCAACGCCGAGCGTTTCGCCCATCGTCAGCGCGTGGCCCAGGTCCGTGCCCGGCTCGACGGCATAGGGATTCCCTATATGCCGAACGAGAGCCACATCGTCCCAGTGATGGTCGGCGATGCCACCAAGTGCAAGTGGATCAGCGATATCCTGCTCGAAGAGCACGGCATCTACGTCCAGCCGATCAACTACCCGACGGTGCCGCGCAAGACCGAGCGCCTGCGCATCACGCCGACGCCGCTGCATAGCGAGGCCGATATCGACCGCCTCGTCGGCGCTCTCTCGGGGCTCTGGTCGCAATGCGCGCTCGCCCGCGCCGTAGCCTGACGCTGGAACCAAAGCGGCGCCGCGGCATTAGGGCCGCATGCGCCGCAGATATGAGAGCTTTCGCAGTGTCGACAACGCGCCGCGCGTGGATGGCGCGGTGGTGTTCGGCTTCATCGCCGTCTTGGCGCTGACCGTTTGCGCCTTCGCGACGGTTCAGGCCTATCCGACGCCGGGTGCCGAGGCGAGGGCCTACTCCATCCCGGATCTGATCGCCGCGCAGAAAGCTGCGACTGCGCCGGATCGGGTGGTGACCTCGTCTATCGCGCCTACGGTCGCCGCTGCTCCGATGACCGAAGCGCCCAAGACTTCGAACGCCTGCAATCTCGATGCGTGCGGCAAGGCTTTCCGCTCTTTCGATCCGCGCGACTGCACCTTCCAGCCATTCGAGGGTCCGCGCCGGCTTTGCACCCGGTGAGCCTTTGTGTTTCGCAGCGTAGCCAAACGTGTACGCATGCGCCGGCCCGTGCCCATCCTCTGACAGATTTCGCCAGTAGCCCCGCCTGATCCAAGGTCAGAGGGAACCTCAAAATGATGAAGAACGTGACGAAGGCTGCGGCTTTCGCCCTGTCGCTTGCCGTAGTTTCGACCGGCATGGCGACCACCGCCGCGCACGCTCAATGCGGCGGCGCGTCGTGGTATTCGTTGCCGCGAAACAAGACTGCCAACGGCGAGCGCATGAACCCGTCCGCCATGACTGCCGCGCACCGGAGCCTGCCTTTCGGCACCAAGGTGCGTGTGACCAACCAGCGCAACGGCAAGGCCGTGGTCGTGCGCATCAATGATCGCGGGCCGTTCATCAAGGGACGCGTGCTGGATCTTTCCAAGGGCGCGGCGGCTGCCCTCGGCTTCGTGAGCTCCGGCCACACCAAGATCTGCATGGAAAAGCGCTAGCTGCGCAGTCGCGCGGCTGCTGCGCAAGCCATGGCGTCCGCGAGCGACATCGCCCACTTTCCGCGACAATAGGCGCGGAAGTCGAAGCATGGCAGGCCGGGGCATACCTCGAACTCGATGAGGTGAACCCGGCCGCCCTCCTCGATGCGCAGATCCATCGAGAACACGTCCCTGACGCCAACTCCCGCCATCAGCCTGTCCGCGATCGAACGGACGGTCTCGGCGTCTGCGGCCGGCACTTCTGCCAGCATTGGCGCAGCCTGTGCGGCGACGGCGGTCTCTCCGTACAGCGCCATCGAGTCCGCCATGGCTTGGAAGTCGCCGCCGGAATCGACGAATCGGACGTCGAGCGGTTGCGTCCCGCCGCCGGCTTCGGCGTCGAGGTAACTGGCGCGCGCGTTGCGGCCCGGCACGTATGCCTGGACGATCGCATCGTCGCGGTAGCGCTCGAAGATGCGCCGGCTGAGCGCCAGCGCGTCGGCTTCGCTCTGGCAGTGCGAGTCCTCCCAGATCCCGATCTTGGCGCCCAGCCGGTTGGGTTTGACGAACCATCCGCGCGGCGACCGCGGCGGCGGCGCGATCCAGCGGCCGTTGCGCGCCAGCCCCGCTGTGGGCACCGGCAGGCCGAGCGCGCCGAGCACCGCTCCGGAGCGGAATTTGTCCTGGCAGAGCGCGAAGGCGCTGTCGTCGCTGCCGACCGTGCGCAGGCCGTGAAGCCGCGCCAGCGCCGGTGCGGCGCCGCCGCGGAAGTAGGCGATGCCGTCGGTCAGCGTCCACACCAGGCCTGTATGAGGGTCGGCCGCGGCCAAGGCCTTGGCGGCGTCGTCGAGTTCGACCGCGCGGAACGCCAGTTCCCGGCTCGCGCATGCTTCCGCCAGGGCCGGCAGGTCCGCCTGTATGTCTGTCGATTGCGCAAGGTATGACGAGATCTCGACAGCCTCGTCTTCGCCGAAACCGTCGCGCCGCAGCCTTTCCCGGCACGCCGCTTCCGGTTCGTGGACGAGCAGGAGTGCGCCGTTCACGCCGGATTCTCACCCCAGTGCGACAAGACGATGGTCCTGAACCTCTCCCGGTCCATCCCCCCTCCGTGGCCGGGATAGGCGACTGCGAAGTCGAGCTCCAGCAGCCGAGCGTGAGAGCGCCGCAGTGCCTGCCGGTCCGCGCCCGGAATGTCGTCGTGTATCGCCCCGGAATGCACTGTGTCTCCGCAGAACAGGATGCCGTTCGCCGCGTCAAAGAGCGCGATGGAGCCGGGCGAGTGTCCGGGCGTATGGATGACCGTCAGCGTGCGGTCCCCCAGATCGATGAAATCGCCGTCCGCAACCGTTTGCGTGAGCGCGCAGCCGGTCTGAGCGAAGGTCGTCATGTCGATGGCCCCGCCATCGGCCAGAACGTGCCGTCCGTCGAGCCAGGGAACCGCCTGGGTGACAGCGGGATCTGGACTGGCGTAGACATCCGCCTCCGCGGCATGACCGATACGCGTCTCGGCAAGGTGCAGAGCGCCGATGTGGTCGAAATGGCTGTGTGTCGCAACTGCGGCGAGCGGCTTCGCCTTCCGGATGTCTTCGAGATCCGTCGCCAGCCCCCAACCCCCGTCGATCAGGACGTCGCGATCGCGTCCCTCGATGAGATAAAAGCAACTGCGCTCCGCTTCAGCGATTGCCCTCTCGCCGAGCCGCGTGATCGCCGAACACATGGGCTCGACCACCAAAGCGGCGGCTGCTGGCGCAAGGAGCGAAGGCCAGGCCCGGACCTTCACGGCCGGAACAGCGGCTCGTGCCTGCCCTTGACCGGAACGTCGAGGAGGAACGTCATGCCGCCCTTCGCATCCTTCGCACGCCCTTCGCTGCTCATGCCTTCCATGGCGGAGGTGACGACGAGCCTGTCCGCGGCCGCGCCAACGAAGGCCGGACACGTCGTCTGGAGTGCGGGCAGATCGATCGACCGCAGCCGGGTTCCTTCGGGAGAGTAGGCATCGAGGCGAGCCGCGCTCCAGCGCGCGTTCCAGATGACGCCTTCGGCATCGCAGACCGAGCCGTCGAGACCGCCCGACTCGCTATGCTGGTCGAGGAAAACTGTCGGCTCCGCCACAGGCATGCCGGTTGCCGTGTCGCACGCGACGCGCCACAGGCGGTTGATCATAGTGTCGGCGAAGTAGGCTACGTCACCGGCAGGCGAGAAACAGATCGCGTTCGGGATGCGTATCCCGGAGAACAGTCGCGTTAGCGCGCCGTCGCGGACATGGTAGATTGCGCCTTCGACGGCGCTTGGATCCTTGCCCATCGTGCCGACCCAGAGCGCGCCGGAGGGATGGACGCGGGAATCGTTCGAGCGCGTTGCCTCGGTTTCCGCCTCGATGGGGTGAAGCAGTGTGAGAGCGCCGCTCACTCGGTCGCGCTGCTCGATGCCTCGTTCGGTCACCAGATATTGTCTGCCTTGGGCATCGAACGCCACCGCGCTTGCCAGCACCGGCACCTCGTGCATCTGGGTCCGCGCGCCGTCCATGCGACGCGACATGAGCCGCTTGCCGATGATGTCGAACCACCAGAGCGTGTCCGCGTCCGGCTCGTAGGCCGGCCCTTCTCCGAGCTCGCAGCGGATATCGCAGAATATCGAGGTCTGCATAGTCTCGGCCATGGTCCCCTCCGTCTCGGCCGGGGACATTACCTCAAAGGTAACCACCGTCCACGATCATCGTTTGCGCCGTCACTGCGCGTGCCGCATCCGATGCGAGGAACAGGCAGGGACCGACCATGTCCTCCGGCTGGAGTTCCACCTTCAGGCACTGCCGGTCGACGAAGGCGGCGAGCGACTCTGGCGTCACCCACAGCTTCTTCTGCCGCTCGGTCTGCACCCAGCCCGGCGCGATCGCGTTGACGCGGATGCCAAACTTGCCGACCGCGCCGGCGAGACCCTTGGTCAGGCCGATGATTCCGGCCTTGGCCGCCGCGTAGGCCGGATAGTCGGCGCCGTTGATCATCCAGGCGATGGACGAGAAGTTGACGATGGCACCACGCCCGGCCGCCTTCATGCCCGGCAACACCGCCTGCGCGGCGAAAAAGTGCGGCCGCAGGTTGACGTCGTGATTGCTGTCCCAGAATTCGGGGGTAACCGCCTCGAGCGCGTGCCGGTCGTCGCGAGCGGCATTGTTCACCAGAACGCCGATCGGCCCATGCCTACCGATAGCCTCGTCGACTGCTCCGCGAAGTGCATCGATGTCGCGCAGGTCGGACCTCAGGTAGAGCGGCGTGCTGCCGGTCTCCGATTTCAGCCGTTCGAGCAGTGCCCGGCTCTCGCCCTCGGCTATGTCGATGAAAGCAACCTTTGAGCCTTGGCGAACGAAGCCCTCGACAAGTGCGGCGCCGATGCCGGAACCGCCCCCGGTAACGAGCACCGAGGTGCCGGCGAGGTCGGAATAGACAGGTGTCTTCATGATGTCGGCAGGCTCGTTCAGGCTGTGCGCACGCGCGCCGCGCCGCGCAGGCTCTCGCGCAGATAGCCGAGCGTGTTCTCGGCGTTCTCGGGCCGGCCGAACAGGTAACCCTGCCCGCCGCCGCAGCCGAACTGGACAAGGCGGTCCGCCTGTCCTTCGTCCTCGATGCCCTCGGCCACCACGTCCATGCCGAGCCCTTCGCACATGCCGAGAATGGCGCGGATGATGTGTTCGGACGGCTTGTTCTCGTTGATCGACGAGACGAAGGCACGATCGATCTTCAGCTTGTCGAACTTGAATTCGCGCAGGCGCCCAAGCGACGACTGCCCAGTGCCGAAGTCGTCGAGCGAGACGCGAATGCCGACGCGGCGCAGGTCCTCGACGATCTTCTCGGCCGACGCGGGGTCGGTCATCAGGCCTGTTTCGGTGATCTCGATTTCGAGCCGCCGCGGGTCGAAGCCGGTGCGGTTGAGGATCGACAGAATCTGCAGTCCGGTATTCTGGTCGACGAGCTGGGAGGGCGACAGGTTGAACGACAGGAACATATCCTGAGGCCAGCCGCGAGCCGCCTCGGTCGCCTTGCGCAGCACAAGCTGGGCGAGGGGCCCGATGATGCCCCGCTCCTCGGCGATGGGTATAAAGGTCGCCGGCGACACATTTCCCAGATCGCGGTCGTGCCAGCGCGCCAGCGCTTCGAAGCCGATGGTGCGACGTGTCTTGAGGTCGACGATAGGCTGGAAATGCGGCTCGACCTCTCCTGCGGAGACCGCGCGGCGCAGAGCCTGCTCGATGCGCGTGACTCGCTTTGCGGCCTCTTCCATTTCCCGCGTGTAGACGACGACGCCGCCTCGGCCACTGCGCTTGGCGTGATAGAGCGCTGTCTCGGCCTTGTTGACGAGAACCTCGGTGGTTTCGTCGCCTGAGTAGAACAGCGAGCAGCCGACCGACGCAGAAAGCCGCGCGGTTCGCTCTCCAACGTCATATGGCGCTGATAGGATTTCGATCAGCATGTGCGCCTTGCGCGCCGCTGTCTCCTCGGAAAAGACCATGGGGTACAGCACCGCAAACTCATCGGCACCGAAACGTGCGACGACGGCGTTGCCGTCCATGGCGGCGGACAGGCGTAGCGCGACCTGCTGAAGGATGAAGTCGCCGGCCTTGCGGCCAAAGAGGTCGTTTATCGGCTTGAAGCCATCGAGATCGAGCAGGCAAACCGCAAATGGCGCCGGATCGTCTGCGCGTTCGCGGATGAGGCGGTCGACCTTGTTGAAGAAACGGCGGCTGTTTCCAAGCCCGGTCAGCGGATCGGTCAATGCCAGATCCGTTGCCTCCCGAGCGTTTCCTCCAGTCGTGGCAGAGCCGTTCATCGGCTTCCTCGCCCGATCACGTCGTTGTTATTTGCCGCAAAATCGCAGGCAAACCTTTAGGAAGCGTATCCTTACCGAAGATGCCGCCGCGGCATGGCGTGATCGCGCTATTCGCGCAAAGTGAACAGCTGGAGCGGCGCACTCGGGTCTCCGGCGCGCGCCAGCCATTCCGGGATGCGCCCGCCCCGAAGATCGGCGAGCAGCCCGCGGGGCGCGCGCTCCGCGATCACGCGGCTTTCGTCGTTGCCCGGGCAGTATGCTAGCAGCCGCGCGCCATATCGCGCCATGATCTGCCGCGCATCGGCCGCGTCAGCGGTGAAGGTATCTATCGCGGCCAGATTGCCTTCGACGTTGCGGTGGTAGGGTCCGGCAAGGGTCCGGTGCGGCGTGTAGGCGAGGATTGCCGGTCCCAGGTTGGAGATCGCCACGACTGTCGTCGCGGGAAGCGCCGCGAGGTCCGCGAATTCGGCTTCCGCATGGCAGGCAGACTGCGCGAGGGCAGGTCCTGCCAGCTGCTGCCCCGGACCCAGGGAGATAGCGCCTTGCACGGCCAGGCCCCAGGCAACATTGATGGACGCGATCCACGCTGCGGCCATTGCCAGGCCGGGCGCCAGCCCGCCGGCGCTTGCCCTTTCGCGCAGCTGAGCGACCCACACCGACAGCGGCACGGCGGCCAGCGCCAGTGCGAACATCGCCCCACGCAGCTGCCAGCATGAAACCGCGATCGCAACGGGAAGCATCGCGGCAACGATCCACGTGGCAGGGCCGCTCCGTCGCTTCCCGATCCCCACCGCGAGCGCCGCGAGCGCAATCAGCGGGGTAACGTAGTGTAGCCCTGCCTCAGCCGGATGAGTGCGCCACAATACCCACACCGGCTGCGCCTCGATGATCCAGTCCAGCCAGAAGTCCCGCAGCCGCGCATCCATCCCCCCATAGGGATCGCCGAGGCATTGCGGCATCGCCGCCACGGCATAGGCGACGCAGATCGCACCGAGCAGGGCGATACCGGCGATGCGCATGCGGGGGCTCTGGGTGCTCCACGTCGCGGCTGCGGCGAGCCCGAGCCCGGCGATGATCGCGAGACCCGCTTGTCTGCCGGAGTACGCGTCGCAGGCGACTTCCGTCCAATCGCCAGGCGCAATCGTCGCCACGAGCGCGGCAGCGCCGGCGCCTGCAAAGCCGAGCCCGAAGCCGATGGCGCGCGGCGTCTCCACTGCGCCGACGAGCGCCAGCCGCAGCGCAACCGCTGCGCCGGCGGTAGCGACCAGTGGCAAAGTCTCCATGCCGACGGCCAGCGACAGCGCCGCCGCCGCGCCCGCTGCCAGCCCCGCTCTTATGCTGTTCGCGACCAGGCCCGCGACCAGCACCAGCATCAGAACCACCTGCAGATTGTGATGGTCGAGTGCGCCGGACGCGAAAATGCCCATGAAATGAAAGGCTGTGAGTCCGATGATAGCGGCCGGCAGCCGGGCCGCATCGCCTCCCGCATGTCTCGCAATGCCGACCAGAAGCAGCAGCGCGGCGAACAGCAGGGACACCGGCCATATCGTCACCGCCGCCGTCTCGCCGAACAGCTTCACGAGCATGGCGATCGGCGCGTCCACCAGGCGCGACCAGTGCATGAGGAAGCCGCCATCCGGGCCCATGCGGTATTGGAGGAGGTCGAACCAGCGCTGGCCGCCGAGCAGGTCGCGAACCTCGACCAGCCGCATCACGCTGTCGTTGTCGACGCCGGGTTGCGTCAACTTGGGAAAGCCGGACGCCGCATCGAGCGCCACCACCGTCGCTGCTGCCGCCGCAGCGTGACCGGCGTCCACCCAGGCCGCGCCAGGCCGGGGTGTCGCGGCATAGCTCAACGTCGTCGTCATGCCGGCAACTCTCGCACGGCCGCCGTTAGCATTCCGTGTATCGCTGGATCAGCCGAAGCCGCTCGACCGCGCCGTCCCGGCGCTGTATCTCCTCGCCGTCGCCGCGCCAAAGGAGCCTGACATGCCGCTCAAGATCGCCGTCCAGATGGACCACGTCTCGTCGATCAACATCGCCGGCGACACAACCTTCGCGATGTCCCTCGAAGCGCAGCGCCGCGGCCACAAGCTGTTCCACTACACCCCCGACCGGCTGGCGCAGGAGGGCAGCCGCGTGTTTGCCCGGATCGAGGAAATGACCCTGCGCGACGAGAAGGGCAATCACTTCACCCTCGGCGACATGGTGCGCACCGACCTGTCGGAAATGGACGTGATCCTGCTCCGCCAGGACCCTCCGTTCGACATGAACTACATCACCACGACCCACATGCTGGAGCGCATCCATCCGCGTACGCTGGTGGTGAACGATCCCGCCTGGGTGAGGAACAGCCCGGAGAAGATCTTCGTGACCGAGTTCCCGGATCTGATGCCGGAAACTCTGATCACGCGCAATCCCGCCGAGGTCGCCGCCTTCCGCAGGGAGCATCGCGACATCATCGTCAAGCCGCTCTACGGCAATGGCGGCGCCGGCATCTTCCACATGCGCGAGGACGACCGGAACCTGTCGTCGCTGCTCGAGATGTTCGGGCAGATGTTCCGCGAGCCCTTCATCGTCCAGCGCTATCTCAAGGAGGTGCGCAAGGGCGACAAGCGCATCATCCTGATCGACGGCGAGCCGGTCGGCGCGATCAACCGCGTTCCGGCCGACCATGACGCCCGGTCCAACATGCACGCCGGCGGGCGCGCCGAGGCGACCGAACTGACCGAGCGCGAGCGCGAGATCTGCGCGCGCATCGGACCATCGCTGCGCGAACGCGGCTTCATGTTCGTCGGCATCGATGTCATCGGCGACTATCTGACCGAGATCAACGTCACGTCGCCCACTGGAGTTCGCGAAGTGAAACGCTTCGGCGGCGCCGATATCGCAGCTCTGTTCTGGGATGCGGTCGAGGCGAAGCGCAGCTGAGAACATCTGTTCCTTCCGCTGCAACCGCCCACAACCTTGCGACTCGCGAAAGTTGAGACTGTTCTCGAATTGTTCTTGAAGTTGCCGGGGCGCTGTGCTTCGTTGAGCCGTCTTCCCTAAGGGAGCCGCGCGGGACGGCGCGGAACAGGCGCAATGGTCGCACGCGTACGAACTGTGGCGTTCCAGGGCATCGAAGCGGTGCCCGTCGATGTCCAGGTCATGATCGCGCCTGGCAAGATGAACATCCATATTGTCGGCCTGCCGGACAAGGCCGTCGCCGAGAGCCGGGAGCGGGTGCAGGCGGCGCTGCACGCATCGGGCCTCTCGCTGCCGGCCAAGAAGGTAACCGTCAATCTTGCCCCGGCGGACCTGCCCAAGGAGGGGAGCCACTACGACCTGCCGATTGCACTCGGTCTGATGGCCGCTCTCGGCGCCATCCCTGGCGACCAGCTCGAAAGCTATGTCGTGCTCGGCGAACTGTCGCTCGACGGGACGATCGCGCCCGTCGCCGGCGCCTTGCCTGCCGCTATCGGCGCCAACGGTGAGGGCAAGGGCCTCATCTGCCCGCATGCTTGCGGGCCGGAGGCGGCGTGGGCCGGATCGGATGTCGATATTCTGGCGCCGCGCAGCCTGATCGCCATCGCCAACCATTTCCGCGGCACCCAGGTGCTGTCGCGCCCGGTCGCCGCCGTAAGACAGGCCGCCGCCGCCCTGCCGGACCTTGCCGACATCAAGGGCCAGGAAAGCGCCAAGCGGGCGCTGGAGATCGCTGCCGCCGGCGGCCACAACCTGCTTATGGTCGGGCCGCCCGGATCCGGCAAGTCGATGCTGGCGCAGCGCCTGCCGTCCATTCTTCCGCCGCTGTCGGCGCGCGAATTGCTCGAGGTTTCGATGATCGCCTCGATCGGCGGCGAGCTGGCCGACGGAAAGCTGTCCGACCGGCGCCCATTCCGCGCCCCGCATCATTCCGCGTCGATGGCGGCGATGGTCGGCGGCGGGCTGCGGGTGCGCCCGGGCGAAGTGTCGCTCGCCCACAATGGCGTGCTGTTCCTCGACGAATTTCCCGAGTTCCAGCCGGCGGTTCTCGATTCGCTGCGCCAGCCGCTCGAGAACGGGGAGGTGGTGATTGCGCGTGCCAACCATCGCGTGGCCTACCCGGCGCGTTTCCAGCTCGTCGCGGCGATGAATCCATGCCGCTGCGGCATGGCCGGTGAGCCCGGCTATCGATGCCTGCGCGGAGACCGGTGCCGGACCGACTATCAGGCGCGCATCTCTGGGCCGATGATGGATCGCATCGATCTACGCGTCGAGGTCCCCGCCGTCTCCGCCGTCGATCTGATCAGGCCCGCTTCATCCGAGGGGAGCGCGTCGGTCGCGGCTCGTGTCGGGCGGGCCCGCGACATCCAGCGCGAGCGTCACGCCGCGCTTGGCCTTGCCGCCGGCGTCGCCAATGCGCATCTGCCGAACAGCGTGGTCGAGACCGTTGCCGCCATCGACGCGCCGGCGCTTGCGCTGCTGCGCGACGCTGCTGAGAAGTTCGGCTTTTCCGCCCGCGCCTATCATCGCGTGTTGAAGGTCGGCCGCACGCTCGCCGATCTGGACGGCGCCGAGCGGCTTGCCCGCATCCACCTTGCCGAGGCGATCTCCTACCGCATGGCCGGCGAGCGGCTGGCGCGGGCGGCCTGAGGCAAGCCTCAGTTCAGCCGGCCGAGGCGCTCCGTGAGAAGAGCGAAGAAGCCGTCGGAATCGACGCCGCCGATGACGTGTGCGTTCTTTGGCCGCTTGGTCACGCCCCACCAGTCGACCACGGTCGCGCCCATCGTCAGTTCGGACACCGTCTCGATCGCAACGTTGACGTAGCGGCCGGTGAAGAGGTCGGGCTTGAGCAGATAGGCGATGACGCAGGGGTCGTGCAGCGGCCCGCCATCCGTCCCGTACTTGTTCTCGTCGAATCGCTCGAAGAACTCGAGCATGTCGGCCGTAGCGATGCCGACCTTGGTGCCGAGGTGGCGAAACGCCTTCACGCGCTTGGCGGTGGTCAGCGCCTTGTGCGTCGCGTCGAGCGGTATCATGGTGATGGGCACGCCCGAGCCGAAGACAATCTCCGCGGCATGCGGATCGACGTAGATGTTGAACTCGGCTGACGGCGTGACGTTACCGCCTTCGAAGTAGCCGCCGCCCATTAGCACGATTTCCGCTATCTTCGGCACGATGCGCGGTTCGCGCACCATCGCCAGGGCGACATTGGTCAACGGGCCGAGCGGGCACAGCGTGACGCTGCCCTTCGGCTGCGCCATCAGCGTCTCGACGATGAAGTCTACACCGTACTGCGTCTGCAGCGGCATGGTCGGCTCGGGCAGCTGCGGACCGTTGAGCCCGGTTTTGCCGTGCACTTCCTCGGCGGTGACGAGTTGGCGCACCATTGGCCGGATCGCGCCGGCGAACACCTTCACTTCCGGGCGGCCGGCCAGCTCGCATATCTTGCGCGCATTCGTCTCGGTCAGCTTCAATGGCACGTTGCCGGCGACCGCGACGATGCCGAGGACGTCGAGTTCGGGGCTCGCCAGCGCGAGCAGGATCGCGACCGCGTCGTCCTGCCCCGGATCGGTGTCGATGATGATCTTGCGCGCGGTCATTCCCACTCCGAATCGCCTGCTTGAACTCGTGAAACCGGGAGACCATATCAGGGCGGAAGGCGCCGATGCCAACCGGGTTTGCGCCGATACACGTCGCTCGTTGAGGACCGTGACATGACGCGCATGACGCCATTTTCGAACCCGCTTCTGCTCGGGTTCGACAGCATCGAGAAGACCCTCGAACGGGTCGCCAAGTCTGCGGACGGCTATCCACCCTACAACATCGAGCGGATGCGCGGCGACGAAGGGTCTGTCGACCGGCTTCGCATCACCCTGGCAGTGGCAGGCTTCGCCGAAGCCGACCTCGAAGTCACGACCGAGGAAAACCAGTTGGTCGTTCGCGGACGCCAGGCCGAGGACGGCGAACGTGAGTTCCTGCATCGCGGCATCGCCGCACGGCAGTTCCAGCGCACCTTCCTGCTTGCCGACGGCATGCGGGTGGTCGGGGCGGCGCTGAACAACGGACTGTTGTCGATCGACCTGGACCGGCCGCAGCCCGAGAAGCTGGTACGGAAAATCAACATTCTGGTGAAAGAGTGAGCGTGCCCGGCTTCGGGCGCTCTGGAACCGAAGGCTCTGTCGCGGGTTGGTCACGGACGACTTCCTGCGCGAAAGGAGGCTGACATGACTGAGCATAGAGAAAACGTGGTGACTGAGGACGAGCTCGCCCATATCGGCGAGGGGGTCGTGGCCTACCTGCGCGAATTCGAATTCGATGACCTCAAGGACCGCTTTCCGGGCATGCCTGATATGGCGTCTGGCACCCGTCTTTGGGCGGTCTTCGCTGCCGACGGCCGGCCGATCCTGCTGGCCGACGCGAGGGCGAGCGCTCTTGCCGGCGCGATGCAGAACGACCTGACGCCGGTCGGCGTTCATTGACGGCGTGAAGCGCGCCTTTAGGCGCGCTTCACGCTTAGCGTCATCCCTGACCGAACAGACGCGCGAGAGCCTTTTCGAGACGCGACCGCTCCGTCGGGTCCGCAGTCGCCGGCATGATGAAGCGGTTCATGAAACTGCGAGCATCGGGGAAGGTCACGATGCTCGCCCTGCGCAGGAACGACAGGGTCGAAAGCAGCGCGTTGCCGTCGCACTCCTGCGGGACATACTCCCAGAAGTCTCCATTCTCGCCCTTCGTCCTGGTCATGCCGCAGCGCTCGTTGGGGCCTGCGTCGCGCCAGAACAGCGACAGTATGTCCGTCAGCGCTGAAGGGTTGTTCGCGTAGTAGCTGTGCATCAGCATGTCCTCGCCGATGCTGGTCATGTCGATCGAATCGACTACCGGGCTCGACAGGATGCGTGAGCCGCCCTGGCCGGCCCGCACCGCGTCGCCGTGCAGCTTGCGCGACACCGCCAGTGCCCAGTCCTTGTCGGAAGCGTAGAGGGTCAGCCGCTGGGCGATCGGCCGGATCGTCTTCGCCATCTCGGCGAAGAGACCGGCATCGAGGTCCGGCGCTGTGAACAGGATCTGGTCGAACGCGGGCGGCTCGCCCTCGTGGCGCAGCGCGTAGAGCTCCAAGGCATCGGTCAGGGCGCGATTGCCCATCGAGTGTCCGATCAGATGGATGCGCTTGGCGCCGGACTTCTGCACGACGTCTTCGAGGAACATCGACAGCCTGCGCCCGGACAGGTTCACCACCGCCGTATCCGCGATGTAGGAAAGCAGCGAGGCGCGCGACGGCCACGAGAAGAGAATTGGCGCACCGTCGAAGTTCATGTCGTAGGCCATTTGCGCGGTCCTCTGCGCGGCCTCGAAGAAGGGCACGTTGAACCCGTGCACGAAGACGAACGCGGAATCCGAGCCGGCATCGGCGAGCTGGCTGCGCATCGCGCCGAAGACGCCGTCGGCGTCGTCGGGTGTTACCGATTGCAGCACCACGTGGCGGCCCGGGTCTTCACGGAAGGTCAGCGTCCAGATCGACGGCCGCTCGATGGCCCCGGGCGTGTGGCGCGGTGGTATCGAGACAACGGCCGTGCCGAGTTCCAGCTCGCCCCGGTCGCCGCCGTAGAACTCGTTCGGATCGTCCTCCCCTGTGCGGGCGCGGTCGGTGGCGTAGTAGATCTTGACCGACGTGAAGCCCTGCTCGGGATCGACGGCGAACGGGCCAGCGCGGTCGCTTGCATCGGCCGCTTCGCGGAAGCGGTCGACGGCGAACGTGGCTTGTTCCTCAGCGTCGCCGCCGACGCCCTGTGCCAGCTCTTCGAGGCGCGCGGCGACCGCCTCGCCACGCTCCCTGAGCCCGGCGGCGCTGAGCGCGGCGAGCGCGCGGGCAAGTGCCTCTGCTGCCTGGACCTTGTCGCCTGTGATCTCGAACGCGTCAGCCGCCTCCTCCAGCGGCGCGACGAGTTGCGGCGATGTCTCGCCGCCTTCCTCAGCCTCGAGGGCGGCCGCGACGGCGAGCCAGGCGCGCGCGGCTTCTGCCGTGCGCCCGGCCTGTTCGAGCACTTCGGCCTTGCGCTTCAGCAGGTCGTGCAGCAGGCGCGGATCCGCCGCGGCGGCGGGAAGTGCGCCCTCGATGATCGACAGCGCCTCGGCGATATCCCCTTCGGACACCGCCTCCTCGATCCGTACGCCGATCAGCAGGTCCGGCACCTGCGCCATCGCCGGTCCCGAGAGCATGCTGAGACCGAACACCAGCGACGCCACCCCGGCACGCGCGCTCGACCCCCAAGCAAACCTGAACGCCCGCATGGCCTTCCCTTCGAACTTTCCTGAACTTTGTCCAACGCTTGATCTGGCGCCGGCGGCGGCTCCGGAGCGAGGGTTAGGCCCCGCTCGCGGCAAAATATTGGACGCGGCTCGGGATTTTGTCCATCGGAACTCAGTGAGCCAATTGTGGCCGGGAGGCTCCCCGCGATTGAACGTTGATGCGCCGCGGGTCATCCGCTATGAACGGCTGCCGCCGCGTGCGGCACGGATGCACCCGTAGCTCAGCTGGATAGAGTGCTGCCCTCCGAAGGCAGAGGTCACAGGTTCGAATCCTGTCGGGTGCGCCAAGACTGTTGCGAGCAGAGCTCGATCGCATCTTCTCCAAACTGCACGCTGGGAAGCGCCCATTTGAGGTTCTGAGTGTTGCGGCGCTCAACCTCAATGTTTGGAATGTTGATCTGTCGAATCCGAGCACGCGTCTCGATATTTGTAAGGCCGCCGACATGCCCCGCGTCGCTGGACACGCTGGACAACTGGCGTACTAGGCCCGCGTTGTTTTTTTTTGGCCGACGGCCAAGCGCATTCGGTACAGGGTCGGCGACCTCAACGCTTAGGTCGCTCAAAACGTCTTCGCCCCAACCTTTGCGTATCTGAACGGCTGATGCCGGTAACACGTCCCAACCGGACCCTTCTCGCTCCGCCGCACCCTTTATGCGTTCCCCTGAAGGTACGACCACCGGAACTCCCTATACCACGCATGACACCATTGTTCCTGAAAAGGGATATCAGAAAAACTTCAGAACAAAAGCAGCGGCTTATCAGGACGCGGCGCGGCGCTGACCGGTACAAAACGTGATGTTGTGTTCGAGGATTGTTTGAGGATGTCGCCGCTGTTTCTTCGGCGCCCGTTCTGGCCGAGCATTTTGCTGTGCGTACTGCTGGCGTCCGACGGGTTCGCCCAGACAGCTTCGCAGGTCACACCTCCGACGGCTCGCCCAGAGCCACCCAGAACCGTCACACCCGTCGCCATCCCTCAATTGTCGGGTCCTGAACTGCCGGAGGGTGCGGCAAGTTTGACGGTGCGCCTCTCCGCTGTGGAGATTGACGGTGGAGCTGTCCGCGGAAATCCGACGATCGAGGAAGCGCGCCGGGGTATTTCGAACGCGCTGTCTCGCAAGACGGTCACCGTGGGCGAGATATTCGCCGCAGCCCAGGCTCTCGAAGCGGCCTATGGCCGGGCCGGATACGTGCTGAATCGCGTCGCGGTTCCGGCACAGACGCTGGAGGATGACGGCACGCTGAGGGTCGTCGTCATCGAGGGCTTCATCGAGCGGCTGGAAACCCAGAACGTCCCGCTGCGGGTTAGGTCGCGGATCGAAGCGTTGCTCGGTGCGCTGATCGGGCAACGTCCCGTCCAGCTTTCCGTCATCGAGCGCGCTCTGATGCTCGCGGGAGACACGCCAGGCACGGAGCTCCGGTCGACCCTGGCGCAGGGTGAAAAGCCGGATGGCAGCGTGCTGATATTGGAAGCCCGGCACCAGGCCGTGACGGGCTCCCTGTCGATGGACAACGCGTCCGGTGCGGCTCTCGGTTCGGTGGCGACGGCGGCACTCCAGATCAACTCCGCGCTCGGTCTCGGCGAACAGATATATCTTCAGGCATCGGGCTATCCCGATCCGTCAGGAAGCCGCGGCTTTTTTGGCGGACGGCCTACCAACCGGCAGCTGGCGATCGGCGCCGTCGCTCCGCTGTGGCTCGACGGCCTCACAGCCAACGTCGAGTTCATGCGTTCCGACTCTGCGCCGAACCCGGTCGCCAACCAAGGCTTCTATTCGTCGTTCCAACGGCTTTCGGCCCGCCTCGCCTACGACCACGTGCGGTCGCGGTCCTTCAATCTCTCGACCCAGATCGCATTCGATGCTCAGGAGGAGATGCTCTACGCACTGACGCCGGTCGAGACGGGGCTGTCGCTTGACAGGCTGAGGGTCCTGCGCGGGACCGCGAACCTCTCTGGATCGACCCCTTGGAACGGCTATGGCGCGATCCAGATCACAGGATCGCTGGGGCTGGACGTGCTCGGGGCGCGCAATGCAGCTTCGGCAACTGCCCTGCTGCCTCTTTCTCGGCAGGGGGCCGACGCCACCTTCCAAAAGCTGGAAGCCTCTTTGCAAATGCACCAGCCGCTCGGCACGGGCTTCTTTCTGGACCTCTACGCGCGCGGGCAGACATCGTTCGGGAAGCCGCTGCCGCGGGCCGAGCAGATGGGCCTCGTCTCGCCGACAGCGCTATCGGCGTTCGACGCCGGTGCATTCCAGGGCGACAGCGCCATCGCCGCGCGGGCTGAAGTCTCCTTCATCCACCAGCGGGGGCTCGGTGGGATAACGGCGACGGTGGCGCCCTATCTGTTCGGCAGCGTCGGCAAGATCTGGCTCATGCAACCAACCGCCGTCGAGCAAGCGGCGACCACGGCAGGCTCTTACGGAATAGGGCTGAGGATCGGTGCTGCACCCCATCCACAGCATCGAGGTTCCGGAGGCTTCACCGGTCTGATCGACCAGGCGACCTTCACCTTGGAGCTGGGACGACAGTACCGCAACGACGGCCTTCCGCCTGGCCATCGGCTCAGCGTCTCCGGCGCAATTCGTTTTTGAGGGAACGACCGTGACCCAGTTTTCGCACCCCGCCGTGTCGTCGACCCATCGGAGGCGCTCCGTCCGAGACGCGGTGCAGCGGGCACTGCACAACTCAACGGCGCTCACGCCCGCTTTCGCAGCGCTGCTTTTGCCGATCGCCGCCCTGGCCCAGGAATTGCCGACCGGCGGAACCGTCGTCTCCGGCGAGGTTGCGTTCAGCCAGCCGGATACCTCCTCGCTCATCATCAACCAGACGAGCGGCAACGCCATTACCGACTGGCAGTCCTTCTCGATCGGTCGGGGCAGCAGCGTCGCGGTCGTGCAGCCCTCCACCTCTTCGGCAATGCTGGCGCGGGTGAACGGCGACACGCCCTCCACCATTTCCGGCAGCCTGACGGCCACCGGACAGCTGGTGTTGGTCAATCCGAACGGCATCGCGATCAGCTCGAGCGGCACTGTGGCCG
Organism: Pseudomonadota bacterium; assembly: GCA_023457435.1. Classification (GTDB taxonomy): domain Bacteria; phylum Pseudomonadota; class Alphaproteobacteria; order Rhizobiales; family Rhizobiaceae; genus RCIO01. The sequence goes on from JAEWLS010000030.1 coordinate 205,008, forward strand.
CAGGCGGCGGCTTCGTCGCTAGTACACTCGACATCGAGAACGACGACTTCCTCGCCGGGCAGTTGCGCTTCTCCGGCCGCGCGCCAGCATCCGTCAGCAATGCCGGGACGATCACGGTCGGTCGCGGCGGCTATGCGGCGCTGCTTGGCGGAGAGGTTTCCAACGAGGGCACGATCAGAGTGCCTATGGGCAGGGTAGGCCTCGGTTCGGGCGAAGTGGCAGCCCTCGACTTTTCCGGCGACGGCTTCCTGCAGGTTGGCGTTCCATCAACCGACAGCGGCACGGGGGCCCATGTCTCCAATTCCGGCACCGTCGTTGCCGGCGACGTCGAGATGAAGGCTGCAACCGCCCGCAACGCGGCGCGGCAGGCCGTCAACATGTCGGGCGTCATCGTGGCCCGCACCGTTTCGGGCCGGAACGGGAAGATCACCCTCGGGGGCGACGGCGGCAAGGTGGCGGTCTCGGGCCGGATGAAGGCCAGCGCGCCGGGCCGCAAGGGCGGCAACATCACGATCACTGGCCGCGACATCGACCTGACCGGTGCGAAGCTGGATGCCTCAGGCAAGGCTGGTGGCGGCGACGTACGCATTGGTGGCGACTGGAAGGGCGCAGGTACGCTGCCCCACGCCGAGACCGTCAGCGTCGATCACAAGACGATCATCAATGCCGATGCCACCGGGACCGGCAACGGCGGCTCGGTCGTCCTCTGGTCCGACATCCATACGGCATTCGAGGGCAAAATCTCGGCCCGCGGCGGCGCCGGCAGAGGCAATGGCGGCGATGTGGAGGTTTCCTCCAAGGGCCTCCTCGGCTATGGCGGCTTCACCGACCTTTCGGCCAGCAAGGGCGCGTACGGCATGCTCTTGCTCGATCCGTACAATGTAACGATTTCGACGGCCCCCGGCACGTCCGGCTTTACGGCGACTACCGACGACAGCGTGATCAATGTCGATACGCTCGCGGCGGCGCTCGCCTCGGCAAACGTCACCATCACCACCGGTTCCGCGGGATCGCAGGCGGGCAACATCACCGTCGCCGCCCCACTCGCCTGGGCTGCGCCGACGACGCTCGAACTCCAGGCCGCCAACAACATTGCCGTCAACGCACCGATGAGCTTCGGCGGCGCGCAGGGCGCGGGCCTGGCACTGAATGCGGGAAATGCGCTGGACATCAATGCGCGGATCACCGTGAACGGGCAAGCGCCGTCGATCTCAGAGCCGGCACGGCGACGATTGGAGGGAAGGAGGTCCTGAAGCTCGGCTTCGGCCTCAGCGACACCGGGTTCTCCGGCGCCGTCGACTTCGGCTCGATAGACAGTGGGGCCTCGCTGTCCATCAACGACGACAGCTATACGTTGCTCTACAACATCAATCAGCTTGGATCGCTGGACGGCCTCGAGGCATGGGACCGCAGTGGGGAGGCGACCGGACGGTTTGGACAAGCAACGGCGGTGACCGGACACTACGCGCTGGCGACCGATATGACCGCCGCTTCAATTCCAAATAACTGGCCGATCACAGGGGCATTGACCAATTCCGGCGAAGTCGTGGACATCGTCTACGACTACTATAACGATCGCGTGACCATCGATACGAGCGCGGCGTTCAGCGGCGTCATGACCGGGCTCGGCCACAGCATCGACCTAGGGACCAGTATGCCGCTTACGACCGTGTTCGGGGTGGTCGGCATCAATACCGGCACCGTGCGCGATATCGGGGTGACTGGCTTCGCCAGTTTGCAGACGTTCGGCGGCGGAGTCGTCGGGATCAACGAGGGCGTTGTCGCCAATGCCTATAGCGCGGCTGACCTGGTGGGCGGCGCGTGGACTGGTGGCCTCGTCGGATACAATAAGGGCGTGGTCACCGGTAGCATAGCAACGGGTGACTTGAACGGCTTCCACCTTACCGGCGGGCTCGTCGGCGGCAATGCCGGCTATGTCGGCCACAGCAAGGCGAATGGCAGCGTGCTGGGGGCTGGAGTTGCGGGAGGGCTGGTAGGCCGCAACCTCGGCCACATCACGGACAGTGCCGCCACCGGAACAGTAAAGACGCACGCAACAGTATTTGACAGCCGAGCGGGAGGGCTCGTCGGGCACAATGGTACGTTCTTTGGCAGCGCCGTAACTCCAACGATCTCGAACTCTTACGCGACCGGGGCGGTAGAAGGCCGCACCTACGCGGGCGGGTTGATAGGCCAGGACGCAAACGGGCGCACAGTCAATTCCCATGCCACCGGCGATGTAGTGCTCACTGGAGAGTCTGGGCGCAGCGTCGGCGGCCTGATCGGTCACGGCGAAGGGGTTCAACTGGTGGATGTGCACGCCACCGGCGCGGTGCGGGCGGCACAGATCGCTCCCGGCGGCAACGTTGTGGCATTTTCAGGAGCCGGCGGCCTGGCTGCATTTCCGTGTCGGCATGAAAAGGTAGGGTATTTACCGTGGACTCTCTTGGACAGGGCTTGATGCACCACGATAGCGCAGAGTGGATGGTGATACGCGAGCCGAGCATCCTTGGCGAGGCCCCGGTCTGGAACGCGGCGGAAGGGCGGCTTTACTGGGTCGATTGCGACCAGAAGCGCCTGCACCGTCTCGATCCGCTCGCCGCGAGGGTCGAGACTCTCGCACTCCCCGGATCGCCGGGATCCTATGCTTTTCGTCCGGATGGAACGCTGCTGATGGCGTTCCGCAACCGTCTGTGCCTGCTCGATCTCGAAACGGGCGATACGCAGGACGTGCCGACGCCGATGATCGATTTCAGCCAGGCTCGGTTCAACGACGGCGCCTGCGACAGGGCTGGAAGGTTCTGGGTCGGTACCATGCACAAGACGATGGTCCTGCCGGTCGGCGCGCTCTACCGCATCGACCCTGATCTTTCTGTCCATGTCATGGCGGAAGGCGTCACTGTGTCGAACGGGATCGCGTTCAGTCCGGACGACAGGATTCTATACCACACCGACTCCCGCATCGCGGTGATCTACGCCTACGACTTCGATCTCGCCGCCGGGACTATCGCCAATCGCCGCGTCTTTGCCGACTACGGCGGCACCCATGAGCGCCCCGATGGATGCACCGTCAGCAGCGACGGGCTTGTGTGGGCAGCGATGCTCGGCGGTGGCCGGGTGGCGGCCCTCGGTAACGACGGCCGCGAGGTTCGGTCGATCGCGCTCCCCGTGACGCGTCCGACAAGCTTGTGCTTCGGTGGCGCCGGTCTCGACACGCTCTTTGTGACGAGCATGCGTCACGGGTTGAGCGACGACGAACTTTCGGCGCAGCCGGAGGCGGGAAATCTGTTCGCCGTTCGCGGCATCGGCACAGGCCTGCCGGAGCCGCTGTTCGGCCGGTAGGCGGCCGTTGACCATGGAGATATAACATTATAATAACCTCCTCGAACTGAGAGGAGACGACCGACCATGCCGCTTTCGCCCCCGCTGACTTCCGGAGCGTTGAAGGGCGTTCGCGTCCTTGATCTGAGCGACAGCAGCTGCGTGTACGGGGCGAAGGTCCTGGCCGACCTCGGCGCGGATGTCGTTCGCATCGAGCCGGTGTCCGGCGACCCGATGCGTAAGATGGTGCCGCTCGATGACGTAACGGGCGAGAGCCTGTTCTATCGTTTCATGAACACCAACAAGCGGTCCGTCGCGCTCGATCTGGAGCAGGAGTCCGGCCGGACGCAGTTTGCGCGGCTTGTCGCCTCAGCCGACATCGTCTTCGAAAGCACGACGCCGGGATATCTGGCCGGGCTCAAGCTCGACTATCGGGCCTTCGAGGCCGCGCAGCCCGATCTGGTCTGGACTTCCGTTACCCCGTTCGGTTCGGAGGGGCCGTATGCGCAATGGAAGGCGAACGATCTCGTCAGCCAGGCCATGGGCGGCTTCATGACGCTGACCGGCCTCCCCGAGCGCGAACCGCTGAAGCTGCATGGCGAGCAAACGTGTTACATTGCTGGCCTGCACGCAGCGTCGGCAACGCTGCTGGCCTACTGGCATGCGGTGCGCGGCGGCGGCGGCCAGCACGTCGACGTGTCGGTCCATGAGTGCATCGCCCATACGCTGGAAAGCGCCATCCAGGTCTACACCTCGGAAGGTGGCATCCGCACGCGCCAGCCGCGCGCCTCGGAGGCCGGCGTCGGCCTTTATCCGTGCAAGGACGGCGAGATCTTCATCTTCGCGACCTCCGGCATGATCGCCGCAAGCTGGCGCAACCTGGTTGCCTGGCTGCAGGAGGACGGGATCGAGGGTGCTGAACAGTTCAGCGAGGAGCGCTGGACCGATTTGAAGTTCCGCCGCACCGATGAAGCCCAGGCGCTGTCGCGCGGCATCATCAGCAAGTTCACGCAGAAGTTCGGCAAGCAGGAACTCTACGCCCAGCTGCAGCAGCGCAACATCCTGTGCGCGCCGATGTCCAGCATTGGCGACCTCTTCGACAATACGCAGCTCAAATTCCTGCACTGGTTTTCCGAGCAGCCGTTTGACGGCGAGCGCACCATCTGCTGGCCCGGCCCGGCCTTCCGGCTGTCCGAGACGCCGCGGCGCGACCCGGTCCATCTGGCGCCGGTGGTGTCCGACGCCAGCGAGCTGCTAGGCGCTTCCGGCGCACGTCACGGTTGAGAGGAACCGACATGAACATCGTGGACCGCAAGGCCTTCCAGGCAACCGGCAAGCTCGCTCTCGAGGGCATCCGCGTGCTCGACTTCACTTGGGGCGGCGCAGGACCTTTCGCCACCAAGGTGCTGGCCGACAACGGCGCCGAAGTGATCAAGGTCGAAACGAACACGCACTACGATTTCCCGCGCACCATGGGTCCGTACGCCGGCGGCGTGAAGGGCGTGAACCGCAGCGCCTATTTCACCAACCGCAACTCCGGAAAGCGCAGCATCTCGATCAACCTGAAGAAGAAAGAAGCCGTGCAGGCGTTGAAGCGCCTTGTGCCAACCGTCGACATCGTCGCCAACAACTTCCGCGCTGGTGTGCTGGAGAAGCTCGGCTTCGGCTATCAGCAGCTCGCCTCGATGCGGCCGGATCTGATCTACGTCAGCATGCCGCTTCAGGGCAGCGCCGGCCCGCAGGCGGAGTTCAGCGGCGTCGGGCATACGCTCAACGTGCTCGCCGGCATCTTCGGTGTCACCGGCTATGAGGACGGCACGCTTGTCGGCCCCGGAACCAACTATCCCGACCACTCGGTTAACCCGGGTCACGCGCTGGTCGCCATCATGTCGGCGCTTGTGCACCGGCAGAAAACCGGTCGCGGTCAGTACATCGAGGTGTCGCAGCTCGAATCGACGATGAACCTGCTCGGGCCCGACATTCTCGCCTACAGCCTGACGCGCAAGAATCCCGTTGTCATGGGCAACACCAGCGCGACGCACGCGCCCTATGGCGTCTTCCCCGCGTCCGACGATCGCTGGATCGCCATCGCCGTCGAAACCGACGAGCAGTGGAACGCGCTCTGCTCGGTCGCTTCCGACCAGCCATGGGCAAGCGACCGAAGCCTCGCCACCGTCGGTGGCCGTCTTGCCGCTGCAGAACGCCTGCGCGAGACGGTGCGCGCCTGGACCAGAGGCCGCGATGCCCACGAGCTGATGCATGCGCTGCAGGCCAAGGGAGTGCCGGCGGGTGCGGTGCAGAATGCCAAGGATCTGGTGGAGCGCGACGAGCAGATCGCGGCCCGCGGCGCCTTCGTCACCGTCGACCATCCGGAGATGGGACCGGTCGTCTACAACAAGGCGCCGTACAAACTCTCCCGCACGGACCCGCAGATCCGATCGGCACCGCTTATCGGGCAGCACAATGACGAGGTGTTCCGTGAATGGGCGGGCATCGACGCCGAGGAGATGGAGCGGCTTGCCAAGCTCGAGGCCTTCGTCTGATGGCACTCGCGCATAGCAACAACGTGGCGGCCGTGGTCGGTGTGGGCAACACCGACTGGCCGCAGGACCAGCGCGCCGTGCGCGCCGGCGAAAGGCCTACGGACGCCTATGGTTATGGCGCCATCGCTCTCAAGCGCGCGCTCGCCGACGCCGGGATCGACAAGAGCGAGGTCGACGGGCTGATCACCGCCCCATATACGCCGGTCGAACGCGCCGCCGAGCTCTATGGCATCAACCCGCGTTGGGGCTCGGCGTCGGATGCGATGCAGTCGGTGCTGACTGCGACGATGGCGATCTCGGCCGGCCTCTGCGAGGTCGTGGCCCTTGTTTTGGGCTTCAACCAGCGCTCGGCCGGCTTCAAGTACGGCGGCACCGGTACGCTCGGCGCCGCCAGCAACCTTTCCTATGTCTACCACGAGCCGTGGGGGCTGACCTCGCAAGGCGCGCTCTACGCGCTCATGTATCGGCGGTATATGGAACTGCACGGTACCACCGAGGCAGACCTCGGCCAGGTCGCGGTGGCGCAACGGCAGTGGGCGGTCGGCAATCCGAACGCCGTGATGCGCAAGCCGATCACCATCGAAGACTACCTGGCATCGGCCTATGTGGCCGAGCCGCTGCACATTTTCGACTACTGTCTGATCAACGACGGTGGCGTGGCGCTTATCATCGCCGAGAAGGAGCGGGCCAAGCGCATCAGCAAGCGGCCTGTCAGTATCCGCGCCATCGGCCGTGCCGACATGCACGACCAGTCGACGACGCTTAAGCCGCGGCTGCTCGACTTCTATCACCCCGGCCATACGCTGGTGTCGAAGCAGATCTATGACGCCATCGGCATGGGACCGCACGACATGGACGCGGTGCAGATCTACGACAGCTTCAGCCCGCACATTCCGGTGGCGCTCGAAGGCTTCGGCTTCTGCGAGATCGGCGAGGGCTGCCGCTATATCGCCGAGACCGGCATCGGTCCCGGTGGCGGAATGCCCGTCAATACCTCGGGCGGACACCTGTCCGAAAGCTACATGCAGGGCTGGAACCACCAGATCGAGGCGGTAAGGCAGGTGCGCGGCGACGGAGCCACGCAGGTGCCGAACTGCCGTAATGTCCAGTACATCTCCGACGTGGTCGGCAAGGTGTTTTCCATCGTGTACGGAGTCGACTGATGGCGTCGGTCCCGACTTTCTTCTCCATGTACGACGAACCGTTCTGGGAATCCGTCAGCCGGGACGAGACGCGGCTTCAGCGATGCAGCGAATGTTCCACCTTCCGCTACCCGCCCGGCGCGTGTTGCCCGAACTGCCTGTCGCTCGAAGCCGAGTGGGTTCCTGTATCCGGGAAGGGAAAAGTCCTGTCGTGGACGACGATCCACAAGCAGTATCTGCCGGCCTATCCGGCTCCGTCGACGGTCGTCGTCGTCCTCATGGATGAGGGCACGATCATGGTCACCCATTTCGACAACGAAGATGTCGGCAAGCTGAGGATCGACCTTCCGGTCAACCTGACCTATTCCACCCACCCCGACGGTTACAGGCTGCCGAAGTTTATCGTGGATGAAGCCGTCGCCGGGTAAGTCCTGAAGCTGCGGGGATGCGGGAGGAAATCATGTCGAACGGTCCCGACCGCGTCGGTTTCCTCGGCCTTGGCCTCATGGGCGCGGGCATGGCGGCCTGCGTGAATGCGCGTGGCATCCCGTTGACCGTCTACGACATCGACCCGCAGCGTTGCGCACAGTTCGGCGCGATGGGAATTGAAGTCGCCGCTTCGGTGAAGGACCTCGCCGACCGCGCGGAGATCGTCGTGTCCTGCCTGCCGTCGATCGAGGTCAGTCGCGCTGTCGCCTGCGGGCCGGGCGGCGTGATCGCGGGTGGCGCAACGAAGCTCTACGTAGAGACGGGCACGATCGGCACCGGGGCGATTACCGAGATAGCGGAGACGCTTTCGGCACGCAGCATCGCCACTGTCGACGCGCCCGTCAGCGGCGGCCAGGGCGGCGCCGACCGCGGCGAACTGTCGAGCATCCTCGCCGGCACGCCCGACGCGGTAGCGCGATTCCGCCCGGTCTGCGAGTCGTACTCGTCGCATGTCTTCGTCGTTGCCGATCGGCCGGGGCCGGCGCAGACGGCCAAGCTCGTCAACAACATGCTGTCGATCACCGGCATGATCGCCGCCTTCGAGGGCATGGTGATGGGCGCCAAGGCAGGCCTCGACCCGCAGATGATGCTCGACATCATCAATGTCAGCACCGGCCGCAACTCGGCGACGCTCGAGAAGATTCCGCAGCGCATCCTCCCGCGCAAGTTCGGCGGACATATCCAGACCGGCGTAAAAGACCTCGGCCTCTACATTTCCGAATCCGAAGAGCTCGACGTGCCGGTCTGGATGGCGCCGCGCGCCCTCGAGGTGTTCCGCGCGGCGATCGACGGCGGCATCGACAAAGAGACCATGCGCATCATCCAGTTCATGGAGCGCCTTGCCGGCGGCGTCGAAGTGAAGGGCCGGGGTTGATGGCGCACGACGCTCACGGTTCAAAGGTCGACGACGTCCAGGCAGCGCTCGTCGCGCTGGCGGACGGGTTCTCGTTCGACGACCTGTCGTGCGCCGATGTAGAGCGCTGCGTCCTGCATGTCATCGACACGTTCGGCTCATTCGTTTCGGGTTATTTCTCCGAAGCGGGAGAGGCAGCTCGCGCAGCGGGGCGCGCGATGGCGGCGCCGGATGGTGCGAGCATACTCGGCACATCGCTGCGCGCGCTGCCGGACATCGCGGCTTTCGTCAACGCGACGATCTCGCGCGAGGCCGAGCAGAACGACGTCTACTTTCCGCCGATCGGCGGCGGCAATCACCCGAGCGACGTGCTGCTTCCGCTGTTCAATACAGCCGAGCATGCGGCAGCCGGCGGACGCGAGCTGATCGGGGCCATCGTCGTCGCCTACCAGATTTTCCTGCACCTCGCCGACCGGGCCAGGATTGCCGGCTTCGACCAGTCGACCATCGCCGGCATCGCGGTCGCCGCCGGCGCCGGCAAGCTGATGCGGCTGACGCGCGAGCAGCTTGCCGAGGCGATCTCCATGGCGACGGTCGCCAACAACGCCATCAACCAGACCCGGCGTGACACGCTGACCATGTGGAAGGCCGCTGCCGCCGGGCAGGCGGGCCGAGCAGGCGTGTTCGCAGCCATGCTTGCTAAGGCGGGCATGAAGGGACCGAGCCTGCCGTTCACCGGACAGCTCGGCTGGTCTAAGATCATAGCCAAGACCGACATCGAGACGCACACGCTCGACCCGCGTCAGGGCCACCGCCTGAGGCTCTACGACGTGATGATCAAGCCGCGCGCGGCTTGCGCCTCCGCCATCTCGTCCATACTCGCGGCGGAAAAGGCGCATGCCGGGATCGCCCACACGCGCGACATCCGCCGGGTTCTGGTCGAGACCTACGAATCGGCGCGGATCTTCATCGGTGCCGATCCCATCCACTGGAACCCAACCACCCGCGAAAGCGCCGACCACAGCATACCCTACGTGGTCGCCGCTGCCCTCGTAGACGGCACCGCCGGCGTCGAGCAGTTCATGCCGGGGCGGCTGTTCGACCCGACGATCCGCGAAGTTCTGGCCAAGGTCGAGGTTGTGTCGAATGACGCTTACACCGCGGCATACACGCAATACCCGCCGCAGCATCACGCGCGCGTGACCGTGACGCTCGCCGACGGCTCTTCCGTCGTCGGCGAAGCCGGCGGCGCGAAGGGCGACATGGCCAACAGCGCGACGCGCGAGATTGTCGTGGCAAAGTTCCTGGAGCTGGCAGCGCCGCTCGGACGTGAACGCTCCGAGGTGGCGCTAGAATTGCTGTCGGGCATCGCCGAACTTAGATCGATGGCGCCGATCGCCCCGGCATTCCGCCTCGACTGATCCAGCCGAGGCGAAGAATCAGCTGAAGTAGAGCCGCGTCGGGTTGTCGACCAGCACCTTGCGCAACTGGTCTGCGTCGCAGATATCGACCAGCCGGTCGACGAGCTTGCCGTCGTCGGGCGCATGCGTCGTCATGTTCGGATGCGGCCAGTCGGTTCCGAAGAGCACGCGGTCCGGCGCGATGCGCAGAAGCTCGCGCGCGATCGGATCGACATCCGTGTAGGGCGGACCCGACTTGGAGACGCGCTCGGCGCCGCTGATCTTCACCCAGAAACGGTCATCGCGCATCAGATCCGCGAGACGCGCGAACGCTTCGCTCTCGATGCCCTCGTCGACCGGCGACAGGCCCATGTGATCGATGGCCACCGGAACGGGGCACTCCTTCAGGAACGACGTGATGCCCGGAAGCGCAGCCGGCTCGAAATACACGATGAGGTGCCAGCCGAGCTTTGCGACCCGCTCGATGACGGCGCGGCACTCGTCGAGCGGCTGCGCGGCCTTCAGGCGCGGCACGAAGTTGAAGCGCACGCCGCAGACGCCGACTTCGGTCATCTCTTCGAGCTGGCGGTCCGTTTCTCTGCCGTCGAGAATGGCGACGCCTTTCCAGTGGTCGCGCGTGCGCAGCGCTTCGATCATCGCGGAGTTGTCAGTACCGTGGCAGCTGGCCTGCACCAGCACCGCCCGCTCGAAGCCGAGATGGCGATGCAGCGCCTCGAGCTGCTCGGCCGGAGCGTCCGGCGGGATGTAGCTCGACTTCGGCGAATACGGATATCGCTCCGCGGGGCCGAACACATGGCAGTGGCTGTCGCAGGCGCCCGCGGGCAGGATTGCCTTCGGCTTCGACGGCGAAGGGTGGGGCGGGATGTAGCCGGGCGTCACCATCTGGTCAGCCTCGCAGCGCGGAGATGCCGGTGATCTCGCGGCCTTCGATCAGCGTCAGGATCTGGTTCGTCCCGTCCGGAATCGGCAGCATGCGCACGTCGCGGTAGAGCTGCTCGAGGCCGAGTTCAGTGCTGATTCCCATCGCGCCGTGCACTTCCATGGCGAGCGAGATCGCTCGTTGGCACGCTGCAATCGAATAGCGCTTGGCCATGGCGCTCAGTTGGTTGGCGTTGATGCCCTTGTCGATGCTGTCCAGCGCGTAATAGCAGAGCAGGCGACTGGTGGTGACCGCCGTCGAGATCTCCGAGAGCAGCTCCTGGACCAGCTGGAAGCCGCCGATCTTTCGGCCGAACATGATCCGTTCCTTGGAATACTCGACCGCGGCGTCGAGCGCCTGCTGCGCCATGTTCACGGCGAGCAGCCCCATCATCGGTCGCTGAGTCAGCCAGGTCTCGTGCATCACCTTCTGCGCGCTGGCGTTGGCGTCCTCGTCCGTATCGATGACGTTCTTCATCGGCACGCGGTAGTTGTCGAAGAACGCCTCGCCGAGGTTGCCCTGCTTGAATCCGAGGGTCGGCGTCTTGCGCGTGACGAACGGTGCCTCTTCCTTGTCGGCGATGAGGCGGATCAGCTTGCTGCCGCCCTTCGCGTCCTTGCCGGCGTTGGCGATGACCAGCATGAAGTCGCAGATCGCCGCGTTCGACACCCACACTTTCTGGCCATTGAGAACCATGTGGTCGCCGTCGCGCTCGGCCCGCGTCTTGATCGCGCGCGGGTCTGATCCCGAGTTCGGTTCGGTCGAGCCGGTGCAGCCGAGCTTGTCCCCCTTCAGGATCGCCGGCAGGTAGCGCTCCTTCTGCTCGGGCGTGCCGCCATAGTAGAGGCGTACCGCGGTCGTCTCCTGGCCGCCGCAGATGAAGGAAACGACTGCGGGAAGCTGCTCCTTCATCAGGCCGAACGTTAGCGCCGAAACGGCGGCCCCGCCGCCGTCCTCCGGCACGCGCAGTCCGGTCAGGCCGAGCGGCACGCAGATGTCGAGGATCTGCTTCGTGACCTCGCGCGTCAGTGGCTTGTCGGGATCCTGCGCCTTGAGGATCGGGTTGATGTCCCGTTCCACGGTCTTCTTGATCGATTCCTGGATGAGCACCTGCTCATGGGTGAGCTGGAAATCCAACGCGAGCCTCCCTCATGTCGTGCGCGAACAGCGGCAACGCCAAGCTCGCCAATTGATATAACATTATATTGTCGAAACCCGGCGTGCAGTCAAGCTGCGACGGCTTGGCACCGGTGGCGCAAAGTCAGTCGCTGGAGCCGCGCGGCGCCATGACGCTTTCGAACATGGGTTGGCCGCCGCCGGGCTGGAGGTCGACGAGGAACCGATAGTTCTCGGGATGATAGCGCGCGTGGAGATGGCGCACGCGCTGCGCGTCGGCTGCGAAGTAGGTCCGCCGTGCCGCGATCATCGGCGTTCCCACTGGTACGCCGAGACACTCGAGGACGTCGGCATCGGCCAGCACGGCGGAGAATTCCTGTTCGGCGCGGTGGATTCGAGGTCCTAGAGAGCCGTTGCGGATGTCTGTCCGGGAGTAGATCTCGGCCAGCGTGAACCGCTTCTTGTCGAGGTGGGTGACGACGCGCCGGTGGATGACCTGCGTCCCGGGCGCGCAGTCAAGCGCCTTGGCGACCTGGGCGTCGGCCTCCTCGGTTCGCTCGAAGTGCAGATCGTGCTGGAACAGGGAGTTGTTCTCGAAGAAACCGGACAGCCGGAAGACGCGGCGGCTCGAACTCTTGAACGTGACCTCAGTGCCGATGCCCCTCCGGCGCACGACGATGAACTGGGCCGCGAGCTCCGAAACCGCGCGGCGCACCGTGATCCGGCTCACGCCGTAATACTGGCAAAGCTCGTCCTCGGGCGGCAGCCTGTCGCCGTGTTTGTACTCACCCGCGAGGATGCGGTCGAGAAGGTCCTGGCGTACCTGCTCATGCAGGCTCGTCGCTGCTGAGAACAGGTGGGTACGTGTGGCGGCTGTACTCATCGAGCTTTCTGCGGAAGGTTATGACGATTGCCGGAGCGGGGATCGTACCCCGAGACAAAGCGTCCATTCGAACGAAACTCAAACGAGCGGCATCGCGCCTTGAAAGCGCTCGTCGCGGCGGCGCCAAGCTGGTGACTCATGCTATCAGCGGTCTTTCCGTCATATGCGGCCCCTCCAAACGTGTCAATTTGACCGGACGGTGCCTTGGATGCGTCAGGCTCCGCTCGCGCCGAACCTGGGCAACTCCCCCAGAAGACGGCAGTGGACTTTAGTTGTTATAACGATATATGAACCGCGCATTGGGAGGTGGCAACCATGTCGGAGCAGCGAGCAGCGATATCGAGCAGGTGGGAACCCGCCTTCCGGCACGCCGCCGGTCGCCGCGGCAGTGATTTTCTGCGCACGCTTGCGGAGGACCATCGTCTTGTTGGTTGGCGCACGGATCGGCATGGAGTGACCGTCCCGCCGATCGAGAGCGGGTCGGCCGGCGAGTGGGTAGAGGTCGGCCCCGGCGCCACGCTGATCGGCTACGCGTCGGCGGGCGGTTCAACAGACAGCGACCTGCTCTGCGCTCTCAAGCTCGATGGCGCCGATACGATGACCTATGCGCGCCTTGCGCGGGAGCATCTTGACGAGCTGCAGCCTGGTGCGCGCCTAATGGCCGATTTCGCTGCTCCGCGTCCGGGCGGCGCGGGCCTGCCGCTGTTCAGGCTCGCGGTCCCCTCGTCATGACGGTGACGGTCGCAGGAGCCGCAAGCCGGATCGAGGGGCAGTTCGCTTCGGGCGTCGAGCGGCCGATCCGCGATGTCGTGCGTGAAGCGCTGGCCGACGCCGGTATTTCGCTTTCCGACGTGGACTATGTCGTCACGGTCGCCAGCGACGCGCTCGACGGCATGATGGTTCCGGTGCGGGCTGAACTCGCCGGCGCGCTGGGCAAGAGCTATCTCAATGTTCCTTCGTCGGCTGGCCATGCCCTCGCGGCCGCCGCAACCGTGATCGAGGCGGGGGACGCCGAGACGGTGCTCGTCGTCGGCTGGGGCGCGGCGTCGAAACTTGCGGGTGACGACGGCCGTTCCAATCAGTTCGATCCGTTCTACATGCGTCCTGCAGGGGCGACGCCGGAGACGCTTGCCGCAGTGCAGCGTCAGGTGCTGGTGGCTGCCGGCCTCTTGTCCGTATCCGAAGTGGAGGCCCACGCGGCCCGCATGGCGGCGGCGTCCTGGCCCGGCGGCGCTGGTGCGAGCCACGCCTTCTGCGATGGCGCCGTGGCCATTGTCCTCACCGGCTCGAAGCCGCCGGCTCGCGGGCTGTCGATCGTCGATCACGCCACCGCGTCGCGCTCGCATGCTCCGCTCGATGCGACGTTCGACCCGGCGGTCTGGACATCCGAGGCGCTCGGCTCATTCGTGCGCGGCGGCGCCTCGTCGCAGGACGGTTTTGTCGAGGTCAGCGGCACGACGCCGTGTGCGGAACTCCGCGCCATATCGGCTGTCCTAGGGTCTGAATCCGTCGTCGGTGCAGGCGATTCTAACCGGACTGGCGGCGGTGCTGCCGCCTGGTTCGGACCGGCGACCGGCCTTCGAGCGTTCGCGGAGCTGTTCAGGATGCATTCCGCGACCGACCGCGGCGAGGCCCACGGCGTCTTCGTCGACCTCGCCGGTCCGCTCGGGCAGCTTGTGACCGCATTGCGCATCGAGAAGCGGAGCGCGGCATGAGCGCCAGGAACGGAAGTGCCGCAGTTCTCGGCGTCGCGCAGCTGCCGATGCGCACACGCCTTCCCGACAGCACATATGACGAGCTCCTGGCAAAGGTCGCCTACGCGGCCGTCGACGATGCCGGCCTGCAGCCATCGGATGTCGACGGGCTAATCCTTGCGCAGTCGCCGACGACGACACTGGGTGTCGACGAGCCGCACCTTTGGGGCATTGCCGGATTGCCGGGCTCGACCAATTTCCTCGGTCGCGTCCACGTCGCCGCCGCATCCGGCCTTGCGGCGTTCCGTCTCGCGGCTGGCTACGTGAAGGCCGGCCGTCGCCGCAACGTCCTCGTCGTCGCTGCCGATCTCGCCGACGAGGGATCCAGCCTGCGCGGCGCTCTCGCGCAAATGCACGACCCGTTCACCCGCGGGCAGGCAACCATCAACGCGATCACGGCGGCTGGCCTCCAGGCGGCGCACTATATGGCGGCGCACGGCGTCTCCGAGCGCACCATGGCGAGCGTCGTGGTGAAGAACCGTGCCAACGGGGCTCTCAACCCCTACGCCCAATTGCGCAAGGCGATCACCGTCGACGAGGTCGTGGACTCGCCAGTTCTGTCCTGGCCGATCAAGCGCATGGACAGCTCGCCCAGGACCAGCGGCGCGGCCGCAATCCTGATCGGTGCGGCCGATGGCGATCGGTCGGACAGGGCGGTCAGGATCAGCGGTTATGGGTCGTATTCCGGCGGCCGCTCCATTGGCGCGCAGGTGGTGCCAGGCGCAACTGCCTACCTTGACGGTTCGGAATTGGCTCTGGCGGCACGGCGCGCCTATGCGGCAGCCGGTATCGAGAAGCCCGACAGCGAGATCGGCCTGGCGGAAGTCTACGCCTCGTTCGGCATCTTCGAGCTTCTCAGCATCGAGGCGCTCGGCCTGTGCGGCACCGGCGAGGCGGCGCGGCGCATCGAGGCCGGCGAGTTTCATCGTTCGTCCGCCCTGCCGGTCAACGCCTCGGGCGGTGCAACCTGCGCCAACCCGATCAGCGCGACCGCCCTCATCCGTATCATCGAGGCGACCACGCAGCTGCGCGGCGAGGCTGGTGAGCGCCAGGTGGAACTCACCGCCCCGCGCGCGGTGGTTTCGGCCATCGGCGGCCTCTTCCAGACGCACGAAGTCGGAGTGCTGGAAAGATGAGCTTGAACAAGCAGGCGGTATCCGCCGACCCGGAAGGCATCGAGTTCGTCGAGGCCGCGTGGAGCTTTCCGCAACTCTACCGTGCCGACCCGCTGCTGCTTTCCTTCTTCGACGCCTTGAAGGAGAAGCGGCTGCTTGGCGCCAAAGCGCCCGGAGGACGCGTCATCGTTCCCCCGACCAGCTTTTGCGAGGTTTCGTACCGGGAGGTGACGGAGCTGGTGCCGGTCGGCATGACCGGTGTCGTTCGTACGTTCACCTTGCTCCCCGGAACGCCGGAGAAGGTGATCGTGTTCGTCCAGCTGGAGGGTGCCGACACCGCCTGCGCCGGATATCTGCGCGGGGTCTCGAGCGAGCGCGCGCACTCGCTCGACATCGTCGGTGCACGCTGCCGCGTGGTATTCGCCGATGAGCCGAAGGGCGAATGGCGCGATTTCTGGTTCGAGCTTGAGCACTAGCGGCTCCCGCGTTCATGTATGGGTGTGACGATGGCTGACAAGGCACTGGCGGGTATCGTGGTGACGGAGCTTGGTACGCGCCTTGGCGCTGCCATCTCCGGCAACCTCCTCATGCAGCTCGGCGCGACCGTGGTCTCGGTCGAGCTGCCGGACGACTCCGACCGCTACGATCTCAAGGGCTACCACCGGCCGGTGATGACCGCCGGCAAGCTGAGCTTCGCCCCGCGCGAAGGCGTGGTCGAAGACGAGGCGCTGCTTGCCGACCTGATCGCCTCCAGCGACATCGTGATCACCTCCGGTGACATGGCCTCGGGGATGGCGCTTAGGGCGATCGCGCATGCCGGGAATGCGATCGTGTGCGACATCACCGCCTACGGCAATTCAGGGCCCGACGCCGGCAAGCCGGCAACCGAATTCGAACTGCAGGCGCTCACCGGAGTGTCGGACACGACCGGGCTTTCCGACGGCCCGCCCACGCCGATCCTGCTGCTCATCATCAGCTACCTGACCGGCGTCTACGCCACCATCGCCACGCTGTCGGCGCTCTATGCGCGCGAGCAGCAGGGCGTGGTACAGACGATCGACGTCGCGATGATGGATTGCGGGTTCATCTCCCTCAATACCTTCCTCGCCTCGACGCTGACCGATCCGCGGGCCAAGAAGACGAGGCTCGGCAATCGCCATCCGACGGTCGCGCCATGGAACACCTACCGGACCTCCGACGGCTGGGTGCTGATCTGCGCGGGAAACCAGGCGCAGTGGGAGCGTCTTTGCCAGACGATGGGCCAGCCGGAGCTCGCCGGTACCTACAAAAGCCAGGGCGAGCGCATTCGCAACACCATCGTCATCGACGAGGCTATCGAGGCCTGGACTCGGACGCTGACGACAGCCGACTGCGTGCAGGCGATGGTCGATGCGAACGTCGCGTGCGGTCCGATCGCCGAAATCGACGGTTACGCGCGCGAGGAAAACATTGAATACCGCGAAATGGTCCGGGCGCTGCTCGACCCGACCTCTGGCGAGACCGTCTACGTGCCCGGCTCGCCGCTGCTCATGACCCGCACGCCCGGAGCTGCGCCGGCGCGGATTCCGGCTCGGGGCGAGGATGCCGACGCGGTGCGGACGCTCGCCGCATCGCGCCGCGCTGTGCCGGCCCGCGCCGAGGCAACCGCGCTCAAACGCCCCCTCGAAGGCGTCAAGATCATCGAGCTCGGGCAGTATACGACGGCGCCGCTCTGCGCGAAGCATCTCGCGCATCTCGGTGCCGAGGTCATCAAGATCGAACGACCGGGCGGCGACGAATCGCGCACCTGGCCGCCGCACATCGACGGTCGATCCATCACCTTCAGGCTCAACAATGCCGACAA
Organism: Pseudomonadota bacterium; assembly: GCA_023457435.1. Lineage (GTDB taxonomy): Bacteria > Pseudomonadota > Alphaproteobacteria > Rhizobiales > Rhizobiaceae > RCIO01. Next base: position 222,407 of record JAEWLS010000030.1, read on the forward strand.
GCGCTCGCTGACCCTCGACCTGACCCGCGCGGCGGACCTCGAGGTACTGCGAGCTCTGGCAGCGCAGGCCGATGTCCTGGTCGAGAACATGAAGCCCGGTGCGCTGACCAAGTTCGGCCTGTCGCCGGATGCGCTGCGCGAACTCAATCCGCGGCTCGTCTCATGTTCGATCAGCGGCTTCGGCGCCGATTCGCTCTACGCCACGCGCCCCGCCTTCGACACGGTTATCCAGGCCATGTCGGGCTTCATGGCCTCGCTCAGCAACTCCGAGATTCCGCTCAAAACAGGCATTTCGTCCGCCGACACCACGGGCGGCATCATGGCTGCGGTCGCCATTCTCGGCGCGCTCAACGAAAGGCTGAGATCGGGCAGGGGCCAGCACATCGACCTGTCGATGCAGGATGTCTCGGCCTGGTTGACGCAGACGGCCTGGAACGGCCGAAAGGTGCAGGGGCCGGCCGTGGTGAAGTGCAATGATGGCTATGTCTTCGCCATGACGCGGGATGGAACCGAACCGCGTCTCGACGCAGAGACCGAAATCATGTCGCGCGAGGCGGTGGCGGCCTCGATCTCCGCGACGGGCATACCGGCCTACCCGGTTCGCAGCCTCAAGGAGGCGACGCAGCTGCCGCAGGTGCTCGAGCGGAAGATCTGGTTCTACCTGAAGAGCGGCGGCTTCGAGTGGCCGATGCTGGCCAGTCCGCTGCGGTTGCAGAAGACCGCTCCGTTCGTGTCGCATATCGCGCCGGAGCCGAACAGCGACAGCGAGGCGATCCGACGCGAGCACGGGATCGCCCTCGAGCTCCAGGCCTAGTTCGGAGAGCGCATGTCCGAATTCACGACGATCAAGGTTGACGTTTCCGACGACGCGTTCGTCGTCACGCTGAATCGTCCCGCCAGCCGCAACGCCATCAGTCTCCTGATGATGCACGAGCTCGTCGCGGCGGTCGCGGACGCGTCCGCGCGGCGCGCGTCCATGGCCGTGATTGTCACCGGCGGGGCCGAATTCTTCTCGTCCGGCCGCGACCTCAAGGAAGTCGCTGCAACCACCAGCCGCCAAGGCGCGGAGGAAGCCCGCGCCGCCTGGCTCGGCGTGACGGAGAGCTTCGAGCGGTGCCCGAAGCCGGTGATTGCCGCAATCGAAGGCAGCTGCCTGACCGGTGGCCTCGAACTTGCGCTCGCCTGCGACCTGCGCGTCGCCGGCGACGGCGCGACGTTCGGCGTCACCAGCGCACGTCTCGGCACGATGCCGGCCTTCGGCGCGACACAACGCCTGCCCCGGCTTGTCGGCGCATCCCGCGCGATGGAGATGATGTTCCTTGCCGAAACGATCGGCGTCGATGACGCCCAGCGCATCGGGCTGATCAACCGCAGGGCCGAGCGCGGCGGAGCCGTCGCCGAGGCGCGGCGCCTGGCAGCGACCATCGCGGAGCGTGCGCCGCTCAGCATCGCGGCCATGAAGAAGGCGGTGCACGAGGGGCTGTCCATGCCGCTCGGCCGTGCGCTCGAGCTGGAACTGTCTCTCGGTGCCACGCTTGCCGGCTCCAGCGATCGCCGGGAAGGCATTGCCGCCTTCGCGGAGAAGCGCAGGCCGCGCTTCACCGGCGAATAGGGTCATCGCGCGACGTAGCGGCCGGCTTCCGGTTCGCTAACCCGCCCCTCCGCGACGAGCTTGGACAGATGCGCCAGCACGTTGCGCTCGGCCGCCCGTCTCAGCACCGGGTTGCTCTTGTTATACAGCGTCGAGGCGATCGCGACCGGGTCAGAGAGTCCGTCGCGGACTGCGCTCTCGATTTCCGCCTCTCGCGCCATGCGGCGGGCGAGCAGCTCGCGTACGTAGGGGCGCGGATCCGGCAGCATGGGGCCATGGCCGGGGAGGTAGATCCGGTCGTCTCTGGCGATCAGCCGCTGAAGGCTGGCGAAGAACGCCGCCATGTTGCCACGTGGCGGCGGCGGCACGACCGAGCTGCACCAAGCCATCACGTGGTCGCCGGTGAAAAGCAGCCCGTCCTGGCGCGCGAAGCACAGATGGTCGGGCGCGTGACCGGGCGTATGGACCGCGGTCAGCGCCCCGATAGCCGAACCGTCGTCGAGGGCGATGTCCGGCCGATGCTCCGGGTCGGCGCTCGTGCGGAACGATGCGACCGGCGCACCCGTGCGCGTCTTGAGCTCGCGCACCGCGCCGACATGGTCGGGGTGGGCATGGGTGAGCAGGATCAGCACGATCGTCTTGTCCGCTGCCGCCATAATGGCGTCGACATGGTCCATGTCGTCCGGCCCCGGATCGATCACGACAGTTCCATCCGCGTCGTCGACGAGGTAGGTATTGGTGCCGTGCAGCGTCATCGGTGTCGGGTTTTGCGCGGTTATCCGCCTGATTCCCGGCAACATTGTCATCGCGACGCCGCGCGTCGGTTCCGGCTCGGTCAGGTAGGGCAAGGCAGCTCCAGGGCAGTTTTTGCCGCGCCGATGGCACTGCGCCGGCGACGCGACTGATTCATTATAACATTTGCCGATGACGTCGCGGCCAGCGCCGCGTTGCCGCAGCGAGCGCTCGCGCGCCAACATCGCCTGCATTTCCGCCTAATACGCACTCCCCAAGCGGACCCAGTGACATGCAGGCTTGTGACAGTCAGAATATTGTTATAATGATTGGTCTGAGACCGCAATCATAACGCGCTCAGGGAGGAAGAAAGTGAAACTCGAGTTCATGAAATTCGCGGCAGCTGCGGCCGTAGCCGCCGCTGCAACGGTTGCGGCGCCGGCCATGGCCCAGACCTGGCCCACCCAGCCCATCACCATGATCGTGCCGTTCTCGGCCGGCGGCGGCTCGGACCCCGTCGCCCGCATGCTCGCCGAAGGACTCGGCAAGGCGCTCGGCCAGCCGGTTCTGGTCGAGTTCCGTCCGGGCGGTTCCGCGACGCTCGGCACCAACGACGTCGCCAAGGCCAAGCCGGATGGCTACACCATCATGCTGTCGCCGAACACGCCGGTCGTGAACGTCAAGTACACCGTGCCGAACCTGCCCTACGACATCGAGGACCTCGTCGCCGTGACGCAGGTGACCGACGCCTCCATCATGCTGGTCGCAAACGTCAATTTCGCTCCGAGCAGCTTCCCCGAACTGATCGAGTACGCCAAGGCGAACCCGGGCAAGATCAACCTCGCCATCCAGGGCACCGGCGGCGTCAGCTCCTATGCTGCTTCGCTGATCGAATCGAAGCTCGGCGTCACGTTCAACCAGGTGCCGTACAAGGGCGCCGGCGACATGCTGGCCGATATGCTGAGCGGCGTCGTCGATATCGGCTTCGGCTTCCCGACGGGCTTCCTCTCCGGCGTCGATGCCGGCAAGCTCAAGTTCGTCGCCTCGCTGGCCGCGGAGCCGAACAAGGCGCTGCCGAACGTCAAGACGACCAAGCAGGAAGGCTTCGAGGAGATCCGCGTCAGCGCGTGGCTCATGCTGTTCGCGCCGAAGGGCACGCCGGCTGACGTCATGAAGAAGATCTCCGACGAGACCAACAAGATCATCAGCCAGCCGGATGTCCAGGCCAAGCTCGAGCAGCTCGGCTACGCCGTCACCGCCGACAGCACGCCGGAGAAGGCCCAGGCCCTGCTCGTGCAGGACCGCAAGGACTTCGCCGAGGTCGTCGAATCCGGCGCTATGAAGATCGCGCAGTAACAAGCTTCCTGTCGCGGGCGGGCACTCCGTCCGCGACAGCCGCAGCTGCGCGCTCGCGCAGTGACTAACCCGGCTGGCTGCCGCATCTTGCAGCCACCCCATCCCCGGTCTTGTCGTCGGCGTGCTAACTAGCCGCTAATGGGGCGCGCAGTTCAGGGGAGGATGCGAAGAACATGATCGTAAACGTCAATCGGGACGCATTCGCAGGCGCGATACTGGCCCTGCTGGGCGCATTCATCGCCCTCTACAGCTACGTCAACTATCCGCTTGGGCAGATCTCCCGCATGGGCCCAGGCATGTTCCCATTCATGCTCGGCTGCGGGCTCTCCCTGATAGCGCTGATCGTCCTGGTGAAGTCGTTCCTTCAACCCAAGGAGCCGATCGAGATCAACCTTCGCGCATCTCTCTTCGTGCTGATCGGTCTTGCGGTCTTCGCGATCCTCATCGATCCGTTCGGTGTCGCGCCGGCCCTGTTCGTCCTGCTGGTCATCTCGTCCTACGCCGTGCCCGGCCGCAACCTGCTGCACACGATCGTATTTTCGGCGATCGTGACCGCCGCCGTCGTGTTCATCTTCGTCGTCCTGATGGGACTTCACCTCCAACTGTTCGGGTGGCCGGCATGAACGCGTTCTCCGATCTCTACAACGCGGTCTCGATCGGCCTCGGCGTCGCCATCTCGCCGACCAACCTGCTCTATTGCCTGCTGGGCGCCTTCCTGGGCCAGTTGCTCGGCACGCTGCCGGGGATCGGTACCCTGGTCGCGATCACGCTGCTGTTCCCGGTTACGTTCCATCTCGATCCGACGACGGCGCTGATCATGCTCGCCGGCATCTACTATGGCGCGCAGTACGGCGGTTCGACCGCCTCCATTCTTCTGAACCTGCCAGGAACCCCGTCGAGCGCAGTGGCATGCCTTGATGGCTATCCGCTCGCCAAGCAGGGACGTGCGGGCGTCGCCCTGTCGATGACGACCATCGGCTCGTTCTTCGGGGCGAGCATCGGCATTCTTCTGATGATGCTGTTCTCGCCGGCCATCGCCGAGGCGGCGCTCGAGTTCGGCCCCTGGGAGTACGTTTCGATCATCCTGCTCGGCCTCATGTCCGGATCCACCGTGGGTACCGATTCGCCGCTGAAGGGCATTGCGTCGGTCATCGTCGGCGTGGTCGTCGGGCTGGTCGGTCAGGACATCGGGAGCGGGCTGCCGCGCTTCACCTTCGGCTGGAACGAACTCCTGGATGGTGTCGGCCTCGTGGCGATTGCGATCGGGTTGTTCGGCATCGCCGAGGTGATCTCGATGCTCCGGCCTGGCTTCGACGAGAAGATCAACCAGTTCGCGGTGACGCTGCGCTCCATGATCCCGACGCGCGACGACCTCCGGCGCTCGTGGGGTCCGATGCTGCGCGGCACCGGCGTCGGCTCGTTCTTCGGCGTGCTGCCGGGCACCGGGCCCATGCTCGCGTCGTTCGTCGCTTATGCGCTGGAGCGCAAGGTAGCCGACGATCCGTCGCGTTTCGGCAAGGGCGCAATGGAAGGCCTGGTCGCGCCGGAGACGGCCAACAACGCTGCCGGCCAGACCGAATTCATTCCGACCATGACGCTCGGCATCCCCGGAAGCGCGACCATGGCGATCATGCTCGGCGTGCTGATCATGAACGGCATCACGCCCGGGCCATCCGTCATCACCGAGCGCCCGGAGCTGTTCTGGGGGCTGATCATGAGCTTCTGGATCGGCAACCTCATTCTGGTGATCCTCAACATCCCGATGATCGGGCTGTGGACGCGGATGCTGACGGTGCCCTACCGCATGCTCTACCCGGTGGTCCTCGCTTTCGTCTGCATCGGTATCTACAGCATCGCGCAATCGAGCTTCGACATCTGGATCGTGTTCGCCGCCGGCGCCATCGGCTACGGCTTCAGGATGCTCGGCCTCCCGCTGGCGCCGCTCATTCTCGGCGTTGTTCTCGGCCCGATGCTGGAGGAGCATTTCCGACGCTCCCTGCTGCTCTCGCATGGCGACTTCACCATGTTTGTCGAGCGGCCGGTCAGCCTCGTTCTCCTGATCCTGACGGCCCTGATAGCCGCCGCGCCGCTCTATTCCGGCTACTTCTCGCGCAAGATCCGCACGAACCAGCCGGTCGAGGAGTCCGAGGGCTAAATGCGGCGCGACTTTCGGACCCGGCTCTCAAGATGACCGACGCAAAGTTGCAGCGTCTGGTCGACCGCGAGGAGCTCTACGATGTCGTGCGGCGCGAGCGCTTCGCCCGCGACCGCCGGCGCTTCGACGTGATGCGCGCTTGCTTCCACGAAAACGCCTATGTCAGCACCAGTTGGTATGACGGCGTCGGTGCCGACGCCTATGTCGAGGCGACCCGCTCGCGCATGGCGAAAGGCGGCGGCGGCACGCACTGGGTATTCCCTGCATTCGCCGAGTTCGATGGCGACCGCGCCACGGTCGAGAGCCCGGCTCTCATCGCCAGCCGCACGCGCCTCGAAGGCATAGAGGTCGATTTCAACGTCTTCTGCAGGTTCTTCTCGCGCGCCGTGCGCGAGAGCGACGGCTGGAAGCTGCTGACCTTCCGCGTGCTGTTCGAGCGGGACACCTTGCGGCCCGTCGATCCGCAGGATCCGCTTCCCGTCGATCGCGCCAAGCTCGCGACCCTCCGTCCATCCTACAAGCACATCGCCTACGTGCAGCAGAGCCGCGGCATCGCCGTGAATCCCGATCACCTCGGCGACGATCGTCTGGACGCGCTCGAAGACTTCTATGCCGCCGAGCGCCGCTGGCTGGCGACCGGCAGCGACTGACGGCGCGCAGCGCCATCACCATCACGAAAGGGACACGACATGGCTACCGAGCTCGCGCTCTATATCGACGGCGCATTCTGCGGCAGTTCGACCGGCGCCACCGGCGACGTGTTCAACCCGGCCACCGGTCAGGTAATCGGCAAGCTGCCGCATGCCGGCCGTGACGACATGGACCGCGCCCTGGCGGCGGCACAGCGCGGCTTCGAGGTGTGGCGCAAGACCACGGCGCACGAGCGCGGACGCGTCATGCGCAAGGCCGCCGACCTCATGCGCCAGCGGGCCGATGCCATCGCCGAGGCGATGACGCGTGAGCAGGGCAAGCCGCTCGCCGAAGCTAAGATGGAGGTCCTGCTCGCGCCAGAGCACATCGAGTGGTGCGCAGAAGAGGGGCGGCGTCTCTACGGGCGGGTGATCCCGTCGCGCACGCCGGGCGTCCGCCAGACCGTCTACCGCGAGCCGGTCGGACCGGTCGCCGCGTTCGCGCCGTGGAACTTCCCGGTCAACCAGAGCATCCGCAAGATCGCCAGCGCGCTCGCCGCCGGCTGCTCGATTGTCATCAAGTGCCCGGAGGAGGCGCCGAGCTCGTGCATCGAGATGGTGCGCTGCTTCCACGACGCAGGCTTGCCGGCGGGCGTCCTCAACCTGCTGTTCGGCGTCCCCGCCGACATCTCGTCCTATCTGATCGCGTCGCCGATCATCCGCAAGGTCTCCTTCACCGGCTCGGTACCCGTCGGCAAGCATCTGGCGGCGCTCGCCGGCCAGCACATGAAGCGCTCGACCATGGAGCTCGGCGGTCATGCGCCGGTGCTCGTCTTTGACGACGCGGACATCGAGCTTGCCGCGAAAGTCTCCGCCGCCGGCAAGTTCCGCAATGCAGGCCAGGTCTGCGTGGCGCCGACGCGCTTCTATGTCCAGGATCGCGCCTATGACGGCTTCGTCTCGCGCTTCAGCGAAATTACCCGCGCCCTCAAGGTCGGCGACGGCATGGACGCATCGAGCCAGATGGGTCCGCTCGCGGCCAGCCGTCGCGTCGACGTGATGGACGGCTTCGTCGCCGACGCCAGGCAGCGCGGCGCCAACGTTGCGGTCGGCGGCGAGCGCATCGGCAATGCCGGATACTTCTTCCAACCGACGGTGCTGACCGACGTGCCCGACGATGCGCGGATCATGACCGAGGAGCCGTTCGGGCCGATCGCGCCGATCGTGCGCTTCGGCGATCGCGACGAGGTGGTTCGCCGCGCCAACAGCCTGCCCTTCGGCCTTGCCGCCTATTACTTCACGCGCTCGCTCGACACGGCCAGCGCCGTGCTGGATGGCCTCGAGGTCGGCATGGTGTCGCTCAACGGCGCGCCGCTGAATTCGCCCGAAACGCCGTTCGGCGGCGTCAAGGACAGCGGCTATGGCAGCGAAGGAGGCACGGAAGGGCTGGACCCCTACGTGACGCCGAAGTTCTTCGCACAGGCTGGCTAGAGGCTTCAGGCAAGGCGCCTCGTCCGTTTCTGGCTCATGCCTTCCCGTGCGTGGTGCGGGGAGGCTGTTGGCACTTGGCCGCGATTTCTGGCAGACGTGGGTGAAGATCGCTCACGCGGAGATCGAGATTGTCGTCCCAGCCCACCGCCACGACCCTGTTCTACAAGGCGTACGCGCAGAATTTGCGCGATCTCGGCGTCGATACGTTGTTCGGCCTCATGGGCGACGCCAATCTCTACATGGCGGACAGCTTCTCGCGCGATTGCGGCGGGCGCTATGTGGCTTCGGCGCATGAGTCGGGTGCCGTCCTCATGGCGCTTGGCTATGCCCAGGTCACCGGCAAGGTCGGTGTCGCCACGGTCACCCACGGGCCCGGCCTCACCAACACGATCTCGGCGCTGATCGAGGGCGTGAAAGGCACGACGCCGATGGTCCTGCTCGCCGGCGATACGGCGGTCGTGGACCGCGACAACTTCCAGAACGTGCCGCAGCGCGAGCATGTGCTGGCGACGGGCGCCGGCTTCGAACAGCTGCGCGCGCCGGCGACGCTCGCCGAGGACATGGCTGCAGCCTTCCGCCGCGCCGTCGTCGAACGCCGGCCGATCGTGCTCAACACGCCGGCCGACTTCACGTGGCTGGAGGTGGAGCACCGCCATGTGCCGCTCTACCTGCCGGAAAGCCGGGCGGTGGTCCCCGACAGCGTCGACCTCGACAACGCGGTCGGCATCATTGCGTCGGCCCGCCGGCCGCTGGTGCTCGCCGGCCGCGGCGCCGCCGACGCGCGCTCCCGTGCCGCGCTCGTCCGTCTGGCCGAGCGCATCGGCGCCCCGCTGGCGACGACGCTGAAGGGCCGCGGCCTGTTCCGCGGAGAGCCGTTCGACCTCGGCATCATGGGCACGCTCGCCGGCGACGTCGCGACCGAGACGATGCTCGCCGCCGACTGCATCGTCGCCTTCGGCGCCGGTCTCAACAAGTACACGATGGGCCATGGCAGCTTTCGCGAAGGCAAGCGCCTCGTCCAGGTCAACGCCGAGGCCGGCGAAGTCGGCCGCACGCAGCAGATCGATGCCGGCCTGGTCGGCGATCCCGCGCTGACCGCGGATCGTATCGTCGAGCTGCTCGACCTCGCCGGAATCGAGGCGTCCGGCTTCCGCGACGATGCGTTGCGGGAGCGGCTGGCGGCGTGGCGCATCCATCCGGAGCTGACGAAGGAACGCGCGCCGGGTACCGTCGACATCCGCCGCGCGCTGCTGGCGATCGATGCCGCCGTCCCGGATGACAGGATCGTGGTGCAGGACGGCGGCCGCTTCATGGTCGAATCCTGGAAGGCGGTCCGCGCGCCGGATCCGCGCTCCTACGTCCACACGGTCAACTCCGCCGCCATCGGCCACGGCTTCGGCCAGGCGATCGGCGCGGCCTTAGCCGGAGGCGGCAGGCCGGTGCTGTTCGTCGCCGGAGATGGCGGCTTCATGCTTTACGGCTGGAACGAGTTCATCACGGCCGTGCGCGAGAAGCTCGATATCGTCGTCGTGATCTGCAACGATGGCGGCTACGGCGCCGAATACATCCAGTTCCGCCGCAAGAACCTCGATCCGTCGTCGTCGCTTCTCAGCTGGCCGGATTTCGCACCGATCGCGATAGCGATGGGCGGCGAGGGGATCGTCGTGCGCTCGGCCGACGATCTGCCGGCCGCGGTCGCGGCGATCGAGGCGCGCAAGGGTCCCATCATGGTCGAGCTCAAGCTCGACCCCGAGAGCCTGTCGGCGATCACGCTTTAGGAAAAGACGGCCTCAGGCCGGAATGCATAGAGGAATGACATGACCGCAGCCCCGAACAAGCAGGCCCGTGCCGCCTTCAAGTGGGAGGATCCGTTCCTCCTCGAGGGCCAGCTCAGCGAAGACGAGCGTGCCATCCGCGACGCGGCTTCGGCGTTCGCGGCGGACAAGCTGCTGCCGCGGGTGGAGAAGGCCTACCTCGAGGAGAGCACCGACCCTGCCATCTTCCGCGAGATGGGCGAGGCCGGCTTGCTCGGCGTAACCATTCCCGAGGAGTATGGCGGCATCGGCGCCGGCTACGTCGCCTACGGGCTGGTCGCGCGCGAGGTCGAGCGCATCGATTCCGGCTATCGTTCGATGATGAGCGTGCAGTCCTCACTCGTGATGTTTCCGATCTTCGAGTACGGCTCCGAAGAGCAGCGCCGGAAGTATCTGCCGAAGCTCGCCTCGGGCGAGTTCATCGGCTGCTTCGGCCTGACCGAGCCGGATGCCGGCTCCGATCCGGGCGGCATGAAGACGCGAGCCGAGAAGACGGCTGGCGGCTACCGCCTGAACGGCTCGAAGATGTGGATCTCCAACGCGCCGATCGCCGACGTCTTCGTCGTGTGGGCGAAGCTGAAGGGCGCCGACGGCAAGGACGATATCCGCGGCTTCGTGCTGGAAAAAGGCATGAAGGGCCTGTCCGCTCCGAAGATCGAAGGCAAGCTGTCGCTGCGCGCTTCGATCACCGGCGAGATCGTCATGGCCGACGTCGAAGTCGGCGACGACGCGCTGCTGCCCAACGTGCGCGGCCTGTCGGGTCCGTTCGGCTGCCTCAACCGCGCCCGCTACGGCATCTCGTGGGGTGCGATGGGCGCCGCCGAGGACTGCTGGCTCCGGGCGCGCCAGTATGGGCTCGATCGCAAGCAGTTCGGCAAGCCCCTCGCCGCCACCCAGCTCTACCAGAAGAAACTCGCGGACATGCAGACCGAGATCGCCCTCGGGTTCCAGGCGAGCCTGCGGGTGGGGCGGCTCATGGACGAGCACGCCTTCGCGCCGGAGATGATCTCGATCGTCAAGCGCAACAATTGCGGCAAGGCGCTGGATATCGCCCGCCAGGCCCGCGACATGCATGGCGGCAACGGCATCCAGGCCGGCTATCACGTCATGCGCCATGCGCAGAACCTGGAGACCGTGAACACCTACGAAGGCACGCACGACGTCCACGCGCTGATCCTCGGCCGCGCGCAGACCGGCATCCAGGCGTTCTTCTGAGCCATGACCGAAGTCGCCCAGCCCCCTTTGGCCGGCTTCAAGGTGTTGGAGCTGGCGCGCATCCTTGCCGGCCCCTGGATCGGTCAGACGCTGGCCGATCTCGGCGCCGAGGTCATCAAGATCGAGAGCGCCGAGGGCGACGACACGCGCGGCTGGGGGCCGCCGTTCCTCGAGCGCGGCGATGAAAGGGTCGCCGCCTACTTTCACGCCGCAAACCGCGGGAAATCCTCTGTCGTCTGCGATTTCAACGACGCCGGCGACATCGCGCGCATCGAGGCGCTGGCCGCCGAGGCCGACATCGTGGTCGAGAATTTCAAGGTCGGCGGGCTGGCCAAATACGGCCTCGACTATCCCAGCCTTTCGCGCGCCAATCCGCGGCTCATCTACGCTTCCGTCACCGGCTTCGGCCAGACCGGCCCGCGCGCGCCGCAGCCGGGCTACGACTTCCTGATCCAGGGCATGAGCGGCATCATGGACCTGACCGGAGACCCGGCTGGCGAGCCGCAGAAGGTCGGCGTCGCATGGATCGACGTCTTTACCGGGCTCTACGGCGTCGTCGGCATCCTCGCCGCCCTGGCGGAGCGGGAAAGAAGCGGCCGTGGCCAGCAGGTCGACCTGTCGCTGTTCGATACGGGGGTCGCGGTGCTCGCCAATCAGGCGATGAACTGGCTGGTCGGCGGCAAGGTGCCGCGGCGGCTGGGCAACGCCCACCCCAACATCGTTCCCTATCAGGTCTTCCCGGCTTCCGACGGCCACCTGATCGTCGCGATCGGCAACGACCGCCAGTTCGTCGCGCTGATGGAGCTGCTTGGCCTCGGCGACTATGCGCGCGACCCGCGCTTCACCACCAACGCCGGCCGCGTCGAGCATCGCGAGGTGCTGTGCGCGATGATCGCCGGCCAGACGGCGCAGCGCACCAAGTCGGAGCTGATCGCAGCGCTGGAGAAAGCCGGCCTCCCGGGCGGGCCGATCAACACCGTCGCGGAGGCGCTCGCGGATCCGCAGATCGCTGCGCGCGGCATGCACATCGAGCCCGAAGGCGTGTCCGCCCTGCGCACGCCGCTCGTCTTTTCCCGCAGTCCTCTGTCGCTCGACAGGGCGGCCCCGAAGCTCGGCTCCGGCGAGCCGCGCTTTTCCTCTAGGTAAGCGGCAGCAGCGCTGCCTGCAGCGAGTGATAGATGTCCGGCTTGCCGTGGAACTGCCGGGAGGCGGGCCGGCCGTCCTCGCCGAGTTCGGGGAACCAGCCGCCGCGTTCGTGGTCGATGAGGCGCTCGTCGGCGAAGCGCCACAGCCGCCGGTACCACTCCTCGTCGCCGGGCTGGGGATCGGCCTTGATCAACGCTGCCAGCGCCCCGATGCCTTCCGTGATGGGCCACCAGTAGCGGTCGCGCACCGCCGGCTTGCCGGCGTCGTCCAGCGTATAGACCAGCCCGCCGTCCGGTCGCCACGCATCGGCGAGCGCGCGCTCGGCAAGTATTCGCGCCCGCCTCGGCGCTTCGTTGTCGCGTCTTCCCGTGAGATGCCAGTGCTCGAGCTGCAGCCGCGCCATCTCCAGCGAATGGCCGGGCGTCGTGCCCGCGGGACGGAACATCGGATTCCCCCGGTAGTCCGGGTCGGCCTCCCACTCCTCGGTATAGTGTTCGGGAATCCGCCAGCCGTGCGCGGGCGCCATGCGGCCGAGGAAGAAGTCGAGGATGCGTCCCGCCCGCTCCAGATGCAGCCTGTCGCCGGTGGCGACATATGCCGCCAGCATGGCCTCGACGCCGTGCATGTTGGCGTTCATCCCGCGATAGGTCGAGAACGGCTGCCAGTCGCGCAGGAACTCGTCGCGCAGCAAAGAGTGCCGCCCGTCCCAATAGTGCCGGTCGATGACTTCGGTGACATCGGCGATGAGCCGGTCGGCATCCGGATGCCCGGCCCGCTTTGCGGTGCAGCCCGCGAGCAGCACGAACACGTGTCCGTAGGCGAGCTTCGTCGCGTCGGCCGGCGCCTCCCCGGTCGCCGACCAGAAGTAGCCGCCATGCGCCGGGTCGCGGTGCGACTTCCAGAGAAATTCCATGCCGGCGTCGATGATCGCGTCGGCGCCCGCGTCGCCCGCAAGTTTCCCGAGCGCATAGGCGTGCACCAGCCGCGTCGTGGTGTGCAGTTCCTGCGGCCCGCGCGCCATCGGCGTGCCGTCCAGCTCCAGCACATCGAAGCCGCCGTCGTTTCTGAGGCTCGCTCGGAAGAAATCGAGCTGCCGTCGTGCCTCGCGCCCGAGCCAGGCGCGATGCTCCGCGTCGGTCAGCCACGACGCGGCCTCGCTGGACGCCAATTGCGGTATCTCGGCCACCATCTCCTCCCATCCCTCCTGCTCGGAGAACCAAGTCCGGGCGGCAGGCGCAACGTTAATCCGAATTGGAAGCCTCCGGTAAGTGCGTTCGCGGGCAGGCTCCAGGGGCGACGGTGCGGCAACCCGCGCCATCTATTCGATCTTGTCGACCAGCCTCGCTCGGGGATTGCACGAGCCGGTTGGCGCTTGGTCAGCCATCCGCAAGCGGCACGACGTCGACCGCCTGCGCGATGGTCTGGCCTCCGGAGAGGCGCATGATTCCGCGCACCGGCGCCACGTCGGAATAGTCGCGGCCGCGCGCCACCACGATGTGGTCGGTGGCGACGGCGACCGCGTTGGTCGGGTCGTATTCGACCCAGCCGAGCTCGTCGCCGCACCAGGCGCGCACCCACGCATGCATCGCGTCGGCGCCTTCGAGCCGCGGCTTCCCCTTGGGCGGGATCGTCCGCAGGAACCCCGACACGTAGCCCGCCGGGATGCCGACGCCGCGCAGGGAGGCGATCATGACGTGCGAGAAGTCCTGGCAGACGCCGCGGCGCTTGGCGAAGGACTCCTCCGTCGGCGTGTCGACCTCGGTTGCATTGCCGTCGTAGGTGAAGTCCTCATGGATGCGCATGCCGAGCGACGTCACCGCCGCCAGCGCCGACATGCCCGGCTGCATCGCCGCGCGCGCATAGGCGGTCATCGCCCCGCTGCGCCGCACGCGCGGCGAATCGGCGATGAAGTGAACCGGGGAGTTCGGCGCGAGCGACTTTTGCGCCGCGACCTCATCGCGCACGCGCGCGACCGGCGGCGAGATGTCGAGCGCCGGCGCGGCATCGCTGCGCATGACCCGCGCCTTCAGCGTGAAGTCCAGCTGCGAGTGCGCCGCGCGGTAGAAGAGTTCTGTCGCCGCGTTGCCGTAGAAGTCGGTCCTGTCGACGCGCCCCTCCGGCCTCGGACTGGCGTCCAGAAGCTCGGTGACGATCCGCTGCTCTCCCGGCAGGTTCAGCGGCCTGAGATGCAGCAGATGCCGCCCGGCATTTGCCGGCCGCTGGTACTCGTGGCTGATGCGCAGGGTTATGTCGTAAAGCATCAGACGAGATACGTGTCGGTCAGCACGTCGGACAATTCCGCCATCTGGCCACGAAGCACCAAAAGCTGCTTCGCGCTCATCGATTCGGGCGTCTGGACGGAAACCTGCGTATGCATTTCGAGCGCCAGCTTCTGCACCGGCGAGAGATGCCCGCGCGTGCCCGCGCCTGGCAGCAGCGCCAGCTGGTCGCGGATGTCGGTGAGCTGGTAGAGGATCGACCGCGGGTTCGCCTCGTCGAGAGCCAGCAGATCGACCACCGTCGACCGGCTCGTCGTCACCGAGTAGCGGCGGCGGTGCGTCATGACGCTGTCACCGATTTCGATGACCAGGTCGAGCGAGCCGTCGGGCGCATCCTTGCCGGTGAACGCCGCGAGGACCGAAGCGATCGTCCAGGCGCGCTCCAGCGACCGGCCGATGGTGAGGAAACGCCAGCCGGTGACGCGGTACATGTTCTCGTGCACCAGGCCGGAGAAGCCGGCGATCTTGCGCAGCAGCACGCCCATGGCACGGGCCGCATCGTCGCCGGATTGGACCGTGTCGACCATGCGCCGGGTCGTCTTCAGGAGGTCGTTCAGCGCCATCCACCCGTCGACCGAAAAGCGGTCGCGGATGCGGCTCGCGCTGCCCAGCGCGGCCGACTGGATGTCGACCAGGGCCGGCGGCACTCCCGTGCCGGTTTCTGCGCCATAGCGGTCGAGGTATTCGGCCAGCGCGGCCGGCAGCGGCGCCTTGGCATCGCCGGTTTCGGCGAGCCGCGTATGGTAGGCGCGCAAGAGCCGCATCAGGCCTTCGGCGCGTTCGACGTAGCGTCCGAGCCAGAAGAGATTGTCCGCCGCGCGGCTCGGCAGCGCGCCGGGGCTGGCGCGCGAGAACGGCGCCTCGGCCGTCGGCAGCATGGTGTCGGACATGTGCTGGCGGTCCGCGACCACCCAGACGTCGGCGACCGAACCGCCCTTCTGCATGGCGATCGCCGCCGGATCGTCGCTTCGTCCGATCCGCGCATAGCCGCCGGGCATGACCTTCCAGCCCGTGCTCGTCCGTGCGAGGAACACGCGTATCGACATCGGCCGCGGTGCAAGCCGCCCGCCGACGAAGGCCGGCGTGGTCGATAGCGTCGCCGTTTCCTGGCCGACCAGCATCGCGCCATCCTCCGCGAGGATTTCGGCGAGCGGCCTGCTGATGTCGCCCGGCAGCGGTGTCGCCTCCGCCTCGAATGGCAGACGCGTCGACAGCGCCGGGCCGATGCCGATGCGGTCGGCATTGGCCAGCACGTAATCCCGCTCGGCCTTCTGCCCGCACCACCAGGTGGCGATGTTCGGCAACAGCAGCTGCTCGCCGGTCAGCGCCTTGGAGATGCGCGGCAGGAAGGCGAGGAGCGCGCGCGTCTCGAGTATGCCGGCGCCCAGCGCATTCACCATCGTCACCGAGCCTTCGCGAAGAGCCCGCACGAGCCCCGGCGTGCCGATGCGCGAGGCCTCTTCCAGTTCGAGTGGGTCCGCGAAGGCGGCGTCGAGGCGGCGCCACAGCACGCTGACGGGCACGAGGCCGGCAACCGTGCGCACCATGAGCCGACCGGCCTCGACGGTGAGATCCTCGCCTTCGAGCAGCATCAGGCCGAGATAGCGCGCGATGTAGGCGTGCTCGTAATAGGTCTCGTTGAGCGGACCCGGCGTCAGGATGGCGACACGGCTCGCATTGTCGCCGCGCATGTCCATCAGCGCGTCGCGGAACGCCCGGAAGAAGCCGGCGAGCCGGTGGACGCGCGCATCGGCGTAGAAGTCGGCGAACACGCGGCTGGTGGCCACCCGGTTCTCCAGGGCGAAACCGGCGCCGGAGGGCGCCTGCGTGCGGTCGCCGAGCACCCACCAGTTGCCGTCCGGGCCGCGGCCGATCTCGAACGCGACAAAGTTGAGGAAATGGCCGCCGCGTGGCTTGACGCCCACCAGCGGACGCAGAAATTCCGGACTCATCGCCACCAGCGACGCCGGAAGGTGCCCGGCGGCGACCAGCTGACCCGGTCCGTACAGATCGGCGACGATGCGCTCCAGCAGGTCGGCGCGCTGGATCAGGCCGGCCTCGATTCGCGACCATTCCGCCTGCGCGATCAGCACCGGCACGTGCGACAGCGGCCAGTCGCGCTCGGTCGACTGACCGGCGCCATATTGCCGGTAGAACACGCCGGCATCGCGCAGATACTGGTCGCCGCGGGCGAAGCGCCGCGCGATGTCCGCCGGCGCCAGCTCGGCGAAATGCGCGGCAAAGCTGCTCCAGGCGGGTCGCAGTTTCCCGGCGCTGTCCTTCAGTTCGTCGTGCACTCCCGCCAGCGCCCGGTAGCCGGCAAGCAGGCGCGCCGTGGCATCCGGTGCCTGCGCGCGGTCGGCGGCTGCGCTCATAAGGTCGCGGGCCGCCGCAGGTCGAGCGTCATCGGGAATTCGGCATTCGGCACTTCCGCCAGGCTCTCGTACCAGCCGGGCGTATGCCCATGCGGCTCGAAGCGGGCTAGCCGCCGCGCCTCCGCCTCGTTGCCGTTGACGGGGAAGGTCTCGTAATTGCGCCCGCCGGGATGCGCCACGTGATAGACGCATCCGCCCAGCGCGCGTCCCGACCAGGTGTCGAACACGTCGAAGGTGAGCGGCGCATGGACCGGAATGACCGGATGCAGCGACATCGCCGGCTGCCAAGCCTTGAAGCGGACGCCGCCGACCGCGACGCCGGGCGAGACCTTCTGCAGCGGGACGCGGCGCCTGTTCGCCGCAACCGCGTAGCGGCCGGGCTCGGCGCCGGAAAGCTTGACCTGCAGCCGCTCGACCGAGGAGTCGGTATAGCGCACGGTGCCGCCGATTGCGCCGGTCTCGCCGAGCACGTGCCACGGCTCCAGCGCCTGACGCACCTCGAGCCTGACACCCTCGAGTTCGACCTCGCCGCAGTAGGGGAAGCGGAACTCCTGCTGCGCCTCGAACCATTCCGACCGCAGTTCGAAGCCGTGTCTCTTCAGGTCGTCGAGCACATCGAGGAAGTCCTGCCAGACGAAATGCGGCAGCATGAAGCGGTCGTGCAGCGTCGTGCCCCAGCGCGCCAGATTGCCGGTTAGCGGCGCCTGCCACAGCCGCGCGATCAGCGCGCGGATCAGCACCTGCTGCGCCAGGCTCATGCGCGGGTCCGGCGGCATCTCGAAACCGCGGAATTCGACCAGCCCGAGCCGGCCGGTGGGGCCGTCGGGCGAGAACAGCTTGTCGATGCAGATTTCGGCACGGTGCGTGTTGCCGGTCACGTCGACCAGGAAGTTCCGCAGCAGGCGGTCGACGAGCCAGGGCTGCGGCGCCTCGCCCCAGATCCCGTACTGCCCCGGCGGCGGTATCTGCCCGAGCGCGGTCTCAAGCTCGTACAGCGCGTCGTGGCGCGCCTCGTCGATGCGCGGCGCCTGGCTGGTCGGGCCGATGAACAGGCCCGAGAAAAGGTAGGACAGGCTCGGATGGCGCTGCCAGTGCAGGATCAGGCTGCGCAGCAGATCGGGCCGGCGCAGGAACGGGCTGTCGAGCGGCGTCGCGCCGCCGACGACGACGTGGTTGCCGCCGCCTGTGCCGGTGTGCCGCCCGTCGATCATGAACTTGTCGGCGCCGAGCCGCGTCTGCCGTGCCTCCTCGTAGATCGCCTCCGTGGTGGCGACGCACTCTTTCCAGTCCGATGCGGGATGGATGTTGACCTCGATGACGCCGGGGTCGGGCGCGACGCGGATGACGTTGAGGCGCGGGTCGTGCGGCGGAGCGTAACCCTCGATGTGCACCGGCAGGCCGATGGCGCGGGCGGCGTTCTCGGCCGCGGCGACCAGCTCCAGATAGTCTTCCAGCGCCTCGACCGGCGGCATGAACACCGAGAGACGGCCGTCGCGCGGCTCGACGGAGATCGCGGTGCGCACGGCGCCGCCGATCTCGCCCAGCGTCTGCTCGACGCGGTCCTGCTGGGCCGTCGCGGCGGTGAAGGAAGCCTCCGCCTGGCGGTGGGCCATGGCGTCGGCACCGCCTTCGCCGGCCTCCGCGCCGGCAATTGCCGCGTCCGCCGCAGGGCGGCCGGGCATCGCGCCGCTCGGGGGCAGGGGGCCGCGCGGCAGCGACGGGTCGGTCGGCACGATGTAGGGGTATTGCGCCGGCGGCACGTAGGGCAGCGAGCCGAGCGGCAGGCGGTAGCCCACGGGCGAATCGCCCGGCACCAGGAACAGCTTGCCGCGGCGGGTCTTCCAGCGTTCCGAGCGCCAGCGCGGGCCGGAAGCGGCGGCGTTCCAGCGCTGCACCGGCAGAACGAAGCCGGAGGGTTTCGTCAGGCCGCGCTCGAAGACGCGGGCGATGCGGCTGCGCTCCTCCGCGTCCTCCAGCTTCGAGTTCGACGGGTCGACGTTTTCCGGCAGCTTGCCTTCCTTGAGGATCCATTCGGCCGGATCCTCGTAGGCCGGCGCGACCATCGCGGGCTCGATGCCGAGTTCCTGCGCGAGCGCCTGCATCAGGTGTTCGGCGTCTTCAGGCGGCGGCCGGGCGTCGGTCGTCTCCTCGGCGATCAGCGACGGATCGCGCCAGACCGGCTCGCCATCGACGCGCCAGTAGAGCGAGAAGGTCCAGCGCGGCAAGGTCTCGCCGGGATACCACTTGCCCTGGCCGTAATGCAGGAAGCCGCCGGGTGCGAAACGCTCGCGCAGGCGGCGGATCAGCGCGTCGGCCTTCTCGCGCTTGGTCGGGCCGACCGCGGCGGTGTTCCACTCGGCGCTCTCGAAATCGTCGATCGTCACGAAGGTCGGCTCGCCGCCCATGGTCAGCCGCACGTCCTCGGCCGTGAGCATCGC
>JAEWLS010000031.1 GCA_023457435.1 Pseudomonadota bacterium
ATCTTCAGCGGCTGCCAGGCTCAGATGTGGAAGATTGAGAGCTGCGCGCAAGGCAGCGCGCCTATCTCCCCCCTGGTGGGGGAGAAAGGAATTTCAGCGCTTTAGCCGAGCAGGCCGGAGGCCGTCGCGAGGCTAAGTGCTAGAAATTCCAAGTGAGGGGGTCAAATCCGCCGACCCGCCTCGTGCAGGATCGTCGCGCAGACGCCGTCGATGTTTTGAATCACCTCGTCGTTCCAAACCCGAAGCGTCCGAAAGCCCTTGGCCCCGAAGTGCCGGTCTCGCACGTCGTCGCGCCGCGACTCGCTGTGCTGTCCGCCGTCGACCTCGACGATCAGCATCGCCTCGAAGCAGGCGAAGTCGAGGATGTATCCGTCGAGCGGCACTTGCCGCCGGAACTTCAGGCCTTCGAGTTGCTGGTTGCGCAACGCCTGCCAGAGCAGGTTCTCGCCCTTGGTGGAATCCGCCCGCATGGCTCGGGCGAAGGTGCGGAGAGGTGGCGGCGTGCGCTGGCGCATGGGAGATTGTTGGCCGAGATGCCTTCCTTGGCTACGCCTTCTCTTGCGACAAAGTGCAATGACCCCCACGAAAGGGGGTCGCGCCGTGCGGCACGACCCCCTCCCTGGCCAGGATCGCCGGCCCCCGGCGCTCCCGACGTCCCTATAGACCCGACGTCTCTATAGACCCGACGTCTCTATAGAAAAGACCCGCCGCGTTTTCCACGGCAGGTCTTTCTCCGGTCGTTTCGCGCGTCAGCTCGTGATGCGCAGGTTGGACAGTTCGTCAGCGATCTCCTTGAAGGTCTGCGAGAGATTGCCGCCGGTGGTGTTCCAGAACAGCTTCGCCGGCTTCGACGCGTCGCTGGCGTCCCTGCGGAAGCGGGAGTCCGACGAGCAGGCCTTGAGACCCTCGATCTGCGCCTTCTGCTGCGTGTCGCTGGTCGACAGGTCGAGCGCGACGGTCATCACGATGACGCCCTCGGTCTTGGCGTTGCGGCAGGTGGCCGACATCTGCTGATTGAGGGCCGCGGAATAGTTGTCGTTCGAGTAGTCGGTGTTGGACACGGTATTGTCCGTACCCATGAACAGGCGGGTTGTGGTGCCGCCGCTTTGGGTGATGCCGGTGTAGCCGTAGGCCGAGTAGATCGATTTGAGGCCCGCATTGTCCGAATAGCCGAGCGACGAAGGCGTGTAATAGGTATTCTCGCCATCGGTGAGCACGATGACGATCTTGTCGACGCCGTTCTCGCTGTCGGGTCTGCCCTGGCTGAACGGCTCGCCGCCCGACACCGTCCGCCAGCCCCAGGCGATGCCCTCAGGAACGTTCGTTCCGCCGAGCGGCTGCATGGCGTCGATCGCCGACTTGATCGCGGTCAGACCATCCGATTTGGTCACGTCGGTCAGCGGGGTGATCGGCGTTGTCGTGCAGCTGGCGTTCGGGCCGTCATCGCCGCTAGCCGAACTCATCGTGCCGTACGGCGCCACTTCAAAATATTTCGGCATCGAACGCTGGCGCGCCAGCTGCGTGGACGCGCCGGTGCTGGTCGACGTCGTCTTGTCATCCCACCAGCTGTTGTTCGACGAGAACGTCTTGATGGTGTTCCAGTAGTCGCCCTGATCGGTCCACTTGTTGCCCACTTCGTCCGGCGCGAACATCGGCACGAACAAGGTGGCCGGTGTCGTGCTGGAAGGCGCGGCGTCGGTGGTGTTGTAGGGGTAGGGCCGAGCCTCGACGCAACCCGCCCAGGAGGCATAGGGCTCGGTGTTGTAAACGTAGGCACCGCCGCTCCAGGTGCGCGTCGTCCGCTTAACGTCGTTGTACAGGGTGAAGCGCGTCACCTTCTGGTTCTGCTCGGTGCCCCAGCCGGAACCCTTCTTGTAGTAGACGCCGCCGGAGAGCTCGACGCGCTTGTTGCCCGTCATCGTCGTCCAGTCGAAGATCTCGTGATGGACGGGCGAGCGGCCGTCGAGGTCCATCCACGACTTGGCCGCGTTCGACGCGCCGACATTGACCGAGGCCGCGAACGGAACCAGTGCGAACTGGATCGGCTTGTCCACCTGCTTGATCTGCCCGGCGGTGGCGGCGAGGGACTCGACCAGCTGCTTGGCCGCGTCGCGCAGGAGCACGATGCGCTTCTTGCCGGAGCCGGAGCCGTTGTAGTCCATCGAGCCCGAATTATCGAGGACGAGCGCGACTTCCATCGCGTTCTTGAGCTGCACTTCGGAGCGCGCCTTGAAATCGAGCTTGCTGTCCGCGCCGCCGCTCTGCCCGATCAGCGACTTGAAGGAGGGCAGGAAGTAGGGCTGGTACTTGAGGTTGGCCGAAAGCACGACGGTGCCGCCGCCTGCCTGCGTGTTGTTCGGCAAGGTGATGTTGAGGGTCGCGTTGGCGGGATCGACGTCGCTCAGATTGGCCTTGAAGAAGTCCTGCGCATACTGCTTGAGCTGCGCCTCGGTGCCACCCTCGACGTAGCGCCGCGCGGTGGCGACGCCGGCGGCGTCGAGCGCGTTGAGCGTGGCCTGCCTCTGGCGCGACATTTCCGTGTAGTCGACGGCGAGGGCAAGCCCGCCCATGATGGGGACGATGGCGGCCGCGGTCATCATCATGAAGTTGCCGCGCTTGTCGGAAGCGAAACGACGCAACATGGAGGTGATCATCCTGAGTAACGTGAATAGTGTTACGGTGCAGGATGACAGACAGAATTTAAGGCCGCGTGTTGCCGACCTTTCGAAATCGGCGCGGCTGGTAAACCGACTGTTTACGTTCCGGTGAGCGCCGCCTGACGCGCCGCCGACGAACGGATGCGGCGCGGCGCCGAAAAGCGCTCGCCGACCATCAGGTCGATGCCGAGATCGATGAGGCCGACGGCGTCCTCGTCTCGCGCCACGCCTGTGGCGACCACGGACAGGCCCGCTTCCGTCGCCGCGGCGGCGAGTTCCGCCCCGGGTGCGGTACGGCGGCGGCTGCGCTCGCGATCAAGCAGGCGGTTCGCGCCGATCTTGACCTGGTGGACGCCGCGCTTCCTGGCCATCGCGGCGTCTGCTGCATTGCCGTCCCAATTCTCCAGCGCGAAGCGGAAGCCGGCGGCGGTGAGCTGGTCGATACGGTCGCGCACCTCGCCGCCGGCGGCAATGAGCGCGGCAGGGACGGAGAACACGACGGAGCTCGCCAGCCCCTTGTGAGACTGTGCGAGCTCTGCGATGGCCCGAACCTCGACGCCATTGGTGAGCAGCGCCTCGGACACAGCCACGTGGAAGGGCATGCGCTCCGTCGCGGTGCCGAGCTGGCGGCGGCCGGCGTTTATCGCCGCGCGGACCAGCGCGACTTCGAAGGCGCCGCCATCGAGGCCCGGCACCGGCTGCGCCAGGCGGCGGATGTCGACGGGTTTCAGTCCCTCGCCCGGTTCGAGATGCATGTGCACCTCGAAGCCGGTCGCCGCGCTTTGCGCGACCGACACGATCGGCTGCAGGCTGACCTCGCTCTCGCCCGAGGCGACAGCGGCGACGAGCGCGGCCTGCACGGCGTCGGCCGCGGAAAGTTCGGCTTCCGAGATGCGCTCGACATTGCGCTGTGGCGCCGCCTCCTCTGCGACTGCCACCGGCATCGCGACCGGCGCCGCTGCCTGCGGCGGCGGTGCCGGCTCGGCGACCGGCATTTCGGTCAGCGCGCGGATCTCCTCGGCGATCTTGCGGTTGAGCTCGCCGATCGTCGCCGCATCGCGCTCGCTGCGCGAGGAGAGATCGCGCAGCGCCATCTCGACGGAGCGCGTGACCCGGGTGAAATCGGCCTCGGCGCGCATCGCGCGGCGCACGGCAAGGAAGGCGACAATCAGCGCCACGGCGGAGAGGGCGACGGATGCCAGCGGCAGGATGGTCGTATCGAGGGCCGGACCGGCCGGCGCCTGCGCCCTTGAGGCGCCTGCGATGGCGACGGCGACGCCCGCGCCGAGGACGGCTATCGTCCCTTTTCGCATGATCTGTCCCGAACCCGTCTGCCGCGTCGGCGGCTTTCCCACTGCGCTTGTGCCACCCGCGGAAGTTGCTGTTAAGCGAAAGCTGGTGACAGGGTGAACACGTTCGGTTAATGCCGCGGCGGATGTCCCAGCCCTGCCTGACCGCGAAAAAACCGTGCCGCTGACGTCCGCAAGCCTCGACGAGGTAGCGGCGCCTTACGCTGCCATCCTCAGCGACGTCTGGGGTGTTCTGCACAATGGCGCGCGCGCTCACGACGCCGCCGGAGCGGCGCTGGCGCGGGCGCGCGAAGCCGGCAAGGCGGTGGTCCTGATCACCAACGCGCCGCGTCCGCGCGGGCCGATCGAGGCGCAGTTGTCGCGGCTGGGCGTCGATTGCAGTTCGTGGGACAGGCTGGTGACGTCCGGCGACGTGACGCGCACGCTCATCGCCTCCGGGCCGCGGCGGATCTACCACATCGGCCCCGACCTGGACATGCCGCTCTACGACGGGCTCGATGTCGAGCTGGTCGAGGAGTTCGAAGCGCAGGCAGTCGTCTGCACCGGCCTGTTCGACGACGAGGCGGAGACGCCCGAGGACTACGCCGAACAGTTGCAGCGGCTGCGCGCGCGCAACCTTCCGCTGATCTGCGCCAACCCCGACATCGTCGTGGAGCGCGGCGACCGGCTGCTCTGGTGCGCCGGCGCGCTTGCCCGCGACTACGGCCAGCTCGGCGGCCGGACCCTGATCGCCGGCAAGCCGCACCGGCCCATCTACGAGGCCGCCCTCGCGGCCGCCGGCGAGGTGCTCGGCCGCACCGTCGAGGCGCATGAGGTGCTGGCCATCGGCGACGGCGCGCTGACCGACCTGAAGGGCGCGGCGCAGAACGGCATGGATGCGCTGTTCGTCACGTCCGGAATCCACGCCGCCGAATACGGCGGACACGAACCCGACCCGGAGAAGCTGGCCCAGTTCCTCAAGGGGCACGGCATGGAGCCGGTAGCGGTCATGCCACAGCTGTGGTGAGGGCGCGGTGACAACCCCGCTTCGTATCGGCGATCCGGCAGCGCTGCCTTCCCGGCTCCGCGGCGGCGTGGTCGCGATCGGCAATTTCGACGGCGTGCACCGCGGCCATCACGCCGTGCTCGACTGTGCGCGCGACGAGGCGGCGAAACTTGGCGCACCCTTTGTCGTGCTCACCTTCGAGCCGCATCCGCGCGCGGTATTTAGGCCCGGCGAGCCTCTTTTCAGGCTGACGCCGGCGCCGCTGAAGGCACGCCTGCTCGGCATGGTGGGAGCAGCCTGCGTCGTCGAGCTGGGGTTCGACGCGGCGGTTGCAGCCATGTCGGCGGAGGAGTTCGTGCAGACGGTGCTGGTCGGGGCCCTGGCGATCCGCCACGCGGTGACCGGGTTCGACTTCCACTTCGGCAAGGGTCGCCAGGGCAACCCGACGTTCCTGAAGGCCGCCGGCGAGCGCCTCGGCTTCCGCGTCTCGGTTGTCGAGGCCTTCGGCGACGAGGGCGGCTCGGTGGTCTCGTCGAGCCGGATCCGCGAACTGCTCGAGACCGGCGACGTTGCCGAGGCGGCGGGGCTCCTCGGCTACCGGTACACGGTGCAGGCCGAGGTCTCGCATGGCGCCAAGCTTGGTCGCACGCTCGGCTTTCCCACCGCCAACATGGAGCTGCCGGCCGGCACCGCATTGCGCCACGGCATCTACGCGGTGCGGCTGCGCGAGCCCGACGGGACGCTTCACGATGGTGTGGCGAGCTTCGGGCGCCGTCCCACTGTCGAGGACAGCGGCCGGCCGCTGCTCGAGACGTACCTGTTCGACTATGCGGGCGACCTTTACGGCAAGCTCTGCAGTGTCAGCTTCTTCGGCTTCCTGCGCCCCGAGCTCAAGTTCGACGGGCTCGACCCCCTGGTGGCGCAGATGAATCGCGATGCCGAAGAGGCGCGCGCGCTGCTTTCCGCCGTTCGGCCGCTGGGCGAGGCCGATATGGAGTTGGCGTTCTGAACGGAGGACGGTGATGTCGTACGCGACGCGCATTGCGGGAATGGCATTTTCGATCGCGCTGCTCGCGAGCCCGGCCGCGCTGGCGCAGATGCCGGAATCGAAGACGTTCCGCAATTGGACCGCAGCCTGCAACGAGCGGCTGCGCTGCTTTGCCGAGACCAAGAACACGGCGGGCGCGGCGTCGGACTTCCTGCTCAGGCTGGCGCGCGACAAGGACGAGCCGCGCTGGAGTTTGATCCTCGTGACCCGCATGGCGACGCCGAGACAGCCCGTCGAGATTTATGCCGACCTCGACGGCACGACGGTCGAGTTCAAGGGCGCCGGTGCGGCGGGCGCCTTCGGCGAGGTGACCGACGTCCATTTGCTTGGCGCGCAGGCCTCCGCGCTGATGGCGGCGATGGCCCCGGCCTCGGAGGTCGGCTTCGAGTTCATCGGTGACAATGGCGAGGCCTTCGCGCCGCGCTTTTCATTGTCCGGCCTGTCGGCCAGCCTTCTGTGGATCGACGAGAAGCAGGGCCGCGTCGGCGCGCCGCGCGAGGCGGGCGATACTCCCGCCGGTCTCGATCCGGTTCAGGCTGCTCCGCTCGGCGATGCCGCCGAACTGCCGGAAGAGGTGCTGATCGTTCACAACGAGCACGGCGAGTGCGAGGCGTTCGAAGACCTGCCCAACGGCAACGACTTCATCGTGGTCCCGCTCAACGATGCGCGCACCATGTATCTCCTGCCCTGCTTTTCGGGAGCGTACAATTTCGCCCACGCGGCCTATGTGATGGAAGGCAGCCACGTGACGCGGAAGTGGTTCGCCGACTACGACGAGAACCGCGGCTGGACGGCGACCGACGTCATCGTCAACCCCGACTGGGAGGGCGGCGGGCTGGGGCGGCTGTCGATGTTCAACAGGGGCCGCGGCATCGGCGACTGCGGCAGCACCGCGCTCTGGCAGGTGAGCGAGGGCGACCTGCGCATGCTGAAATTCACCTACAAGGGCGACTGCGACGGGGAGGGCCAGGCGGGAGATTTTCCGGTGGTGTTCGAGGCGGAGCGGACCGAATAGACCTCGGCCTGCTTCGATCGGTCGCTGCATTGTGAATGGGCATGCCTTATCGCCCGCACATTCGATAGGTTAGTGAGCGGCATGGGCCGCCTCCGCGTCTTCCTGATCCTGCTGCTGTCGCTGGCGATCCTCCCGGCGGCCATCGTCGCGCGCGCCGCGCCCGGCCTGCCTGCTTCCCTCCACATGCACACCGCGAGCGCGGATGGCGCCAAGGACACGCTGATGAAGCGCAAGGGTCCTTGCTCGCGCAGCATGCTGCCGAACGCGCCCTGCGTCGCGTCCTTCTCGTTGCCGCCCGATGGCGCCGGTGACGCACGCCCCGTGGATGCGTCGAATGCGCAAATGGTGCTGGCAGAGCGACCGCTGCCGGGCCTGCCTCCATCCTGCATCCTCGGACCGCCGCGTTCCTGCTGAGGTCGATCGCTGCCGCACTCGTGCGGCGCTCCTCCCCAGCATTCCAGGAAAAACGACATGATTACCAGACGCTCCTTCATCGGCGCGGCCTCTCTGGCCGTGCTCGGTGGCTGTGCAACCACCGAGCCCGGCCCCCGCGTGCAAGCTTTCGCGCCCATCCCACCAGCGCCGCCGAAGACCATGCCGGCCTTCTACGGCCCTATACAAGACGAGCCGTTCCCGATTCCCGCGGTGCCCGCGGGCGTTGTGCCGGCCCGTTTCTGGCGGCAGCAGGTGCAGAACCCGTTCCCCGACGAACGCCCAGGCACAATCGTGGTCGACCCCTATGCGTTCTACCTGCATCTGGTGGAGAGCCGCGACGCCGCCATGCGCTACGGCGTGGGCGTAGGCCGCGACGGCTTCTCCTGGTCGGGCAGGGCGCGCTTGCAGTACCGGCGCAAGTGGCCGCGCTGGAAGGCGCCCGACGACATGGTGGCGCGCAACCCTGATCTCGCTCCCTATTCGGTCGCGGCTGGCGGCATGGACCCCGGCCCGATGAACCCGCTGGGGGCGCGGGCGCTGTATCTGTTCCAGAACGGCGAGGACACGCTCTACCGCATTCACGGCAACCCGGAGGCGCATTCCATCGGCAAGGCGGTATCGTCGGGCTGCATACGGATGCTGAACCATGACGTCATCGACCTGCACGACCGCGTGCGTGACGGAGCCGATGTGGTTGTGCGCGACGCGACGTCGGCGCCGATGGCCTGAGCGCGCGGCCGGCCGCCCGGCGCGGCCGGCCCGATCTCGCGAGATTGGCCTTTATTCCAGCGCCCGGCTCGGCTAGAACCGCCGCATGCACGCGCTTTTCGCCGCGATACGAATTATTCGCCCGGCCTTCCGGTAGGATTCCGGAAGGTCCGGGTCCTGCGCGCCCTTGCAGCGCGCCATCGTTTCACCCAATAGACGCACATTCACGCGCCGGCTTCGCCGCGCGACACCCATGACGGACCGATGACCGACACCGCCGAAACGCTCGACTATTCGAAGACACTCTATCTGCCGCAGACGGAGTTCCCGATGCGCGCCGGCCTGCCCGAGAAAGAGCCGCAGATCGTCGCCCGCTGGCAGGAGATCGGGCTCTACCGCCGCCTGCGCGAGGACGCCAAGGGCCGCCCGCTCTACGTGCTGCACGACGGCCCGCCCTACGCCAACGGCAACATCCACATCGGCCACGCGCTGAACAAGATCCTCAAGGACGTCATCACCCGCTCGTTCCAGATGCGCGGCTATGACTCGAATTACGTGCCCGGCTGGGATTGTCACGGCCTGCCGATCGAGTGGAAGATCGAGGAGGAGAACTACCGCTCCAAGGGCAAGCAGAAGCCGGACCTTTCGGACCCTGACGCCATGGTGGCGTTCCGCAAGGAGTGCCGCGCCTATGCGGAGCATTGGGTGAACGTGCAGGGGGCCGAGTTCCAGCGCCTCGGCGTCATCGGCGACTTCGACAACCCCTATCTGACGATGAGCTTTCACGCCGAGGCGCGCATCGCCGGCGAGCTCTTGAAGTTCGCGCAGAGCGACCAGCTGTATCGCGGATCGAAGCCGGTGATGTGGAGCGTGGTGGAGCGGACGGCGCTGGCCGAGGCCGAGATCGAGTACCACGACTACGAGAGCGACACGATCTGGGTGAAGTTTCCGGTGGTGGGCGTCTCCACTGCACCGGATACGATTTTCTCGGGCGTCGCATCGCTTGCCGGAAGGGCTACCGACGACCTAGCCAAGGTCCAGGACCTCCGCAAAGCTTTTGTAGTCATTTGGACCACGACGCCTTGGACGATCCCAGGCAATCGTGCTGTCGCCTACTCGCCGCGAGTCAAATACGGGCTCTATGAAGTGATAGCTTCTGAGAACGAATTTGGCCCGCAGCCGGGAGAGAAGCTGATCTTTTCCCAGAAGTTGGCCGAAGAGTCGTTCGCGAAGGCCAAGTTGCAATTCAGGAAGTTGCATGACCTTGATGAGCACGAGCTTCGACACCTGACACTGGCGCACCCGCTGGCCGGTTGGCCGATCTCCCCCCGTGAGGGGGAGATG
>JAEWLS010000032.1 GCA_023457435.1 Pseudomonadota bacterium
GGCCCGGCTTCAATATGGCGGTGTTTCGCGGTTTAGCGGAACAGCGACAAGATGTTCTGCGAGTTCGAGTTGGCGATCGACAGCGCCTGGATGCCAAGCTGCTGCTGGACCTGGAGAGCGGAGAGGCGGGCCGACTCCTCTTCCATGTCCGCATCGACGAGACGGCCGATACCGCGATCCAGCGAGTCGGTCAGCTTGTCGATGAACTTGTCCTG
The DNA here is from genome assembly GCA_023457435.1 of Pseudomonadota bacterium. GTDB lineage: Bacteria > Pseudomonadota > Alphaproteobacteria > Rhizobiales > Rhizobiaceae > RCIO01. The sequence continues at coordinate 216 of JAEWLS010000032.1, forward strand.
CATCTCGATACGCGAGGAGATCGAGCCGAGCGTCGAGGCGGCGCTGGTCATTGCGGTCAGCGCGTCGTCGACCATCTGCAGCATGCCGTCAAGCTGAGCCGATGTCGTGGCCGAGCTGATCGTGAGCGTATCGACCGAAGAAGTGGTGCTCGTAGCGGTGGAGCCGACGTCGACGGCCCACATCGTGGTGCCATCGTCGTAGGCGACTTCCTGGTCGGTAACGCCAGACTGATCTACTGCCATCACCCAGGTGTCGTCGCCGACCTTCACGTAGTCGTTGGTGCCGTCGCTCGCATAGCCGCCGCCGGTCGCAGGATCGATGTCGAAAGTGGAGGCACCGGCACCTGCCGTGATCACGTCATCGGTGGTGAACGAGGCAACTGTCGTCGGCGTCTGCACGCCGCCGATGTTGATATTCAGCGTCACCGAATTGCCGGAGATCGTAGAGGTCGAGTCCAGGATGCCCTGGTTCGCACCCGTATCGTATAGGAGGGCATTGGCGTCGAGCGTGTAATCCATCTTCTTGACGGAGACGTTGCCCGAGCTGTCGCGCACGAACGAGCTGACGACGCTCTTGACCTCTGCTGAGGACACGTTGCCCTGCAGCCAGTTCTCGCCGCCGAACGAGGAAGACTCCGCGATGCCGCGAAGCTGTTCCTTCAGCTGCGTTATTTCGCCCTGGATCTTCGCGCGGTCGGCCGAAGGCTCCTGCGCGGCGATAAGCTTCTTCTTGATTGCATCGACGTACTCGATCGCCTGGTTCATACCGGCCGAAGCGGTGTCAACCTTGGCGGCGCCGAGGCCCAGAGCTTCCTTGACCGAACCCAGAGCGCCGTTGTCGGAGCGCATGGTCGTGGCGATCGACCAATAAGCGGCGTTGTCGGAAGCTGAAGCAACCTTCTGGCCGGTGGCGATACGGCCCTGAGTAGTGGCAAGATCCTTGTTGACCATCGACAGCGTCTGAAGCGCCGTCATTGCAGACGAATTAGTGAGGAGACTGGACATCAGCCTTGTTCCTTAATCAATACTTATGAGGAACATACCGGGCTACCGGTTTAGCGAAGCGGCATCATGCCCGTGACCGCGTACTAACAGGATCACATCGCCAAGCGCGATGCGACATTGCCAGCGAAAAGCTGACAAAACGATAATGGCCTTTGTTAAACGAAAACTGACGGTCTTCGCCTCAGGCGAAAGAGCGAACGAGACTGCCCACGAGCAGGTTCCAGCCGTCGATCAATACGAAGAACAATATCTTAAACGGCAGGGACACGACCGTCGGCGGCAGCATCATCATGCCCATCGACATGGTGATCGTCGCGACGATCAGGTCGATCACGAGGAACGGCAGGACGATGAGGAAGCCGATCTCGAAGCCGCGGCGGATCTCCGAGATCATGAAGGCCGGGACGAGGACGCGCAGGTCGACGTTGTCGGCGGTATCGACGGTCTGACCGCGCTCTCGTGCGAGGTCCGCAAAAAGGTCGAAGTCCTCTCCGCGCACGTTGACGACCATGAAATCGCGGAACGGATCGGCGATGCGTTCGAGCGCGACCTGCTCGGTGATCTCGTTCTGCATCAGCGGTCGGACGCCCTCGTCCCAGGCGCGGTCGAAGGTGGGCGACATGACGTAGAACGTCATGAAGAGTGCCAGGCTGACGAGGATCAGGTTGGCCGGGGTGGAAGGCAGGCCGATGCCCGATCGCAGGATCGAAAAGGCGATGATGAAGCGCGTGAAGCTCGTCACCATGATGAGAATGCCAGGCGCGACCGACAGGATGGTCAGGAGACCGAAGAGCTGGATGATCGTGCCGACCGTCGAGCCATCCGCATTGCCGACGATCTGATTCAAATCCAGCTGCTGTGCTGCCGCCGGTGCGGCGCCGACGAGCAGCGCGATCAGCGCAAGCAGAAGGCGTTTCATTCGAACAGCAGCGTTCTGATCAGCACCTGCTTGACCTTGCCGGCGCTACGAATCCGTGCCCGTTCGTCGAGGTCGGAGCGCAGGTGCTGGAAGCCGCTCGGCGTCTCGATTTGCCGCGCCTTCACCGTGCGGAGATAGGCCAGGATGTCCTGGTGGATGATTTCCGCCATCTCCGGATCGGGCTTGTCGGCGAAAACCAGCGCCAACTCGACGCGCGCCCACATCTCGGTCGGGTCGGCAAGGTTCGTCGTGATCGGTACGAGGCTGAAGATCTTCAACTCTGCTGCCGCCTCGTGCGAGCCTTCGGTCTTCCCATGCGCGTTGGATGCCGGGGCCTCCTCCGCAGCCGGCGGTTGAACGCTCGCCCCAAGCATGCCGCCGAAGAACCAGCCCGATCCCGCACACACTGCAGTCAGCACGAGCAGCACCGCAATCTGCACGATCAGCCCCGGCCCCTTCCTGGCCGGGACGTCGTCGCCTGTCGCTGCTGCCGCCGCCGCCATGGTGCGTCCTAGAAGGGCATGACGGCGTCGAGCGCCTGCTGACCGTAGGTGGGGTTGATGCCGTCGCTGACCTTACCGCGGCCGCCGTAGGAAATCCGCGCCTCGGCAATCCGGTCATACGAGATCGAGTTGGCCGCGCCGATGTCGGATGGCCGCACGATGCCGGCAATCGTCAGGACGCGCAGTTCCTGGTTGACCCGTACCTCCTGCGATCCCGCGATCAGAAGGTTGCCGTTCGGCAGCACCTGCGTGACCACTGCGGCGACCTGCAGGTCGATGCTCTCCGAACGCGCCGTAGCGCCGGAGCCGGTGCTGGAACTGCCGGATTTCAGGTCACCGGAAAGGTCGCCGGACACTTCGACGCCGATCGTCGGCGACGATGCCGTGAGGCCGAGCCCGAGCGAGCGCTTCTGATCGCGCGTACGGTTCACCTGGTTCTTGAACGACGCCTTGTCGTTGATGCTGATCTGGACGGTCAGGATGTCGCCGACCGACAAAGCGCGCGCATCGGTGAAGAGCTTGCTCTGCTTGTCGCTCCACAGGGAAAAGCGGCGCACCGGCGTCGGCTGCGGCGGGTAGGCATTGATGACCTCGGTCTGGATCCCGGTGCCCACCGGAGACATGTACGGCGCGCGACCGATCTCCTTGGTACTTTGTGTGCATCCGGAGGCGAGCAAGGCGGCGCCAAGCGCAATCGAAGTACGCAGGATCATGATGGGTCCTTCGGGCGCGCAGCGCTGACCATGATGTTGGTCAGGGCGGCCGCTGCCTTCTTTTCCATTTCGTTGAGGATGACGCTCGAGATGCGGGCGTCGAGCTTCATCAGGATCGCGGCGGCCATTTCGGCCCGCAACTCGCTGAGCTGTGCTGCTGCCGCATCCGGCCGCATCTTGGCGTAGATCTGGGTGACGTTCTGCTGCGCCTGCTTCATGAACGTCTCGCGGCGCGTCAGCCACTCCTGGTATTCGGCGCGCTTTGCTTCGAGCGCCACCATTCGCTCGTCGACGTCCTTTTGGAGCTTGGCGAGTTCGGCGGCCTGCAGCGAATAGCGCTTGTCGCGCGCGACATCGATGATGTTGCCACAGAAGCGCTCAATCTCGTCCGATGTCCGACCCGCGAGGGCGGCAGGACTAGACTGCGTGGAGGCCGGGCCGACGAGAAGCAGGCCTATGGCTGCAGCGACGAGGCTTGCTTTCCGGAGAGTGCGACCATCGATCTCGAAGGTGATCTTCATCGTGGGACCTACTGAACCACCAGTTCGGCCTGCAGCGCGCCTGCCGTCTTGATGCCTTGCAGAATCGCGATGATGCCGTCAGGCTTTACCCCCAGCCGGTTCAGCCCGGAGACAAGGGTTTGCAGGTCCGGACCGTCGACGATCGCCACGCGCGAATCTGGACGCGTCGCATCGATGGCGGTGAAGGGCTCGACCGCGGTATCTCCGCCTGAAAACGGCTCCGGCTGCACGACGCGCGGCATTTCGGTAACGCGGACGGTCAAGGCGCCGTGGCTGATTGCGACACGCGCGATCTTCACGTCCTGACCAATCACGATCGTCCCCGTGCGCTCGTCGACGACGACGCGGGCCGGTGCGTCGGTGGCGATTGCTAGGTTTTCGACCTCGGCGAAAAAGCGCGTCGTGGAGACGCCCTTCGGCTTGCTCAAGGCAACAGTGCGAGAATCCTGCTCCGCCGCGACGCGGGCGCCGTACCGCTGCAGCGAAAATTGGTTGATCGTGTCGACAATCGCGATCGCGGTCGAAAAGTCCGCGTTGCGCAGCTGGAGCGTGAGTCTGTCGACTGCGTTCAGCTTGGAATCGACCTCGCGCTCGACGATTGCACCGTTGGGAACGCGGCCGGATGTCGGCACGCCCTGGGTGAGCGTTTCCGCCTGGCCTTGCGCGTTGAAGCCCGACACGATCACCGGACCCTGCGCAACCGCGTAGATCTCTCCGTCGGCAGCACGCAGAGGAGTCATGACGAGGGTACCGCCGGCAAGCGACGACGCATCGCCGAGCGAAGATACGCTGACGTCGATGCGCGCGCCGGATTCGACAAATGGTGGAAGGTTCGCAGTGACGATCACCGCCGCGACGTTTGTTGATCGGGCGCGGCCGCCCTCGGTAGCAATGCCGAGGTTTTCCAGCATCGCGCGCATCGACTGCTCGGTGAACGGCGAATTTCGCAGCCCGTCACCCGAACCTTGCAGGCCGATGACCAGGCCGTATCCGATGAGCTGGTTGTCCCGAGCGCTTTGCAGGGTGGCGACATCCTTGATGCGCGATACTGGGCCGTTACGCGGCGGGAGATCGGAAGGGCGCGGGGGCTCGACGATCACGCCGGCATCCGGCGGCAAATCTGCCGCCCCGACGTGCGTTTGCACGATCAGCGATGAAAGCAGGACTAGCGCCAGCTTCCGGATCATGTCGCCCCGACCCGTACGGTTCCGTCGGCCATGACCGTGCCGGTCAGCGTCGCGCCACTGTCGACGTTGCGTACCCGGATCACTTCGCCTACGGCGCCAGGCTGGAGCGGAACGCCTGTCAGCGAGATCTCGAGCCCGTTTCCGATCAGCATCACCGTGACCGGCTTGCCGGCCTCGACGGTGTATGCGTCGCGCAGATAGCCCAGCGGAATCAGGCGACCCGGCAGCAGCGTCCGCTTCGTGACTTTTCCGGTGATCTCTTGAACGGAGAAGACGATGTCCGGCACGGATGCGCGGCTGCGGTTCAGCGCCACCACCGAGACCATCGCGTCGCTGACCAGCTCGCCCGGGTAGATCACCCGCTTCGGGACGACCACCGTACCTTCGGCAAAAGCCGAAGGTGTCGCGGCGAGCGCCAACAGCAGTGCGGCGGCAACGCGGCGGATCATGATCAGCGCATGCCCTGCGACACGGTCGCGGACATCTCGTCGGCAGCCTTGATGACCTTGGAATTCATCTCATAGGCGCGCTGAGCCGAGATCAGCTCGGTGATTTCCTTGACCGGATCGACATTCGAGGACTCGAGGTAGCCCTGCTCGATCGTGGCGAACCCCGGATCGCCGGGGACGCCGAGAATGGCGGGCCCGGAAGCGGTGGTTTCGGCGAAGAGATTGTCGCCCAGGGGCTCGAGGCCGGCCTCGTTCGAGAAGTTCGCGATCGTCAGCTGGCCGAGTTCCTGCAGCTCGATCTGCCCTTCCAGCCGGGCGAATACCTGGCCGCTTTTGTTGACGATGACCTCAGTGGTGTTCTCGGGAACGACGATCTCGGGCGTGACGTTGAAGCCGTCGACAGTGACCAGCTGCCCGGTAGCATTGGTGTTGAACGCGCCGGCGCGCGAGTAGAAGGTTTCGCCGTTGGCGCCCTCGATCTGGAACCACCCGTTCCCCGTCAACGCGAGGTCGAACTTGTTTCCGGTCGAAAGCAGCGAGCCCTGTGTGTGCAGGTTTCGGACGGCCACCGTCTTGACGCCGAGGCCGACCATCGCGCCTTCAGGGACCACCGCCTGGTTTGCCCGGTTAGGCACGCCCTGAAGGCGCTCAGCCTGGTAGAGCAGATCCGAAAACTCGGCGCGGGCTCGCTTGAAGCCGGTCGTGTTGATGTTCGCGATGTTGTTGGCGATCACCTCGAGATTGAGCTGTTGGGCGTTCATGCCCGTCGCGGCTATGGCAAGCGCTCTCATGGCGTTACTCCAGGTGGTGCACGGCTAGATCGCCATGCGGCTGACTTCGAGATAGGCCGTGACGATCTTGTCGCGGATGGCGATCGCCGCCTGAAGCGACTGCTCTGCCGACATCACCGCATCGACCACGGCGCGCGTGTCGCCCTTTCCCTGGAGGGCATCGAACGACAACTTCTCCGCGCCGCGCAGGCCGTCGATCGCTTCCGACGCCGCGTTGCCCAGTGCGCTGGCGAACGAGGCGAGTGGCGCGGTGCCTTGAGCCGCAACGGCGGCACCGCCGATTTTCCCGCCGATTTCGGCGAGCGCCCCGAGGCCGTTGATCGCGGAAAGCGGATTGATGATCATCATTGCCTCAGCAGGTCGATAGTCATGGTGATGAGCTCGCGGGCCTGCTTGATCGTCTGCAGGTTGGCCTCGTAGCCGCGGATCGACTCGCGCATGTCGGACATTTCGACAAGCACATTGACGTTCGGAATCTTCACGTAGCCGTTGGCGTCAGCCGCCTCGTGTCCAGGCTGGAATTCCATCGGAAACGCACTCTGGTCGCGGTTGATGGCAGCGATCTCGACGGTGTTCGCGCCGCTGGCCCGATCCAGTTCAGCAGCGAAGGTGATGGTCTTGCGGCGGTAAGGGTCGGCGCCGGGGGCGGAGCCCGTCGATTGCGCGTTGGCGAGGTTTTCCGAAACGATGCGCAGTCGCTCCGATTGCGCGGTCAGGCCGGTCGCCGCGACTTTGAGGGAGGCTGTCAGCGGATCCATGAGTTTAGCTTCTCGACGTCATCATCAGCATGCGATGGAAGGACTTCACGATCGCCGTGTTCAGTTCGAAGCCGCGTCGAACCTCACCGGACTTCAGCATCTCGTCTTCCAGAGCGACGGTATTCTGTGACGGCATCATCGGGCCTTGAGGCTCGATCTCCCGGACACGAAACGACGCCTCGGTCGCGCCACCGGTCTGGTGGCCGGGCGCGGTGGCGACGAGCGCAACGCGCGTGTTGTTGAGCACGCCCTCGAACGGCTCGACCTCCACCGCGCGGAAGCCGGGCGTGTTCGCGTTCGCGATGTTTCCGGACACCGCCGACTGACGTACCGATAGCCAGCGCGCCTGCTGCGCGGCGAGGTCGAACAGGGTGACGGGTTGCATGATCCTGGCGCATCCTAGGACGAGTTCGCACGGAACCTAGGTCGCCAGCCTTGTGCGTGGCTTGTCAGCCGGACGGCTTCAGGACCATCCTCTTGTCGGTGACGACGACCCAGGCGCCGTCGCGGCGCTCGATGGTCGCGACCCTGCTTCCGTCGGGAAGCTTGCCGCCGATCTGCACCAGCCACAGGCCGCTGTCGTCTTCCAGCATGGCGCGGCCGTTCTCGATGTGTACGATGCGGAAGCGCGGCGGCGCCTGCTCGCCCGGAAAGGGCTGTTGGGCTAGCGGTACCGTCCCGGTCGGCCTGTCATCGACGTTGCCTGTGGAGAACGCGTCGATCTCAAGCAGCGGGATCTCGCCGCGCTCTACGGGGCGGGAGACGTATTCTGTCGGGAAGGGCAGGTCTGCCGGCATCCGCGTCGGTACCTCGCGGCCCTCGAAGCGCATGGCGCGGACGCCGAACTGCTCCTGGTTGAAGAAGACATACCAGGGGAAGATCGCGGCAGTCAGGCCCAGGGTCAGTCCGAGCGCGGCGACCATGACGTCCCCACGTCTCTCGACGGAAGTGCCTTCACCGCCTGTCCAGCGGGCGACGAAACGCGCCAGGCCGCGCTTCCCGGGTCCTGTTAGGCGGTCAGGCGGCAGGTCGTTCGGCATGGCGCTCCTTGCCTTTCAGGTAGCGGGCGAGGTCAGCGAACGGATCGGCGGACGGGCCGTCGCGCGGCGTCTGGGTAAGCGCCTCGTAGATGACCGGTACCTGCCTGACGGCCTGATCGAGATCCGGATCGGCGCCGGGCTGGTAGGCACCGAGCAGACGAATGTCGCGCGTGTCCTCGAAGCGCGCGATCATCGCCTTGAGACGGGTTGCGAGGGTGCGCTCGTCGTCGCGCCACGACTTGTTGGCCAGGCGCGAGATCGAGGCGAGCGGATTGACCGGCGGATACCTGCCTTGCTCGGCAATGGCGCGGTCGAGGACGATGTGACCGTCGATGATGCCGCGGACCGCATCTGCCACCGGATCGTTATGGTCGTCGCCGTCGATCAGGACCGACAGGATTGCGGTGATGGAGCCGGCGTTTACTCCACCCGGTCCGGCGCGCTCGAGGAAGCGCGGAAGATCCGTGAAGACGGAGGCCGGGTAGCCGCGTGCCACGGGCGGTTCGCCGCTGCCAGTCGCAACCTCGCGAAGGGCGTGGGCGAGACGTGTGATGGAATCGACGATCAGGAGCACGCGGTGGCCCTGGTCGCGAAAGTGCTCGGCCACGCGCATCGCCGTATCCGGCGCCCGCCGCCGCATCATGGCGCTCTCGTCGCTGGTGGCAACCACGGCGACAACCTTCGCCATCGTCGCGCCGCCCAGCGTGTCTTCGAGGAATTCGCGCACCTCACGGCCGCGCTCGCCGACGAGTGCTACGACCACTGTGTCGAAAGCGCTGGCCGCCGCGAGCATGGCCAGCAGGGTCGACTTTCCAACGCCGGAGCCGGCGAAAACCCCCATGCGCTGGCCGTAGCAGAGCGGCGTGAAGATATCGATGGCGCGCACGCCGGTCCGGAACGGCGTCTCGACCCGCTGCCGGGCGAGCGGCGAGGGCACGCCGGAGGCCGATCTGGCAGGCTGTCCCTGATGGACCGGGCCCTTGCCGTCGATCGGTCGCGCCATGGCGTCGATGACACGGCCGCGCCAGTCGTCCGCCGGCTCGATCACCAGCGGCCCGCGAATGAACACTTCCTGGTTCAGGAAGGCGTCCTCGCTGCGCTCGTAGGGCGACACGATGATCTGGCCCGGTTCGATCCGCACGACTTCGCCGGTACGGTCGCCGGCGCGGGACCGCAACTCGACGATATCGCCAAGCCGTGCGCCGTCGGACAGGCCGCTAGCCGCGACATGGCCGGCCGCTATCGAGCTGACACGGCCGCCTCGCCGCACCAGGGCGCCGGGACGGTTGATCGCGACCCAGGCGCGTTCCAGCGCCAAGAGTGGATCGGGCTCCTGGAGTGTCTCGACACTGCCCATTCAGATGCTAGCCCGAACCGAGGGTGCGGATCGACTCGTCGATCGCATTCTCGCCGTCGCGCATCAACGCGGAAATGTTGTCGAAGGCGCGCTGGACCTGAATCAGGCGCATCATCTCCTGCACCGCGTTCACATTCGAATCCTCGACGAAGCCCTGCGCTACGCCGACGTTCTGCCGGTCGACGATCGGCTCGGGTCTTCCGACCGGGACGATGCCGGAATTTCCGTACCGGCGGAAATCGGTGCCGGGCTGGAACTCATAGAGGCCGAGTGCACCGACGAGATTGCCTTGCTGGCGCAGAGACCCGTCGGCACCGGCTTCCGGCGGGCCGGCCTCTGGATCGAGCTGGATCGGTGCGCCGCCGGCATCGAGCACCGGATAGCCCTGCAGCGTCACCAGTTCGCCCGTATCGAGCATGGTGAAGCGCCCGTCGCGCGTCATGATGTTGCCGGCCGGCGTGTCTATGGCAAACCAAGCGTCGCCCTGGACGGCAAAGTCGAAAGGGTTGCCGGTTTCGCGCACCGGCCCCGTATCGGCCGGCAGGAATGTCGTGCCTGTCGAGACGAAGTCGACGGACTCCGGGGTCAGTCCCGTAAGCACGTCCTCGAACTTGACGCCTGTCCGGCGAAACCCGACCGTCGTCGCGTTCGCCATGTTGTCGGCGATCGTGGACAGGCGCTTTTCCAACGCGATCTGCGACGACAGCGCAACGTAGATCCCGTTTTCCATGCCGCTAGCCCCTCAGCTTCTGCAGGGTCATCAGCAGGTCCGTGGAGAGGCCGAAGCGGGTGCTCGGCTGCAGGAGCAGCGCGACGTTCGGCGTCGACGGTGCACCGTTCTCCATCTCGTACATCGCGGTGAAGCGCGTCAGGAACTTCTCGAGTTTCGCCGGATCCTTGAAGTCGGCGAAATCGATCCGGTCCTTGATGAGCGCGGCTTGCCTGTCGATGTCGGCGGAAGCGATCGATGCTGGCAGTCCGAGCGCGGTGCGAACGACCTGGCTGAGAGCCGAGTCCGAAAGGATCTGAAACGGGGTGGTTATCTGGCCCGCCTTGCGCTGGAAGTAGAGTGCGAGGCGCACGCCCTCGTTCTGCTCGCCGGCATTTTCTTCCAGTGTCTGGCGCATGTAGTTGGCAACAGCGCCTTCGACCGCCGGCCGGAAGGTCGTGGCCTCCGCGCCGCGCTCGGCAAAGTTGAAGACCGATGCGAAGGCAGCGTACTTGGGGTCGCTCTGGCGGTTGGCCAGGCTGTCAGGGTCGGCGACGCCTTCCTCCAGCAACTTGGTCATGAACGCCGTGTCGCCCAGCCGGTCCGCGAGCCCATGCGCCTTCATGGCGATCGCAAAGAGGTCCGTGGAAGCGACGAACTGCTCGGCCGACCGAACCTTGCCGATATTGTCCTTGAAGTATTTTACCTGCGCCTGCAGCAGGGGATCGAGCGGATCGACGCCATTGTTATAGCCCTCGATCTGATATTTCGCGGCCGTCTCGTCGCGTGCCGGTGCGTAATTGACTGCCTCAGCGCCGCGCGCTGCGAAGTTGTAGGTCTTGACGAACTCGGCATAGCGCTTGTCGGTCAGCTTGTTGGCGAAAGCGTCGGGCTCGCTCACGCCCTCCTTGAGCGCCTTGACCATGAAGGCCTTCGCGTAGGCCATGTCGGACAGGCCTGCCGCCTTCATGGCGTAGTTGAAGAGCCGCCTGTCGGCGACGAACTCGTCGACCGACGTCACCTTGCCGATGTTGGCTTGGAAGTACTCGGTCTCGCGCGCGATCATCGGCTGCCTGGCGACGCTGGCGAGCGAACGCTCGATGTCGCGCGTAACCAGTTGGTAACTCATATAGGTGCTGACCACGAAACGCGCCCCCGGCAGCATGTCTGACAGGATATGCATAGGCCGCAATGCTTGCGCGAGGCTGGCCGATTTCAAGCCCCACGCAAGGCACGGCCGTTAGCGGTTGGTCAGGGCGATTCCGAGAAGGGGCGACTTGTGGGCATTATCATCGGACTTGTGGTCACGCTCGGCTGCGTGCTGGGCGGCTTCATGGCGATGGGCGGCCACCTCGAAGTGCTATGGCAGCCCTGGGAGGTCGTGATCATCTGCGGCGCCGCGCTCGGCACGTTCTTCGTCGCGAACTCGATGTCCGTCGTGAAAGACGCCGGCAAGGCGACGATGGAGGCCTTCAAGCAGGCGGTGCCGAAGGAACAGGACTATCTCGAGGTGCTGGGCCTGCTGCACAGCCTCATGCGCGAACTTCGCACCAAGCCGCGCAACGAGGTCGAGGCGCACATCGACAACCCTGAGGAATCGGCGATCTTCCAGGCGTTTCCGAAGGTCCTCAAGGACCACGATCTCACGTCGTTCATCTGCGACTATTGCCGCATCATCATCATCGGCAACGCGCGCCCGTTCGAGATCGAGGCGCTGATGGACGAGGAAATCCATACGATCAAGCACGACAAGCTGAAGTCGATGCATGCGCTGCAGCAGATGAGCGACGGTTTCCCAGCTATCGGGATCTGCGCGGCCGTGCTTGGCGTCGTCAAGGCGATGGGCGCGCTGGACCAGTCGCCGGAGATTCTCGGCGGCCTGATCGGCGCGGCGCTTGTCGGTACCTTCCTCGGCATCTTCATGTCGTACTGCGTGGTGGGTCCGCTCGCCGCCAAGATCAAGGTCGTCCGCGACAAGAAGAGCCGCATCTACGTCATCGTGAAGCAGACGCTGCTCGCCTACATGAACGGGTCGCTGCCGCAGGTGGCGCTCGAGTTCGGCCGCAAGACGATCTCCGCCAAGGACCGCCCATCCATCGATGCGGTCGAGCAGGCGACGATGAATGCCGGTGGCGAGAAGAAGGCGGCGTGACGTGAACGACGTCGTCCGGTCCACCTGAGCCATGAGCAGCGCCGCGTCCCCAGCAGAGATGCGCACGCTGATCGTCGAGCGCCTGACAGGCGCCACCGGCGATCCGAAGCGTGTGACCGATGCAGCACGCGCGCTGGCTGAACGCTGCCTGGCCGGTGTCGGCGCGGCATTCGCGGCGGACTTTCCTACGCCGCTGGCATTCGAATGCACCACGGTGGAGCTCGTCCGCATCGTCGAATCCCGCCCGCCGGAGGGTGCCTTCTGGGCAATGACGATCGCGGCCGCCGAGAGTTCGCCCGACGCGCTGCTGATGACGGTGGAGCCAGACGCCGTGTCTCTGGCGCTGAGCGCGATGCTTGGCGCCGACGATAGCTTCCCGCTGGTTCCCATTACCCGCGATCTGTCGCCGATCGAACTCGACATCGCCAAACGGCTATTCGACATCTTCGCGACGGCATTCAACGGGTCGGGCGAGCGCTCGCTGGCCATCCGCTTCCCGCTGCCCAAGCCGATCGTCGGCGTCGAGCTTGCCAAGCAGGTCATCCGCGATGGCCCGGGCGTGCGCATCAGCTTCGAGCTGAGGATGGGCGCCAACACCGGGCGGCTTCACGTGACCATCCCGCAACGCGTGCTCGCGGAGCATCGAGGCGAGGCCACCGCCGCCGCGAAGAACGGAGCCGCCGCCTGGCGCGAGCGCTTCAACGAGGAAGTCATGCGCTCCTCGGTGCAGCTCGACGCGACGATGCCGCTCGGCACGCTGACGCTTGGCGAGCTCTCCGCGCTGCAGGTCGGGCAGGTCATCGAACTGCCGGAAAATGTGCAGGCGCAGGCGCGGCTGCACGCCAAGGACCGCACACTTTACGTCTGCGAGTTCGGCAAGCTCGGACAGAACTACACCGTACGCATCGCTCATCCCTTCGATGAGCAGCAGGAATTCGTCGACGGGCTTCTCGGTCGGTAGCGTCGGCGCAACAGGGGGACTGGAAATGAGCAACGCAGCTGCCGCGATGACCGCGGAACCGGGCGAGGACCAGCTCAACAAGGCAATCGACGAGTTGCGCGGCGTGCTCAACGAGGACGCCAACGACGCGGGGTCCGCGCCGTCGACGCCGGCAGGCGGCAACAACGTCGTGATGTCCATCCCGGTCGAGGTGCAGATCGTGCTCGGCAGCGCGGAGATGGCTGTCTCCGACCTCATGGGGCTGCAGAAGGGATCGACGGTTTCGCTGAACCGGCGTGTCGGCGAGCCGGTCGACATCGTCGTCAACGGACGCAGGATCGCGAAGGGCGAGATCACCGTGCTGGAGCACGATCCCTCGCGGTTCGGTGTGAAGCTGACAGAAATCGTCGCCGGCAAGTCTTCGAAGTGATCGCCAACAAACGGAGCGGGCGAAGCTCATGACCACCAAGGCCGCCAGCCTAACCCGGTCGCAGAAGGCAGCAGCCATTCTAGTCGCGATGGGCAAGCCGTCGGCTGCCAAGCTGCTCAAGTTCTTCAAGCCGGACGAGCTGAAGTCGCTCATGGAGGCGGCACGCACGCTGAAGACGATCCCACAGAGCGAACTCGAGAAGATCGTCGCCGAATTCGAGGGCGAGTTCGTCGAAGGTGCGGGCCTCCTCGATTCGAACGAGCAGATGCGCGGGATCCTCAGCGAGGCGATGACGCCCGAAGAGATCAACGCGATGATGGAAGGCTCGAAGGCCGCGGTCGCGGGCGACGAACCGCCGCCGCCCGTATGGCCCCGGATCGAGGCATTGCCGTCGGAAAGGCTTGCCGCGATGATTGGCGGCGAGCATCCGCAGACCATCGCCATGATCCTGACGAACCTCGCGCCGTCGGCTGCTGCCGGAGCGGTCGCACTGTTGCCGAAGGAGGTTCGCGGCGAGGCCGTCAAGCGGATGATCTCGATGGGCACCGTGCCGGACAAGGCACGCGAGCTCGTCGAGAACCAGCTGCGCATGCGTCTCGAGGACAAGTCGTCGGCCAAGGACATTTCGGTGGGCCAGGCGCGCGTCGCGGGCGTGCTCAACGAGCTCGACAAGGACCTGCTCGACCAAGTCATGGAAGACGTCCAGGCGGCCGGCGCGCCGGATCTGGAGACCTTGCGATCGAAGCTCTTCTCCTTCGACGACATCATTCATCTCGCACCGCGCGCCCGCGTCACGCTGTTCGACAGCATGCCGAGCGACCTCGTCACCATGGCCCTGCGCGGCGCCACGCCAGAACTCACCGAGTCCGTGCTGGCTGCGCTCGGCGCGCGCTCGCGCCGCATGATCGAAGCCGAACTGAAGGACCAGACCATAACCCCGCCTGCCGACGAGATCGCCAAGGCGCGCAAGCGCATCGCGTCGAGCGCGATCCGGCTGTCGTCGGAGGGTGCGATCGAGCTTCCGAACCTGCAAGCCGCCGCTTGAGGCCATAAGCCATGGCCGGCGGCGGTGAGGACAAGGAAAGCAAAACCGAGGAAGCCTCGGAAAAGAAGATTCGCGACACCGTCGAGAAGGGTCAGCTCCCTTTCGCACGCGAGGCGCCGCTGCTCGCGTCCTTCCTGTCGATACTTCTCTTCACGATGTTCTTCGCCGAAGGCAGCATCACGCGGCTCGGCCACTTCCTTGCGGTCTTCATGGAGAAGCCCGAGGACTGGCCGCTGCAGTCCGCGCGGGACGTCTCGGCGATCCTGTGGGTAGTCGGCCTGGAGATCGCGAAGGCGGTCGCCGTCCTGTTGCTGATGCTCATGGGTGGTGCGATCGGCGCCTCCGTCCTGCAGAACATGCCGCGCGCGGTGCTGGAGCGCATCCAGCCGAAGTTCTCGAACATCAGCCCGCGTCAGGGCTGGAACCGCCTCTTCGGCGTGAAGGGCTGGGTCGAGTTCGCGAAGCAGATCGCCAAGCTTACCTTCGCCGGGATCGTGCTTGGGATGGCGATGCGCGAGTCGGCCGGGCTCGTCCTTTCGGGCATGATCACGAGCCCAGCTGCCTTCGGTCTCGTGATCGAGGATATCGCCAAGGACATCATCATGTGGATCGCGCTGGCGATGATCGTCATCGCAGCGATCGATATCCTTTGGTCGCGCTATCACTGGCTCGCCGACCTGCGAATGACGAAGCAGGAGGTGAAGGACGAGATGAAGCAGACGGTGGGCGATCCGCTGGTGCGCCAGCGCATCCGGTCGCTGCAGCGAGATCGCGCCCGCAAACGCATGATGTCCAACGTGCCGAAGGCGACGCTCGTCATCGCCAATCCGACGCACTACGCGATCGCGCTGCGCTACGTCAGATCGGAGAACGATGCGCCGGTGGTCGTCGCCAAGGGCACGGACCTCGTCGCTTTGCGCATTAGGGAGATCGCCGAAGCCAACGGCGTGCCGGTATTCGAGGACGTCGCGCTCGCCCGCTCCATGTACAAGCAAGTCTCGGTCGATAGCATGATACCGTCGCAGTTCTACCAGGCGGTCGCAGAGCTCGTCCGCGCCGTCTACGCACGCAAGCCTGGCGCGCAAAGCAGGGTCCATTGATGTTTCGACAGCCGCAGCCGCAAAACCGGGAAGTCATCGTCGCCGATGCCATCAAGGAGGTGGTGAGCGAGTTGCGCATGGTGAATGTCGCGGACTATGTCGCCTTCATCCACCTCGAGCAGTTCGCCAACGTCGCCGACATCGTCGACTCCGCGGCGGAACTCTATTTCATGCCGGGCACACTCAAGCTTGGCCATGGCGGCGAAGTGCACCTCGACTGGCACGGCGAGCCGAAGATCGTGCTCGACCTGGAACTCAAGCCGTCGGGCGCGACGGTGTATTTCACCCTCGGCATGACCAGCGAGAACGCGTCCGTGGACGTCAACTATATCGCGTTCGACCAGCCGTCGCCCGAGCCGCACGAGAATACCGCATTCCTCGAGGCTGCGCTCGGCGCCGCGCGGATCCGGCGCTCGGCGCCGATGCGGATGGCTGGCTGAAGACTAGTCTATGAGACCCAGGCGCAGCGCCTTGGCAACTGCGTGGACGCGGTTGGTTGCGTCCAGCTTCTGAGTGGAGTTGGTCAGGTACTGGTTCGCGGTGTGGACCGAGAGGCCAAGACGTCCGGCGATTTCCTCGCTGGTGTGGCCGTTCGCGGTGAGCTTGAGGCATTCGATCTCGCGCCGCGACATTACCGGCAGCGCGGCGGCGACATTCGGTCGAAGACGTGCGACCAGCGCAAACAGCGCCATGCATCGCGCGTGCATGTCGGCAAGCGACGACATCGTCAGTGCGATCGCATCGCCCGAAAAGACGATCAGTCCGTCGTCTTCACGCTCGGCCGTGAGCGGCAGGGCGACTGCCGAGCCGGTCGACCCCGGCACAGCCATTCGCTCGGCCCAGATGCAGCGCGACAGGCTGAGCGCGATCGGGCTGAGCTCGGTCTCGGCCCACCAGAACGGACGCGTCGATTCCACGGCCCTGCGCGCTACCCTCTCGCCCAGCGCATCCGCGAGGGCGGATGTGCGTTCGGCACGTCCAGGATACGCCGCGTCGAGCGACGGCAGCAGACGTCGTGTGTCCCCTGCAGACGGAATGAGAAAGATCGCGAAGTGCTCGGCGCCGCAGTCGGCGGCGAGGCCGCGAAACCGGTTGGCCACTTCGGGCAGGGTGTCGAAATGAGGAAGCGCGTCGGAACTTTGTCTCGCGGCACGCGGCCGACTGCGCGAGGTCGCCATCAGTAGCGGCACCTGAAGTGGCGCTGCCCCCGCATCAGATCAGGCCAGCCCTGATGGCCGTAGCGATCGCCATCGCGCGATTGCGCGACGACAGCTTGCGCATGGCATGGTTGACGTAGCTCGTGACGGTATTGGTGGCGACGCCTACGATCGTTGCGATCTCCTCGGCGGTCTTGCCTTCCGAGACCCAGCGAAGGCACTCGCGCTCGCGTTCGGAAATACCTGCCTTGCACGTCGCTCGCGTACGTTCGGACAATGCGGAAAGGGCGTAGGAGAGCGAGAGATGCGCCGCCGGCAGCGCCGTCGCCGAAATGGAACGGGGGCGCGCCGCCGAAAACAGCAGGGCATGGCAGGCGCCGCCCGATTTGATCCGGGTCGAAGCGATCTCGACATGGCCGTCGGCTTCGAGAAGAGTTGCCTCTTCGGCGTTTATGAAGGAGCGCCTGGCCGCCTCGGCTGCTGGCCGCCACAGATGCGCGGGCTGGCCGAAGAAGGTTGAGCGCGGCGCGTGCACCATCCTTCCGATCAGGTCGGGGCCGACCGCCTGGACGGTATCGTAGACCCAGTTGCTCGCCATGATGGACACCGTGCCGCCCGCGCCTTCCGGCGACAGGTCGACCAGCATGTAGCAGTCGGCGCAGACATCATCGCACAGGCGGCTCAGCAGGCGCGTGAGCCCGGCGCGATCGCGCGGCAGTCCGGCCTCTTGGGCATCGACACTGATGCGGGCGACGCTGTTCATGTGGCCGTGCGAATCCTCTCATGTCCGGGCTCCTCGCCCGGTCCGAAACCGTCCGACTCTCAACTGATTACTTGGCCGGCGGACACTGATTCGCGCCGGTGATGTCAGGAATACGGTGACCGGAGTCGAGGGTCAAGAATCCGAAACGTGAACGAGTCGTTTCGCCGCGCATCCTTTCTTAACCAGACATTAAGCATGGCGTTTCCATAACCGGCAGGTGCCCTGGTCGGGGCGCGGCCCTGTTCGGGTCTGTACCAGTTGTGCGCGGCTTACGGCTCTGCCGATCGCTTCCAGTGGGGGATCACGCTTCGTCTTCAGGGCGAGCGGTGCGTCGGGGAAGTCGGGTTTGGGAGCCTGGGACCAAGTTGTCGGTCTGGCCGCGGCTACGCGGAAGCGCATCCGCGCGCGGCATGCGCTCGGCCGCGTGGCGCTCGTCGCGACGATGCTTTCCTCCTCCGCCGCCTGGTCTGCGCCGCTGGTGCTGTCGGATGTCGGCGCCCCAACGCAGGTTGGCGTCGGTCAAGGCAAACGCGCCATCTGGACGAACGCCGGTACCGTCGGTGGAACGTCCGTCGACCTCGTCGCGACCCTTTCGACGGCGGCGCTCAACCACAACTTCACCACGCAGGGCAATCGCGCATCGGTGACGTCGGTCGGCCAGGATCCGATCTGGATAACCTGGCGGCTGTTCGCAAGCGGATCGGGATACGACGTCACCACGGATACCGGCGGCACGCTCGTTGCTGCCGACATCCACGTACAGCTGAACGATGTCGACGGTCCGGCGAACGAAGAGGCCTACGTCCCGGTTTGCGACGGGTCGGTCGGCTGGATTCGGATCGAGCAGACCGCGACGACCGGGCGGACTTTCGGAATCGTCGCCGGTCGCCTCGACATCTTCAGCCTCATCGGCGACCAGAACTACAACAGCGAGCCGCGGTCGGGGGTGGAAGTTCTCTATCCCAACACCAGCACATTCAGTTTCGGGCGCACGGCGAACAACAACTTTTTCATCCGCGTCGACAATCCGTCCTACGCTGAATTCTCGACGTTCGACTACCAGTGCGCCGACCACAAGAATCCCGTCGCAAACGACGATGTCGCGCAGGGGACGATCGGGACCCCCGTCACCGTCAACATCCTCAACAACGACAGCGCGGTAACCGGCAATCCCTCGGGGACGGCGAGCGAGTTCGCGCTCCAGTCGGTCAATCTGACAGCCCCCGGCGGCGCGACCGGCGTGCTGACGGATACCGGCGGCGATGTCTACGAGTTCACGGTGCCGGGCCAAGGGACGTGGTCGTACGACGAGGCGGATGGAGAGCTCGTCTTCACGCCGGTTGGCGGTTTCACCGGCGCCGTGACGCCCATCGCCTACACCTATGACAACGCCCTCGGTTCCACCTCGAATGCAGCATCCGTGTCGATCGAATACCCGGCGATCGGCATCGTCAAAACAGCGACGAAGAACGACGAGATCGTCCCCGATGGACATGCTCAGGTCGGCGAGACGATCGGCTATACCTACCAGGTGCGCAGCATCGGCGCTTTGCCGCTCCAATCGGTCGCAGTCGCGGAAACTGCTTTTACCGGCAGCGGCGCGGCACCTGTACCTGCCTATCAGTCGGGCGATCTGAACGCCGACAACAGATTGGATGCCGGGGAGACGTGGGTCTATACGGCGACCTACACGCTGGTTGCCGCCGACATCGTCAATGGAAGCGTCAGCAACCAGGCCACTGCGTCGGCCACGACAGGCACGACGCCGGTGAGCGATCTTTCCGACAGCTCGCATGCCGCGGACGGCGACGGTGTCGGCACCTTCGGCCCGGGTGCCGGCAATGACGACGCCACCGTGGTCACATTCAGCAGCAATCCGATCGTCGCCGAAGATGACACTGCGCCTGCCACAAACGGCACGCTGGGTGCGGCGAACGTCATCGACGTGCTGGCGAACGACACGCTGAACGGCATCGCCGTGGTGCTGGCGGATATCACGATCAGCGTGACCACACCGGCCAGCCACGCCGGGGTAACGCTCGATACTGCGACGGGATCGGTCAGCGTTGCGGCGCGGACCCCCGCCGATGACTACACGATCGTCTACCGCATCTGTGAAAACCTCAGCCCGGCCAACTGCGACAGCGCGACCGTTTCCATTCAGGTCGATGCGGGGGCCATATCGGCCGTCGACGACGTCGTCGCGTCTCCCGTCGACAGCGCGAACGCCCTTGCCGGCGTCATCAACGTTCTGACGAACGACACGGTAGCCGGCGCGCAGGCGACCATATCGAACGTGAACGTCTCGGCGGTCGGAGCGCTTCCGGCCGGCTTCACCTTGACGATGCAAGGCGCCGTGGACATCGCGCAGGGCACCAGCTCCGGCAGCTACAGCTTCAGCTACCGGATCTGCGAAATCCTCAATCCGGCCAATTGCGATACCGCCAACGTATCCATCACCGTCCAGAAATCAGTACCGGCGATCTCCGGCACGGTGTTCTTCGACGCCAACGGCAACGGGATTTTCGACGCCGGCGAAAGGCGCCTGCCGGGCTACCGGGTCGAGTTGCGCCAGAACGGCGTATTGGTGAAGCAGACCGTCAGCGCGGCGGACGGCACCTACCGGCTCTTCGATTTCACACCCGGCTCTGGATACGAGCTCATCTTCATCGACCCTGAGACAAACATCGCGGTCGGTCGGATTGCGAACCTGACGTTCGCCATCAACACGGTACTCGCCGATCAAAACCAGCCGATCGACCCCAGCGGGGTGATCTACAACGTCGCAACCGGTGCGCCGCTTGCCGGCGTCGTCATCGAGATGCGGACAGCAGGCGGCACCGCGCTGCCGGCCGCGTGTCTTCTGCCCGGTCAGCAGACGCAGACGACCAAGAGCGATGGCGGCTATCGCTTCGACGTGGTCGCCGGCGCGGATGCGCTGTGTCCTGCCGCCGAGACCGAATACCGTCTTGCGATCGTCACCTTCCCGGACGGGATGGAACCTGCTGTCTCGGTGATCGCACCACCGCAGAACGGTGCCCTCGACGCGACCACCTGTCCGGTCGATGCGGTGCCGGGTGGCGCCTGCCAGCTTTCGGCCAGCGCCAACCCTCCGGCAGCCGGCGCTCCTACCCCGTATTACCTCGCATTCCGGCTTGCCGCCGGAGACCCGAACGTCGTCAACAACCACATCCCGCTGGATCCGCTTGCCACGATCCCGCCCAACGGGCTGTCCGTCACGAAACGCGCCGCAGTCGCCGTAGCGCGGCGTGACGAGGTCGTGCCCTACGTGATCGTCGCGGCAAACGACAACGGCACCGCCGCCGGCCCGCTGGATCTGGTCGATCGTCTGCCGCCCGGCTTCGCGTACGTCGAAGGCTCGGCGCGTATCGACGGCACCTCGATGACGCCTGCCAGGAGTGGCCGCTCGCTCACGTTTCCCGGCCTCAAGATCCCTGCTCGCGGCCGCGTCGAGATCCGCATCTCCGCGCGTATCGGAGCCGACGTCGTTCCCGGCGAGCATGCCAACGAGGCATGGCTCGCAAACCCGGCCGACGGAAAGGCCCTGACCCTTGTAGCTCGCGCCGTGGTGCGCGTCATGGCCGAGCACGTCTTCGACTGCAGCGATGTCACCGGCAAGGTGTTCGACGATAGAAACCGGGACGGCGCGCAGGACGAGGGGGAGCGGGGCCTGCCGGCGGTTCGCATCGCGACCGTGAACGGCGTCCTTATCACGACCGACAAGCACGGGCGTTTTTCCGTTCCGTGCGCCGAACTGCCGGACCAGGCCATCGGGTCGAACTACATCCTCAAGCTCGATCCGCGCTCGCTGCCGAGCGGGTTCGTGGTCACGACCGAGAATCCGCGTGTTGTCAGGCTGACGGCCGGCAAGGCAGCTAAGATCAACTTCGGCGCCACGGCCGGGCGGACCGTGCAGATCGACATCAACGGCAAGGCATTCCTGCGCGACGCCTCGACACCGACGGCCGAACTGCTGGTGGGTCTCGAACAACTCGCGACGCTGGAGAACAAGCGCGAGGCTACGCTCACCGTCACGTACCGTGCCGCGGGCGATGCTTCGGCGCTTGTCGAGGCTCGCGTCACTCAGGTGCGACGGGTTCTTTCACGCATCTGGCGCGATGGCCGCGAGCAGTTGCCGTTCCAGATGCGCGTCGTCGGGACGGAATAGCGTGAAGCGACACACCCAGTCGACGCTGAAGACGACGGTCGCAGCGGCCACGCTGGCTGCAGTGCTCGGCTTCGGCAATGCAACATGCGCCGATGACGGTTCCGCCGGCTTTGCCATCACCGTTGACGGCGAGCGCATCGCCGGCGCCGCCGCGTCTAGCGGGGAGAACATCTTCGCCCGTGACATCCAGGTGAAGTTCGACGGGCTCGATATCCGCCCGCAACTCAACGTTTCCACGACCGACGCCCGCATCAGCTACGCGGCGGGCGAGACGATCTCCTTCCTTGCGACACTGAACTATCCTGCCTGGGTTTCGCGCCGGGAGATCGTCATCACCGACGCCAGCAGCCGCAGCACGCGGCCTGTCGCTGTTGTGCCGGTCGACCACGCCGGTCAGGCGCATTGGGCAATGCCTGCCGATGGCACCGAGTCGTTCGCCTATGTGTTGCGTGTTTACGACGCGCAGGGCCGCTTCGACGAGACATATCCAAGGACGCTGGTACGCACGACCCGCCAGAACAACGCTCGGCATGCGGACAGCCAGCCGGTTGCTGCCGGCATGGCGGAAGATCGCACCGCCATCCGCAACATTCCGGTCTTCGGTGGTGCCGTCACGGTCTATGGCCGGGGCGTTTCCCCCGGCGAGACGGTTTATGCACTCGGCGAAGTCGTTCCGGTCGACGACGAGGGCGACTTCGTCCTTCAGCGCATCCTGCCGCCGGGCGACCATCAGGTCGACGTGCAGGTGTCGGACGGCGCAAAAGGAGGCCTCGATTTCAGCCGCGCCGTGAACATTCCTGACAAGGAGTGGTTCTACGTCGGCCTTGCCGACCTTACCCTCGGGCACAAGTTCGGCGGTGGGCGGCTCATCGCCGCCGACCCGGGCGAGTATGACGGTGTCTACGCGAAGGGGCGGCTCGCCTTCTATCTCAAGGGCAAGATCAAGGGGCGCACGCTGCTCACTGCAGCGGCCGACACCGGCGAAGGGAAACTCGGCGAGCTGTTCAGCGGCTTCGATTCGAAGGACCCGCGCGGCGTCCTCGCCCGCATCGACCCCGACACCTTCTACCCGGTCTACGGCGACGACTCGACCGCGGTTCAGGACGCACCGACGGCGGGCAAGTTCTACGTCCGCCTGGAGCGCGGCGGCAGCCATGTCATGTGGGGCAAGTACAAGGCCGCCATCAACCGGTCATCATTGGTCCGAAACGAGCGCGCGCTCTACGGCGCCCAGGCGGTCTACCGTAGCGAGAGCTCGACCAGTTTCGGCGAGCGCCGCTTCGAAGCGGAGGCTTACGCTGCGCAGCCCGGCACGTTGCCGCAGTGGGACGTGCTGCGCGGAACGGGCGGCTCGGCTTACTTCCTCAACCGACAGGACATTTCGCGCGGCACTGAGACGGTGACGGTGGTGGTCAGCGATCCGGTCAGTGGGCGCATCCTGAGCCGCAAGCAGCTGGTGGCTGGCGAAGATTACGACATCAACTACCTGCAGGGCGTGATCGTTCTCAAGGCACCGCTCCATTCCACGGCGCCGGACGGTTCGCTCGTCCGGGACGGCGCCAACGGGGACAGCCGCATCGATCTCGTTGTCGCGTACGAATACTCGCCGCCGGCGGGTGCGGTGAAGGATTTCTCGTTCGGCGCGCAAGCGGGCGGATGGGTCGGCGATCATCTGCGTCTCGGCGTGACCGGGATGAGCGAAAACGTCGGCGCCGCAAGCCACAGGATGCTTGGCGCGAATCTGCGCCTTCGCGCCACCGAGGGCACCTATCTCGACGCGGAGTTCGCCACGACGTCCGGTCCCGGCTTCGGCCGCATGCGCTCGATCGACGGCGGTCTGACCGGGATTGACGAGCTGGCGAGCCCGAGCTCGCTTTCAGGCCAGGCGTGGAGCCTGCGCGGCGAACTCGACCTGGCCGACCTCAACCCGAAGCTCGATGGCGGCGTCAGCGCCTGGTACGAGCGCAAGAATGCCGGTTTCGCCAACATCGACCGTACCGTCACGGTCGACCAGCAGACCGCCGGCCTCGTCGGGTCGGTTCGGGTCGGCACGGCGACCGAGCTGCGTGCCGGCTACGAGACCTACAGCGATGCCAGCGGCCGCCGCAGCGACAAGGCAAAACTCGAGGGCGAGCGCGCACTCGGCGAGAACTGGGCCCTGGCGGGCGGCCTCGCCTACTCGGATCTCGACACTCCGGGCAGGAGCGGCAGGACCGGGTCGCGGCTCGATCTCGGCGCGCGTGTCACGTACAAGCCCGACAACAAGACGATGGTCTACGCATTCGGTCAGGCCACCCTCGCCCGCTGGGGGGGCATCGAGCGTAAC
The DNA here is from genome assembly GCA_023457435.1 of Pseudomonadota bacterium. Lineage (GTDB taxonomy): Bacteria > Pseudomonadota > Alphaproteobacteria > Rhizobiales > Rhizobiaceae > RCIO01. The sequence goes on from JAEWLS010000032.1 coordinate 24,270, forward strand.
GACCGCGTCGGTGCAGGCGGCGCGCGCAAGCTCACCGACAAGATCGGCGTCGAGGCGGAGGTCTCGACCGGTACTTCGGGGCTCGGCGCGCTGGCCGCACTCACCTACGATCCAACGGCCGACGATCACTACTACATCGGCTATAAGCTCGACCCCGATGCGCTGCGCAGCGGCCTGCGGCTCGATGGGGCCGACCTCGGCGCCATCACCGTGGGCGGAAGGCGAAGATACAGCGATTTGGTCAACGCGTACGCCGAAAACAGCTACGATATGTTCGGCAAACGCAGGGCCCTGACCAGCGCATATGGCGTCACCTACACGCCTGACAACCGGTGGACCCTGGGGGGCGCGCTGGAACACGGCCGCGTCACCGATGCCAACGCGAGCGATCTCGACCGGAATGCGGTTTCGCTCTCCGGCGCCTTCAAGGACGGGGACCGCTTCAGCGCCAGTGCGAAGGGCGAACTGCGGCTGGAAAGCAGCGAGGACGGTACGCGCAATCGGCGCACCTACCTCGCAGCAGGGACGGTTTCGACCAAGCTGACGGACGACTGGCGGCTGCTCGGCACTGCCGGCGCGCTGATATCGAACTCGGACCAGTCCTCCCTCCTCGACGGCAGCTACATCGACGCAAAGCTCGGCCTGGCCTATCGCCCGGTCGCCAATGACCGGCTGACCGCGCTGGCAAAGTACCAGTTCCTCTACGATCTCCCCGGTCCGCAGCAGGTGACTGCAAACGGCACTGTGCTCGGTCCGGCACAGCGCAGCCACGTGTTCAGCGCCGATGTCAGCTACGACATCAACAAGCGCGTCACGCTCGGCGCCAAATACGGGCTGCGATTGGGGGAAGTATCTACTACGCGCGCCGCCAATGAATTCACGCCATCCGGCGCCCAGCTTGCCGTGGTCCGCGCGGATTTCCATGTGCTCAAGAAGTGGGACGCCATGCTCGATGTCCGCATGCTCCGGACGTCTGAAACCAGGACTACACGCTATGGCTCGATGGTCGCGCTCTACCATCACCTTGGCGAACACATGAAGGTCGGGGTCGGCTACAACTTCGCAAGCTTCTCCGATGACCTGACCGACCTGACCTATGACGATCAGGGCGTGTTCATTAATGCGGTCGGCAAGTTCTAAACCGTGAATGCCCGCTTGCCCAAAGGTGAGTGTGCGGTGCATCATGCGAATTCGAGCGATGCGACGATTCAGGGATCGGGACTTGGCTGACAATACAAGCGCGAACGAGAACTCGCCGCAGGAAGCACGCAAGTCCGGGCCGGGCGTAACCGCTCTCCCGCTCTCGCTGGTGCGGGTACGTGAAAAGGTGATGAGCCATTTCCGTCACCTGCTGTGGCGCTACAATCTCACCGAGCCCCAGTGGCGGGTGCTACGCACCGTCGGCCAGTTCGGCGAAGTCGAGATGACCGAGCTGTCGCGCATCACCGCACTTCACCTACCTTCGCTGTCACGGATTGGCGGCGAACTCGTGTTGCGCGGCTATATCCGCAAGAGCTTCGTGGGATCCGACATGCGCCGCACCGTCGTGCGGCTCACCGAGTCCGGTACCCGACTCGTCGAGGCGGCGACCCCGGAGTGCGAGGCGGTCTATGCCGCCATCCGCAAGTCGATCGGCAGCGAGAAGCTGCGGCAGCTGCTCGGCCTCCTCGCCGAACTCGAGTTGAAGCTTGGCGAGCTCGAACTGGAGTTCGACGATACTGCGCCGGACCTCCCGCTCGCGCCGGCGAAACCGCGCGGGCGTCCGCGCCGCTCGGTTGGCTGACCGACGTGCCGGCATGACCGACTTTGCGCGGACTCGCGCGCTGTTTCATATTCCCGACGGGATGATCTACCTCGACGGTAACTCGCTGGGGCCGTTGCCGATCGCTGCGAAGGCAAGAGTCGCGTCGCTGCTTGCCGACCAGTGGGGAGAGCATCTCATCAAGGGCTGGAACGTCGACGGCTGGATGGCAATGCCCGGCCGGATCGGCGACCGCATCGGGCGCCTGATCGGCGCGCCTGTCGGGACGGTCGTCATGGGCGACACGCTGTCGATCAAGGTCTACCAGGCGCTGGCTTCCGCCCTGGAACTGAACCCGTCGCGCAAGGTCGTTCTCTCGGACAGTGGAAACTTTCCCTCCGATCTCTACATCGCCCAGGGCCTGCTTCGCTCGCTGGACCGCGGGCTCGAGCTCAAGGTTGTCGAGCCGGAGCAGGTCGAGGCCGCCATCGACGAGACCGTGGCAGTGCTGATGCTCACCGAGGTCGACTACCGCACCGGGCGGCTTCACGACATGAAGTCGCTGACGGCGAAGGCACATTCCGCCGGTGCACTGACAGTCTGGGACCTTGCGCACTCGGCAGGTGCGCTGCCCGTCGATCTGACCGCGGCAAATGCCGATTTCGCCGCAGGCTGCACCTACAAGTACCTCAATGGCGGACCCGGTGCGCCCGCGTTCATCTATGTCGCGCCGCGCCATGCTGAGACGGTGCGCCCCGCGCTTTCGGGCTGGCTGGGCCACGAGGCGCCATTCGCCTTCGATCCTGACTATCGGCCGGGCCGCGGCATCGAGCGCATGCGCGTCGGCACTCCGCCGATCATCGCGCTCGCCGCGCTGGATGCTGCCCTTGACGCCTGGGACGGTGTCGCGATGTCCGACATCCGTGCGGCATCGATCGAGCTCTGCGATCTGTTCATTGCCGAAGTCGAGCGCAATTGTCCCCGTCTGGCGCTCGCCTCGCCGCGCGAAGGTCGAAGGCGCGGCAGTCAGGTTTCCTTTTGCCATCCGGAAGGCTACGCGATCATGCAGGCGCTCATTGCGCGCGGGGTGATCGGCGATTTCCGCGCGCCGGACGCGATGCGCTTCGGCTTCACGCCGCTTTATATCGGCGAGGCCGAGGTCCGCGGCGCGGTCGCCATCCTCGCTGAGATACTCGACAAGCGTTTGTGGGACACGCCAGATTACCGCCTGAAATCGGGGGTGACCTAGCCGTGCTTGAGGACGATCGTCTTGCTCACGGTGTACTCGCGCAGGGCCTCCAGACCCTTCTCGCGGCCGTGGCCGCTGCGCTTGACGCCGCCGAAGGGCAGTTCGATGCCGCCGCCGGCTCCGTAATTGTTGACGAAAACCTGCCCAACACGCAATTTCTTTGCGACGCGCATCTGCCGGGCGCCGTTTTCCGTCCATAAACCGGCCACCAGACCGTAGGGCGTGCCATTGGCGATACGGATGGCGTCGGCCTCGTCTTCGAACGGTATCGCCGCCAGAATCGGCCCAAAGACCTCCTCCTGGGCCAATTCGTGGTCGTGCGGAACCGGTCCGTAGAGCGTCGGCTCGACGAAAAACCCAGCCAAATCGGTAGTACCCTCTAGTTGTCCTTGCGCGATTACGGCGATTCCGTCGCGCGCGGCGCGGTCCATGAAGCCGCGGACGCGCTTCAACTGAGCAGCGTTCACCAGGGGACCGCACTGCAGGTCGGCAGCCGGCGGACCGACGCGGACGGCGCTCATCTTCGACGCCAGAAGCGCCGCGAAGCGATCGTAGATGCTCCTCTGGACCAGCACGCGACTGCCGGCCGAGCAGGTCTGTCCGGCGTGCTGGGCGATGACGGTGACGATCAGGCTCGCCGCAGCTTCGAGATCGGCATCCTCGAACACGATCTGGGGCGACTTGCCGCCGAGTTCCAGCACGCAGGGTATGTGGTTCTTCGCCGCTGCCATCTGCACCAGCGTGCCGACCTCGGGCGAGCCGGTGAAGGACAGGAAGTCGATGCCGGGATGCGCGGTGAGGGTGGCACCAGCTTCCTCGCCGAGACCGGTCACGAGGTTCAGCACACCGGCCGGCAGGCCCGCCTCGTGGGCAAGCTCGGTCAGCCTGATGTTGCTCATCGAGGCATCCTCCGCCGGCTTCAGGACGGCGGCATTGCCAGCCGCGAGGGCCGGTCCCATCGTGCGGCCGAACATCGACGCCGGGTAGTTCCACGGGATGATGACGCCGACGACGCCGCGCGGCTCGTGCTGCACCGTGACCTGATACCCATCGAGAAAGGGAATGACTTCGCCCGGCACCTTGTCCGCGGCACCGCCGTAGAACTCGAAGTAGCGCGCCGTCGAGCGGATGTCGGTGCGGGCCTGCGTCATCGGCTTGCCCGTGTCCTGCGCCTCGATCTGCGTAAGCTCCTCGAGGTTGTCGAGGATCAGGGCCGAGAGCCTGGACAGGATGCGGCCCCGCTCGAAGCCCGCCATGCGAGCCCAGCCTTCCGCCGTGGCATGTGCCGCCGCGACCGCATCCGCAATCTCCACGGCCCCGCCGGCAGCGATTGCGGCGAAGGTCTTGCCGTCGTAGGGCGAGATCGCGGGTATCGTTGCCCCGGAAGCCGCGGCGCGCCACTTGCCGCCGATGCAGATCGTCTCGTTCGCCATGGCATCACCTCGCGTCACGAGGGCGAGTTCGCATGACCGCGCGGGTGAGGCAAGCCTTGCAAGTCTTAACTGTCGCAGCGCCTTTCTTCGTTTCGTCGGTTTCATGCAGCAGAGGTATATGGCATCCTGAGATACGGCCGGCGCGTAGGCGCGGGCAGGGAGGAAGAATGAACCGAATGACCCCCGGCGCGCTGAGTGGCGCGCGCCTGCAGACGCAGACCGTTGCCGACGCCGTGTTCGACTTCATGCGGCGCAAGGGCATGAACCGCGTGTTCGGTAATCCGGGTTCCACCGAGCTGCCGATGTTCGTGAACCTGCCCAAGGACTTCGACTATGTCCTCGGCCTGCAGGAATCGATCGTCGTGGCCATGGCGGATGCGTACGCGCAGGTCACCCGCCGTCCGGCGTTCGTGAACCTCCATTCCGCGGCAGGGCTCGGCCATGCGCTCGGCGCGGTCTACACCGCATTCCGCAACCGCAGTCCGCTCATCATCACGACCGGCCAGCAGACGCGCAACCTGCTTCCGTTCGATCCCTTCCTCTTCAACGAGAGCCCGGTCGAGTTTCCCAAGCCGTATGTGAAATGGGCGATCGAGCCGGCGCGTGCCGAGGACGTTCCGGCAGCGCTTGCGCGCGCCTGGCATCTCGCCATGCAGCCTCCGCGCGGTCCCGTTGTCATTTCCGTCCCGCTGGACGATTGGGACATGCCCTGCGCGCCGGTCGAGGACCGCGAGGTCAGCCAGGTCATGGGGATCGACGGCGCGGCGCTCGATGCCGTCGCCGAGGCGCTGGATCGCTCGCGCTCGCCGGTCATGGTCGTCGGCCCGGGAGTCGACCTAGACGGCGGATGGGATGCGACCGTCAAGCTCGCCGAGCGGCTGCAGGCGAAGGTCTGGGTCAGCCCGATGTCGTCGCGCGCCAGCTTCCCCGAGCGGCATCCGCTGTTCGCCGGGTTCCTGCCGGCGCAGCAGCCGCAGCTGTCGCGGTGCCTCGACGGCAGCGATTTCGTGCTGGTGATGGGCGGGCCGGTCTTCACGTACCATTTCCCCGGCGCAGAGGAGCACCTTCCGTCCGGCGCCGAGCTCTGTCTCATCTCGGACGATCCGAAACAGGTCGCCGGCGCCGCAACCGGCATGGCGGTGCTGTCCAATCTCCGCGTCGCCGCCGAAGCGCTGGGCGAAAAGGTTCGAGCGCGGGCGCTGCGCAACGACGTGCCGGCGCGCGTCGTGCCGCGGGTGGCGCAGCCATCCGGCATCACCAACGAGTATTTCTATCAGACGCTGGCCGAGCTGCGCTCGCCAGACAGCCTGGTCGTCGAAGAAGCGCCGAGTGCCCGCGGGGCGCTGCACGACCACTTCCCGATCGACCGCGAAGGCGGCTTCTTCGCAACCGCGAGCGGCGGTCTGGGCTTCGGCCTGCCTGCGGCGGTGGGTGCCGCACTCACCCGGCCCGGCAAGACCGTCATTGCGCCGATCGGCGACGGTTCGAGCCTTTATGCGATCCAGTCGCTCTGGTCGGCGGCGGAGTACGATGTCGACCTGTTCGTCATCATTCTCAACAATGGCGGATACGGCGCTCTGAAGGGCATGGCCGACAAGATCAACGCGGAGCGCGTCTCCGGCATCGACATCGGCCACATCGACTTCGTGGCGGCAGCGGAAGCGCAAGGCGTCAGGGCTGACAGGGTCGCGAAGGGCGCTGCGCTCGAGGGCAAGATCAAGGAATTCCTGGCGATGAAGGGACCTCGCCTTCTCGAGGTCATGATCGAGGGCAAGGCACCGCAGATCCAGGCGTCGAACGAAACGCGTGAACCGGTTCACGCAAAGGCAAAAGCAGAGGAAAAGCCCATGAACATGATGGTGAAGGGATCGATCATCCCGAATTCGCCGGAGCGGTTCTTCATCGCCGGCCGCTGGGCCGAGCCGGTCTCGAACCAGCGTCTCAAGGTCATCTCGCCGGTGACAGAGGAACTGGTGATCAGCTATCCGGAAGCCGGCCGTGAGGACATCGACCGCGCCGTTGCAGCCGCACGCGAGGCGTTCGACAACGGCCCGTGGCCACGCATGGCGCCCTCGGAGCGCGCGCGCTACCTGCGCAAGGTCGCAGCGCTGCTCACCGAGAAGCTCGACGATATCGCCTATTCGTGGACGCTGCAGGTCGGCGCGCCGATCGGCCTGACCAAGAAGCTCGTCGGCCAGAACCCGACCCTGTTCAACTACTACGCTGACCTGATCGAGACCCATTCCTTCGTCGACGAGCGCAAGCGCGACGATGGCGGGCGCGTGCGCATCGCCAAGGAGCCGGTCGGCGTGGTCGCCGCCATCACCCCGTGGAACGCGCCGCTGGTGCTGCTGTCCTACAAGATCGCCGCAGGCCTCGCCGCCGGCTGCTGCATGGTCGCCAAGCCGTCTCCCGAGACGCCCCTCGAGGCCTATATCCTAGCCGAGTGCATCGACAAGGCGGGCCTGCCGGCCGGCGTGTTCAACCTTGTGCCTGCCGGCCGTGAGGGCGGCGACTACCTCGTGCGCCACAAGGGCGTCGACAAGGTCGCGTTCACCGGCTCGCCGGTCGCCGGCAAGGTCATCGCGGCGGCATGCGCCGACCGCCTGGCTCGGGTCAGCCTCGAACTCGGCGGCAAGTCGCCGGCGGTGCTGCTCGACGACGCAGACTTCAAGCAGGCGCTGCCGAGCATCATGGCGTACTCCATGCCGATCACCGGCCAGGTGTGCTTCTCGCTGACCCGCATCCTGGTGCCGGAACGCCGCAAGCAGGAGTTCCTCGACACCTATCTGGCCGCCGTTTCGAACATCAAGGTCGGCGACCCATTCGACCCGGCGACGCAGATGGGACCTCTGACGATGGCGCGGCAGCGCGATCGCGTCGAAGGCTACGTCGCGGCCGGCAGGGCCGAAGGAGCCACGATCGCCTGCGGCGGCGGCCGGCCGAAGGGCTTCGACAAGGGCTACTATTTCGAGCCCACCGTGTTCACCGACGTGAAGCCGGAGATGAAGATCGCCCAGGAGGAGATCTTCGGGCCCGTGGTCTCGGTGATCACCTACACCGACGACGAGGACGCAGCGCGCAAGGCCAACAATTCGGTCTACGGGCTCAACGCCTCGGTCTACTCGAAGGACGTCGAGCGCGCCTACAACATGGCGCGGCGGATCCGCTCGGGCACGGTCACGATCAACGGCCTCATCATCGATCCGAAGCATCCGTTCGGCGGCTTCAAGGAGTCCGGCATGGGCCGTGAAGGCGGGCCGGAGGGCCTCGAGAACTATCTCGAGACGAAGACGATCCAATACGCCTGATCGGCTGAGCAATGCGAAAAGGCCGCCGGAGCGATCCGGCGGCCTTTTTTCGTGTCCTGCGCTCAGAGAACTTCGAAGACGTGGATGCGCACGCTATCGGGCATGCGCTGCCCGGTGCCGACGAACAGCGTGCGGTTGACCCAGGCATAGCGCGGGTCGCCGCTCTTCAGACGCGGGAAGGTACGCATGTAATACTGCGACGGGTCGACAGGCTGGCCGGCGGCGAGCCTGGCCATCACCTCGGGCGAACCGTGGCGTAGCCCAAAATTGCGGATGTCGATCATCGCGCCGTCATGCGTCTCCATGCCGTAGCGCGTGTCGAGTTCGGCATGGCCCTCGTCGAGCACGGTCTGCCAGTCGGCGCCCAGATCGAGGATGCGGCCCGACAGACGCTCGCCGGTAACCGTGCCGCCGACGATTCGGATGATCCGCGCCCGTCCGCCGGGCGCGGTCCCCATTTCCAGCGCCGGCTCGAGCTGCGCATTGATCTCGCAGACGAAGCTGAGGGCAGGAGGCTGCGGGGTCACTGCATCGTCGCCGGCAACCAGAGCGCGATCGCCGGGAAGACGATCAGCAGCACCATGCGGACGATATCCGTCACGATGAACGGCATCACGCCGCCGTAGATCGTCGTCAGCTTCACGTCCTTGGCTATCGAGTTGATGACGAAGACGTTGATGCCGACCGGCGGGCAGATCATCCCGAGCTGGCACGCGGTCACGATGATGATGCCGAACCAGATTGGGTCGAACCCCATGTGCATCAATACCGGGAAGACGATCGGCACCATCAGGATGATCATCGCCATCTCGTCCATGAGTGCGCCGGCCACGAAGAACAGCACGAGGATGAGCCCGAGCGTGCCGTAGGCGCCAAGGTCGAGGCCGACGAGGAAGGCGGTGATCTTCTGCGGCGACTGGGTGATGGCCAGGAAGTAGCCGAACAGCATTGCGCCGATCAGGACCGAGAACAACACCACCGACGTGCGCAGGGACTCCACCAGGCTCGCCATGATCTTCTGCGTGTTCAGGCGCCCGCGCAGGATGCCGATCACCATGGTGAGGAAGGCGCCGACGGCCGCCGCCTCGGTCGGCGTCGCCAGGCCGAGGTAGATCGAGCCGATGATCGACACGAACAGCACCAGCACCGCCCAGACGTCGCGCAGCGAGGCGAAGGCCTCGCGCAGGTCGAACTTGCGGCCGGGCGGCAGGCGACGGCCGTGCGCGATTAGCACCGTTCCCATGTACATGACGGTGGCCATGATGCCGGGGATGATGCCGGCCATGAACAGCTTGCCGACGTCGGTCTCGGTGAGGAAGCCGTAGACGACCATGATGACCGATGGCGGGATCAGGATGCCGAGCGTACCGCCGGCGGCGATGACGCCGGTCGAGGTCTTGTCGTCGTAGTCGATCTTGCGCATCTCGGGCAGCGCGACGCGGGTCATCGTCGCCGCGGTGGCGATCGAGCTGCCGCAGATCGCGGCGAAGCCAGCGCAGGCGGCGATGGTTGACAGCGCCACGCCGCCGCGGAACTGCCCAAGCCAGGCGTTGCCGGTGCGGAACAGCTCGCGCGACATGCCGGAATTGGTGGCGAACACGCCCATCAGCACGAAGAACGGCACGAGGCTGAGGTTGAAGTCGGTGATGACGCGGATCGGCGAGGTGGTCAGAAGGTTGACCGCCGGCCCTATGCCGCGCATGGCGGCGAAGCCGAACACGCCGACAAGGCCCATGGCGACGCCGAGGGGCACGCGCAGCCCCATCAGCACGAACATCGCGGCGAAGCCGAGAATGGCTACCCAGTCGGACGCGCTCATATGCCTTCACCCTCGGGCTTCGGTTCGCCGGCTTCCGGATTGAGCACAACCGACAGCGCGATCGTGATTACGCTGACCACGCAGCCGACCCAGATGATGCCGATGAACGGCCAGGCGGGAAGCTGGAGATCGAAGGTCGCTTCGTTGCTGCGGTAGGCGCTCGTGAGACGGAAGAACATCTGGTAGGCGAGCAGCGCGGTGAAGAACAGCAGCATCACCCAGGCGACGGCGTTGATCCAGCGGCGGCCGCGCTCACCGGAAATCTCGTAGAAGATGTCGACGGCGATATGGCCGCCGCGATAGCCGACGGAGGCATAACCCCACATCAGGCATGCGCCGATGAGATAGCGCGACAGGTCGAAGGCGTCCGGGATGGCGTAGGCGAAGAAGTATCGCGCTACCGTCGAGGCGACGATCAGCAGCGTGACGAGGCCGAGCAGGACGCCCGCCACGATATCCACCGCCTCGCAGAAGCGTCTTATCGTTGTGTCCATCGGAGCCCCTCCCCGGAAGCCGAAGCGGAAACAGGCGCCGACTGGCGCCTGTTTCCCCGATTGTAGCGCGGTTACTTCACCGCGGCGTCGTACTTCGCCAGCTTGTCCATGAGGCTCTTCCAGACCTCGGCGGCGTCGACGCCCTTGCCGGCGGCAGCCTTGGCCCAGTCGCCCTGCAGCGAACCGGTCGCATCGACCCACATCTTCACCTGCTCGGCGTTCGGCTTGTACATGGTGTGGCCGGCGTCGATCATCTTCTGGCGGCCGGCGAACTCGGCATCGGCCCAGCCGGCCGACATCTTGCCGGCCCACTCCGACGTGCAGTGGTCGTCGATGACCTTGCGGTCTTCCGGCGCGAGGCCGTCGATCTTCGCCTTGTTCATGACGAACGCGAAGGTCGTGACGTAGAACGGCATGTCGAGGTGGTGCGTGGTCACGTCCTGGAGCCCGAACGTGTAGATCGAGTTCCACGGCGAGGCGGTCATGTCGGCGCCGCCGCTGGTGACGAGATCGCGCATCTCGCCGGCCGGAACCTGCACCGAGCCGGCGCCGAGCGAGCTGATCAGACGCGCCATCGTGCCGTGGGCCGGGCGGATCTTCTTGCCGTTCAGGTCGGTTGGCACCAGGATCGGGCCGGACTTGCCATGCAGCGTGCCCGGATCATGCAGGTGGGCCATGCAGAAGTAGGTGTCGCCCATCTCCTTGGCGGCGTACTGGCGATACCACTCGTCGAAGGCCTGCGAGCCGCCCTTCGCGTTACCGATCGTGAACGGGATCTCTCCCGCCGCGATGATCGGGAAACGGCCCGGCTGGTAGCCCGGGTTGATGAAGGCGATGTCGACGACGCCGTCGCGGGCCATGTCGTAATGGTCCGGCGCGGCGCCGAGCTGCGACCCGGGGAAGATGTTGATCTGGATGCGCCCGCCGGACGCTTCGCTGATCGACTTAGCCCATGGCTCCATGCCGGTCGTGTGCAGCGCGTGCACCGGCGGGACCCAGTGGGACAGGGTCAGCTCGACCTCGGCGGCACTGGCCGCCGAGGCGAGGATCGTCAGGCTGGCCGAGGCCAGCAGAGCTGCGAACTTCATCTATTCTCCTCCACTTTCACTGTCGTCGCGGACGCCTCAGCCCGCGAAGGAATCATACTTCTTCAGCGTCTCCACCATGCCATTGTAGATGGCATCGGCATCGAGGCCCATCTTCTTGATGTTGGCCTTCCACTCGTCCGTTAGCGGCGCGGCTGCGGCCTTCCACAGCTGCAGCTGCTCGGCGTTCGGCTTGTGCATCGTGTGCGACGGGTCGGCCGCGATCTTGGTACGGCCCGCGGCCTCGACGTCGGCCCAGCCGGACGACATCTTCTCCGCCCACTCCGGCGTGCAGTGGTCCTCGACGACCTTGCGGTCCTCGGGGCTCAGTCCTTGGAGCTTGGCCTTGTTGATGACGAAGGCGTTGATCGACGCGTAGAGCGGCATGTCGAGGTGGTGCTTCACCAGCGGCTCGACGCCGAAGATGTAGAGCGATTCCCACGGCGACTGGGTCGCGTCGGCACCGCCGTTGGCAAGCAACTCGCGGCTCTCAGGCGCGGAGACCTGCACCGAGGCGCCGCCGAGCAGGTTGACGAAGCGGCCTTCGGTCGCGTTCGCCGGCCGGACCTTCTTGCCGCGTAGGTCTTCCGGAACAAGGATCTTGTCCTTGCCGTGGAACGTGCCCGGATCGTGCGACAGGGCCATGCAGAAGTAGACGTCCGACATCTCCTTCTCGGCGTAAGGCTTGTACCACTCGGTCAGCGCGCGGACGCCGGCCTTGGCGTTGGCGAAGTGGAACGGCAGCTCGGCCGCGGCGAGGATCGGGAAGCGGCCCGGCTGGTAGCCCGGATTGATGAACCCGATGTCGGCGATGCCGTCGCGGGCCATGTCGTAGTGGTCCGCCGCGGCGCCCAGCTGCGCGGCAGGATAGAATTCGAACGTGATGCGTCCCTGGGTGGCGTCGGTGATCGACTTCGTCCACGGCTCCATGCCCAGCTTCTGCAGGGGGTGCGATGCCGGCACCCAGTGCGCCAGCGTCATCTTTTCCTGTGCCATCGCCGAACCGGCGAAGAAGCACGCAACTGCGCCAGCGAGTGCTGAAAGCCTCATTGTATACATTTCCTCCTCCTAGACTAATTATACCCGGCGGTAGGCCGCTCCTCCCGAGAGCAGTCCCAGGAGCCAAGTAACATCACAGCACGTTTGTGATTACAAGGCGTTGAACGGGCGATTTCACTGCTCGATGCCGCTGTCATCAACCATCAGATCGTTTCACGAAAGTGGCTCGTGGACCTTGCATTGCATACAGCCTATAGGGTTGCGCTCGGGCCTGGACCTGTCGATCCAGTTATCATGGCGCGGTTCCGGCCGGCGGTAACGTGTGCGTGCGGGAGGAAAGCATGAAGGTTGGCGACGCGATCGCGGAGATCCTGAAGCGCGAGGGCGTGGAGGTCCTGTTCGGCTATCCGGTCAACCATGTCATCGAACACGCCGCCGCCGCCGACATCCGTCCGATCATCGTCCGCCAGGAGCGCATCGGCGTCCACATGGCGGACGCGCTGTCGCGCCTCTCGTCGGGCAAGAAGATCGGCGTCTTCGCCATGCAGCTCGGCCCAGGCACCGAGAACTCCTACGGCGCGATCGCCCAGGCCTATGGCGAGTCCGTGCCGGTGCTCATCCTTCCCGGCGGCTACGCCCGGCGCCTTGCGCACATCAAGCCGAACTACAACGCAACGGTGGCGATGCGCGACATCGCCAAGTCGGTCGAGCCGATCAATGTGCCGTCGGACATCCCGGCGATCTTCCGCCGCGCCTTCTCGCAGCTGCGCAATGGCCGCGGCGGTCCGGTCGTCGTCGAGATCCCGAACGACATCTGGAACGAGGAGGTGCCGGAGCCGCTCGACTATCGCCCGGTACTAACCACGCGCTTCGGCCCCGATCCCGAGGCGGTGCGCGAGGCCGCGTCGATGCTGGCCGCGGCGAGGCGCCCGGTGATCTACGCGGGGCAGGGCATTCACTACGCGCAGGCGTGGCCGCAGCTGAAGGCGCTGGCCGAACGCCTTGCCATCCCGGTCTGCACCAGCCTCGAAGGCAAGAGCGCGTTTCCCGAGAACCACGCGCTGGCGCTGGGTGCGGGCGGCAACGCCATTCCGAAGACCGTCCGACATTTCCTCGACCATGCCGACCTGATCTTCGGCGTCGGCTGCTCGTTCACCGAGAGCTCCTTCGCGGTACAGATGCCGCCGAAGAAGACCGTGATCCACGCCACCCTCGACCCGCAGCACATCAACAAGGACTACGAAGCGAAGGTGGCGCTGGTCGGCGACGCGGCGCTGACGCTCGACGCCATCCTCGCCGAGCTCGACCGCACCGGCGTTGCGTCGCGCGGGTGGTCCGCGACCGCGGACGAGGTCGCCGGCGTTCGCGCCGAGTGGCTCAAGGAATGGATGCCGAAGCTCACCTCGTCGGAAAAGCCGATGACGCCGTACCGGGTGCTGTGGGATCTGCAGAAGACGGTCGATATCGACAACACGATCATCACCCACGACGCCGGCAGCCCGCGCGACCAGCTCGCGCCGTTCTGGGTGTCGACGACGCCGCTCAGCTATCTCGGTTGGGGCAAGACCACGCAGCTCGGCTACGGTCTCGGCCTCGCGCTCGGCGCCAAGATCGCGCATCCGGAGAAGCTGTGCATCAATGTGTGGGGCGATGCGGCGATCGGCTTCACCGGCATGGACTTCGAGACCGCCGTCCGCGAGCGCATCCCGATCATGTCGATCCTGCTCAACAACTTCTCGATGGCGATGGAGCTGCCGATCATGGGCATCTCGACCGAGAAGTACCGGTCGACCGACATCTCCGGCAACTACGCGGACTTCGCCAAGGCGCTCGGCGGCTACGGCGAGCGTGTCACCGATCCGTCCGAGATCGTGCCGGCCATACGCCGCGGCATCCGGAAGACGAAGGAAGGCATACCGGTGCTGCTCGAGTTCATCACCTCGAAGGAGCTTGCCGCCTCGAAATATCCATACCGGGCGCCGGACGCCGCCCAGGGCAAGGGCGGCCACTATGTCTGACACGGCGGCGGCAATCGCAGCGCTCCAGGCGCGTCTCGGCGACAAGGTCGTGACCTCGACGGCGGTGCGCGAGCATCACAGCCGCGACACCTCGCGGCTGGCGCCGTCGATGCCGGATGCGGTGGCGTTTCCGCGCGACGCGGCCGACGTCCAGGCGATCGTCGAGATTTGCGCGGCGCACCGCGTGCCGGTCGTGCCGTTCGGCGCGGGTTCGTCGATGGAGGGCCACACGATCCCGGTCCGCGGCGGCGTCACAGTCGACACGCGGGACATGAACCGCATCATCGAGATCAGCGCCGCGGACGGCGTCGCCGTCGTACAGCCAGGGGTAACCCGCAAGAAGCTCAACACCGAGCTGCGCGCCGCCGGCATGATGTTCTCCGTCGATCCCGGCGCCGACGCCTCTATCGGCGGCATGGCCTCGACCCGCGGCAGCGGCACCACCGCCGTACGCTATGGGACGATGCGCGAGAACGTGATGGCGCTCGAGGTGGTTACGCCCGACGGCGCGCTCATCCGTACCGGCTCGCGCTCGAAGAAATCGTCGACCGGCTACGACCTCACCCACCTCTTCGTCGGCGCCGAGGGCACGCTCGGCATCATCACCGAGCTCACAGTGCGGCTGCACCCGATCCCCGAAAGCGTCTCGTCCGCCGTATGCACCTTCCCGAGCGTGCGCAGCGCCGTCGAGGCGGTCATAGCGACGGTCCAGTACGGCATCCCCGTCGCCCGCGTCGAGTTTCTCGACGAGGTCGGCATCGTCAACGTCAACGCGTACTCGAAGCTCAGCCTCGAAGTGGCGCCGACGCTGCTCTACGAGTTCCACGGCACCGAGGCCTGGGCGGCCGAGCAGGCGCGGATCGCAGAGCAGATCGCGCAGGAGCACGGCGCCGGTAACTTCCGCTGGAGCAGCGACGCCGACGAGCGGGCCAGGCTGTGGCAAGCGCGCCACGACGTTTACTGGGCCACGAAGGCGGCGCGGCCGGGCTGCGAACTCTACACGAGCGACATCTGCGTGCCGATCTCGCAGCTGGCCGACGCCATCGTCGCCGCACGCGCCGACATCGACGCATCGTTCATCAAGGGCCAGATCATCGGCCATGCCGGCGACGGCAACTACCACGCCGCCTATCTCATCATGCCGGGCGATGCGCGCGAACTTGCCGAGGCCGAGCGCCTCGCCGACCGGCTGGTGGAGCGCGCGTTGAAGGTCGGCGGCACGGCGAGCGGCGAGCACGGCATCGGCATCGCCAAGCTGAAGTTCATGCGCAAGGAGCACGGTGCGGCCGTCGACGTGATGAAGCGCATCAAGGCGGCGCTCGATCCGCTTGGGATCATGAATCCCGGAAAGATGGGCGCGGAAGGCTAGAGCCGGCAAGCACCCGCGAAACCAGGGCCACGCCGCCGGCAAGATAGACGACGGCGCCGACGACCAGCATGACGACGCCGCCGATCTGCTGGTCCTGCGCCGCGCCGAGAACAACGCCGAAGCATGTCACCTCGCCGAGGCCGTAGAGCGGTCTCGGGCTGAGCGACAGCAGCGCGCCAAGCAGGGTCATGTGGACGGAGGTGAGCAGCAGGGCGCCGGCGCCCGCGGCGGCGTGGGCCCGGTCGCCCGGCGCGCCGAACGCCGACCACCACAGCAGCACGCCGACGAACAGGAACATTGCCTGCTCAAGCACGGTGATGGCGAGCGAGGCCTCCGCGGCGGCGCGCATCGCCGGCGCATGCCAGCCCCAAACGGCGACGAATTCGAGCACCGAAGCCACCACCGGCAGCGCCGGCGGCATCTCCGGACGGAACCGCAGCCGCGCCGGCAGGCCGAGCGCGATAAGCGGCGCGGCGATGGCGACGACGCCCATATGGGCAAGCATGTGCGAGGCGAAGGATTCGCGCCAGGCGCCGAGCAGCGGCCCGAGCCATATCAGCGCCAGCACCGCCACGCCGGCGGGGAGAAGAACCGCCTTCAGCGCAGGCATTCGGTGACGAACAGGGCCGGCATCGCCGTGAAGATAACCGCGACGAAGCTCAGCCCGGAAAGCAGCAGGGTCGCGTAGCCCTGGAAGAGCAGGCGGTCGCGCCGCGTCGGGTCGTCATGCGGCGGGTCTCCCGCTCCGAACCCCCACTGCCGCCAGGCCAGCGCGGCCGCGAGCACGATCATGCCGAGCGCAAGCGCGGTGACGACGCCGATGGCGATGCGCAGGCTGTCGAAGTCGAGACCGAGGAAGTCGGGCTTCTCGCAGAAGATCGCCGCGCCGACGTAGCAGAGCAGGAAGTGCAATGCCCAGACGACCGGTGCCGTGAACAGCGTCCACAGCGTCTCCACTTCCCTCGGCAGCAGATGCCACATCGCTAGAGCGCCTCCGGGAAGAGGCCGATCACGCCGAAGGTCACGAGCGCGGTCACCAGCATGAAGTGCCAGTAGAGCGCGACGTTGTGGAGGTCCATGTCGTAGCGGGGCGTGAGCCGCCCGGCGAGGCTCCCCGCAAGGCAGTAGAGCTGCATGATGATGCCGACCGCGCCGTGCGCGACCGCCCAGATCGCCAGGATCCAGACGATCGCCGGATAGACGTACGAGGTCGGGTCCATCCCGGTCATGTAGGGACCGGCGAGTCCGGCCGCGCATCCGGCGATGGAGAGGAGGGCGCCGCCCACCAGCAGGCCGCGCGCGGCGCCGACCCCGCCGCGCCGGTTGATCTCGCGGGCGCCGACGGTGGCGGCCCAGGCGGCGGCGAACAGCGCGAGCGCGACAAGCGGCCAGAACATGCCCGGTCCCGCCTGCCCGCCGGTGAAGTCCTCGTGGATGGTCCAGAAGAAGAAGTAGCCGAACACCAGGCTGGCGAAGGCGGTGCCGTCGCCGGTCATGGTGATGAACATCGCCCACCAGCCGGCGGATTTCACACCCGAACTGTAAAGCGGCAGCTTCAATCCGCGGCCAATGTCCTTTTCGTCCTTCTCCGGAATCTCGCCCGTCCCGGTCCATAGCCACCATAGGATGGCGACGAGGAAGCCGGCGCCGGAGAGCAGTGAAACGGTCCACCATTTGAAGGTGAGGGCGACGAACACCGTGCCGAGCAGCGCGGCGCTGATGATTGTCAGGTAGGAGGTGCCGCCGATGCGCAGCACCTGCTCGGGCTCGGCGTCGAGGACAGACGTCACCAGCGTCTCGCGCCGGCCCTCCTTCGCGTCGGCGAGATACCACTCGCCGGCCTTCACCTGCTCGACGATGCTCGGCTGATCCCAGATCGGGTAGCGGCTCTCGATGCGCGGTATCGAGCGCACGCCCCAGTTCTCCTCAGGCTCGTTCAGCCATTCCAGCGTGCCGGCCTTCCAGGGGTTCTGCTCCGCGCGGCTCTTGCGGCGGCGGTTCGCGGTAACGTCGACGACCACTGCGAACATGCCGACGCCAAGGATCACCGCGCCCATCGTCGAGATGAGGTTGAGCCAGTCCCACCCCATGTCCGCCGGATAGGTGTAGACGCGGCGAGGCATGCCGCGCAGTCCGGTCAGGTGCATTGGGAAGAAGGTCACGTTAAAGCCGACGAACATGAGCCAGAACGCTATGCGCCCCAGCCGCTCGGACATGTGTTTCCCGTCGATCAGCGGGTAGTAGTAGTACAGCCCCGCGAAAACCGGGAAGAGCATGCCGCCGATCAGCACGTAGTGCAGGTGCGCGACGATGAAGTAGGTGTCGTGCGCCTGCCAGTCGAACGGCGCGAGCGCCACCATGACGCCCGTCAGACCGCCGATGACGAAGATTGCGATGCCGCCGACGGCGAAGAGCATCGGCGTCGAGAAGATGACGCGGCCGGCGAGCATCGTCGCGATGAACACGAAGATCTGCACCGCCGTCGGTATCGCGACGGCCTCCGAGGCGGCGGAGAAGAAGGCGAGCGAGATCTGCGGCAGACCGGTCGCGAACATGTGGTGGACCCACAGTCCGAACGAGAGGAATCCGGTGCCGACGGCCGCCAGCACGATCCACGAATATCCGACGATCGGCCGCCGCGCGAAGGTCGGTATGATCATCGCCAGCAGGGCGATGGCCGGCAGGAAGATGATGTAGACCTCCGGGTGGCCGAAGATCCAGAACAGGTGCTGCCACAACAGCGGATCGCCGCCGCGCTCCGGATCGAAGAACGGCCAGTCGAACATGCGCTGCATCTCGAACAGCAGGTCGCCGGCGATCAGCGGTGGGAACGCGAACAGGATCATTCCCGCCACGATCAGGAGATACCAGGCGAACAGCGGCATGAGGTTCACGCGCATGCCGGGAGCGCGGCATTTCATGATGCCGACGATCAGCTCAACCGCGGCCGCGATCGACGCAACCTCGATGAACGACAGGCCGAGGAGCCAGATGTCGGCGCCGATGCCGGCCTGCTCGGACGTCGCCAGCGGCGGGTACATGAACCAGCCGGCGTTGGGCGCGGCGTTGAAGAAGATCGAGCCGCAGACGAAGACGCCGCCGAGCAGGAAGCTCCAGAAGCCGAAGGCGCCGAGCCGAGGGAACGGCATCTCGCGCGCGCCGAGCATCGGTGGCAGCAGGAAGATGGCAACGGCCTCGAAGATCGGCACGGCGAACAGGAACATCATCACCGTGCCGTGCAGGGTGAAGACCTGATTGTAGAGCTCGGGCGAGAGAAGGTCGTTTTCGGGTACGGCCAGCTGCGCCCGCACCAGCAGGCCGAGCAGGCCTGCAAACAGCATGAACATGAACGCTGCTGAGCCGTACCAAAGCCCGATCTGGGTATTGTTCACCGTCGTCCAGTAGCGCCAGCCAGAAGGGTTCGCCCAGACCGCACGCAGCTGCTTCTCCTCGGCTGCCTTTTCGCGGGTCTCGCTCTCGCTCATTGAAGCCCCTTGAGCCATGCGGCTACCTGCGCGAGTTCCTCGGCGGACAGATGCGCGTAGGCCGGCATCTGGACACCCGCCTTCAGCGATGCCGGATGGACGATGAAGCGGGCCAGCATCTCCTCGTCGTTGGCAAGGAGACCTGCGGCGATGGTGAGGCGCGACCCGACATGCGACAGGTCGGGCCCGGCGGTGCCGGCAAACGAGGTGCCGGCAATGCGATGGCAGGCGCCGCAGTCTTCTCTCTCGAAGATCGTCGCGCCTGGCGCCGCGGATGCGCCGGCGGAGGGACCGGCGCGTGCATCGAGCCAGGCGTCGAGCTCGGCCGGCTCCACGGCAACCACAGGGAACGCCATCAGCGCATGCCCGAGCCCGCAGAACTCGGCGCACTGGCCGCGGAAGGTGCCGGCCTTCGTCGCGCGCAGCGAGGTTCGGTTCGTGCGGCCGGGGATCAGGTCCATCTTGCCGCCGAGCGGCGGGATCCAGAAGGAATGGATCATGTCGGCGCTCTTGAGCTCGAATTCGACGCGCTCGCCGACCGGGAGACGCACCTCGTTGGCGGAGACGATCTGGGTACCGTCAGGCCGGTGGTAGACGACGTGCCACCAGAACTGGTGGCCGACGACCTCGATGCGCAGTTCCGATTTGTCGCCGCCCGCGAAGGGACGCAGCCCTGGCATCAGCCACAGCGCATAGGCAAGCAGGGCGGTGAGCACGGCGATCGGAAACACCGCGCCGCCCCAGAAGATCAGGCGGCTGGCGCGCTTTTCGGAAACAGGCTCGCGCTTCCACTGCGACGCGTAGAGCGCGAGCAGAACGACGCCGGCCCAAATGACCGCGCCGCCGGCCACCATGACCCAGAACAGCGTCGCAACCTGGTCGGCTTCCTCGCCAGCGGGGTCGAGCGCGGACTGCACGCCGCTGCAGCCCGCCAGCAACGAGACGCAGCCGAGCGCAAGCAGCCGCAGCGGCGCCATGGCTTCGCCGCGGCCTCGTTTCACCTGTCTCGCTTCGCCCCCGGCGATATCAGCCCCCTGCGTTCGCGATGCCTTGCGGCATCGTGCATCTATTCGATGACCGCACAAGCCAGACGCTTGCCGGCGTCGCCGGATGGCTGGCTCTGATAGTCGTCGCCCTTGGCGTGGATCATCAGGGCTCGCCCGCGTATGCCGTTCTCGCCGTCGGCGAGGGCTACGGCCGCGTTGTGAACCTCGCTCCGCAGCGTGCCATCGGCCGGAACGTACTGGTTTGGCATGTCACCGGCGTGCGGACCGTTGGCGGACTTGTACCCGTGCTCGCGCGAGCCTGGGTTGAAGTGTCCGCCGGCGGATTCGTGGTCGGTGTTGTGATCGCACGAACCGGTCTCGTGGACATGGAACGCCACCCACTGGTCGGCGGGCAGGCCGGTCACCTCAATCTTCACGAAGACGCCGCCGTCAGGCGCAGCCACCAGCTCGGCATTGCCGTTGGCCTCGCCCTTGTCGTCGACGAAATTGGCGACTGCGGTCGCCGGCTCCTGCGCAAAGGCAGGCCCTGCGATCAGTCCGGCGCACAGCGCCATGGAAATGCGTCTCATGCTTGTTCTCCTTCTTGGCCGCATCAATCCTTCGGTGCGAGCCCGGCCCTGAGCCGCTCGCGCAGATCCTCGACTTCGGACGCGGACACCGCACCGCCGCGGTTTCCCCAACTCGTGCGCACGTAGGTCGCGACGGCGGCGACCTGTTCGTCCGTCAGCTTCCAGTCGAAGGCCGGCATCGACAACGGCGTCGGATGCGCCTTCGTCGGGACGGCGCGCGCCCCTTCGAGGATAACGCGGATCACCGTGGTCGGATCGGGATCGTTGGCCTTGCCGGAACCGGCAAGCGGCGCGAAGAAGCGCGGTACGCCGCTGCCGTTGGAGACATGGCAGGCGCTGCATTGGTCGAAGTAGATCGCGCCGCCCGCTGCCATGACCTTTTCGTCCAGCGCGGCCGGTGTCGCGCGCTCCTCGCCTTCGAGGTCCTTCAGGTAGGTGGCGATCGCGTGAAGGTCCTGCTCGAGCATGTGGCGCGTCGAGTACTCGATGACCTCGGCCATGATCGAGAACGCAGCCGTATGCGCATTGCGGCCCGTCTTCAGGAACTCGACGATGTCGGCTTCGCTCCAGTGCGCTAGTCCGCCGTTGCGACCGCCGCGGATGTCCGGCGCGGCCCAGTTTTCGAGCTGCCCGCCCATCAGATGGCGGCTCTCCTTGTCGGCGCCGGCGAGGTTCTTCTCGGTGTGGCAGCCTGAGCAATGGCCGGGGCCCTCCACGAGGTATGCGCCGCGATTCCAGGCCTCGGATTTCTCCGGATCCGGCTCGAACACGCCCGGCTCGAAGAACATCCATTGCCACCCGGCGAGCGTCGTGCGCCACGAGAATGGCCAGGGCAACTCGTTGTCCGGCTTCTCCTTCTTCACCCGCGGCAGCGTCGACAGGTAGTCGTAGAGCGCGTCGACTTCCTCGCGCGGCATCTTGGTGAAGTGGGCGTAGGGGAATGCCGGGTAAAGGCGCGTCCCGTCCGGGGCCAGCCCTTCGTGCATCGCCAACCAGAAGTCGTCGCGCGACCAGCGGCCGAGCCCGGTCTCGGCGTCGAAGGTGATGTTCGGCGTGTAGATCGTGCCGAACGGGGTTTCCAGCCCGCGCCCGCCCGCGAATGGTTCCTCGCCCGGTGCAGTGTGGCAGCCCTGGCAATTGCCGGTAATCAGGGCGTAGCGCCCGCGCTCGACCTGCGAGAATACGGTTTCCTGGGCCGCCGCCGGGGCCGACAGCGCGGCGATTGCCGCGAGGGCGCCGAGCAGACGCCTCATGCCTGCACCAGCGGGCCGGGGTTGCGCAGATACTGCGAGCGAATGGCCGCCGCGGACCAGTAGGCCAGCGCCGCGACCGTGCCAGTGGGATTGTAGCCGGCGTTCTGCGGGAACACGCCGGCGCCCATGACGAAGAGGTTCGGAACGTCCCAGCTCTGCAGGTAGCGATTTACGACGCTGTCGGCGGGCGTCGCGCCCATGATCGTCCCGCCGGTGTTGTGCGTGGTCTGGTAGGGCATCGAATCGTAGGGGCCTTCGCGCTCGCTGACCTTGATCTCGCGGCCGCCCATGCGCTCGGCGATCTCGGTCACGCGCTCGGTCAGGAAGGCCGACATCGCCCTGTCGTTCGGAGTGAAGTCGTAGGTCATCCGCATCAGCGGCCGGCCGTAGACGTCCTTGTAGGTCGGATCGAGGTCGAGATAGTTGTTGACGTAGGCCATCGAGGCGCCGTGCGCGCCGACGTTGGTCGACTTCAGGAAGTTCTCCTTCACCGCCTTCTTCCACGCCGAGCCCCACTCCGGCGTGCCTTCCGGCGTGCGCTGGCGCTCGATCGGGCGGTTGTGCGTGGTCCAGCAGGCGATGTAGCCGCCGCCGATGAAGTCCATGCCGGAATGGTCGAAATTGTCGCCGTTGTACTCGTCGACGCACATGCCGAGCGCGCCGGCGCCGACAAACTCGTTGGTGTGCTTGTCGTCGAAGAAGACGTCGGCGCCCGACATCACCTGGTAGCAGTAGTTCTTCCCGACCAGGCCCTCTCCGGTGGCGGGATTGTAGATCTCGCCGATGCCCGACAGCATCATCAGGCGCGCGTTCGAGAGCTGGTAGGCGCACAGGATCACGAGGTCGGCCGGCTGCTCGTATTCCTCGCCGTTCTGGTCGACATGGATGACGCCCGTCGCGCGCCGCCCGGTCGAGTCGAGCTTCACCCGCAGCACCTCGTTGTTCACCTTCAGCCTGAAGTTCGGCTTGGTCATCAGCACGGGTAGGATCGCCGTCTGGGCGCTCGCCTTGGAGTAGTTGCCGCAGCCGTACTTCTCGCAGAAACCGCAGTAGGTGCACGGCGCGAGCTGGCAGCCGAGCGGGTTCACGTAGGGCCGGCTCATGTTCGCCGACGGCCCCGGGAAGGGGTTCAGGCCGAGCTCCTTCGCCGCCGCCTCGAAGCGGTGCTGGGCGAAGGTCATGTGCATCGGCGGGTTGGGGTACTCGGCGCTGCGCGGGCCCTCGAACGGGTTGCCGCCGGCCTGGATCGCGCCGTTGAGGTTGCCGGCCTTGCCGCCGATGCCGCACAGCTTCTCGAAGCGGTCGAAGTGCGGCTCGAGCTCGTCGTAGGTGACGCCGTAGTCCTGCACCGTCAGGCCGGGGCGCAATGCGCCGTAGCGCTCGACATTGTGGCTCCGCGCAACGAAGTCGCTCGGCAGGAAGCGCCAGGTCTGGCCGTTCCAGTGCACGCCGCCGCCGCCGACGCCCTCGCCTGGAAGGAACGAGCCCCAGCGGCGCATCGGCAGCGCGGTCTGGCTGCGGTTGTTGCGGAAGGTCAGTGTCTCCCGCGCATTCGACTGGAACATCTCCTTGCGCCAGTACCAGCGGATCTCGTCCTGCGCCGCGGTGGTGGGGAAGTCGGTCGGCGTGTCGCGCCAGCCGCCGCGCTCGATGGCGAGCACCTCGAGCCCGTCCTCGGTCAGCTCCTGCGCCATGATGGCGCCGGTCCAGCCGAATCCAACGAGAACCACGTCTACCGGCGGAAGCTTCCGCACCATCCCATGCTCCTTGCCTGCCGCCCGTCGCGGGGTCGGTTCAATCGACGTTCCAGCCCGGCCGTCCCTTCAGGCTGACGGGCTCGAGCGCGATCGGATTGCCGTTGTGGTCGAGGAAGTCGCGATAGTCGTATCGGGCTCCGGGAAAGCCGACGAGCTTCCAGCCCACCATGTCGCGGTTGCCGCCATATATCGGGTCGCAGAAGAAGCCCTCGACGGTGTTGTCGAGCAGCATGCCGAAGAACAGCTTCGCCGAGACGCCGTCGCGCTCCAGCTCCTCGTCGTCGATGCGCTTGAGGATCGCGTCCTGCTCGTCGGCCGGCAGGTCTGCGAAAACCTTGCCGTCGAAGCGGTCGCGGCAGTGGGCGTCGAGCGCCTCGATCG
This sequence comes from Pseudomonadota bacterium, assembly GCA_023457435.1. GTDB lineage: Bacteria > Pseudomonadota > Alphaproteobacteria > Rhizobiales > Rhizobiaceae > RCIO01. Next base: position 48,240 of record JAEWLS010000032.1, read on the forward strand.
CATGGCGATAGAGTTCGGCGGGCGGCAGGTCGCTCTGGTAGCCCTGCTGCTTCGTGCCGTCGGAGAAGGGGCCGCGCATGTACCAGCGCTCGCCGCGGCCGTACTGCCCGGCCAGCTGGTTGTCGATGAAGTCGGTGACGCCGGCCTCGCGCGCTCCGGGTCCCGTGTCGTCGCTCGGGATGAGCCGCGCCGTCATCGCGTCGACGCAGCGGCGTTCGGCGGCGGTGAAGAAGCGCGCACCGTCGAACCCGCGTGGCTGGGGCGCCTGCCCGGGAGTCCATGGGATGCCGCCGGCGATCGTTCTGGCGAGCGCATTGGAGGCAAGGATCGACGCTCCACCTAGAAGCGTTGCTGTCAGCACGTGTCGTCTGGAAATACCTGATCGCGCCAACCGGCCTCTCCCCTTCAACCGGAAACAGCGAGCGGCGGAGAAAGTTCCGAAAATGTATGTGATCTATTCGGCGCGACCCATCGTGCGGCGGACGGCTGCCGCGAGGTCGGCCTGCCAGAACGGCTTTGCGAGCCGCGGCAGGTCGTCGGAAACGCCGGGCGTGCGCTCGGCGTAGCCTGTTGCCAGCAGGATCGGAAGGTCAGGCTGCAGCGCGCGCAACTCCTGCGCCAGCTGCGTCCCGGTCATCTTCGGCATGGCATGGTCGGTGATGACGAGATCGAAGCGGCCGGCGGAAAACGCTTCCAGCGCCTCGCGTCCGGAACTCGCCTCGACGACCGTATGGCCGAGGTCCTCGAGCATGGTGACGGTGTTCATCAGCACCAGCGCGTCGTCGTCGACGCAGAGGATGCGCAGGCTCGTTTGCACCGCTTCTCCGCGCGTGACCTCTTCCTGCTCAGGCGCGGGCACGGTGGTTGCAAGCGCTGCCGCGGCCGGCAGCCATATCTCCACGGTCGTGCCTTCGCGCGGCTTGCTCTTCATCCGGAGCATGCCGCCGGACTGCTCGGCCAGGCCCTGCACCATCGACAGGCCGAGGCCGGTGCCCTTGCCGACACCCTTGGTGGTGAAGAAGGGCTCGACCGCGCGTCTCAGCGTCTCCTCGTCCATGCCTTCGCCGGTATCGCGGAGCGAGATGCAGACATATCTGCCCGGGCGCAGCTGGCCGCCTTCGGCCGTCACCGTCTCTTCGCGGCCGTCTATGGTGATCGCGCCGTCGCCATGCATCGCGTCGCGGGCGTTGACCGCGAGATTGAGCAGCGCGGACTCGAGCTGGATCGGGTCGGTCAGCACGGCCGGCAGCTTGGGCGGGAAATTCGTCGTGATGCTGACCATCGGGCCGAGCGAGCGCTGCAGCAGCTCCGTCATGCCGACGACGAGGCGGAGCGGATCGACCTCCTGCATCTTGAGGTCCTGACGGCGCGCGAAGGCGAGCATGCGCTGCGTCAGCGCGCTGCCGCGGGTGGCACCTTCGACCGCGTTGTCGACGAGCCTCAGAAGCGAGGGGTCGTCCGGCAGGCGGCGCCGCAGCAGCTCGAGGCTGCCGAGAACTGCCGTCAGCAGGTTGTTGAAGTCGTGCGCCACGCCGCCTGTGAGGTTGCCGATCGCCTCCATCTTCTGCGCCTGGCGCAGCTGCTCTTCTGCGCGCGCGCGCTCCGCGAGCGTAGCGCGAATCCCCTCCTCCAGGGTGGAGTTCAGAACCTGCAAGGCCTCCTCGGCGCGGCGCCGCTCGGCGAGCTCGCGCTCGACCGCGGCAAAGAGGTTGGCGTTGTCGATCGCCGTCGCGGCGTGACCGGCAATTCCGAGAAGGGCGGTCTCGTGCACCTTGCTGAACCGGCCGGTCTCGCCATGACCGTAGAACAGCCCGCCTAGCACCTCGCCGTTGCGCGATATGACGGGGACCGCGAGATAGGAGCGAACTGGCAGGTGCCCTTCGGGCATGCCCTTGTTGGGGGCGTTCTTGCCGTAGCGCGGATCGGCAAGGATGTCGTCGGACCTGATGACGCCCTGTCCGAGGAAGGTGGGTTCGAAAACGGCCGTTGCGCGCGGCATCGGATAGTTCGCGAAGGCCTCGCTCAGTGCGCCCGAGAGCGAGTACAGCATGTAGCTGGCGCCCTGGGCGTCGACCACGTTGTAGAAGAACGCCCCGAACTGCGCGCCGCTCAGTTTCACGCCGGCATCGGTCACCGTCTGGACGATCCTGGACAGGTCGCGTTCGGCAGCCACCGACGCGCCGGTGTCATTCAGGATCTGCAGGTCTTCCGCGTTGCGGCGTGATGCCTCCGCCGATCGCACGCGTTCGATATGCGCCCAGGAACGTTCGGTCACCTCTCCGATCAGCGCCAGCTCGTGCGGCTGCCAGCGGTGCGGATCCTTGTGGTGGATAGCCATCAGTGCGGTGAGACGGCCGTCCTTGACCAGCGGCATGCATATGGTCGCGCTGATGCCGATCGACTGGAAACTCGCCGCCTCCTCCGGGGGAAGCTCGCGCAGATTGTCGTGGATGACGAGCGGCTGGCCGGCAGACAAAAGCTCCACCGCGCGCTTGCCGAAGGCCGCCAGACTGTAGTGCCCGACGATGCTTGGCGATCCCGGGGCGCTCCAGTCGCCGCGTATCGTGAAGTGGTCCCCGTCCTCCTCCATGTCGGCGTAGGCGCAATTCGAGACGCCGAGATGCTGTCCTACCAGCCGGGTGGTGATGGCGAGGATCGCGTCGGCGTCGGTATGCAAGGTCGTCTGGCGCGCCAGCTCGTCGAGGAAACGCAATTGCGCCTCGCTTTCGCGGAGAGCAGCTTCGGCGGCCCGCTGCTCGGTCACGTCGTTGCAGCAGCCGATGAAGTTTATGAAGCTGCCGTCGGCGGCGAATTGCGGTTCGCCGGTTTCCTCCAATGTCCGCCACTCGCCATCCTTTCGCATCAGCCGGAAGTCGATCCGGAACGGCGTGCGCGTCGCGAAGGAGTGGTCGTACGTGTCCAGGACCCGGCGCCGGTCGTCGGGGTGGATGCCCGCAGTCCACCCGTCCCCGAGTTCGGACTCGAGTGGGCGGCCGGTGAACTCGAGCCAGGGCCGGTTGAACCAGCTGCAGCCGCGCGGGCTGTCCGATATCCACATCATCACCGGGGCCGCGTCGGCGATGTTGCGGAAGCGGTCCTCGCTTTCGCGCAGCCTCTTGTCCGCGTTCACCCTCTCGGTGGTCTCGACCACGATGGCGATGACGCCGATCGGCACGCCGGCCTCTCCGATGACGGGAGAGTAGTCGAGGTTCATCGAAACATGTTCGGGTTGCCCGTCGCGGCGGTGGAGCACCAGTTCCTGATCGCGGTAGGAAAGCACGCCGCCGGAGAGCCCTACCTTCATGACGTTGTCGTTGAAGTCGGCCACCTCGGGCCAGCCTTCGCGCACCGCCGATCCGAGCAGCGAAGGGTGGCGCCCGCCGGCGAAGCCGGAATAGGCATCGTTGTAGATCATGGTGCCGAGCTCGCCCCATAGGGTGACGATCGGCACTGGCGAAAGGAGGATGATCCCGACTGTCGTGCGGATCGACTGCGGCCAGCTATCGATTGGCCCGAGCGGAGTTGACGCCCAATCGAAGGCGCGGATCAGGGCAGCAAGTTCCCCGCCGCCGGCCAGGAACTCCATCCCCGCGTCAGTAGTCGCTTTGGTCACGGTTGCACGCCCGGCCCATTTCCCCGCAGGGCCACAAACGCCCGGCCGTGAGAATGGTTGCACCCGGGCGGTTACTCCGGATCGTACCCGGTCATCTCGAGGTAGCCCCGGCCGGCATGGCTGCCTTTCACCGTCACCGGCCCCTCCCAGTAGGGGATGCTGGCCCCGATCCAGGCATTCGGATTGAGGGCATCGAGCTGGATGTCCAGCTGCCGCTCGGCCAGCGACAGCCGCCAGCTCGTCGGGATCGCGCGTCCCTCGACCACGCTGGTTGCGCCAGGGACGGCAACGAGACGTCCGTCCGGATAAGCCGTCGCGCTTCCGTCGGCGCCGATCCATGTCGCTGACGTGAAGCTGCCGCCTGAACTGTCCCGAAGCCGGAACGCCATCAGCTTCTCGCCGCTGTCGAACGACAGCGAGAACCAGTCCCAGCCGTCCTGGTCATCGGCCAGCGGCTGCGACGACCATTCGCGATCCAGCCACGCGCTGCCGCGGACCGCGATGTCGCCCTGCGGCGTCGTCAGGGTTCCGTCGACCGCGAAATGCGGTTGCGAATAGTAGTAGCTTGCCTGACCTTTTGCCGATTTCACCGAGAAGCCCTTGTCGCCGTGCAGGACCAGCGGGCCCGTCGCCGAAAGCGCCACATCGTAGGCGAAGTCCGGTCCCGTGGCCGTGAGGCGGACGTTCTCCAGCGTGTCACCGGCCATTCGCCACTCGTCGATCCATGCCTCGAACGGTGCCGCCGTCGCACCCGCTTGCCCGGTGCCGCCCCGCGCAAATCGTTCTGTCGCGTGATGGAAGTCTTTCCCGGTGATCGCGGCATGCCCGAACCACACTTGCGGGCTTTTCCAGCCCACGTTTTCCTCCGGGGCCAACGCCGAACGGAACAGCGTCCACTGCAGCCCGTATTGCTCGCCGTCAGCGCTGGTGAGGTTCGCCGTGACGTACCACCACTCGATCCGATAGTCCGGGTGCGCCCCGTGCTCGCGCGGGAACACGAGTTCATATCCGCGCTGCGGCTGCGAAAAGCCTTCGGCGTCCGTGCCGAGCCCGGCAAATCCCTGCGCAATGGCTGGCGAGATGCCGAAAAGCAGGAAGGCGCAGGCGGTTTTAGCGTTCACTGGCAAATACCCTCAGCAGTGCCGCGGGGCTCATGCGCGACAGCCGCCACGCCGGCCACAGCGCGGCAAGAAAAGCTGCGGCCAATGCGAAGAGGATAAGCCGGCCGTACTCGCCGGGGAAAAAATACATCGGCAGGCGCCACCCGAACGCTTCGACGTTGACGATGGCGAGCAGCACCCAGGCCAGCGCCAGCCCGAGCGGCAGGGCAAGTACCGTTGTGAGTACGGCCAGAAGCATGGTGCGAATTATTTCCACCTGTGCCAGCCTCGCTTGCGTGGTGCCGAGTGCCCAGACTGGTGCCAGCTGCGGCAGCCGGATCGCCGCCAGCGTCAGCAGGCTCATCAGGATCGCGAACGCCGCAACCGCTAGCGTCAGAAGGTTCAGGGCGCCGGTGACCGCGAAGGTGCGCTCGAACACCGACAGCGAGAACGCTTTCAGCGCGGCCTGGTCGATGATGCTCGCGGGCGCCAGTCCGAACCGGTCGATCAACGCGGTGCGCATGCCCTGGGGGTCTGCGGTGCGCAGTCCGTAGCGCGCGGGAACGACGTTCGGAAACGTTGCCGTGAACAGCGGTTCGCCGACGATGGCCTGCGCGACGGGATTGCCGTAGTCGCCGAAGACCCCGCCGACCGGCAGGGCAAGGCCGCCGGTCAGCGCCAGCTGGTCGCCGACGCCGATCTTGGCGCGGCGGCTCAGCTGTTCGTTGATCATCACCGCGCGGCCGCGGCCGACCTCGTCCCACGACGCCGCATCGCCTTCAAGCAGCCGCCAGCCTTCCCGGTAGGTCTCGCTGCGCCGAACCCCGAAGATCTCGCCCGGAAGGCCGGCCAGCGTCGCATCGACCGACACCACCGGCAGCACCTCGCCGCCGCGCTCGGTCACGAACCGCTCGAAGCCCGACCGGTCGGCGATGCCGGTCGCGTCGACGTAGAGCTCGGCCGCCAGGCGCTGATCGAGGAACTCGACGAAGGTCAGCCTGAAGCTCAAGACCATGGTGCTCACCCCGACATTCGCAGCCATCCCGAGCATCAGCGCCATGAGCGCCAGGCCGAGGCCTGGCAGCAGCTGTCGCGTGTCGGCCCAGAACCATTGCGGCATCGCCCTTCGCGAAAGTCTTTCGCCGAGGCGAAGCACCGTTGCGAGGCAGGCTGGCAGCGCCAGAGCGCCTCCGAGCAAGAGAGCTGCGAGCGCCGCGAAGCCGGCGAGCAGGCCCGTTCCGAAAAGGATGAGGACTCCCGACAATGCGAGGAGGGCGACCGCTGCTGCCGTCTGAATGCGGCGGGCGCGGCCGGAGGCGACGGCCCAGGCGCGCCCGCCGGCGCCGGCGAGAACCGGCATTCGCGCCAGCCGCCACAAGGCGTTGGCCGCAGCAAGCATCGCTCCGCCCACGGCCATGGCGATGCCCGATAGCCACCACGAGGGTCGGATCTGCAGCGATCCTGCGACGTCGGCGCCATATAGACCGCGGATCGTCGCGGCCACATCGGGCAGCAGCAGGGCCGCAACGAAATAGCCGAGGACGACGCCTCCGGCAGCGGCGAGCAAAGCCAGGAAGACGAGTTCGAGCACCATGGTCGCGACCAGCCGGGCGAGCGGGATGCCTAGCGCGCGCAGTGTCCGGACCATTCCACGGCGCTGCTCGAATGCGAGGCCGATCGCGCCGTGCACGATGAATATGCCAACGGCGAAGCTCAGGAATCCGAAGGCAGTCAGGTTGAGATGAAAGCTGTCGGTGAGCCTGCCGACGTCGCTGGAGTTTTGTGCGCGCTGCAAGGTGAGGCCCGGTGCGACCTCGGCCAAAGGGCGCTGCCGCATCGGCTGCGTCGACAAGACGATCATCCTCGTCAGCCCTTTCGCCCCAAGCACTTCCTGCGCTACGCCGATGTCGGCCAGTACCGTGCCTGGCGCGACGGTGTCGTCGACGATGACAGGATTCTCGAGGCGTCCTCGGAGCAGCTCGGCCGTGGCACCTTGGGCAACGAGAGTCTTTCCGCGAACGAAGCGGTCTAGGTCGCCGACTGCCAGCGCCCTGCCAGCTGCCGTGCCGCCCGGTGCTGTCAGCGGATCTATGCCAACCACGCGAACGCTTGAGGAGCCGAGGCGAAGTCTGCCCTCGACAACGGGCGAGACGAGCCATCCCGCGCGCCGCAACGCCACGAAGACGTCCTCTCCGATCGTGTCACCCTGGCTCGGCAAGAGTTGATCGAAATTCCCTTCGCCAAGTGTCGCGGCGGCAGCGTCGTAACTGGCGCGCGCCTCCGCATTGATCGCCTGCACGCCCGACCACAGCGCCGTCGCCAGAGCGAGGCCGAGCACGAGTGTCAGAAGCTGGAGCCGGTTGCGCCGCCAGTGCGAGGCCAGAGCGCAGACGATGGCGGCGTTCAAGCCAACCGACCCTGGCTGAGATGCGCGCGCTGAGAGAGCCTGCCGGCAAGACGCGGCGAGTGCGTGACCATCAGCAGGGCAGCACCAGTGTCACCCACAAGCTGGAGAAACTGCGTCATCACCTCGTCCGCAGTGCTCTCGTCGAGGTTCCCGGTCGGTTCGTCTGCGAGGATCAGCGCGGGCCGCGCCGCGAGAGTCCGGGCGATCGCAACACGCTGCTGCTGTCCGCCCGAAAGCTGCTCGGGATATTTGCGAAGGTGAGGCTCGAGCCCAAGCGTTGCAGCCAGTCGCGCAGTCTCGGCAGGGTCGAGCCTGCCGGACAGGCGCGCCTGGAACGCGATGTTGGCCGCGGCGTCGAGCGACGGGATCAGGTTGAACTGCTGGAAGATGACACCGACGGACCGGCGACGCAGGCGCGCCCGCCCGGCATCGTCCAGCGTCGTGACGTCCTCGCCGTTCAGCAGGATGCTGCCGCTATCGGCCGCGTCAAGGCCGGCGACGAGGTGAAGCAGGGTGCTCTTCCCGGAGCCCGATTCGCCGGTGAGTGCCAGAGTGTCGCCGGCGGCGAGCGACAAAGAAGCTCCTCGGAGCACAGGAACTCGGCCCTCCGGCGCGTGATACGATTTGTGCAAGTCGATGATCGTCAACAGCATCGCGCCACCGCTACCGCATCGACAGGAAAGCGGAAGTGCTTTTCTCACCTGAAGCGGTGAACCTCGTCGGCCAATGCGGGATCCGGTTCGTCCTGGGGTTTCACCGGCAGTTCTTCGTCAATGATACGCGCGCCGCGACGGCCGCTGAGATAGCGCCAGCACCATTGCACTGCGACCACCGCCCGTTTCTCAAAACTGACGAGTAGCAGAACGTGCACGATCGCCCACAGGAACCATGCCGTCCTTCCCTTCAACTGCGTCCAGCCAAAGTCGAAGACAGCCGCGTTTCGGGCGATCACGGCGGTGTTTCCGCGGTTTTTGAAACGAAACGGCGCGCCGCGATCCCGGCCCGAAATCTGGCGGCGAAGCGATCTTCCGAGCCAGCGGCCCTGCTGCTTCGCGACCTGGGCCAGGCCGGGCAGGTGCTTGCCGGTCGCAGGGTCCTCGAGGACGGACGTGTCACCGAGCGCGAACATGTTCGGCCTGTCGGGCACTTCGAGCCATGAACCGACTGCAATGCGTCCGGCCTTGTCGCAGTCGACACCCAACCATTTCGCGGCCGGCGAGGCCTTGACGCCGGCCGCCCAGACGATGGTACCGGCCATGATCGTCTCGCCTCCAGCTACGACCTCGTCGGCGGCGATCTTCTCGACGGGCATTCCGGTGAGGATATCGACGCCGCGGTCGCGCAAGCGCCTGGCGGCGTATTCGGCGAGCTCCTCGGGAAACGGCGGCAGGATCCGCGGGCCCGCCTCGAGAAGAACGACGCGGATGCGGTCCCGAGCGATGCTGCGGTAATCATGATCCACCATGTAATGGCCCAGTTCGGCGATGGCGCCGGCAAGCTCCACCCCGGTCGGGCCACCGCCAACGATCACGCTGGTCAAAAGACGGCGCTGCGCCATCTCGTCTTGCGTCGCTTCCGCCTCCTCGAAGGCGAGCAGAAGGCGCTGGCGGATGGCGCGGGCCTCGCGAAGCGACTTCAGGCCAGGTGCGAACTCCCGCCAGTCTTCGTTGCCGAAGTAATTGTATTCGGAGCCGGTCGCGAGGACGAGGTAATCGTATGATATCGGCGCCAACCGGTCGGTGAGCACGGTGCGCGCGGTTTCATCGATCCCCGTAACCTCGGCGAGCAGCACATCGATATTGCGGTGCCGGCCAAGCGTCTGCCGTATGGCCTCGGCAATGTCCGCGGGGGAGAGAGCGGCGGTCGCAACCTGGTACAGGAGCGGCTGAAAGAGATTATGGTTGCGGCGATCGATGACGACGACGTCGCAGTCGCTGCCGCCCAGCTCATTGGCGCAAGCAAGGCCGCCGAAGCCGCAGCCGACGATGACGACCCGCTTACGTCCGGTTGACGTCATCGTCCCTCCAACATGATCTTCCAACGCAGGCCCCGCCGCTACCAGCGCGTGCGCTGCCGCGCCGCTGCACCTTGAAACTTTGCGTCGTTTGCTCCCGTCGCGTTGTAAAGCCAACGGATGTCCTGGTTGCCTGCGAAGAGCGCAGCATGGACGCTACGCGTGAATTGGTTGTTGCGAGAGCTGGCGCGCGCCTGTTTCAACCAATGTTTGAGTTGACGATTCCCCAAGCATTTCAAGCACCGACGCACGCGCCCTGTTAAGACGGCTCTTCACCGTGCCCATAGCGCAATCGCAGATGTCGGCGGTCTCCTCGTAGCTCATCCCGAGCATGCCGATCAGGATGAGAACCTCACGATGAGAGAGGGTCAGGCGATTGATCGCTTTGCGGACCTCATTGCCCCGAATGCTCCACTCCTGCGTGGCGTCCATAGATGGCTTGGCAGATATGCAGTCGACCGAACCCGGCGCCTCGCGCGTGGCAATCTTGATGCGGGTGTAGAAGGTATTGCGCATGATCGTGAAGAGCCAAGACTTGAGGCGCGTGCCCGGCTCGAACTTGTCGAGGTTGGCGATCGCCTTGGTCAGCGTTTCTTGAACCAGGTCATCCGCGTCTGACGGATTTCGGCAGAAGGTTCGGGCGAGCGCCCGAAGCGCCGGGATGATTTCGATGACGGCCGCAGCATCGATGCTGGCCTTGGATTTGTCAGGCAATTTGGTCCCCGATCTGGCATTCTGCCACGGGGAGGAAGTGCGATCTGGAACCAAAGTTCCCACATTCGACCGGTAAAGTAGGTCAACGGAAGATTTTATAACCTAAGTTAAATAGGCAAGGCGCGCGGGCGCGGCCGGTTTAACATATGCTATTGTAGATCGCGTTGAACACTCTGGCGTTAAGGCGACGAACGATTGGAGCTGACAGAACCGACGTACGCACGCGATCCTCGCGAAAAGTGCTCGCTGGAACGGTATGTGAGGATTTGCCGTTCTTCCGCATTCACGGAGACGCTCCAATGGCCCGCAATGCGTTCTGGAAAGGGTACCTGAAGCTTTCGCTTGTCAGCTGCCCGGTGTCATTGACGCCTGCGACGACGCAGAGCGAGAAAGTGAAATTCCACACCATCAACCGCAAGACCGGGCGCCGCGTTCGCACGCAATATGTCGATGCGGAGACCGGCAAGCCCGTCAGGGACACCGATGAGTGGAAGGGCTACGAGACCGAAGATGGGAAGTTCATCACTTTCTCCGACGAGGAGCTGGAGTCGGTTGCGCTGGAAAGCGTGCGTCAGATCGACATCGACAATTTCGTGCCCGCGGGTGCGGTGCCGTGGATCTGGTACGACACTCCCTACTACGTCGCGCCGACGGACAAGGTCGGCGAGGAAGCCTTCGTCGTGATCCGCGAGGCAATGATTCAGAAAGAGGTAGTTGGCATCTCTCGGCTGGTCCTGAACCGGCGCGAGCGCGCGGTCCTGCTCGAGCCGCGCGGCAAGGGCATTATACTTTGGACGCTACGCTACGGAAACGAGGTGCGCGACGCGGATGCCTATTTCGACGGGATCGATCAGCAGAAGGCCGAGCCGAAGCTGATGGGTCTGATCAAGCAGCTTATCGACGAGCGTTCAAAGGAGTGGGATCCGAAATTCGTACAGGATCCGGTTCAGGAAGAGCTGAAAGCGCTGATCGCGGCGAAGCGAAAGAAATCCGCCAAGAAGCCGGCGGCGGACAAGCCCGCGGAAGAGTCGCGTCACGGCGGCAATGTCATCGACCTCATGGAGGCGCTGAAGCAAAGCCTCGAAAAGCCGCAGAAGGCCAAGAAGTAGGCCTAAGCGGCCTTCTTCCGTGCAGGCTTTGCCTTGGTCTTCGCGCTTACCGCCTTGGCGCTCTCGCGCAGCGCGGCCATCAGGTCGACAACCTTCGCAGGCTTTTCCTTCTTGGCCGGCTTGATCGGGCGCCCCTCGATCTTTGCCCGCACTAGATCCGCGAGCGCGTTTTCGTAGCGGTCTTCGAAGCTCTTGGGGTCGAACTCCCCGCTTAGAGTATCGATGATATGGGCCGCGATCTCCAGCATCTCCTTCTTGATCCTCGCCGCGGGAATGTCCTTGAAGGCGTGCTCGGCAGCGCGAACCTCATAGTCGAAGCTGAGGGTATTGGCGACGAGGCCCTTACCCAGAGGCCGGAGCAGGAGCAGGCGGCTGCGCCGGAACAACACGGCCTTCGCCAGCGCAGCGACCTTCTTGGCCTTCATCCCCTCGCGGATGAGTGCAAAAGCTTTCTCCGCCACCTCGTCCACTGGTGCTAGGTAGTAGGGCTTGTCGAAATAGACGGTGTCGACCTCATCGAACGGAATGAAGGCCTCGATCGCCAGCGACTTGTCGCCCTGAGGGATGACCGCGTCGATCTCCTCCTGCTCCAGGACGATGTACTGGTCCTTGTCCGTCTCGTAACCCTTGACCTGGTCGTCCTTGTCGACGGGCTTCCCGGTCTTCTCGTCGACAAAGATGCGCTTGACGCGATTGCCTGTAGCCTTGTTGACGGTGTGGAAAGACGTTCGTTCGGCCGTAGAGGCCGCTGTGTAGAGCGCCACCTGACAGGTGATCTCATCGATCTTCAGATAGCCCTTCCACTGAGCGCGCGGTGCCATGAACTCAACTCCTGCGAACGCGATTCAACGAAGACTCAACCGCCGGGTTCCTGCGGCACTCGATTCGACTGAACGAAACGTGTCCTGGCCCGTTGCGACGGGTTACCAACCTGCGGCCGCCGCATGCTCATAGCGACACTGAACATCAACAACGTCAACAAGCGTCTCAACAACCTCTTGGGTTGGATGGAGCAGCGCAAGCCGGACGTAGTATGTCTGCAGGAGCTCAAGGCAGAACAGGCGCAGTTTCCCGAGCAGGTGATCGCGTCTGCGGGCTACCACGCTGTATGGGTCGGCCAGCGCACGTGGAACGGTGTCGCGATCCTGGCGCGGTCGGAGCCGGTCGTGACGCGGAACGCGCTGCCGGGCGACCCGGCGGACAGTCAGGCGCGGTACATCGAAGCTGCGGTACAGGGCGTGATCGTAGCGAGCATCTACGCGCCCAACGGAAATCCGCAGCCGGGGCCAAAGTTCAACTATAAGCTGCAATGGCTGGCGCGGCTCAGGAAGCACGCTACGTCGCTACGCAAGACAGGAGCACCAGTCGTTCTCGCCGGCGACTACAACGTTGCGCCGACCGAACTCGACATCTACCCTACGAAGTCCTGGACCAACGACGCGCTCGTGCAGCCAGAAGCGCGTGCGGCATTCAGGTCACTGGTCGGGCGAAGCTGGACGGATGCGCTGCGTGAAGCTCATCCCGGCGAGCGAGTCTACACCTTCTGGCACTACATGCGGCAGCGTTGGGAGCGCGACGCCGGGCTCAGGCTAGACCACATACTTCTGTCGCAGAATCTGGCCGCTAAGTTCGCCGCCGCGGGCGTGGACCGCGACGTGCGAGGGCATGAAGGCGCGAGCGATCATGCCCCCGTCTGGGTGAAGCTCGAAATCTAACGTTTTACTCGAACCATTCGCGGCCCACCGCCGCAGCGCTGGCGGCAATAGCTTCGTTGGCCAGCATGCCACGGGCCTGCGCGAACTGAATCAGCGCCGCGCGAGCCTGGTTCGGCTGCGCCGCCCCGATGAGGGCGTCCCTGCACACGCTCGTGGCACGTGCATGCAGGGGACCGCGTGAACCTGCCGGCCACTCGTCGAGCAGGGACAAAGCCGCACCGACACTGTCCACGACACGCGGGAAGCCGAGGCCGACGAAAACGGAAACGGGCTGGAAATCGAGCGACACGACGGAACTCCGGCTGTTTGGGAAGCTCCGATGAACGCTCGATCCACCGATTAGGTTGCCTTTAAGATTTGTTAATCGGCCTTCATCCACGGGCAGTCCACGTCACGCCAGTAGTGCACCCGGCGCTCGCATATCCGGAGGCCGTCAGGAGTGCGGCGGAAGCGGTCGTCCGACCAACCGGTGACCTCGAACACCTTGCGGCCCTCGGCGCTGAACCATTTGGTCACGGTCCAGTAGGCACGCACGGAAAGTCCGTCGGATGTGGGCTCGATCAGCAGCTTGTCGATGTGATGCTGGCGCCCGCGAAACTCGGGACGCGCCGTGAGCTGGCGAGCGTATTCAAGGAAGGCGGCACGGTTCGGATAGACGTTGGCGGTGGTATCCTCAAATACCGCGTCCTCGGTGAATATCGCCTCGAGCGTTGCGAGATCCGCCATGTCGAGGGCCCAGGTATACACAGCATAAGCGTGCTGGACCGCGACGTAGTCCTCCACAGAGGGAACGGCATTGACGGGTAGCTTCATGTTTGCGGCCTTTCGCGAGAAGTAAGCGGGTTTGGCATGGGTCACAGCTGACCCAACGGTTTGACCTCGAGCACGTCGATCTCGACATTGGGCGGCGTCGTGGCTGCGTACACAACGGCGCGGGCGACGTCCTCCGCCGCCAGACCCTTGTAGGCGCGGCCCGTCTTGTGATCGCGCACCGCCGGATGCGTGTTGCCGTGGCCGAAGTTCGTGTCCCACACCAGCCCGGGCCGTATTTCAGTCGACCGCACGCCCTTGCCGAGCAGTTCCAGGCGCATCCCCTGATGCAGCGCAGAGAGCGCGTGTTTCGTCGCCGCATAGCACAAGGTGTTCGGGCTGACCTTGTGAGCGAGCGCAGACGTGATGGTGATGATGTGGCCCGAACCGCGTTCGACCATGCCACGTGCGGCGGCGAGGGACAGACGCATGGTGGCACGGACGTTGACCCCGAACATCAGGTCCCACTGGTCGGGATCGTTGTCCAGGAATGGTGCCGCTATCGCCACGCCGGCAACGTTGACCAGAATGTCCGAGCGCGCGACTTCCGGCGATATCCGGCTCAGAAAGCCGTCGTCGGTAAGGTCCCCGGCGTAGCATGCAAAGCGAGCGCCGCCGGGCAGGATCATGTCCTCCACCTCACGCAGATCGTCGCCGGGGAGCGCAGCGATGCTGACACGGGCGCCCTTCGCAGCCAGTGCGAGCGCGCACGCCTTGCCTATTCCCGAGGATCCCCCGGTAACGAACACCGATTTGCCCTCGATGGATGCTTCGGACATCGTCTCTCCTCCCGCCCGCAGCAGCTAGTTAACTCATTAAATATCTGGCTGTGAAGAGAGCGGGAAGCCCGGCGAATGGCTTGACGTCCCGAGACATGACTATTTAACATATTAAATAGAACGAGGGAGGACTCAATGCAGAACAACGGCACCGTGCCGGCGGGCGCGCGGATCGCTTTCCTTGGGCTTGGCACCATGGGCAGCGGCATGAGCCAGACACTCGTGCGAGCCGGCTTCGACGTCGTCGGCTTCGACCCTTCCAGCGAGGCACGGGCGGAATTCGAGCGCTCGACCGGAAAGACATCCGCCAAGAGCGCCGAAGAGGCGATGAGTGGCGCTGCGGCGGTCGTCTGCATGCTGCCCGACGGCGCGGTCGTACGCGACGCACTCTTGGGCGGAAACCGGGCCGCGGTCGCGGCGCTGGCTCGGGGCGGCATCGTTCTCGACTGCTCGTCCTGCGCGCCAACCGATACGCAGAACCTCGCGCGAGACCTGGAGACGCATGGGGTCGGCGTCGTCGACAGTCCGGTATCCGGGGGCGTCAAGGGGACCCGGGAAGGATCGCTGACGCTGATGGTCGGCGGCGCGCCGGAGCATGTCGCGCGCGTGCGTCCGCTCCTCGAAGCGCTCGGCGGCGCGATACACCACGTCGGCCCGGTCGGCGCCGGGCATGCCATGAAGACACTGGTGAACTACATCGGCACCAGCCAGATGCTGCTCGACTTCCAGGCGTTGCTGATCGGGCAGCGGTTCGGATTGAAGCCGGAGGTGATGGTGGAGATCCTCGATCGCTCCTACGCGAAGAACCTGTCGACCGAAATCGTGCTGCGCCAGCAGATCCTGTCCGGCGCCTTCTTCCACAACTTCTCGCTGGCACTTGCGGCCAAGGACGCGCGGATCGCCGCGGAGACGGCCAAAGCCGTCGGCTTCGGCGCGGAAACGCCGCAGCATTTCGCCAGACTGCTCGAGGATGCGCTCAAGGCCATGGGCAACAAGGACCTGACGCACAGCTATACCTATTTCGACACGCTGTGGCAGCAGCGGGCAACGGAGAATGCGCAATGATCGACGCCGCAGTCATCGACAAGGTGAGGGCGGGGCTCAAGACCCCGCGCAAGATGCTGATCGGCGACCAGTGGGTCGAGGCGGCCGACGGGAGCAGGCTGGAGACGCTCGATCCGTCGAACGGATCGGTGCTGACCACCTTTCCGAACGGCGGCGCAGAGGACATCGACCGTGCCGTCAGGAAAGCGCGCGCAGCCTTCGAGCGCGGTGCGTGGCACGACATGACGCCCGCGGCGCGCGCCAAGCTGATCTGGCGCCTCGGCGACCTCATCGACGCCAACGCCGACGAACTCGCGGTGCTCGAAACGCTGGACAATGGCAAGCCGATCGGCGTTTCGCGCAACCTCGACGTGCCGTTCGCGGCGGAGCGCATGCGCTACAACGCCGGCTGGGCGACGAAGCTCGAGGGCGAGACGATCCCGACCTCGCTGCCGTTCGAGGCGGTGGCCTACACGACCTACGAGCCGGTCGGCGTGGTCGGGCACATCATCGCGTGGAACGCGCCGCTGGCCTCGGCGGTGGCGAAACTGGCGCCGAGCCTTGCAGCCGGCTGCACCATGGTTCTGAAGCCGGCCGAGGATACACCGCTGACCGCGCTCAGGCTCGGCGAACTCATCGAGCAGGCCGGCTTCCCTGCCGGCGTCGTCAACATCGTGACCGGCAAGGGCGAGGTGGCGGGTGCGGCGCTTGCGGCGCATCCGGACGTCGACAAGATCTCGTTCACCGGTTCGACCGAGGTCGGCAAGCTGCTCGTGAAAGCGGCGGCGGGGAACCTGAAGCGGCTGACGCTCGAGCTCGGCGGGAAATCGCCGGTCATCGTGCTGCCGGACGCGGACCTGACCAAGGCGATCCCGGCAATCGCCAACGGCATCTTCTTCTGCACCGGACAGGTCTGCACCGCGGGTTCCCGCCTGTTCGCGCACGGCAAGGTGTTCGACGACGTGATTGCGGGCGTGTCCGAGATCGCGCGGAAGATGAAGCTCGGACCGGGACTCGATCCCACCACGACGATGGGGCCGCTGGTCAACGGCAAGCAGCTCGAACGCGTCGCCGGCTACATCCGCTCAGGCCAGGACGAAGGTGCGAAGATAGCGGTCGGCGGAAACACGGTCGATCGTCCCGGCTACTTCGTCGAGCCGACGATCCTGACCGAAACGCGCGCCGAGATGCGGGTTCGCCGCGAGGAGATCTTCGGGCCGGTGCTCTGCGCCCAGTCGTTCGGCGACGAAGAAATCGACGCGCTGGCGGCCGAGGCCAACAACACGACCTATGGCCTGGCGGCGAACATCTATACGTCGAACCTCTCCGCCGCACACAAGCTGGCGCGGCGCATCCGGGCGGGAACGGTGAAGATCAATGGCGGCGGGCTCGATCAGGGCCTTCCGGCGGGCGGCTTCAAGCAGTCCGGCTGGGGCCGCGAGTACGGGCGTGACGGCGTCGAGATCTACACCGAGAAGAAGTCGGTCATCGCGACGCTATGACAGAGGCGGCCGGCGAGGGCGTGTACGACTACGTCGTCGTCGGCGCCGGCTCGGCCGGCTGCGTTCTCGCCAATCGCCTGTCGGAGGACGCCGGGGTGCGCGTCTGCCTCATCGAGGCGGGACCCGAGGCCAAACATCCCTACGTGTCGATACCCGTCGGCATGATGGGTCTGATCAACCACCCGCGCCTGAACTGGCGCTACATGTCGGCGCCGCAACGCGCCCTCGACGGGCGCCGCTACCCGATACCGCGCGGCAAGATGCTTGGCGGCACCAGCTCGCTGAACGGCATGGTCTATACGCGCGGTCAGGCGGCGGATTTCGACGGCTGGGCTGCCGCCAGCAATCCCGGCTGGAGCTATGGCGACGTGCTGCCGTACTTCCGCAAGTCGGAGGACAACCTCGACTTCGAGGATGCGTACCATGCGCGCGGCGGGCCGATGACGGTGGCGACCGTCCGGGAACCCAATCCGCTGGTCGGACGGTTCCTCGAAGCGGCGAGCCAGCTGCAGCTGCCGCTCAACCCCGATCCGAACGGCGCCCGGCAGGAGGGCTTCGGGCTGCGGCAGGTCAACCTGCGCCGCGGCCGCAGGGTATCGTCGGATACCGCCTTCCTCCGCCCGGCGCGGACGCGGAGCAACCTTACGGTACTGACCGGCGTCGAAGTGCAATCGCTCGTCATCGAGGGCGGCGCGGCGCGTGGCGTATGGCTCGCAGACGGGCGTCAGGTCAGCGCCGCCAGGGAAGTCGTGCTCAGCGCCGGCGTCATCGGTTCGCCCGTCATCCTGATGCGCTCCGGGCTGGGACCGGGCGACCACTTGCGCGACATGGGCGTCAACGTCGTCGCAGACATCCCACAGGTCGGGAAAAACCTGCACGACCATCCGTCGACGCAGATCATCTGGCGCGGCGCGACATCGGAATCCTACGGTATCTCCCTGCGCAGCCTCCCGCGCAACGCGATGTCCTCGCTCCGCTACCTGCTGACCGGGAGGGGCGTGCCCGGCAGCAACATATTCGAGGCGGCGGGCTATGTTCGCAGCCGCCCCGACCTTGCGGAGCCTGACACGCAGCTCGTGTTCTGCGCAGCTTTCCGCAAGCCAGGCGGCACGATCGGGGTGGGCCATGGCTATTGTCTCGGCGTTGTTGCGCTCCACCCCAAGAGCAGAGGTTCGGTGAGCCTGTCCGGACCACGCGTGCACGACATGCCGGTCATCGACCCCAACCTTCTTGCCGACGACGATGACCTGCGTGTCCTCGCCAGCGGCGTCCAGACCGGACGCAGAATTCTTGCGGCGCCGGCATTCGCCGGCAAGGGAGACACGGAGATCGCGCCGGGTAACGGTGTGAGAACGGGAGCCGAGATCGAGGCGCATGTCCGCCGGTCGGTCAACACGGCGTTCCATCCGGTCGGCACCTGCGCGATGGGGCCCGGTGGCGTGGTGGATCACGAACTCAGGGTCCGCGGCATCGCGGGACTACGCGTCGCCGACGCTTCGATCATGCCTGCGATAACCAGCGGCAACACACATGCGCCGACTGTTATGATCGCGGAGAAATGCGCGGACATGATCCGCGGCAAAGTCACGCGCTAGGAGGGCCCATGGACGCTGGGATGGAGAAGAGGATCGCCGCACTCGAGGCACGCCTTGCGGAGGCTGAGGCGCGGCTTCAGCGGCAGGAGGACATAGAGGCGATCAAGCGCGTCCAGCGCGCTTACGGCTACTATCTCGACAAGAGTCTCTACCGAGCCGTGGCCGATCTGTTCACCGACGACGGAGAAATCGAAATCGCCTCTCGCGGCGTCTACAAGGGCCGCGACCGGATCCACGAGTTCCTCGTCAAGCTCCTTGGGAACGGCGTAGAAGGTCCCGTGCACGGGCACGTCGGAAACCACTTCCAGCTCCAGGCGATCGTCACGATTGGCGATGACGGCAGCACTGCGAAAGCGCGCTGGCGCGCCTGGGTGCAGGTCGGCGACCTGGGCGGGATGGCCAACTGGCTCGAGGGACCGTACGAGATCGAGTATCGGAAGGAGGCGGGGGTCTGGAAGATCGCCAGCCTTATCTGGTTTCCAAGCTTCACCACACCTTACGCGGACGGCTGGGGCAAGACGTTCCTACAGCCCAGCCAGGAGACCGCGGACATGCCACCGGACCACAAGCAGACGCATGACGGCGTCACTGCGCCGGAACCGTGGGTGATGCCGTTCCACTACAACCATCCCGTCACCGGCGAGCCGGTAATTTGGAAGGCCAAAGGCTGAGCTTCTTTCTTCCCGAAATAGGCCTAGGCGTCATTGCCCGGGCCTTTTTCGTCTGTGCCGCCGCTACGGCATCGTGTTCGGCAGGAACAGCGATATCTGCGGGAAGATGCACAGGATGATCAGCAGCACGATGCTGGCTGCGATGAAAGGCATCACTCCCCAGTATATCCGGAACAGGCCAATGTCGCGCGCCATCGCGTTGATGACGAAGACGTTCATGCCGACCGGCGGGCAGATGAGGCCGAGCGTGACGGTCATCACGATGATGACGCCGAACCAGGTCGGATCGAAGCCGAGCGCCATCATGGCCGGGAAGACGATCGGTACAGTCAGGATGATCATCGCCAACTCGTCCATGATGGCGCCGAGGATCAGATAGATGAATAGCAGCAGCGCCAGGACCCCGTAGGGACCGATCGGCAGGTTGACGAGAAGCTCGGTGATCTCCTGCGTGGTTCGCGTGATCGTCAGGAAGTAGCTGAACAGGAAGGCACCGACGGCGATGATGAAGATCGACGCCGACGTGCGCAGCGCATCGACCAGACAGGCCTGGATCTTCGCCCAGTCCAGGCGGCGACGCGCCACGCCGATCAGCAGTGCGCCCACCGCGCCGATTGCCGCGGCCTCGGTGACCGTGACGATGCCGCCGTACATGGCGACCACTACGATCAGGAACAGCAGCATGGTCGCCCAGACGTCGCGCATCGCAGCGAAACGCTCGCCATAATCTTCGCGCGGCGTTGTCGGGAACAGGTGCGGCTTGCGCGAGGCAAGGATCTGGATGGTGATGATGTAAATGGCGATCGCGAGCAGCCCCGGAAGGACACCCGCCATGAAGAGCCGCGCAACATCCTGCTCGGTCAGCAGGGCGTAGATCAGCATCGTAACCGAAGGAGGGATCATGATACCGAGAGTACCGCCGATCGCGATGGTCCCGGCGGCGGTGCCAGGCTCATAGCCGGCGCGCCGCATTTCCGGCAGCGCGACTTTGGTCATCGTTGCCGCGGTGGCGACGGCTGAACCGTTGATGGCGGCGAAGCCACCGCAAGCGAGGATGGTCGAGACGGCAAGCCCGCCGCGGCGATGGCCTGCCCAGGCGCGCGACACGCGAAAGAGTTCGCGGCTCATGCCCGATGCGGAGGCGAACACGCCCATCAGAATGAACAGCGGCACGACGCTGAGCGAATAGTCGGTGACCGTTCGCCACGGCGAGTTCACGAGAAGGTTGAAACCGGCGTTCCAGCCCTTCAGCGCGGCGAACCCTCCGACGCCGACGATACCCATGGCGATGCCAATCGGCACGCGCAGGAACATGAGCACGAACAGGACGACGAAGCCTGCTACGGCGGCAATTTCTCTATCCATCGACCTGGAAACCTGTCTCGGCCGGCGCGCGGCCCTGGAAGCGCATGATGATGCGCGCGATTCCCAGAATAACGCAGCAGGCTATTCCGACGCCGCCGATAACGACGAAAGGCCACAAGGCCAGCTTCATCGTGTTGGTGACTTCGCCGCTGCGGTAAAGTGAATCGACGCGCCAGTAGAGCATGACGGCGAGGGCAGCGAAGAACGCAGCGCTGATGAGGTCAGCGACGGTGTCCATCACCAGGGCGAGCTTGGGCGGGCACATTTCCCAAAAGACATCGACGCTGATGTGCCGGCCGGCAAAGGTCGCGGTCGCAAAGCCCCAGAAGATCGCCATCCCCTGAAACTGATTGGCTAACTGGTAGGCGTCAGGCAGCTGCAGCTGGAAGACGGAACGGAGAATGATCTCCGTGAAAATCAGGAGCGCTATGAGGCCAAGCGAAAATCCGGCCCAAAGCTCCACGTAGCGAACGAATCTCTGCATCAAGCCCCCGAACGCAGGAGATCAATGGCCGGCGGCCCCCAATTCCGCCGCCCGCCGG
>JAEWLS010000033.1 GCA_023457435.1 Pseudomonadota bacterium
GCCGAAGGGCGCGGTGGAGATCATCTTCCGCGAGGAAAAGAACGACCCGGCCAAGATCGCCGAGCGCGAGGCCGAGTACAAGCGTCGCTTCGCCAACCCCTTCGTGGCCGGCGCGCGTGGCTTCATCGACGACGTGATCATGCCGCACGAGACCCGCAAGCGCGTGTGCCGTTCGCTGGCGATGCTGAAGGACAAGGAACTGGAAAACCCGTGGCGCAAGCACGGCAACATCCCGCTCTGATCCGCGCACGAGGAATACATACATGTTCAAGAAGATCCTGATTGCAAACCGCGGCGAGATTGCCTGCCGCGTCATCAAGACCGCCCGCAAGATGGGTATCCAGACCGTCGCCGTGCATTCGGAAGCGGACAAGGACGCGCTGTTCGTCGACCTGGCCGACGAGGCTGTGTGCATCGGCCCGGCGCCGTCCAAAGAGTCCTACCTGGTGATGGACAAGATCATCGCCGCCTGCAAGCAGACCGGCGCCGAAGCGGTGCACCCGGGCTACGGCTTCCTGTCGGAGAACGCCGAGTTCTCGCGCCGCCTGGAAGAGGAAGGCATCAAGTTCATCGGCCCGAAGCACTACTCGGTCGCCAAGATGGGCGACAAGATCGAGTCCAAGAAGCTGGCGATCGAAGCGGGCGTGGACACCATCCCCGGCTACAACGACGCGATCGCGGGGCCCGACGAGGCCGTCGAGATCGCGAAGAAGATCGGCTATCCGGTGATGATCAAGGCCTCCGCCGGCGGTGGCGGCAAGGGCGTGCGCGTTGCCTTCAACGACAAGGAGGCGCACGAGGGCTTCGCCTCCTGCGTCAATGAAGCGAAGAACGCCTTCGGCGACGACCGCGTCTTCATCGAGAAGTACGTGCTCGAGCCGCGCCACATCGAGATCCAGGTGCTGGGCGACTCGCATGGCAACTACGTCTATCTGAACGAGCGCGACTGCTCGATCCAGCGCCGTCATCAGAAGGTCATCGAGGAGGCGCCGAGCCCCTTCGTCGACCCGGCGATGCGCAAGGCGATGGGCGAGCAGGCCGTGGCGCTGGCACGCGCGGTCAACTACGAGTCGGCCGGTACGGTCGAGTTCGTGGTCAGCGGCGCGACCAAGGAATTCTACTTCCTGGAGATGAACACCCGCCTGCAGGTCGAGCACCCGGTGACCGAGCTCGTCACCGGCATCGACCTCGTCGAGCAGATGATCCGTGTCGCGGCCGGCGAGAAGCTTCAGGTCCAGCAGGAGAATGTGAAGCTCAACGGCTGGGCAATCGAGAGCCGCCTCTACGCCGAAGATCCGTTCCGGAACTTCCTGCCGTCGATCGGCCGCCTTACGCGATACCGCCCGCCCTCCGAAGGCAGGCGCGAGAACGGCACAGTCGTGCGCAACGACACGGGCGTGTTCGAAGGCGGCGAGATCTCGATGTACTACGACCCGATGATCGCCAAGCTCTGCACCTGGACGCCGGGCGATCCCCACGAAGCACGACTCGCGGCAATCGACGCCATGGGCAAGGCGCTCGACGATTTCGAGGTCGAAGGCATCGGCCATAACCTCCCCTTCCTGTCCGCGGTAATGGACCAGCAGCGCTTCCGAGAAGGGCGCCTCACTACCGCTTACATCGCCGAGGAATTTCCTGAGGGTTTCCATGGGGTCGTGCCGAGCGACGCGCAGGCGCGCCAGCTCGCGTCGGTCGCGGTGTTCGCAAACCTGCGGGCGCAAAAACGCGCGGTGCTCATCTCTGGCGCTCTTGCGAACCACCCGCGCAAGGTCGGCGAGGATTGGGTCGTGACGATCGATGGCCGCGAGTTCAATGCGACCGTGAAAGAGGGCGGGGGCTATACGCGCGTGATCCTCGACGGTGGTGAACCTACGAAAGTTTCGTCCGACTGGCTGCCGGGCCGGCCGCATGCGCAATTCTCGGTCGGCGACGACCTGCTCGGCGTGAAGATCTGGCCCGCGGGCTCCGGCTGGCGGCTGCGCTGGCGCGGCATGGACGTGGTGGCGCACGTGCGCTCGCCGCGTGTCGCCGAACTCGCCCGCCTGATGCCGAAGAAGGCGGCGCCGGACACCTCCAAGATGCTGCTCTGCCCGATGCCCGGCGTGATCACCTCGGTACTGGCCGCCGAGGGCGATACGGTCGAGGCCGGTCAGGCGCTGGCTACCGTCGAGGCGATGAAGATGGAGAACGTGCTTCGAGCCGAACGGCGCGGCGTGGTCAAGCACGTCGCCGCCAAGTCCGGGCAGAGCCTCGCCGTCGACGAGCTCATCATGGAGTTCGAGTGATGTCCGAGAAGCTGGCCACGTGGCGGTCAGCCGCCGAGAAGGAGATCAAGGCCGATCCCGACACGCTGACCTGGCACACGCCGGAAGGCATTGCGGTCAAGCCGGTCTATACGTCCGAGGATATCGCCGGGATCGAAGCCATCGACTCCCTGCCCGGCCAAAAGCCGTTCCTGCGCGGCCCTCGCGCCACCATGTACACCGGCCGGCCATGGACGATTCGCCAGTACGCGGGATTCTCGACGGCGGAAGCCTCGAATGACTTCTACCGCAAGGCGCTCTTGGCCGGGCAGCAGGGCGTGTCGGTAGCATTCGACCTTGCAACCCACCGCGGCTACGACAGCGACCATCCGCGCGTCGAAGGCGATGTCGGCAAGGCTGGGGTGGCGATCGACTCGGTCGAGGACATGAAGATCCTGTTCGACGGGATCCCGCTCGACAAGGTTTCGGTGTCGATGACCATGAACGGCGCGGTCATTCCCATCCTGGCGAACTTCATCGTTGCGGGCGAAGAGCAGGGCGTCCCGCGGGCTCAGCTCTCCGGAACCATCCAGAACGACATTCTCAAGGAGTTCATGGTCCGCAACACCTACATCTACCCGCCCGAGCCCTCGATGCGGATCGTCGCCGACATCATCGAGTTCACGGCGAAGGAGATGCCGAAGTTCAACTCGATCTCGATCTCCGGCTATCACATGCAGGAGGCGGGGGCGACGCTGGTGCAGGAGCTCGCGTTCACACTTGCCGACGGCCGCGAGTACGTGCGCGCCGCGTTGAAGAAGGGGCTGGACGTCGACGACTTCGCGGGTCGCCTCTCATTCTTCTTCGCCATCGGCATGAACTTCTTCATGGAAGCGGCGAAGCTGCGTGCGGCCCGACTGTTGTGGACCCGCATCATGGAGGAGTTCCAGCCGAAGAAGGCCTCGTCGCTGATGCTGCGCACGCACTGCCAGACGTCCGGCGTGTCGCTGCAGGAGCAGGATCCCTACAACAACATCGTCCGCACCGCCTTCGAGGCGATGAGCGCCGTGCTCGGCGGGACACAGTCGCTGCACACGAACTCGTTCGACGAGGCGATCGCGCTGCCTACCGAGTTCTCGGCGCGCATCGCCCGCAACACGCAGCTCATCCTCCAGCACGAAACGGGCGTCACCAAGGTCGTCGATCCGCTTGCCGGCTCCTACTATGTCGAGAGCCTCACCAAGGAACTCGCAGACGCTGCTTGGGCGCTGATCGAGGAGGTCGAGACGATGGGCGGCATGACGCGGGCGGTCCACGAGGGCCTGCCGAAGCGCATGATCGAGGAAGCCGCCACACGGAAGCAGGCGGCAATAGACCGCGGCGACGAGGTGATCGTCGGTGTCAACAAGTACCGGCTCGAGCAGGAAGACCAGATCGACATCCTCGCCATCGACAACAAGGCGGTGCGCGAGGCGCAGATTCGCCGTATCGAGCTGACCCGCCGACAGCGCGATCCCGAGCGCGTGGAGCGCGCGCTCGCCGCGCTGCGCGAGGTCGCGGAGAGCGGAACGGGAAACATCCTCGAAGCCGCAGTCGAAGCCTCCCGCGCCCGCGCCACCGTGGGCGAGATTTCAGATGCGATGCGCGCCGTGTTCAACGATCACAGCGCGGTGCCCGAAGTCGTGAGCAAGGTCTACGGCGCCGCCTATGAGGGCGAGCCCGAGTACGAGACGTTGGTCGAGCGTATCGGGCAGCTCAGGACGGCGCTCGGCGAGTCGCCCAAGGTGCTGGTCGCGAAACTCGGCCAGGACGGCCACGACCGCGGCGCCAAGATCATCGCCTCGGCATTCGGCGACCTCGGCTTCGAGGTGATCGCCGGGCCGCTGTTCCAGACGCCGGACGAGGCTGCCGAGCTTGCAGTAAAGTCGAAAGTTCACGTGGTCGGCATGTCGTCGCTGGCTGCGGGCCACAGGACGCTGGCGCCACAGCTTGTGGAGGCGCTGAAGGCGAAGGGCGCCGAGGAAATCATCGTTGTCGCCGGAGGGGTCATCCCGCGGCAGGACTACCAGTTCCTGCTCGATTCCGGTGTCTCGGCGGTGTTCGGGCCGGGCACCAACGTGCTCGACGCGGCGCGCGCGGTGCTGGACCTGATGGAAGGGAAAAGAAGGAACGCTTAACCCCCGCTGATCGCCGTCACCACGAAGACGTCGGCGCCGGCATTCAGGGGCGTTACAAGCTTTGCCCGTCGGCCATCGACGAACACGTTCATGTGCTTGCGGATCGCTGGCGTCGTGTCGCAGATGCGGTCGCGCATTCCCGGCCACTGCTCGTCAAGCCCGTCGACCATCTCGTCGACGCTAGCCGCGGACAGTTTCAGCCGGCGCGGCGCTCCTGGAAACAGGTCGGCGAGCGGGGCGCACAGCGTCACGTTGACGACGCCGCCCTGCTCCCGGTTGGTCGGAACGCGCTGGTGCATCGTCTAGCCTAGCCGCGCAGCGTCGCTGTTTCCACCGACGAGATCGCCGGCAGGTGCTCGGCGATCATCGTCCAGCTTTCGGCCTCGTCGTTGCTGGCGAACAGCGCTCCACCCGAGGTTCCGAAATAGACGCCGGCGTTGATCATCTCGTCGGTGGCCATGGCCTGCCGCAAGACGCCGAAAAATGCGTTTTCCTGAGGCAGACCCCTGCGCAGGTCCTTCCAGGTCTTTCCGCCGTCGCGCGAGCGGTAAACCGCCGCCTTGGCATCCGGCATGTAGCGGCCCTTGCTGTCGCCGTTCAGAGGCAGGAGGAAGACCGTATCCGGGTCGAAGGGATGCGCCGCCGACGGGAATCCGAAGGTGGACGGCAACCCGTCCTCGATCGATTGCCAGCTCTTGCCGGCGTCGTCGGAACGATACATCCCGCAATGGTTCTGCTGGTAGAGCCGCGTGGAACTGCCCGCTGCGAGGGTGAAGTTGTGCACGCACTGGCCCCATTCCGGGTAGCGCTGATCTTCAGGCATGTAGTCGGCGCGCACACCTTTGTTGCGCGGCTCCCACGTCTTGCCACCGTCCTCTGTGTAGAAGACGCCGGCCGACGAAATGCCAACCCAGATGCGTTGCGTATTCCTGGGGTCGACGACGATGGTGTGAAGGATGAGGCCGGCGCCCCCGGGGTTCCAGTCCGGTCGCGTCGGATGTTCCTGCAGGCCGCGCACCTCGGTCCAGTTGACGCCGCCGTCAGTGCTCTTGAACAGCGCTGCCGGCTGCACGCCGGCGTAGAGCGTTCCATCCGCCACCGCGGTCAGGCTCCATACGCTCTTGACGGGCTCCTCGCCCGCCGGATTTGCCAGCCCGGCGCTCGAGTGGGTCCAGGTCTTGCCCTTGTCGGAGGACTTCCAGACAGCGGGTCCGAACCATTCCGAGCCTCCGCCGGCGTAGATCGTACCGTCCCTGGAGTCGACAATCGCGTGGTTGATCGGCCAATGCTCGCAATGCGGGCCATCCAGTTTCCAGCTCTTGCGCTCAGTGTCGCTCGACGCGACGAACAGACCCTTCTTGGTCCCCACCACCACCATCACATTGTCGGCCATCGCTGTCTCCTCCCGGGCAAACGCTTCAACCCATGACGTGCGACTGCCGCCCGATGCGACATGCCGAACTGGACAATTGGGTTGATATCAACAGAATACCCGGATGACCGTGCCGCACAAGACCCCCATTGGGCCCCCTTTCGCCATGACCCTGACGGTTCGCGACACTTGCATGTGCCTGCACGTGCAGCGCGCCGCGCGGGCGCTCGCGAGACGGTTTGACGAGGCGCTGAAACCGTTCGGACTGACGAACCAGCAGTTCTCGCTGCTGATGAGCCTCAACCGTCCGCAGGCGCCGCAGATGAAGGAAGTGGCGTCGGTGCTGGCCCTCGACCGAACGACGCTGACGGCAAATCTCAAGCCGCTGGAGCGTCGCGGCCTTCTACAGATCGCATCGGATGAGAGCGACAAACGCAGCCGCCGCTTGGCGCTTACCGACGCAGGGCGCGCGGCGCTCGTCGCGGCCCTTCCGGCATGGTGCGCAACGGAAGAGGCCGTCGAGGCCGGCCTGAAAGGCGAAGCCGAGGCACTGCGGCAGGAGCTCAGGGCGTTGGGATAGGCAGCCTGGCGACAAGCGACGCCACAGCCTCCGAAGCCGTTTTCTCGATATCGCGGAACAGGGCCAGGAGCTGCTCGCCGGCCTCGGTCAGCCGCGCCCCGCCGCCTTGCGCGCCACCGGCCCTTGTTTCGACGACTGGTGCGCCGGCGAGGCGAGCCGTTTCCTCAACGAGATCCCAGGCGCGCTTGTAGGACATGCCCATGGCGCGCGCGCCGGCGGAAATCGAGCCGGTCTCGGTGATGGCTTCGAGAAGCCGCGCCTTGCCCGGTCCGAGCCGCCCGCCATCCTCGAAATCGATCCGCACGTTCAGGACGGGCATCGCCGCTCTCCTCAGGCCGTGGGCGCCGCCCCTGCGGGTTCAACGCTGACCGTCTTTACCACGGCATAGACCTGCATGCCTTCAGCCAACCGCAGGCGCGTGGCCGACAGTCGAGTGATATGCGCCACCACGGCTTCTCCGGCGCAGTCGATGCGTATGTCGGCGTTCGCCTCACCCCGCGCCTCGATCGACACGATGTTGCCAGCAAGCACGTTCAGCGCGCTGATGCCCTGGGGCTTCTCTGTCGCCACCATGATGTCACGGGCCCGCAGCCGCACGCGAACGAAGCTCCCCAGCGGCGCGTCGATACGCGGTACGAGAAGCTGCCACGCATGAGATCGCAGCATGGTCATGCCGAACGCATGGTCCTGGCCAGCCACGCGCATAGCGAGCAGCGCACCGCCCTCGCCCGCTTCCTTGCCGGAGAACAGCTCTAGCCGCTGCACGATATCAGCCGCTGGTCCGAATGCCGCCAGCTTGCCGCCATCGATGACGGCGATGTTGGTCGCGAGCCGCGAGACTTCGGCCAGTTGGTGGCTCACGTAGACCATCGGTACACGAGCCTTGTCTCGGAGCCTCTCGATGTAGGGCAATATCTCGCGCTTGCGGGTTTCGTCGAGCGATGCGAGCGGCTCGTCCATGAGAATGAGCTTTGGTTCGGAAAGCAGCGCGCGGCCGATCGCGACGCGCTGTTTTTCACCGCCCGAAAGCAGGGCGGGACGCCGATCCAGCAGGTTGCCGAGGTCCAACAGGTCCACCACTCCGGCGAAATCGGCACGCACTCCACCGCGCGCCGCGAACCACCGCCCATAGGACAGGTTTTGTCTGACGGTCAGGTGAGGGAACAGCCGCGCGTCCTGAAACACGTAGCCGATGCGGCGGCGATGCGGCCCGAGGAAGACGCGCCGCTGCGTATCGACCAGCGTCACGCCATCGACCGCGACGCGGCCCTCACGCGGCCTGACGAGCCCGGCGACGATGTTGACGAGGGTTGTCTTACCCGAACCCGATGGCCCGAACAGTGCGATCAGCCGTCCGTCGCTCTCGAAGGCCACGTCGAGCTCGAAGCTGCCCTGCCGGTGCGCGATGTCTACGGAAATGCTCACAGCCCCGCCGCCCGATTGGTCGCGCGACGCGCCAACCACTCGGACACGAGCAGCGCGGCGAGTGAGATGGCGATCGAAACGAGCGTGAGCCGCAGCGCGCCGAGTTCGCCACCCGGCACCTGTGTGAAAGTGTAGATCGCGGACGGCAGCGTCTGCGTCTCGCCCGGTATGTTGGAGACGAAGGTGATGGTCGCGCCGAACTCGCCCATCGCCTTGGCGAAGGCAAGGATCATTCCGGCGACCACGCCGGGCAGCGCCAGCGGCAGCGTAACGGTCGCAAACACCACAAGCGGCCGGGCACCCAGCGTCGCCGCAGCCGCCTCGTAGCGCCGGTCGACCGCCTCGATGGAAAGGCGGATTGCGCGCACCATCAGCGGGAACGCCATGACGGCGCAGGCGAGCGCGGCGCCGGTCCAGCGGAACGAGAAGACTATCCCCAGGTGCTCGGCGAGAAACGCGCCAACGGCGCCGCGACGGCCGAAGGTCAGCAGCAAAAGGTAGCCGGTGACGACCGGCGGCATGACCAGCGGCAGATGGACGATGCCGTTTAGCAGCGACCTGCCCCAGAAGTCGCGCCGCGCGAGCAGCCAGGCCACCATCACCCCGAACGGCAAACTAACCGCAGTCGCTACCAGCGCGACCTTCAGCGACAGGTGGACGGCAACCCATTCCTCGGGCTTGAGTTCAAGCCACTCCATCCAGCCCCCATGGCTACGTCTAGTTCGACATTGGCGGAGTGAGGACCGTGAAGCCGTGAGCCTCGAAGATCCTTCGCGCCGAATCGCTCTGCATGTAGCGCAGGAACGCCTCGGCTGCAGCATTGTCTGACGAGCCGAGCAGCGCGACGGGATAGACGATCGGCGGATGCAAGCCTTCCGGGAAAGTCGCCAGAACCTTCACCCGGGGATCGGCCTTTGCGTCCGTTGCATAGACGATGCCGAGCGGCGCCTCGCCGGTGGAGACGAGAGCCATCGCGGCGCGTACGTTTTCCGCCTGCGCGACGTCTCCCGATACGCTGTCCCACACTCCCAGCTTTTCCAGTGCCGCCTTGCCGTACTTGCCGGCGGGCACCGCGTCTACATTCGCCATAGCGAGCTTTCCGCCGGCAAGCAGGCCCTCGAGATCAAAGCCGGGGCCGATTTCCGTCAGTGCAGTCGAGTCCGCGGCAGCAATGAGCACGATGCGATTGCCGAGAAGCCGCGTCTCGGTGCCCTTCCGGGTCAGGCCGCGCTCGCTCAGGTAGTTCATCCAGTCGAGATCGGCGGACACGAAAAGGTCGCCCGGTGCGCCCTGCTCGATCTGCATGGCCAGCGCAGAACTCGCTGCGTACGAGATCGTCACATTGCCGTCGTTCCAGCCCTTCGCGACCTCGTCCAGCGCGGTCTTCATGCTCGCGGCGGCGAAGACGGTAACCTTATCCGCCGCGGCCGCGGGCAACAGGAGTGCCGTAACGACGGCCATGACGAGGGACGTGCGACGGGTCAGTATCGCGACGGGCATACCAGCCTCCAACGGACATTACCGTTATATATGACAGAATATAGCCGTCAACGGAACGCTAATTGGTCTTTGCTCGCTGGAGGCTCCGTGCTGAAAGGGCAATGCCGGTCTGGACAGCAGCAACATACCGGGTAGTATGCCGGCTTGGGGGCAAGGAATGCTTTTCGCACGAGTGAACGGGGTTGTGATCCACTACGCACTGCGCGGACGCGCCGGCGCGCCGACCATCGTATTCGCCAACTCGCTCGGCACCGATTTTCGAATCTGGGACGACGTCGTCGCCCGCCTGGAACGCGATTTCCGTATCGTCCTTTATGACAAGCGCGGCCACGGCCTGTCCGAGTCCACCCCTCAGCCATACCGCCTCGAAGATCATGTGGAAGACCTCGAGGCGCTGCTTTCCCATGTCGGCATCGCCCGAACAGCAATCGTCGGCCTCTCTGTTGGCGGACTGATCGCGCAACGTCTGGCCGCCAAGCGGCCAGAGCTGGTTTCGGCGATGGTACTGTCCAACACCGCGCACAAGATCGGCACCGACGAGATGTGGAACCAGCGCATCGCGACGATCAACGAAAAGGGCGTTGGTGCACTTGCAGATGGGGTCATGCAGCGCTGGTTCACGCCGACTTTTCGCCGGCCGGAGAATGCCGCCTTCGTCGCGTACACGGCGATGCTGGTTCGCACCGACCCCGACGGTTACGCCGGAACCTGCGCGGCACTACGCGATACCGACCTCACCGAGTCCACACGCGGCCTCAAGCTGCCGGTGCTGTGCCTTGTCGGCGACCAAGACGGCGCGACGCCGCCAGAACTCGTCCGCTCGATGGCTGACCTGATCGCGGGCTCCCGCTTCAAGATCATCGACGGCGCCGGTCACATCCCGAATGTCGAGCAGCCGGAGATCACGGCGCAGCTGATCGGCAATTTCCTGCGCCGGCAGAGTCACTGAAGCTTCATGTCAGAATACGTCTCCATCGAGCGCAGGGGCGACGTCGCTGTCGTCACCCTGAACAATCCGCCGGTCAACGCCTT
The DNA here is from genome assembly GCA_023457435.1 of Pseudomonadota bacterium. GTDB lineage: Bacteria > Pseudomonadota > Alphaproteobacteria > Rhizobiales > Rhizobiaceae > RCIO01. The sequence continues at coordinate 10,330 of JAEWLS010000033.1, forward strand.
CAGTCTGCATCTGCGCCAGCCGCTCCACGCGGAACTCGGCGCCTTGCGGGACGATCCGTCCGCGGAGGCTATCGTCATCGCGTGTGCCGGCCGAACCTTCGTCTCCGGCGCCGACATCAGCGAGTTCGGCACAGAGCGCGCCGGGGCAAGCCCCAGCCTGCCGGAGATCTGCGCGCTGCTGGAGGCCATGCCGAAGCCCGTCGTCGCGGCTATCCACGGCACCGCCTTCGGCGGCGGCCTCGAGCTGGCGATGGCTTGCCACTACCGCGTTTCGGATCCGAAGGCGCAGCTTGGCCTGCCCGAGGTCAAGCTCGGGCTGCTTCCGGGCTCGGGCGGTACCGCTCGCCTGCCGCGTCTGGTGCCGGTCGAGAAGGCGCTGTCGATGATTACCGGTGGCAACCCTATCGGCGCCGCCGCGGCCATGACCGAAGGGCTGGTCGATGCCCTGGCCGATGGCGACCTCGTCACAGAGGCCGTCGCTTTTGCGCGTCAGCAAATCGGTGTGAAGCCGATCGCAGTGCGCGACCGCCCGGTGCGCGTAAGCGGCGGCAGTTACGGTATCCTCGACCCGCAGATCGCCGAGATCACGAAGAAGGCGCGCGGGCTCGAAGCGCCAGTTGCGGCCGCAAACGCGGTGCGCAACGCCCTGCGCATGCCGTTCAACGTCGCGCTGAAGGCCGAACGCGACACGTTTCTGCGCCTCCTCGCCAGCGATCAATCTCGCGCCCAGCGCCACCTGTTCTTCGCCGAACGAGAAGCGCAGAAGGTGCCCGGAATCGGCAAGGAGGTGGAACCGCGGCCGATCCGCAAGGCGGCGGTCATCGGCGCCGGCACGATGGGCGGCGGTATCGCCATGGCACTCGCCAACGGCGGGGTTCCCGTCACGATCCTGGAGATGTCGCAGGCCGCACTCGACAAGGGTCTAGGCGTCATCGCCGGCAATTATGAGGCCTCCGTGGCGCGCCGCTCGCTGAGCGAAGCACAGAAGGTCGAGCGCCTCGCGCGCCTCTCCGGAACGCTGGACTATGCCGACCTTGCCGACTGCGACCTCATCGTCGAAGCCGTCTTCGAGGACATGGAGGTCAAGAAGGCGGTTTTCGAAAAGCTCGACGCCGTGGCCAGGCCCGGCGCCATCCTCGCAACCAACACGTCCTATCTCGACGTGAACGCGATCGCCGCGTCGATCTCTCGTCCGCAGGACGTGGTCGGCCTCCACTTCTTCTCCCCGGCCAACGTCATGAGGCTGCTGGAGATCGTGCGCGGAAGCGAAACGGCGCCCGATGTCGTCGCGAGTGCACTCGCTCTGGCGCGCCGCATCGGCAAGATCGCCGTCGTCGTCGGCGTTTGCCACGGCTTCGTCGGAAACCGCATGCTCGCGGCCCGGTCGGCAGAGAACGAGCAATTGCTGCTCGAAGGCGCGACGCCGCAGCAGATCGATGCCGCGTTCACCGACTTCGGCTGGCCGATGGGCCCGTTCGCCATGGGCGACCTCGCCGGCCTCGACATCGGCTGGCGAAATCGCAGGGCGCTCGGCAAGACGGCGGCGATCGCCGACGCGCTGTGCGAGGCCGGCCGTTTCGGGCAAAAGACCGGCGCCGGGTTCTATCGCTATGACGGCCGCAAGGCCGAAGTCGACCCCGAGGTCACCGCGCTGATCGAAGATGCCTCGCGCAGGGCGGGCATTGCGCGGCGTACGATCTCGTCCTCAGAGATCACCGAGCGCACTCTCTATCCGCTCGTCAACGAGGGCGCGAAGATCCTCGAGGAGAAGATCGCACTGCGGCCCTCGGATATCGATATCGTCTGGGTGCACGGATACGGGTTTCCCATTGGCCAGGGCGGACCGATGTTCTGGGCCGATCGTACCGGCCTGAAGACGATCGTCCTCGCACACGATCGCTGGCACGCGCAGACGGGCCGCGATACGTTCAGAACCTCGCCGCTGCTGCGGCGCCTGGCCGAAACCGGCGGCAGCTTCTCCGCCCGCCCATCCTGAGGAGCATTCATGCGCGAAGCCGTCATCGTATCCGTTGCCCGCACACCGGTCGGCAAGGCCTACCGCGGAGGGTTCAACGACACCGAGGGCCACACGCTCGGCGCCCACGCCATCTCCCATGCCCTGAAACGATCCGGCCTCGACGGCGGCGAGATCGAGGACGTTGTCATGGGCTGCGCCATGCAGGAGGGCACGACGGGCCTCAATGTCGCGCGCCGCGCTGCATTGTCAGCGGGTCTGCCGGTTACCGTCGCCGGCACCACCATCGACCGCCAGTGCTCGTCGGGACTTCAGTCGATGGCAGTCGTTGCCAACGCGATACGCAATGACGGCGTCACCGCCGCCATCGCGGGTGGCATCGAGTCCATCAGCCTGGTGCAGAATGACCACCGCAACACGTTCCATCTGGTCGACAACACGCTGAAAAGCCCACCGTCAGACGTCTACATGCCAATGATCGATACTGCGGAGGTCGTGGCCAAACGCTACGGCATCACCCGCGAGAAGCAGGACGAATACGGGCTCGAAAGCCAGCGGCGAACCGCGGCGGCGCGCGAAGCCGGTCGCTTCAACACGGAAATCGTTCCGATCCGAACCCGAATGGCGGTGATCGACAAGGAGACCAAGGCTATAAGCCATCGCGATATCGAGGTTGCCCATGATGAAGGTCCGCGCGCCGACACCACCGCCGAAGGCCTTGCCGGCCTGAAGCCGGTGCGCGAGGGCGGCACGATCACCGCCGGCAACGCCTCGCAGCTTTCGGACGGCGCTGCCGCTACAGTGATGATGTCTGCCACCGAGGCAGAACGGCGCGGGCTGGAGCCCCTAGGGATCTTCCGCGGCTTCGCCGTCGCGGGCTGCGGGCCCGACGAGATGGGGATCGGCCCGGTATTCGCGGTACCGCGGCTCCTGGAGCGTCACGGGCTCAAGGTCGACGATATCGGCCTGTGGGAGCTCAACGAGGCCTTCGCGGTCCAGGTCATCTACTGCCGAGATCGACTTGGCATCGACCCCTCGAGGCTGAATGTTGACGGCGGTGCCATCGCCCTCGGTCACCCCTACGGCATGAGCGGCACACGGCTTGCCGCCCACGCCCTTATCGAGGGCAAGCGCCGGGGTGTGCGCTACGCCGTCGTTACGATGTGTGTTGGCGGCGGCATGGGCGCGGCCGGCCTGTTCGAGATCAATTAGGGGACAGCCATGGACCTGCGCTTCACGCCCGATGAACAAGCCTTCCGCGATGAGATCCGCGCCTTCCTGCGCGACAACCTGCCGGCGGACATCCATCAGCGCATGGTCGAGAGCGACCGCTTCCGCAAGAGCGACATGGTCGAGTGGACGCGCATCCTCAACGCCAAGGGCTGGGCCGTCCCCAACTGGCCGGTCGAGCATGGAGGCACCGGCTGGGACCCAATGAAGCAGTACATCTTCCTGGAGGAGACGCAGAAATGGCCATCGCCGCAGGCGCTGCCTTTCGGCGTCAACATGGTCGGCCCGGTGATCTACACCTTCGGCTCGAAGGCGCAGAAGGACCGTTTCCTGCCGCGGATCGCCAACCTCGACGACTGGTGGTGCCAGGGGTTCTCCGAGCCTGGCGCCGGCTCCGACCTCGCCTCGCTGAAGACCCGCGCCGTGCTCGATGGCGACCACTACGTCGTGAACGGCCAGAAAACCTGGACTTCCTACGCGCAATACGCCGACTGGATCTTTTGTCTGGTACGCACCGATCCAGCTGCCAAGAAGCAGGAAGGCATCTCGTTTCTGCTGATCGACATGACAAGCCCCGGCATCGAGGTCCGCCCGATTCAAACCATCGATGGTGGCCGCGAGGTCAACGAGGTGTTCTTCACCGACGTCAGGGTGCCCGTCGAGAATCGCGTCGGCGCTGAGAACAAGGGATGGGACTACGCGAAGTTCCTGCTCGGGAACGAGCGCATGAACATTGCCCGCGTGGGCGTCTCCAAGCAGCGCATTCGCCGCATCCGACAACTCGCGGCGCAGGAAATGTCGGGCGGAAGGCCGCTGATAGAGGATCAGCGTTTCCTGGAAAAGCTCACCGCCGTCGAGATCGAACTCAAGGCGCTGGAGATCACGCAGCTTCGCGTCGTTGCCGCGGACGCCAAGCGCGGCAACACCGGCAAACCGGATCCGGCATCGTCCATCCTCAAGATCAAGGGCTCCGAGATCCAGCAGGCGACGACGTCGCTTATGATGGACGTGATGGGTCCCTACGCGATGCCCTACCACGAGGAGCCTTCGGAAGGCTCGAACGAGCCACCGCTCGAACCCGCGGAAGCAGGGGTCGCCGCGCCTGCCTATTTCAACACGCGGAAGGTCTCGATCTACGGCGGCTCGAACGAGATCCAGAAGAACATCATCGCGAAGGCAGTGCTGGGGTTGTGAGGAGCTGAGATGGATTTCGACCTTTCCGAGGAGCAGTCGCTCCTCAAGGATTCGCTCGAGCGGCTCCTGAAGGACCGCTACAGCTTCGAGCAACGCAAGGCGATCCTTGCTTCGCCTGAAGGATATAGCGCCCAGGCATGGCAGGCCTTCGCGGAGATGGGGTTGCTGGCGCTGCCGTTCGCGGAAGCAGACGGTGGCCTCGGCGGCGGGTCGGTGGAAACCGCGCTCGTGATGGAGGCATTGGGCGCGTCGCTGTCGCTCGAACCCTATCTCGCGACCGTCGTGCTTGGCGGCGGACTGCTGCGGCTTGGCGGAAGCGACGAACAGAGGGCCGAACTTCTGCCCAGGATCGCGGCGGGCGAGCTGAAACTTGCGCTCGCTCAAACCGAGCGTCATTCCCGCTACGACCTCCATCATGTCGAGACAACCGCGACGCGCAGCGGCCCGGGCTGGAAAATCGACGGCAGAAAACTCGGTGTCCTCGGCGGCGCGTCGGCGGACATAGTGCTCGTGACCGCGCGGACTGCGGGCGGCGCGCGCGACACGTCCGGCATTGGCATCTTCATCGTCGACGCGAAGGCGCCAGGCGTCACCATCCGTGCACATGCGAACCAGGACGGACAGCGCGCGGCGGAAGTCACGTTCGAGGGGGTGTCCGCGCAGGCCGTGATTGGCGACCCCGCAAACGCACTGCCGCTGCTGGGCAGGGTCGTCGATGTCGCCATTGCCGCCCTCTGCGCCGAGGCGGTCGGTGTCATGTCCGCGATGCATCAGCAGACCGTCGAATACCTGAAAGTGCGCAAGCAGTTCGGCGTGCCGATCGCCTCGTTTCAGGTATTGCAGCACAAGGCGGTCGACATGTTCGTGGCGATCGAGCAGGCGCGCTCGATCTCGCTGTTCGCCACAATGATGGCCGACAGCGACGACGAGGACGAACGCTCGCGCGCGATGCACGCCGCGAAGGCGGAGATCGGCCGCGCCGGCCGGATTGTCGGCGAGAACGCGATCCAGTTGCATGGCGGCGTGGGCATGACGATGGAACTCGCCGTCGGCCACTACTTCAAGCGCATGACGACGATCGACCTTACCTTCGGCGACGCGGCGCACCATCTGGCCGCACTTGCCGCATTGGGCGGACTGCTGGCGGCTTAGGGAGCAGTTGCGGCTCCGCGCCGCAAATGGCAAAGCTGCGCGCGCTTTCAGCTTCCGGAGTCGTTGTCGATGGAATACCGCACCATAACCGAAGGCTACGCCGTCTCCGGCCAGATCGAGGCGCGCGACATCGCGGCGGTCAAGGCCGCTGGCTTCAGGAGTGTTATCTGCAACCGGCCGGATGCCGAGCATCCGGGTGAGGCGTCGATGGCCGACGAGGTCGCGGAAGCGGCACGCGCGGCTGGCCTGGAGTTTCGCTACATCCCCGTCATCAGCGGCCAGATAACCAACGAGAACGTCGAAGATCAGGCCAAGGCGCTCGCCGAACTGCCGGCTCCGGTCTTCGCCTACTGCCGCTCCGGCGCCCGCTGCACGAATCTCTACGGACTGGTGCAGCAGCGATGAGCAGCATAAGCGTCGCCGAGGCGATCGAGGCGATCTACGCCTCCATCCGGAACGACAATGAAGAACTCGACACGCACATCGCTGCGCTTAAGGCCGCGATGGCACGCGAGGGCGTGAAGGAAGCCACCTTCGAGACCGCAAAGCTCGTCCAGCCGAACCGCCAGGGCCGAAAGCTGATGCAATCCTACTTCCGCAAGAAAGGTGTCGCCGTCGGCTTCGTGTGAAGCCCGAGACCCGAAGTGGCTACGCTTCGATGTCGCGCTGAAGCGCCATGACATTGCCTGGCGATTCGACATACCTGCGTATACATCATCGTTCCCTCGCTCTCATAGCTCCAGGCTTGTCCGGGCGAACTACGTGGCGTTGGCGCGCGTACAGGTTCGATTGCCCCGCGCTGTGTCTTCCCGACAATAGCGGAGCTCGCCGGCACACAGCATCTTGCCGGCAAATGAGTCGCTCCATCCTCCTTACCGTTTTCGCAGCCACGGCGCTGATCTCCGGCGCCGCCCACGCGCAGGATCCGATCACTACGCAGAAGCGGGAGCGCGTCTGGACACATGAGCGAGAGCGCAAGGGGACCGCGCTGTCCGTGTATTCGGCTGGGTTGATCCAAGGCGGTCTGGCGGCCGTGTTTATCGACGCGTTCCGCTGGAATTTCGTGGGATCGACCATGGTCTCCGTCCTTGTCCAGCGCTCGGTCGGCAACTGGGACATGCGCATTGGGCGCGTTCGTCTCAACGGGTGGTCGCTCGAGGCCGAAGGTCAGCTCATCAAACATTTCGGTGTGGAAGACCACTTCGAGGCCACGGGCTCGGTGCTGTTCCGCACCGGCGAGATCAAGCTCGGGCAGCACGCCAGTTTCAACATCGGCATCGCGAACGGCCTCTCATGGGCCTTTTCCAAGCCGAAATGGGAGTGGGGACCGACGAAGGAGCGCGGCGTCGACGCGCCGCAGCTGCTTTGGCACATCGGTGTGGAGGCCGAGATCTCAAGCCCGCATCTGCAGGGTTTAAGCGGGTTTGCCCGCATCCATCATCGGTCGGAGAACTACGGCGCGCTCGGTGCGCCGTGGTATCACTCCAACCGCATCGGTCTCGGCATCCGCTACCGCTTCCAGTGAAGCGCCGGCTCAGTAGAGCCAGCGGACCATGAACAGCGAAATCACTGGGAACAGCGTCAGCAGCACCGTGCGGACGAAGTCGCTGATCACGAACGGCGTCACGCCGCGATACGTCTGCAAGATCGGTATATCCCTCGCCATGGAGTTGATGACGAACAGGTTCATTCCAACCGGCGGCGTTATCAGCCCCACTTCGACGACGATCAGCACAAGGATGCCGAACCAGATCGCGAATTCCTCCGGCGGCAGGCCGAAGTCGAGCGCGGTCACGATCGGGAAGAAGATCGGGATCGTCAGCAGGATCATGGACAGGGAGTCCATGAAGCAGCCGAGGATCAAATAGAACACCAGCATGGCGACCAGCACGGTCCACGGAGTGAAGCCCTGCGAAGTGACCCACGATGCAGCAAGGTTGGGAAGCTGCGAGACCGCGAGGAACGAGTTGTAGATCGCCGCGCCGTAGACGATGAAGAAGATCATCGCCGAGGCGGACGCGGTCATGAGGATTGATTCAATCAGCGTCTTGCGCGTGAGGCCGCCGTTGACCCAGGCGATAAGTCCGGTTCCGGCGGCGCCGATCGCTGCAGCCTCGGTGGGCGTGAACCAGCCGAAATAGATGCCGCCGACGACGAGCAGGAAGACCAGCAGGACCGGCCAGACGTCCACAAGCGCGCGAAAGCGCTCGCCATACGGAAGGCGCGGGCTCGATCCCGCCGAGTTCGGATAAAGCCGCACGTAGATCGAGATCGCTATCATGTATCCGATCGCCGCGATGACGCCGGGAACGAAAGCGGCCAGGAACAGCTTGGCGATGTTCTGCTCCGCGAGGATCGCGTAGATCACCAGAACCACCGACGGCGGGATAAGAATGCCCAGCGTGCCTCCGGCTGCAAGCGCACCTGTTGCAAGACCACCCGAGTAACCGTAGCGGCGCAGCTCAGGCAGTGCGACCTGTGCCATCGTTGCAGCAGTGGCCAGCGACGAGCCGCAAATGGCGCCAAAGCCCGCGCACGCGCCGATCGCCGACATCGCGACACCGCCGCGCCTGTGCCCTAGCCAGGCGTTGGCGGCTTTGAAGAGCGATTGCGACATGCCGCCGAGCCCGGCGAACTGCCCCATGAGCAGGAACAGGGGAATGATCGACAGCGAGTAGTTCGAGAAGGTCGAGTAGGTCTCACCCTTGAGGCGCGACAGGATCGGCGTCGCAGAGCCCATGACGATGTAAAGCCCTGCCAGACCGACCGCGAGCATCGCGAGGCCGATCGGCACGCGGAGGAAGATCAGCAGCAGCAGGACGGGGAAGGAATAGAGCCCCAGTTCGAAGTTGCTCAATGGACGACCCCCTGTCCCTCGAGGATGGTCCGTCCCTCGACCGCCTCGCGGACCCGCACATAGAGTACGAACAGAGAGACGAGCACGCCGACGCTGGCTGCGGCCATCGCCGCGGCGTAGCCCCACCAGACAGGCATCTGGAGGATGAAGGTGACCTCGTTATAGCGGATCTTGTCCATCAGGCCGTACCAAAGCCGCCACGCGATCAAGATGATCGCGAGGGTCATCAGCGTTTCAGACACTACGTCTATGATGCGGTTGGCGCGTGGCGACAGGTAGCTTGTAACGATGTCTACCGTAGCGTGTCCTCGATTGACCTGGCACCACGGCAGGAAGGCGAACACGGCGAAAGCGCTGCCTACTTCGACCAGCTCGAAGTCGCCAGGTACCGGAGCGAGCCCCGCCCAGATGAAGGCGCGGCCGGCGATGCTGACGACGGTCATGACGGTGATGGCCAAAAGAACGACGCCTCCGAGGATCGCCAGCCAGCGCGACATGCCGATCACTGCGCCCGAAAGCCTCAGCATCTTCTCCCCCATTCACCCTCAGTCACGCTACCGCCCCACGCATCGAGCGGCAACAGGGCGGCGCGAGATTATGTTATCCGTTATAACATTCTCATACCGCGACCCGCAGGCCATGCGGCACGAGCGGCGGTCGCGAGTTCAAAGTGCCGACGTCGAACCCAGCGAGCTTCTTATACCCTGCCGCGGTCTGCTCGAGTTCATCGCGCGACAGCACGTCCGCGATGTCCGCAAACTCGCCGCCGCACCGCTCCTCGACAGTCTGCATGACCTGGTCCGGTCCGTTGCCACGGTTTGCAGTGACGATGCGGCTGGTCGCCGGCCGGCGCTCGGCCTCATAGGCTTCGAGGGCGGCGCCGTTGACGCCCTTGTCGAGGATCGCGCGCGCGATGTAGCGCGCGTCGATGATTGCCTGCGAGGCACCGTTCGAGCCGATGGGGTACATCGGATGTGCCGCGTCGCCGGCCAGCGTCACGCGACCGAACGTCCAGCGGTCGAGCGGGTCGCGGTCGACCATCGGGTACTCGTAGCACTCCCCTCCGGCACGCATCAGCGCCGGGCAGTCCAGCCACGGGAAGCGCCAGTCCTCGAACGAGGGCATGAAGTCGGCGAAATCACCCTTGCGATTCCAGTCTTCGCGCTTCCAGCCCGCGCCCGGCTCGTACTTGATCTCGGCGATCCAGTTGATGAGCGCCTCGCCGGTTTCCGGGTCTGGCTTGGAGATCGGATAGGTGACGAATTTCTGCCACTCGTGCCCGGCCATCGCCATCGTAGCGCCCGTGAGGTACGGCTTTGCGACCGTCGTTCCGCGCCACAACACGGCACCGCCCCAGCGGGGTGCCCCCTCGTTGGAATAAAGCTGCCGACGAACTGCGGAATGAATCCCGTCGGCGGCGATCAGCAGTTCGCCAGCTACGGTCTCGCCGTTCGAAAGGGCTACCTCGACGCCATGGGCCGTCTCCGTGAAGCCGGTGACGCCCACGCCAGTCACGATGGCGTCCGCGCCGAGCCGATCGACGACGGCGTCGTACAGCATCATTTGGAGTTTGCCGCGGTGGGTGGAGTATTGCGGCCACGCATAGCCGGCGAGCATGCCGCGCGGCTCCGCCCAGATCGTGTGTCCGCGCTTGGAAAAGTATGCAACTTCGCGCGTGCGAACGCCAATCGCTTCCATCTCGGACTCGAGCCCGAGTTCGAACAGCTCCCGCACGGCGTGCGGCTGCACGTTGATACCGACCCCAAGCGGCTTGATGGCGCGCACCTGCTCGTAGATCCGGCATCGCACACCGATCTGATGCAACGACAGCGCAACCGAAAGCCCGGCGATACCGCCGCCGGAAACAATGACCGTCATCGGACCTCCACCCAACGCGACCGACCGGCCGACCCGATACCGCGACCGCTTAATGCGCGGCGGCGGAAATGTCACGAAATTGATGCCGCGACTCTTTCAACGCCGGGCGGCGGCTAGAATCGTCTTCAGTTCCTCGATGTCGCCGATCCGGTTGGCCATCAGCAGCACCAGCCGCGCATTGAGACGCGCGCTGTCCTCGATGCTTAGACCTTCATGCGCAGCGACGATGGCCGCGTAGACGTCGTCTCCCGCGGCCCCCAGGCGGTCGCGTCCGATTGCGTCGCGGCTCATGCGGCTTCTCCCGTCGCGCGAGCGTAGGCAGCCGCAACGGCGTCGTCATCCGGCGTGGCGAACCGCGCAGCAACGTGCTGGTCGGGGCGGATAAGATAGAGATTGCCAGCGCCATAGCGCTCGGCGACGAGGCCTTCGACATCGTGCAGAAACGCCGCCGCATTGGAGCGACTGTCAGCCTCACGCGACACGACCACCGGTCGCACGCCTTCGGGCAGTCTGCCGGGCAGTTCCGCCTCGATCGCCATCAGCGCGAAACCGTCGCCGAAATGCGGAAGCAGCCAGCGGCCTCCACCGTTTGCGACCGGAGCGTCAGGCATCGCCGTTCCGGGCGCCACGCCTTCTCCTTTCGCCGGGGTCTGCAAGCTCATACCGGCCAGCGAGCACGGCCGCGACAGCCGGCCGGAATTCACGAGCCTGCGCGCGAACTCGTGGTCGGCGGCGAGGTCGAGCACGCTGTCGCGAAACACCCGTTCCATCTCGCTCTTGGGTGTCATGAACGACGTGGCGCGAGACGAGTTCAGAATATTCTCGTCTGCGCCGTGGATGCGCTCCTCATCATAAGAATGGATCAGGCGCTCCGGAGCCTTGTCCTCGAGCACCATCGCCAGCTTCCAGATGAGGTTGTCGATGTCCTGAATGCCGCCATTGCCACCACGCGCGCCGAACGGCGACACGACATGGGCGCTGTCGCCGGCGAACACGACGCGCCCGTGCACGAAGCGGGACAGTCGCCGGCACTGGAAGGTGTAGACCGACACCCAATCGAGCTCGAAGTCCTTGTGGCCGATGATCCGCTCGATTCGCGGCAGGACGCGCTCCGGTTGCTTCTCCAGCTCGGGATCGGCATCCCATCCGAGCTGGAGGTCGATGCGGTAGATGTCGTCCGGCTGCTTGTGCAGCAGAGCCGACTGCCCGGAATGAAACGGCGGCTCGAACCAGAACCAGCGCTCCGAAGGGAACTCCGCCTTCATCTCCACGTCGGCGATCAGGAACCGTTCCTCGAAAATACGTCCTTCGAAATCCAGGCCGAGCATGCCGCGCACCGGGGACTTGGCGCCGTCGCATGCGATCAGCCAGTCCGCTTCGATCAGATACTGCCCGTCAGGCGTATCGACGGTGGCGGTCACGCCATCGGCTTGCGGCTTTACCGCGGATACGCGGTTCTTCCATCGCAAGTCGATCAGCTCCGGAAAGTCGGCACAACGCTCAACGAGATACTGCTCGACGTAGTACTGCTGCAGATTGATGAAGGCCGGCATACGGTGGCCGGGCTCTGGCAGCAGGTCGAAGTTCCACAGCTCGGTCTCGCCGCGGAACAGCCGCCCCACCTTCCAGGTGACGCCCTTTTCGACCATCCGCGCGCCGACGCCGAGGCGATCCATGATCTCCAGCGTACGCTTGGACCAGCAGATCGCGCGGCTGCCGAGCGACACGACATCGTTGTCGTCGAGCACGACGCAGCTTATGCCGCGCAGCGCGCAGTCGATCGCCGCGGCCAGCCCCACCGGACCCGCGCCCACTATCGCCACCTTATATCTGCCCGGCTTGTCGCCGCGGAGCTCCGGCGGCGGGGCATACGGAAAATGTTGGTAGCTGTACCGTGGCATCAGCCGGGAACCTCTGCTGGCGTCGTGATCAGCACGAACAGCCCGAATGCAATGAAGCCGCCGAGGATGACCATCAGGCGCCGTACCATCGCGCGGCGCATGGCCTGGGTCTCGGCATCCCTGGCCACCCTGATGTTGAGGGCGACGGGAATGACGTTGGCGAAGCCCGGCAGGCCGTTCTTCAGCAACGGCCTGCCGGATCGCGCCTCTATGGCATAGGTCATCCGGGTCACGCCGATCAGCGCGAGGATGACGCCGAAGGCCCATGCTCCCGCGATTACGTAGAACCAGACGCCCATCTGCGCGTCAGCTTCCCTGCAGCTGCGCCCACATCTCGCGGTCGCGTTCGGCCGTCCAGATGCGCGGGTTGTCGATGCCGAGCGCCTCGTCATAGGCGCGGGCGACGTTGAACGGCAGGCAGTGCTCGTAGATTGCGTAGCTCGCGAACTTCGGATCGCACACCGCTCGGCAAGCGTCCCACGCTTCCTTAAGCGAGCCGCCGCCGCGCGCGATCTTGGCCACTGGCTTATATGTGGAGGTGACGAAGTCCGCGGTGTTGTTGAGCGCCTCGTCGACCATCTCCGCGCCGATCAGCGCATCGCCCCGTCCCGGGGCGATGGCGTCCAGCTCGAACGAGCCGATGTTCGCAAGGGTTTCGGGCCAGTCGGCGAAGTGGCCGTCGCCGCAATAGCAAGCCGAATGATACTCGACGATGTCGCCGGTGAACATGACGTTGGCGTCAGGCACGAAGGCGACGATGTCGCCCGCGGTATGCGCACGTCCGAGATGCTGCAGGTCTACGCGGCGCTTGCCGAGATAGAGTGTCATGCGTTCGGAGAAGGTTATCGTGGGCCAGGTCAGGCCGGGGATGGATTCGTGACCCTGGAACAGCCGCGGGAACCTGCCGAACTCCGAATCCCAATCCTCTTGACCGCGCTCCACCACCTGGGCGCGCGACACGTCGGACATGATGACGTGGTCGGCGTCGTAGGCAGAGGCGCCCAGCACGCGGACGGCGTGATAGTGCGTCAGCACGACGTATTTGATCGGCTTGTCGGTGACCGTGCGGATGTTCTCGATGACCTTGTTGGCGAGGCGGGGCGTCGCCTGCGCATCGACGATCATGACGCTGTCTTCGCCGATGATGACGCCGGTGTTGGGGTCGCCCTCGGCGGTGAAAGCCCAGAGATCCTTGCCGATTTCGGTGAAGGAGATCTTCTTCTCAGCCATGTCGCCGGTTGAGGCGAATCCCTTTGCCATCGTCTCAGGCTCCTTTTTCGTACTTCGTTACGGTCTGCTCGATGGCGCCGAAGATCGAGTGGCCCCTGCGGTCCTTCATCTCGATCCGCACGGTGTCGCCGAAGCGCATGAACGGGGTCCTGGGAGCACCATCGTCTAGTGTCTCGATCGTGCGTATCTCGGCGATGCACGAATAGCCGACGCCGCCGTCCGCGACAGGCTTGCCCGGACCGCCGTCGAGCTTGTTGGAGACCGTACCGGAGCCGATGATCGTGCCGGCACAGAGCGGACGCGTCTTCGCCGCATGTGCAACCAGCGTGGGGAAATCGAAGGTCATGTCGGTGCCGGCATCGGCGCGGCCGAACGGCTTCCCGTTGAGGTCGACGAGCAGCGGCAGATGCACCTTTCCGTCGACCCAGGCATCTCCAAGCTCGTCCGGCGTCACGGCGACGGGCGAAAATGCGCTGGACGGCTTCGACTGGAAGAAGCCGAAGCCCTTGGCAAGCTCCGCAGGTATCAGCCCGCGCAGCGACACGTCATTGACGATCATCACCAGACGGATTGCCGCCGCGGCCTCGTCCCGGCTGGCGCCCATCGCGACGTCGTCGACGATGACCGCGACCTCGCCCTCCATATCGATGCCCCACGCCTCGTCCGCCATGACGATGGGGTCTCGCGGCGCGAGGAAGGAGTCAGACCCGCCCTGATACATCAGCGGGTCGGTCCAGAAGGTCTGCGGCATCTCGGCACCGCGTGCCTTGCGCACCAGTTCGACGTGGTTGACGTAGGCGGAGCCGTCCGCCCACTGGTAGGCGCGCGGCAGGGGCGACAGTGCGTCATGTTCGTGAAAGCGCTCGGATGGCACCGCGCCGTGCTCCAGGCTCTCGGCGAGCGCCTCGAGGTGCGGCGCAATGCGCTTCCAGTCGTCCAGCGCCGCCTGCAGGTTCGGCACGAGGTAGGACGCATCGGTGCAGCGCGTCAGATCGCGCGTGACGATGACCAGCCGGCCGTCGCGGCGGCCGTTCCTAAGGGTTGCGAGTTTCAAATCCGTCCTCCCGTGCGCGATGTCACGCCGGTTGCCACACTAGAGCCGCCAGGCCGCTAGCTCCAGTCGCCTTCCTTCGAGCCGTCGAAGCGCTTCTTAAGCCCGTTCCAGCAGTCGATATAGTCGTCCTGCAGGGTCTCGGTCTGGGAGGCATACTCCGTCAGCAGCTGCGGGAAGCGGGTCTCGAACATGAAGGCCATGGTCTCCTCCAGCTTCACGGGCTTGAGCTCGGCCTTCGTCGCCTTGTCGAAGCCGAACGCATCCGGACCGTGCGCCAGCATCATGTTGTGCAGGCTCATGCCACCGGGCACGAAACCCTTCTCCTTGGCGTCGTACTGGCCTTTGATGAGCCCCATGAACTCGCTCATGATGTTGCGGTGATACCAGGGCGGGCGGAACGTGTTTTCCGCCACAAGCCAGCGCGGCGGGAAGATCACGAAGTCGACATTCGCGGTGCCCTCCTCGCCTGAAGGAGCTGTCAGCACCGTGAAGATCGACGGATCGGGATGGTCGAAAAGGATCGCGCCGACCGGCGAGAATGTCGCGAGGTCGTATTTGTAGGGCGCGTAGTTGCCGTGCCAGGCGACGACGTCCAGCGGCGATGCGGCGATGCCGGTCTCGAAGAAGCGGCCACACCATTTGACCAGCAGCCGGCAGGGCTTCTCCTTGTCCTCGTACCAGGCAACCGGCGTCCTAAAGTCGCGCGGATTGGCGAGACAGTTGGCGCCGATCGGCCCGCGATCGGGCATCGTGAACTTGGCGCCGTAATTCTCGCAGATGTAGCCGCGCGCCGGACCATCCATCAGCTCGACCTTGAAGGTCATGCCGCGCGGAATGACGCAGATCTCGCCGGGCTGCACTTCCATGACGCCCATTTCGGTGAGGAAGCGCACGCCGCCCTGCTGCGGCACGACCAGCATCTCGCCGTCGGCGTTGAAGAAGTGATCGTCGATCATGTCGACATTGGCGACGTAGACGTGCGCGGCCATACCCGACTGACCCTTGGCGTCGCCGGCAGTCGTCATCGTCCGGATGCCGGAAATGAAGTCCGTCTCGATGTTCGGCATCGGCGTCGGGTCCCAGCGCAGCTGCCCTATCGGCAGATCGCTCTCCCGGTCAGCCGGCGCGGTCAGCCACAGGGGGTACTCGGTCCTCCGGAAACGGCCGTGATGCTTGACGCTCGGGCGTATGCGGTAGAGCCACGAGCGCTCGTTGGTTCCGCGCGGCGCGGTGAAGGGCGAACCTGAAAGCTGCTCCGCATAGAGCCCGTAGGCCGGGCGCTGCGGCGAATTCATCCCCTGCGGCAGCGCTCCCGGCAGTGACTCGGTCTCGAAGTCGTTGCCAAAGCCTGGCATGTATTGGAAGCCCATGCGATCCTCCATCGATCGACTGGTCGCGCCAGCGAAATTGGTTGCGTCCGTAACCGTCTATTTTGTAACCATCAAGCCGATGGCTCACGACATCCTCGATCTCGAGCGGTTTCTCCCCTATCGGCTCAACCGTCTAGCGGATGCGGTCAGCCGGGATTTCTCCCGCATCTACAAGGAGAAGTTCGGCCTGACCCGCCCGGAGTGGCGCGTGCTGGCCGCGCTCGGTGAAATCGGCACCATGACTGCGACGGAAGTCGGGCGGCACTCGGCGCAACACAAGACCAAGGTCTCGCGGGCGGTGGCGTCGCTGGAAGAGCGCCGCTGGCTCATGCGTGCGGAAGACGAGCACGACAGGCGTGTGGAACGCCTGTCGCTCACGAAAGCCGGGCAGGACGCGTATCGCGAGCTGGTGCCGCTGGCCAAGGACTTCGACCGTCGGCTGTGGGAGGGTATAAGCGCTGCCCGGGAGGCTGAGTTCGAATACGTGCTTTCTCGCCTGGAAGGTGCAGTCCTGCGGGGTGCCGCAGGCGCCTAGACGACGGGATTCTTGGCAGGTGATGCCGCTTCCGTGACCCTCTTCGGATACTCCCGCTGCGGCGGGATGGCGTGGGTCACGAGTGCGAGCGAGATCAGGATCACGCACCCGACCAGGGTTACGCCGAACAGCTCCATCCCGTGAATGTCCTGACCGAACGCCATGATCGGCATGGCGCCCGCCGGCGGATGGGTGACGCGCAGACCGCGCATCAGGAAGACGGTGACGCCGACGGCCACGGCAGCGGCCAGCCACCAGCCGGGAAAGACCATGAACGCCGCTTCGCAGACGATCGTGCCGATCAGATAGCCGATCATGACGTTCATCGGCTGCGCCAACGGGCTGGACGGCTGGCCGAAAAGCAGAACGACCGTCGCGCCCAGCGGCGCAAGCAGCAGCGGCAGTCCTGTCACCGTGGCGAGCCACCCAACCGCGCAGATGCCGACAACCGCGCCGATGCCCGCCTTCAGGTTCGACAGCTGGTCGACCGACGGTTCGTGGCGCGCGAGAAGGCTGCGGAGCAATTCGGTCATGTGGTGGCAGGAGACGTGAACAGCGACTGGCGCGATGTGCGGCATATGCTGCCGTCGCGCAAGGCAGTCTGCTGCACGAATGGGCAGTTCGCTGGAAAACTATGCTACCAGTCCAGCACGACCTTCCCGGAATTGCCGCTCTTCATCGCCTCGAAGCCCTCGACATAGTCGTCGACGCCGAGCCTGTGCGTAATCAGGCCGGAGACGTCGAGCGGGCCCTGCACCAGCGCGATCATCTTGTACCAGGTCTCGAACATCTCGCGGCCGTAGATGCCCTTGAGATGCAGCATCTTGAAGATCACCTTGTTCCAATCGATGGAGAACCCGGTCGGCGCGATGCCAAGAATTGCGATTTTCCCGCCATTGTTCATCGCGTCGATCATGTCGCGGAAGGCGTTCGCGTTGCCGGACATCTCGAGGCCGACGTCAAAGCCCTCCTTCATGCCTTCCTGGGCCATGACGTCGGACAAGTTCTCGTTGGCTGCGTCGACCACGTGGTGGATGCCGAGCTTCCTGGCCAGTGCCAGGCGCGTCGGGTTCACGTCGGTGATCACCACCTTGCGCGCGCCTACCGCCTGGGCCACCAGCGCGCCCATGATGCCGATCGGCCCGGCGCCGGTCACCAGCACGTCCTCGCCGACGAGATCGAACGACAAAGCCGTGTGCACGGCGTTGCCGAGCGGGTCGAAGATCGCGGCGACCTCGTCGGGAATGTCATCCGGGATCGGCACCACATTGTGCGCAGGGATCGCCAGATATTCGCCGAAGGCGCCCGGCCGGTTGACGCCAACGCCCAGCGTATTGCGACAGAGGTGCCCCCGCCCTGCCCGGCAGTTGCGACACTGGCCGCATACGATGTGGCCCTCGCCCGAGACGCGCTGACCGACGCTATAGCCCCTCACCGCCGAGCCGAAGTCGGCGACGGTGCCGACAAACTCGTGGCCGGTCACCATCGGCACGGGCACCGTCTTCTGCGCCCACTCGTCCCATTTGTAGATGTGCACGTCAGTGCCGCAGATCGCGGTCTTCTTCACCTTGATCAGCACGTCGTTCGGCCCGATCTCGGGGATCGGCACGCTCTCCATCCAGATGCCGGGCTCGGCCCTCGCCTTTACCAGCGCGCGCATCATGTTGGACATTTGTAATCCTCCTCAGCGCCCCCTCCACCACCTGCGGTGGTCCCCCTCCCCCGCTTCGCAGGGGAGGATCCTATTCCGCGATCCGGGGACGGCCGGAGGCG